>NZ_JSZC01000010.1:0-5570 GCF_000805795.1 Enterobacter sp. FB | reverse complement strand
TGTGTCTGCGCAGGTATTAGAACAGCCTGGTACAGGTATCTCCCAGCAGAGTGAACAGGTAATTGCACAGCTGAGGCAGGAAGTGGAACACCTTAAAACGTTAGTTTCCGCCAAGGATTCGCACATCGATAGCCTCAAACAAGCGATGCTGCTCATCGAGCACAAGCATACTGGGGATTCACCCTGGTGGAAGTTCTGGAAACGCTGAGAACGCCTCAGTTGCCGGCGTGGCTTGTCTGATTTACTGAATGACTTAATCCAAACCTGTTTTTCTAGCCTGTCCACACAGCCCGATCGCCGCTCCCTGCCTTCAGGGTCAAAACATCACACCCCACGCAAGACTTCGTCTTGCAGATTTTTCATTTTAAATCAGTTGCTTAATCGTAAATATTTCAGGCAATTTGCATGTATCCGGCAAAATGTCTCACATTTGTCGGATACACAGGTGTCGGTACCGGCACTGTCATATCGCCGGATTGTGGCTATCGCTATTTATCAGTGCCTTACATGTCACACAATCCGACACCAGTGCCGGTACCACACACCTGTATATCCGCGAGCAGTGCCGGATCCGCCCACATGATATTTATCCAGGTGGCCGGATTGTGTTACTGATTTATATCCAGTGTGGTGCCGGATCCGGCACTGTGGCTTGCCGGCATTTTCAGGGTATTTTCATGGCTTCAGTTTTTTTGAGGGTGTCAGCGCCACGGGACAGGATGTGCATTTGTAATACCGCGCACACGCGGCATGGCAAATGCTCCTGTCAGGGCTCGCCGCCCCGACACCTGGCGAGCGTTTCACGGTCACGCAATAAATTGCGCGTCCGTTCACCACTATCGGTTTTCCAGCCCGATTTTTCGCATGCGAAAAATCACCTTCATCAGGGATGCACGCTGTCGCGGTCGTAAAGTGTGAAAAACACGGCTTACGGGGTGTATCCGGCGCCAGAATCAGAACCATTCACCTGGGCGCATAGCCATTCACTGTGCCAGAATTCATTCCCTGCGTTTCTGGCGGCTTTTCTGGTGGTTTGTTGCCTGTTTTACCGTTCTGCCGTCAGAAGCGCGCTCAGGCCGCCTGAGCGGTGCGCGTAATGCGACGTTATGTTAAAACCAGTGCTGAAGTTATTTACGTTTCTTCCGATAAGATGCTATCTTCATTTTAAATTATTACAGTTGGATATGGTTAATGGCATCTATTTCACTTAAAAAAGCAGATAATGAAGCTTTAGATATATTAAATAGGGTCATAGGAGAAAAAAGAAGTATATCTGAATTTGAAAAAGCAAAGGTTGTTATGTACCTGGATTCGCTTTTCAAAGCAAATAGTCCTGTCTACGATGAAATATCAGCGTGCTATTTTTCGCAAATAGCAGATATAGACAACTTATTAATTAGCGTTTCAAATGCATTTGAAAGAAGAGATGAAAGCTCGTACTATAATCTTATATACGCGCTTAATAATTCAATGCGTTATAGAGAAGCATACCGATACATAAAGGAATTTGATTTGCTTTATGATGATCGGGATTTTCTTGTGTCAGCTATAAAATCATGTTCTTTTTGCGCTGATATAGAATCATCAAATACGTACATGCATAAGTATCTTAGTTTGTATAATGATGATATGGCTTTCGATTTTGAATCACACGTCCGTGAGTTTAATGATTTCATCGTTAGAAACAAGAAGATAAAAAAAGAATTGTCTAACTATCTTCTTGATTGTTTTGATGTATTCTCAAGAAATACACTTTCTAAAACGAAAGATCTTGATGGCTCTTATGGTTATTCCCATCATGTTTTTAGTGATGAAGGTTATGAGTTTTTAGCATTTAGCTTTATTTTAAATGGCTCTGAAGATGATATGGATTATCTCATAGATATAGAGGATGAGTTTACTTCAGAAATAGCTAAAATAAAGTATGATTCTATTATAAAGACCAAGATTTCGTTTAATTTCGAACTGGGTGATTTATCATGATTTCATCGAAGCAGATGTTGGATTTTGCAAAATCATCATACGCCAAGTTTGACGTTGATGGATATATTTATATTAATGAAGAGATCGAGTATCGCACATGCGCGCGATCTGCTTATTATGCACTTTATCATTATTTAAAGTCTATTGCTGATGAATTGCCAGGTGCATATGAAGATGTTTCATCCCATGAGAAGGTTATTAGGAAATTACTTGCTTCGGGAGATGAAAAACTTGTTCAGTTTGCACAAAAAATGATAGCAACAAGAAAAACCAGGGTTCGGGCTGATTACCATATAGATAAAAACTTCGGTAAAACAGAGGCCTACAAGATTCTTCGTGTTGTTGAAAAGGTGTTCGCGGAAGCTGAGGTAGCTGCATCTGAAGAAACAGTATCTTTAGATTCATGACCTTGACGACAAAGAACGTGAGGTAGTAACCTCTGGATAAAGAAAAACCACCGCTACCAACGGTGGTTTTTCAAAGGTTAAAGAGCTACCAACTCTTCTAACCGAGGTAGCTGGCTTGGAGGAGCGCAGTCACCAAAACTTGTTCTTTCAGTTTAGCCTTAACCGGCGCATAACTTCAAGACTAACTCCTCTAAATCAGTTACCAGTGGCTGCTGCCAGTGGCGCTTTGTCGTGTCTTTCCGGTTTGGACTCAAGATGATAGTTACCGGATTAGACGTAGCAGTCGGGCTGAACGGGGGGTTCGTGCATACAGCCCAGCTTGGAGCGAACTGCCTTCCCGGAACTGAGTGTCTGGCGTGGAATGAGAGAACCGCGGCCATAACAGCGGAATGACATCGGTAAACCGAAAGGCAGGAACAGGAGAGCGCACGAGGGAGCCGCCAGGGGGAAACGCCTGGTATCTTTATAGTCCTGTCGGGTTTCGCCACCACTGATTTGAGCGTCGGGTTCTGTGATGCTTGTCAGGGGGGCGGAGCCTATGGAAAAACGCATTGGTGTGGCGTGGCCTTACCGCTCTTGTTCTGGCTTCTCGTTACGCTTACCGTCTAGGTTATTTGTCTTTTAGTAAGATCCGTCCGCTCGCCGCAGATAAGTGACCGAGCGTAGCGAGCGAACGGTCGAGGAAGCGGAAAATAACCGGAGATCACTTGGAGCACTGACGCTGTGATGACTAAACAACACAAAACGGCACTGAACATGGCGAAATTCATTCAGGCGCAATCCCTGCTTTTGCTGGATAAGCTCAACGAACTGGATCTCGATACTGAGGCTGACATGTGTGAAAAACTTCATGAGGATGCAGAGGTGCTCTGCAGGACTCTTTCGGTGCAGTTAAACGCTCTACAGGATGCAGTTAATGGCAAAAATATCGATCAGTGAGGCCGCACGGCTGACAGGGAAGAGCCGTACAACATTGCACAGGTTGATTAAGACAGGTGAGCTGTCCACCTGTCATGGTGCAAGGAATGCTAGATTGGTCGATGTTTCGGAGCTTATTCGTGTTTTTGGTCCTCTTGAGTATCGCCCATTTGAACATGTGTCTGCGCAGGTATTAGAACAGCCTGGTACAGGTATCTCCCAGCAGAGTGAACAGGTAATTGCACAGCTGAGGCAGGAAGTGGAACACCTTAAAACGTTAGTTTCCGCCAAGGATTCGCACATCGATAGCCTCAAACAAGCGATGCTGCTCATCGAGCACAAGCATACTGGGGATTCACCCTGGTGGAAGTTCTGGAAACGCTGAGAACGCCTCAGTTGCCGGCGTGGCTTGTCTGATTTACTGAATGACTTAATCCAAACCTGTTTTTCTAGCCTGTCCACACAGCCCGATCGCCGCTCCCTGCCTTCAGGGTCAAAACATCACACCCCACGCAAGACTTCGTCTTGCAGATTTTTCATTTTAAATCAGTTGCTTAATCGTAAATATTTCAGGCAATTTGCATGTATCCGGCAAAATGTCTCACATTTGTCGGATACACAGGTGTCGGTACCGGCACTGTCATATCGCCGGATTGTGGCTATCGCTATTTATCAGTGCCTTACATGTCACACAATCCGACACCAGTGCCGGTACCACACACCTGTATATCCGCGAGCAGTGCCGGATCCGCCCACATGATATTTATCCAGGTGGCCGGATTGTGTTACTGATTTATATCCAGTGTGGTGCCGGATCCGGCACTGTGGCTTGCCGGCATTTTCAGGGTATTTTCATGGCTTCAGTTTTTTTGAGGGTGTCAGCGCCACGGGACAGGATGTGCATTTGTAATACCGCGCACACGCGGCATGGCAAATGCTCCTGTCAGGGCTCGCCGCCCCGACACCTGGCGAGCGTTTCACGGTCACGCAATAAATTGCGCGTCCGTTCACCACTATCGGTTTTCCAGCCCGATTTTTCGCATGCGAAAAATCACCTTCATCAGGGATGCACGCTGTCGCGGTCGTAAAGTGTGAAAAACACGGCTTACGGGGTGTATCCGGCGCCAGAATCAGAACCATTCACCTGGGCGCATAGCCATTCACTGTGCCAGAATTCATTCCCTGCGTTTCTGGCGGCTTTTCTGGTGGTTTGTTGCCTGTTTTACCGTTCTGCCGTCAGAAGCGCGCTCAGGCCGCCTGAGCGGTGCGCGTAATGCGACGTTATGTTAAAACCAGTGCTGAAGTTATTTACGTTTCTTCCGATAAGATGCTATCTTCATTTTAAATTATTACAGTTGGATATGGTTAATGGCATCTATTTCACTTAAAAAAGCAGATAATGAAGCTTTAGATATATTAAATAGGGTCATAGGAGAAAAAAGAAGTATATCTGAATTTGAAAAAGCAAAGGTTGTTATGTACCTGGATTCGCTTTTCAAAGCAAATAGTCCTGTCTACCGATGAAATATCAGCGTGCTATTTTTCGCAAATAGCAGATATAGACAACTTATTAATTAGCGTTTCAAATGCATTTGAAAGAAGAGATGAAAGCTCGTACTATAATCTTATATACGCGCTTAATAATTCAATGCGTTATAGAGAAGCATACCGATACATAAAGGAATTTGATTTGCTTTATGATGATCGGGATTTTCTTGTGTCAGCTATAAAATCATGTTCTTTTTGCGCTGATATAGAATCATCAAATACGTACATGCATAAGTATCTTAGTTTGTATAATGATGATATGGCTTTCGATTTTGAATCACACGTCCGTGAGTTTAATGATTTCATCGTTAGAAACAAGAAGATAAAAAAAGAATTGTCTAACTATCTTCTTGATTGTTTTGATGTATTCTCAAGAAATACACTTTCTAAAACGAAAGATCTTGGATGGCTCTTATGGTTATTCCCATCATGTTTTTAGTGATGAAGGTTATGAGTTTTTAGCATTTAGCTTTATTTTAAATGGCTCTGGAAGATGATATGGATTATCTCATAGATATAGAGGATGAGTTTACTTCAGAAATAGCTAAAATAAAGTATGATTCTATTATAAAGACCAAGATTTCGTTTAATTTCGAACTGGGTGATTTATCATGATTTCATCGAAGCAGATGTTGGATTTTGCAAAATCATCATACGCCAAGTTTGACGTTGATGGATATATTTATATTAATGAAGAGATCGAGTATCGCACAT
>NZ_JSZC01000011.1:0-167282 GCF_000805795.1 Enterobacter sp. FB | reverse complement strand
TCGCTGACCCATTATACAAAAGGTACGCAGTCACACCACGAAGGTGCTCCACTGCTTGTACGTACACGGTTTCAGGTTCTATTTCACTCCCCTCGCCGGGGTCTTTTCGCCTTTCCCTCACGGTACTGGTTCACTATCGGTCAGTCAGGAGTATTTAGCCTTGGAGGATGGTCCCCCCATATTCAGACAGGATACCACGTGTCCCGCCCTACTCTTCGAGTTCACAACCTGTGTGCTTTCGTGTACGGGACTGTCACCCTGTACCGTGCGACTTTCCAGACGCTTCCACTAACACACAAGCTGATTCAGACTCTGGGCTGCTCCCCGTTCGCTCGCCGCTACTGGGGAATCTCGGTTGATTTCTTTTCCTCGGGGTACTTAGATGTTTCAGTTCCCCCAGTTCGCCTCGTTAACCTATGTATTCAGTTAACGATAGTGTGACGAATCACACTGGGTTTCCCCATTCGGACATCGCCGGGTCAAAGGTTCATATCACCTCGCCGGCGCTTTTCGCAGATTAGCACGTCCTTCATCGCCTCTGACTGCCAGGGCATCCACCGTGTACGCTTAGTCGCTTAACCTCACAACCCGAAGATGTTTCACTTCTGATTGCGAAAATTTGAGAGACTCGAACACACCATTTAAGATGTGTCGTTTCAATTTTCAGCTTGATCCAGATTTTTAAAGAGCAAAACTTCGCAGTGCACCTTTTCAGGTTCACTCTGAAGTTTTCTTGGGTTCGCAGTAAAAGATGGTGGAGCTATGCGGGATCGAACCGCAGACCTCCTGCGTGCAAAGCAGGCGCTCTCCCAGCTGAGCTATAGCCCCATCGTTTTGCAATCTCTGTACCGCTCATCCTTTAAAAGGAGTTTGGTAGGCCTGAGTGGACTTGAACCACCGACCTCACCCTTATCAGGGGTGCGCTCTAACCACCTGAGCTACAAGCCTGCAGAGATTTTTACTGCTGTTTTTCATCAGACAATCTGTGTGAGCACTACAAAGGCAGGTTCTTTAAGGTAAGGAGGTGATCCAACCGCAGGTTCCCCTACGGTTACCTTGTTACGACTTCACCCCAGTCATGAATCACAAAGTGGTAAGCGCCCTCCCGAAGGTTAAGCTACCTACTTCTTTTGCAACCCACTCCCATGGTGTGACGGGCGGTGTGTACAAGGCCCGGGAACGTATTCACCGTAGCATTCTGATCTACGATTACTAGCGATTCCGACTTCATGGAGTCGAGTTGCAGACTCCAATCCGGACTACGACGCACTTTATGAGGTCCGCTTGCTCTCGCGAGGTCGCTTCTCTTTGTATGCGCCATTGTAGCACGTGTGTAGCCCTACTCGTAAGGGCCATGATGACTTGACGTCATCCCCACCTTCCTCCAGTTTATCACTGGCAGTCTCCTTTGAGTTCCCGGCCGGACCGCTGGCAACAAAGGATAAGGGTTGCGCTCGTTGCGGGACTTAACCCAACATTTCACAACACGAGCTGACGACAGCCATGCAGCACCTGTCTCAGAGTTCCCGAAGGCACCAATCCATCTCTGGAAAGTTCTCTGGATGTCAAGAGTAGGTAAGGTTCTTCGCGTTGCATCGAATTAAACCACATGCTCCACCGCTTGTGCGGGCCCCCGTCAATTCATTTGAGTTTTAACCTTGCGGCCGTACTCCCCAGGCGGTCGACTTAACGCGTTAGCTCCGGAAGCCACGCCTCAAGGGCACAACCTCCAAGTCGACATCGTTTACGGCGTGGACTACCAGGGTATCTAATCCTGTTTGCTCCCCACGCTTTCGCACCTGAGCGTCAGTCTTTGTCCAGGGGGCCGCCTTCGCCACCGGTATTCCTCCAGATCTCTACGCATTTCACCGCTACACCTGGAATTCTACCCCCCTCTACAAGACTCTAGCCTGCCAGTTTCGAATGCAGTTCCCAGGTTGAGCCCGGGGATTTCACATCCGACTTGACAGACCGCCTGCGTGCGCTTTACGCCCAGTAATTCCGATTAACGCTTGCACCCTCCGTATTACCGCGGCTGCTGGCACGGAGTTAGCCGGTGCTTCTTCTGCGGGTAACGTCAATCGCTGAGGTTATTAACCTCAACGCCTTCCTCCCCGCTGAAAGTACTTTACAACCCGAAGGCCTTCTTCATACACGCGGCATGGCTGCATCAGGCTTGCGCCCATTGTGCAATATTCCCCACTGCTGCCTCCCGTAGGAGTCTGGACCGTGTCTCAGTTCCAGTGTGGCTGGTCATCCTCTCAGACCAGCTAGGGATCGTCGCCTAGGTGAGCCGTTACCCCACCTACTAGCTAATCCCATCTGGGCACATCTGATGGCAAGAGGCCCGAAGGTCCCCCTCTTTGGTCTTGCGACGTTATGCGGTATTAGCTACCGTTTCCAGTAGTTATCCCCCTCCATCAGGCAGTTTCCCAGACATTACTCACCCGTCCGCCGCTCGCCGGCAAAGTAGCAAGCTACTTTCCGCTGCCGCTCGACTTGCATGTGTTAGGCCTGCCGCCAGCGTTCAATCTGAGCCATGATCAAACTCTTCAATTTAAGTTTGATGCTCGTGAATTAAACTTCGTAATGAATTACGTATGTTCACTCAGAGACTTGGTATTCATTTTTCGTCCGAGGACGTTAAGAATCCATGTCACTTTGAGTGCCCACACAGATTGTCTGATAAATTGTTAAAGAGCAGTGCAACGCGGCTTTCGCTCACCGTTGCGAGGTGGCGTATATTACGCTTTCCTCTTTCAGAGTCAACCCGTTATTTCAGGATTTTTTCTCTTCAACCGAACCGCTTGTTGTGTGAAGTGATTCACATCCGCCGTGTCGATGGAGGCGCATTATAGGGAGCCGCCGAGGAATGACAAGCGGAAAAATGCATTTTTATTTCAACCGCTCACCTTTTCACCAAAAAGGCTATTTTTGGTGCTTTTTAATCTCTTTTGGCAGATCGGCCAGACTATTAATCACCCAATCAGCCGCATTCTCAGCCTCTGGCGTCACTGGCTTGCCGGTACGCACTAATATTTTAGTCCCTACACCCGCGGCTGCGGCTGCCTGCATATCTTCCAGTTTATCGCCCACCATATAAGAAGCCGCCATATCAATGTGCAGGAACTCCTGCGCAGAGATAAACATCCCCGGATGCGGCTTACGGCAATCACAGGTCTGACGATACGCTTCTACGGTTCCCTGCGGATGATGCGGACAATAGTAGATGCCATCCAGATCCACACCGCGGTCGGCAAGTGACCAGTCCATCCATTCGGTCAGCGTCTCGAACTGCGCTTCGGTGAATTTACCACGTGCAATACCAGACTGGTTCGTCACCACCACCAGCGCATAGCCCATCTCTTTCAACTGGCGCATGGCATCTATTACGCCCTCGATAAACTCGAACTCATCAATCTCATGGACATAACCGTGATCCACATTAATAGTGCCGTCACGATCGAGAAAAATTGCGGGTACTGATTTTGCCACCGGTTTGCTCCTGAAAAAGGCATGTTCAGCTAGTATCTCATGAATCGCAGCGCAATAAAGTGCTCATCGTACAGAGTTGGATTGATTTAGACGTCTGGATGCCTTAACATCCGTTTTGTTTACGGTCATCACCCGTATCTGGCAGAAGAAAATGCCACGGCTAACTTACATACGATAAAAATAATCTAATGATTAAACTTTCCAATATCACCAAAGTGTTCCAGCAGGGGAACCGAACCATTCAGGCGCTGAACAACGTCAGCCTGCATGTTCCTGCTGGTCAAATTTATGGCGTCATTGGCGCATCGGGTGCAGGTAAAAGTACGCTGATCCGTTGTGTTAACCTGCTTGAGCGCCCAACCCAGGGCAGCGTAGAAGTTGGCGGCCAGGAACTTACCGCCCTTTCAGAGAAAGAACTCACCAAAGCGCGTCGTCAGATTGGCATGATCTTCCAGCACTTTAACCTGCTGGCTTCCCGCACCGTGTTCGGCAACGTTGCCTTACCGCTTGAGCTGGATAACACGCCGAAAGAAGAAGTGAAGCGTCGCGTCACCGAGCTGCTCGACCTCGTAGGTCTGGGCGACAAACAGGATAGCTACCCGGCAAATCTGTCCGGTGGGCAAAAACAGCGTGTGGCCATTGCCCGCGCGCTGGCAAGCAATCCTAAGGTGCTGCTGTGTGATGAAGCCACCAGCGCACTGGATCCGGCAACCACGCGTTCGATTCTGGAACTGCTGAAAGACATTAACCGTCGCCTGGGCCTGACGATCCTCCTTATTACGCACGAGATGGACGTGGTGAAACGCATCTGCGACTGCGTGGCGGTCATCAGTAACGGTGAACTGATCGAGCAGGACACGGTAAGCGAAGTGTTCTCGCATCCGAAAACCCCGCTGGCGCAGCAGTTCATCCAGTCCACGCTGCATCTGGATATTCCGGAAGACTATCTGGAACGTCTGAAAACAGAAGCAACAGCAGACAGCGTCCCGATGCTGCGCATGGAGTTCACCGGCCAGTCCGTTGATGCTCCCCTGCTTTCCGAAACCGCACGTCGCTTTAACGTGAATAACAACATCATCAGCGCGCAGATGGATTACGCCGGAGGCGTGAAGTTCGGCATCATGCTGACAGAAATGCACGGCACACAAGAAGAAACCCAGGCAGCCATTGCCTGGCTGCAAGAACATCACGTAAAAGTAGAGGTACTGGGTTATGTCTGAGCCGATGATGTGGCTGCTGGTTCGCGGCGTTTGGGAAACGCTGGCAATGACCTTTGTCTCTGGTTTCTTTGGTTTTGTGATTGGCCTGCCGGTCGGCGTGTTGCTGTACGTGACGCGTCCGGGTCAAATCATTGAGAACGCGAAGCTGTACCGTACGCTCTCTGCGCTGGTGAACATCTTCCGTTCTATCCCGTTCATTATTCTGCTGGTGTGGATGATTCCATTTACCCGCGTGATCGTCGGAACGTCTATCGGTCTGCAGGCGGCGATCGTTCCGCTGACCGTTGGCGCTGCGCCGTTTATCGCCCGCATGGTGGAAAACGCCCTGCTGGAGATCCCAACCGGTTTGATCGAAGCGTCCCGCGCGATGGGCGCCACGCCGATGCAGATCGTCCGCAAGGTTCTGCTGCCTGAGGCACTGCCAGGGCTGGTGAATGCGGCAACCATTACGCTTATCACCCTGGTCGGTTATTCCGCGATGGGCGGTGCCGTAGGCGCGGGCGGTTTAGGCCAGATTGGTTATCAGTACGGCTATATTGGATATAACGCGACCGTGATGAATACCGTTCTGGTATTGCTGGTTGTTCTGGTTTACTTAATCCAGTTCTCTGGCGATCGCATCGTCCGGGCTGTTACGCACAAATAACGTTACACACAACATAAACTCTACGAGTTAAGGATAAAACATGGCGTTTAAATTAAAGACCTTCGCAGCAGTAGGCGCGCTGATCGGCTCTCTGGCACTGGTGGGTTGCGGTCAGGATGAAAAAGATCCGAACCACATTAAAGTGGGCGTTATCGTAGGTGCAGAACAGCAGGTTGCAGAAGTTGCTCAGAAAGTGGCGAAAGAGAAATATGGCCTGGACGTGGAGCTGGTGACCTTCAACGATTACGTTCTGCCGAACGAAGCGCTGAGCAAAGGTGATATCGACGCGAACGCCTTCCAGCATAAACCATACCTGGACCAACAGATCAAAGATCGCGGCTATAAACTGGTGGGCGTGGGTAACACATTCGTTTATCCAATTGCCGGTTACTCTAAGAAAATTAAATCCCTGGACGAGCTGCAGCCGGGCTCTCAGGTTGCCGTGCCTAACGACCCAACTAACCTTGGTCGTTCCCTGCTGCTGCTGCAGAAAGTGGGCCTGATCAAACTGAAAGACGGTGTTGGCCTGCTGCCAACCGTTCTGGACGTCACCGAGAACCCGAAAAATCTGAAAATTGTTGAGCTGGAAGCACCGCAGCTGCCACGTTCTCTGGACGATGCGCAGATTGCCCTGGCCGTTATCAACACCACGTACGCCAGTCAGATTGGCCTGACCCCAGCTAAAGACGGTATCTTCGTTGAAGATAAAGACTCTCCATACGTAAACCTGATCGTGACTCGCGAAGACAACAAAGACGCGGAAAACGTGAAGAAATTCGTACAGGCCTATCAGTCTGACGAAGTTTACCAGGAAGCCAACAAAGTGTTTAACGGCGGCGCTGTTAAGGGCTGGTAATCTCACCTCAGTGTAATATCATCAGGACGGGCTTATGCCCGTCTTGTCATTTGTGCAGTCAACTGATTCAATATCTGACGTTTTGATTATCCATTGAGGAAATATTATGCGTGCTTTACCGATCTGTCTTTTAGCACTCATGCTGAGCGGCTGTTCTATGCTAAGCAGATCTCCCGTTGAACCTGTTCAAAGCACGGCAACCCCGCCAAAGACCGAGCCTGCGAAACCGAAAGTGGTACGCCCTGCGCCGGTTCGCATTATCACGAAAGCGGATGAACTCGTCGGTAAACCGTTCCGTGAACTGGGCGAAGTGAGCGGCGAATCCTGTCAGGCGACCAATCAGGACTCACCACCGAATATCCCGACAGCGCGTAAACGCATGCAGATTAATGCCGCAAAAATGAAAGCCAACGCGGTCCTGCTGCACAGCTGTGAAGTCACCAGCGGCACGCCGGGCTGCTACCGTCAGGCGGTGTGCATCGGTTCTGCGCTGAACATCACGGCGAAATGAGTGCATTTCAGTTCGAGCAGATAGGCGTTATCCACTCTCCTTACAAAGAGAAGTTCGCCGTCCCCCGCCAGCCCGGTCTTGTCACCAGCGGACGCGGTGAGCTTCACCTGATTGCGCCTTACAATCAGGCCGATGCGGTGCGCGGGCTTGAGGCGTTCAGCCACCTGTGGGTGGTGTTCGTGTTTCACCAGACGATGGAAGGCGGCTGGCGTCCTACCGTGCGTCCTCCTCGTCTTGGCGGCAATGCGAGAATGGGGGTGTTTGCGACGCGCTCGACCTTCCGTCCAAACCCGGTTGGCATGTCACTGGTTGAACTGAAAGGCATACGCTGCCAGAAAGATCGGGTGATACTGGAGTTAGGTAGCCTGGACCTTGTAGACGGCACGCCGGTGATCGACATCAAACCCTATTTGCCCTTCGCCGAAGCCCTTCCGGACGCGCGTGCAAGTTATGCTCAGGACGCCCCACAGGCGGACATGCCTGTATATTTTACGCCTGAGATAACCGCTCAGTTCGGCCAACTGGAGAAACGCTATCCTCGCTTACGGGATTTCATCACCGAAGTTCTGGCACAGGACCCGCGTCCGGCCTACCGTAAAGAAGAGGAAGCAGGCAAAACGTACGCCGTCTGGCTGCTGGATTTTAACGTTCGCTGGCGCGTCACCGGGGCAGGTTTTGAAGTGTTTGCCCTTGAACCCAGGTAATTTTGTTCTCCTCTCTTTTGGCATCTTTGCCACACTGGTAAACTAAACCACTTTTTTTGTGTCAGGCTGGTGTTTCAGCCTGTTCCAATCGTCGAAATGGAACCGTAACAACATGCGTACTAGCCAATATCTGCTCTCCACTCTGAAGGAGACGCCTGCCGACGCCGAAGTGATCAGCCATCAGCTGATGCTGCGCGCCGGGATGATCCGCAAGCTGGCCTCCGGGTTATACACCTGGCTGCCGACCGGCGTGCGCGTCCTGAAAAAAGTCGAAAACATCGTGCGTGAAGAGATGAACAACGCCGGTGCTATCGAGGTGTCCATGCCCGTGGTTCAGCCCGCTGACCTGTGGCAGGAGAGCGGTCGTTGGGAACAGTATGGTCCTGAACTGCTGCGCTTCGTCGATCGTGGCGAGCGTCCGTTCGTTCTCGGCCCAACGCATGAAGAAGTCATCACCGACCTGATTCGTAATGAGCTGAGCTCTTACAAACAGCTGCCGCTGAACTTCTTCCAGATCCAGACCAAGTTCCGTGACGAAGTTCGCCCGCGTTTCGGCGTCATGCGCTCTCGCGAATTCCTGATGAAAGACGCCTACTCTTTCCATACCTCTCAGGAATCCCTGCAAGAGACCTACGACGCAATGTACGCGGCGTACAGCAAAATCTTCTCCCGCATGGGGCTGGATTTCCGTGCTGTGCAGGCCGATACCGGCTCCATCGGCGGTAGCGCATCTCATGAATTCCAGGTACTGGCGCAGAGCGGTGAAGACGATGTGATCTTCTCTGACTCTTCCGATTACGCGGCGAACATCGAATTCGCAGAAGCGCTGGCACCAAAAGAACCACGTGCTGCGGCAACGCAAGAGATGACGCTGGTTGATACGCCAAACGCTAAAACCATTGCCGAGCTGGTTGAGCAGTTCAACCTGCCGATCGAAAAAACCGTTAAGACGCTGCTGGTGAAAGCCACCGAAGGGAGCGCTTACCCGCTGGTTGCCCTGCTGGTGCGTGGCGATCACGAGCTGAACGAAGTGAAAGCAGAGAAGCTGCCGCAGGTTGCCAGCCCGCTGACGTTCGCAACGGAAGCGGAAATCCGCGCCGTGGTCAATGCTGGCCCAGGTTCTCTCGGTCCGGTGAATATGCCGGTTCCTGTTGTTATTGACCGCACGGTAGCCGCGATGAGCGACTTCTCCGCCGGTGCGAACATCGACGGTAAACACTACTTCGGCATCAACTGGGATCGCGACGTGGCGACGCCGGAAGTAGCAGACATCCGTAACGTGGTCGCAGGCGATCCAAGCCCGGACGGTCAGGGTACCCTGATGATCAAGCGCGGCATTGAAGTCGGTCACATCTTCCAGCTGGGTGATAAATACTCTCGCGCGCTGAACGCCGCTGTTCAGGGTGAAGATGGCCGTAACCAGATCCTGACCATGGGTTGCTACGGTATCGGGGTGACGCGCGTGGTAGCTGCCGCCATTGAGCAGAACTATGACGAGCGCGGCATCGTCTGGCCAGACAACATCGCACCGTTCCAGGTTGCTATTCTGCCAATGAACATGCACAAGTCTTACCGCGTGCAGGAACTGGCCGAGAAGCTGTATGCCGAGCTGCGTGCGCAGGGTATCGAAGTGCTGATGGATGACCGTAAAGAGCGTCCGGGCGTGATGTTTGCCGATATGGAACTGATCGGTATCCCACACACCGTCGTGATCGGCGACCGTAACCTCGACAGCGACGAGATTGAATACAAATACCGTCGCAGCGGCGAAAAACAGATGATCAAGACAGGCGAGATTCTTGATTACCTGGTGAAAGCCATCAAAGGCTAAACAAAAAACCCCGCTCAGGCGGGGTTTTTTAATGGCTCAGCGTCAGCTTATTTACTGTTACAGTCTTTACCCGCAACAAACTTCGCGTCTTTATCTGCCACCAGCGTTTTCACCATCTCTCCACTATCCGGGTTTGGCTCCAGCGTAAAGTGACCGTCCACCGTCAGCAATACCGGCTTGCTGTCATTGCCGCGCGCCACCGCGTAATCACGTTCAAGCTGCGCATTGTTTGCCACGCTGACCTTCTTACCGGTTGCGCAATCAGTAAAGATCGCCGCATCCGCCATATAGAAGTACATCCCCCGCATCGCCATCGGCGTCGCGGGCAGAGCCGCTTTTACCGGCGCCAGCGTGTAGTTGAACTGGGATTCAATTGGATTGCCTTCACGATCCAGCATCTCCATCCCCTCGCCTTTGGCGCGGAAATAAGTTTTCTCGCCAGCGGTATCCGTCAGAACCAGCTTCTCCGCCGTTCGCGCCCATGTTCCATAAGTTGCAAAAGAAGAAGGCTCTTTTGCGCCCTGATAGCGCTGGTTCATCACCCAGGTGCCGTCTTTTTGCAGGAACAGGGACGTTTCAATGCCTTCACAGTCCGCGCAAGGCAATACGCCGCGCCAGCTCTGCTGCATCGGTTTTAATTCTTCCGTCTGCGTGGGTTGTAAAACCTGCGTTTCGGAGCGGTTGTTACACCCGAAAAGCGCAAACAGCGTACTCACTGCCAGCGCTGACCATAATGCTTTTTTCACAATGAATTCCTTATGAAAAGTGTGTTCCCTTTCGTCACTCTGTGGGGCGACGAACTTTACCGCGTAGTGCTTTCACTGTGGATTTTTGGGCCTTCGAGGCCAGCCGACGCTCTTTCGATGCGCGGGTTGGCCGCGTTGCCCGGCGGCTTTTTTGTACTGCCGTTAATTCTTTGATGACCGCCACCAGCCTGGCTATCGCCGCTTCCCGGTTGAGCTCCTGGCTGCGGTATTCCTGGGCTTTGATCACCATCACGCCATCGCTGGTGATCAGGTGATGGCTGGCAGCAAGCAGACTTTCTTTATAATACTCTGGCAGGCTTGAGGCCCGAATGTCAAAACGCAAATGGATTGCCGTTGAGGCCTTGTTGACGTGCTGCCCACCTGCCCCCTGAGCACGGATGGCGGTGATCTCCAGCTCGTTGTCCGGAATGCTGACGTTTCGGGACAGGACGATCATGAGGCCGGTTGCCACGCCGTCAAATGAATTTCCAGATTATTCTGAGAATCAGAGAGCCAGATGGCACCGTCCTGAATCGTCGCCTGCAACACCATGGTCCGGCTGGCAAAGTCGCTCAGCTTCGCCAGCTGCTCATCATCCAGATACCAGACCGTGAGATTTTTAAACTGTCCGCACTTGCTTTTGTTTTGCTGCCACCAAATCTCCGCAGCGCGCTGATTATATGCGAATAAGGCCACTTCAGCGGACTGAGTGCAGGCCTTCTTAATTCTGCGTTCGTCCGGCAGTCCAAGTTCGATCCACAAATCGATACCCAGATGATCGTTGCGCAGCCAGGCTTCTGGCTCGTCTTCTGCGCTTAACCCACGGGTAAACTGCAGACGCTCGTCAGCGTACTTAATCCACGCCAGCAGGCGCAGCATCATGCGCTCCTGGGTTTCGGAGGGGTGGCGAGCCAGCGTCAGCGAGGCGTCCAGGAACTGGTTGCGATCGAGATCGGCCACATTGACCACTGCTTTATAAATTGTCGCTTTCAGCGCCATGAGAGAACTCCATTCGAATCAGGCGCTCATTGTAGCGAAAACCGCGGCAAAAGGCTGTTGTAGGGTGATAAATACACCGCTATCAAGGCGCTGATATTGCTTAAATGAGTATGGTATAGTCACCTTGCTAAACCGAGTTTATCTTCGTAGGCTTAATGATATCTCACAGTAAGTCAGTGCGCTGGCGGGAGGGGATGTGAATAATTATTGTGAGTTAATTCGCAAACGGTATGCGGAAATCGCCAGCGGAGATCTGGGGTATGTCCCGGACGCGTTGGGCTGTGTATTGAAAGTGCTTAATGAAGTGGCCTCTGATGAGAGCCTTTCAGAGTCGGTCAGGGAAAAAGCAGCGTATGCTGCGGCGAATTTACTGGTGAGCGATTATGTCGATGAATGATACTTATCAACCCATCAATTGTGATGACTATGACAACCTCGAACTCGCCTGCCAGCATCATTTATTACTGACGCTGGAGCTAAAAGATGGCGAAGTGTTGAAGGCGAAGGCCAGCGATCTGGTTTCACGTAAGAATGTGGAATACCTGATAGTGGAGGATGCCGGTGCGACGCGTGAGCTGCGCCTGGATAAAATAGCCAGCTTCAGCCACCCGCAAATCGGCACCGTCGTGGTGAGCGAATCCTGATGACATTAACGGGCAGCCTGGCTGCCCGTTACGCTTTCTGCCACTCAAACCTGACCCCCTCTTCCGCCCATCCCGCTTCCGTGATGAAAATGCCCGCAGCAGCAATCAATGTTTCACCATAGAACAACAGCGGCGTGGTGTCGCGCAGCCACGGCGGCACGTTGCACTCCTGCCAGATTTTCTTCAGCTTGCGTCCCCCGTTGCGTCCGACAATATGCAGCATGCCGCCAGCCCTAAAGCGTACCGTTACCGGTTCACCTGCCTCTGGCAGCCTCACATGACCAGACGGTATAAGAGAGACACGTCCTGCCTCACTGGGCAATATCAGCGGAAGCGCAGGTGAAAGCCAGTCGAGCACCACATCGGTCAGTGAAGGCGTTGATTTTACCCACCAGAGTTCCCCTTTGTAGCGCCTTACGCCAAAACCGTTCAGGTGGACGCACGGGGAAGCATCCTCCCGCGCCAGGGCAACCTCGTCCCAGATACGGTTTAGCATCGCCCGCGACGGCATCGCGGCGTGATGAGAGGCCAGCCAGCGCCGTAGCAGCGCGGCGCGGCGCACCGGGCTCATCGCTTTCAGCGGTGCAATCGCCAGCGCTCCGTCTTCAGAAATCAGTTCAGCCAGCTCGTCACTCAACAGCTCGTCCAGCAGCGATTCCTGTTCGGCGCACAGCATAGCGCTTCTTGCCGTCGCGTCGGCGAAATGCGGCCAGCGCTCGCTCAATAGCGGGAGGACGCGCAGACGCAGAAAGTTACGGTCATAGCCGTCATCCTGGTTGCTCTCATCTTCAATCCAGCTGAGCTGATGTTCTCGCGCCCAGGCCTCAAGCGAGGCGCGCGTCTCGCCAAGCAGCGGACGCAGTAACGTTGTACCGGCAAACTCAGAACGCTCAGGCATTGCTGAAAGCCCTGCCGGTCCGCTGCCCCGCTTAAGCGCCAGCAGAAAGGTTTCACACTGATCGTCCAGGTGCTGAGCCGTGACAAGCGCTTCTCCTGTACGCAATGCCCCGGCAAAGGCGGCATAGCGAGCTTTACGCGCCTGCGCCTCAATGCCCAGCCCTTCCTCTGCAAGCGTGACGCGCTCGACGAGAAGCGGGATCGCCCACGCCGCACACATAGCTTCGCAGTGCGCCACCCACATCTCTGCGCGAGGACTTAATCCGTGATGAATATGTATCGCGCGCAGCTGGACGTCAGGCTCCCGATCGCGCCAGCACTTAAGGCGATGAAGCAGAACGGTGGAATCCAGGCCACCGCTAAACCCCACCAGCAGCTGGCGGTACGGTGAAACGGCGTGTGCGATAGCGGGTAAGGTCATAGGGAATTACACATAAAAAATGCCCGAACTGAACGGGCATTATCACACAGGACGAAGATTACTGCTGATAAAGCTCCAGCGGCAGGCCGTCCGGGTCGTTGAAAAAGGTAAAACGCTTGTCGGTGAACGGATCGACGCGGATCGCTTCACACGTCACGCCGTGCGCTTCCAGATGTTTTACTGCGCTATCCAGGTCATCGACGCTGAAGGCAAGATGGCGCAGGCCACAGGCTTCCGGGCGGGACGGACGCGCAGGCGGAAAAGGAAAAGAGAACAGTTCAATCACATACTGCCCGTTTAACGCCAAGTCGCCCTTCCAGGAGTCGCGCTCCTCACGGTAGGCCTCGCTCAACAGCGTAAAGCCGAGAATGTCGCAGTAGAAGGCCTTACTCTTCGCGTAATCGGTCGCAATGATCGCAATATGATGAACAGCTTTTAAACCCAGCATAACTTCTCCTTTTTATGATGCCTGAACGTTACAACCGAAAACCCGCACCTGGCAAGCGGTCACTCTTATTTTAGGACTCGCACCCAGTACACGCCGTTTTCGTCGCGCTTCGCACCGTGGATATCCGTCTCAAAACCGGGATAGTGACGCCCTACCGAACAGAGCATCAGCAGGAAATCGAGCACGGCCCGACTCTCTTCGGTAATCATCTCTCCCGGCATCAGGAGCGGTACGCCCGGCGGATACGGCAGGATCATGTTTGCCGATACGCGCCCAACCAGATTTTCCAGCTCGACGGTTTCGACCTCTCCCCTCACCTGGCGCTGCCACGCCTGGTGCGGGGTAAACTTCATCTCCGGCAACACATCGAACGCCTGTAGCATCAGACGCGGCAGATCGTGCTGACGGATCAGCCTGTGGATCCCCTGGGCCAGATCCTGAATACGCATGTTACGGTAGAAGTCAGGATCCTCCGCGTAGAGATCCGGCAGCATGTTCTTCACCCGCAGGTTGAGATCGTAGGCGCGCTTAAATTCCATCAGACCGCGCAGCAACCCCATCGCCCGGGTTTTATCGATCCCGATACTGAACAGGAACAGCAAATTATAGGGGCCTGTTTTCTCCACCACCACGCCGCGTTCATCAAGGAATTTCGCCACCAGCGCAGCCGGGATCCCTTCCTCGCTCATCTTGCCCTGCTCATCCATACCCGGCGTCAGGATCGTCACCTTAACCGGGTCGAGGAACATATGGTCACTATCGGCATCCCGGAAGCCATGCCAGTCTTCGGCGGGCGAAACCGGCCAGCATTCTGCTTCATCAATCTCTTCCGGCTGCCAGATATCAAAGAACCAGCCGTCGGCTTCCTCTTTCAGCCGCTGAACCTCTTTACGGAAATGCAGTGCGCGCTCCACAGAGCGATTGATAAGACGTTTACCGGGATTGCCGCGCAGCATCGCCGCAGCCGTTTCGATAGACGCCACCAGCGGATAGCTTGGTGAGGTGGTTGTATGCATCATAAAGGCTTCGTTAAAGGTCTCTTCGTCGTATTCGCCTTTGATGTGAATCAGCGAAGCCTGGGAAAACGCGGCCAGCATTTTGTGCGTCGACTGCGTTTCGAAGAACACTTTACCCGGCACGCGTTCACCGCTCATGCCGCTTTTACCCGCGTAAATCGGGTGGAAATTGGTGTACGGTACCCACGCGGAATCGAAGTGGATCGACGGCACGTCCAAAGTCTTTTTGATCCAGTCCGTGTTGTACAGCAGACCGTCATAGGTCGAGTTGGTGATCACCGCATGGACAGGCCAGCCTGCGCCGGGCACTGCCGCGACCTTGCGCTCAATCGCGTCATGCGCGAACTCCCGCCGCGGAATACCGCCCAGAATACCGAGCGCGTTGCGCGTGGGCGACAGCCAGAGCGGTACAACGTCGCTCATCATCAGCAGGTGCGCCAGCGATTTATGGCAGTTACGGTCAATCAGCAGGGTGCTCCCCGCAGGCGCGGCATACATTCCGACGATTTTGTTCGAGGTCGAGGTGCCGTTGGTCACCATATAGCTCTGCTCGGCCCCAAAGGTGCGGGCGATATACTCTTCGGCTTCCAGATGCGGTCCGGTATGATCCAGCAGCGAGCCTAATTCGGTGACTGAAATGGACACGTCCGCTTTCAGCGTGTTGCCACCAAAGAAATCATAGAAGAGGCAGCCCACCGGGCTTTTTTGGTAGGCCGTTCCCGCCATATGCCCAGGCGTACAGAAGGTATATTTCCCCTCTTTCACGTAGGTGAAGAGCGCCCGGGTAAAGGGCGGAGTAATGTTATCGAGATATTCATTCGTGTATTGCTGAATGCGGGTCGCAATGTCTTCCGCCACGCCGAGGGAATATTCAAAGAACCACAGTGCCATACGCATATCATTGGCGCTGACGTCCATGGTTGAGTGGGTATTAATAAACGCGTACAGCGGGAGATATTCGTTCAGCTTGTTGATATCGCTGCACAGTTCGAGGTCATATTCATCCCAGTCGAAGATCACGCCGCAGATACGCGGGTTATGCTCGATGAACTTCAGCAGATCGGCGCTGTTGTGCGGCCAGATTAGCTGATACCCGCGCGACTGCAGGGCTTGCTCCAGCTCCTTAATCGGCTCATCTTTATAAAAGACGCCGTGTGGCCCCATAACGGCAATGATATTCATGGGCTTCCTCCTTAAAAAACATTAGCTAAGCATAGTCCGGCTAAACCGCAGGTATAAAAAAAGCCGCAACATTGTGCGGCTTTTCAGATAATTGTGAGGCTTACGCGTAGCCGTAGGTCATCAGACGCTGGTAACGGCGGTTGAGCAGATCTTCTTTGCTCAGCACGTCCAGGTCTGCCAGATCGGCCAGCAGCTGTGCTTTCAGAGAAGCAGCCATCACTTCCGGCTTACGATGTGCCCCACCCAGTGGTTCCGGGATGATGGAATCGATCAGCTTAAGCTCTTTCAGGCGTGGCGCAATGATGCCCATCGCTTCGGCAGCCAGAGGCGCTTTGTCGGCACTCTTCCACAGAATAGACGCGCAGCCTTCCGGGGAGATTACGGAATAGGTGCTGTACTGCAGCATATTCACTTTATCACCCACGCCAATCGCCAGCGCGCCACCGGAACCACCCTCACCGATAACGGTACAGATGACCGGCACCTTCAGACGAGACATCTCGCGCAGGTTGCGCGCGATAGCTTCAGACTGACCGCGCTCTTCCGCGCCCACGCCTGGGTATGCACCCGGGGTGTCGATGAAGGTGATGATTGGCATGTTGAAACGCTCAGCCATCTCCATCAGACGCAGGGCTTTACGGTAGCCTTCTGGTGCTGGCATACCAAAGTTACGACGGATTTTCTCTTTGGTTTCACGGCCTTTCTGATGACCAATGATCATCACCGGGCGTCCGTCCAGACGCGCGATACCACCAACGATAGCTTTATCGTCAGCGTATGCGCGATCGCCTGCCAGTTCGTCAAATTCGTCAAACGCCAGGCGGACATAATCCAGGGTGTACGGACGCTGTGGATGGCGTGCCAGCTGGGCCACCTGCCATGCGCCGAGATCGGCAAAGATTTTGCGCGTCAGCTCTACGCTTTTCTCGCGCAGACGATGCACTTCTTCGTCGATGTTAATATCCAGTTTTTCATCCTGACGGCTTACCGCTGTCAGAGAATCGATTTTCGCTTCCAGCTCAGCAATCGGCTGTTCGAAATCAAGGAAATTCAGACTCATAGTATTCCTGTATTAGTCAAACTCCAGTTCCACCTGCTCCGAACCAATGAGGCCACGGAGATCGTTCAGTAAACGATCGCTCGGAGAGACACGCCACGTTGCACCAAAGCGCAACCGCGCACGTGCATCCGCCCTCTGATAGTAGAGATGTACTGGAATTGTCCCCGAGCGGTGGGGTTCCAGAGACTGACGGAGTCGGTTTAAAAGCTGGTCATCAATTTGCCTGTCCGTCAGCGAGATAGCAAGCCCGCGAGCATATTTTTCCCGGGCTTCGTCAATGTCCATCACTTCGCGGGCGGTCATTTTAAGCCCCCCACTGAAGTCATCAAAGCTGACCTGTCCGCTGACGATAAGTATGCGGTCTTTTTCCAGCAATTGCTGGTATTTATCCAGCGCGTCGGTGAACAACATCACCTCCAGACGCCCGGAACGGTCATCCAACGTACAGATGCCGATACGATTGCCGCGCTTGGTGACCATAACCCTTGCAGCAATCACGAGCCCCGCAGCCGTGGTGATTTTACCACGTTCTGTCGGATGCATGTCTTTTAGCCTGTGGCCGCCGACATAGCGCTCAATTTCTTTAATGTACTGGTTGATCGGGTGACCCGTCAGGTACAAACCTAACGTTTCACGCTCGCCGTCCAGCACCACCTGTTCTGGCCACGGCTGGCAGTTGGAATACGACTGTTCAATCTGCTCCGGCTCTTCCGCCAGCACCCCGAACATATCCGCCTGGCCAATGGCTTCCGCTTTCGCGTGCTGATCCGCCGCTTTCAGGGCGTCGCCCAGCGAGTTCATCAGCGCGGCGCGGTGCGGCCCCAGCCTGTCGAACGCGCCGGACATGATCAGTTTTTCCAGCACGCGGCGGTTCAGCTTTTTGGTATCGGTACGGGCGCAGAGATCGAACAGCTCGCGGAAATAACCGCCGTTGTTGCGCGCTTCGATGATCGCCTCGATCGGCCCCTCACCCACGCCCTTGATCGCGCCGATCCCGTAAACGATCTCCCCGTCGTCATTGACGTGGAAATGGTAAAGACCCGAGTTGATATCCGGCGGCAGGATCTTCAGCCCCATGCGCCAGCACTCATCCACCAGGCCCACCACCTTCTCGGTGTTGTCCATATCGGCGGTCATTACCGCAGCCATAAACTCCGCAGGATAGTGCGCCTTCAGCCACAGCGTTTGATACGACACCAAAGCATAGGCGGCTGAGTGAGATTTGTTAAATCCGTACCCGGCGAATTTCTCCACCAGGTCGAAGATTTTCATCGCCAGCTCGCCGTCGACGCCGTTTTTCTTCGCCCCGTCTTCAAAGATGGAACGCTGCTTGGCCATCTCTTCCGGCTTTTTCTTACCCATCGCACGACGCAGCATGTCCGCGCCGCCGAGCGTATAGCCGGAAAGCACCTGGGCGATCTGCATCACCTGTTCCTGATACAGGATGATGCCATAGGTTGGCTCCAGTACCGGCTTCAGGCTTTCGTGCTGCCACTGAACGTCCGGGTAGGAAATCTCTTCGCGCCCGTGCTTACGGTCGATAAAGTTATCTACCATCCCTGACTGCAGCGGGCCCGGACGGAACAGGGCCACCAGCGCGATCATATCTTCGAAGCAGTCGGGCTGCAGACGTTTAATCAGATCTTTCATGCCGCGGGATTCAAGCTGGAAGACGGCGGTGGTCTCCGAGCGCTGCAGCATGTCGAAACTTTTCTTGTCGTCCAGCGGGATGGCCGCGATATCCAGCGGCGGCTCGCCGTTCTTCTCGCGGCGGGCGTTGATCATCTCCAGCGCCCAGTTGATGATGGTCAGCGTACGCAGGCCAAGGAAGTCGAACTTCACCAGCCCGGCGTATTCTACGTCGTTCTTGTCGAACTGGGTGACCGGATGCTGGCCCGCTTCATCGCAATACAGCGGCGCGAAGTCGGTGATTTTGGTCGGGGCGATAACCACGCCCCCCGCATGCTTACCGGCGTTACGCGTGACGCCTTCCAGCTTGCGCGCCATGTCGATCAGCGCTTTGACCTCTTCGTCCGCTTCATAGATTTCCGGCAGCTGCGGTTCAGCCTCAAAGGCTTTTGCCAGCGTCATGCCCGGATCGGGCGGCACCAGTTTAGAGATGCGATCGACAAACCCGTAAGGGTGGCCCAGCACGCGGCCCACGTCGCGGATAACCGCTTTCGCCGCCATCGTACCGAAGGTAATGATCTGCGATACCGCATCACGACCGTACATGTCGGCCACGTGCTCGATCACCTGATCACGTTTCTCCATGCAGAAGTCGACGTCGAAGTCGGGCATCGAGACACGTTCCGGGTTGAGGAAACGTTCGAACAGCAGGTCGAACTCCAGCGGATCGAGGTCGGTAATTTTCAGCGCGTACGCCACCAGCGAGCCTGCGCCGGAACCACGGCCCGGTCCAACCGGCACGCCGTTATCCTTCGACCACTGGATGAACTCCATAACGATCAGGAAGTAGCCCGGGAAGCCCATCTGGTTGATCACCTGGAGTTCAATGTCCAGGCGTTCGTCATACTCCGGGCGACGCTTTTTACGCTCTTCTTCATCCGGGAACAGGAATTCCAGACGCTCTTCCAGACCTTCTTTCGATTTCATGACCAGGAAATCTTCCGTGGTCATGTCACCCGTCGGGAACTGCGGCAGGAAGTATTCGCCAAGGCGGACGGTGACGTTGCAGCGCTTGGCAATCTCTACGCTGTTTTCCAGCGCTTCGGGGATATCGGAGAAGAGCTCACACATCTCCTCCTCGCTGCGCATGTACTGTTGTGCGGAGTAATTGCGCGGCCGCTTCGGATCGTCGAGGGTAAAGCCATCGTGGATCGCCACGCGAATTTCGTGAGCGTCAAAATCGCCCGCCTCAAGGAACCGAACGTCGTTGGTGGCCACTACGGGCAACCCGCGCTCCTCTGCGAGCGCCACCGCGGCATGAAGATAGCTCTCTTCATCCTGACGGCCGGTACGGATCAACTCCAGGTAATAACGATTCGGGAAATATTCTTCATAGAACGAGACGCATTGATCCACCAGCGCGCTGTTACCGCGCAGCAGGGATTTTCCGACGTCACCCATGCGGCCGCCGGAGATCAGCAGCAGCCCTTCGTTGAGCTCGGCCAGCCAGTCACGATCTATCCACGGCCCCAGCGCACCATATCCGCGCTGATAGGCTTTTGAGATAAGCAGCGTGAGGTTTTGGTAACCCGTGTTGTTCATCGCCAGCACGGAGATTTGCGTCAGTTCATCCCCGATGAGGTCGCTCTGCACGTGGAAATCTGCGCCGACGATCGGCTTCATCCCCGCGCCATGCGCCGTTCCGTAGAACTTCACCAGGCCACACAGGTTGGTAAAATCGGTGATCGCTAGCGCAGGCATGCCAAGCGAGGCCGCCTTTTTTACCAGCGGCCCGGTCTTCGCCAGCCCATCGATCATGGAGTAGTCGCTATGCACCCGCAGGTGTACGAAACGTGGTTCAGCCATCTTCAGATTCCGCGTTACTTAATTGCTTGCGTAATGATTCAGGACACCCGTCCCAGGGCGCGTTTTACCGGGCCAAAACTGCGCCGATGGTGTTCGGTTGCGCCATGTTCAGCCAGCCTCTCCAGGTGGAAAGGTGTGGGATATCCCTTATGCTGGGCGAAACCATACTGAGGGTAAGTGAGATCCAGCGCGGCCATTTCGGCGTCGCGTGTCACTTTGGCAATAATAGAAGCTGCGCTAATTTCTGCGACCCGGCTATCGCCTTTGACCACTGCCATTGAAGGCATGGGCAATGCCGGACAGCGGTTGCCGTCAATCAGGACATATTCAGGGGAAATTTTCAGCCCCGCCACCGCACGCTGCATCGCCAGCATCGTGGCATGCAAAATATTCAGCTCGTCTATCTCATGCGGTTCAGCGCGCCCGAGGCTCCAGGCCAGCGCTTTCTCCTGAATCTCACTAAACAGCGCCAGCCGGCGCTTTTCAGACAATTTTTTTGAGTCGTTCAGCCCGACGATCGGCCGAGCCGGATCGAGGATCACCGCAGCGGTCACCACGGCTCCCACTAACGGACCACGACCCACTTCGTCCACCCCCGCCACAAGGTGGGTGTGAGGATAAACAAATTCCATCATTTTGCTAACTCCAGCACCGCATCGGCCGCTTGCTCATCAGCATTACAGCGGATCAGTTGATGCAGTTCGCGGAAGGTATCGTGCATCTGGTGGCTGGTTTTACCGTTGGCGAGCAGCGGCAGCAGGGCCTCCGCCAGCGCCTGCGGCTGGCATTCATCCTGCAGCAGCTCTTTCACCAGCTCGCGCCCGGCAAGCAGGTTTGGCAGGGAGACGTAATCTGTTTTCACCAGACGTTTTGCCAGCCAGAAGGTAAACGGCTTCATGCGGTAACCGACCACCATCGGGCATTTCGCCAGCATACACTCCAGCGCCGCCGTGCCGGAGGCCAGTAGTGCCGCATCGCTCGCATACATCGCTTCCCGCCCCTGCCCGTCCAGAAGACGGACGTGAAGATCCGGGGCGACGTCAGCTTTGATGCGCTCAAACTGCTCGCGGCGTTTGGCATTCACCAGCGGCACGACCACTTCAAGATCGGGCCAGGTCTGGCGAAGAATTTGCGCAGTCTTAAGAAAATCGGCGCTCAGCATCTCAACTTCTGCGCCACGGCTGCCTGGCAGTAAGGCCAGACAGTGCACATCATGCGGGATGCCCAGCGCGTCGCGCACCGCGTTTTTATCCGGATCCAGCGGCATCGCATCCGCCATGGTATGACCGATAAAACGACACGGAACATTAAATCTGTCGTAAAACGCTTTTTCGAAAGGCAGGAAAGCCAGCACCAGGTGGGTGGACCGTCCGATTTTGAAAACGCGTTTCTGTCGCCACGCCCAGACGGACGGACTGACGTAGTGAATCGTCTTAATGCCCTGCTTTTTCAGATTCCCTTCGAGGGTAATGTTGAAATCAGGTGCATCGATACCGACAAACACATCGGGTTTGAGTTCGGTAAAGCGGCGGGTGAGATCGGCACGGATGTGCAGCAAACGGCGTAACCGTCCCAGCACCTCAACGATCCCCATCACGGCCAGCTCTTCCATTTCATACCAGGCTTCACAGCCTTCGGCCTGCATCAGCGGGCCAGCAACACCGACGAAGCGAGCATTGGGTACGCGAGCCTTAAGCGCACGGATGAGACCGGCACCAAGAATATCGCCGGAGGTTTCTCCGGCGACCAGGGCTATCGTAAGCGGACGACTGTCGACCATTAACGAATCAGACCCCTTGTTGAACGGTCAAAGAACTCCATGAACGCGTCCACTTCCGGGTGCTTTTTCGCCAGTTCGGCAATTTCCGGCTTCGCCTCTTCCAGCGTTTTACCGCTACGGTACAGCAGTTTGTACGCGTTGCGGATGGCAGTAATCGCTTCGCGACTAAAACCACGACGCTTGAGGCCTTCGATGTTCACGCCAAACGGCGTGGCATGGTTGCCCTGCGCAATCACATACGGTGGGACGTCCTGCGCCACACCGGAGCATCCGCCGACCATCACGTGCGCACCAATGATGCAGAACTGATGGACTGCGGTCATGCCGCCAATAATTGCGAAGTCATCAACTGATACGTGTCCTGCCAGCGTGGCATTGTTGGCAAGGATACAGCGGTCACCCACGGTACAGTCGTGCGCGATATGCGCATTCACCATAAACAGGTTATCGCTGCCCACCTTCGTCAACCCACCACCCTGTACTGTTCCACGATGAATGGTGACGCTTTCGCGAATACGGTTACGATCGCCGATTTCCACACGGGTCGACTCACCAGCATATTTCAGATCCTGGTTAACTTCGCCGATGGAGGCGAACTGATAGATCTCGTTATTGCAGCCAATGGTCGTGTGACCATTCACCACAACGTGAGATTTCAGTACTGTACCCTCACCAATTTCGACATGGGGTCCAACAATACAAAACGGGCCAATGTGGGCGTTAGCACCAACGATGGCACCCGTTTCCACAATGGCGGTAGGATGAATAAAGGCGGATTTATCAATCACGTATCAGGACTCCCGGCTACGAGCACACATCATCGTCGCTTCGCAAACAACTTTACCGTCAACCAGCGCTACGCCTTTGAAGCGAGTCAGGCCACGACGCGTTTTTTCAAAAGTGACTTCCATGATCATCTGATCACCAGGCACGACAGGGCGCTTAAAGCGCGCTTCGTCAATACCCGCGAAGTAATACAGCTCACCGGGTTCCAGTTTACCGACGCTTTTAAACGCCAGAATACCGGTAGCCTGAGCCATCGCTTCCAGAATCAACACACCCGGGAAGATAGGTTTACCAGGGAAGTGCCCCTGGAAGAACGGCTCATTCACGGAAACATTTTTCACTGCGCGCAGAAAACGACCTTCTTCAAAATCCAGCACACGGTCTACCAGCAGAAACGGGTAGCGGTGCGGCAGAAGTTCTAAAATCTCTTCAATATGCAGAGTATGAGTGTCAGTAGTCAAAATACTCTTCCTGTCAAAATGTACTGATAACAATAATAACACGGCCTGCCGGTTTATTAGAAAGCCGACAGGCCGGGAAAAATAGCGTTAAACGGATGACGCTTAGTCTTGTTGATCGATCTTGCGCTCAAGGGACTTGAGGCGCTTGCTCATATCATCAATGTTCATCACCAGAGCTGCTGTTTTACGCCATACCTTGTTGGGCTGGAGCGGAATGCCGGAGGAATAGACGCCAGGTTCAGTGATAGGACGCATTACCATGCCCATTCCCGTCACGGTCACCTTGTCGCAGATTTCCATATGGCCATTAATCACGCTCGCACCGCCAATCATGCAATAACGGCCAATTTTCAGGCTGCCCGCCATGATGACGCCACCCGCAACCGCGGTATTGTCGCCAATCACAACGTTATGCGCAATCTGGCACTGGTTATCGATGATAACACCATTGCCAATGATCGTGTCGTCAAGCGCGCCACGGTCAATGGTGGTACAGGCGCCGATCTCCACGCGATCGCCAATAATAACGCGACCAAGCTGCGGGATCTTAACCCAGTTACCGCGATCGTTAGCGTAACCAAAGCCATCAGAACCAATCACGGTGCTGGACTGGACGAGGCAGTTTTCGCCAATTTCAACGTCATGGTATACGGACACATTCGCCCATAAACGGGTCCCGGCGCCGATTTTCGTATTTTTCCCAACGAAGCAGCCCGGGCCAATGACGACGTTATCGCCCAGCTCGACGCCGGATTCGATAACCGCATTCGCACCAACGGCGACGTTGTTACCCAGCCTGGCCGTCTCATCAATCGCTGCGCTGGCAGCAATGTTCTGGGCCGGTTGCGGCGTGGTATCAAGAATTTGAGCCATGCGTGCATACGTCAGGTAGGGGTTTTTCACTACCAGCGCGCTTACAGTGGCAAATGGAAGATCGTCCTGCGTCAGAACAACAGCTGACGCCTGGCATTGAGCCAGTTGCTCACGGTACTTAGGGCTTACCATGAAGGTAATCGTGCCAGCTTTAGCAGATTGCATGGACGCAACAGCGGTGATGACGATATCGCCATCACCGTGTAATTCTGCATCCAACTGCTGAGCTAAATCAGCCAGTCGAATTGAAGGCATTACTTATTTAACCTGTTTCAGAACGTCAGCAGTGATGTCTTTAACATCTTTGCTGTTGAAAGCGACGGCGTTCGCATCAACAACCAGATCGATGCTCTGATCGGCAGCCACTGCTTTAACAGCGGTCTGAATGCGAGTCACCAGCTTGCCGCGTTCTTCGTTAGAACGACGCTGACGATCCTGCTCGAAAGCCTGCGCTTTCTGGGAGAACGCCTGGCGCTGAGCCATTACGTCTTTTTCCAGCTTGCTGCGGTCGCTTGCCTTCATGGTAGAACCATCACGCTGCAGACGCTGCATTTTGGACTGAAGATCGTTTTCCATACCCTGCAGTTCGCTTGCACGGCCTTTGAATTCGTTTTCCAGAGTCGCAGAAACACCTGTTTTCTGTGCAACCTGCTGGAACAAATTACCCATGTTGACGATTGCAATTTTGTCTGCTGCCTGAGCAGAAGTTGCCATCGCTAAACCGAGACCTGCAGCTAATAACCACTTTTTCACAATTAACTCCTTACCATCCCATTGGCACCAGAAGGTACCGTTCTTTGCGTGGCAAGGCGACCGTATTACCGATCGCCAGTTGTCAGCGCTACACTGCCAACGCATTCCTTTGCAGCGGATTATTACCAGGTTTTACCAATGTTAAACTGGAATTGCTCCGCTTTGTCTCCATCATATTTCTTAAACGGCTGGGCGTAAGAGAAGACCAACGGCCCCAGCGGTGACATCCATTGTAATGCGATACCGGCAGACATGCGAATATTGCTCGGATCGCTGTAGTCAGGAACGCCAGCTGCACGCATCTGGGCAGTGTTCTCCCAGTTGGTATCCCACACCGTACCCGCATCCCAGAAGAAGGATGTACGGACGGAGTTCGCATATTTATCACTAATAAACGGCGTTGGCGTGATGAACTCCAGACTGGCAACGGCCATAGCGTTACCGCCGACTGCGTCATCAGAACTACAGACTTCTGATGAGGAAGACTTATCGCAGTTATCTTTGTCGTTCCCGCCGTAGTAAACCGCTTTCGGACCAATGTTGTTGGACTGGAAGCCACGAACGGTACTGGAACCACCGGCATAGAAGTTTTCATAGAACGGCATCTCTTTGCCGCCTAAACCATCACCATAACCCCAACGGGTACGACCCAGAACCACCCACTTGTGATCGTCATCGATCGGGAAGTAGGACGCAGTATCGAGCGTCACCTTATAGAACTCGTTATCGGAACCCGGGACGGTAACTTTACCGTTCAGGTTGACGCGAGAACCTTCCGTTGGGAAGTAACCACGGTCGAGACGGTTATAGGTCCAGCCGTAGTTGAAGGTGAAGTCATCCGCAGCGAAACCGTTGTTATCGCTGTTTTTGCTGGCCGACTGACCGATAGAGTCCAGATAACGCCACATGGCCACCTGCGGTTGCATATTGGACAGGTCGTTATGCACGTAACCTAAGCCCGCTCGCAGGGTGTTGTATTCGTTAATCGGGAAGCCAAGCGTTCCGTCCACACCGTAACTCTTGTTGGTGTAGGAGGACAGATCCGCATCGTCGGCTTTAAAGTCGTTATAGAAGATACGACCGCCCAGGCTCACACCGTCAACGGTGAAGTATGGGTTCGTTACAGAGAACTCAGAGTAGGTCTGATAGTCGTTTTTGGTACCGTTAATGCCGACAGAGTAACCCGTACCCAGCCAGTTATCCTGCTGCACGCCAACCTGGAAGCTGACGCCGCTTTCAGTACCGTAGCCCACACCAAAGTTAAAGCTACCGGTGTTACGCTCTTTCACTTTATAAACGACATCAACCTGATCCGGGCTGCCCGGTACGCGCTGGGTATCAGTATCAACCGTTTCAAAATAGCCCAGACGGTTCAGACGCTCTTTACCCTGATCAACGAGATCGCTACCTAACCATGCGCCTTCCATCTGACGCATTTCGCGACGCAGAACGGAGTCTTTGGAGGTGTCGTTACCGACGAAGCGGATCTTACGCACGTAGAAACGGTTACCCGCGTCAACATTCACGTTCAGCTTAACGGTTTTATCCGCGTCATTGATTTCCGGCTGAGTCTGTACGCGCGGATAGGCATAACCATAGCGGCCGAGCAGCTTCTTAATGCTGTCTTCCATTTTGGTGACTTTGGATCCGCTATAGAGATCGCCTGGCTGAATTTTGGTCAGCGATTCGATTTCAGCAGAATGCCCCGCCAGATTACCACTCACCTCAACACCCGAAAGCTTGTACTGATCGCCTTCCGTGATGTTGATCGTAATGTAGATGCCTTTCTTGTCCGGCGTCAGGCTCACCTGCGTCGAGTCGATGTTGAAACGCGCGTAACCACGATCCAGATAGTAGCTGCGCAGGGTTTCAAGGTCGCCCGCCAGTTTCTGTTTCTGGTATTTGCGATCGCCCACCACGTTCCACCACGGCACTTCATCGCGCAGCTGGAAGGTGGAGATCAGTTCGTCGGTGCTGAACGCGTGGTTACCCACAATGTTGATCTGCTGGATCTTCGCAGAGACACCTTCCTGGAAGACCAGCTTCAGGTCAACACGGTTACGCGGCAGCGGAGTCACAACCGCTTTCACGCTGGCGCTGTATTTACCGACGCTGTAGTAGAAGTCTTCCAGACCTTTTTCAATGTCTGAAAGGGTTGTGCGGTCCAGAGACTCCCCCACACGAACACCGGATGCTTCAAGGTTTTGCTTGAGCATGTCATCTTTCACCGACTTGTTACCGGAGAAAGTGATACTGGCGATCGTTGGACGTTCTTTTACCTGTACCAGCAGGGTATCACCATCACGCAGGACGCGGACATCCTCGAAGTTGCCGGTGGCAAACAGAGCACGGATGGTATTACTGATATCATCATCATTAACCGTATCGCCGGGGCGCACAGGCATACTGAGGAGGGCCGCACCAACGGCGACACGCTGAAGGCCTTCGAAATGAATGTCTTTCACTACGAACCCGTCAGCACCGTATACGGTGGCGCTGCTAAACAGCAGCGACGCTATGAGCAACTTTTTCATCGCCATCGTTATTATGCGTTCTTCCTAACTAACTCTCTTACAACCGAGAGAAATCATTGAAAAGTGCAAGCCCCATTAACAGCACCAGCAAAATCGAGCCAATGCGATAACTAAAGTCTTGAACTCGCTCGGATACCGGCCCGCCTTTTAGCTTTTCAATCGCTAAAAACAGCAGATGACCCCCGTCTAAAACGGGAAGCGGGAACAGGTTGATTATCCCAAGGTTCACGCTAATGAGCGCGAGGAACATGAGATAGTAAATCACCCCGAATTCCGCTGACATCCCAGCCCCCTGGGCAATCGAAATTGGCCCACTGAGGTTGTTCAGTTTCACATCACCGGTTATCAATTTCCCCAACATGTTGACCGTCAGCTTCATCAGTTGCCATGTTTTATCCGTGGCTTCAAGGATGGCGCTGAACGGCCCATACTGGCGTATTGTCTTGTACTCATCTGGCAGCGGGATCACTTTTGGCACAACGCCTGCAAACCCTTCTGCCTTCTTGCCGACCGACTTCGTATCCGGGATCAGCGTCAGCGAAAGCGGACTGCCCTGCCTTTCAACTTCCAGCGCGAGAGACGTACCCGGATTATCGCGCACAAGAGTAACAAAGGTCATCCACTCTGTTAATGGTTGACCATCGACTTTAACGATCCTGTCGCCTGCTTGCAAACCCGCTTTGCTCGCCGCCGAGTTTGCCTGTACTTCGGCTAATACCGGCTCGATCTGCGCGCCGCGTGGACGAATGCCCAGCGCAGCGACGGGATCCTCTTTGTCTGGCTCGAAACGCCATTGACGTAAATCGAGCACTTTGTCCTGACGGGCGTCTGACCCAAATGGCGATACGCTGATGGTGGTCTGCGGATCGCCAATTTTAGCAACCAGCTGCAGTCGCACGGCATCCCAATCAGGGGTTTCGATGCCATCAATCGCTTTAAGTTCCATCCCGGATGTAATTTGCGCACTCGCCGCGATGGAGTTGGGGGCAATGTCACCTACTACCGGACGCACGCCAGGGACGCCGATGATAAACACCAGCCAGTAAGCGAAAATCGCAAAGATGAAGTTGGCTACCGGTCCGGCAGCGATGATGGCGGCGCGTTGTCCAACGGTTTTATTGTTGAATGCGCTGTGTCGCAGTTCAGGCGCGACAGGCTCGACGCGTTCGTCGAGCATTTTGACGTAGCCGCCCAGCGGGATAAGGGCGATGACAAATTGCGTACCGTGGCGGTCGGTGCGCGTCCAGAGTGATTTACCAAAACCGATGGAAAATCGTTCTACGCGCACGCCACAGCGGCGAGCAACCCAGAAATGGCCAAATTCATGCACGGTAATCAGTACACCCAGTGCAACTATGAACGCCGCCAGATTCCAGAGAATGCTCAGCATAAAACCTTCCGTTAAATCGTCCCGAATACCAGTAAAAGCAAACACGCAAACACTGGAACAGCCGCTGTCAGGCTATCAATGCGATCCAGTATACCGCCATGCCCTGGAATCAGGTGTCCACTGTCCTTAATCCCTGCTTCACGCTTGAACATACTTTCGGTTAAATCACCGAGCACGGAGGCAAGCGCAGCAAAAATCGAGCACACCAGCAGTATTGATGGTGCCACTTCAAGATTCGCCCAGACGCCGTAGCCCCAGGAGATGATCGCGGCCGTAAACAAACCGCCGATAAATCCTTGCCAGGTTTTGCCCGGAGAAACCTTCGGTGCCAGCTTATGTTTGCCAAACAGTTTACCAAACATATAGGCCCCGGAGTCAGCCCCCCAGACGAGAATCATCACATAAAGCAGCCAGATCGCACCGCTGTAGTGGTTTTCGTCGTAGTGCCAGGCGCGCAGCGCAACCATACCCCAGAAAAAAGGAATAATGGTGAGCAAACCAAAAATCAGTCGCAGCACTTTTGAATGACGCCACAACGCCGCGGAGCCGGGATAAAACAGCACCAGCAACAGCGCGGCAACCCACCAGGCCAACGATATCCACAAGGAACCAGCCACCAGAGGCTGATGAATATCATGATGATATTCAGGCAACGTGAACAGCATTACGGCCAGAATAAAGCCACAAAGTACCGCAAGCCATACTCGCTGCGTACGCGAGGTAAAGCCGCTAAACTGTCCCCATTCCCACGCGGCGAGCATGCACACCACCAGCGTAACAATAGCGAATCCCACCGGGGGCAGCAAAAACAGCGCCGCAATGACAATGGGTATTAATACAAAAGCGGAAATCAGGCGATACTTCAGCAAAAGCTACCCCCATCAGGCGTTGTCGCCACCAGGCTCGGTGCCGCCGAAACGACGCTCTCGATTGGCAAAGGCATGCAGCGCACCTTCAAAGTCTTGTTCATCAAAATCGGGCCAAAGAACATCTGTAAAGTAAAGTTCGGCATAGGCAATTTGCCATATCAAAAAGTTACTTATGCGATGTTCTCCCCCTGTCCTAATTACTAAATCCACAGGTGCCAGTTCATTCATGCAGATTTGCTTGCTCAGCGCTTCTTCATCAATTTGGTCGGGTCTCAACAGCCCTTCCTGAACCTGTTCGGCGAGATGCCGAACGCCCTGGATAATATCCCAGCGTCCGCCGTAATTCGCCGCAATATTCAGCGTCAGACCGGTATTATTTTCAGTCAGCGCCTCTGCTTTACGAATCCGTTCCTGCAAACGTGAGTTAAAACGACTGGTATCGCCAATGATACGCAGGCGGACGTTGTGGCGGTGCAGGCTTTTTACTTCGCTGTCTAGCGCCCACACAAACAATTCCATCAACGCAGTCACTTCCTGCAGCGGTCGATTCCAGTTTTCACTGCTAAAAGCATAGAGCGTTAACGCATCAATGCCGTTATTGGCGGCAAAAGAAACGGCGCGGCGAACGGATTTCGCCCCAGCTTTATGCCCAAAGGCTCGTATCTTCCCTTGTCTTTTCGCCCAGCGGCCATTGCCATCCATAATGATTGCTACATGACGGCAGCCATGAGCTGGCAAGTTTTCGCTTATTGGTTGATTCGCAGACAACATAACGCGTTTTTTGTCCCTGAAAAGGATTTAACGGTACTCAGGAATACTGAAGCCGATACATAAAAAAGCCGTGTCAAACCACGGCTCACCTGACCACGTAAAGTCAAATACCTGCGATCAGGTGGCGCAGACTATATCACTGAAGCCCAACGCTAACAAATAGCACGACGACTAGTGGTTGCTTTATCACCAGCTTGCGAGACGTGTCACCTGTTGGCGCGCAATATTACGCGCAGCTGCATCCACCGTTAGCACCTCTTCCACGCTCTGTGGTTCGCGCAAATCCATCATCTCCAGTACCGATAAATTTAACGCCGCAATATCGGTAAAACGAATTTGCTGATTCAGAAATGCTTCAACGGTAATTTCATTGGCTGCATTCAGTGCCGTTGTCGCCGCCTGCCCCTGGTCAAAGGCCGTCATTGCAAGCTTCAGACAAGGGTAACGGTCGTAGTCTGGTTCACTGAACGTCAGGGAACTTAGCTTGCAGAAATCAAGCGGCTTCACGCCGGACTTCACTCGATTCGGCCACGCCATGGAATGGGCAATCGGCGTACGCATATCCGGTTCGCCCAGCTGCGCCAGCACGCTGCCATCCTGATAACGCACCATCGAATGAATCACCGATTGCGGGTGAATCAGTACTTCCATCTGTTTCGCTGACGCATTAAACAGCCAGCGCGCTTCAATGTATTCCAGACCTTTATTCATCATGGTGGCAGAGTCAACGGAGATTTTACGCCCCATCGACCAGTTCGGATGGCGGCACGCCTGATCCGGCGTCATTGCACGCAGTTCAGACAGTGGCGTTTCACGGAACGGGCCACCTGACCCGGTAAGCAGAATCGACACGACGCCATTCTGCTCCAGGTCAGCGTACCCCAGGTTCTGTTGAAAAGGTTGCGGTAAACTCTGAAAAATCGCGTTGTGCTCGCTGTCGACGGGCAAAAGACGTGCGCCGCGCTGCTTCACCGCCTCCATGAACAGGCGTCCGCAGGTAACCAGCGACTCTTTATTGGCCAGCAGAACATCCTTACCGGCATCAATCGCGGCAAGCGTCGGCAATAATCCTGCCGCCCCGACAATGGCCGCCATTACCTGATCCACCTCATCCAGCGCCGCCATCTCGCAGGCCGCCTGTTGGCCACTCAGCACCTCGGTTCGACTGCCCTTCTCAAGCAGCTGTGCTTTCAGCAGGCGCGCGCTCTCTTCGTCATCCATCACCGCATAGCGGGGCGTAAACTCCAGGCACTGCTCAACCATTCGCTGCACATTCTTACCGGCCACCAGCGCTGTCACGGTGTAAAGTTCAGGATTATGGCGAACAACGTCGAGAGTGCTGCAACCAATAGAGCCGGTTGAGCCAAGGAGTGTTAAATGCTTCATGAGATGCCCGAAAAGTTAGACCATTTAAAAGCAAAACGCCGCCAGCAAGACCCAAAGTCCCTCTGAACGGCGTTTATCAGTGTACGACAGAAATCAGAACTGCATCAGTTCCGCTTCTTTATCTGCCAGCGCCGCATCAATTTTCTTGATGGCAGCGTCAGTCATTTTCTGAATGTCGTCCTGAGAACGACGATCGTCATCTTCACTGATCTCTTTTTCTTTCAGCAGCGCTTTTACTTTATCATTCGCGTCGCGACGGACGTTACGCACGGATACACGACCCTGCTCAGCTTCGCCACGTACCACTTTGATCAGGTCTTTACGACGCTCTTCGGTCAGCGGTGGCAGTGGAACGCGGATGTCAGCCCCCGCAGAGCTTGGGTTCAGACCGAGGTCAGACGCCATGATCGCTTTCTCAACCGCCGGGCCCATAGAACGATCGAATACGTTGATTTTCAGCGTACGGGTATCTTCTACCGTCACGCTCGCCAGCTGACGCAGAGGGGTTGGCGTACCGTAGTACTCGACGATGATGCCATCCAGCAGGCTTGGGGAAGCACGGCCAGTACGGATTTTGCTGATTTGGGTTTTGAACGCTTCTACGCATTTTTCCATGCGTACTTCAGCATCTTTTCTGATGTCGTTAATCACGTTACGAATCCTTGAAAACTTGTCTCAGGCAGACTATCCGCCAGCACAGCGCTACAGGTGTGCTAAGTATAGTCGCGTTTAATTCATGACAACGCCAAAGGCGCGCCCGGGTAAGATACCACTACAAAATAAAGCGGAATCTTACCTGTATTTATCGTCAACGGAAATTATTCCGTGATCAAAGTGCCTTCTTTTTCGCCCATGACCACGCGACGCAGTGCGCCAGGTTTGTTCATGTTGAAGACACGAATTGGCAATTTGTGGTCGCGAGCCAGCGTGAAGGCGGCAAGATCCATCACTTTCAGCTCTTTATCCAGCACTTCGCTGTAGCTCAGCTGATCGTACATGGTGGCAGAAGGATCTTTTGCCGGGTCGGCAGTAAACACGCCATCGACTTTGGTCGCTTTCAGTACCACATCAGCTTCGATCTCGATACCGCGCAGGCAGGCAGCGGAATCGGTCGTAAAGAACGGGTTACCCGTACCGGCGGAGAGGATCACCACGCGGTTGTTGCGCAGCAGGCTGATAGCTTCTGCCCAGCTGTAATTATCGCATACGCCATTCAGGGGGATCGCGGACATCAGGCGGGCGTTCACATAGGCGCGATGGAGCGCATCACGCATCGCCAGGCCATTCATCACGGTTGCCAGCATACCCATGTGGTCGCCCACAACGCGGTTCATCCCCGCTTTCGCCAGACCAGCACCACGGAAAAGGTTGCCACCGCCAATGACCACGCCAACCTGGATGCCCAGTTCGACCAGTTCTTTGATTTCCTGTGCCATGCGATCAAGGATGCTTGCGTCAATACCGAAGCCTTCCGATCCCTGCAGCGCTTCGCCACTCAGCTTAAGCAGAATGCGTTTGTACACGGGTTTTGCATTGGTAGCCATGTTTCTTTCCTGAGACTGTCAACGATTAAGATGGGGGTTAATTCTGGCGACATGATATGCCGCAAATCAGTACAGCGATACTGGAGCCTGTCTGATTTCCTGTGACGGGTGACAAAAAGAAGCCGCCCTCAGGCGGCTCCTTTTCAATCATTAAGACTGCTTGGACATTGCAGCAACTTCTGCTGCGAAGTCAGTCTCAACTTTCTCGATGCCTTCGCCCACTTCGAAGCGGATGAAGCCAGTTACGTCAGCGTTGTGCTCTTTCAGCAGCTGAGCAACAGACTTGCTTGGGTCCATTACGAATGGCTGGCCAGTCAGAGAAACTTCGCCGGTGAATTTCTTCATGCGGCCTTCAACCATTTTCTCTGCGATTTCTTTTGGTTTACCAGACTGCATCGCGATGTCCAGCTGAACCTGGTACTCTTTCTCTACCACTTCAGCAGACACGTCTTCTGGCTTAACGAATTCTGGCTTGCTTGCAGCGATGTGCATTGCCAGCTGTTTAACCAGCTCTTCGTCAGCGCCTTTAGCCGCAACCAGAACACCGATACGAGCACCGTGCTGGTAAGAACCCAGAACGTCGCCTTCCAGAGAAGCAACGCGACGGATGTTGATGTTCTCACCGATTTTAGCAACCAGCGCAACACGCTCTTCTTCGAACTGTGCTTTCAGAACTTCAACGTCAGTGATTTTGCCAGCAACCGCTGCGTCCAGAACTTTGTTAGCAAATGCCTGGAAACCACCATCTTTAGCAACGAAGTCAGTCTGGCAGTTAACTTCCAGAATGATGCCGTAGGTGCCGTCGATCTTAGTGATGATCACGCCGTCAGCAGCAACGTTGCCTGCTTTTTTAGCTGCTTTGATCGCACCGGATTTACGCATGTTTTCGATTGCCAGCTCGATGTCGCCGTTCGCTTCAGTCAGCGCTTTTTTGCAATCCATCATGCCTGCGCCAGTACGCTCGCGCAGCTCTTTTACCAGGGATGCGGTAATTTCAGCCATTCTTAAATCCTCGGGAGATGTGAACTGCCCGGCCGGGGGCCAAACAGTGTAAATTGAAAAAAGGGGCCGGTAATGGGCCCCTATTCATACACGGTACTAATAAGGGGTAAAACCTTATTATTCAGCTTCTACGAAGCTTTCTTCCGCCTGAGAAGCCAGATCCTGGGAACGGCCTTCACGAACGGTAGCAGCTACAGCGCTCAGGTACAGGCTAACAGCACGGATTGCGTCGTCGTTACCCGGGATAACGAAGTCAACACCGTCCGGATCGGAGTTGGTATCAACGATAGCGAATACCGGGATACCCAGGTTGTTAGCTTCTTTGATAGCGATGTGCTCGTGGTCTGCATCGATTACGAACAGCGCGTCTGGCAGGCCGCCCATATCTTTGATACCGCCCAGGCTGTTTTCCAGCTTGTCCAGTTCACGAGTGCGCATCAGCGCTTCTTTCTTAGTCAGCTTGTCGAAAGTACCGTCCTGAGACTGGGTTTCCAGATCTTTCAGGCGCTTGATGGACTGACGAACAGTTTTCCAGTTGGTCAGCATGCCGCCTAACCAGCGATGGTTCACAAAGAACTGGTCGCAGCTGTTAGCAGCATCTTTCACAGCTTCGCTTGCAGCGCGCTTAGTACCAACGAACAGAATCTTACCTTTACGGGAAGAGATCTTGTTCAGCTCAGCCAGGGCTTCGTTGAACATTGGTACAGTTTTCTCAAGGTTGATGATGTGAACTTTGTTACGTGCGCCGAAGATGAAAGGCTTCATTTTCGGGTTCCAGTAACGGGTCTGGTGACCAAAGTGAACACCAGCCTTGAGCATGTCGCGCATGGAAACAGTTGCCATGTTTAAAACCTCTATATTGAAAGTTGGGGTTATGCCTCCACGTATCCCATATTACCGACCCCGAAGGGCACCCCGGAATATGTGCCGATACGTGTGTGTTGTTACACAAAGTGAGATTTGTCGCTCCCGTCCAGCCTGTGTATCTGAGATGGATCGGAAGTCCGGCGCGCTTTATACCACAAAACACGACCAGAAACCAACAGTTGTTGGCGGAGTGTGCTGTTAATGATTCTCAATTTGGCACGGAGCGTGCCTGACTGATACCATTGACGACACTTAGACTAGTATTGTCGAAAAAATCGACACCGATGGACAGATTACATGGCTATCTCTATTAAGACACCTGAAGAAATTGAAAAGATGCGCGTCGCCGGTCGTCTGGCCGCGGAAGTGCTGGAAATGATCGAGCCGTTCGTGAAGCCGGGCGTCAGCACGGGTGAACTGGACCGCATCTGTAACGACTATATCGTGAACGAGCAGCACGCGGTTTCCGCCTGCCTCGGCTACCACGGTTTCCCAAAATCCGTCTGCATCTCTATTAATGAAGTGGTGTGCCACGGCATTCCTGACGATGAAAAACTGCTGAAAGACGGCGATATCGTCAACATCGACGTGACCGTCATTAAAGACGAGTACCACGGTGACACCTCAAAAATGTTCATCGTTGGCAAGCCGACCATCCTGGGCGAGCGCCTGTGCAAAGTCACCCAGGACAGCCTCTACCTGGCGCTGAAAATGGTGAAGCCGGGTATTCGCCTGCGTACTATCGGCGCCGCAATTCAGAAATTTGTGGAAGCGGAAGGGTTCTCCGTGGTGCGCGAATACTGCGGTCACGGTATTGGCCGCGTCTTCCATGAAGAGCCGCAGGTTCTGCACTACGATGCAGACGACGGCGGCGTCGTGCTGCAAAAGGGCATGACCTTCACCATCGAGCCAATGGTCAACGCCGGTGACTACCGCATCCGCACTATGAAAGACGGCTGGACGGTGAAAACCAAAGACAGAAGCTTGTCTGCCCAGTACGAGCATACTATTGTGGTAACAGACAACGGCTGCGAAATTATGACGTTGCGCAAGGATGACACCATCCCGGCGATACTGACGAACATTGAGTGATAAGAAGCCGGCAAATGCCGGCTTTTTTAATGGCGATAGCTTTTTCTTATGGGTGGCGCACGATGAGTAATCTTTTACCCGAACAGTATGCTAATACAGCCCTTCCCACCCTCCCCGACCAGCCCGATAACCCGGGCGTCTGGCCGCCGCACGAGCTGACCTGCGCGCATATTAAAGCCCATATGGATGTTTTCCATCGCTGGCTGGGTAGCGCGTTCGATGCAGGCGTATCTGCCGAGCAGCTCATTGAGGCGCGCACCGAGTTTATCGACCAGCTCCTGCAGCGTCTATGGATCGACTACGGTTTCGGGCAGGTTAGCGACGTCGCGCTGGTTGCCGTCGGGGGCTATGGCCGCGGTGAGCTGCATCCGCTTTCCGATATCGATCTCCTGATCCTAAGCCGCAAAAAGCTGCCGGACGAACAGGCGCAAAAAATCGGCGAGCTTCTGACCCTGCTCTGGGACGTGAAGCTGGAAGTCGGCCACAGCGTTCGCACCCTGGAAGAGTGTCTGCTGGAAGGGCTATCGGACCTGACCGTTGCCACCAACCTGATTGAAACACGTCTGCTGATTGGCGACGTCGCGCTGTTCCTGGAGCTGCAAAAACACATCTTCAGCGACGGCTTCTGGCCGTCAGAAAAGTTCTTCGCCGCGAAAGTCGAGGAGCAAAACCAGCGCCACCAGCGCTACCACGGCACCAGCTATAACCTTGAGCCTGACATTAAAAGCAGCCCCGGCGGCCTGCGCGACATCCACACGTTACAGTGGGTCGCCCGTCGCCATTTCGGCGCCACCTCGCTGGACGAGATGGTTGGCTTCGGTTTTTTAACCGAGGCGGAGCGTAACGAGCTCAACGAGTGTCTGCACCTGCTGTGGCGCATCCGCTTTGCCCTGCATCTGGAGGTCACCCGCTACGATAACCGTCTGCTGTTTGACCGCCAGCTCAGCGTGGCGCAGCGCCTGAATTACCAGGGCGAAGGTAACGAGCCGGTTGAGCAGATGATGAAGGATTTCTTCCGCGTCACCCGCCGGGTGACCGAGCTGAACCAGATGCTGTTGCAGCTGTTCGACGAGGCCATTCTGGCCCTGACGGCGGACGAAAAGCCGCGCCCGATTGATGACGAATTCCAGCTGCGCGGTACGCTTATCGATCTGCGCGACGAAACGCTGTTTATCCGCGAGCCGGAAGCGATCCTGCGGATGTTCTACACCATGGTGCGCAACAGCACCATCACCGGGATCTACTCCACCACCCTGCGCCATCTGCGCCACGCGCGCCGACATCTGACGCAGCCTTTGTGTTACATCCCGGAAGCGCGCTCGCTGTTCCTGAGCATGCTCCGCCACCCGGGTGCCGTCAGCCGCGGGCTGCTGCCGATGCACCGCCACAGCGTGCTGTGGGCCTATATGCCGCAGTGGTCGCACATCGTCGGGCAGATGCAGTTCGACCTGTTCCACGCCTACACGGTGGATGAACACACCATCCGCGTGATGCTCAAGCTGGAGAGCTTTGCGAAAGAAGAGACGCGCTCCCGCCACCCGCTGTGCGTGGAGCTGTGGCCGCGCCTGACCCATCCGGAACTGATCCTGATTGCCGCCCTGTTCCACGACATCGCCAAGGGCCGCGGCGGCGATCACTCGGTGCTCGGCGCGCAGGACGTGCTGAAATTTGCCGAACTACACGGCCTGAACTCACGTGAAACGCAGCTGGTGGCCTGGCTGGTGCGCCATCACCTGCTGATGTCGGTCACCGCGCAGCGTCGGGACATTCAGGACCCGGAAGTCATTAAGCAGTTCGCGGAAGAAGTTCAGACGGAAAACCGCCTGCGCTATCTGGTCTGCCTGACGGTGGCGGATATTTGCGCCACCAACGAAACCCTGTGGAACAGCTGGAAGCAGAGCCTGCTGCGCGAGCTGTACTTCGCTACCGAAAAACAGCTGCGTCGCGGGATGCAGAACACGCCGGACATGCGCGAGCGCGTGCGTCACCACCAGCTTCAGGCGCTGGCGCTGCTGCGGATGGATAACATTGATGAAGAGGCGCTACATCAGATTTGGGCTCGCTGCCGCGCCAACTATTTTGTCCGCCACAGCCCAAACCAGCTGGCGTGGCACGCGCGGCATCTGCTCAAGCACGATCTGTCCCAGCCGATGATCCTGCTAAGCCCGCAGGCCACGCGCGGCGGAACGGAGATTTTCATCTGGAGCCCGGACCGGCCTTATCTGTTTGCTGCCGTCTGTGCCGAGCTGGACAGGCGTAACCTGAGCGTGCATGACGCGCAGATTTTCACCACCCGCGACGGCATGGCCATGGACACCTTTATCGTGCTGGAGCCGGACGGCAGCCCGCTGTCGTCGGACAGGCATGAAGGGATACGTTTTGGTCTGGAGCAGGCGATTACCCAGCGCAGCTGGCAGCCCCCGCAGCCGCGTCGCCAGCCGGCAAAATTGCGCCACTTTACCGTGGATACCGAGGTCAATTTCCTGCCGACCCACACCGATCGTAAATCGTTCCTGGAGCTGATCGCGCTCGACCAGCCAGGGCTGCTCGCCCGCGTCGGCCAGGTTTTTGCCGATCTGGGAATTTCGCTTCATGGGGCCCGAATTACAACGATTGGCGAGCGAGTAGAAGATTTATTTATAATCGCCACCGCCGACCGGCGTGCCCTTAATAATGACCTGCAGCTTGAAGTGCAACAACGGTTGACAGCAGCCCTCAATCCAAACGATAAAGGGTGATATGTTTTTTAGTGAAATGGAAAGAGTAAACAATGCAGCAGTTACAGAACGTTATTGAGTCCGCTTTTGAGCGTCGCGCCGAGATTACCCCGGCAAATGTGGATACCGTGACCCGTGAAGCGGTAAACCAGGTGATTTCCCTGCTGGATTCCGGCGCACTGCGCGTGGCAGAAAAAATCGACGGTCAGTGGGTCACTCATCAATGGCTGAAGAAAGCCGTGCTGCTCTCTTTCCGCATCAACGATAACCAGGTTATCGACGGAGCAGAAAGCCGCTACTTCGATAAAGTGCCAATGAAGTTCGCTGACTACGACGAAGCGCGTTTCCAGAAAGAAGGTTTCCGCGTGGTGCCGCCTGCGGCGGTGCGTCAGGGTGCCTTCATCGCACGCAACACCGTGCTGATGCCATCCTACGTGAACATCGGTGCCTACGTTGATGAAGGCACCATGGTGGATACGTGGGCAACGGTTGGTTCCTGCGCACAGATCGGGAAAAACGTTCACCTGTCCGGCGGCGTGGGCATCGGCGGTGTTCTGGAGCCACTGCAGGCTAACCCAACCATCATCGAAGATAACTGCTTCATCGGCGCGCGTTCAGAAGTGGTGGAAGGCGTGATCGTGGAAGAAGGTTCCGTGATCTCCATGGGCGTTTACATCGGCCAGAGCACCCGTATTTACGACCGTGAAACCGGTGAAGTGCATTACGGTCGCGTTCCGGCGGGCTCCGTGGTGGTTTCCGGCAACCTGCCGTCCAAAGATGGCAAATACAGCCTGTACTGTGCGGTTATCGTGAAGAAAGTGGATGCGAAAACGCGCGGTAAAGTGGGCATCAACGAATTGCTGCGCACCATCGATTAATCGGGTATAACAAAAAGCGGGGGCAACCCCGCTTTTTTTATATCTGAGGGTGGCGAAAATAGATTTTTTCGTTAATTATTCAAAGGTTATGTTGAGATCAAGGGTACCGCTATGTACGATAATCTGAAAAGTCTGGGCATTACCAATCCTGATGAAATTGATCGTTACAGCCTCCGCCAGGAAGCCAATAACGATATTTTGAAAATCTATTTTCACAAGGACAAAGGAGAGTTTTTCGCCAAAAGCGTGAAGTTTAAATACCCACGCCAGCGTAAGACCGTTGTTGCTGACGGTGTAGGACAGGGATACAAAGAAGTACAGGAAATCAGCCCTAACCTGCGCTATGTGATCGATGAACTCGATCAGATCTGCCAGCGCGACCGCACCGAAGTCGATCTCAAGCGCAAGATCCTTGACGATCTGCGTCACCTTGAAAGCGTTGTTACCAATAAGATCAGCGAGATTGAAGCGGATCTTGAGAAGTTAACCCGCAACAAATAAGCCGTTTTATTGCCCGGTGGCGCTTCGCTTACCGGGCCTACGAACGCATGTAGGCCGGGTAAGGCGAAGCCGCCCCCCGGCAAACAGCATCATCTCTGTTCATCCAACTGCAGCGCCACATACAGCAGCAGCCTGTCATCGAAATTTCCCAGATCTAACCCCGTCAGCTCTGAAATTCGATTTAACCGATACTCCAGGGTATTGCGGTGGATAAACAGCGCTTTTGACGTCGCCAGCGGCTGCACGTTATGACGGAACCACGCCTGCAGCGTCCGGCGCAGCAGGCCGTTATTGTCCATGGCTTTCAGGCGCGCCAGTGGCCGCGCAAGCTCATTGGCCTGCCAGCCCCCGCGCAGGCTGTCGAGCAGCACCGGCAGCATCAGGTCCTGATAGAAATAGCTGCGGCTTTCCGGCATTCGCTGCTTACCCACCATCATGGTGGTGCGCGCGGTTCGCCAGGAGCGGGCGATACTGCCCGGACCGGTAAAGTAGTTGCCCAGCGCAACGCGAAAACGCAGCTGACCATTCTCTTTCATACGGGAAATTAACTGCTCCACGCGACGGCGATGATCGTCCGCATCCCAGCGGCCAAACGCATTGAGCGCCGGTTTGAGCACCACCATCTCCGTCAGAGAGACGATCGCCACCAGGTTATCGCGCTCCGGCGTCGCCAGTGCATTTTGCAGCTGCTGCAGCTCGGCCATCGCGCTGTCTACGCCCAGCTGGCCGCTGTCAACCTCAATGACCGCCACCACGCGCGGCTGGTTCAGATCGATCCCCAGACGCTGGGCCCATTCACTGAGCGCAGGCGTATGCTCCTCTGCCTGAATAAGGTTCATCACCAGCTCTTCGCGCAGGCGGCTGTCCTGAGCCAGCAGGTGCATCAGCCGCGACTGCTCCAGCATCATCTCCGCCGTCATGCAGACCAGCTCACCGTATTTTCGCAGTGACTCAGGCTCGCCGGTGAGGCCGATGACCCCCACAATCTCGCCTTCAAGGCGCAGCGGTAAATTGATGCCCTGACGGACGCCGTGCAGGTGTTTCGCTACCGCATCGTCGATATCGACCACGCGCCCCTGGGAGAGCACCAGCAGCGCGCCTTCGTGCAATTCCCCAATACGCTCGCGATCGCCACTGCCAATAATGCGCCCGCGGGCATCCATTACGTTGATATTGGTATCAATGATGCGCATGGTGCGCGCCACAATATCCTGCGCCATTTTGGTATCAAGATGCCAGCCAGCCATAGAACCCTCCCGTGAGCAGAGCTCAAGCATAGGGAAGTTCAGCGACGCCTGCATTGTGCAGATGCACAAAGAGAGAGGAAGAAGTGTGGACTTGTGTGAAAGGTCACAGAAACGAGGAAAGCCCCTGCGAACAGGGGCTTCAGAGGATTACTGCATCAGCAGGTAAATAGAGGTGTCACCACGCTGGATATTCAGCGCCAGCACGGAAGGTTTGCTGTCGAGGATCTTACGCAGTTCAGCGATGTTTTTCACCGGCTGCTGGTTAGCGCCCATGATCACATCGCCTTTTTTCAGGCCGATACGGGCTGCCGGTGAATTCGCCTTCACGTTATTCACCACTACGCCTTTATCTGCGCCTTTGTTGCTCATCTCGGCGCCTTCAATCCCGCTGAAGATGGTGCTGGAGTCCACCTGATTCTGGCTGCTCTGCTGCAGCTCCAGGCTGACGTTAACCGCCTTGCCGTCGCTCAGCAGACCAAGGGTCACTTTGCTGCCGATAGGCATAGAGCCGACTTCCGCACGCAGGGCGGCAAAGCTGCTGATCGGTTTACCGTTCAGGGAGGTGATCACATCCCCCGCTTTAATGCCCGCTTTAGCGGCAGAGGAGTTCGGCATCACCTGGCTGACGAATGCCCCGCGCTGGGCGTCAACCTTCATTGCCTTAGCCAGTTCGGAGTTCAGTTCCGTACCCAGGATACCCAGCTCACCGCGTTTCACCTGGCCATACTGCACCATCTGCGCGGTCAGGTTTTTCACCATGTTACTTGGGATAGCAAAGCCGATCCCGATGTTGCCGCCGTCCGGTGCCAGGATCGCGGTGTTGATACCGATCAGCTCGCCGTTCAGGTTCACCAGCGCGCCGCCGGAGTTACCGCGGTTGATCGCCGCATCCGTCTGGATGAAGTTTTCATAGTTTTCGGCATTGAGGCCGCTGCGGCCCAGTGCAGAGACGATACCCGAGGTCACGGTTTCACCCAGACCGAACGGGTTACCGATCGCCACGGTATAGTCACCCACGCGCAGCGCGTCGGAGTCGGCAATTTTAATCGCCGTCAGGTTTTTCGGATCCTGAATCTGGATCAGCGCGATGTCGGAGCGTGGATCTTTGCCGACCACTTTGGCGTCAAACTTACGGCCATCGCTCAGCTGAACCTTAATGCTGCTCGCGTTATCGACAACGTGGTTGTTAGTGACGACATAGCCTTTCGCTGCATCAATGATTACCCCCGAGCCAAGCGCCATGAATTTCTGCTGCTGGCCGCCGCCCTGGTTGTCATCCCCTGCGCCACCGCCCTGACAGAACGGAGAGCTCTGGAATGGCGAACCGTCCTGGCAGAACGGCGAGTTGTCGCCGAAGAACTGCTGGAAGTTACGCGGCATGCGCGGCGTATTGACGGTCGTGCTACCCTCAACGTTAATACTCACCACCGATGGCATCACTTTTTCGAGCATCGGTGCCAGGCTTGGCATCTGCTGCGCGGTTGCTGCCGACGACGCGGTCTCGGCTGCAGTAGCAGTCAGAGGAGACAGCGCTAAACCTAAACTCAGAGCCAGTGCACTCATTGCTAATGTGGTTTTTTTCATGTTTCTCAATCTCGATTTACAGGTAACGCAAAATTGCTGTGTAACTCAGATTCGTTTTATACCGCTTAGTTCCGGCGATAAGTTTATGGAAAAGGTAAAAATTTATTGGCCGTCTTTACAAAACTCCGGGTTATTCCACCGCCATCAGCTTGCGATATTCATCCCAGGCATACAAATCCGTCATGCCGCTGATATAGTCCTGGATAAGACGGCAGCGGTAATAATATTCCATCACCGGCCACTGCGGTGACTGGCGATCCAGCTTGCCAATCGCTTCGACATACGCCAGACGGTGTCGGGTAGAAAGTTTTTGATAAAGTCGTGATTCAATGGGAATACGGCGCACGCGCTCGTGTTCTACCAGCTCGCTGAAATCGTCGACCGACAGCTGGAGCAGCGGAGCATAAATTTCCAGTAACCCACTGATCACCCTATATCCCTGCAGCTCTAACTGTTCGACATCCGGATGGCTGAATACATGCCGCATCGCCACATGTTTATAAAGCTCGAGGAGCTGGCTGAAACTGCTGTCATCTTCCAGCAGGGCGTGGTTGAATTCCCCGCTGAAAATCAGCGGCAAATTATCAATAAAGCGTGACGCCGCGTACGGCACCAGCTTATTTAATGTATTGACCCGCAAATACATAAAGAACTGGTCTTCCGTACTGCGGCTTAATGTATTTGAGCGCGATTTTTCCCAGGCATTTTCGACAACCAGCGCAAACAGCGAGCCTTTTTCATGGGTGCCCCAGGCCGTATAAAGATGCTGATAAAGCTCCTCGACGCTGAAAATTCTTTTCTCAACGGCGTCTTCCAGATCGGCCACGCAATAGGAAATATCATCGGCGGCTTCCATAATCCAGGTCAATGGAAAACGGCCGTTTGGCGTCAATGAAAGTTCTTTACGTAACCGTTCAATATAAGCCTCTTCGGAAAGGTAATAGCCCGGTTTTTTCATTAAATAACTGTGGGACGCGGGCGTCTCCCCCATCCACCACGCGGGGCGCGTATATTTAAGAATGCAGCCGACCTGCGCCCAGGTCAGGTTCATACGCATCAGGGAATGCACCAGCCGGATCCCCTGCGCGTTACCCTCAAAGTGACAGAGGTCCTGGCGCACCTTGCGGCGCAGATCGTTCAGCCCCTCTTCACCTTCACGCAGGCGTAAATCGCGTACGATGCAGCGGTCGTCGCTCAGCGGCTGGCTTACCGCATCCGAAGGGAAAAGCCGTTGCTTAAACCAGTCATTGATAGCCGCCTCTCCAAAGTGACCGAAAGGCGGGTTGCCGATGTCATGCATCAGGCAGGCCATCTCAACGATGCTCTCAAAAGGCCCCGTCAGCTCGTCCAGACCATAGGTTTCCAGTAAGCGCTGCTCTTTGAGACGGCTTAAAATCTCTTTGGCGATGTAGCGCCCGACCTGCTGCACCTCCATGGAGTGGGTTAAGCGCGTGCGCACCGCGGCGTTACGCTCCAGCGGAAAGACCTGGGTCTTTTGCTGCAGACGGCGGATGGCGGGCGAGTTAATGATCCGCCCGCGATCGCTTTCGAAGATACGCAGGATCTCATGTTCGCTCTTGTCGCCCTGCGGCGAACGGAAACGTCGGTGCCAGTTAATTTTGGTGCGAAAATCGATTGGTGACATGTGCTCCCCCGCGTGAGAATGCGTTTCCCCTTAACCGCATGATAGACTATGCATCTTAACAAGGCACATCGCGAGTAAATCTATGAAAATCGGCATTATTGGTGCAATGGAAGAAGAAGTTACGCTTCTGCGTGACAAAATTGAGAACCGTCAGACCCTCTCTCTGGGGGGTTGTGAGATCTATACCGGTCAGCTAAACGGTGTTGACGTGGCTCTGCTGAAATCAGGCATCGGTAAAGTCGCTGCGGCGCTGGGTGCCACCCTGCTGCTTGAGCGCTGCAAGCCGGACGTGATCGTGAATACCGGCTCTGCGGGCGGCCTGGCGCCGACGCTGAAAGTGGGTGACATCGTTGTTTCCGACGAAGCGCGCTATCACGATGCGGACGTCACCGCGTTCGGCTACGAGTACGGCCAGCTTCCGGGCTGCCCGGCAGGGTTTAAAGCGGACGACAAACTGATTGCGGCGGCAGAGACCTGCATTGCGGAGCTCAACCTCAACGCGGTACGCGGTCTGATTGTCAGCGGTGATGCGTTCATCAACGGCTCCGTTGGCCTGGCGAAAATCCGTCATAACTTCCCTCAGGCGGTGGCCGTTGAGATGGAAGCGACCGCGATCGCGCACGTTTGCCATAATTTCAACGTACCGTTTGTAGTGGTTCGCGCCATCTCTGACGTGGCAGATCAGCAGTCCCACATCAGCTTCGACGAGTTCCTGACCGTTGCGGCAAAACAGTCCACCGTGATGGTGGAACGCCTGGTGCAGAACCTGGCACGTGGCTAAACATCCCCTCAGGGCGCTGGCCGCCCTGCTTCTGCTCGCACCGGCGTGGCTTTTTGCCGCGCCGCGTGTGATTACCCTCTCTCCCGCCAATACCGAACTGGCGTTTGCCGCCGGGATCACGCCCGTTGGCGTGAGCAGCTTTTCGGATTATCCCCCTCAGGCGACAGGCATTGAACAGGTGGCAACCTGGCAAGGGATGAACCTTGAGCGCATCGTGGCGCTGAAACCGGATCTCGTGCTGGCCTGGCGCGGCGGAAACGCCGAGCGGCAGGTCAACCAGCTTACCTCCCTTGGCATCAAGGTCATGTGGATTGATGCCGTCAGCATTGAGCAGGTCGCTCAGGCGCTACAGGCCCTGGCACCCTATAGCCCTACGCCCAAAAAAGCCGAGGCTGCAGCGAAACAGATGCTCAGCGACTATGCCGCGCTGAAATCCCGATACGATACCCCTGTTAAAAAGCGCATCTTCCTGCAGTTTGGCAGCCAGCCGCTGTTCACCACCGGAAAAGGGTCGATTCAGAATCAGGTACTGGAAGTCTGTGGCGGTGAAAACATCTTTGCAGCCAGCCGGGTACCGTGGCCTCAGGTAAGCCGTGAGCAGGTTCTGGCGCGCCAGCCACAGGCCATCGTGGTGGTCGGAAATGCGAGCGAAATTCCCAAAATCGAGCAATTCTGGCAAAAGCAGCTAAAAATACCGGTAATACCCCTCAACAGCGACTGGTTTGAACGCGCCAGCCCGCGTATTATCCTCGCCGCAAAACAGCTCTGTGCCGCGCTGGCAGAGAGTCACTAACATAAGACCCTTTTCGAGGATTTAACGATGCTCGTTTATTGGCTGGATATTCTTGGCACAGCCGTTTTTGCTATCTCCGGCGTCCTGCTCGCCGGAAAACTACGCATGGATCCGTTTGGCGTGCTGGTGCTGGGCGTGGTGACCGCCGTGGGCGGCGGGACAATCCGCGATATGGCGCTGGCCAATGGCCCGGTGTTTTGGGTGAAAGATCCAACCGACCTGGTGGTCGCGATGGTCACCTGCCTGTTAACCATTGTGCTGGTTCGCCAGCCCCGACGATTACCAAAATGGATATTGCCGGTACTGGATGCCGTCGGTCTGGCCGTGTTTGTCGGTATTGGCGTCAATAAGGCGTTTAATGCGGGCACCGGTCCGATGGTGGCGATCTGCATGGGCGTATTAACCGGCGTGGGCGGCGGGATCATTCGCGACATTCTGGCACGTGAGGTGCCGATGATCCTGCGTACTGAAATTTACGCAACGGCCTGTATTGCGGGCGGCATTGTCCACGCGACCGCGTATTACACCTTTGCCATTCCGCTGGAAAACGCCGCGATGCTGGGGATGATCGTGACGCTGGCGATACGTTTAGCGGCGATACGCTGGCACCTGAAGCTGCCGACGTTTGCGCTGGATGAAACTTCAAGATAGGCGTCGTTTATAAGCCCGGTGGCGCTTCGCTTACCGGGCCTACAATCCGCATTCAGGCTTAAATGCTGAACGAAGACCCACACCCGCAGGTGCTTGTTGCGTTCGGGTTGGTGACCACAAAGCGTGAACCTTCCAGACCTTCGGTGTAGTCGACAGAACCACCTACCAGATACTGCAGGCTCATCGGGTCAACCACCAGCGCGACGCCCTGTTTCTCAATGGTCATATCGCCATCGTTAACCTGATCGTCAAAAGTAAAACCGTACTGGAAGCCGCTGCAGCCGCCACCGGTAATATAGACACGCAGTTTCAGATCCGGATTGTCTTCGTCGGCAATCAGGGTTTTCACTTTGTTGGCTGCTGCTTCGGTAAATTCCAGCGGCACAGCTACGTCATCACTCATCTTATGCTCCCATGAATACTGCTATTGGGTAAAATTCACCCAATTCTTTTCGTCATTATCTAATACCCTGGTAATTCATTCAAGTATTCTGCGCGGCGGCCCGCTCCGCCTCTTGTTTTGCCAGGGTACGCGCGAGGATGGTGGAGTATAGCGGTTTTCCACCCAGGAACTGGGCTAATAGTGTCGCCCCGAGACAGGTAATGATCATTGGCAAAATGAGCTGGTAATTGTCCGTCATCTCCAGCACCAGCACGATACCGGTCAACGGCGCGCGCAGGGAGGCGGCCAGCAGCGCCCCCATTCCGGCTACCGCAAAGGTCCCTGCATCAAGGTGATAGGCGGGAAAGCCCGCTTCAGCCGCCATACCAAACGCGGTGCCCAACAAGGTTCCCAGCGCCAGCATCGGGGCGAATATCCCGCCGGGCGCGCCGGAGGAAAAACACAATACCGTGGTGATGACGCGGGAGATAAACATAAACAGCAGCAGACCCACGCTGAAGTTCCCCGCCGCCGCAATGGGGATCAGCCCGAAGCCGCCGCCCGCGGCATTTGGCTCGATAAACCCGAGCACACCACAGATTCCGCCAAGCAGGCCGCCCATCAGCACCCATTTAGTCGTATTCCCACCGTGAATACGCTGGAACATATCCTGAGCGCGCAGGATAAAGGTGTTAAACAGCGGTCCCACCACGCCAAAAATCATGCCGAGGATCAGGTAAAGCCACAGGGTGTTAACCGGCGCGTTGGTCAGTTTACCCACCTCAATGACCGCCCCTTCGCCATTAAAGAGGCGAAACACAATGCTCGACATAATGACGCCGGTAAACACCGCTTTAATGGAGATCAGGTTGTAGCGAAACTGCGCGCGCATCTCTTCGATGATAAACAAAATGCCCGCCAGCGGCGCGTTAAAGGCCGCCGATAGCCCCGCCGCCGCACCGGTTGCCAGCAGCGTATGGCGCGCTTCGGCGCTGCGCATCCGAAAGAGATCGCCCACCATGCGGCCGACGTTCCCGCCCAGCTGAACCGTGGGTCCTTCCCGGCCAAGAACCATCCCCGCGCCCAGCGTACCCATGCCGCCGATAAATTTCACCGGAATGACTCGCCACCAGCGCACAGGACGCAGCTCCTCCAGCGCCCCTTCAATTTCCGGGATGCCGGACCCGCCCGCCTCCGGCGCAAATTTACGCACCAGAAAATACCCCACCATGGCAAACAGCGCCGACAGCCCGAACGCCGCAACCCAGACCAGCCATCGGCTGTCGGCGAAACCGGCCACGGTTCCCACTCGCCAGTTGAGCACGGCATTAACCGCTTTTTCAAACGCCACGCCCACCAGACCGGCGAGCGTTCCCACCACGGCAGCGGCCAGCAGGATCGCCAGCGGCGTTTTATCGCGATTGAGCAGCCGTCGAATACTGATTCGATGCTGGGCGCGCGTAAACTGTTGTTCTTCAAAAGACGGAGAATCTGATTTCATGTCCTGTACTTATTCGTCATACAAAAGCCGCGTGGATTTTACCAGAGACTGCCCCACCGTCTCCTGAAAATTACTTAACAAATCTTAAAGCATTACCAGGCTAAAAATTTCATAACCTTCCCCGAATCACTTAGAATAGTGGGCTTAATCATTTTATACGAACCAGGAACGACGCCATGAGCAAGTCTGAAAACCTCTACAGTGCAGCCCGCGAGCTTATTCCGGGTGGCGTGAACTCACCTGTGCGCGCCTTTACCGGCGTGGGCGGCACGCCGCTGTTTATCGAACGTGCTGACGGCGCGTATCTGTATGATGTCGATGGCAAAGCCTATATCGATTATGTCGGCTCCTGGGGCCCGATGGTGCTGGGGCACAACCACCCGGCCATTCGTAACGCCGTGATTGAAGCCGCCCAGCGCGGCCTGAGCTTCGGTGCGCCTACCGAAATGGAAGTCAAGATGGCGGAACTGGTCACCGAGCTGGTTCCGACCATGGACATGGTGCGCATGGTGAACTCCGGTACCGAAGCCACCATGAGCGCCATCCGCCTGGCGCGCGGTTTTACCGGCCGCGATAAAATCATCAAGTTCGAAGGCTGCTACCACGGCCACGCGGACTGCCTGCTGGTGAAAGCGGGTTCCGGCGCGCTGACGCTCGGCCAGCCAAACTCGCCTGGCGTGCCTGCGGATTTCGCGAAGCATACCCTGACCTGCACCTACAACGATCTGAACACCGTTCGCGCGGCGTTCGAGCAGTATCCGCAGGAGATCGCCTGCATCATCGTTGAGCCGGTTGCGGGCAACATGAACTGTATCCCACCGCAGCCTGACTTCCTGCCGGGCCTGCGCGCCCTGTGCGATGAGTTCGGCGCGCTGCTGATCATCGACGAAGTGATGACCGGCTTCCGCGTGGCGCTGGCGGGCGCCCAGTCTTATTACGGCGTGGAGCCGGACCTCACCTGCCTGGGTAAAATCATCGGCGGCGGCATGCCGGTCGGCGCGTTCGGTGGTCGTAAGGACGTCATGGAAGCGCTGGCTCCAACCGGCCCGGTTTACCAGGCGGGCACGCTCTCCGGTAACCCTATCGCCATGGCGGCGGGCTTTGCCTGCCTGACCGAAGTGGCTCAGCCAGGTATTCACGAAACCCTGACCGACCGGACCACGCAGCTAGCAAACGGCCTGCTGGAAGCGGCAGAAGAGGCCGGCATTCCGCTGGTGGTTAACCACGTAGGCGGGATGTTCGGGATTTTCTTCACCGAGGCGAAAACCGTGACCCGCTATCAGGACGTGGTGAAGTGCGACGTTGAACGCTTCAAGCGCTTCTTCCACCTGATGCTGGAAGAAGGCGTCTACCTGGCACCGTCCGCATTCGAGGCGGGCTTTATGTCCGTGGCGCACAGCGAAGAAGATATCAATAACACCATTGACGCGGCGCGTAAGGTGTTTGCCAAGCTCTAAGGGCATTGCCGGGTAGCGCTAACGCTTACCCGGCCTACGGTGTTCTCCCTCTCCCCGTGGGAGAGGGCATCAAGCCGCACCTGACTACCGACTCTGCTTTCTCAACAGATAGATAAAATACGGCGCACCAATAAAGGTCGACAGCAGCCCCGCCGGGATCTGATACGGGAACAGCACCATTCTTCCGCACCAGTCTGCAAACACCAGCATCACCCCGCCCGTGAGGGCCGACATGACAATATGCGGCATCGTCCGGCGGAACCCCATCATTCTGGCGATATGCGGCGCCATTAACCCCACAAAACTCAGCGGGCCAATCGTCATGGTGGCCGTCGCCGTCAGGCACGCGGCGAGCAGCAGCAGCGCTACACGCGCTGGCGTCAGCGCCATGCCCACCGCACGTGCGGTTTCCCCGCCGAGCGGCAGAATAGTGAGCCAGCGTCGGCACAGCGGCACCATCGCCAGCAGCACGACCATCACGATCCCGGACCCGATCGCCTGGCTGCCGGTCGCGCCGTACGTTGAGCCGGATATCCAGGTCAGGATCTTCGCCATACGCGGGTCGCCGCTTGCCTGCAGCATCATCAGCAGCATGGTGAACGCGGTGCTGAGCGCCATCCCCGCCAGCAGCATACGGTGCGGTGAAAACCCGCCGCGACCGGCGGCAATCAGGATAATCAGCAGCGTAACGGCCGCACCGAGACTGCCGGCAGGCATCAGCCAGCCAAACGCATTGCCCGGCACAAAGAACAGCATCAGCACCACGCCAAAGGCGGCGCCAGAGCTGATCCCAAGCACTTCCGGGCTCGCCATCGGGTTGCCGGTCAGACGCTGAATAATGCACCCCGCCACCGCCAGCATTACCCCTGCAATCAGCGCAGCAAAGATACGCGGCCAGCGCCACTGCAGCAGGTCGTTGAGTAAATCGCCCGTTGCCCAGTGCCAGCCCGCGGCATCGCGACCGAATGAGAGCGCCGCGAACGAGACGATAACCAGCACCGCCAGCCCGGCAAGGCTAAACCACAGTACCGACTGACGTTCAGCATGGACTTTATCGCCCGCATCCATCGCCGGTGCGCTCATGCTGCGCAGACGCGGCAGCAGCCAAAGCAGCAGCGGCGCACCGATAAGCGCCGTGACCGAGCCGGTAGAGACTTCCCGCCACACCCGCGCCAGCCAGAGAATAAGCTGATCGGAAAGCCAGAGGATCAGCGCCCCAATCAGCGAGGCCAGCAGCAGACGCGCCAGCAAACGGCGCGCCCCAAGCATTTTCGCCAGCAGCGGCGCAAACAGGCCGATAAACCCGATGATGCCGACCGCGTTCACCAGCAGGGCGCTTAATACAATCGCCAGCGTCAGCGCCGCCAGGCGAGCCAGCGACAGCGCCAGCCCCAGGTTACGCGCCACGCCATCATCCAGTCCCATCAGCGTCAGGGGACGCAGGAGCAGCAGCGTCAGCACAACACCGCCAGCCAGCTGCGGCCACAGGCGCAGCACAACGCTCCAGTCGGTTTGGGTGAGCGTACCGGTACTCCACAGGAACATGCTTTGCAGCCGATCGTGGTGAAACAGCACCAGCAGCTGGTTAATCGCGCCACAGTAGAGGCTCACCACCAGCCCGGCCAGAATGAGCGTCACAGGGGAAAGGCGTTTGCCCCAGGCCACGCCAAAGACCAGCGCGCTCACCACGCACGCCCCCGCGAGTGCCGCAAACTGCGAGGTTAACGCTCCCGGCAGCGCCCACAACGTGGTGATAGTGATCCCAAGCTGTGCGCCGGTCGCGACGCCGAGCGTGGTTGGCTCCGCCAGCGGGTTACGTAACACCTGCTGGAACAGCACGCCCACCAGCCCTAAACCGGCACCGACTAAAAGGGAAATTGCCAGACGCGGCAGCAGGCTGTAGTGGAACAGCATCTGCTGAATATTGTCGATATCCGGCGAGGCCAGCGCGGCTCCCCATTGCGCGCGCGGTAACGCGGCAGAGAGGTTGAACCCGGTTAACGCCAGCGCGGCAAGAAAAATCAGCATCAGCAGAAGCGCCGGGAAACGGGCAATACGCGTACTCATGCTTTACCTCCCAGGGCGTTATCCAGCACGCGGGCAAAATGCATCGCCGACAGCGTCGCGCCGTAGAACCAGACCGCCGGAGCGCGCTGGAAGCGCCGCTCGCGCACAAACGGCATCGCCTGCCAGAGCGGGGTCGCCATCAGGGTTTGCATGTCGCGCTCGTTGCCGTGATCGAAGCACAGCACATCCACATCGCGAAACGCCGCGAGGCGATCGATACCCACAGCGGTACTGCCCCAGAACGTCATCTCCCCTTCCCAGGCGTTGCGAATGCCGAAGCTGTCCAGCACCTCCTGGAACAGGCAGTTTTTACCAAAGACCAGCATATGGCGGGCATCCAGCAGCGTCACCATCAGCAGCGGACGATCGCCCCGGTGAGCAAAACGCGGCTTCAGGGAGTCGATCAGGGCATCAAATTCGTCGAGATGCCGTTTGGCCTCCGCTTCCCGGTTAAGGAAATGCGCCATCTCGCCAATCGAATTTTTCGCTACGGCCAGCGGTTTTTTACCGTCGCTGAAAGCGAATCCGCGCCCGGGCGCAATGCGCGCCATCACCTCTTCTGACGGACCGTAGCCCGCGGACCAGAACAGGAACGAAGGTTTCATCTGGGTGAGCAGCTCGAGGTTTGGCTCCGTACGCAGGCCGACGTCGATCACCGAGTCCGGCAGCTTCGGCTCGTTCACCCAGAGGTTATAGTTGGGAATGTCCGCGACGCCGTAGGGCGTAACGCCGAGCGCCATCATCAGCTCGACCGGCAACCACTCCAGCGCCACTATGCGGTGCGGATCGACGGCGGCGGCACGCGCCGTATTCATTTTTAACAGCAGCGGTGAGAGGGCCATCGCCGTCAGCAGGCGACGGCGGCTAATGCGCATGTTGTCCAGCATCAGTACACGAAGCTCACCGGTGCAGCCCCGGCCGGGTGAGGCAGAATACCCATCGGAATACCATAAATCTGTTCCAGCGTTTCGCTGCGCATCAGCTCGGACGGCGTTCCCTGCGCAATCATTTCGCCACCGCGCAGCGCAACAAGGTAATCGCAGTAGCGTGCCGCCATGTTGATATCATGCAGCACCGCAATCACCGTCAGACCGCGCTGCTGGCTCAAGCGGTGCACCAGCGCCAGAACATCGACCTGATGGGCGATATCAAGTGCGGAGGTGGGTTCGTCGAGGAGCAGGCAGCGGCTGTCCTGGGCCACCAGCATTGCAATCCACGCGCGCTGGCGTTCACCGCCGGACAGGCTATCCACCAGACGGTGCGCCAGCGGCTTAAGCCCGACCAGCGCAATCGCCTCTTCCACTTTCTCTCTGTCGGCCACGCCAAAGCGCCCAAGCGCGCCATGCCACGGATAACGCCCAATCGCCACCAGCTCTCGCACCGTCATCCCCTCCGCCTGCGGCAGCTGCTGCGGCAGATACGCCACTTTGCGGGCAAAGGCTTTACTGCTCCAGCTCTCCAGCGGTTGGTCATCCAGCAGGATGTCGCCTTCTGACGGCGGCTGATGTCGTCCCAGCATCTTGAGCAGCGTGGACTTACCGGAACCGTTGTGACCAATCAGGCCCGTGACTTTACCTGCGGGAAACGTCAAAGAGAGCGGATGCAGCAAGGTGCGCCCGGGTACGCGAAAGGAGAGATGGTTGAGCGTAAAGGTGGTGTCGGGTTGCGTTTGATTATCCTGCATATCAGCCAACTTAAATAAAAAGGGCACGGCGAACCGTGCCCGAAGAGAGATTAGAAGCGGAAGGTCGCGGTAGCAACAACCTGACGTCCTGCTCCCCAGTAGCAGGCATATTCGCTGTAGCAGCTGGAGACGTATTCGCGATCGAAGATGTTGTTCACGTTGACGCCGACAGAAGAGCCGGGAAGTCCAAAGCGTGCCAGATCGTATTTCACGGTGGCATCCGCCAGGGCATAGCCCGCGACGTTGAATGACTGGTAGGCTTTTGGCGACGAGGCAGAGTAATAGGACACGGTGTTACCAATGTAACGGGTGCCAGCCCCTACCGTCAGACCGCTCAACGCCGTCTCGTGGAAGGTATAATCTGCCCACAGAGATGCCATATTGCGCGGCACTTCCGCCGGACGACGGCCTTCATACCAGGTATCGTGTGTGTATTTCGCATCAGTAAAGCTATAGGAAGCCGTCACGTTCACGTTGGCAGAGACGGCAGCTTTCGCTTCCAGTTCGAAACCGCGAGAGCGAATTTCACCGCCCTGCACGCTAAAGCCGCTGGTTGGGTTCGCCGGATCGGCCGTCAGGTTGTTGTTTTTGGTTAACTGATAAACAGCAGCCGTGACCACAACAGGCAGATCTTTCGGTACGTACTTCACGCCCGCTTCATACTGCTTGCCGCGTGCAGGATCGAACGGTTTGCCGCCCTGAGTGGTACCCGAAATCGGTTCGAACGATTCGCTATAGCTGAAATAAGGCGTGATGCCGTTGTCGAACAGGTAGTTAATCCCGCCGCGCCACGTGAATGCCTGATCGTTGATTTCCGCGGTAGTACCGGTTGTACGCGTCAGTGCTGAGGTTTTCGCAAAGTCATAGCGGCCACCCATTGTGAGTACCCACTTATCCCATTCAGCCTGATCCTGCGCATAAAGGCCGGTTTGTTCCTGACGGTTGAGCACTTTGTAAAGGTAGTAAACGTCGACATTTGGATTGCCGTACGCAGGCTTCGTCATACTGATGGGATCGGCCGTGCCGTAGTCAGCATCAATATCATTACGCATGCGGAGGTAATCAACGCCCGTCAACAGGGTATGATCCACTGCACCCGTCGCGAATTTGGACTGAAGCTGAGTATCAACGGTAAACGAGTTGAGGTCCTCATCGGAGCGCACATACGCGCGGCTGATCTGAGCCGGTGCAATATAGCCGTTACCGTAGACGGAACGGTAAAGCGTATTGATTTTGGTGTAACGCAGGTTTTGACGCACGGTAAAGGTGTCATCAAACTGATGCGAGAAGCTGTAACCCACCATTTTCTGACGACGGGAGATCTTGTTATCTTCTTCACCTTCGTTGAAATCGGTCGGCAGCTTGTGTGCTTTGCCGTTGGCATCGTAGTAAGGCACAACGGTACCTTCCCGCGGCAGCCAGCCGTAATAGCCTGCATCCGGATCGCTCTGGAAGTTGCTCAGGAAAGTAAAATCGGTTTTATCGTCAGGACGCCAGCTGAAAGCAGGTGCAATGGCGTAGCGGGAAGATTTCACCATCTCCTGCTGCGCATTTTCGCTGCGCCCCAGACCGGTCAGACGGTATGACCACACGCCGTCATCATCAATCGCATCGCTGAAATCAAACCCGGTCTGCCACAGGTTATCGGTACCCATTTTGAACTGAATTTCTTTCAGTGGCTCGGTGGTTGGGCGCTTGCTGACCATGCTGACCACGCCGCCCGGGTGGCTTTTACCGTACAGAACGGACGTTGGGCCACGCAGCAGCTCGACGCGCTCAAGGAAATACGGATCCATGGACGCTTCAGAATAGTTATCTCCCTGCAGCTTCATCCCGTCCAGATACTGGTTAGTATTCACGGTACTGGAAGTGGTGAACCCACGAATAGAAACAACATCATACGTTGTAGACGCCCCGCGTGTTGCGAACACGCTCGGCGTATAGGCCAGCGCCTGTTTAACCGTCCCCGGCTGCTTCATGTCCATCTCTTCACGGGTGACGACAGAAATAGACTGCGGGGTTTTCTCAATCGGGGTATCGGTCTTGGTCGCGGTGGCCGTGCGTTTAGCCGCAATCGTGGGTGCCGGTCCCCAGGCACTTTCCTGTGCCGCAGGTGCTGCGGTTACCGTAATGGTTTCTTCTTTTTTCGGGGTTTCGGCAGCATGTGTATATGCCGACATGCCGGCAACCGCTGTGGCGACGACGACCGCGATTTTACGCAGCGACGTATTGATTGGCTGAGCAGTATTGGAAAGCGCCATGGTGTATCTCTGATGGAAAAGTGAATGATAACGTAAACGAGAATTATTATTATGACCGCAGCATAATAGGCGAAACGCTGACTGCATAGCAAGCAGTAAGCGGCCCTACGAGAATTAAGGGTTTAAGAAATAACCAGGAGAGAACGAAGGGTTAATCAATATTAAAAAGAGGGTTAAAAAAAGGGGGGGAATGGGTAAAAAAATCCCCCCTTGCGGGGGGACCTCACGCGGTTAGTTACCGCCGAACATATCTTTAATCCAGCCTGCGACACCATCGCTGTCTTTCTTCTCGTTCTGCTGCTGCGGCTGTTGCTGCTGCGGCTGCTGTGGCTGAGAAGACTGCTCGAACGGGTTACCCGTTGGCTGTTCTGGCTGGCTTTGCTGGCACAGGGAATCCGGGTTGGTTGTCCAGACCGGCAGAGTACGCATTCCGCCGCCGCAGACGAAGTTACCGGAGCTGTCCACGCCCATATCGACGATATCTTCCGGCGCAACCAGGTTCAGCGGCACCGGGGACTGATTCGCCAGATAGCGCTGGTAAATCGACATCGCCCCGCTCGCGCCGTACAGCTTGGTCGGCTGGTTGTTGTCGCGGCCTACCCAGGTGATCACCACTTCACGACCATCAATACCGGCAAACCAGGTATCAACGTTGTTGTTGGTGGTCCCGGTTTTACCCGCCAGATGCAGGCCCGGATACTTCGCCCCCAGCTGACGGCCGGTACCGCGCTGCACCACCTGCTGCATCGTCCACAGCGTCATATAGGCCGCCTGCGCAGGAACGGCACGTTCCGCCTGCGGGAAGCTCTGATACAGCACGGAGCCATCTTCGGCAATCACCGAACGCAGGGCGGAGAGCGGCGCGCGGTTACCGCCGCTGGCGATCGTCTGGAACGCCTGCGCCACTTCGATCGGCGTCAGGTTGAGCGCACCCAGGATCATCGCCGGTACCGGGTGCAGCTGATCTTTCGCCACGCCCAGCTTCTGCCAGGTATCGACAATCGCTGGCAGACCCAGCGACATGCCCAGGTTCACCGTCGGCACGTTCATGGAGCGCGTCAACGCATCCACCAGCATCACCTGACCGCTAAACTGCTTGTCGTCGTTCTGCGGTGACCACACCTGGCCGTTAGGCTGGCGCAGGGAGATCGGCGCATCCGCAATCCAGGTATTGAGACGATACTGGTTTGGCTGACTCAGGGCAGTGAGATAGGTTGCCGGTTTTGCCAGAGAGCCGATCGAGCGACGCGCCTGCATGGCACGGTTATAGCCAGCAAACTGCGGCTCGGCACCGCCCACCATCGCACGAACTTCGCCGGAGTTACGGTCAACCACCACCATCGCGGTTTCAAGATCGGAGAGCTTACGCTGTTTCTTCAGCGCCGGAATGCCTTCCACCGCCGCTTTTTCTGCCGCATCCTGCGCCACGGAGTCAAAGGTCGTAAAGATCTTCACGCCGGAGAGATCTTTCACCTTATCGCCAAGCTTGCTCTGCAGCTCCTGACGCACCAGCTGCATAAACGCAGGCTGAGGCGAGATCACCCCACCGCGCGGCTGCACGCCAAGCGGACGTGCGCTCAGCATGTCGTACAGCTCCTGGTCAATCACCTGCTGCTGTTGCAGCAGACGCAGCACCAGGTTACGACGCTCAAGGGCCAGTTTCGGGTTACGCCAGGGGTTATAGATGGACGCCCCTTTCACCATGCCCACCAGCAGCGCCTGCTGATCCAGGCTCAGCTCTTCGACCGGACGCCCAAAGTAGTACAGGCTCGCCAGCGGGAAGCCGCGGATTTCGTTATCGCCGCTCTGACCGAGGTACACCTCGTTCATATACAGCTCAAGGATACGATCCTTGCTGTAGCGCGCGTCCATCAGCACGGCCATGTAGGCTTCGTTCGCTTTACGCCAGTAAGATCGTTCGCTGGAGAGGAAGAGGTTCTTCACCAGCTGCTGAGTCAGCGTACTCGCTCCCTGCACGGTACGACCCGCCGTCAGGTTAGCCAGCACCGCACGACCAATCGAGTAGAGGCTGATGCCGTCGTGCTCGTAGAAGTGACGGTCTTCGGTCGCCAGCAGCGTATCGACCAGCAGATCCGGGAAGCCGTTACGCGCCACGAACAGACGCTGCTCGCCGTTTGCCGATGAAAGCATGGTGATCAGACGCGGATCGAGACGGAAGAAACCGAACTGGCGGTTGTTATCCATGTTCTCGATGGTATCCAGACGATCCCCGTCAAAGGTCAGACGCGCGCGCACCTGACCCTCTTTGCTGTCCGGGAAATCAAACGGACGACGGATCATCTCAATGCTGTTCGCCTGCACGGTAAATTCGCCAGGGCGCGTCATTTTTGACACCTGACGATACTGGGTGGCTTCCAGCAGTTTAACCATTTCGTTTTTCGTGATGGACATATCTGGCTCAAGGTTCACCATACGGCCATACACTGCCGCAGGTAACTGCCAGACTTTACCGTCGATACGGCTGCGGATCTTCTGATCCAGATACACGCCGTAAATTGCCATCAGCACAACAAAAACAATAAAGAGCTTCAGCAGCAGCCAGAACCAGCCGCGTTTGCGCCGAGGCTTGCGCCCTTTGCCTTTCCCTTTACGCGGCATCGGTTCTTCATCCTCATCATCGTCTTCATAGTCATCGTCATAGTCCTCATCTCTGAGGCGACGACGGCTTACTTTTTCTTTCGCCGGACGCGTTGGTTTTCCCTTACGTCCTATTGGCTCGCGGTCATTCCCCGCCATGCTTTTTCTCCGCAACTTTCAGGCGCAAAGGCCAGATTTTCTTTTCTTTCACAGGCCTGTGAAAGAAGAAATCTCTCAAAATTAGTTCTCCCTCTCCCTGTGGGAGAGGGCCGGGGTGAGGGCATCAGGCCACACATCCCTTTCAGGAATATTTCTTCGTCCGCTTCGTCGGCGCCGTATTCGCCGGATCGTCCGGCCAGACGTGTTTGGGGTACCGCCCCTTCATCTCTTTCTGCACGTCACGGTAGCTCCCCGCCCAGAACGCCCCTAAATCTCGGGTGATCTGCAAGGGGCGATGCGCAGGCGACAGCAGTTCAAGCACCAACGGCACGCGTCCTTCAGCGATAGACGGCGTGGTTGCTTCACCAAACATCTCCTGCATCCGAACCGCCAGCGCCGGCGGATTATCCTCATGATAACGGATGGCAATCCGGCTTCCGGTCGGCACAGTGTAATGCCCTGGCAGTTCACTATCCAGACGTTGACGCAATGACCAGTCCAGTAAATTCTGTAACGCAGTCTTAACATCAAGCGCTTTAAGGGCGCGCAGAGAGTGCACGCCGCTCATCTGCGGCAGTAGCCAGCGTTCAAGCGTAGCCAGCAGCGTCTCGTCATCCATCGCTGGCCAGCCATGTTCCGGTAGCCACTTTGCGGCGCAGTGCAGGCGAATGCGGTACTGTTCCGCCTCCGGCGTCCAGTTCAGCACGCTCAGCCCTTTTTCCCGAATGCCGTTCAGCATAGCCTGATGAAGCTCGTCTTCCGACGGCTTCGCCAGCGGCTTCGTCCCGAGCGTCAGTTTCCCAATCTGGCTACGACGAAACGCCTTCAGCGTGCCCTGCGCATCATCCCACTCGACGATGTCCGATTGCTTAAGCAACTGCGGACAGCTACGGGTCAGGGCGTCAATATCGACGGCAATCGCCTGCAGGATACGCGCGTCGGGGGAGTTGCTCCCCTGCAGCAGGAGCGGCGCAATCAGCCACTCATGACGCGTCAGGGCGTCATCGCTGTCCAGCATCGCCCCCATGCCGTTTGCCAGCTGATAGCGGCCGTCCAGCCCGCGCCGACGCGCAATTCGATCCGGAAACGCCTGCGCTAACAGCCGGGAAATCCTCTCGCTGTCTGGCACGCCGCCGCGGCTGTTAAGCCGTTTGCACAGCTGCTGCGCCCGCTGCTGCCAGTTCCCCTGATTGCGTGAAAACGCCTGCCCCAGATCGCTGCTGCCACCGCGCGGCGGCTCCTCAAGGATAGCCGCCAGTTTTGCCGCCGTGGCAATTTCATCATCCCCTTGCGCGGCCACAAGCATCACGGCCAGACGCGGATCGTTGCCCAGCGCCGCCATTTTCTGGCCGCGTACCGTCAGACGTTCGCCCTCCAGCGCGCCAAGCTCAGTTAACAGACTGCGCGCAGCGGTGAGGTTAACGACAGGGGGAGAATCAAGCCAGGTAAGCTGTCCAGGATCCGGACAGCCCCACTGCAGCAGATCCATCACCAGGCCCGACAAATCACTTTGTAAAATTTCCGGCGTGCTTTGCTGCGCCGCGCGTTCAGCCTGCTCTGCGCTGGTCAAATGCAGGCAAATACCCGGCTCGAGACGCCCCGCGCGGCCCGCGCGCTGCACCATTGACGCCTGGCTGATGCGCTGCGTCAGGAGTTTAGTCAACCCGGTGCGCGGATCAAAGCTTGCCACCCTCTCCTGCGCGCTATCGACCACCAGACGAATACCTTCAATGGTCAAACTGGTTTCAGCGATGTTGGTTGCCAGCACCACCTTGCGCTGCCCCACCGGGGCAGGAAGGATAGCTTTACGCTGCTCCTGGAGCGACAGCGCGCCGTAGAGCGGGCACAGCAGTACATCACCGCCTACGCGAGAGGAAAGCTGCTCCTGCACGCGCTGGATCTCACCGACACCCGGCAAAAACAGCAGCAGGGAACCGGGTTCCTGGCGCAGCAGTTCAGCGGTGGCAATGGCGACCGCCTCGTCAAAACGCAGGTGGGAGGGAAGCGGTTGATAGCGGCGTTCAACAGGAAACGCCCGCCCTTCAGAGCTGATGACCGGCGCATCAGGTAGCGCCTGCCGTAGCCGCACATTGTCCAGCGTCGCCGACATTATCAGCAGCCGGAGATCGTCACGCAGTCCCTGCTGAACGTCCAGCAACAGCGCAAGGGCCAGATCCGCCTGCAGGCTGCGCTCGTGGAATTCATCCAGGATCACCAGCCCGATGCCGGTCAGCTCCGGATCGTTTTGCAGCATGCGGGTGAGAATGCCCTCGGTGACCACCTCAAGGCGCGTGGTCGGGCCCACGCAGGTCTCAGCGCGCATCCTGTAACCTACCGTTTCGCCGGGTTTTTCATTCAGCAGTTCCGCCAGGCGCTGCGCCACGTTGCGCGCGGCCAGCCTGCGCGGCTCCAGCAGGATAATTTTCCCGCTGATGTTCCCGTCTTTCAGAATTTGCAGCGGTAGCCAGGTGGACTTACCCGCCCCCGTCGGGGCATTCAGCAAAACCTGCGGGGCATGGCGTAAGGCAGCGAGAAGGTCAGGAAGAACGACGGCGACCGGCAATGAGGACACTAACAGCTCCAGAGGGTTAACATTAGTCGGCGTACATTGTAGCATCGGCGCATATCATTACCGAGTCCTCCGTATGCCTGAGTCGAAACGGCTGTTTTTTGCCATTGAATTGCCCACAACACTACAGCGTCAAATTGTTCGCTGGCGCGCCGATCGCTTCCCGCCGGAAGCCGGTCGCCCGGTCGCGGCGGCTAACCTGCACCTGACGCTGGCCTTTTTGGGCGACGTCAGTGCCGAAAAACAGCGGGCGTTAGCCGCACTGGCCGGGCGTATTGTCCAGCCGGAATTTACGCTACATCTCGACGACGCGGGTCAGTGGCTGCGTTCACGCGTGGTCTGGCTGGGGACGCGCCAGCCTCCGCGCGGATTATTACAGTTGGCGAACATGCTGCGCGCGCAGGCGGCGCGCAGCGGCTGTTATCAAAGCCCACAGCCGTTTCATCCGCACATCACCCTGCTGCGCGATGCCGGTCAGGCCGTTGCCATCCCGCCGCCGGGTTTTCACTGGGCCTTTCCGGTCAACACATTCGCGCTTTATGAATCCGTCTTTGCACAGGGACGCACCCGCTATACGCCGCTACAGCGCTGGACGCTGGGCAACACCGAAAGGAACTCTGATGAAGTTTAGTCCTCCCCTGCAGCACGCTACGCTTATCCAACGCTACAAACGCTTCCTCGCCGATGTGATCACGCCTGAAGGTGAACCGCTCACCCTGCACTGCCCCAATACCGGTGCCATGACGGGATGCGCGACGCCGGGTGACAGGGTCTGGTATTCCACATCAGAAAATACTAAACGCAAATATGCCCATACCTGGGAAATGACCGAAACCCAGAACGGGGCATTTATTTGCGTTAATACCCTGCGCGCCAATCAACTGGTTAAGGAAGCGCTGACTCATGGCGTAATTCCCGAACTGGTCGGTTATGGCACGCATAAAAGCGAAGTGAAATATGGCGATGAAGGCAGCAGAATTGACTTCATGTTACAGGCGGAAGACAGGCCGGAGTGCTATATTGAAGTGAAATCAGTGACGTTAGCGGAACAGGAAAATGGCTACTTCCCGGATGCGGTAACGCTACGTGGCCAGAAGCATCTGCGAGAGCTAATGAGTGTTGCGGCGGCGGGCAAACGCGCCGTATTGCTGTTTGCAGTGTTGCATTCAGCCATTGAACGTTTCTCCCCTGCCCGCCATATTGATCCTAAATACGCGCAATTGTTGAATGAGGCACAAAAGCAGGGGGTAGAGGTTTTCGCTTATAAAGCGGAACTTTCTGCCGATAATATGACTCTGAGATCCTCTCTTCCCATTGTCTTATAAGGGATTAGACGATTGACGATTAAGTGTTCTGGCCGCGTGCGCAAATACGCTTTTCCTCACAGGCTTGTCAAGTGTTACGTTTAGATAATTGCCATACGGAAAAGCATCTGCTATTTATAGCGACCTGATTTTTCCCCCAACACGGGGATCGATAGTGCGTGTTAAGGAGAAGCAACATGCAAGAAGGGCAAAACCGTAAAACATCGTCCCTGAGTATTCTCGCCATCGCTGGGGTGGAGCCGTATCAAGAGAAACCGGGCGAAGAGTATATGAACGAAGCCCAGCTGTCGCACTTCAAGCGTATTCTTGAAGCATGGCGTAATCAACTCAGGGATGAAGTCGATCGCACCGTTACTCATATGCAGGATGAAGCTGCTAACTTCCCGGATCCGGTAGACCGTGCCGCTCAGGAAGAAGAGTTCAGCCTCGAACTGCGTAACCGTGACCGCGAACGCAAACTGATCAAAAAGATCGAGAAAACGCTGAAAAAAGTCGAAGACGAAGATTTTGGCTACTGCGAATCCTGCGGTGTTGAAATTGGCATTCGTCGCCTGGAAGCGCGTCCAACCGCCGATCTGTGCATCGACTGCAAAACGCTGGCCGAAATCCGCGAAAAACAGATGGCCGGTTAACACCAGCGCTGTTTACACACTCCAAAGGCGGGAGTCTCTCCCGCCTTGTTACTGTTGATATGTCTGAATCACACTATATTGGGCGCTTCGCGCCATCTCCTTCCGGTGAATTACACTTCGGCTCATTAATTGCCGCGCTCGGCAGCTACCTGCAGGCTCGCGCCCGTCAGGGAAAATGGCTCGTCCGCATTGAAGATATTGACCCTCCGCGTGAAGTTCCCGGTGCAGCAGAGACGATTCTGCGTCAGCTGGAACATTACGGTCTTCACTGGGATGACGAGGTTCTGTGGCAGTCGACACGTCACGAGGCGTATCGGGAACGTCTGGCCTGGCTTCGCGCTCAGGGGCTTTCCTATAACTGCACCTGCACCCGCGCGCGTATCCAGAGCGCAGGCGGCGTCTATGACGGCCACTGCCGCACGTTGAACAACGGTCCTGAAAATGCCGCCGTGCGAATACTGCAGCGCTCACCGGTGACGCGCTTTCACGATTTACTCTCCGGTGAGATTCATGCCGATGAACGTCTGGCGCGTGAGGATTTTATTATTCACCGTCGCGATGGCCTGTTCGCCTACAACCTGGCCGTGGTGGTGGACGATCATTTCCAGGGCGTGACGGAAATTGTGCGCGGGGCGGATCTGGTCGAGCCGACCGTACGGCAAATCTCGCTGTATCACCAGTTTGGCTGGACAGCACCGGACTACATTCATCTGCCGCTGGCGGTTAATGCGCAGGGCTTAAAATTATCAAAGCAGAACCACGCCCCGGCCCTGCCAGACGGCGATCCGCGTCCTGTTTTGATCGACGCGCTGCGTTTTCTCAACCAGAATGTAACCAACGAATGGCAGGATCTGCGTATTGACGAACTGCTGAAAATGGCCATCGCCAACTGGACGCTCAGGGCTGTGCCAAAAATCCAGCATTCTCAAATGCGTTGCGCTGAGCTATGATTAGCCGCTTTTTTCATAACAAAACACACTACGAGGTGTACCATTTTTACCCGAGTCGCTAATTTTTGCCGTAAAGTGCTAAGCCGCGAAGAGAGCATGGCGAATGATGCTATTGCACAGCCACACATGTCGGTTATTCCGCGTGAGCAGCACTCTATTTCCCGCAAAGATATCAGTGAAAATGCCCTCAAGGTACTCTATCGTCTGAATAAAGCGGGCTACGAGGCCTATCTCGTCGGCGGTGGGGTGCGTGATTTACTGCTGGGCAAAAAACCGAAAGATTTCGACGTGACGACCAGCGCCACGCCTGAGCAGGTGCGCAAATTATTCCGCAACTGTCGTCTCGTTGGCCGCCGCTTCCGTCTGGCTCACGTGATGTTTGGGCCGGAAATTATCGAAGTGGCGACCTTCCGCGGCCACCACGAAGCGGGCGCATCCGATCGCACCACGTCGCAGCGCGGCCAGAACGGTATGCTGCTGCGCGACAACATCTTCGGCTCTATCGAAGAAGATGCCCAGCGTCGCGACTTCACCATCAACAGCCTCTATTACAGCGTGGCGGATTTCACCGTGCGCGATTACGTCGGCGGCATGCAGGACCTGAAAGAAGGTCTGATCCGCCTGATCGGCACGCCGGAAACGCGCTACCGTGAAGATCCCGTGCGTATGCTGCGCGCCGTGCGTTTTGCCGCCAAGCTCAATATGCGCATCAGCCCGGAAACGGCCGAGCCGATCCCGCGTCTGGCGACGCTGATTAACGACGTGCCGCCTGCTCGCCTGTTTGAAGAGGCGCTGAAGCTGCTGCAGGCCGGCCACGGTTTTGAAACCTATAATCTTCTGCGCGAATACAACCTGTTCCAGCCGCTGTTCCCGACCATTACCCGCTACTTCACCGAAAACGGTGACAGCCCTATGGAGCGGATGATTGCGCAGGTGCTGAAGAATACCGATACCCGCATTCGCAACGACATGCGCGTGAACCCGGCGTTCCTGTTTGCCGCGATGTTCTGGTATCCGCTGCTGGAAACGGCCCAGCGCATTACCCAGGAGAGCGGGCTCGCCTATTACGATGCGTTCGCGCTGGCCGCCAACGACGTGCTGGACGAAGGCTGCCGCACGCTCGCCATTCCGAAACGTATTACCACTCTGGTGCGCGACATCTGGCAGCTTCAGCTGCGCATGTCACGTCGTCAGGGCAAACGCGCCTGGAAGCTGATGGAGCATCCTAAGTTCCGCGCAGCCTTCGATCTCCTGTCGCTGCGCGCGGAAATTGAACGCAACCAGGAGCTGCAGCGTCTGGCGCAGTGGTGGGCTGAATTCCAGGTCTCCGCCCCGCCAGAGCAGAAAGATATGCTGACCGGGCTGGATGAAGAGCCGGAACCGCGTCGCCGTCATCGTCGTCCGCGCAAACGCGCGCCGCGTCGTGAAGGGACAGCATGACCCTCGCGTATATCGCCATCGGCAGCAATTTAGCCTCTCCGCTGGAGCAGGTGAAGGCTGCCGTACAGGCACTGGGCGACATCCCACAGAGTCGGATCGTGGCGGTCTCCTCGTTCTATCGCACCCCGCCGCTGGGGCCACAGGATCAGCCAGACTACCTCAACGCCGCCGTGGTTCTTGAGACTGAGCTGGGTCCCGAAGCGCTGCTGGACAATACCCAGCGTATTGAGCTTCAGCAGGGCCGCGTACGCAAAGCCGAACGCTGGGGGCCGCGCACGCTTGATCTCGATATTATGCTGTTCGGCCATGAGGTGATTAACACTGAACGCCTCACCGTACCGCATTACGACATGAAAAATCGCGGGTTTATGCTCTGGCCGCTGTATGAAGTTGCCCCTTCCCTTACCTTTCCTGACGGGCTCTCGCTAAAGGCCGTTCTCAACAGTCTCGGTGCGGAGAAACCCGCCCGCTGGTAAGGCTGTTTTTTTAGCGATTAACCATAAAATATTTATGGTTAATCGTTTACCTAAAATCATTGTTCCCTCGAATGTTACTGTTAGAATGCGCAAAGATTCGCTTTTGGGCTATCAGGAAACAGTATGAAACCAACCACCATCTCCTTACTGCAGAAATGCAAACAGGAAAAAAAACGCTTCGCCACCATCACCGCGTATGACTACAGCTTCGCCAAACTGTTTGCCGAAGAGGGGATCAACGTCATGCTGGTCGGGGACTCGTTAGGGATGACGGTACAAGGACATGATTCCACCCTGCCGGTAACGGTTGAGGATATCGCTTACCATACCCGCGCCGTGCGCCGTGGCGCCCCAGCCTGCCTGCTGCTTTCCGATCTGCCGTTTATGGCCTATGCCACGCCGGAACAGGCATTCGAAAACGCGGCGGCAGTGATGCGTGCCGGTGCCAATATGGTCAAAATTGAAGGCGGCGCCTGGCTTGTGGATACGGTGAAGAGGCTCACCGAGCGCGCCGTGCCGGTGTGCGGGCATTTAGGCCTGACGCCGCAGTCCGTCAATATCTTTGGCGGCTATAAGGTGCAGGGCCGTGGCGATGCCGCCCAGACGCTGCTGGATGATGCCCTGGCGCTGGAAGCCGCAGGTGCCCAGCTGCTGGTGCTGGAGTGCGTGCCGGTTGAGCTGGCGAAACGCATCACCGACGCGCTGTCCATTCCGGTGATTGGTATCGGTGCAGGCAACGTCACCGACGGTCAGATTCTGGTGATGCACGACGCCTTCGGTATCACCGGCGGACACATCCCGAAATTTGCCAAAAATTTCCTCGCCGAAGCGGGCGACATGCGCGCTGCGGTCAGGCAGTATATTGCCGACGTTGAATCCGGTGTTTACCCGGGTGAAGAACACAGTTTCCATTAAGGAGTCTCGTTGTGCTAATCATTGAAACCCTGCCGCTGCTTCGCCAGCATATCCGCCGCGCGCGACAGGAAGGTAAACGTATCGCACTGGTCCCGACCATGGGCAATCTGCATGACGGCCACATGAAGCTCGTCGACGAAGCCCGTGCACGGGCAGATATCGTGGTGGTCAGTATCTTCGTGAACCCCATGCAGTTTGACCGCGCAGACGATCTAGCACGCTACCCGCGTACCCTGCAGGAAGATTGCGAGAAGCTCAAAAAACGCCACGCGGATATCGTTTTCTCACCTGCACCGGCGGATGTTTACCCGCAGGGTACCGAAGAGGCAACCTACGTTGACGTCCCGGGCATTTCCACCATGCTCGAAGGCGCGAGCCGCCCGGGCCATTTCCGCGGCGTTTCCACCATCGTCAGCAAGCTGTTCAACCTGGTACAGCCGGACGTAGCCTGCTTTGGCGAGAAAGATTTCCAGCAGCTGGCGCTGATCCGCAAGATGGTTGCGGATATGGGTTACGATATCGAGATTGTCGGCGTACCGATTGTACGCGCCAAAGACGGTCTGGCACTCAGCTCGCGAAATGGCTACCTGACTGCCGAACAGCGTAAAATCGCGCCGGGCTTAAGCAAGGTCATGAACACCATGGCAGAGCAGATGCTGGCAAAAGAGTTAACAGCAGAAGAAATTATCGCCCTTGCCGAGCAGGCGCTTAACGATAAAGGCCTTCGTGCTGACGACGTACAAATTCGTGATGCTGATACGCTGCTGGAATTAACCCAGAACAGCAAGCGCGCAGTCATCCTGGTGGCGGCCTGGCTAGGTCAGGCGCGTCTGATCGACAATAAAGTGGTTGAGCTGGCGTAGTTCCCTTCACCCCTGATAATGATAGGTAAACGTAATGATTCGCAAAATGCTGCAAGGTAAGCTTCACCGTGTGAAAGTCACGCAGGCCGACCTGCACTATGAAGGCTCCTGCGCCATTGACCAGGATTTCCTTGATGCAGCAGGTATCCTCGAAAACGAAGCGATTGATATCTGGAACGTGAACAACGGCAAACGCTTCTCTACCTACGCGATTGCCGCCGAGCGCGGCTCCAAAATCATCTCCGTTAACGGCGCAGCCGCGCACTGCGCAGACGTGGGTGATATCGTGATCATCGCCAGCTTCGTGATGATGTCTGACGAAGAAGCGCGCCGCTGGCAGCCTAAAGTCGCCTACTTCGAAGGCGAGAATGAAATGAAGCGCACCGCAAAGGCGATACCGGTTCAGGTTGCATAAGCACTACCCCTGCGGCTGATTGCTGATCAGCCGCGACATCGTCTCCAGCGAATCCGTTCTTAAGATGTACAGGCGTTTCAGTAAGAACGGATTATCCCCCGGCTTCACCTTTCCTTTCACCGTCGTCACCGCCAGATGGAAACCGGCATCATTCGCCGCCTTTATCGCTTTATTGTCGTAGCCGCCGAAGGGGTAAGAGACATACAGCACGCGCGGGTTAAACTGCGCCAGCGCGCGACGCGAGCGTTCAAAATCAAACAAAATCACGTGATAGCTGCGGCTCAGTAAAATCGGATGCTTATTGGCATCCACGCGGTGCAGGAAGTGGGTATGAGACTGAATATCGAACACATCCTGAATCCCCTTAATCTCCTGCACGCTCATAAACTGCAGCGATTTAGGGTCCCACTTCTGCGGATGGCCTTTTATGCGGGAAGAGATAATAAACGCGGTAGCCTTGAAGCCGTACTCTTTCAGCACAGGATAAGCATAGCGGCTGACAGATTTCAGGCCATCGTCAAAGGTTATCACCACCGATTTCGCAGGCAGGTTCATTTTGTTACGCACGTACCCTTCCAGCTGGTACATCGTCAGGGTGGTATAGCCCTGATCGCGAAGCCATGCCATCTGGTTATTAAACGCACGTACGCTGGTCGTCGTGGACGTATGTCGAAAGCGCGTGTTTTCTTCATCACGCAAAATATGATGGTAGGTCAGAACAGGAAGGCCGTTATCTTCCTGCGCATCCAGGCTGCTGATCCACGCCAGACGATTACCGATGCGGATCTGAAACCAGGTCTGGTTTAAACGGTCTTTAAGTTTGTTCAGGATCGGATAGCGAAGATTGGCGCTTAAGGTGCCGAAGGGTGCGCTGCCGTTGTTCGGGGCGTTATAAACGGGCGTGTCTTTCCACGTTATCAGGTTTTGATTGCTCAGCGGTTTATTCAAATCCCCCAGGCCATCCTCGACGCGCTGTTTGCCCTGAACCGGCTCCAGATGCCCCTTGTCGATAAAGCCCGTGCCAAATCCGAAGCGAAATTCATAGTAGTCCGCCGCCGCAGGCACCACCGCGAGGATCTGCCCTGCCCGCACGTTGCCAACGTTAATGACGCTGTTGCCGATCTGCGCCCAAATCGCCGCATCTTCGGTGGTTTGCATATATTGAGCAGGCAGTCTTTGCTGACTTAATAAACTGGCAGAAACAGTGCCGGACACGAACATCAATAGCAGGAAAACAATACGCGTGAACATGAGGGTCTTATTCGAAGCGGAAATACTTACGCCATTGTAGCAAAAGCGACATCAATACCAATGTTTAATTCTTATACAGGTCATGCAGCAGGACAAAGGGAGGATTTTTTTGCTGTTGATGCCACAAGCTGCTGACGCCCGGGGTACCCAGCGAAACGATAGCGTTACGGAACGCTGCGCTGGTTAAGGTCTCGCGATGGGGATACATCATTTCAAGCAGTGGAAAGCTAATACCGGAGATCACCTCGCAGCAGTCGTGCTTATGGCTCATCAGGGCCGCAGCACGGTACGGCGCCGCGCCGGATTTATCGGTAAGAAAAATCACGCCGTCTCCGGTGTCGGTTTCATGAAGGGCATCGCACATCATCCGGCCAAGCATGTTGGTACTCAAGCCGCGCCAGTAGTTAACCGCGCGACACTGTGGCAGCGGACCAAACCTGGCTTCCAGCTTCAGCAGCATGTCCTGCGCCCGTTCATCGTAGCAGGTGATAACCCATCCCAGCATAACTCTCTCCTTAGCAGGCAAGTAGTTTAGCGGAGTGAAGGTTAGCTTTCGGTGATAACTGTCAAAGAAAGTGCCCGGCAGACAGAATGTCGCCGGGCTGAGGGCTAGCTGCGCAGACCGCGTCCGCGCTGGATCAGATACCAGCACAGCAGGTAGAAGACGATGATGAACACCACCAGCACCGCCACCGTGGTAAACAGCGGCACATCGGTAATGCCGAGGAAGCCAAAGCGGAAACCGCTGATCATGTAGACGATCGGGTTCAGGTGCGACAGCGCCTGCCAGAACGGCGGCAGCAGCGTCAGGGAGTAGAACACCCCGCCGAGATAGGTCAGCGGCGTCAGCACGAAGGTCGGGATCAGGCTGATGTCGTCAAACGTTTTGGCAAACACGGCGTTCAGCAGACCGGCCAGCGAGAAGAGGATCGCCGTCAGGAGCAGGGTCAGGGCCACGAAAAGCCAGGAGTGCACCTGGAACGGCACGAAGAACAGCGAAATGGCCGTCACCAGGATCCCAACACACAGACCGCGCGCCACGCCGCCACCGACGTAACCGGCAATGATCACATGCGTTGGCACCGGTGCCACCAGCAGCTCCTCAATATTGCGCTGGAACTTGGCGCTAAAGAAGGACGACGCCACGTTGGCATAGGCGTTGGTGATCACCGCCATCATGATCAGGCCAGGCACGATAAACTGCATATAGGTAAAGCCGTGCATCTCACCAATCCGGGAACCAATCAGGTTACCGAAGATGATGAAATAGAGCGTCATCGTGATGACTGGCGGCACCAGGGTTTGCACCCAGATGCGCATAAAACGGTTAATCTCTTTCGCCCAGATACTTTTCAGCGCGACCCAGTAAAGATGCGTCATGCCTTGTCTCCTTGTTTATCCTGCACCAGAGAGACAAACAGCTCTTCCAGTCGGTTCGCTTTGTTACGCATACTTAAAACCTGAATACCCTGCGCGCTCAGCTGGGAGAACACGCTGTTAATCCCCTGCTCGCGCAGCACTTCCACTTCCAGCGTCGAGGTATCCACCAGACGATACTGGTACCCTTCAAGCTTCGGTAGCGGGCTCTTTGCCGCCAGATCGAGAATAAAGGTTTCTGATTTCAGCTTGGAGAGCAGGTTCTTCATCGAGGTGTTTTCCACCAGCTCGCCGTGCTGAATGATGCCGATGTTGCGGCACAGCATTTCCGCCTCTTCCAGGTAGTGGGTAGTCAGAATGATGGTGGTGCCTTTGTCATTGAGGTCTTTCAGGAAGCCCCACATGGAGCGGCGCAGCTCAATGTCTACGCCCGCCGTCGGCTCATCGAGGATCAGCAGCTTTGGCTCGTGCATCAGCGCACGGGCAATCATCAGGCGGCGCTTCATCCCGCCGGATAACATCCGGGCGCGTTCGTTACGCTTTTCCCACAGATCGAGCTGCTTGAGGTATTTTTCGCTCCGCTCCAGGGCCTCTTTACGCTCAACGCCGTAATAACCCGCCTGGTTAACGACGATCTGCTGCACCGTCTCAAACGGGTTGAAGTTGAATTCCTGCGGGACCAGACCCAGCTGGCGCTTGGCGTTGACCACATCTTTTTGCAGGTCGTATCCGAACACGCTGACGCGGCCGGAGGTTTTGTTCACCAGCGAGCTAATGATGCCGATGGTAGTCGATTTCCCCGCCCCGTTCGGCCCCAGAAGCGCGTAAAAATCACCGGCCTCTACTTTAAGATCTATTCCGCGCAGCGCCTGAACGCCGCCCGGATAGGTTTTTTTAAGCTGCTCAAGCTCCAGTGCAATTGCCATGAAATTAACTTACCTTCAGTTCTGACACACGTTGTGTGGTTTCATTAAAAGTCGGGTTACCCTATAGTAGCGCAACGCAATTACTCGGTTACAGGTCGCTAACCTCCATGAACAACATAGATACACTCATCAGCAACAATGCACTATGGTCAAAAATGCTGGTGGAGGAAGACCCCGGATTTTTTGGAAAACTCGCGCAGGCGCAAAACCCACGCTTTCTCTGGATTGGATGCTCCGACAGCCGCGTACCGGCGGAGCGCCTGACCGGCCTCGAGCCCGGCGAACTGTTTGTTCACCGCAACGTTGCCAACCTGGTGATTCACACCGATCTCAACTGTCTTTCTGTTGTTCAGTATGCCGTTGACGTTCTGCAAGTCGAGCACATCATCATCTGCGGCCACTACGGCTGCGGCGGCGTGCAGGCGGCGGTTGAAAACACGGAGCTGGGGCTCATTGATAACTGGCTGCTCCACATCCGCGATATCTGGTTCAAACATAGCTCACTGCTGGGCGAAATGCCGCAGGAGCGCCGCATGGATACCCTGTGCGAACTCAACGTGATGGAGCAGGTGTATAACCTGGGCCACTCAACGATCATGCAATCGGCGTGGAAGCGCGGGCAGAAGGTCTCGATCCACGGCTGGGCGTACGGTATTCATGATGGTCTGCTGCGCAACCTTGAAGTGACCGCCACCAACCGCGAAACGCTGGAGCAGCGTTATCGTTCAGGAATTGCCAACCTTCAGCTTAAGCACGTAAACCATAAATAAACAAAGCCGGGTGGCGGCTGCGCCTTACCCGGCCTACATGTGCCCATTCGTAGGCCCGGTAAGCGCAGCGCCACCGGGCAACAAACCGCAATTACTCGTCCAGCAATACCACTTTCCCAACATACGGCAGATGACGATAACGCTGTGCGTAGTCAATGCCGTAACCGACGACGAACTCGTCCGGGATAGAGAAACCAACAAACTCCACCGGCACCTGCACTTCACGGCGGTCAGGCTTATCCAGCAGGGTGCAAATCGCCAGCGATTTTGGCTCACGCAGACTCAGGATCTCGCGCACTTTTGACAGCGTGTTGCCGGAGTCGATGATGTCCTCAACGATCAACACATCTTTGCCACGAATATCTTCATCCAGATCTTTCAGGATTTTCACATCACGGGTGGTGGACATGCCGCTGCCGTAGCTGGAGGCGGTCATAAAATCGACCTCATGGGGCACATGCACCTCACGGCACAGGTCTGCCATGAACATGAAAGAGCCGCGCAACAGACCGACCAGCACCATTTCGCTGCCGCTGTCCTTGTAATGTTCGGTGATTTGACGACCCAGTTCGGCGATACGCGCTTTGATCTCGGCTTCCGGGATCATCACTTCAACAGTATGTTTCATATTACTAACCAAATGATTTTAATGAAAATCTCTCAATACGGATGCGTTAATATCCAGCACTGATACGCAAGCCAGCCATTATATCAGCAAATGGATAACCCTGGCGTATGAGTTATAAAAAGCAAATATTGTGATTCCGATCACACTTGTTAATACCTATAATTAGTTGCTAGCAAATTATTAACAAAAACTGACGAGTACACTTTCTATGGCTGAAACAAACTCTAAACAGCCGCGTCTACTGGTGACATTAACAGCGCTATTCGCCGCCTTCTGCGGCCTGTACCTGTTAATCGGTGGCGTCTGGCTGGTCGCGATCGGCGGCTCCTGGTACTACCCGATTGCGGGCCTGGTTATGCTTGGCGTAACCGTCCTGCTCTGGCGTAGAAAACAATCTGCACTGTGGCTGTATGCCGCACTCCTTCTTGCCACCATGATCTGGGGCGTCTGGGAAGTCGGCTTTGACTTCTGGGCGCTGACGCCGCGCAGTGACATCCTGGTCTTCTTCGGCATCTGGCTGATCCTGCCGTTCGTCTGGCGTCGCCTGATCGTGCCGTCCAGCGGTGCGGTCGCGGCGCTGGTGGTAGCGTTGTTAATCAGCGGCGGTATCCTGACCTGGGCTGGCTTCAACGATCCGCAGGAGATCAACGGTACGCTGAACGCAGAATCGACGCCTGCGGCGGCGATCTCTCAGGTTGCTGACGGCGACTGGCCTGCCTATGGCCGTAACCAGGAAGGTCAGCGCTACTCTCCGCTGAAGCAGATCAACGCGGACAACGTTAAAAACCTGAAAGAAGCCTGGGTATTCCGTACCGGCGACCTGAAGATGCCGAACGATCCGGGTGAACTGACCAACGAAGTGACGCCAATTAAAGTCGGCGATATGCTTTATCTGTGTACGGCGCACCAGCGTCTGTTCGCGCTCGACGCGGCCACCGGTAAAGAGAAATGGCACTTCGATCCGCAGCTGAACTCCAACCCGTCCTTCCAGCACGTGACCTGCCGTGGCGTCTCTTATCACGAAGCGCGCCCGGATAATGCGAGCCCGGAAGTCATTGCCGACTGTCCTCGCCGCATCATGCTGCCGGTGAACGATGGTCGTCTGTTCGCCATCAATGCCGAAACGGGCAAGCTGTGCGAAACCTTTGCCAACAAAGGTATCCTGAATCTGCAGACCAATATGCCGGACACCACGCCGGGTCTGTATGAGCCGACCTCCCCGCCCATCATCACCGATAAAACCATCGTGATTGCCGGTTCGGTAACAGATAACTTCTCCACCCGCGAAACCTCCGGCGTTATCCGTGGTTTCGACGTGAACACCGGTAAACTGCTGTGGGCCTTCGACCCGGGCGCGAAAGATCCGAACGCGATCCCGTCGGACGAACACACCTTTACCTTTAACTCGCCAAACTCCTGGGCGCCTGCGGCGTATGACGCGAAGCTGGACCTGGTCTACCTGCCGATGGGCGTTACTACGCCAGATATCTGGGGCGGTAACCGCACGCCGGAGCAGGAACGTTATGCCAGCGCTATCGTGGCATTGAACGCGACCACCGGTAAGCTGGCCTGGAGCTACCAGACCGTTCACCACGATCTGTGGGATATGGATATGCCGTCCCAGCCGACGCTGGCGGACATTACCGTAAACGGTAAAACCGTTCCGGTGATTTACGCTCCAGCGAAAACCGGCAACATCTTCGTGCTGGATCGCAGCAACGGCAAGCTGGTTGTGCCTGCACCGGAAAAACCGGTTCCGCAGGGTGCGGCGAAAGGCGATTACGTCAGCAAAACCCAGCCGTTCTCCGATCTGAGCTTCCGTCCGAAGAAAGACCTCAGCGGGGCAGACATGTGGGGTGCCACGATGTTTGACCAGCTGGTGTGCCGCGTGATGTTCCATCAGCTGCGCTATGAAGGCATCTTCACGCCGCCTTCTGAGCAGGGCACGCTGGTCTTCCCGGGTAACCTGGGGATGTTCGAGTGGGGCGGGATCTCCGTTGACCCTAACCGTCAGGTCGCGATTGCCAACCCAATGGCGCTGCCGTTCGTTTCCCGTCTGATCCCACGCGGTCCTGGCAACCCAATGGAGCAGCCGAAAGACGCGAAAGGCAGCGGTACCGAAGCCGGTATTCAGCCGCAGTATGGCGTACCGTTCGGCGTAACGCTGAATCCGTTCCTGTCGCCGTTCGGTCTGCCGTGTAAACAGCCTGCCTGGGGTTATATCTCCGGTCTGGATCTGAAAACTAACCAGATCGTATGGAAAAAACGTATTGGTACGCCACAGGACAGCATGCCGTTCCCAATGCCGGTTCCGGTGCCGTTCAATATGGGTATGCCAATGCTGGGTGGCCCAATCTCCACCGCCGGTAACGTGCTGTTCATCGCGGCAACCGCAGATAACTACCTGCGCGCGTACAACATGACCAACGGTGAAAAACTTTGGCAAGGTCGTCTGCCAGCGGGTGGACAAGCTACGCCGATGACCTATGAAGTGAATGGCAAGCAGTACGTTGTCATCTCCGCGGGCGGTCACGGTTCGTTTGGCACGAAGATGGGCGACTATATTGTCGCGTATGCGTTGCCTGACGAAAACAAGTAACTGAAAAGCCCGGTGGCGCTTACGCTTACCGGGCCTATGGATACGCTATGTAGGCCGGGTAAGGCGAAGCCGCCACCCGGCTTTTTTTATACGGTAAAGCCCAGCATCATCCCCGTATCTTCATGCTCCAGCAGATGGCAGTGCGCCATGTAGGCAAACTCCTTCGGCGCATCGTGGTCAAACTTCACCAGCACCTCGCTGACGCCGCCTTCCACCTTCACCGTATCCTTCCAGCCCGCGCGATGCGCGTCCGGGGCTTTGCCGTTCTCAGAGAGAATGCGGAACTGCGTGCCGTGGATGTGGAACGGGTGCAGCATCATGTCCCCTTCACCTGAAATCACCCAGCGCTCAAACTGCCCTTTTGTCGCAGCAAACATCGGCGTGTTCATGTCGAACGCTTTGCCGTTGATCATGTTGGCGTTGTGGAAATCAAAGCCATGGTCGCCGTGATTCATGTTCCCCATGCCGCCCATGTTGCCGTGGTCCATGTTCATGTGACCCATCATCTGCCCGTGATGCATCCCCGCCATCGCCTTATCGCCATATTTCGCCATCAGCGCCTGCATGCCCATCATATCGAGCATCGGGTTCATGGAGAGCTGCAGTTTCCGTTGCGTAAGCCCATCCAGCGACGGAAGTGCCGGCAGCGTGGTTAACGTATCAGGGAGCGTGCCGGAAGCGGTCACCCGTAACGGCTGGATACGCAGCACCGGATGCGGCTTGTCAAACGGCGCGACCGCCATCCCCATCTGGCTAACCGGCAGGGTCACAAGATCGAACGGCTTGCCGTCGCTGATATCCACCAGCACCTCAAAGCGCTCCCCCATCAGCATCGGCAGTTCGTTGACCTTCACCGGCTCAGGCAGCAGCCCGCCGTCGCTGGCGACCACGTACAGCGGACGCTTATCGCTGGTGGCGAAGTTGAGGGAACGCGCGTTACAGCCGTTAAGCAGACGCAGGCGCAGCCAGCCTTTCGGCGCGGCGTGCTGAGGATAAATGGCGCCGTTGGTCAGCAGCGTGTCGCCAAACCAGCCTACCGCCGCGCTCATCACATCCAGCTGGTAGTCGATTTGCCCGTCAGCGGTGAATTTCTTGTCCTGCACAATCACCGGCACATCGTCGATGCCCCACTGCTTCGGCAGGCGCAGCAGGCGGCTTTCGTCGTCTTCAATCAGCACCAGCCCCGCCAGCCCCATCGCTACCTGATGGCCCGTTTTGCCATGCTGATGCGGATGGAACCAGCAGGTCGCGGCGCGCTGGTTGGGCGTAAAGGTGACGCTGCGCGTGCCGCCCGCTTTGATGATGCCCTGCGGCCCGCCGTCTACCTCGCCCGGCACTTCCAGTCCGTGCCAGTGCACCGTCGTCTCTTCAGCAAGCGTATTGTGGATATCCACCGTCACCGCTTTACCTTTGCGCAGCTGTAGCGCAGGACCGAGAAGATTGCCGTTATAGCCCCAGGTTGTCGCGTTGTGCGCACCGAACAGCGTATTACCGGACTGAACGACAAGCTGGAAACGGCTGCGGGCGTCAGCGGTCAGCAAATCAGGGATGGGTAAGGCAGGCCTGTCAGCCGCGAAAACCGCACGGCTCCAGAGGGGTAAGGCGCTGGCAGCCCCCAGCGCCACGGAATATTTTAAAAAATCACGACGTTGCATGTTCATTTCCTTATTTCCAGCAGGCGATCTTTTGAGCATAAACCCTCCCCTTACCGGAAGGTCAAGTAAAGCGGCAATAATAAAGATCGTCGCACTGGCACCAAGTATGCTAACGTTAATTTTCCGTGAAGAAGTGGTAGAAGCAATGAAGACGTTTTTCAGGACAATTTTGTTCGGTAGCCTGATGGCAATGTGTGCGAACAGCTATGCGCTCAGTGAAAATGAAGCGGAAGATATGGCCGATTTAACGGCGGTTTTTGTATTCCTGAAAAATGATTGTGGCTACCAGAATTTACCCAACGGGCAAATTCGCCGCGCGCTGGTCTTTTTTGCCCAGCAGAACCAGTGGGATCTCAGCAACTACGACAGCTTTGACATGAAGGCGCTCGGCGAAGACAGCTACCGTGACCTAAGCGGTATTGGCATTCCCACGGCTAAAAAATGCAAAGCGCTGGCTCGCGATTCGCTCAGCCTGCTCGCCTACGTCAAATAACCTTCCCGACGCCTCCTGTTAAACCTATAGCCGTGCAACCACGGTTATAGTTAGCTATCATGTTTCGCTCATTTTTTGTGAGCGTAACGGATGTTAACAAAGGAGGAGTCCGCGTATGGCCGACCACACGTTGTGGCATGAAACACTGCATGACCAGTTTGGTCAGTACTTTGCCGTTGATAACGTGCTCTATCATGAAAAAACCGATCACCAGGATCTCATCATCTTCGAGAATGCTGCCTTTGGCCGCGTGATGGCGCTGGACGGCGTGGTGCAAACGACCGAGCGAGATGAGTTTATCTATCATGAGATGATGACCCACGTTCCGCTGCTGGCCCACGGCCATGCAAAGCATGTCCTGATTATCGGCGGCGGCGACGGCGCAATGCTGCGTGAAGTTTCCCGCCATCGCTCGATTGAAACCATCACCATGGTGGAAATCGATGCGGGCGTCGTCTCGTTCTGCCGCCAGTACCTGCCCAACCACAATGCCGGTAGCTATGACGATCCGCGTTTTAGCCTGGTGATTGACGACGGCGTTAACTTCGTTAACCAGACCTCGCAGACCTTTGACGTGATCATCTCCGACTGCACCGACCCTATCGGCCCTGGCGCGTCGCTGTTTACCTCCTCGTTCTACGAAGGCTGCAAGCGTTGCCTGAACCCGGGCGGGATCTTCGTCGCCCAAAACGGCGTCTGCTTCCTGCAACAGGATGAAGCGCTGGATAGCCATCGCAAGCTCAGCACCTATTTCGAGGATGTCAGCTTCTATCAGGCGGCCATTCCGACGTACTACGGTGGGATCATGACCTTTGCCTGGGCGACGGATAACGACGTATTACGTCATCTTTCCACCGAAATTATTCAGGCCCGCTTCCATCAGGCAGGTCTACAGTGCCGATACTACAATCCGGCTATTCATACCGCAGCGTTTGCTCTGCCGCAGTACCTGCAAGACGCATTATCCACTAAGGGGGTGAGCTAATTGAAAAAGCTTAAACTGCATGGCTTTAACAATCTGACCAAAAGCCTGAGTTTTTGTATTTACGATATCTGCTATGCCAAAACAGCGGAAGAACGCGATGGTTACATCGCCTATATCGACGAACTCTACAACGCCAACCGTCTGACCGAGATCCTGTCAGAAACCTGTTCCATTATCGGCGCCAACATCCTGAATATTGCCCGACAGGATTATGAACCCCAGGGCGCCAGCGTGACCATACTGGTCAGCGAAGAACCGGTCGATCCGAAGCTTATCGACAAAACGGAACATCCGGGCCCGCTGCCGGAAGTGGTGGTTGCTCACCTGGATAAAAGCCATATCTGCGTCCATACCTACCCGGAGAGTCACCCGGAAGGCGGGCTGTGTACGTTCCGCGCCGATATTGAAGTGTCGACCTGCGGCGTGATTTCCCCGCTGAACGCACTGAACTATCTCATCCACCAGCTGGAATCGGATATCGTCACGATTGATTACCGCGTGCGCGGTTTTACCCGTGATGTCAACGGCATGAAGCACTTCATCGACCACGAGATCAACTCTATTCAGAACTTTATGTCCGAGGACATGAAGTCGCTGTACGACATGATGGACGTGAACGTGTATCAGGAAAACATCTTCCATACCAAGATGTTACTTAAGGAGTTCGACCTTAAGCACTATATGTTCCACACGAAGCCGGAAGATTTGAGCGAAGAAGAGCGTAAGGCGATTACTGACCTGCTCTGGAAAGAGATGCGCGAGATCTACTACGGCCGCAACATTCCGGCCGTGTAAGTGTTGCCCGGAGCAGGGATGCTTCGGGAAATTACCGCTGTTTCATGAACTCGCGGTAGGCATTCACCACCTGAAGGAAGTCTTCTACGCCGCACAGCGACAGGCTTTCTTCGTCATAGTAGCTCATCCCCTCTTCCATCTCGTCGCCTGAAAACTCGAGCTGGTTGGCACGCACCATGACCTCTTCACCGTCCATCCACAGCGTGTATTCGTGCCCGGCGCGTTGCCAGGAGCGCTCACTGCCTTTCACCGTCTTTGCCGCCTGTTCAACCTCATCAAGAAGGGAGAGATTTTCTTTCACCTCTTCGTTAAACCAGTGTCCAACGGCTTCGTGGCCCATCGACATACGCACTTTCACCACTCCGGTGATGTCGCGCAGAAATTCGTAATCCATAGTGTTTTCCTCTGCAAAGCCATTAAGGTAATTATCGCAGCAGCGAGGAAGAAAAAAAGCGTGGGAGGTGGGAGGAATGAAAATAAAAAGGTGAGAGCAAGACCCTGCGGCCTGATGCCCTCACCCCGTCCCTCTCCCACGGGAGAGGGTGCAAACACTAAAAACCGTCTCGTGGAGACGGTTTTGCTGTTTATACTGCCGTCTGGAAGATCACCCCGTCAGCCTTCTCGGTGTACTGAGAGAGCTGGTCGAAGTTCAGGTAGCGATAGGTATCCACCGCGGTCTTATCCACCTGCGCCACAAAGGTCTGGTACTCTTCCGGCGTTGGCAGTTTGCCAATCAGCGCCGCAACCGCCGCCAGCTCCGCAGAGGCCAGGAAGACGTTCGCACCGGTACCTAAACGGTTCGGGAAGTTACGGGTCGAAGTGGAGACCACCGTCGCGCCGTCGGCTACGCGCGCCTGGTTACCCATACACAGAGAACAGCCAGGAATTTCGATACGCGCGCCGCTCTTACCAAACACGCTGTAGTAGCCCTCTTCGGTCAGCTGAGCCGCGTCCATACGGGTTGGCGGCGCCACCCACAGACGGGTTGGCAGCTGGCCTTTGTGGGTATCCAGCAGCTTACCGGCCGCGCGGAAGTGACCGATGTTGGTCATGCACGAACCAATGAACACTTCGTCGATCTTCTCGCCCTGAACTTCGGACAGCGGACGCGCGTCGTCCGGATCGTTCGGTGCACACAGGATTGGCTCTTTGATATCCGCCAGATCGATGTCGATCACCGCCGCGTACTCTGCGTCAGCATCGGCTTCCAGCAGCTGCGGATCGGCCAGCCATTTTTCCATGCCCTGGATACGACGCTCCAGCGTACGACGGTCGCCGTAGCCTTCTGCAATCATCCACTTCAGCAGCACGATGTTAGAGTTCAGGTACTCAATGATCGGCTCTTTGTTCAGCTTGATGGTACAGCCCGCAGCCGAACGCTCGGCGGAGGCATCGGTCAGCTCGAACGCCTGCTCAACTTTCAGATCCGGCAGACCTTCAATTTCCAGAATGCGGCCAGAGAAGATGTTTTTCTTCCCTTTCTTCTCAACGGTCAGCAGACCCTGTTTAATCGCATACAGCGGGATCGCGTGAACCAGGTCGCGCAGGGTAATACCCGGCTGCATTTTACCTTTGAAGCGCACCAGCACCGATTCCGGCATATCCAGCGGCATCACGCCGGTCGCGGCAGCAAACGCCACCAGACCGGAGCCCGCCGGGAAGGAGATACCGATTGGGAAACGGGTATGGGAGTCACCGCCGGTACCCACGGTATCCGGCAGCAGCATGCGGTTCAGCCAGGAGTGGATAACGCCGTCGCCCGGACGCAGGGAGACACCGCCACGGTTCATAATGAAGTCAGGCAGCGTGTGGTGCGTGGTCACGTCAACCGGCTTCGGATACGCCGCGGTGTGGCAGAAGGACTGCATCACCAGATCGGAAGAGAAGCCCAGGCACGCCAGGTCTTTCAGTTCGTCACGGGTCATTGGGCCAGTGGTGTCCTGAGAGCCTACGGAGGTCATCTTCGGCTCGCAGTAGGCGCCAGGACGAACACCGGCGACGCCGCAGGCGCGACCCACCATTTTCTGTGCCAGCGAGAAGCCGCGGTTGCTTTCCGCAACGTCTTTCGCGTGACGGAATACATCACTGTGCGGCAGACCCAGTGCTTCACGCGCTTTGGTGGTCAGGCCGCGGCCGATGATCAGCGGAATACGGCCACCGGCGCGCACTTCGTCAATCAGCACGTCGGTTTTCAGCTCAAAGCTTGCCAGCAGCTCGTTGGTGTCGTGGTTACGCACTTCACCTTTGTACGGGTAGACGTCAATCACGTCGCCCATGTTCAGGTTGGAGACGTCCACCTCGATCGGCAGTGCGCCCGCATCTTCCATGGTGTTGAAGAAGATCGGTGCAATTTTACCGCCGAGGCACAGGCCGCCGCCGCGCTTGTTAGGCACGTGCGGGATGTCGTCACCCATGAACCACAGCACGGAGTTGGTCGCGGACTTACGGGAAGAACCGGTACCCACAACGTCACCGACGTAAGCCAGCGGGAAGCCTTTTTTCTGCAACGCTTCGATCTGTTTGATCGGGCCGACAACGCCCGGCTGATCCGGCTCAATGCCTTCACGGGCGTTTTTCAGCATCGCCAGGGCGTGCAGCGGGATATCCGGGCGAGACCACGCGTCCGGTGCCGGAGAGAGGTCATCGGTGTTGGTTTCACCGGTCACTTTGAAGACGGTAACGGTGATTTTTTCAGCCAGCGCTGGACGATTCAGGAACCATTCGGCATCGGCCCAGGACTGCATCACCTGCTTCGCATAGACGTTGCCTGCTTTGGCTTTTTCTTCCACATCGTAGAAGTTATCGAACATCAGCAGCGTAGACGAGAGCGCTTTAGCGGCAATCGGTGCCAGCTTGTCATTATCCAGCGCGTCAATCAGCGGATGAATGTTGTAACCACCCTGCATAGTGCCGAGCAGTTCGATGGCTTTTTCAGGAGTAACCAGTGGGGAGGTGGCTTCGCCTTTGGCGATAGCAGCAAGGAATCCGGCTTTTACGTAGGCAGCTTCATCTACGCCAGGCGGTACGCGGTTGATCAGCAGATCTAACAGGAATTCTTCTTCGCCCTTAGGCGGGTTCTTCAGCAGCTCGACGAGCGCGGCCATTTGGGTTGCATCTAAAGGTTTGGGTACAATTCCCTCGGCGGCACGTTCTGCTACGTGCTTACGGTATTCTTCTAGCACGACGGTTCTCCTCGCTCTCATTGTCATATGCGGCGGGCGTTCTCTTCACGCTCCTGTGAGACAGCAGTTTGTAGGGTAAATGCCCGATACCGCGTCGGGCAGCATAGCAGGATTTCTGCACAGTGTTAATCCGTTTACAAAAAAGCAACATTAAAAATGTTTGCTGAATCGTTAAGCATGGTGTAGCGGGGATTTAGGGCATCATTTTGCGGTTCTTCTGCACCGTGACGCTTCAGTTTTTTCTTCATCAGATATAATTGTGTAATAAATACTCACACTCTTTATCCGGACGTACCGGACGCTTCCCAATAAAAGTCAAAACAGTAAAAGACGGGTGAATAATACTCACGCCAACCGTAACGCCTCACGGCACAGCGCTGGTCTCGTTGGAGTCATTTTATGAAGTTGCCCTTTAAGCCACATCTGCTCATCCTTCTGTGCAGTGCCGGGCTGCTTGCCGCCTCAGGCGTCTTGTTTGTCAAAAGTCGTGCAACGGAACCCGTTGCGCCAGCCCCCGTCGCTCAACAACCGGCGGCACCTGCCGTAGCCCAGCCCGCCCCTGTGGTCGCGCCGACCTACACTGCCGCGCAAATCGATCAGTGGGTTGCCCCCATTGCGCTCTACCCTGACGCCCTGCTTTCACAAATTCTGATGGCCTCGACTTACCCGGCCAACGTGATTCAGGCGGCTCAGTGGTCAAAAGACAACCCTAAAATGGAAGGGGACGCCGCGATTCAGGCCGTTGCCAGCCAGCCCTGGGATCCGAGCGTAAAATCGCTGGTCGCGTTTCCTCAGCTTATGTCGCTGATGGGTGAAAACCCGCCGTGGGTACAAAATCTGGGCGATGCGTTTCTCGCGCAGCCGAAAGACGTGATGGATTCCGTTCAACGCCTGCGCGCGCTGGCACAGAAGACCGGTGCTTTACAATCTACGCCTCAGCAGACGGTCACCACCGTGACAAAGCCAGCACCAGCGAAAACCCGCGCCACCGAGGCAACGACAACAACCACGTCTGCGCCCGCCCCAACGGTGATCAAAATTGAATCTGCCGATCCGCAGGTTGTTTATGTTCCCACCTATAACCCCAATACGGTTTACGGGACCTGGCCCAACACGGCCTATCCTCCCACCTATCTCCCGCCCACGCCCGGAGAGCAGTTTGGCAACAGCTTCGTCAACGGCTTAGGCTTCAGCCTGGGCGTTGCCACAACCTATGCCATTTTCAGCAATATCGACTGGGATGACGACGATGACTGGGACCACCACCATGACGGTGACTGGGATAATCACGGCGGCTATAACCGCAACGGTGATAACAACATCAATATCAACGTTGAGAACTTCAATAAAATCAGCGGACAGCGTCTGACGGACGCCAACCGTACCTGGCAGCATAACCCGGCCTATCGGGAAGGCGTGCCCTATCCGACTAACCAGCTCAACAGTCGCTTCCACTCAACCAGCACGGCGACCGGGCTAAGCGCAACGCAGCAAAAACCGGTTAACCGGGATAGCCAGCGTCAGGCGGCCCTGAGCCAGATGCAGAAATCCACGGGGAAAACCTTCCCGCAAACGGCGCGTCCCGACACGAAAGATGAGCAGCGTCAGGCCTCAAGTGAACAGCTGAAGCAAATTTCGCAGCGCAACAACTACCGTGGCTACGACACCAAACCGCAGACGGCGAAGCGGACCACCACGCAGCAGCGAGAAAATCGTCAGGCTGTAACACAGGAGAAACGCGCTTCACAGCCCGCGCAGCAACGCGCCCTGCAGCAGCGAAACGGTCAGCCCCGGGCCAATGCGCTGAGCGGCAACGACAGCCGTTCCGCGAACTGGCAGGCGCAGCAGCAGCGCGGTGCGCAAAGCAGGCAGCTTGCGGCTCGCCAGCAGCAGCCCCGTCAGGTATCTGGTGGACGCGCTGAACGCCGTGAATTTAGACATCGCTAAGGGAACCGACATGAAAAGTAAACTACTCAGTGGAATGGTGTTGTTCATGCTTTCGGCCTCGGCGATGGCGCAGCAGTCCTTTAGCACGCCCGACCAGGCGACCGATGCGCTGGCCAGCGCCATTAGTGAGCATAATGAGCGCGCGATGAGCAATCTGCTTGGAGAGAACTGGCGCGATTTTCTCCCCCCCGAAGGCGTTGATCCGGATGCCGTCGATCGTTTCCTGCGCGACTGGAAAGTTCGTCATAACACCGTTGTCGAAGGAGATACGGCGCATCTTGTTGTTGGAGACAACGACTGGCAGCTTCCCATCCCGGTGATCAAAACCGCCGCCGGCTGGCAATTCGATATCAAAGAAGGGGCTGAAGAGATCCTGACCCGTGAAATCGGGCGTAACGAACTTGCCGCCATTGAAGCCCTGCATGCCTATGTTGATGCGCAGCAAAGCTACTTTGCGATGAACCAGACATACGCGCAGAAGATTGTCAGCTCGGAAGGGAAGAAAGACGGTTTGTACTGGCCCGTCTCACCCGGCGAAACGCCCAGTCCGCTCGGACCGGCATTTAGCCCGAAAGAGCCGGGTACCGGCTATCACGGCTATCGCTTCCGGATCCTGCCGGATAATAACGGTTTCGCGATGGTGGCGTGGCCGGTCAGCTACGGTCAAACGGGCGTGATGAGCTTTGTGATAAATCAGGAAGACAAGGTGTATCAGTCCGATCTCGGCAAGGATTCTGAGCAGAAAGCCCGGGCGTTAACCGCCTATAACCCGGATAAAACCTGGCAACCCGTGGCTCCCTGAACGCAGCGCATAAAAAAAGCGGCCTCAGGCCGCTTTTTTTCATCTGAAGAAACTTATTTCTTCTTCGCTTTCGCGTTTGGCAGGTCGGTGATGCTGCCTTCAAACACTTCTGCCGCCAGGCCCACGGACTCGTGCAGAGTTGGGTGAGCGTGGATGGTCAGCGCGATGTCTTCCGCGTCGCAGCCCATTTCGATAGCCAGACCGATTTCACCCAGCAGCTCGCCGCCGTTGGTACCGACAATCGCACCACCGATTACGCGGTGAGTCTCTTTGTCGAAGATCAGTTTGGTCATACCGTCTGCGCAGTCGGACGCGATAGCACGGCCAGAAGCCGCCCACGGGAAGGTGGCGGTTTCGTAGCTGATGCCTTTCTCTTTCGCTTCTTTCTCAGTCAGACCCACCCATGCCACTTCTGGCTCGGTGTACGCGATAGATGGGATCACTTTCGGATCGAAGTAGTGCTTCATGCCGGCGATAACTTCAGCGGCAACGTGACCTTCGTGAACACCTTTGTGCGCCAGCATTGGCTGACCGACGATATCGCCGATAGCAAAGATGTGCGGCACGTTAGTGCGCAGCTGTTTGTCAACGCGGATGAAGCCACGGTCGTCCACTTCCACGCCAGCTTTGCCCGCGTCGAGGTTCTTACCGTTCGGCACACGGCCGATCGCCACCAGCACGGCGTCGTAACGCTGTGGTTCGGATGGGGCTTTTTTGCCTTCCATGGAAACGTAAATACCGTCTTCTTTCGCTTCAACGGCAGTCACTTTGGTTTCCAGCATCAGGTTGAATTTCTTGCTGATGCGCTTGGTGAAGACTTTAACGATGTCTTTGTCGGCAGCCGGGATAACCTGGTCGAACATTTCAACCACGTCGATCTCTGAACCCAGCGCGTGGTACACGGTCCCCATTTCCAGACCGATGATACCGCCGCCCATCACCAGCAGACGCTTAGGAACGGTTTTCAGCTCCAGCGCATCGGTGGAATCCCACACGCGTGGATCTTCATGTGGAATGAATGGCAGTTCGATTGGGCGAGAGCCTGCCGCGATGATCGCGTTGTCGAAGTTGATCACGGTTTTGCCGTTTTCGCCTTCTACTTCCAGGGTGTTCGCACCGGTGAATTTACCCAGACCGTTTACCACTTTCACTTTACGGCCTTTGGCCATACCCGCCAGACCGCCGGTCAGCTGAGTGATAACTTTCTCTTTCCAGGTACGAATTTTGTCGATGTCGGTTTTCGGCTCGCCGAAGACGATACCGTGTTCAGCCAGCGCTTTGGCTTCTTCGATAACTTTCGCTACGTGCAGCAGCGCTTTAGAAGGGATACAGCCGACGTTCAGACAAACACCGCCGAGGGTGCTGTAACGTTCTACGATGACGGTTTCCAGACCTAAATCCGCTGCGCGAAATGCTGCGGAGTAACCTGCCGGGCCTGCCCCAAGTACTACGACCTGAGTTTTGATTTCTGTGCTCATCATGACCTCTTAGTTTATACCCGTCGTCCACCGGGTCGTTCTATCCGCCCGCAGTTTACAAAATTGTTAACAATTTTGAAACAACAAACGGCTCACGAATTGTCGCTTTCGCCAATAACCTCACAAACGCCATGAGATTATCAGAAAAAAGCCGGCCGACTGGCCGGCTTTTCGATTACATCACCAGGCGGCGAATGTCGCTCAGCATGTTGTTGATGATGGTGATGAAACGCGCACCATCAGCACCGTCGATCACGCGGTGGTCGAAGGACAGAGAGATTGGCATCATCAGACGCGGCACGAACTCTTTGCCATTCCACACCGGCTCCATCGCGGACTTGGACACACCGAGAATAGCCACTTCCGGCGCGTTCACAATCGGCGCGAAGTGGGTGGTACCCAGGCCGCCGATGCTGGAGATGGTGAAGCAGCCGCCCTGCATTTCGCCGGCAGTCAGCTTACCATCACGCGCTTTCTTGGAGATGGTGGTCAGTTCACGGGACAGCTCAGTGATGCTCTTCTTGTTCACGTCTTTGAAGACCGGAACAACCAGACCATTTGGCGTATCAACCGCAACACCGATGTTGATGTATTTCTTCAGCGTCAGCTTCTGGCCGTCTTCGGACAGGGAGCTGTTGAAGCGTGGCATCTGTTCCAGAGCCGCAGCAACAGCCTTCATGATGAAGACCACTGGGGTGAATTTCACGTCCAGTTTACGCTTCTCAGCTTCGGCGTTCTGCTGTTTACGGAACGCTTCCAGATCGGTGATATCGGTCTTATCGAAGTGCGTAACGTGCGGGATCATCACCCAGTTACGGCTCAGGTTCGCACCAGAGATTTTCTGGATACGGCCCAGCTCCACTTCTTCGATTTCGCCGAACTTGCTGAAGTCCACTTTCGGCCATGGCAGCATGCCCGGGATACCGCCGCCAGCGGCTGCAGCTGGTGCAGCTTCGGCGCGTTTCACCGCGTCTTTCACGTAGGTCTGAACGTCTTCGCGCAGGATACGACCTTTACGGCCAGTCCCTTTCACTTTCGCCAGGTTCACACCGAATTCGCGCGCCAGGCGACGAATCAGCGGCGTCGCGTGGACGTAAGCGTCGTTTTCAGCGAACTCTGATTTTTCTGCTTTTGCAGCAGGGGCAGCGGCTGGTTTAGCAGCCTGAGCCGGTGCAGCAGCCGGTACTGGAGCAGCCGCGGCAGCCGGAGCTGCGGCAGGCGCAGCGCCTTCCACTTCGAAGACCATGATCAGAGAGCCGGTAGACACTTTATCGCCGGTGCTGATTTTGATCTCTTTAACGGTACCCGCGAACGGCGCAGGCACTTCCATGGAAGCCTTGTCGCCTTCAACGGTGATCAGTGACTGTTCCGCGGCAACTTTGTCGCCCACTTTTACCATCACTTCGGTGACTTCAACTTCGTCACCGCCGATGTCCGGTACGTTAACGTCTTTCGCGCCGCCAGCAGCAGCTGGTGCAGCGGCCGGAGCCGGAGCATCGGCCTGTGCAGGCGCGGCAGCAGGTGCAGCACCTGCCACTTCGAAGATCATGATCAGAGAGCCGGTAGACACTTTGTCGCCGGTGTTGATCTTGATCTCTTTAACGGTACCTGCGAACGGCGCTGGCACTTCCATAGAGGCTTTATCGCCTTCTACGGTGATCAGTGACTGCTCGGCCGCAACGGTATCGCCCACTTTCACCAGGATCTCAGTGACTTCAACTTCGTCACCGCCGATGTCAGGCACGTTCACGTCTTTCGCGCTCGCGGCAGCGGCTGGAGCAGCGGCGGCCGGAGCGGCTTTCTTCTCTTCCTGCGCAGGTGCAGCAGCTGCTGCACCGTCGGCGGAATCGAAAATCATGATCAGTTTGCCAGTCTCGGTTTTATCGCCAACAGAGACTTTGATCTCTTTAACGATGCCAGCCTGAGGAGACGGGACTTCCATAGAGGCTTTGTCGCCTTCTACGGTGATCAGCGACTGTTCAGCTTCAACTTTGTCGCCTACTTTGACCAGGATCTCGGTGATTTCAACTTCATCAGCCCCGATGTCCGGTACATTGATTTCGATAGCCATTATTCTTTTACCTCTTACGCCAGACGCGGGTTAACTTTTTCTGCATCGATGTTGAATTTGGTAATTGCGTCTGCAACCACTTTCTTATCGATTTCGCCACGTTTAGCCAGTTCGCCCAGTGCTGCTACAACCACGTAAGAAGCATCAACTTCGAAGTGGTGACGCAGGTTTTCGCGGCTGTCAGAACGACCGAAGCCGTCAGTACCCAGAACGCGATAATCATCAGCTGGAACGTAAGTACGAACCTGCTCAGCGAACAGTTTCATATAGTCAGTAGACGCCACCGCTGGCGCGTCGTTCATCACCTGAGCGATGTACGGTACGCGTGGGGTTTCCAGTGGGTGCAGCATGTTCCAGCGCTCACAATCCTGGCCATCACGCGCCAGTTCAGTGAAGGAGGTCACAGAGTACACGTCGGAACCGACACCGTAGTCTTTCGCCAGGATCTGCGCTGCTTCACGAACGTGACGCAGGATAGAACCGGAGCCCAGCAGCTGAACTTTACCTTTGCTACCTTCGATGGTTTCGAGTTTGTAGATACCTTTACGGATACCTTCCTCGGCACCTGCTGGCATTGCCGGCATGTGGTAGTTTTCGTTCAGGGTGGTGATGTAGTAGTAAATGTTCTCCTGCGCTTCACCGTACATGCGCTGCAGACCGTCATGCATGATGACTGCCACTTCATACGCGTAAGACGGGTCGTAAGAGATACAGTTAGGGATAGTCAGAGACTGAATGTGGCTGTGACCATCTTCGTGCTGCAGACCTTCACCGTTCAGGGTCGTACGACCGGAAGTACCACCGATCAGGAAGCCGCGAGCCTGCTGGTCGCCTGCCTGCCAGCACAGGTCACCGATACGCTGGAACCCGAACATGGAGTAGTAAATGTAGAACGGGATCATCGGCAGGTTGTTGGTGCTGTAAGAGGTCGCAGCAGCCAGCCAGGATGCGCCTGCGCCCAGCTCGTTGATACCTTCCTGCAGGATCTGACCTTTCTCGTCTTCTTTGTAGTATGCAACCTGCTCACGGTCCTGCGGGGTGTACTGCTGGCCGTTCGGGCTGTAGATACCGATCTGACGGAACAGACCTTCCATACCGAAAGTACGCGCTTCGTCGGCGATGATTGGCACCAGGCGATCTTTGATCGACTTGTTCTTCAGCATCACGTTCAGGGCACGAACGAAAGCGATAGTGGTAGAGATCTCTTTGTTCTGCTCTTCCAGCAGCTGAGAGAAGTCTTCCAGCGCTGGCAGTTCCAGCTTCTCGGTGAAGTTAGGCTGACGAGCTGGCAGGTAGCCTTTCAGCGCCTGACGACGTTCGTGCAGGTACTTGTGCTCTTCGGAGCCTTCCGGGAAGGTGATGTAAGACAGGTTTTCGACCTGCTCATCGGTCACTGGAACGTTGAAACGGTCGCGGATATAGCGCACGCCGTCCATGTTCATTTTCTTAACCTGGTGAGCGATGTTTTTACCTTCTGCGGTATCACCCATGCCGTAACCTTTGATGGTGTGGGCCAGGATTACAGTCGCTTTACCTTTGGTTTCACGCGCTTTTTTCAGTGCAGCGTAGATTTTCTTCGGATCGTGACCACCGCGGTTCAGGGCCCAGATCTGCTCATCAGTCCAGTCTGCAACCAGGGCTGCGGTTTCTGGATATTTGCCGAAGAAGTGCTCACGCACGTAGGCACCGTCTTTGGATTTGAAGGTCTGGTAGTCACCGTCAACGGTTTCGTTCATCAGCTGGATCAGTTTACCGCTGGTGTCTTTACGCAGCAGTTCGTCCCAACGGGAACCCCACATGACTTTGATCACGTTCCAGCCAGCACCTGCGAAGATGCCTTCCAGTTCGTTGATGATCTTGCCGTTACCGGTTACCGGACCATCCAGACGCTGCAGGTTACAGTTGATGATGAAGCACAGGTTGTCCAGCTTCTCACGGGTCGCGATGGTGATCGCGCCTTTAGATTCTGGCTCATCCATTTCGCCGTCGCCCAGGAAGGCGTATACGGTCTGCTCAGAGGTGTCTTTCAGACCACGGTGTTCCAGATACTTCAGGAATTTCGCCTGGTAGATCGCACCGATTGGGCCCAGACCCATGGATACGGTTGGGAACTGCCAGAATTCAGGCATCAGTTTAGGGTGCGGGTAAGAAGACAGACCTTTACCGTGAACTTCCTGACGGAAGTTGTTCATCTGCTCTTCAGTCAGACGACCTTCCAGGAATGCACGTGCATAGATGCCCGGAGAGATGTGGCCCTGGAAGTACACCAGATCGCCGCCGTCTTTCTCGTTCGCTGCACGGAAGAAGTGGTTGAAGCACACTTCGTAAACGGTCGCAGAAGACTGGAAGGACGCCATGTGGCCACCCAGTTCCAGGTCTTTCTTGGATGCGCGCAGAACGGTCATGATGGCGTTCCAGCGGATTGCAGAACGGATACGACGTTCCAGATCCAGATTGCCCGGGTATTCCGGTTCGTCTTCAACGGCAATCGTGTTTACGTAGTTGCTAGCCCCTGCACCTGAAGCAACCTTCACGCCGCCTTTGCGGGCTTCAGAAAGCAGCTGATCAATCAGATACTGAGCGCGCTCAACACCTTCTTCACGGATGACCGATTCGATCGCCTGTAGCCAGTCGCGAGTTTCGATCGGATCCACGTCATTTTGGAGACGTTCTGACATGGGGGTATTCCTTATCTATCTAATACGTTGATTTGTCTGGAACCTGTCCCATTGTGCTCTTGGGCAAGAACACAATAAGACAGGTTCTGCGTTTAGTTGCCGCGCTCTAAAAGTACCTGGCGCTTAATCCTTTCGTTGCTGTATGCGGCGTAATGAACGTTCGCGACGCGATTGTTCACGGCTGCGGTCCAGCAAGATTTCCTCAATGAAAGCCAGATGGCGGTGCGACGCTTCGCGCGCCTGCTCCGGTTCCCCGGCCATTATCGCCTCGAATACTCGGGTGCGATGGTTGCTTACCAGTGGGAGCATGTCCCGACGGGCATACAACAATTCAAAATTTTGACGAACGTTCTGGGCCAGCATCGGCTCCATGCAGCGTAGCAGATGGAGGAGCACCACGTTGTGGGCCGCTTCGGTGACGGCAATTTGATACTGGACGACGGCGCTGGACTCGGCGTCTAAATCGCCGGACTGCTGTGCCCGTTCAATGGCCTGATGCAGCTCGCGGATACGCACGCGATCTTCATCAGTGCTGCGAAGGGCGGCGTAATAGGCCGCAATACCTTCCAGCGCGTGACGGGTCTCAAGCAGGTCAAACTGGGATTCTGGGTGGTCAGAGAGAAGTTCTACCAGCGGATCGCTGAAGCTCTGCCACAGGCTGTTTTGCACAAAGGTTCCGCCGCCCTGGCGACGAAGCAGCAAGCCCTTTGCTTCGAGACGTTGAATCGCCTCACGCAGAGAGGGACGTGAAACGTCGAACTGTTTTGCCAGTTCGCGTTCTGGCGGAAGTTTCTCACCCGGGCGCAGAGTCCCTTCGAGGATTAAAAACTCCAGCTGCTGCTCAATCACATCAGATAGTTTTGGTTGGCGAATTTTGCTGTAGGCCATATTCCCTGTCTTACGCCTTTTTGCCCGGAGTCAATTGGTCTTACCAATTTCTATTTCGTATCGCTAAAGTAACAAAGTATTCACCTTCTGTCCATATTGGTTTTGATTGAAATCAGTAAACCCTGCACATTTTAACAACCTTACAGAAATAACGTTTCAGAAATGTAACTTTGCACAAATGAGTTGATTACCCCCAAAGAGGGAGTTTTAACCATAATTAAACGAGGGTTTTTGCAATCTGAAGCGATTCAACAAGGCAAATAATGAAAATTCGCCCACTTAAGGCGCATTTCTATTCTATAGGTTGGGTGAGGAACAACGAGCGGGCCGATTTACAAATGCTTTCTTTTTATTCAAGTCGTCATCACCCCTTCATCAAGCAGGTGCATTCGCAGGCACTTACCACTATTCTGGCGCTTACGGAAGTCATCTCCGTTTTTTTCGGTCTCGTTAACCGTAAAGAAATAAATACAGAATATGGATTTTCATAATTACACACGCTCAGCGTGAACATAACAACCACACACGAGGTTTCAAATGGAAGCTCAACAGCACGGCGATCAGCTAAAGCGCGGGCTTAAAAACCGCCATATTCAGCTCATCGCACTGGGCGGTGCGATTGGTACCGGCCTGTTTCTGGGCAGCGCATCCGTTATCCAGTCTGCCGGTCCGGGCATTATTTTGGGTTACGCGATTGCGGGTTTCATTGCTTTTCTGATCATGCGCCAGCTGGGCGAAATGGTCGTGGAAGAGCCGGTCGCAGGCTCCTTCAGCCACTTTGCCTATAAGTACTGGGGCAGCTTTGCCGGTTTCGCCTCGGGCTGGAACTACTGGGTGCTGTACGTTCTGGTTGCCATGGCCGAACTGACCGCCGTCGGGAAATACATTCAGTTCTGGTATCCCGAAATCCCAACCTGGGCTTCTGCTGCAGCCTTCTTCGTCATTATCAACGCCATTAACCTGACCAACGTTAAAGTGTTCGGGGAGATGGAGTTCTGGTTTGCCATCATCAAGGTCATTGCCGTGGTGGCGATGATTATCTTCGGCGGCTGGCTGCTGTTCAGCGGCAACGGCGGCCCGCAGGCCACGGTGCGCAACCTCTGGGAACAGGGTGGCTTCCTGCCTCACGGCATGACCGGCCTGGTGATGATGATGGCGATCATTATGTTCTCCTTCGGCGGCCTGGAACTGGTGGGCATCACCGCTGCTGAAGCCGACAACCCGGAGCAGAGCATCCCGAAAGCCACAAATCAGGTTATCTACCGCATCCTGATCTTCTATGTGGGCTCACTGGCGGTGCTGCTCTCCCTGCTGCCGTGGACGCGCGTGACTGCTGACACCAGCCCGTTTGTGCTGATCTTCCACGAGCTGGGCGATACCTTTGTCGCCAACGCGCTGAACATCGTGGTGCTGACCGCAGCGCTCTCCGTTTACAACAGCTGCGTATACTGCAACAGCCGCATGCTGTTCGGCTTGGCCCAGCAGGGTAACGCGCCGAAGATGCTGCTTAACGTTGATAAACGCGGCGTGCCGGTGAATACCATCATTGTTTCCGCCATCGTGACCGCCCTGTGCGTGCTGATTAACTACATGGCACCGGAATCGGCGTTTGGCCTGCTGATGGCGCTGGTGGTCTCTGCGCTGGTCATCAACTGGGCGATGATCAGCCTGGCGCACATGAAGTTCCGCCGCGCGAAGCAGCAGCAGGGCGTCACCACGCGCTTCCCTGCCCTGCTCTATCCGCTGGGTAACTGGATCTGCCTGCTGTTCATGGCGGCCGTGCTGGTGATCATGCTGATCACCCCAGGTATGGCGATTTCCGTCTACCTGATCCCGGTCTGGATTGCAGTACTCGGCGTTGGCTATCTCTTCAGTCAGAAAAGCCGTAATGCCATGAAGGCGCACTAAGCCTCCCACCGCGGTGCCTGCTTTTGCGGGTGCCGCGCGTTGTTACCTCCCTCACACTTTCACGCCCACAGCGCATTTATCCATATCACCGCCCTGATACTGCAACGCATATATCCCTTCGCCAGCGAATAATTCTCTCCATACCGTAAACCGGAGAGCTGTCGATGGATAACAACACACTGTCAGTAAAAGAAAAGATCGGCTATGGGATGGGCGACGCCGGATGCAACATTATCTTTGGCGCCATCATGCTGTTTGTTAACTATTTTTATACGGATATTTTTGGTCTTGCCCCTGCGCTGGTCGGCGTGCTGCTGCTGTCCGTCCGCGTGATTGACGCCGTAACGGACCCGATCATGGGCGCGATTGCCGACCGTACCCGCAGCAAATATGGCCGGTTTCGTCCATGGCTGCTGTGGATCGCTTTCCCCTACGCGCTGTTCAGCATCCTGATGTTCACCACGCCAGAGTGGAGCTATAACAGCAAAGTTATCTATGCCTTTGTCACCTACTTCCTGCTGTCGCTCACCTACACCGCCATCAACATCCCCTACTGCTCGCTGGGCGGGGTGATCACTAACGATCCTAAAGAGCGCGTTGCCTGCCAGTCGTATCGCTTCGTGCTGGTCGGCATCGCCACGCTGCTGCTCTCATTAACGCTGCTGCCCATGGCAGACTGGTTTGGCGGGGACAACAAAGCCAAAGGCTACCAGATGGCCATGACCGTGCTGGCGCTGATTGGCACCTGCATGTTCCTGTTCTGCTTCGCCACCGTGCGCGAGCGCGTGCGCCCGGCAGTCCAGACCAATGACCAGTTGAAAAACGACCTGAAAGACGTGTGGAAGAACGACCAGTGGGTGCGCATTCTGCTCCTGACGCTCTGCAACGTCTGCCCGGGTTTTATCCGCATGGCGGCCACCATGTATTACGTCACCTGGGTGATGGGCCAGAGCACCCACTTCGCCACGCTGTTTATCAGCCTGGGCGTTGTCGGCATGATGCTCGGCAGCGTGCTGGCAAAAGTGCTGACCGACCGCTGGTGCAAGCTGAAGGTCTTCTTCTGGACCAACATCGTGCTGGCGATTTTCTCCTGCGCCTTTTATTTCTTCGACCCGAAAGCGACCGTCACCATCGTGGTGCTCTACGTCCTGCTGAACATCCTGCACCAGATCCCGTCTCCGCTGCACTGGTCGCTGATGGCCGACGTGGATGACTACGGCGAGTGGAAAACCGGGAAGCGCATCACCGGCATCAGCTTCTCGGGCAACATCTTCTTCCTGAAGCTGGGGCTGGCGATTGCCGGGGCGATGGTCGGTTTTCTGCTCTCCTGGTACGGCTACGACGCGGGGGCGAAAGCGCAAAGCGCAGACGCCATCAACGGGATTGTGCTGCTGTTTACCGTTATCCCGGGGGTGGGTTATTTGATTACCGCGGGCGTGGTGCGCCTGCTGAAGGTGGATCGTGAAACCATGAAGCAGATCCAGCTCGATCTGGAAAAACGCCGCAACAACTACCACGAGCTGAACGATTATCAGGAACTGAAAGCCGCTGAGACTAAATAAGGAAAGCCGAATGCAAACCTGGCCAAACCCGTTTATTGAACAACGCGCCGACCCGTATATCCTGCGCCACGATGGGAAATATTACTTTATCGCCTCCGTGCCGCAGTACGACAGGCTGGCGATCCGCCGCGCAGCGTCGCTGGAAGGCTTACGTCATGCCGAAGAGGTGGTGGTCTGGCGTAAACCCGACGCTGGCCCCATGAGCCAGCTGATATGGGCGCCGGAACTGCATCATATCGACGGAAAGTGGTACATCTATTTTGCCGCGACGCACACGCAGGCGCTCGATGCACTCGGGATGTTCCAGCACCGCATGTTTGCCATTGAATGTACCGACAGCGATCCGCTTACCGGCACGTGGGTGGAAAAAGGGCAAATCAAAACCCCGTTCGATACCTTTGCTCTGGACGCTACCTCCTTTGTGCATCAGGGGAAACGCTGGTATCTGTGGGCGCAAAAGGCACCGGATATCACCGGGAACTCCAACCTTTATCTGTGCGAAATGGCGAACCCGTGGACGCTAAAAGGCGAGCCGGTGATGCTCAGCAAACCGGAGTATGACTGGGAGTGTCGCGGATTTTGGGTTAACGAAGGCCCGGCGGTGTTGGTTCACGGCGATAAGCTGTTTATCAGCTATTCCGCCAGCGCTACCGACGAGAACTACTGCATGGGACTGCTGTGGATAGACCTGAATGCCGATCCGCAAAACCCTGCAAACTGGCACAAATCCCCGCGTCCCGTATTCGTGACAAGCTACGAAAACCGCCAGTTCGGCCCGGGCCACAACAGCTTTACGCAAACGCCGGAAGGGGAAGATGTGCTGGTGTACCACGCGCGGAACTACACCGAAATTGAAGGCGATCCGCTGTACGATCCGAACCGTCATACCCGCCTGAAGCACGTCCGCTGGAATGAAAACGGGATGCCTGATTTCGGCATCCCGCCTGCGGATACGCTTTAGTCTTTGCGGCGCGCTGGCTTACACCAGCGTGCCGTAGATCGTCAGCAGCGCCACGATAACCACAACCACAAACGACGTTTTCTTCGCCATGGAGACAGCGGCTTTCGGTGTTTCAATCTTATCGGTATGCGGCTCACGCGCCAGCGAGAACTGCGCCAGACGCGTTAACACCTGATACTGCGACGTATGGCGGTCGGCAAGCGAGGCGAACCACGCGGGCAGCGCTTTTTCACCGTGGCCAATTAACGCGTACACCACGCCCACCAGACGCACCGGAAGCCAGTCAACCACGTGCAGGATGGCATCAATGCCGGACAGCAAACGCTCGTGCGGCGTCAGATAGCGAGCAAGCCAGGTCTGCCAGGCGCGCAGGAACGCATACCCCATCAGCAAGACCGGTCCCCATGGACCGCCCACCACAAACCAGAACAGCGGCGCCAGGTAGTAACGGAAGTTAATCCACAGCAGCGCGTTCTGCAGTTCGCGCAGGAACTCGCGCTCGTCGCAGTCCGGCGGCACGCCGTGGATCATCGTCAGCTCGCTCGCCATGGCATTGCGCGCATGGGCATCGTCACGGGAGGCGGCTTTAAGGTACGCGTGATAGTGCAAACGCACCTTGCCCGCACCAATGCACAGCACGCCGAGCAGGATCCACACCACCAGCAGCGGCACGTTGAAAAAGAGTCCATACAGCGCGCGCAGCAGCAGGAACGTAATCACCATCACACCCGCCATCATCAGCAGCGTGCGCAGCATGGAAAAGTGCTTGATACGGCGGAATAACACCTCCAGCCGGTGATCCAGATGCCAGTGCTCACCGAGCTTGAACAGGCGTTCAGCGATGATAACCAGCAGCATGGTAAACAACGTCATGGTATCTCCTTATTCTGACGACGCGGCAAGCATGGCGCGAAACCGCGGCCAGTCAAATGCCGGGCCGGGATCGGTTTTTCTCGCCGGAGCGATATCGCTGTGCCCGGTAATATTGTCGGCGATGGCCGGGTAAAGTCCGATAAGCGTGCGGGTCACAGCCGCTAGCTGTTGATACTGTGAATCGGTGTAGGGCGTGGTATCCGTGCCTTCCAGTTCGATCCCGATAGAAAAATCGTTGCACCGTTCGCGCCCGTGATACATCGACACCCCGGCATGCCAGGCGCGCTTATCAAAGGGAACATACTGAACCACTTCACCATCGCGACGAATCAGGCAATGAGCCGACACGCGCAGATGCGCAATCTCAGCAAAGAAAGGATGGGCATCGGGATCTATCGTTCCCGTGAATAACGCATCGATCCACGGGCCGCCGAATTCCCCCGGCGGGAGACTAATATTATGAACCACCAGCAGTGTGGGCTTTTCATCCTCCGGGCGGCAGTCGTGGTGCGGCGAAGGCACATGCCGCGCATCCACCAGCCATCCGTTTTCTAACAACATGCTGGAACTCCTTATGTATGGTGCTGTTACTCGGTTCAGAGTAGCATGTTTCAATATTTTGATTCGTTACCAATTTGGAGTTTTATCATGCCGCCTCGCCGCTACAACCCCGACCACCGACGTGAAGCGCTTCTGGAACGTATTAATATGGATATTCCGGCAAGCGTTGCCCATGCTTTGAAAGAAGATCTGGGCGGTGACGTCAATGCCGATAAAGATATTACCGCACAATTGTTGCCGAAAGAGACGCGCTCCCACGCGGTCATTATCACCCGTGAAGAGGGTGTGTTTTGCGGCAAGCGCTGGGTTGAAGAGGTCTTTACCCAGCTGGCGGGCGATGATGTGCAGGTAACATGGCACGTGGAGGACGGCGATAGCGTCACGCCAAACCAGCCGCTGTTCGAGCTGGACGGCCCCTCCCGCGTCTTGCTGACCGGCGAACGTACCGCGCTCAATTTTGTACAAACGCTCTCTGGCGTCGCCAGCGAAGTGCGTCGTTACGTTGACCTGCTGGCCGGCACCCGAACCCAGCTGCTGGATACCCGCAAAACGCTGCCGGGCCTGCGCACGGCGCTGAAGTACGCGGTGCTCTGCGGCGGCGGCGCAAACCATCGTCTGGGCCTGTCCGACGCTTTCCTGATTAAAGAGAACCACATTATTGCATCGGGTTCCGTACGTCAGGCGGTGGAGAAGGCCTTCTGGCTGCATCCGGATGTGCCGGTTGAAGTAGAAGTGGAAAACTTGGACGAGCTGGAGCAGGCGATCAAGGCCGGGGCCGATATCATCATGCTCGATAACTTCGAAACCGAACAGATGCGTGAGGCGGTAAAACTGACCAATGGCCGGGCCCAGCTCGAAGTCTCCGGAAACGTCACCTTCGAAACGATTCGTGAATTCGCCGAAACCGGCGTGGATTACATCTCCGTCGGCGCGCTGACCAAGCACGTTCGCGCCCTCGACCTCTCGATGCGTTTTAAATAGTGATTCCTCCCCTCTCCGCCTGGAGAGGGGAATTTCAGCCCCGCTCGCAAATCCGCTGTTCTTTCCTGCAACACCGCATTAATTCTCTGAACGCGCTTTCCCGTTCCCTTTTTTGCCCCTCGTTTCTGCCCTTTTGCGCTGACAGAGTAGCGCCACTTAACGTAAGGAGCAGATATGAACAGACAACACGGATTCACTCTTATTGAGCTGATGGTGGTCATCGGCATTATTGCGATTCTGAGCGCCATCGGCATACCTGCCTATCAGAACTACCTGCGCAAAGCGGCGCTGACCGATATGCTGCAAACCTTCGTTCCCTACCGCACCGCCATTGAACTTTGCGCGCTGGATCACGGTGGTGTGGAGAGCTGCGATGCCAACAGCAACGGCATCCCTTCCCCCACCACGACACGCTACGTTTCCGGAATGAGCGTAGCGAAAGGGATCGTGACCTTAACAGGACAGGAAAGTCTTAACGGGCTGGAAGTGGTCATGACGCCGCAGTGGAACAACGGCAACGGGATGACGGGCTGGACGCGCGTCTGCAACATCAGTGCTGATAGCGCTCTGAAGCAGGCCTGCGATGACGTTTTCCGCTTCAGCAATAACTGAGGAGCGGAGAATGAATACCGATCAACTCGTGGCGCTTTGTCTTCGCCATCACGCACTGCTGCTATCCAGCGACAGTGAGAGGATCAACATTGCCGTCGTGGGAAAGCCCGCGACCGAACTCATGGAGGCGCTGCGTTTCGCGACCCAGAAACGGATTGATATTGAGTGCTGGAGCGTGGAGCGCATGGAAAAACACCGGCAGCTAACGTCACAATCGCATCTGCCCGGCGTTTCGCAAACACACTCCACGGTAGATGTCCTTAACCACACGCTGCAGCAGGCAATCAACCAGCGCGCCTCTGATATTCATATCGAACCGATGGAGCACGCGTGCCAGATTCGTTTACGTATCGACGGCGTACTTTGTCCGCAGCCTCCGCTTGCCGCTGAACTGGCTAACCAGTTAAGCGCACGTTTAAAAGTGCTGGGTAACCTGGATATTGCAGAACGCCGACTGCCTCAGGACGGCCAGTTTACGATTGAACTGGCCAATGAGCCGGTCTCGTTTCGGATCGCGACGCTTCCCTGCAGCGGCGGCGAAAAAATTGTGCTGCGCCTCCTGCATCAGGTTCCGCAGGCCCTTGAGCCGAAAGCGCTTGGCATGAATGCTGAACAGTTGGCCTGTTTTAATGCGGTTCTCCACCAGCCGCAGGGGCTGATTCTGGTCACCGGCCCTACCGGCAGCGGTAAAACCGTGACGCTGTACAGCGCGCTGCAGTCGCGTAACACCCCTGACGTCAACATCTGCAGCGTGGAAGATCCTATTGAGATCCCCCTTGCCGGATTAAACCAGACGCAGATTAATCCCCGGGCGGGTTTAACCTTCCAGAACGTGCTGCGCGCACTGCTACGTCAGGATCCCGACATCATTATGGTCGGCGAAATCCGTGACGGAGAAACGGCGGGGATTGCCATTAATGCTGCCCAGACCGGGCATCTGGTGCTGTCGACCCTGCACACCAACTCGACGACGGAAACGCTCATTCGCCTGGAGCAGATGGGCGTCGCGCGCTGGATGATTTCTTCCGCGCTGACGATGGTGATTGCCCAGCGACTGGTCCGGCGTTTGTGCCCACATTGTCGCCGGGAAACCCGCGATCAGGCTCAATTACCTCGCTCAGTATGGCCCAGGTCGCTTCCACGCTGGCAGCCCACCGGCTGCGATCGCTGTTATCACGGCTTTTATGGCCGCGTGGCCATTTTTGAAGTACTCGCCATCGACAATGCCCTCCGGCAGGCCATTGCCAGCGGGGCGGGAACTGACGTCATAGAGGCGAGCGCCCGGCAGGCGGGGATGGTTTCTCTTTTTGAACACGGCTGCAGGGCCGTCGAACAAGGGCTAACCACGATTGAAGAGTTGCTGCGCGTCCTGGGAATGCCCAATGGCGGCTAATCAGCTCTGGCGCTGGCGTGCGCTCACCAAAGATGGAGAACCCCGAAGCGGGACACTCTGGGCCACAGACCCCAATGCGGTCTTCACCCGGCTGATGCGTAACGACCTCCATCCTCTGACGCTGACCCGATGCACGCAGCGACACCGCTGGCGTCCACACCACTGCGGCGAGATGTTTCATCAGCTCGCCTCGCTGCTGCAGGCTGGGCTGACGCTGTCCCACAGCCTGCAAATGCTGGCAGAGCAACATCCGTTAAAACCGTGGCAGGCGCTGCTGCAAAGCATTGCCGATGAGCTCAGTGAAGGATGCCCGTTTTCTGAGTCGCTAAAAAAGTGGCCAGCCGTTTTTAGCCCGCTGCATGTCTCGATGGTGAAAACCGGAGAGCTGACGGGGAAGCTGGAGGTGTGCTGTCGTCAGCTCGCGCAACAACAAAAAGCGCAGCAGCAGCTCAGTGCAAAAGTGAAAAAGGCGCTGCGCTACCCGGCGATCGTCCTGACGCTGGCTGTGCTCGTCGTGCTGGCGATGGTCACTCTGGTCCTGCCCGAGTTTGCCGCGATCTACAAAACGTTTAATACCCCGCTTCCCGTGCTGACACAGATGGTTATGGGGATGGCCGCCTTTATGCAGTCATATGCCCTTGCGTTGTTCGTCCTGCTATTAGCCCCTTTAGCCGTCGCCTGGGCTCTGCGGCAGAATCCTCGCTGGCAGTGCATCCTGCTGCATACGCCCGTGATGGGCGCACTGGCAAAAGGTCAAAAGCTGGGACACGTCTTTACCGTGCTGTCACTCACGCAACAGGCGGGTATCCCCTTTTTACAGGGCCTGGAGAGTGCCGAGGAGACCGTTGAAAGTCAGTACTGGCAGGGAATACTGCGCGGCGTGCGGGAGGACATTGAAAAAGGCCTTCCCGTCTGGTCATCCTTTCAAAGAGCGGCAATCTTTACCCCGCTCTGTGTTCAGCTTTTACGAACCGGTGAAATGTCAGGTGCGCTGGATATCATGCTGGCAAACCTTGCCCGCCATCATACGGAACAGACCTTTCAACGTGCAGAGAATCTGGCGGCGCTTCTGGAGCCAGTGCTTCTGATAGTGACGGGGGTCATTATCGGTACGCTGGTGGTGGCAATGTACCTGCCGATATTCCACCTGGGAGATGCAATGAGCGCGGGATAGTACAACAGGGCTGGCGCACGGGCATGCGCCAGCGATAGCCATTACAGGCTGTTGAATACGCGGTTTTCTTGTTCCTGAACGCGAATAAACGTCGTACGCTTTGTCAGCTCTTTCAGGCGGGAGGCGCCAACGTAGGTGCAGGCAGAGCGCAGGCCGCCGAGGATATCGCGTGCGGTGTTTTCAACCGGGCCGCGCAGAGGCAGCTTGACGGTTTTACCTTCTGCCGCACGGTATTTTGCCACGCCGCCGACGTGACGGGTCATCGCAGACTCAGAGCTCATACCGTAGAACAGCATAAATTTCTCGCCGTTCTCTTCTACTACGGTACCGCCGCTCTCTTCGTGACCTGCCAGCATGCCGCCGAGCATCACGAAGTCCGCGCCGCCGCCGAAGGCCTTTGCGACATCACCCGGCATGGTGCAACCACCGTCGCTGATGATCTGGCCGCCCAGCCCGTGCGCCGCATCGGCACATTCAATGACGGCAGAGAGCTGCGGATAACCGACGCCGGTTTTGACGCGCGTGGTGCATACGGAGCCCGGACCGATGCCCACTTTCACGATATCGGCACCGGAGAGGATCAGCTCTTCACACATTTCACCGGTCACCACGTTGCCCGCGATGATGGTTTTCGTCGGCCAGGCCTCACGCGCCTTGCTGACGAACTGTACGAAGTGCTCGGAGTAACCGTTCGCCACATCAATACAAACGAAGTTCAGCGCCGGGTTAGCCTTCAGAATCTGTTTGGTCTTCTCGAAATCCGCATCGGAGGTACCGGTGGAGACCATCACGTGCTTCACCACATCAGCAGAGGCGGACGCCACAAACGCATCCCACTCTTCAGGGCTGTAATGTTTGTGCACGGCGGTGAGGATGTCGAACTGTGCCAGCGCGGTTGCCATCTCAAAGGTTCCCACAGTATCCATGTTGGCAGCGATGATCGGCACGCCAGACCAGGTCTGACCGGAATGCTTAAAGGTGAATTGACGTTCGAGTTCAACGTCTGAGCGACTTTTCAGTGTAGAGCGTTTAGGGCGGATAAGAACGTCTTTGAAACCTAACTTCAGATCTTCTTCGATACGCATGTGCGGATTCCTGGGGTTAGAGGCAAATATGTTAAAAGCACAACTCCAGTGACGCTATCATACGCACTAATACCTGCTCCGCAAGACTGCGAAATTCTCTTTTTTTACGCTACAATCCTATAAATTTACCTGGTAAAAAGCCGGTAAAGAGGGCTAAACAGTTGCTGGCGCACCTGAGAGTTTTAATCAACTGATTTTAATAATGAATAATTCCCAGGATTTGATTTAATGGGGTATATCGTTGCATTAACCGGTGGCATCGGTAGTGGCAAAAGTACCGTTGCAGACGCGTTTTCTCGTTTGGGTATCACGATTATCGATGCCGATATTATTGCCCGCCAGGTGGTAGAGCCCAATACACCCGCGCTTAAGGCCATCGCAGAACATTTTGGCCAGGCAATCATCAATGCCGATGGCACGCTAAATCGCCGTCAGCTTCGCGAATGCATTTTTTCCGATTCAGCGGAAAAAGCCTGGCTTAATGCCCTGCTCCATCCCATTATCCACCAGGAAACACAGCGTCAGATAGCCGAAGCCCGCTCGCCCTATGTCTTGTGGGTGGTTCCGCTGCTGGTGGAAAATCAGCTGCATCAGAAAGCCGATCGGGTACTGGTGATTGATGTCGCACCCGAGACGCAAATCCAGAGAACCATGTTGCGAGACCATGTCTCGCGCGAGCATGCTGAACATATTCTCGCCGCTCAGGCCACGCGCGCTCAGCGCCTTGCCGTGGCGGATGATGTTATTGATAATAACGGCGCACCAGATGCTATTGCATCGGATGTTGCCCGTCTGCACGCGCAGTATCTGACGTTAGCCGGGCAGGCCGTTGCACAGGAAAAACCATAATGTCGACTCACATCCTTTTTGAGCATCCGCTCAACGAAAAAATGCGTACCTGGCTGCGCATCGAATTCCTCATTCAGCAGCTTTCACAACATCTGCCGGTTAACGATCACGCTACGGCGTTGCACTTCTTCCGCAATGTAGGCGATCTGCTGGATGTGATTGAACGCGGCGATGTCCGCACAGAATTGCTTAAAGAGCTGGAGCGCCAGCAGCGTAAATTGCAGGCATGGGCTGAGGTTCCGGGGGTGGACGTAAGCCGTATCGATTCCCTTCGTCAGCAGCTTAAAACCAGCAGCAGCATCCTGATGGCCGCACCGCGCGTCGGGCAGTTTTTGCGTGAGGACCGCCTGATTGGCCTGGTGCGCCAGCGCCTGAGCATCCCTGGCGGTTGCTGCAGCTTCGACCTGCCGACGCTGCATATATGGCTCCATATGCCACAAGCCCAGCGTGACGCGCAGGTGAACAGCTGGCTGGCAAGCCTGGAGCCGATGCACCAGACGCTGTCGCTGATCCTCGATCTGATCCGTAACTCAGCGCCGTTCCGCAAGCAAACCAGCCTGAACGGTTTCTACCAGGACAACGGTGATGATGCCGATCTTCTGCGCCTGAATATATCGCTTGGCGAACAGCTTTATCCGCAAATTTCCGGGCATAAGAGCCGCTTTGCGATTCGCTTTATGCCGCTGGACAGCGAAAATGGCACCGTGCCGGAACGCCTCGATTTTGAACTGGCCTGTTGTTAAGGAGTGCCGATGTCTGATGTCACCACCGTAAACTGCCCGACCTGTGGCAAAACCGTTGTCTGGGGCGAAGTGAGTCCGTTCCGCCCATTCTGCTGCAAACGCTGCCAGCTTATTGACCTGGGCGAATGGGCGGCGGAAGAGAAACGCATTCCGAGTAAAGGCGATCTTTCGGACAGCGATGACTGGAGTGAAAACCAGCAGTAATCTGTAAAGCCTGCTGGCGCGTCGCTTAGCAGGCCTTCGGTTGTTCGACTAACCGCAGGATCACAGGTTCATTAGCTGGCGGGAATTTTTCGGCATCACTTGCCTGAAGCTCCACCCAGTTACCCGGCTGCCCCTCTTTCCCCCAGGGTTCACCTTCCCAGTTTTCCACCAGCCAGAACCACAGCGTGATGTGTCTGTCCGGAAACTGGTATTCAAGCTTATCAAACAGCGTTGCGCCAAGCGGGGTGATCCCCACCTCCTCCTGAAGCTCGCGAACCAGCGCCTCTTCCGGCGTTTCACCTGACTCGATTTTACCGCCTGGAAACTCCCACTTGTTCGCCATATGGGCGTCGGCAGCGCGCTGGGTGATGAAGATTTGATTTTGCGGGTTGCGAATAATCCCGACGGCAATTTGCAGTATTTTCATATTGTCACTTCCATAAAAAAGGCGCAGAAATCTGCGCCTTTTTGTTTTTTTATGAACTTAGCTCAGACGGCCGTGGCACGCCTTGTACTTTTTACCAGAACCGCACGGGCATGGATCGTTACGACCCACTTTACGATCGCCGGTTTGCGCGGCGATCGCCGCTGCGGCTTCGCTGTCGTCGGTCTGATGGCTCAGCTGTTGCATTTGTGCCAGACGCTCGGCTTCTTCACGACGCTGCTGCTCCATCGCTTCCACTTCTTCCGGCATGCGCACCTGAACCTTGCTCAGGGTGCTGATGACTTCATACTTCAGCGACTCAAGCATAGAGGCAAACATGGAGAAGGACTCACGCTTGTATTCCTGCTTCGGATCTTTCTGCGCATAGCCACGCAGGTGGATACCCTGACGCAGGTAGTCCATCGCCGCCAGGTGCTCTTTCCACAGGGAATCCAGCGTCTGCAGCATCACGCCTTTTTCGAAGTGACGCATCATTTCAGCGCCAACCACTTCTTCCTTGCGCTTGTAGACGTCCAGCGCGGTTTCGTAGATACGCTCGCGCAGGGTCTCTTCGTGCAGTTCAGGCTCTTTATCCAGCCACTCTTTGATAGGCAGATCGAGGTCAAAGTCGTTTTTCAGACGTTCCTGCAGGCCTTCGATGTCCCACATCTCTTCCAGAGACTGCGGCGGAATGTGCGCATCAATCGTGGCTTTAAACACATCTTCGCGAATGCTGTTGATGGTTTCGCTCACGTCGGACACGTCCAGCAGTTCGTTACGCTGGGTGTAGATCGCACGACGCTGATCGTTAGCCACGTCGTCATATTCCAGCAGCTGCTTACGAATATCGAAGTTGCGGCTTTCCACTTTACGCTGTGCGTTCGCGATCGCTTTGGTGACCCACGGGTGCTCAATAGCTTCGCCCGGCTTCATGCCCAACTTGCGCATCATGCCGGACACGCGGTCGGAGGCGAAAATACGCATCAGCGCATCTTCCATCGACAGATAGAAGCGGGAAGAACCGGCATCACCCTGACGACCCGCACGACCACGCAGCTGGTTATCGATACGACGCGATTCGTGACGCTCGGTACCGATAATGTGCAGACCGCCGGATGCCAGCACCGCGTCATGACGCACCTGCCAGTCGGCCTTGATCTGCGCAATCTGTTCAGGCGTTGGGTTTTCCAGCTCAGCCACTTCGGCCTGCCAGCTACCGCCCAGCATAATGTCGGTACCACGACCCGCCATGTTGGTGGCGATGGTTACCGCAGCCGGATAACCTGCCTGCGCAACAATATCCGCTTCTTTGGCGTGGAATTTGGCGTTCAGTACATTGTGTTTAATACCCGCTTTCGTCAGCTCGTGAGAAACCACTTCGGATTTTTCAATGGAGATGGTCCCCACCAGAACCGGCTGGCCTTTAGCAGTACGCTCGCGAATGTCTTCGATGATCGCCTGAATTTTTTCCGCTTCGGTCATGTACACCAGGTCTGGCATATCCTTACGGATCATCGGACGGTTGGTTGGAACGACCACGGTATCCAGCTTGTAGATAGAGCTGAATTCAAACGCTTCGGTATCGGCTGTACCGGTCATGCCCGCCAGCTTCTCGTACAGACGGAAGTAGTTCTGGAAGGTAATAGACGCCAGCGTCTGGTTTTCGTTTTGAATATCCACGCCTTCTTTGGCTTCTACAGCCTGGTGCAGACCGTCTGACCAGCGACGTCCCTGCATGGTACGACCGGTGTGCTCATCGACAATGATCACTTCGCCGTCTTTTACGATGTAGTCGACGTCGCGGGTGAACAGCGCGTGGGCACGCAGCGCGGCGGTCACATGGTGCATCAGCATGATGTTGCTTGGGGAGTACAGAGACTCGCCCTCTTCCATAATGCCTTCAGCCACCAGCAGCTCTTCGATTTTCACTAGACCACGCTCGGTCAGGTTCACCTGGCGCGCTTTTTCATCCACGGAGAAGTGACCTTCACCCTGGAAGGTATCCGAGTCTTCTTTCTCCTGGCGCAGCAGGTGTGGAATGATTTTGTCGACTTTACGGTACATCTCGGAGCTGTCTTCAGCCGGGCCGGAGATGATAAGCGGAGTACGCGCTTCATCGATCAGGATGGAGTCCACCTCATCCACCAGCGCGTAGTGCAGCTTACGCTGGACGCGCTCTTCAGGGCTGAACGCCATGTTGTCACGCAGGTAGTCGAAGCCGTATTCGTTGTTGGTACCGTAGGTAATGTCCGCGTTATACGCTTCACGCTTGGCTGGTGCAGGCAGGCCAGACATGTTGATGCCGACGGTCATGCCGAGGAATTCGAACAGTGGACGGTTGTTTTCGGCGTCACGCTGCGCCAGATAGTCGTTGACGGTAACGACGTGAACGCCTTTACCGGTCAACGCATTCAGGTAAGCCGGCAGCGTTGCGGTCAGGGTTTTACCTTCACCGGTACGCATTTCCGCGATGCAGCGTTCGTTAAGCACCATCCCGCCCAGCAGCTGAACGTCGAAGTGACGCATGCCGAACACGCGCTTACTTGCTTCACGCACGACCGCAAATGCTTCCGGGATCAGGCTTTCTAAGGTTTCACCTTTTTCCAGACGCGCACGGAATTCCGCCGTTTTCGCTTTCAGCTCATCATCAGAGAGCTTCTCCATCGCCGGTTCCATACCGTTGATGACGGCAACAGCTTTGCGCATACGGCGCAGGGTACGATCGTTACGACTACCAAAAACTTTAGTTAATAATTTGATTAGCATAATAAATTCTCAAACGCCCCATCATGGGCAGATAAATTAAGGTATTGAAAAAGTTAATTTAGCTGAGGCGTTGAGGCCCGGCGCGAATGCCGTGAACCTGGCTAATCCAGGTTGAAACAGAGAATGAAACAGGAGGAACGAACGCGCGTTGCGCCGTCTGGCGAACCATGACCGGCGGCTGGCTGTCCTGCGTGAGCAGCGCGTTGAGCGTGTCCAGCAGGGCAAGATGCTGCGCCTGCACCGGCAGCGCCTCTTCCGCAACAGGCATTGCCTGCGGCGCCATCGCGAAGGAGAGATGGCGGATAACCGTGCGGATAGCGTGCTGGTGCCAGTAATCAACGGAGAAATTCGGGCGGCGACTGGCTTCAAGCCAGGCGAGATTTGTAAAGTTAACCCGCGTATTGAGATCGTGTTTGCTGGTAGAGGTCTTCGTCGGCGTCGCCGCTTCGGCACTGTTGCTGAGCGCAGGCAAGCCGAAACTCGCCGCGACCATCCCTAATAAGAGATGCGGCCAGAAGTAACGTCTGCCAAATTGTCGCCAGCGCGTCAGTATTCCGCTCACTTGCTCCACCACATAAGCCAGCCTGTTACAGGCTATCTTCAGTTATTTTTTTAAGCGCCCAGATATTACCACTAAAGCCAATACACATCAGCAGGAATGAGGCGCCGCCGCGGGGAAAAACGGTCAAGAATGCAGCTAACGCACACACTTTCTGCGCAAGACAGACTAGAAATAACGCAGGGGCAAACAAAGAAGGGTAAAAATAAAAACGACTGGTCTTCCTGGCCGGAGAGAGTACCAGGTTAACCAGTCGATTTTTTACGAAACGGCGTGAACCGTTACGCCAGAACCATGCTTGGCGCTTTGAAAGCCAACGGCAGTTCTGCTTCGTCTTCGAAGGTCACATATTCCCAGGCTTCCTGTTTTGCCAGGACGGCCTGCAACAGTTTGTTGTTCAGCGCATGACCGGATTTGAACGCGGTAAATGCACCAATGATGTTGTGACCACACATGAACAGGTCGCCGATAGCGTCCAGCATTTTGTGACGAACGAATTCATCTTCGAAACGCAGGCCGTCTTCGTTCAGTACGCGATAATCGTCAACAACGATGGCACAATCGAAGCTGCCGCCCAGGCACAGGCCGCGGGACTGCAGATATTCGATATCACGCATGAAGCCAAACGTACGGGCTCGGCTGATCTGGCGCATAAACGCATCGGCAGAGAAGTTCATCGCATAGCGCTGGGTGCTGGAATCAATCGCCGGATGGTTAAAGTCGATGGTAAAGTCCAACGAGAAACCATTGTACGGTTTAAATTCAGCCCACTTGTCGCCATCTTCGACGCGAACGGTCTCTTTGATGCGGACAAATTTCTTCGCGCAGTTCAGTTCTTCGATGCCAGCATCCAGCAACAGATAGACGAACGGTGCAGCACTGCCATCCATAATCGGGATTTCTGGCGCATCGACTTCAACAATAATGTTGTCGATACCCAGACCCGCCAGGGCGGCGTTCAGGTGCTCTACGGTAGAAATCCGCACGTCATGCTCGTTCACCAGACAAGTACAGAGCATAGTATCACGCACAGATTTGGCATCGGCCGGAAAATCTACCGGTGGATTCAAGTCGGTGCGACGATAGATGACCCCGGTATTGGCCGGCGCAGGGCGTAACGTCAGCGTGACTTTCTTGCCGGTATGTAAACCGACACCCGTCGCCTGAACGATACGTTTAAGTGTCCTTTGTTTGATCATCGTATAATCTCGCCAAATTAACTATCCAACCGAGAGTGTATATCACTAACGGTGGGCCAGTTTAGCACAAAGAGCGCAAATCCCCTAATTCCAGCCAATTCTTAATCAGCTTGCTTACGCAGGAACGCCGGGATATCCAGATAATCTGGCTCTTTCGCCGTTTGCGGCGTTGGGTCGTTCACCACTTTCGCGGCCGGTTTCTGCTCCTGAGTCAGCGGAGACATACCGTGCTGCTGGTAACGATCCATTACCGGTTGCTGAGTCTGCTTGTTAGTCACTAAGGTGATCTCAGGACGCTTGTCCATACCGATACCGGTTGCAACAACGGTAACACGCAGCTCGTCGTTCATTTCAGGGTCAAGCGAAGTACCGATTACCACGGTAGCGTTGTCAGAGGCGAACGCACGGATGGTGTTACCCACGGTTTCGAACTCATCCAGACGCAGGTCAAAGCCAGCGGTAATGTTGACCAGCACGCCGCGCGCACCAGACAGGTCGATATCTTCCAGCAGTGGAGAAGAGATAGCCATTTCAGCCGCTTCTTCTGCACGGTCTTCGCCGCTCGCCACGCCAGAGCCCATCATCGCGTAGCCCATTTCGGACATCACGGTGCGAACGTCTGCAAAGTCAACGTTCATCAGGCCAGGACGGGTAATCAGTTCAGCGATACCCTGAACCGCGCCTTTCAGCACGTCGTTTGCTGCACCGAAGGCGTCCAGCAGGGAGATACCGCGACCCAGAACTTTCAACAGTTTGTCGTTCGGGATGGTGATCAGCGAGTCCACATGCTTGGACAGCTCGGTGATACCCTGCTCCGCGAAGGCCATACGCTTCTTGCCTTCAAAATTGAAAGGCTTGGTCACGACAGCAACGGTCAGGATACCTAAATCTTTAGCTACTTCAGCGACAACAGGTGCTGCGCCGGTACCGGTACCGCCCCCCATACCTGCTGCGATGAAGACCATGTCCGCACCTTCCAGTGCAGCGCGCAGGGCTTCACGATCTTCTTCAGCCGCATTGCGACCCACTTCCGGGTTAGCCCCAGCTCCCAGCCCTTTGGTGATACCACCGCCGATCTGGATAGTCTGGCCTACCGCCGTCTTACGCAGTGCCTGCGCATCGGTGTTAACCGCGAAGAATTCAACACCTTCAATGCGTTCACGCACCATATGCTCTACGGCGTTACCGCCGCCGCCACCGACGCCGATGACTTTAATCACCGCGTCGTTGGTCAGTTCCATAGGTTCAAACATAATTTCTCTCTCCGTTGTGCCTGTCGCCCGAGACCGCTAATTCTCTCCGGTCTCTTAAAAAAATTAAAACTCTTTTCGCAACCAGTTGTTCAGTCGTTTGACCCACGACCCCACTGAGACGCGTTTTTCCACTTCCGCTTCACCACTGAGATGAGATTCCTTCCCATAGTGGAGCAGGCCCACAGCCGTTGAATAATACGGCTCCTGAGCATAATCCGTTAAACCGGTAATATTCAGCGGCGCCCCAATACGTACCTGCGTATGGAAGACGCGCTGCGCACAGGCCGCAAGACCTTCAATTTGCGCTGCACCGCCGGTTAATACAATCCCCGCCGCAAGATGATGTTTAACACCCTGCTGACGAAGCTGTTCCTGTAACTGTAAAATTTCTTCGTTGACCAGGTTGAGCAGCTCGGTATAGCGCGGCTCGATCACCTCTGCCAACGTCTGGCGCTGCAGGCTGCGCGGTGGACGACCACCGACGCTTGGCACTTCAACGCTCTCATCTTTGCCAACGATAGAACCCAGCGCACAGCCGTGGCGCACTTTAATCGCTTCTGCATCGCTCGGTGGCGTACCAAAAGCGTAAGCAATATCGCTGGTCACGACGTTCCCTGCGTACGGGATCACTTTGGTGTGGCGCAGCGCACCGCCGGTATACACGGCCATGTCCATTGTACCACCACCAATATCGACCACACAGACACCCAGTTCACGTTCATCTTCGGTCAGTACGGAATAACTTGCCGCCAGACCGGCGAAAATAAGTTGGTCAACTTTCAGGCCACAACGTTCAACGGCTTTTACAATGTTCTTCGCCATATCGTTGTGACATGTGATCAGGTGCACTTTTGCCTGCATACGAACGCCTGACAGACCAACCGGGTTTTTGATCCCTTCCTGGTAGTCAATCGCATATTCCTGCGGGATCACGTGCAATACGCGATGCTCATCGCGAACACGCACGGACTTCGCCGTATGCACAACGTTTTCAACGTCTTCCTGCGTCACTTCCTCTTCGGAAATCGGCACCATGCCGATTTCGTTCTGGCAGCTAATGTGCTTACCAGAAAGGGCAAGATAGACAGAAGAAATCTGGCAATCTGCCATCAATTCAGCCTGATCGATGGCGCGCTGGACGCATTTCACCACCGATTCAAGATCGTTTACCCCACCTTTATCCATACCACGTGACGGGCAACTGCCCACGCCAATGATATTGACCATACCGTCGGGCAGAACTTCCCCTACTAAAGCGGCAACCTTCGCGGTGCCAATCTCCAGTCCAACTACCAGTTTTCTGTCCGTCGCCTTGATCATTGTTGTTCTGCCTGTACCTGTGCCTGATTCTGTTGCTGATTAGGTTCCTCGACCGGAGCCGGTACCCAACCGACTGCTGCGCCTGAGTCATAGCGCAAATCAACGTAGCTTATCCGTTTGCCGTCAGTCTGTGCCTGCTGCTGTAAAACCGGGTAAAGTTCGACAAAACGCGCCAGACGCTTCATGGTGTCCCCGCGTCCCAGGTTGAGCTTAATGCCGTTCGTTAACGTAAGCAGCCAGGAGCGGCGCGCCGTCATTGCAGCATCTTTTAACGTAAACCTGTCCTTCGCCAGCACCTGGCCCATTTCACGAAAACCCTGTAAAACCTCGTTTTCGCTGCCTTCAGGGCCATACAACATCGGTAAATTCTGCTTGTTGACACGATCGGCCGGGACGCTGAAGGAATTTCCGTCGACGTCAACCATGTGCTGATCATTCCAACGCGCAATGGGCACATATTCAACCAGATGAATCTTCAATTCATCAGGCCATTGCTTTCTTACGCTCGCCTGTTTTATCCATGGCAGACGTTCAATCTGGCTCTGGATAATATTGACGTCCTGCGTCATAAAGGTGCCAGGCGAGCCCAGCGCCAGTATTGACTGGCGAATATCGTCGTTACGCGTGTAGTGACGCTCACCGGTGACCACCAGCTTAGAAAGCGGCAACCGCTGCGCATCTTCCATCCAGCCCAGGACCATCCAGCCGCTGATAAACACGGTGCACAGCACCCCGAGCAGGAAAATGATGCCTGCAAGACGCGTTCCATTACTGCGGCGTGAAGAGGTGTATTCTTCCTCGTCATCGCGGTTGCGCGTGTTCAATGCAGCCTGAGACATATCAGCCCGCCTGGTCCAGAATGCGTACGACTAACTGTGAGAAGCTCATCCCCGCCTGACGCGCAGCCATCGGCACAAGGCTGTGGCTCGTCATACCCGGAGAGGTGTTGGCTTCCAGCAGATAAAATTGTCCATCCCGGTCCTGCATCACATCGATGCGTCCCCAGCCCTGGCAACCCAGAACATGCCAGGCTTTAAGCACCAGGGACTGTAAATCGGCTTCACGCTCAGCTTCAAGACCACTTGGGCAGAAATATTGCGTCTCATCAGAGAGATACTTCGCCTCATAATCATAGAAGACTCCGGCGGGTTGGATACGGATTGACGGTAAAATTTCTTCGCCAAGCATCGCGACGGTAAATTCCGGCCCGCTAAGCCATTTTTCTATCAGAACTTCATCATCATGTTGAAATGCCAGCGCTAAAGCGGACGCTAAATCGTCAGCTTTGTCGACTTTGGACATTCCCACGCTGGAGCCTTCCCGACTGGGCTTTACAATAACCGGTAAGCCCAGTTCAGCAATGCGTGCATTAACGCTATCCGGCAGGCCCAATTCAAATTCGCGACGCGTCAGTGCCACCCATGGCGCAACAGGTAAACCTGCGCCCTGCCACAGCAGCTTGCTGCGCAGTTTATCCATAGAGATAGCAGACGCCATCACGCCGCTGCCGGTGTATGGCAGACCGATCAGATCCAGAAGCCCCTGCAGGGTGCCGTCTTCGCCGCCACGACCGTGTAAAGCGATAAAGACTTTATCGAAGCCCATGGCTTTTAACTGCGTCACGTCGACCTCTTTTGGATCGACCAGGTGCGCATTGACGCCACCTTCACGCAGGCCCGCCAGTACAGCGGCGCCTGAATTCAGGGAAACCTCGCGCTCGGCGGAGGTGCCGCCAGACAGGACAGCAATCTTATCAGCCATGATGCTCATCCTCCTGGTTTTGCGGCTTCAGTTTGATTTCAGCTAAGGTACGGGCGATTTTGCCGATATTTCCCGCGCCCTGAATCAGAATCAGATCGTTACCTGTCAGGACAGGTGCCAGAATTTCCGCCACCTGCGCAGGGTCAGAAACCAGAATAGGGTCAACTTTACCGCGTCCACGAATGGTGCGACACAGAGAACGACTGTCTGCACCAGGAATCGGCGTCTCGCCTGCGGCGTACACATCCAGCATTAACAGGGTGTCTACCTGTGACAGGACGCTGGCGAAATCGTCATACAGATCGCGCGTACGCGTGAAGCGGTGCGGCTGGAACACCATCACCAGATTTTTGTCTGGCCAGCCTGCACGAGCGGCTTTAATGGTGGCGTCCACTTCGGTCGGATGGTGGCCATAGTCGTCCACCAGCATCGCCGTACCGGCTTTACCGTTCACGGCATCCAGCGGGAATTCACCGAGGAAATCGAAACGACGCCCGGTGCCCTGGAAGCTTTCCAGTGCGCGCAGAATCGCATCGTCATCAATGCCTTCTTCCGTCGCGACGGCCACTGCCGCTGCGGCATTGAGCGCGTTATGGCGCCCTGGCGCATTCAGCGTCACGTGCAGCAGCTCTTTGTCCTGACGCGCCAGCGTGAAATGTCCCTGCGCGCCAATCTGTTTGTACTCTTCCACGCGGACGTCAGCGTCTTCGCTGAAGCCGTAGGTGGTGATTTGACGACCCACGCGCGGCAGCAACTCGCGGATCACCGGATCGTCCACGCACATCACCGCGCGCCCGTAGAACGGCAGGTTGTGCAGGAAGTTGATAAAGGTCTGCTTTAAGTTCTCGAAGTCACCCTGGTAGGTATCCATATGGTCAGCTTCGATGTTGGTGACAATCGCCACCATCGGCTGCAGGTGCAGGAACGACGCGTCGCTCTCGTCCGCTTCAGCAATCAGATAACGACTGTGGCCCAGACGCGCATGTACGCCCGCGGCTTTGACCTGGCCGCCGTTGACGAACGTCGGGTCGAGACCCGCTTCTGCATAAATACTGGAAACCATCGCCGTGGTCGTGGTTTTACCGTGGGTCCCGGCAATCGCGATGCCGTGGCGGAAGCGCATCAGTTCCGCCAGCATTTCGGCACGGCGGATCACCGGAATGCGCGCGTCATGCGCGGCAACGATTTCTGGGTTGTCAGAAGAGATGGCGCTTGAGACCACCACCACGCTCGCATCGCGCACGTTTTCCGGGCGATGGTTGAAATAGATAGTCGCCCCAAGCGACGCCAGCTGCTGCGTTACAGGGTTTGGCGCCAGGTCAGACCCGCTGATCTGATAGCCTTCGTTAGCTAACACTTCGGCAATACCGCCCATGCCGGCACCACCGATGCCAACAAAGTGAATGTGCCGGACGCGACGCATCTCGGGCACGATTGAACGCAGTTTTGCCAGTTGTTGTGTATTCATTCTCTAAACGCCATCGACTACTTAAAATTCGTGCCGCGCTTCACGCGCTGCGAGGGTTAAGCCTGGGCTGCCAGGCTCACTTCTTTTGCCACCCGTTCCGTCGCATCAGGGATAGCCGCCGCGCGCGCGCGTTCAGCCATCTCAAGCAATACGTCTCTGTTCCAGCCCGCCAGGGTGGTGGCGACCGCGTCAGCGGTAAATTGTGGCTGCTCAAAAATTTTCGCCGCACCGGCTTTCTCAAGCGGCAGGGCATTCCAGTACTGCTGTCTGTCTTTGTGCTGGAAAGGCACAAACAGGGCTGGCAGACCCGCGGCAGCGATTTCGCTTACCGTTAAGGCGCCAGAACGACAGACCACGACATCGGCCCAGGCATAGGCTGCAGCCATGTCGTCGATAAATTCCGTCACGTTATGCTGCGGCTGCCCCGCCTCGGCGTAAGCCTGCTCAACGGTCTGCTGAGCGCCTTTTCCGCTCTGGTGCCAGATGGTGACGGCATCCCCCAGCTTTGCAGCAACCTGCGGCATCGTCTGGTTTAAAATGCGTGCCCCCTGAGAGCCACCGACGACCAGCACACGAACCGGCCCTTCACGGCCCGCCAGGCGAGCGTCCGGCAGCGGCAGCGCCAGCACGTCCACACGGACCGGGTTACCTACCACGTCCGCTTTCGGGAACGCGCCGGGAAACGCCTGCATGACTTTGGTGGCGATTTTCGCCAGCCATTTGTTGGTCAGACCGGCAATACCGTTCTGCTCATGCAGGACGACGGGAATACCTAAAGACCACGCTGCCAGCCCGCCCGGACCCGAGACATAGCCGCCCATGCCCAGCACCACATCGGGCTTAAAGCGCTTCATAATGGTGCGCGCCTGACGCCAGGCGTTAAAAATGCGCACCGGAGCCAGCAGCATTGCCTTGAGGCCTTTGCCGCGCAGGCCGGAAATACGAATAAAGTCGATCTCAATACCGTGTTTCGGTACCAGGTCGGCCTCCATGCGGTCTGCGGTTCCCAGCCAGCGTACCTGCCAGCCCTGATCCATTAAATGGTGCGCAACCGCCAGTCCCGGGAACACATGTCCGCCGGTACCGCCTGCCATCACCATTAACCGCTTCGGTTGATTCATCGTGAACCTCGTGTAAACGCCTGGGCTTTTTCCAGACGCGTTTCATAATCTATGCGCAACAACAGCATGATGGCCGTCGACATAATCAACAGACTGGAACCACCATAACTGATCAACGGCAACGTCAGACCTTTGGTCGGCAGCATACCCGCTGCGGCCCCGACGTTAACCAATGCCTGGAAACTAAACCAGATACCAATTGAGCAGGCCAGGAAGCCTGAGAAACGGTGATCGATCTCCAGCGCTTTCCGGCCGATGGACATGGCGCGGAAAGCGACGAAGAATACCATTAATAGCGCTAATACCACACCGATATAACCCAGTTCTTCCGCAATAATGGAGAAGATAAAGTCAGTATGCGCTTCCGGTAAATACTCCAGTTTCTGTACCGAGTTACCCAGTCCCTGTCCCCAGAGCTCACCACGACCAAAGGCCATGAGTGACTGCGTCAGCTGATAACCGCTGCCGAACGGGTCTTCCCACGGGTTCCAGAACGAAGTCACGCGGCGAATACGGTAAGGCTCGGCGAGGATCAGCAGCACAACCGCTGAAATCCCCATCCCAATGATGGCGATGAACTGCCACAGCTTCGCGCCCGCCAGGAACAGCATGGCCAGCGTGGTCACAAACAGTACCACCACGGTACCGAGGTCAGGCTGCGCCAGCAGTAAGACCGCCAGCACCAGAATCACGCCCATCGGTTTTAAGAAGCCGCGCAGGTTGTTACGCACTTCATCTACTTTACGCACCAGGTAGTTCGCCAGGTAGCAGAACAGGGAGAGCTTGGTAAATTCCGCAGGCTGAATACGCAGCGGACCAAAGGCGATCCAGCGTGATGCCCCGTTTACGGAACTCCCCACCACCAGAACGATCAGCAGCATAATGATCGAGGCGATCAGCATCGCCGTACTGTGCCGCTGCCAGAACTCCATCGGTAGACGCAAGGTCACCAGCGCCAGGCAGAATGCCAGGATGATGTACAGACCATCACGTTTGGCAAACAGGAAAGGATCGTTCGCCAGACGCTGCCCGACGGGCATTGACGCTGACGTCACCATAATAAAGCCGACCGCCGCGAGCCCCATTGTGAGCCAGAACAGCGTGCGGTCGTACATGATCAGGCTGTCGTTATCTTTTTGACGAGAGCCCATCACCCAGCCTTTGAGCGCCGCAAACAACCACACCAGGATCCCAAATCCTGGCAGGCGCGGCATTTTCAGGCGAGGGAGAGATAAACGCATCAGCCTAACTCCTTCGCCAGGCGGGTAAAGACATCACCACGCTGTTCGAAATTCTTGAATTGATCCAGACTTGCACAGGCCGGAGAGAGCAGCACCATATCACCCGGCTTCACGCGAGGGGCAATCAGCCGCATCGCCTGTTCCATGGTTTCGGTTTGCTCGGCGATCTCAGGGCGCAGTTCAGCCAGCTCGCTGCCGTCACGGCCGAAGCAGTAGAGACGGATGTTATCGCCGGAGAGATACGGCTTCAGGGACGAGAAATCAGCTGACTTACCGTCGCCACCCAGCAGCAGATGCAGGGTACCGTCAACGTGCAGCCCGTTCAGCGCGGCCTCCGTACTGCCCACGTTGGTGGCTTTGGAGTCGTTGATCCAGCGCACGCCGTTGTGCTCCAGCGCCAGCTGGAAACGGTGCGCCAGGCCAGAAAACGTGGTTAACGCTTTCAGACTCGAGGAGCGCGGCAGCCCCACGGCATCCGCCAGCGCCAGCGCCGCCAGCGCATTGGTATAGTTGTGCTGACCAGAGAGCTTCATCTCTTTCACGTTCAGCACTTTCTCACCTTTCACGCGCAGCCAGGTTTCACCCAGCTGGCGGTTCAGATGGTAATCCCCCATGGTGATGCCAAAACTGATGCAGCGCTCGTCTGCGCCACGCACCGGCATGGTCAGCGCATCATCGGCGTTCACCACGCAGACTTTGGCATTCTCATAAACGCGCAGCTTGGCGGCACGGTACTGCTGCAGACCAAAGGGATATCTGTCCATATGATCTTCAGTCACGTTGAGGATCGTCGCAGCGGCAGCATGCAGGCTGGAGGTCGTTTCCAGCTGGAAGCTGGAAAGCTCGAGAACATACAGTTCACAGCCTTTATCCAGCAGCATCAGAGCAGGCAAACCAATGTTACCGCCAACGCCGACGTTCATGCCCGCCGCTTTCGCCATTTCCCCCACCAGGGTGGTGACGGTGCTTTTACCGTTAGAACCGGTAATCGCGATAACGGGAGCCTGCGCTTCGCGGCAGAACAGCTCGATATCGCCAACAATCTCAACGCCCGCATCTGCGGCAGCGCTCAGTGAAGGATGCGCCAGCGCCATACCCGGGCTGGCAACAATCAGATCGGCTGCCAGCAGCCAGTCATCATTCAGACCACCCAGGTGGCGTTCAACCTGTTCCGGCAGCTTGTCCAGACCCGGCGGAGAGACACGCGTATCCATCACGCGCGGCGTCACGCCACGCGCGAGGAAAAAGTCCACGCAGGAGAGCCCCGTAAGGCCTAACCCGATGATAACGACTTTTTTGCCCTGGTAATCTGCCATGATTAACGTACCTTCAGCGTTGCCAGGCCAATCAGCACCAGCATCAGCGAAATAATCCAGAAGCGCACAATGACGCGCGGCTCCGGCCAGCCTTTCAGTTCATAGTGGTGGTGAATCGGCGCCATACGGAAGATGCGCTGACCGCGCAGCTTGAAGGAGCCGACCTGCAAAATCACCGACAGCGTCTCAACCACAAACACGCCGCCCATGATCACCAGCAGGAACTCCTGGCGCAGCAGCACGGCAATAATGCCCAGCGCGCCGCCCAAAGCCAGTGAACCGACGTCACCCATAAAGACCTGAGCCGGATAGGTGTTGAACCACAGGAAGCCCAGCCCCGCGCCGACAATCGCCGTACAGACGATCACCAGTTCACCCGCATGACGCAGATAAGGGATGTGCAGGTAGTTCGCAAAGTTCATGTTACCGGTCGCCCACGCCACCAGCGCAAAACCGGCCGCCACGAAGACGGTAGGCATGATTGCCAGGCCATCCAGACCGTCGGTCAGGTTAACGGCGTTACCGGTGCCGACAATCACAAAGTACGCCAGCAGAATGTAGAACAGACCCAGCTGCGGCATCACGTCTTTAAAGAACGGCACGACCAGCTCGGTCGCTGGCGTGTCTTTCCCGGCCAGATACAGCGCGAAGGCCACGCCCAGCGCGATCACCGACATCCAGAAATACTTCCAGCGGGCAATCAGGCCTTTGGTATCTTTACGGACGACTTTGCGGTAATCATCGACGAAACCGATGATCCCGTAACCCACCAGTACCGTCAGCACACACCAGACGTACGGGTTGGACGGGTACGCCCACAACAGCACGGAAACGACGATGGCAGTCAGGATCATGATCCCGCCCATGGTCGGCGTACCGCGCTTGCTGAAGTGCGATTCCGGGCCGTCGTTACGCACAACCTGGCCGAAAGAGAGCTTTTGCAGACGGGCAATCATGCGCGGGCCCATCCACAACGAGATGAACAGCGCAGTCAGCAGGCTGACGATGGCGCGAAACGTCAGATATGAAAAGACGTTAAAGCCTGAGTAATATTTGACCAAATGTTCGGCCAGCCAAACTAACATGTCCCGTTCTCCTGTAATGCGTGCACAACCTCTTCCATGGCGGCACTACGTGAACCTTTCACTAACACTGTCACAATTTGTTTTTCTGTCATTAATGCCTTAAGGCGCTCAATCAAGGCGGCTTTATCGGCAAAATGCTCGCCAACACCGCTGGCCTGGCTAATCGCCTGGCTCAATTTTCCTGTGCTCAGTACACAGTCCAGCCCCGCCGCTTTCGCCGCTTCACCGACCTGGGTATGACAGGCTTCGCTTTCGTCGCCCAGTTCTGCCATATCGCCAACCACCATGATGCGGTAGCCCGGCATTTCAGATAACACCTGCACCGCCGCCGTCATCGAGCCAACATTTGCGTTGTAGGAGTCATCCAGCAGCAGCTTGTTTTCCGAAAGCTGAATCGGGAACAGGCGTCCCGGTACGGCTTTCAGGTTCGCCAGCCCGGCTTTGATTGCCTCATGTGAAGCGCCCACCGCCGTTGACAGCGCCGCCGCCGCAAGGGCATTGGCGATGTTATGGCGACCCGGCAGCGGCAGCAGCACCTCCACGCCACCCGTTGGGGTCGTGAGGGTGAACTCGGTGCCGTGCGACGTCACATGGATATTGGTCGCCGTAAAATCACTGTTGGCCGCATTTGGAGAGAAGCGCCAGGTTTTACGCGCACCAATGATGCTCTGCCAGTTCAGCCAGTCGTTGTTGTCGGCGTTCAGAATGGCGATACCGTTATCCGGCAGGCCGGTGTAAATCTCGCCTTTCGCTTTCGCCACGCCTTCCAGCGAGCCAAAGCCTTCCAGGTGCGCAGCCGCGAGGTTATTCACCAGCGCCGCTTCCGGGCGAGTCAGGCTTACGGTCCAGGCGATTTCACCCTGGTGGTTTGCGCCTAACTCGATCACCGCATAGTCATGCTCTTTGGTCAGGCGAAGCAATGTCATCGGCACGCCGATGTCATTATTGAGGTTGCCCGCGGTAAAAAGCGTATTGCCGCACTGGCTGAGGATCGCCGCCGTCATCTCTTTCACTGACGTTTTGCCTGATGACCCTGTCAGCGCGACGACGCGAGCCGGCACCTGCTGACGAACCCAGGCAGCCAGCTCACCGAACGCGAGACGCGTATCTTTCACCACAACCTGCGGCAGATCGATATCAAGCTTGCGGCTGACCAGCAGCGCACCGGCGCCGTTCTCTTTGGCCTGCTCGGCAAAATCATGCGCGTCAAAACGCTCGCCTTTCAGCGCCACAAAGAGACAGCCTGCGGTGACTTTACGGGTGTCCGTCGTCACGGCATCGATGGTCAGGTCTTGCCCGTGCAGGTCGCCGTGCAGTACTTCTGCGGCCTGGCTTAAGGAGAGGCTAATCATGCGACGACTCCCAGCAGGCGAGCTGCCGTTACGCGATCCGAGTAATCCAGACGGCGATTGCCAACAATCTGATAATCTTCATGGCCTTTGCCCGCCAGCAGAACAACGTCATTCTCCTGCGCCTGCATGATGGCGTTTGTCACGGCTTCAGCACGGCCTTCCACGACGCGCGCGCGGCCTGCGTCCAGCATACCCGCCAGAATGTCATTAATGATGGCGCGCGGCTCTTCGGTACGCGGGTTGTCATCGGTGACAACCGGAATATCCGCGAACTGTTCCGCAATCGCCCCCATCAGCGGGCGTTTGCCTTTGTCGCGATCGCCGCCGCAGCCAAACACGCACCAGAGCTTACCGGTACAGTGCAGGCGCGCCGCTTCCAGCGCTTTTTCCAGCGCATCCGGCGTGTGGGCATAATCAACCACAACGGTCGGCTTACCCGGCGCGCTAAATACTTCCATACGGCCACAAACCGGCTGCAGTCGCGCGGCGGTTTTCAGCAGTTCAGCCATCGGGTAACCCAGCGCCAGCAGCGTTGCCAGGGCCAGCAGTAGGTTGCTGACGTTAAACGCCCCCATCAGGCGGCTTTCAATTTCGCCTTCCCCCCAGGAAGAGGCAAAGCGGATGGTCGCCCCGCTGTCGTGATAATTCACCTCAACCGCCTTCAGCCAGCGGCCGTGGCAGTTCGGATTGATATGGTCTTCCATCGATACGGCAACCGCATCCGGCAGCTTCGCCAGCCAGCGGCGACCGACTTCATCATCGGCATTGATGATCGCCTGACCACAGTGGTGAGTGGAATAGAGCAGCCATTTCGCGGCTTCGTAGTGCTCCATATCACCATGATAATCAAGATGATCGCGGCTCAGGTTGGTAAACACGGACGCGGCAAATTTCAGCGCCGCGACGCGGTGCTGTACCAGACCGTGCGAAGAGACCTCCATCGCGGCGAAGGTTGCGCCCTGCCCTGCCAGTCCGGCAAGCACGTGCTGTACGTCAACCGCGGAGCCGGTGGTGTTTTCCGTCGGGCTCACTTTGCCCAGCAGACCGTTACCCACGGTCCCCATCACCGCGCCGGTTTCACCCAGCAGCTGAGCCCACTGCGCCATCAGCTGCGTGGTGGTGGTTTTTCCGTTCGTACCCGTTACGCCAACCAGGCGCAGCTGGTCGGAAGGTTCGTGATAAAAACGTCCCGCCAGTGCGGAAAGACGTTCATTTAACTGGCTGAGATAGATGACCGGCACGCCGTGCATTTCACGGATCTCACCGTCGGTTGCCTCATCTTTAGCCTCAGCAATAATGGCAGCCACACCTTGCGCAATCGCCTGCGGGATATAACGACGCCCGTCCGCCTGATGACCGACCACCGCCACAAAAAGATCGCCAGACGCAGCCACGCGGCTGTCCAGTACCATCTCTCGCAGTGCTCGCTCCGGTGCATTTGGCACCCACGGAGCGAGAAGGTCGCGCAAATTACGATCTGCCACCTGTACCCTCGCCTTGATTAATTACAAATTCACTTTTTTCGCCCGTCGCCAGCGCATCCGGTTCAATGTTCATGGTGCGTAACACGCCGCCCATGATGGCCCCGAACACAGGCGCGGAGACGGCGCCGCCGTAGTATTTACCCGCCTGTGGATCGTTTATCACGACCACCAGCGCAAAACGCGGATTGCTTGCAGGCGCAACGCCTGCGGTATAGGCAATGTATTTGTTGATGTAGCGGCCGTCTGGCCCCACTTTTTTCGCTGTACCGGTTTTAATGGCGATACGATAGCCTTTAATCGCCGCCTTCACGCCGCCGCCGCCCGGCAGCGCCACGCTTTCCATCATGTGCACCACGGTACGAACGATGGATTCCGGGAAGATACGCTCGCCCGGGACCGGTGGATCAACTTTGGTAATCGACAGCGGGCGATAGACGCCATAGCTGCCAATCGTTGCGTAGACTCGCGCTAACTGTAACGGGGTTACCATTAGCCCGTAGCCGAAAGAGAAGGTGGCCCTCTCTATGTCAGACCACCGTTGTTTTTGAGGATATAAGCCACTGCGTTCTCCGACCAACCCCAAATTGGTCGCCTTTCCCAGTCCAAAACGTGAGTAAGTCTCTACTAACGCTGAGGACGGCATCGCTAACGCCAGCTTTGAAACACCGACGTTACTCGACTTCTGTAACACCCCGGTCAGGGTCAATTCGCTGTAGCGCGCCACGTCTTTTATCTCGTGGCCGTTAATACGGTATGGGACAGTGTTCAGGACCGTGTTTTCATTGACAATACCGCGCTGGAGCGCGGTCATCACCACCATCGGCTTCACCGTGGAGCCGGGTTCGAACACGTCGGTAATTGCCCGGTTACGCATGGCATCTTTTGCGGTGCCGGTAAAGTTGTTCGGGTTGTAGGACGGGCTGTTGGCCATCGCCAGCACTTCACCGGTGCTGACATCCACCAGCACGGCGCTGCCTGACTCCGCCTTGTTGAACGCCACCGCGTTGTTCAGCTCGCGGTAGACCAGCGCCTGCAGGCGCTCGTCGATACTCAGGGCCAGGTTATGCGCTGCCTGACTATCCGTGGAAGAGATATCTTCGATGACGCGCCCGTAACGGTCCTTACGCACGATTCGCTCGCCCGGCTGGCCGGTGAGCCACTTATCGAAGCTTTTCTCAACGCCCTCAATCCCCTGGCTGTCGACGTTGGTAAAGCCAATGAGGTGAGCGGTTACTTCGCCGGATGGGTAGTAACGGCGGGATTCTTCACGCAGATGAATACCCGGCAGCTTCAGTTTGCGAATGTAGTCCGCCATGTCAGGGTTAACCTGACGCGCCAGATAGATAAAACGTCCTTTCGGGTTCGCGTTAACGCGGGAAGCCAGCTGATCCAGCGGCATTTTCAGCGCATCAGAGAGGGCTTTCCAGCGGTTATCAAGGGTAATGCCACCGGCGTCGTGCAGCTCTTTCGGATCGGCCCAGATCGCTTTCACCGGCACGCTCACCGCCAGCGGACGACCGGAGCGGTCGGTGATCATCCCGCGGGACGTGGAAACCTCCTGCACGCGCAGAGAGCGCATATCGCCCTGGCGTACCAGCATGTCAGGGGCGACGATTTGCAGCCAGGCCACGCGGCCCAGTAGAAAACCCAGCGCCAGTAAAATGCAGCCGCAAAGCAACGCAAAACGCCAACTGATAAAGTTGGCCTGTTCTTCCTGACGTTTTGGTTTTAGCGTTTTTGCCGCTGCTTTCATGCGTCGCGTTTTCCCTTATTTTTGTACTACGATATTTTCCTGTGAAGGATCCACATGCTGCAGCTGCAGCTTTTCCGTTGCGATCCGTTCAACCCGGCTGTGATCGCCGAGCGCGTTTTCTTCAAGGATCAGATTTCGCCATTCAATATCCAGCGCATCGCGTTCCAGTACCATCTGCTCGCGTTGCGCAGTCAATAAACGTGTGTGGTGGGCGGTGGTGACCACCGTCACAGCCGTGACAATGATGCAAATGAACAGACAGAGTGGCAGTTTCCCAAACCGCAAAAGATCGTCGCCGATCACGCCAGGCAAGGCATGGCGCTCGTTGCTTCCTAACGAATCCTTAACTTTGCTTAGGGTCTCTGTCACTCTGCCGATCATGCGTTCGTCCTCTCTGCAACACGCAGCACTGAACTACGGGCGCGTGGATTCTCTGCCACCTCTTCTTCGCCCGGCATCAACTTGCCTAATGCTCGCAACTGACGGCCACCCAGTTTCCTGAGTTGTTCTTCCGTCATCGGCAGCCCCGCTGGTACCTGTGGACCGCGGCTTTGTTCACGCATAAAGCGTTTAACAATACGGTCTTCCAGCGAATGGAAGCTGATGATGGATAACCGCCCACCCGGGGCCAGCACGTCGAGCGAGCTTTTTAGCGCCAGCTCTATTTCCTCCAGTTCACTGTTTACCCAGATGCGAACCGCCTGGAAGGTACGGGTCGCGGGATGTTTGTGCTTATCCTTCACCGGTGTTGCCGCCGCGATCACCTCGGCCAACTCTTTGGTGCGGGTCATCGGCTCAATGCGATTGCGCTCAACAATGGCGCGCGCAATACGTTTGCCAAAGCGCTCTTCGCCGAAGGTTTTGATGACCCATGCAATATCCGCTTCGTCAGCGGTCTGTAACCACTCGGCGGCAGACTGGCCGCGAGTCGGGTCCATACGCATGTCCAGCGGACCATCACGCATAAAGGAAAAACCGCGTTCAGCATCATCAAGTTGGGGTGAAGAGACGCCAAGATCGAGAAGAATCCCGTCGATCTTGCCCGTCAGGCCGCGCTCAGCCACATAGTCCGCGAGCGCAGAAAAGGGTCCATGCACGATGGAAAAGCGTGGGTCATTGATAGTCTGTGCAACGGCAATTGCCTGCGGATCGCGATCGATTGCCAGCAGACGCCCCTCCTCACCCAGTTGGGAGAGGATCAAACGCGAGTGACCACCGCGACCAAAAGTGCCATCAATGTAGATGCCATCCGGACGAATATTCAGGCCGTTAACGGCCTCGTCCAATAACACCGTTTTATGTTTATAATTTTCCATCATATTTATAGAGACAAGTCCTGCAGCCGTTCCGATAATGTCGCGGAATCAGACTGCTCAGCGTCGATATCTTCCTTGACCTGTTGATACCAGGTCGTTTCATCCCACAGTTCAAATTTGTTGAACTGCCCGACCAGCATCACTTCTTTGGTCAGACCGGCATGTTGCCGTAACACAGGCGCGATCAGTAATCGCCCTGCGTTATCCATCTGACATTCACTGGCATGTCCCAATAACAACCGCTGCACGCGGCGTTCCTGCGGGTTCATGCTCGACAGTCGCGACAGCTTTTGCTCAATAATTTCCCATTCAGGCAGGGGGTAAAGCAGCAGGCAGGGGGAGTTAATGTCAATGGTGCAAACCATTTGACCCGCAGCGTTCTCAATCAGCTGGTCGCGGTATCGGGTTGGTACCGATAAACGCCCTTTACTGTCGAGATTGACTAACGTAGCTCCACGGAACATGCCAGTCTCACCCCTCCTCACCACTTTAACCCACAAATTCCCACCTAAAGGAGTTTACGGAGCGAGGGAAAAGCTTGTCAAGCCAGGACTCTCGGCATAAGGACTCGAAAGCCCTCTATTTACAGAGATAAACAGTCCTGGTTAATAACTGCACAACTGGCGAGGCAAAATTAACGTTATGAATATTTGTAAGAAAAAAACCGAATATGCACACTAGCGTTAAGGCTCACTCAATATCATCGCAGATAAATATAAAGTGTCAGTTTGCGACGCGGGCAGCATTTTATGACAGATTCTCAGGGGATGACAGCGCCAGATTCACTCAGGCGAGCGGTAAGCGCAGTGGTTATCGCGTAAGCTGTCAAAGGAAGAGGAAAAAACGTCTGAATATTCATCGACCGAAGAGGGTTTGTAACAAAATAATACAAAGAGTGCCGTTTAAAATCGCTGAGATGTTGTTTAAAGGGCAATTTAAAAGCCAAAATGAATAAAGAAAAATAGGCGATTATGATCTCCCAAGAATTATCCTAATTTCTCTCCGGGAATTATCTGCACGAATTATTGCAGCAAAAAGGGGCAGATTTCGCCGCCCCGGTCATTTCATTTTTGGCGGCTTAAAATTCCGCGATGGTAGAGGTTACGTTTGATACGCGTCAGGCCCGGCTTCGGTTTGCGGGGTTCATCCAGACTCGCCAGCACAATCTCCAGCACGCGTTCAGCCACATCGCGATGGCGCTGTGCAACCGCCAGCACCGGGCACTGAAGGAAGTCGAGCAGCTCATTATCCCCGAACGTGGCAATCGCCAGATCGGAAGGCAGTTTACCTTCACGACGTAAGGTCACATCCATGACACCCTGCAAGAGCGCAAACGAGGTAGTGAACAGCGCCTGAGGCATTGGATGCGTTTCCAGCCATTTTTCGAACAGCTGCGCGGCGGCTTCACGTTCGTAGCTGTTGGCATAGAGGTAGTGAACCTCGCGCGGATCGTCTTTCCATGCCGTTCTGAATCCCTGCTCGCGCAGGAAGCTCACGGAAAGTTCAGGCAGCGCGCCAAGATACAGCACCGTTTCCGCCGGGAACGTCCGCAGCTCTGCGGCCAGCATTTCGGCATCATCCTGATCGGCACCCACCACGCTGGTGAAATGCTCGCGATCGAGGGCACGGTCAAGCGCAACGATCGGGAACGGATCATTCGCCCAGCGCTGGTAGAAAGGATGCTCCGGCGGTAAGGAGGTCGAAACAATAATGGCATCCACCTGGCGCTGAAGCAGATGTTCAATGCAGCGCATTTCGTTATCAGGCTGGTCTTCCGAGCAGGCAATCAACAATTGATAGCCGCGCTGACGCGCCTGACGTTCAAGATAGTTGGCGATACGGGTATAGCTGGTGTTTTCCAGATCCGGGATCACCAGACCAATAGAGCGGGTGCGCCCGGCGCGTAGACCGGCTGCGACAGCATTCGGATGGTAGTTATGTTCACGAACCACCGCCATAACTTTTTCAACGGTCTTGTCGCTGACACGGTACTGCTTTGCTTTACCGTTAATCACATAGCTGGCCGTTGTTCGTGACACGCCGGCTAGCCGGGCGATTTCATCCAGTTTCACAATTGCCCCTTAAAAAAAGAAAAGAGTCCATGGCCCTGTCAAGGTTATGGTTAAATCTTTTAACATCTAAACGCAGAAAAGCCTTCGCGGCAACCGCTTTTATCTGCGTTGTCGGCTGATTACGCAAAAAAAAGCCCGGCTTTGGTGACCGGGCAGAAAGAGGCGAACCTTTTTGACAACTAACGCATGATTTTCTCGCCGCGTGACAGACCCACAACACCCGATCTCGCCACCTCGACAATTTTTGCGACATCCCGTACGGACGCCAGGAACGCATCCAGCTTGTCGCTCGTCCCGACCAGCTGAACGGTATAAAGAGAAGGCGTGACGTCGATAATCTGTCCGCGGAAAATATCCGCATTGCGTTTGACTTCTTCACGCCCGTAGCCGCTGGCCTGAATTTTCACCAGCATGACCTCACGTTCAACGTAGGCCCCTTGCCCCAGCTCGCTCACGCGCAGCACGTCGACCAGCTTATGCAGCTGTTTCTCAATCTGTTCAAGCACCTTAGCGTCGCCAACGGTTTGGATCGTCATGCGCGACAGCGTTGGGTCTTCCGTCGGGGCGACGGTCAGGCTTTCAATGTTATAACCGCGCTGCGCAAAAAGGCCAATGACGCGCGACAGTGCGCCAGACTCGTTTTCCAGTAAAACTGATAATATCCGGCGCATATCAGGTTCTCTCCGTTTTGCTTAACCACATTTCATCCATACCACCACCCCGAATATGCATCGGATAGACGTGCTCGGTTCCATCAACAATCACATCCATAAAGACGAGGCGGTTGTTTTTAACGTGCTCAAGCGCTTGTGCGAGCTTCGTTTCCAGCTCGGCCGGATCGGTTACCCGCATGCCAACATGGCCGTAAGCTTCAGCAAGACGAACAAAATCCGGCAGCGATTTCATGTATGACTGTGAGTGACGGCCAGAATAAATCATATCCTGCCACTGCTTCACCATGCCGAGGTAGCCGTTATTCAGGTTCAGCACGAGAACCGGCAGTTCATACTGCAGCGCGGTAGACAGTTCCTGAATGTTCATCTGGATACTACCGTCTCCGGTCACGCAGACGACGGTTTCATCCGGCAGCGCCAGCTTCACGCCCAGTGCGGCAGGCAGACCAAAGCCCATGGTGCCTAAGCCACCCGAGTTGATCCAGTGTCGCGGTTTATCAAACGGATAATACAGGGCAGCAAACATCTGATGCTGGCCCACGTCTGAGGTCACATACGCTTCACCTTTCGTCAGTCGCCACACCGCTTCGATGACCGCCTGCGGCTTAATGTTTTCGCTCTGCGTGTCATATTTCAGGCACTGACGCGCGCGCCACTGTTCAATCTGCTGCCACCAGTCGCGGATCTCATCCAGCGGCTGGGTCGCTTTCTCCTGGGCCAGCAGATCCAGCATCTGTTCCAGAACCTGACGGGCATCACCGACGATCGGCACATCAGCCGACACCGTTTTAGATATTGACGTCGGATCGATATCAATATGCAGCACGGTGGCATTCGGGCAATATTTCGCCAGGTTGTTGGTGGTACGATCGTCAAAACGCACACCGACGGCAAAGATCACATCGGAGTGATGCATCGTCATGTTGGCTTCATAGGTACCGTGCATACCCAGCATACCCAGCGCCTGGCGGTGGGTGGCGGGAAACGCCCCCAGCCCCATCAGCGACGACGCAACAGGAAGGTTGAGTTTTTCAATCAGTTCACGAAGCTGGGCTTCACAGGCTGCATTGATCGCTCCGCCCCCGACATAGACGACCGGTTTCTTGGCTGCCAGAAGCGTTTGCAACGCCCGCTTGATCTGACCTTTATGCCCTTGCGTTGTCGGGTTGTAAGAACGCATGCTCACCGATTCCGGCCAGACGTAAGGCAGCTTGTTTGCCGGGTTCAGAATGTCTTTAGGCAGATCGACCACCACCGGTCCCGGGCGTCCGCTTGCCGCCAGCCAGAAGGCTTTTTTCAGTACGCCGGGAATATCTTCGGTTTGCTTAACCAGGAAGCTGTGCTTCACCACGGGACGCGAAATCCCGACCATGTCGCACTCCTGAAAAGCATCGTAGCCAATCAGCGAGGTGGCTACCTGCCCGGAGAGGATCACCAGCGGGATAGAGTCCATATACGCCGTCGCAATGCCGGTAATGGCGTTTGTCGCGCCGGGGCCGGACGTGACTAACACCACGCCCACTTCACCCGTCGCACGCGCCAGGCCGTCGGCCATGTGCACCGCCGCCTGCTCGTGACGTACCAGAACATGGTCAATGCCCCCTACCGTATGGAGGGCATCATAAATATCGAGGACCGCGCCGCCAGGGTAGCCGAACACTTGCTTTACGCCCTGATCGATCAGCGACCGCACGACCATTTCCGCGCCAGACAACATCTCCATGCTTTGCCTCCAGGCATTTTGTTATAGACGGACTGCCGAATTCATTTCCGCACCGTCTTACGATTGGGATGAACCAATCTTATATTTTGCAGAGTGTTCTTTACCTTAACCGCTCGTTATGAGGCAGGCAATTAGCAAACCCGGGGAGATAAACGGTGCGTAAAGCAGAAAACGCAGCCGTTAACAGAAGATATGGTTAATTCCTCTGAGAATAGAGGACGGTGTGATAAATCATCGCTGAAAAGCAGGACAATGCAGGAAATCATCTATTTTTGCGTGCCGAAGAGCCGCCCGAAAAAAAGACTCACAGAACAAAATAGCAACTATCCAAAAAAACTCAGGATAAATCACATGATCCGATGCGATTTATCCCGATGCGTTTACCGGCGACAGATACCAACCAGCAACTCTTCCATCCACTGGTGTCCTTTATCCCGTCCGGCCGCTTCATGCCAGGAGAGATAACAGGTTCGGCTATTTAACTTGAGCGGCAGTGGCAAAATTTGCAGATTTAATGGGTCAGAAAACTCTTCTGCCAGCCAGCGCGGTGCAATCGCCACCAGCTGTGTCTGGGAGACCACGTTTAATACGCTGACCATAGCCATGCCCTGATAAGCCACGCAAGCCTGTTTATCCGCAGTGTCATACCACGGCAGGCTAAAGGAAGCATATCTGTCGAGAGCAACAACGGCGTGCTGTTCGTTATAAACATCGTGTTCTCGCAGCGGAGAATTGAGACGTGGGTGTTTTTTACTGGCGACAAGAACCATTTCATCTTTAAAGAGCGGCACGCAGGAAAATTCCGGACGACGGAACTCTTCATACCCCAGCACGAATTCGATCTCCTGATAGCGTAACTGATGTTCCGTGTTTTGATTCAGGGATGATTTAAAAACCAGATTGATATTTGGTGCGATTTCTTCGACTTTATTATAAATAATCGACGTTAAATAATTATCTAATGGACTGCAGACACAAAGATGGAATACGCGCTCGCTGCTCAAGGGTTCAAAGCCCGATCCCGGCAGCTCATTTTGCACCAACTGCAACGCCTGGCGGATGGAACCGAACAGCTGGAATGCGCGTGCCGTAGGCTGGATCCCCCTCCCGTAACGAACGAATAATTCGTCGTTAAACATGAGTTTGAGTCTGGCAACGGCATTACTCACAGCAGGTTGCGACATCCCCAACGCCTGGGCGGCGCGGGTGATATTCTGTTCCTGCATGACCGCATCAAACACCGTCAGAAGATTAAGATCCACCGTGCGTAACTGCGGTTTAATCCCATCAGTAGCTTGAGGTTGTTTAATATTATTTTCTGGCACTTCTGACTCCACTGTCACGCTAAACTCCCTTTGCCAACGTACGCTAATCATCTCGAAAAATATGATTTATCATGCAAATACGATCAGCGAAAGAGAATTATTTAAAATTCAGAATATATAAAGACGCTATATAAACGAAAAGAAAATAGCGCAAATGATATGTTTGACTTTAGGATTGAAATGAAACCATAAACCAAACAAATACACAATGACCGCCAGGTTAATGATGACTTAAGTATTATTAAACTGTTATCGCCACCGCTCTGCAGTTAGTTAATAACATGTTATCTCTTTTCGTTTTTCAGCGAAGCGCAATAGATTCACCATAATTATAACTTAATGATATTAAAACCCTTTACGTACAGAACATTCTCAGTAACGCGCGTCACTCATTTGAAACAATTATATTTATTTGTTTCTGCAACTGTTTTCTTCAGTCCAAAATTAGACAATTAGTCGGGTCGTAAAAGCCAAAACCAGCACAATTAGCTAAAGTAATTATCCTGCTGATTACGCCCGTCGGGCCCGTTTTTATCATCAGGGGTTGACATCAACTGGCGTATCCAGTACCACTAAAAGCATATTGAATTTAACGGAGCACGATTCATGATTCGCACCATTCGTTTCACCGGTCTACTACTACTAAACGCATCCACTGTGCGCGGTAGACTGGCGGGCGAAATTCAGCGTTGAATCGTCACCAGTAAGACTAAAAACCCGCGCCACTGCGCGGGTTTTTTTATGCTCGTAGCAAGGCGCCCTAAGACTGACAAGGACCTAACCCATGAGCCAGCAAGTCATTATTTTCGATACTACTTTACGTGACGGTGAACAGGCATTACAGGCAAGCCTGAGTGTAAAAGAGAAACTGCAGATCGCGCTGGCTCTCGAACGTATGGGTGTCGACGTGATGGAGGTGGGTTTCCCGGTCTCGTCTCCGGGTGATTTCGAATCCGTCCAGACTATCGCCCGCACCATTAAAAACAGCCGCGTGTGCGGTCTGGCACGCTGTGTTGAAAAAGATATCGACGTCGCGGCTGAGTCGCTGAAAGTGGCCGAAGCGTTCCGTATCCACACCTTTATTGCCACCTCACCTATGCACATCGCCACCAAGCTGCGCAGTACGCTGGATGAGGTGATTGAGCGCGCGGTATATATGGTGAAACGCGCACGTAACTACACCGATGACGTTGAATTCTCCTGTGAAGATGCGGGCCGCACGCCGATTGAAGATCTGGCCCGCGTGGTGGAAGCCGCCATCAATGCCGGCGCCAAAACCATCAACATTCCGGACACTGTCGGCTACACCATGCCGTTTGAGTTCGCCAATATCATCACCGGCCTGTATGACCGCGTACCGAACATTGATAAAGCGATTATCTCCGTCCACACCCACGATGATTTGGGTCTGGCCGTGGGCAATGCCATCGCAGCCGTCCACGCTGGCGCGCGTCAGGTAGAAGGCGCGATGAACGGTATCGGTGAACGCGCGGGCAACTGCTCGCTGGAAGAAGTGATCATGGCGATCAAAGTGCGCAAAGACATCATGGACGTGCACACCCGCATCAATCACAACGAGATCTGGCGCACCAGCCAGACCGTCAGCCAGATTTGCAACATGCCGATTCCGGCCAACAAAGCGATCGTCGGCACGGGCGCCTTCGCGCACTCCTCCGGTATTCACCAGGATGGCGTGCTGAAGAACCGTGAAAACTACGAAATTATGACCCCGGAATCCATTGGCCTGAATCAGGTCCAGTTGAACCTGACCTCGCGTTCCGGCCGTGCGGCGGTGAAGCACCGCATGGAAGAGATGGGTTATAAGGACAGCGATTACAACATGGATCAGCTGTACGACGCTTTCCTGAAGCTGGCCGATAAAAAAGGTCAGGTGTTCGACTACGACCTGGAAGCGCTGGCCTTTATTAACAAGCAGCAGGAAGAGCCAGAGCACTTCCGTCTGGATTACTTCAACGTGCAGTCCGGCTCCAGCGACATCGCCACTGCCTCTGTCAAGCTGGCCTGCGGTGATGAAATTAAGGCCGAAGCGGCGAACGGAAACGGCCCTGTGGATGCCATTTATCAGGCGATCAACCGCGTCACCGAGTACGACGTTGAGCTGGTGAAATATGACCTGACGGCCAAGGGCCACGGCAAAGATGCGCTGGGCCAGGTCGACATTGTTGTGACCCACAATGGCCGCCGTTTCCATGGCGTGGGCCTGGCGACCGATATCGTTGAATCCTCCGCGAAAGCGATGGTGCATGTGCTGAACAACATCTGGCGCGCCGCCGAAGTCGAAAAAGAGTTGCAACGCAAAGCTCAGAATAAAGAGAACAACAAGGAAACCGTGTAATGTCGAAGAATTACCATATTGCTGTGTTACCGGGCGACGGTATTGGCCCGGAAGTGATGGCACAGGCGCTGAAAGTACTGGAAGCCGTTCGCGCGCGTTTTGCGATGAAAATCACCACCAGCCACTACGATGTGGGCGGTATTGCGATTGATAACCACGGTACGCCACTGCCGAAAGCGACCGTAGAAGGCTGTGAAAATGCCGATGCCGTGCTGTTTGGTTCCGTCGGTGGCCCGAAGTGGGAACACCTGCCGCCTGCAGAGCAGCCAGAGCGCGGCGCGCTGCTGCCGCTGCGTAAACATTTCAAGCTGTTCAGCAACCTGCGTCCGGCGAAGCTGTACCAGGGCCTGGAAGAGTTCTGCCCGCTGCGCGCGGATATCGCCGCCAACGGCTTCGACATTCTGTGCGTGCGTGAACTGACCGGCGGGATCTATTTCGGTCAGCCAAAAGGGCGCGAAGGCAGCGGCCAGCATGAGAAGGCGTTCGATACTGAGGTCTATCACCGCTTCGAAATTGAACGTATCGCCCATATCGCCTTTGAGTCAGCGCGCAAGCGCCGCCATAAAGTGACCTCCATTGATAAAGCGAACGTGCTGCAGTCTTCCATCTTGTGGCGCGAGATCGTCAGCGAAGTCGCGAAGCAGTACCCGGACGTTGAGCTGTCGCACATGTACATCGACAACGCGACCATGCAGCTGATTAAAGATCCGTCCCAGTTTGACGTGCTGCTGTGCTCCAACCTGTTCGGCGACATTTTGTCAGACGAGTGCGCGATGATCACCGGCTCTATGGGCATGCTGCCATCCGCCAGCCTGAATGAAGAAGGTTTTGGCCTGTACGAGCCGGCAGGCGGTTCCGCGCCGGATATTGCGGGCAAAAACATCGCTAACCCGATTGCGCAGATCCTCTCTCTGGCCCTGCTGCTGCGCTACAGCCTGGATGCAGGCGATGCAGCAACCGCAATTGAAAATGCCATTAACCGGGCGTTAGAAGAAGGCGTTCGTACCGGTGATTTATCACGCGGCGCGGCGGCAGTCAGTACCGATGAAATGGGCGACATTATTGCCCGCTATGTCGCTGAAGGGGTGTAATCATGGCCAAAACGTTATACGAAAAATTGTTTGATGCGCACGTTGTCTACGAGGCACCAAACGAAACCCCACTGCTGTACATTGACCGTCATCTGGTACACGAAGTGACCTCTCCTCAGGCATTTGACGGCCTGCGCGCGCACAAGCGCCCGGTACGTCAGCCGGGTAAAACCTTCGCGACGATGGATCACAACGTTTCCACCCAGACCAAAGACATTAATGCCTCGGGTGAGATGGCGCGTATCCAGATGCAGGAGCTGATCAAGAACTGCAACGAATTTGGCGTTGAGCTGTACGATCTGAACCACCCCTATCAGGGCATCGTTCACGTGATGGGGCCAGAGCAGGGAATTACCCTGCCGGGCATGACCATCGTCTGCGGCGACTCCCATACCGCAACCCACGGCGCGTTTGGCGCCCTGGCGTTCGGGATTGGCACGTCTGAAGTTGAACACGTGCTGGCGACGCAGACCCTGAAGCAGGGCCGCGCCAAAACGATGAAGATTGAAGTGAAGGGCAAAGCGGCACCTGGCATTACCGCGAAAGACATCGTGCTGGCGATCATCGGTAAAACCGGCAGCGCAGGCGGTACCGGCCACGTCGTTGAATTCTGCGGCGACGCGATTCAGGCGCTGAGCATGGAGGGTCGCATGACCCTGTGCAATATGGCCATTGAGATGGGTGCCAAAGCCGGTCTGGTCGCGCCAGATGAAACGACCTTCAACTATGTGAAGGGCCGTCTGCACGCGCCGAAGGGCCAGGATTTTGACGACGCGGTAGCGTACTGGAAAACCCTGAAAACCGACGGCGGGGCAACGTTTGATACCGTTGTCACGCTGCAGGCAGAAGAGATTGCCCCTCAGGTGACCTGGGGAACCAACCCGGGCCAGGTAATTTCCGTCAACGACGCCATTCCCGATCCGGCCTCCTTCGCCGATCCGGTCGAGCGCGCCAGTGCGGAAAAAGCGCTGGCCTATATGGGGCTGAAACCCGGCGTACCGTTGACCGACGTGACCATTGATAAGGTATTTATCGGCTCCTGCACCAACTCCCGTATCGAAGATTTGCGTGCGGCGGCAGAGATTGCCAAAGGCCGTAAAGTCGCACCGGGCGTGCAGGCGCTGGTGGTTCCAGGCTCCGGTCCGGTGAAAGCCCAGGCGGAAGCCGAAGGTCTGGATAAGATCTTTATCGAAGCAGGATTCGAGTGGCGCCTGCCTGGCTGCTCCATGTGCCTGGCCATGAATAACGATCGCCTGAATCCGGGTGAGCGCTGTGCCTCCACCAGCAACCGTAACTTTGAAGGCCGTCAGGGCCGCGGTGGGCGTACCCATCTGGTCAGCCCGGCAATGGCCGCCGCTGCGGCAGTCACCGGCCATTTCGCCGACATTCGCAGCCTGAAATAAGGAGACAATCATGGCAGAGAAATTTACCCAACATACGGGCCGTGTTGTCCCGCTGGACGCCGCTAACGTTGATACGGACGCGATCATTCCTAAGCAGTTTTTGCAGAAGGTGACCCGCACTGGCTTTGGCGCGCACCTGTTCAACGACTGGCGTTTCCTGGACGATAAAGGCGAGGTGCCTAATCCGGAATTCGTTCTGAACTTCCCGGAGTACAAAGGCGCATCCATCCTGCTGGCGCGGGAAAACTTTGGCTGCGGCTCGTCGCGTGAACACGCCCCCTGGGCGTTGACAGACTACGGCTTTAAGGTGGTCATTGCCCCCAGCTTCGCGGATATCTTTTACGGCAACAGCTTCAACAACCAGTTGCTGCCGGTGACGCTGAGCGACGAACAGGTCGATGAATTGTTCGCGCTGGTTAAGGCAAATCCGGGCATGGCGTTTGAAGTGGATCTGGAAGCGGAAGTGGTGAAAGCCGGGGATAAAACCTACAGCTTCAGCATTGATGCGTTCCGCCGCCACTGCATGCTGAACGGTCTGGACAGCATTGGTTTGACGCTCCAGCACGAAGACGCCATCTCCGCGTACGAGAAAAAACAGCCTGCGTTTATGGGCTAAAGACAATGGCCCGCAAAAAGCGGGCCATTGATTTGTTTCGTAAAGCCGCCTTCCAGAATCAGACATCCTTAACCCGGCAAGTCAGCCCAAGCGTAACCACCGAAATCGCGGCAATCACCCAGTAAACTGAGCCATGCCCGTAACTTTGCGCCAGCGCCCCCTGAATCACCCCCGCCAGGATCACTCCGGTCGAAATGCTGTTGGTAAAAAGCGTGGTCGCAGAGCCTGCGCGTCCGGGCATAAGATCCTGGAACCAGAGCATGCCGATCCCGGCAACGATGCCAATAAACACAGCATTAAACAGCTGCAGCGCCAGCAGCGCTTCGCGCGAATGGAAAAGGATCAGTCCCGCGTAAAACAGCACCCCGGCCGCCACGGCGACGATCATCATCCGACGCTTCCCAAAGCGCTTAACGTAATAGCCCGCCAGAATCATCGCCGGAATTTCCAGCCCGGCAGCGGTGCCCATTAAGATCCCCGCGAGCTTGTCCGGTAAGCCCAGATCGCTGCTGATCCACAGCGGCATGTCGATGATGTACATGGTGTTGCAGGTCCACATCAGCGTGGAGGCAATAAACAGCATGCGGACGTTTTTGTCCTGCCAGCCGCTCACCTGGGTGAGCGGTTTATCCGCTGTCTGTTCGACGCGCGCCACGGACGGCAGCGCAAAGGCTATCAGCGCCAGGCTGATGACAAAAATCCCGGCGGCGATGGAGAACATCGCGGTAAAGCCGTAGTTCAACGCCAGCATGAAGGCCAGCGGCGGGCCAATGACCCACGCCAGCGAGAGCTGGGCACGCATCACCGAGCTGAACATCACCACTTCCCGCGCCGAGCTATCCGCATATTCCCGGGCCAGCGCGAACAGCTGCGGCATGGCGGTGTTCGCCAGCGACGCCAGCAGCACGCCGCAGGTAATGAGCGTCAGGTAATGACGATTGAAAGCAAAGAGCAGCGCGTTACCCACGGCCATGGCGCAGCAAAAGAGGATCAGCTTACGACGATCGCCCTGGCTGTCCGATCGCTTCGCCAGCGCGAGGCTGACCAGGATCCCGGCTATCGCGTTGACGGTATAAAACAGCCCCACCCAGAACGGCTGTGCCCCCACCTCGCGGCTGAGAAACAGGCTCAGCGTCGGCGCCTGCAGCGCTCCCGCCACGCCCATCATAAAGGCCACCAGCATAAAAGCGGCATACACGCCGTTCAGGCGTCGCCCCATCGTCATCAACCACAGCATGCGCAAGTCCTTGTGAAAGCGAATCGAAATTGGGTGAAAGAATAAACGAAAAAAGCCAGCAAAAACATTTTGCTGGCGGGTGATTAGCACCAATACTCAGTCACACATGATCGAGGCGAGTCAGCGAGAAGAGGCCGGTTTCGTAACGTCCCACTGCATCAGTTCTTCTAACATTTTCAGCCGTTGCTCTGCACACGGGCGGGCCAGCCAGGACGATCCTTTTGTCGCTGAAAAGTACTGCTGATAAAACTGACGTGCGGTAGACCTCTTCATCATTTACCTCCTCGCTTCATCGGGAAGCATTATTGGCCTAATATAGGGATTAATAAATTGCTGGTTTTTTGTCAGGAGTTCCTCTTTTATGCCTTCCGGTCGTCTGCAGCAACAATTTATCCGCCTCTGGCAGTGCTGTGAGGGGCAATCGCAGGAAACCACGCTCAACGAGTTGGCTGACCTGCTTAGCTGTTCCCGCCGCCATATGCGCACGCTGCTCAATACCATGCAGCAGCAGGGGTGGTTAAGCTGGGAAGCGGAGGCGGGACGCGGGAAACGCTCGCGGCTGACCTTTCTCTACACCGGGCTGGCATTGCAGCAGCAGCGTGCAGAAGACCTGCTCGAGCAGGACCGTATCGATCAGCTGGTCCAGCTGGTGGGCGACAAGGCCGCCGTGCGCCAGATGCTGGTCTCCCATCTCGGACGTAGTTTTCGTCAGGGCCGACACATTCTGCGGGTGCTCTACTACCGTCCGATGAAAAATCTGTTGCCCGGCACGGCGTTACGGCGTTCTGAAACCCACATGGCCCGACAAATCTTCAGCGGCCTGACGCGGATAAATGAGGAAAACGGGGAACTGGAGGCGGATATCGCGCACCACTGGCAACAGCTTTCCCCGCGCCACTGGCGCTTCTTCTTACGCCCGGGCATCCACTTTCACCACGGTCGCGAACTGGAGATGCACGACGTCATCGCCTCTCTGGAACGCGCCCGCAGGCTGCCGCTCTACTCGCATATTTCGCGCATCCACTCCCCCACGGCCTGGACGCTGGATATCGAGCTGGCGCAGCAGGACAAGTGGCTTCCCTGGCTGCTGGGCTATGTGCCGTCGATGATTTTGCCTGCCGAGTGGGAATCACTGAACAATTTTGCCAGCCTGCCGATAGGCACCGGGCCCTACTCCGTCTCCCGCAATAACAGCAACCAGCTGAAAATCCGCGCGTTCGATGACTACTTTGGCTATCGGGCGCTGATCGACGAAGTGAACGTGTGGGTATTACCGGATCTCAATGAAGACCTGAGCTGCGGGCTGACGCTTGAAGGCCCCACCACCGGAGAAAAGGCCGTGGAGAGCCGCCTGGAGGAGGGCTGCTACTATCTCCTCTTTGACCGCCGCACCCACCGTGGGGCAAACCCGGCTGTCCGCAAGTGGATCAGCCACGTGCTGTCTCCTTCCAATCTTATCTACCATGCGGAAGAACAATACCAGACATACTGGTTCCCGGCGTACGGCCTGCTTCCGCGCTGGCACCATGCCCGACCAACGCGCTGCGACAAGCCCGCAGGGCTGGAGTCCATCACCCTGACCTACTACCGCGATCATGTTGAGCATCGTTTTATCGCCAGGATCATGACCCGCCTGCTGGCAGCGGAGGGAGTCAGGCTGGACATCAGGGAAGTGGACTATGACGAATGGCACCAGGGTGAGCTTACCAGCGATATCTGGCTCAACAGCGCTAACTTTACCCTGCCGCTCGATTTTTCCCTCTTCTCGCATTTGTATGAAGTCCCGCTGATCCAGCACTGCATCGACCGGGACTGGCAGCAGGATGCCGCTCTGTGGCGTGCGGGCGAGATGAATCTTGCCGTGTGGTGCCAGCAGCTGCTGGCCGAGCAGGCGATCGTCCCGCTGATCCACCACTGGCTGATGATCCAGGGCCAGCGCAGCATGCGCGGCCTGCGGATGAACACCCTGGGCTGGTTTGATTTTAAATCCGCCTGGTTTGCGCCCCCGGAGCCATAACGCTTTCGTAATATTCACCAAATCATTACAATAGCGCCGTTCTCAACGGGGTGCTGCATCACAGATGTGCGCTGAGATAATACCCGTCGAACCTGATCCGGATAACGCCGGCGAAGGGATTTGAGGCTGTCGCTCAAAATCCTTTGCCACTCAACCCTGAGGTGCAAAGTGTTAAAAAAAGTTCTCCCCCTGCTGGCGCTGTTCGCGCTGCCCGCTTTAGCCAAGCCCGTTCTGACGGTCTACACCTACGACTCCTTCTCTGCCGACTGGGGCCCTGGCCCGGTCGTCAAAAAAGCCTTTGAAGCCGACTGCAACTGCGAGCTGAAGTTCGTGGCGCTGGAAGATGGCGTTTCGCTGCTCAACCGCCTGCGCATGGAAGGCAAAAACAGCAAGGCCGACGTGGTGCTCGGGCTGGATAACAACCTGCTGGAAGCCGCCTCGCAAACCAAACTCTTTGCCAAAAGCGGCGTCGCGGCAGAGGCCGTTAACGTGCCGGGCGGCTGGAAGAACGACACCTTTGTGCCGTTCGACTACGGCTACTTTGCTTTCGTCTACGATAAAAACAAGCTGAAAAACCCGCCGAAGAGCCTGAAAGAGCTGGTGGAAAGCGACCAGAAGTGGCGCGTGATTTACGAAGACCCGCGGACCAGCACGCCGGGCCTGGGCCTGCTGCTGTGGATGCAGAAAGTCTACGGCGATAAGGCGCCGGAAGCGTGGCAGAAGCTGGCCGCCAAAACCGTCACCGTAACCAAAGGCTGGAGCGAAGCCTATGGCCTGTTCCTGAAAGGCGAAAGCGATCTGGTGCTGAGCTACACCACCTCCCCGGCCTACCACATTATCGCTGAGAAGAAAGACAACTATGCTGCGGCTGATTTTGCGGAAGGGCACTATCTGCAGGTGGAAGTGGCCGCGCGTACCGCCGCCAGCAAACAGCCGGAACTGGCCGAGAAGTTCCTGAAGTTTATGGTTTCACCGGCATTCCAGAACGCCATTCCAGCGGGCAACTGGATGTATCCGATCACCAGCGTTGCGCTGCCCACTGGTTTTGAGCAGCTGACCAAGCCGAAAACCTCGCTGGAGTTTACGCCGCAGCAGGTCGCCGCGCAGCGTGCCGCATGGGTAAGTGAATGGCAACGCGCCGTCAGCCGTTAATTCCCGGCTGGTTACTCCCCGGATTGCTCGCCGCCGTCGTGATGGTGGCGGTCAGTCTGGGAGCCTTTCTTGCGCTGTGGTTTAACGCACCGGAGAGCGACCTGCTCGCCCTCTGGCACGACAGCTACCTCTGGCACGTTATCCGGTTCTCCTTCTGGCAGGCGTCTCTTTCTGCCCTGCTGTCGGCGATCCCAGCTATTTTTCTTGCACGCGCGCTCTATCGGCGGCGTTTCCCCGGCAGGCAGGCCCTGCTGCGCCTGTGCGCCATGACGCTGATCCTGCCCGTGCTGGTAGCGGTATTTGGTATTCTGAGCGTTTACGGCCGCCAGGGCTGGCTGGCTTCGCTGTTCGGCCAGCTTGGTATTGAGTGGTCATTCTCGCCTTACGGACTGCAGGGCATTCTGCTGGCGCACGTGTTTTTCAATATGCCGATGGCAACGCGCCTCTTTTTGCAGGCGCTGGAGAACATTCCCGGCGAGCAGCGGCAGATTGCCGCCCAGCTCGGCATGCGCGGCTGGTCGTTCTTCCGCTTTGTCGAATGGCCGTGGCTGCGCCGCCAGCTCCCGCCCGTGGCGGCATTAATCTTTATGCTCTGCTTTGCCAGCTTTGCCACCGTGCTGTCACTTGGCGGCGGGCCGCAGGCCACCACCATTGAGCTGGCGATTTACCAGGCGCTGAGTTACGACTACGATCCCGGTCGCGCCGCACTGCTGGCGATAGTCCAGATGGCGTGCTGTCTGGTGCTGGTGCTGTTGAGCCAGCGGCTGAGTAAAGCCATTCCCGCAGGTAGTCATCAAATAACCGGCTGGCGCGATCCGCAGGACAGCCTGCACAGCCGCATCAGCGATTTTATCCTGATCGCGCTGGCGCTGCTGCTGTTGCTGCCGCCGCTGCTGGCCGTTATCGTTGACGGCCTGAACCTCAATCTTATGTCCGTCCTGCAACAGCCCGTTCTCTGGCAGGCGACCTGGACCTCGCTGCGTATCGCGCTGGCGGCAGGGTTACTGTGCGTCATGCTGACCATGATGCTGCTGTGGAGCAGCCGTGAACTCTACGCCCGCCAGGCGCAAAAAGCCGGACAAATGCTGGAGCTGACTGGCATGCTGATTCTGGCGATGCCGGGCATCGTGCTGGCGACAGGCTTCTTTTTACTGTTCAACAGCACCATCGGCCTGCCCGAAAGTGCCGACGGCATTGTGATCTTTACCAACGCCTTAATGGCCATCCCCTACGCGCTCAAGGTGCTGGAAAACCCGATGCGCGACGTCAACAGCCGCTACGGTTTGCTGTGCCAGTCGCTGGGCATGCAGGGCTGGCAGCGGCTGAAGGTTGTGGAACTGCGCGCGCTAAAACGTCCGCTTGCTCAGGCGCTGGCGTTTGCCTGCGTGCTCTCCATTGGAGACTTTGGGGTCGTGGCGCTGTTCGGCAATGACGATTTCCGCACGCTGCCGTACTGGCTTTATCAGCAAATCGGCTCTTACCGCAGTCAGGATGGCGCGGTTACCGCGCTGTTACTGCTGCTGCTGTGCTTTGCCTTATTTACCGTTATCGAAAAACTCCCGGGGCGTGATGTTAAAACTGACTGATGTAACCTGGCTCTATCAGCATCTGCCGATGCGCTTTACGCTCTCCGTTCAGCAGGGCGAGCGGATTGCGGTGCTTGGCCCAAGCGGTGCCGGGAAAAGCACCTTGCTCAATTTGATCGCCGGTTTTCTGCAACCTGCCAGCGGGTCGATAGCCATCGATAATCGTGATTTCACCAACGCCCCTCCGGCTAAACGCCCTGTGTCGATGCTGTTTCAGGAAAACAACCTGTTTACCCATCTGACGGTGCGGCAAAACATCGCGCTGGGAATGCATCCGGGGCTCAGGCTGAACGATGCCCAACGCGAAAAACTTGAAGTGATTGCCGCACAGATGGGGATCGCTGAATTCATCGACAGGCTGCCGGGCGAGCTCTCCGGCGGCCAGCGTCAGCGCGTGGCGCTGGCGCGTTGTCTGGTGCGCGAGCAGCCGCTGCTGCTACTTGATGAGCCGTTCTCGGCGCTCGATCCCGCGCTGCGTCAGGAGATGCTGGCGCTGGTGAAGGACGTCTGTCAGCGCCAACAGCTTACGATGCTGATGGTTTCGCACAGTATCGAAGATGCCGCACGGATTGCGCCGCGATCGGTGGTGATCGCGGAGGGACGCATTTTGTGGGATGGAGCAACAGAAGCATTAATGAGCGGAAAAGAAAGCGCTTCTGGATTATTGGGTATAAAACCGTAGGCCGGGCAAACGCAGTGCCGCCCGGCGCTTAACGGCTCACAACTTTCAACAGGATCTCACCGTACACCGGCATCAGCGGGTGGCGAATCAGCGCCACAAGCGCCACCACGGCCACACCCAGCGTCAGCGGGGCCAGCCACAAAAGACGAGAGCGCGGAAGATAGCGCGTCAGGCGATCGACGCTCGCTTTCGCGCTGCGCCACAGGCGCCAGCAGAGCCAGACCGCCAGCCACAGCAGGACCGCCGTGCCCAGCAGCAGCCACTTAAACTCACCGCTTTGCATACCGTCAGGAATATCAATCGCCGCACCGGCCAGAATACCCGGCAGGAAGTAGAACGGCGGCCAGAAGACGCAGCCGATAATGTTCGGCACCACAAATTTCGCGACGGGCAGATCCAGCATCCCGGCCACCATCGGCACCAGCGGACGCGTTGGCCCAACAAAGCGGCCCACGAGGATGGTAAACATGCTGTGCTGGTGCAGCGCATGCTCGGTTTTATCCAGCAGCGCTTTGTTCTTTTTCATGAACGACCAGCGGTGCAGCGGCTTCTTAAAGCGCCAGCCCAGCCAGAAGGAGATCCAGTCGCCCAGCAGACAGCCGATAATCCCGGCCAGCCATGCCTGCCAGAAATTGACCTCACCGCTGCCGATCAGCGCCCCAAGCCCCGCCATCATCACGGTGCCGGGCAGGATTAACCCGACAAGCGCCAGCGATTCCAGAAACGCCACCAGCGCCACGGCGATGAGCGAGTACATAACGGACTGGGTAATAAAGTGTTCCAGCAATGCCTGCATAACTATTCCGGTCAGAAAACGAATCAGCGATTCTGCTTAGCGCCCCGCACCGCGTCAAGGCAACAATTGTCTGAATAGTTTACAGGTTGCTTTCTGCATTCACCTGTTTGTTTATCTTTTTTTACCGTTTATTCACATCCCGCGCGAAATTCACTGGGGCTGGCACCGGTGCATTTTTTAAATACGCGGGAGAAATAGAGCTGATCCTCAAAGCCCACGTTGCGCCCCACGGTGGCGATGGGCATCCGGGTGGTGCTGAGCAGCAGCTTCGCCTGGCTGATGCGCTGATCCTCGCGCCAGCTCAGTACGCTGACGCCAAGCTGCTGGCGGAACAGGTGCGACAGCCGCGACGGCGACAGGCAGACGTGCTGGGCGACGCTGGCAATATCAAACTGGCTATCGGCCAGGTGGTCGCTGATGTACTGGCAGGCGTCGCGCACGCGGTTATCCAGCGGCGGGTTAAGCGACGCGTTAATCGCCTCCATCCGCCGCAGCAGCAGCTGTTCAAGGAGGTTTATCGCCAGCAGTTCGGCATAGCGTCCACCAGCCTGCCCCGCCTCGATAATCTGCGCAAAAAGCTCGCGAAACTGCGCCAGATGCACCTCATCCGGGCGATAAAACCCGGTGTGTGCAAAAATAGCCGGCCAGGAAAGCCACTCCTGCCAGTAGGCGCGCGGACGGAAGTAGACCCACTGGTGATACCACTCTTTGGCATCCGGATGTCGGCCATAGTGGTGGATCTCACCCGGCGGGAACAGCAGGATATCCCCCGGGCGGCAGACGAACTGCTGGTCACCGTTCTTGATGATCCCTTCCCCCCGCACGGTCAGGTTGAGGATATACCCTTTCATCCCGAGCGGTCGGTCGACGTAAAAGTCGAGATATCCCTCAGCCTCGATAGGGGTCAGCCCCGCCACAAGGTGCGCGTTAAACGAGTATCCCGGCAGCAGGGGATCGTTCTGCGTTTCGGCCATAGATTCAGTTCTCCCAAGGGTCCTGAAGGAAACCAATTGTCCATATCACTAAATGCAGGTTAAAAATGGCCCGCGAAAAGATCCAAAAAGCATCACGCCGCTTTTACGTCCGCCATGTTTCAGCCTTTCCCCCTGATTTCTCCGCCAGAGCAGGCAGATAACCAGTAACAAAAGTGTCTATAAGTGCGGCAGAAATGTCCACATTGAATATTTGCACAGCGTCACACTTTCCGTTGTAACAGCAATTTAGTCCATAAGATTAGCGGATCCTGCCTGACGACTTTTGTCCCCAGTCTCTAATGTTCTTCCATACCTGTTTTTTCGATGGAGCAACACCATGGCAATTGCGATTGGCCTCGATTTTGGCAGCGATTCAGTTCGCGCGCTGGCAGTGGACTGTACGTCCGGCCAGGAGATAGCAACCAGCGTTGAGTGGTATCCGCGCTGGCAAGAGGGGCGCTACTGCGATGCGCCAAACAACCAGTTCCGTCACCACCCGCGGGATTACATCGAGTCGATGGAAGCGGCGATCAAAACCGTCCTGGCCGAACTGACCGACGCCCAGCGGGCCGATGTTGTGGGGATTGGCGTCGACAGCACCGGCTCTACGCCTGCCCCTGTGGATGCCGAAGGCCGCGTGCTGGCGCTGCGCCCGGAGTTTGCCGACAACCCGAACGCCATGTTCGTGCTGTGGAAAGACCATACCGCCGTGGAAGAGGCCGAAGCCATCACCCGCTTATGCCATCAGCCGGGCAAAACCGACTACTCACGGTATATCGGCGGGATTTACTCCAGCGAGTGGTTCTGGGCCAAGATCCTGCACGTCACCCGCGCGGACGCGTCTGTCGCACAGGCAGCGGCGTCATGGATTGAGCTATGCGACTGGGTTCCTGCCCTGCTCTCCGGCACCACGCGCCCGCAGGATATCCGCCGCGGCCGCTGCAGCGCCGGGCATAAATCCCTGTGGCATGAAAGCTGGGGCGGCCTGCCTCCGGCCGCGTTCTTTGATGAGCTCGACCCGATCATCAACAAGAGCCTGTCATACCCGCTGTTTACCGACACCTTCACCGCCGATATTCCCGTCGGCACCCTCTGCGAAGAGTGGGCGACGCGTCTCGGCCTGCCGCAGAACGTAGCTATCTCCGGCGGCGCGTTTGACTGCCATATGGGCGCCGTGGGCGCGGGCGCGCAGCCAAACACGCTGGTCAAAGTGATCGGCACCTCCACCTGCGACATCCTGACGGCAGATAAATCCACCGTCGGAGACCGCGCGGTAAAAGGCATCTGCGGCCAGGTTGACGGCAGCGTGGTGCCAGACTTTATCGGCCTCGAAGCCGGTCAGTCCGCGTTTGGCGATATCTACGCCTGGTTTGGCCGCGTGCTCGGCTGGCCGCTGGATCGGCTGGCGGCGTCACATCCTGAACTGAAAACCCAGATCGCCGAGAGCAAAAAGCAGCTCCTGCCGCAGCTTACCGAAGCCTGGGCTAAAAATCCGTCTCTCGACCACCTCCCGGTGGTGCTGGACTGGTTTAACGGCCGCCGCACGCCGTTTGCCAACCAGCGCCTGAAAGGGGTGATTACCGACCTCAACCTGGCGACCGACGCGCCTGCGCTGTTCGGCGGTCTGATTGCCGCCACCGCCTTCGGCGCCCGCGCGATTATGGAGTGCTTCACCGAGCAGGGCATCGACGTGAACAACGTGATGGCGCTGGGCGGCATCGCCCGTAAAAACCCGGTGATCATGCAGGCCTGCTGCGACGTGCTGAACCGTCCGCTCCAGATTGTGGCCTCCGATCAGTGCTGCGCGCTGGGGGCAGCAATTTTCGCCGCTGTAGCCGCTGGCGTCCATGCGGATATCCCCACCGCGCAGCAGCATATGGCGAGTGCCGTCGAAAACACCCTTCAGCCGCGTGCCCAGCAGGCACAACGCTTTGAACAGCTTTATCAGCGCTACCAGCAATGGGCAAAAAGCGCCGAACTTCACTATCTCCCTGTCGCCGCCCCGGCCAAAAGCACCGCGGACACTACGGCAACCCTGACCCATTAAGGACACGATGATGACCATTTTTAATAATTATGAAGTGTGGTTTGTGATTGGCAGCCAGCATCTTTACGGACCGGAAGCGCTGCAGCAGGTAACGAAACACGCGGAGCACGTCGTTAACGCGCTGAACGCGGAAGCCAAACTGCCGTGCAAACTGGTGCTGAAACCGCTGGGCACGACGCCGGACGAAATCACCCACATCTGCCGCGACGCCAACTACGACGATAAATGCGCCGGTTTGGTGGTGTGGCTGCACACCTTCTCACCGGCAAAAATGTGGATCAACGGCCTGTCTATCCTCAACAAACCGCTGCTGCAGTTCCATACCCAGTTCAACGCCTCCCTGCCGTGGGACAGCATCGACATGGACTTTATGAACCTGAACCAGACCGCACACGGCGGCCGCGAGTTCGGCTTCATCGGCGCGCGTATGCGTCAGCAGCACGCGGTGGTCACCGGCCACTGGCAGGATGGCAAGGCGCAACAGCGTATCGGCGCCTGGATGCGTCAGGCGGTCTCTAAGCAGGATACCCGCCACCTGAAAGTGGTGCGTTTCGGCGACAACATGCGTGAAGTGGCGGTCACAGACGGCGATAAAGTCGCCGCGCAGATCAAGTTCGGCTTCTCAGTGAATACCTGGGCCGTGGGCGATCTGGTGCAGGTGGTGAATGACATCAGCGATGGCGACGTGAGCGCGCTGGTGGACGAGTACGAAAGCCGCTACCGCCTGACGCCTGCGGCACAAATCAACGGCGACAAGCGCCAGAACGTGCTGGACGCGGCGCGCATTGAGCTGGGCATGAAGCGCTTCCTGGAACAGGGCGGTTTCCACGCCTTTACCACCACCTTTGAAGATCTCCACGGTCTGAAACAACTGCCGGGTCTGGCAGTACAACGCCTGATGCAACAGGGCTACGGCTTTGCGGGTGAAGGCGACTGGAAAACTGCCGCTCTGCTTCGCATCATGAAGGTGATGTCGACCGGTCTGCAGGGCGGCACCTCCTTTATGGAGGACTACACCTACCACTTCGAAAACGGCAATGACCTGGTGCTCGGCTCGCACATGCTGGAAGTGTGTCCTTCCATCGCGGTAGAGGAAAAACCGATCCTCGACGTGCAGTACCTCGGCATCGGCGGTAAAGCCGATCCGGCGCGTCTGATCTTCAACACCCGCACGGGCCCGGCCATCAACGCCAGCCTGATCGATCTGGGCGATCGTTTCCGCCTGCTGGTGAACTGCGTCGATGCGGTTGAAACGCCACACTCCCTGCCGAAACTGCCGGTCGCCAACGCCCTGTGGAAAGCACAGCCGGATCTGCCGACCGCGTCAGAAACCTGGATCCTGGCCGGCGGCGCGCACCATACCGTCTTCAGCCACGCGCTGGATCTGAACGACATGCGTCAGTTCGCCGAGCTGCATGATATCGAGCTGACCGTCATTGATAACGATACCCGCCTGCCCGCCTTCAAAGACGCGCTGCGCTGGAACGAAGTCTATTACGGTTCAAAACGCTAAGCCCTGAATGCCCGGTGGCACCGCGTTTACCGGGCCTACGGTTCTGTAGGCCGGATAAGCGAAGCGCCATCCGGCACTGGAGACAACAATGTTAGAAGAGCTCAAACGCCAGGTGCTCGAAGCCAACCTGGCGCTGCCGAAACATAATCTGGTCACCCTGACCTGGGGCAACGTCAGCGCCGTTGACCGCGATAAAGGCGTGTTTGTGATCAAGCCTTCCGGCGTCGATTACGCGGTGATGACGGCGGACGATATGGTGGTGGTCAGCATCGAAACGGGTGAAGTGGTGGAAGGGAACAAAAAGCCCTCCTCCGATACGCCAACCCACCGGTTGCTGTACCGCTCATTCCCAACCATCGGCGGTATCGTGCATACCCATTCACGCCATGCCACCATCTGGGCGCAGGCGGGCCAGTCCATCCCGGCGACCGGCACCACCCACGCGGACTACTTTTACGGCACCATTCCCTGTACGCGTCTGATGACCGATGCGGAGATTAACGGTGAGTACGAATGGGAAACCGGGAACGTGATCGTCGAAACCTTTGAAAAACAGGGTATCGACGCGGCGCAAATGCCCGGCGTGCTGGTGCACTCCCACGGCCCGTTCGCCTGGGGTAAAAACGCAGAAGACGCGGTGCATAACGCCATCGTGCTTGAAGAGATCGCCTATATGGGGATCTTCTGTCGACAGCTGGCGCCGCAGCTGCCGGATATGCAGCAAACCCTGCTGGATAAGCATTACCTGCGCAAGCACGGCGCGAAGGCCTACTACGGGCAGTAAACTGTATATAAACCCAGCATTAAAATCTCAACCAGGCTATAATCAGGCCTGGTTTTGTTCTATGGGATAACGGCGTGGCGCAGGCGCAAGAAGGCTTTTTACTGACCCGACACTGGCGGGATACGCCTCAGGGCACCGAGGTTGAATTCTGGCTGGCAACGGACAACGGCCCGCTGCAGGTGACGCTGCCGCCGCAGGAGTCCGTGGCGTTTATTCCTGAAGCGCACGTCGAAAAAGTGAAACAGCTGCTGCGCGGTGAAAACGGCTGGCGCATTACCCCGCTTGAACTGAAAGATTTCCACCGTCAGCCGGTTTACGGCCTCTACTGTCGCGCCCATCGTCAGCTGATGCGCTATGAAAAACTGCTCCGCGAGGCGGGCGTGACGCTCTACGAAGCTGACATCCGCCCACCGGAGCGGTTTCTGATGGAGCGGTTTATTACCGCGCCCGTCTGGGTCGATGGCACCGAGCACAACGGCAGCCTCGTTAACGCGCGGCTGAAGCCGAACCCGCACTACCGTCCGCCGCTGAAGTGGGTCTCCCTGGATATCGAAACCACCCGTCACGGCGAACTGTACTGTATAGGACTTGAAGGCTGCGGCGATCGGGTTGTCTATATGCTCGGGCCACCGAATGGTGATGCCTCCGCGCTGGATTTCCGGCTTGAGTATGTTACCAGCCGGCCGCAGCTGCTGGAGAAGCTCAACCAGTGGTTTGCCGACTTCGATCCCGACGTTCTGATCGGCTGGAACGTGGTGCAGTTCGACCTGCGCGTGCTGCAAAAACACGCCGAGCGTTACCGCATCCCGCTGATGCTCGGGCGCGGCAACAGCGAGCTTGAGTGGCGCGAACACGGTTTTAAGAACGGCGTTTTCTTCGCACAGGCGAACGGCCGCCTGATTATCGACGGCATCGAGGCGCTCAAGTCCGCCTTCTGGAACTTCTCGTCATTCGCCCTCGAAGCGGTGGCGCAGGAGCTGCTTGGCGAAGGCAAATCCATCGACAACCCCTGGGACAGAATGGACGAGATCGACCGGCGCTTTAACGAAGACAAGCCCGCGCTCGCCACCTATAACCTGAAAGACTGTGAGCTGGTCACGCGGATTTTCCACAAAACCGAGATCATGCCCTTCCTGCTGGAGCGCGCGACGGTGAACGGACTCGCGGCAGACAGGCACGGCGGCTCCGTGGCGGCCTTTAGCCACCTCTATTTTCCCCGAATGCACCGGGCAGGATACGTCGCCCCCAACCTCGGGGACGTGCCGCCGCAGGCCAGCCCCGGCGGCTACGTCATGGATTCCCGACCAGGACTGTATGACTCCGTTCTGGTCCTGGACTACAAAAGCCTCTACCCGTCGATAATTCGCACCTTCCTGATCGATCCCGTCGGGCTGGTTGAGGGGCTGGCCCAGCCGGATGATGAACACAGCACCGAAGGCTTCCTCGGCGCACGCTTCTCGCGGGAAAAACACTGCCTGCCCGACATCGTGGGCAACATCTGGCACGGCCGCGATGAGGCCAAGCGCCACGGCAACAAGCCCCTCTCACAGGCGCTGAAAATCATCATGAACGCCTTCTACGGGGTGCTGGGCACCAGCGCCTGTCGCTTCTTCGACCCGCGGCTGGCGTCGTCGATCACCATGCGCGGGCACGAGATCATGCGCCAGACTAAAGCGCTGATTGAATCCCGGGGCTATGACGTCATCTACGGCGACACGGACTCCACCTTTGTATGGCTTAAGGGCGCGCATTCCGAAGACGATGCCACGCAAATCGGCAAAGCGCTGGTTGCCTTCGTGAACGACTGGTGGCAGGAACATCTGCAGAAAGCGCGGTTAACCAGCGCGCTGGAGCTGGAATTTGAAACCCATTTTGCCCGCTTCTTAATGCCCACCATCCGCGGTACCGATCAGGGCAGCAAGAAGCGCTATGCCGGGCTGATTCAGGAAGGCGACGCGCAGCGGATGGTGTTTAAAGGGCTCGAGACAGTGCGTACCGACTGGACGCCGCTGGCGCAGCAGTTCCAGCAAACACTTTATCTGCGGGTATTTCGCAATGAGCCGTATCAGGACTACGTGCGCGAGACGATCGCCAGCCTGATGGCAGGCGAACTTGACGCGCAGCTGGTGTATCGCAAACGCCTGCGCCGCCCGCTCGCGGAGTACCAGCGTAACGTTCCTCCGCACGTTCGCGCCGCGCGCCTCGCGGACGAAGAAAACGTCCGCCGTGGCCGCGCGCCGCAGTATCAGAATCGGGGAACCATCAAATACGTCTGGACGATAAACGGTCCGGAACCGGTGGATTATCAGCACTCGCCTCTGGATTATGAACACTATCTGACGCGTCAGCTTCAGCCGGTTGCCGACGGAATTTTGCCCTTCATCGACGATGATTTTGCTACACTAGTGACAGGGCAACTTGGCCTATTTTGACGCGTGACGAAATGGCTGCCATCCAGTACCATAGCGCCCTTTCCATTCCCGGACCCATTTTTCGATGACCGTCTTTTTTGACGGTGGTCGAACTATTGCCTGCAATTAAAGATTAGAGCCGAACAACTATGCCTTTTACACTTGGTCAACGCTGGATCAGCGATACAGAAAGCGAACTTGGATTAGGAACCGTCGTTGCCGTTGATGCGCGCATGGTTACCCTCCTCTTCCCTGCCACCGGTGAAAACCGCCTGTACGCCCGCAATGACTCCCCTGTAACCCGCGTGATGTTTAATCCGGGTGACACCGTGACCAGCCACGACGGCTGGCAGCTCAAGATTGAAGACGTAAAAGAAGAGAATGGACTGCTCGCCTACATCGGCACTCGCCTGGACACCGACGAGGCCAATGTCATCCTGCGCGAAGTGCTGCTCGACAGCAAGCTGGTGTTCAGCAAGCCGCAGGACCGCCTGTTTGCCGGGCAAATCGACCGTATGGATCGCTTCTCCCTGCGCTATCGCGCGCGTAAGTTCCAGAGTGAACAGTACCGCATGCCCTGGAGCGGCCTGCGCGGCCAGCGCACCAGCCTGATCCCCCACCAGCTGAACATCGCCCATGACGTGGGCCGTCGCCATGCGCCGCGCGTGCTGCTGGCAGATGAAGTGGGCCTGGGTAAAACCATCGAGGCGGGCATGATCCTGCACCAACAGCTGCTTTCCGGCGCTGCCGAGCGCGTGCTGATTGTGGTGCCAGAAACCTTACAGCACCAGTGGCTGGTTGAGATGCTGCGCCGCTTTAACCTGCGCTTCTCTCTGTTCGATGACGAACGCTACGCCGAAGCCCAGCACGATGCGGACAACCCGTTTGAAACCGAACAGCTGGTGATTTGTTCTCTCGACTTCGTGCGCCGCAGCAAGCAGCGTCTTGAGCACCTGTGCGATGCCGAGTGGGACCTGATGGTGGTCGACGAAGCGCACCACCTGGTCTGGAGCGAAGACGCGCCGAGCCGCGAATATATGGCTATCGAGCAGCTTGCCGAGCGCGTGCCTGGTGTCCTGCTGTTGACCGCTACGCCGGAACAGCTGGGTCTGGAAAGCCACTTCGCCCGTCTGCGCCTGCTCGATCCAAACCGTTTCCACGACTTCGGGCAGTTTGTGGAAGAACAGAATAACTACCGTCCGGTTGCAGATGCCGTCGCGCTGCTGCTGGCGGGCAAGCGTCTTTCTGATGATGAACTCAACACCCTGAGCGATCTGATCGGCGAGCAGGATATCGAGCCGCTGCTGCAGGCCGCTAACAGCGACAGCGACAACGCGGAATCCGCGCGTAAAGAGCTGATCGACATGCTGATGGATCGCCACGGCACCAGTCGCGTCCTGTTCCGTAACACCCGTAACGGTGTGAAAGGGTTCCCGAAACGCGAACTGCATACCATTAAGCTGCCGCTGCCGACGCAGTATCAGACGGCAATTAAAGTTTCCGGCATCATGGGCGCGCGCAAAACGCAGGAAGAGCGCGCCCGCGACATGCTCTACCCGGAACAAATCTACCAGGAATTTGAAGGCGATACCGGCACCTGGTGGAACTTCGATCCGCGCGTAGAGTGGCTGATGGGCTACCTGACCGCGCACCGCTCCCAAAAGGTGCTGGTGATCTGCGCCAAGGCGGCCACCGCGCTGCAGCTGGAGCAGGTCCTGCGCGAGCGCGAAGGCATTCGCGCCGCCGTGTTCCACGAAGGCATGTCCATCGTTGAACGCGACCGCGCTGCGGCGTGGTTTGCCGAAGAGGACAGCGGCGCTCAGGTTATGCTCTGCTCTGAAATCGGTTCTGAAGGCCGTAACTTCCAGTTCGCCAGCAACCTGGTGATGTTCGATCTGCCGTTCAACCCGGATCTGCTGGAGCAGCGTATCGGTCGTCTGGATCGTATCGGTCAGGCGCACGATATTCAGATCCACGTGCCGTATCTGGAAAAAACGGCCCAGTCCGTGCTGGTGCGCTGGTTCCACGAAGGTCTGGATGCGTTTGAACATACCTGCCCGACGGGCCGCACCATTTACGATCAGGTGCACGGCGATCTGATCGGCTATCTGGCCGCGCCGGAAAACACCGACGGCTTTGACGATCTGATTAAGTCCTGTCGTGAGAAGCATGACGCGCTGAAAGCGCAGCTTGAACAAGGCCGTGACCGCCTGCTGGAGATCCACTCCAACGGCGGGGAAAAAGCGCAGGCGCTGGCTGAGAGCATTGAAGAGCAGGATGATGACACCAGTCTCATCAGCTTCTCCATGAACCTGTTCGACATCGTTGGCATTAACCAGGACGACCGCGGCGAGAACCTGATTGTCCTGACCCCGTCCGATCACATGCTGGTGCCAGATTTCCCGGGCCTTCCGGAAGATGGCTGCACCATCACCTTCGAGCGTGATGTGGCGCTGTCCCGCGAAGATGCTCAGTTCATCACCTGGGAACACCCGCTGATCCGTAACGGGCTGGATCTGATCCTCTCTGGCGATACCGGCAGCAGCACCATCTCGCTGTTGAAAAACAAGGCGCTGCCCGTAGGCACGCTGCTGCTGGAGCTGATCTACGTTGTGGAAGCGCAGGCGCCGAAACAGCTGCAGCTCAACCGCTTCCTGCCACCAACGCCGGTGCGTCTGCTGCTGGATAAAAACGGCACGAACCTCGCAGGACAGGTTGAATTTGAGAGCTTCAACCGCCAGCTGAGCGCGGTGAACCGCCATACCGGCAGCAAGCTGGTCAATGCGGTGCAGCAGGACGTGCATGCCATTCTCCAACAGGGTGAAACCCAGATTGAAAAAGCGGCCAGAGCGCTGATTGACGCCGCGCGCAGTGAAGCCGACGAGAAACTGTCTGCAGAGCTGTCGCGTCTGGAGGCGTTGAAGGCCGTGAACCCGAACATCCGTGACGACGAGCTGGCGGCGATTGAAAGCAACCGTCAGCAGGTGCTGGAAAGCCTGGATCAGGCAAGCTGGCGTCTGGATGCCCTGCGTCTTATCGTTGTGACGCATCAGTAAACGGAGCGCAAGATGGTGATGGAGCCGTACAATCCGCCACAGGATCCCTGGCTGGTCATTCTGTATCAGGATGAACACATTATGGTGGTCAACAAGCCCAGCGGGCTGTTGTCTGTGCCGGGTCGTCTGGATGAGCACAAAGACAGCGTGATGACGCGCATTCAGCGCGATTATCCTCAGGCGGAGTCGGTCCATCGCCTGGACATGGCGACCAGCGGCGTGATTGTGGTGGCGCTGAACAAAGCGGCAGAACGCGAGCTGAAGCGCCAGTTCCGCGAGCGCGAGCCGAAGAAGCAGTATGTCGCCCGCGTCTGGGGTCACCCGGCGCAGGCGGAAGGGCTGGTGGATTTACCGCTGATCTGCGACTGGCCGAATCGGCCAAAGCAGAAGGTGTGTTATGAAACCGGCAAGGCCGCGCAAACCGAGTATGAAGTGCTTGAGTACGCGCCGGATAATACCGCGCGCGTCCTGCTTAAGCCGATTACCGGACGTTCACACCAGCTGCGCGTGCATATGCTTGCGCTGGGTCATCCGATTCTGGGCGACCGCTTTTACGCGCCGCCTGAAGCGCTGGCCTTAGCGGCACGTCTGCAGCTGCACGCGCAGACGCTTACCATCACCCATCCGGCCTTCGGTAACGCGATGACGTTTAAAGCCCCGGTCGATTTTTAAATTCCTGATGTGAATATTTACTGCCAGCTCACTGTCGACGGTAAATATTCACACAGCATATATATCTCCCCTGCTCATCTGAAAACCTGCCCAAGTTCATTCACGATAATTATCTCTTCCTTAAATAACACTCAGTATTTTTAGAAAGACTAAGGTTTGGATTAAAAAATATTAAATTGAACACGATGCAATTTATTACTGATAATCCAGCTCATTTTAAGGAAATACTAACTCTACCCTATCCAAACGGAGTTATTTTTCTACTCAACAGCCACACTTAGTTTACTCATTGATTCACAAGGAAGTGTATGAACCGTTCGTATAACATCGTCTGGAATTGCGCCAGAAATATGTACATCGTTGCCTCGGAGTTTTCAAAAGGGGACAGCAAAGTTAAATCCTGCGTACGCGCCGGAAGCGCGATCGCAACGTTTATCTTGTCAGGTGTTGTGGGTACCGCACACGCCAGTGACACGACGTTTGTTGCAGTCCCGGGTAGTAATACCATCAGTGGTGAATATTCAACGACGAGCCCTAATACCTCGGCGGTATCCGCCTCTGGCTCTGATGTCATCGTCACCGATAACGGCGCCTTAACGATATCCACAACCGGGGATGCAGGCATGGGGCTATCCGTGTCGAATGGAGCGAAAATCACGCTCGATGATTCGGGATCCACAATCCGCACTTCCGGGGAAGGCAGTCATGCGATAACCATTGTCGGTGATAACTCAGAAGCCATGTTGAACAACCTTACCGTTTCGACGGAAGGCGAGATCGCATCTGCCGTATTGTTTAGCTCTAATGCAAAAGGCACCATTGACGGGGGGAGCTATACGGCGACGGGAGAGGGTTCTTATGGTGTTGAGATATTGAATGGCGCAGACCTGACGATAAAAAACGCGACCATTACGACTTCCGGGTATGGCATGGCTCGGGCTATTGTTAACCGATATGCCACCCTTTCATTAGACAATGTGAATATAAACACCACGGGAGATTTTGGTAATGCAGGTATATATAACGACGGTGAATTGACCGGCTCAAACGTCACGATTACCACTACCGGAAGCCAGAGCTTTGGTATTCAAAACTATACCAACACATTTAATTTAGCGGCATCCCACGTTGAAACTTACGGTGAGCAGTCAGTTGGCATAATGAATACCGGACGCGCAGAACTCACTGATACTCATATCGTCACTCATGGGAAAAATGCTGACGCAATATCCTCTGACGGGGCAAAGAGCACATTCGTACTGAATAACGGTTCAACGATCGCGTCCGGAGAAAATTCGCGGGCAGTGGCGATGACTCACGGTGGAGCCCTTGAGGCGAACAGCACAGATATCACCAGCGAACAATCTGCTGCCATTGCCTTAGAAAGCGCCAGCAGCGCGACCGTCACCCACAGCAACGTTTCCGGTAGCAATGTCGCCTTCTCGTTCAGCGGTGGAAAAAATGTCGCTACGATTGACGGAGGGAGCATTACGGCAACCGCGTCCGGAGGAAGTGCTTTTGCGGTGGATTCCGGATCTGCCGAAATTAACGTGAAGAATGTGCAAACGATGAACGCAGACAATCTGCTCACCGTGGCCAATACCACTGATGCAGTCACACTTCGCGCTGAAAACAGCAAGCTGTCCGGCGCCGTTAAGGCCAGCGGTGATAACGTCAGCATGACGCTGGATGCGAACAGCCAATGGCTGCTGACGGCCGATTCCAGCGTCGGTAATCTTACCAGCAGCGGACGCATCACACTCGGCGATGAAAACGGCAGTACTGGTACACTCAATGTCGGTAATCTCACCCTTCTGGCTAACAGCCAAACTGATGTCTATCTTGACGCAAACGCGACCAGTGCGCCTATTGTCGCTCAGAATGCGACGCTTGATGGCACACTAAATATTACAGGTTACGGTAGTGCCAGCACGCTTTCCGCGGATAGCGCCTTCACGGTGATTGACGCTGAAAATGCAATCAATGGCAATTTTACCAACCTCACCGTCGCGGGCATGGCATCTGGCTCCGTTGACTTCATCACCTTTAGCGGCACCATTGATCCCGCCGACGTGACCAATTACGTCCTGACACCGTCATTAACCTGGTATGCCAGCCAGAACCCAGCGGCAACAGCGGCTCACGGCACATTCACTCTGAACAATCCTGACGGCAGCTTTACGCTGAGCACGGCGCTTGTCGATCAAAATGCCGAAGCCACGACCGGATGGGACGGAAAATCGCTGACCAAAGAGGGGCAAGGTACGCTGATCCTTAATGCCGCAAACAGTTACAGCGGCACAACGGATGTGAACCAGGGCACGCTCTGGCTGGACGAGGCTGGCGTTATCGGCGTACAAAACAGCGAGCAGGCCGTGAATGTCGCGGCAGGCGCCACGTTTGGCGGTTCCAACGGTGTGGTGAACGGCAATGTTAATAGCAAGGGTACCGTTCAGTTCAACGACACGCTAACGATCAATGGTGATCTGAGCAACGCAGGCAGCATTGTCAGCGGCAATATTGAGGGAACCAATGGTGCGACGACCGGCAACACGCTGATCGTAAACGGCGATTACACCAGCAACCAGGGTTCTGTGACGCTAAATACGCAGTTAGGCGACGACACGTCTCCAACCGATATGCTTAACATTGCGGGGAATACGTCCGGGAACACCACCCTGTACATTAACAACGTTGGCGGTCAGGGCGCACTGACCCAAAACGGTATTGAAGTGATTAAGGTCGGCGGTGCATCAAACGGTACCTTTGTTCAGGGTAATCAGGTCCAGATTAACGCCTACGAATACCGCCTGTATCAGGACTCAGGGGACTGGTATCTTCGTTCCCAGGCCACGAGTGATAATGGCGACGTAACGCCTCAGTATCGTGCCGATATCGGTTCATACCTCAGCAACCAGTGGCTGGCTCGCGATCTGCAAATGCAGACCCTGTCAGACCGAGAAGGCAGTCAGTTCAAATCGGAAAACGGCACGACATGGGCGCGTTTCAAAGCAGGTAAGAACCAGTCTACTGCAGCAGAGAGCAATATTGATATCGACAGCAACTACTCCCAGTTCCAGATTGGGGGCGATGTTGCCGCCTGGAACAACGGCGAACAAAGCCTGGTGGTCGGGGTTATGGGTAGCTATATCAACGCCAGCAGCGACAGCACTGGCAATAAAGGTGCTGACGGCAGCCGCTTTAGCGCTGACGGTAAAGTCGATGGCTATAACCTCGGAGTCTATGCAACGTGGTTTGCCGATGCCCGACAGCATCAGGGTTTTTATGTCGACAGTTGGTATCAGTATGGGATGTACCACAACAGCGTAGATAACGGTGACGTTGGCTCAACGGATTACGATTCAAACGCCAACGCCGTTTCGCTGGAAACAGGCTACCGCTACGATATCGCATTCGGCGACAACACGCTGAGCCTCACGCCGCAGGCACAGGTCGTCTGGCAGGATTACAGTGCGGATGACATCAAAGACAGCAGCGGCACGACGATTGATGGGCAAAACGGCGAAAGCTGGACCACCCGTTTAGGCCTGCGCATTGACAGCAAGATGAATAAGTCGAACGACGCGGTTATCCAGCCGTTTGCGGAGGCCAACTGGCTGCATACCTCTGAAGACACGGCAGTCAACTTTGGTGACACACAGATCAAACAGGACCTTCCTGCCGATCGTGCGGAGCTGAAAGCGGGTATTCAGGCAAATATGAGCAAGCAATGGAGCGTTATTGCCCAGGTCTCCGGACAGAAAGGTGATAATGATTACAGCGATGTAAACGGTAGCCTGAACGTGCGCTACAGCTGGTAACGCTGTATAAAGGGCCTGGCAGCTCATGCTGCCAGGCCCTTCATCATTCTAAAAAGGGGCTTATTTGAAGCCTTTCTTCTCTTTAATCAGCTCGTACGCTTTCTGAATTTCCTGCGCTTTTTGCTTCGCCATCTCCATCATTTCAGGCGGTAAGCCTTTTGCAACGAGCTTGTCTGGATGGTGCTCGCTCATGAGCTTACGATAGGCACGTTTGATGGTAGTCTGATCGTCAGAGGGTTTTACGCCAAGCACGTTGCAGGCATCTTCCAGCGTCGGACCACGCTGCGCCTGCTGCCAGGCACCGCCAGAAGACTGCTGGTGATACCCGCCGCCAAACTGCGCGCCACCCTGCATCATGCGCAGGAACTGATCGAACTGCATACGGGAGATACCCAGCTCTTCCGCAATCACGTATAAAACATCGCGTTCGTTAGGGTGAAGCGAGCCGTCGGCGAAGGCCGCCTGAATCTGAATTTCCAGAAACATCCGAATTAAATCAAAACGGCCGAAGCAGATGCTGCGGAACTGGCGCATTTTTTCGCGAAGCGGGTAGTTATCGGATTTCCCGATGCGAAACGCATTTTGCGCCTCCAGGCGGGAGTCACCGTGCAGATTCATGCGATCCATAAAGACGCTGGCAATCTGAATATCGGCTTCCGTGACGCGCCCTTTGGATTTGGTTAAATGCCCCATCACCTCAAAAGTGGTGGAGAAAAAGAGTGACTGGCGCTCGCGCTGGTTGGCAAACCAGGCCATTTTACGGCTGCGCGCCTTATCAAACATATGGCCAATAATAAGCCCCAGCACTATTCCCCAGAACCCGGCACCCATGATGATGGCGAACGCAACGCCGATTATTTTACCCCAATACTGCATATACTCCCCGGATAGTCATATTCCTGGCCGACGCAACGTCATCATCACTGTGTTCAAGTCACGGTCAATTGAAGGACATCGCCTATAATTTGCTTTATCATACTCGTCATTCGATAGCGAGCCTAACACTCTGGCACGCAAACGGGCAGGATTAACGCTGGTACTGCGCAGATGAGTAAGATAGTCTCTGAGCGTTTGTAAGCCGTAGCCACTGATGACGGAACAATAAAATACAACGTATGAAAAAACGTATCCCCACCCTCCTGGCCACAATGATTGGCACCGCCCTGTACAGTCAACAGGGGCTGGCGGCCGATCTCGCCTCGCAGTGTATGCTTGGCGTCCCAAGTTATAATCGCCCACTGGTGAGGGGCGATACCAATAGCTTGCCGGTAACCATTACTGCCGACAGTTCAAAAGGGACTTACCCTGACAATGCCACCTTTACAGGCAATGTCGATATTAACCAGGGCAATAGCCGCCTGCAGGCAGATGAAGTGCAGTTGCACCAGAAGCAGCCGGAAGGTGCGGCCGAGCCGGTACGCACGGTGGATGCGCTGGGTAATGTGCACTATGACGACAATCAGGTCATCCTGAAAGGTCCGAAAGCCTGGTCAAACCTGAATACCAAAGACACTAACGTCTGGAAAGGTGATTACCAGATGGTGGGTCGCCAGGGGCGCGGTGACGCGGACCTGATGAAACAGCGCGGTGAAAACCGCTATACGATCCTGGAAAATGGCACGTTCACGTCGTGTCTGCCGGGTTCAAATACCTGGAGCGTGGTCGGGAGCGAAGTTATCCATGACCGCGAAGAGCAGGTCGCAGAGATCTGGAACGCCCGCTTCAAGGTGGGTCCGGTCCCCATATTCTACAGCCCTTATCTGCAGCTTCCCGTGGGTGACAAACGTCGCTCCGGTTTCCTGATCCCGAATGCCAAATACAGCACCACGAACTACTTTGAGTTCTACCTGCCGTATTACTGGAACATCGCGCCTAACATGGATGCGACGATCACGCCGCACTATATCCACAAGCGCGGTAACGTCATGTGGGAGAACGAGTTCCGCTATCTGACTCAGGCAGGTGCGGGTCTGATGGAGCTGGATTATCTGCCGTCGGATAACGTTTACAAGGACGACGCCAGAAACGTTTCTGGTGATAACCGTCACCGCTGGCTGTACTACTGGCAGCATTCCGGGGTGATGGATCAGGTGTGGCGCTTTAATGTTGATTACACCAAAGTCAGCGATTCGGCTTATTTTAATGACTTTTCGTCCAAATACGGCTCGAGTACTGATGGCTATGCCACGCAGAAATTCAGCGTAGGCTATGCGGTGCAGAATTTTGATGCAACCGTCTCGACCAAGAAATTCCAGGTGTTTTCTGACCAGTCCACGCCTACCTATGGTGCTGAGCCACAGCTGGACGTCAACTGGTACCAGAATGACGTAGGTCCATTCGACACCCGGATTTACGCTCAGGCAGTGCATTTCGTTAACACGAATTCGGATATGCCTGAAGCCACGCGTGTTCACCTTGAGCCGACGATCAATCTGCCGTGGTCAAACGACTGGGCAAGCCTGAATACCGAAGCCAAGCTGATGGCGACTCACTATCAGCAAAAAAATCTTGATAATTACAACTCCACTAACAGTGCGCATCTCGAAGAGTCGGTCAACCGAACGCTCCCTCAGTTTAAAATGGACGGCAAGCTGATTTTCGAGCGTGATATGGCCCTGCTGGCGGATGGTTATACCCAGACGCTTGAACCGCGTATGCAGTATTTGTACGTGCCATATCGCGACCAGAGCAACATTCAGAACTACGACTCCTCTTTACTGCAGTCTGACTATAGTGGTCTGTTCCGTGACCGTACCTACGGAGGTCTGGACCGTATCGCCTCAGCGAATCAGTTAACGACCGGCGTCACAACACGTGTTTATGATGATGCAGCCGTTGAACGTTTTAACGTTTCTGTGGGTCAAATCTACTACTTCACAGAGTCTCGCACGGGCGATGACAATATTCAGTGGGAGAAAGACAACAAAACGGGAGCAATAGTTTGGGCGGGAGATACCTACTGGCGTATGACTGACCGTTGGGGCCTGCGTGGCGGTGTGCAGTATGACACGCGTCTCGACAACGTTGCTAACAGTAGTGCCGCCATAGAGTATCGTCGTGATGAAGATCGCATGATTCAGGTAAGCTATCGCTACGCTAGCCCGGAATACATTCAGGCAACGCTACCGAAAAGCAATGACCAGAACAGCATCAACTACTGGAAATCACCGCAATATTCGGATGGTATTTCTCAGGTCGGTGCGGCAGCGAGTTGGCCTATCGCCGACCGTTGGTCAATCGTAGGCGCTTACTACTTTGACACTAACGCCAATAAAGCTGCTGACCAGATGGTAGGTCTGCAATATAACTCCTGCTGCTACGCGCTGCGTGTCGGTTACGAACGTAAGCTTAACGGCTGGGAAAACAATCAGAGCAAATACGATAACGTGATTGGCTTTAACTTCGAGTTACGCGGCCTGAGTTCCAACTACGGTCTGGGTACGCAGAAAATGCTGCGCTCGAACATTCTGCCTTACCGCAGTTCCTTGTAATGTGCTTGATTTGCAACGTAATCCGCTTTGCGGTTAATTGAAATGGAAAAAGTATGAAGAACTGGAAAACGCTGCTGCTCGGTGTCGCTATGGTTGCGAATACCAGCTTCGCGGCCCCCCAGGTTGTTGATAAAGTCGCTGCTGTGGTTAACAACGGCGTCGTGCTTGAAAGTGACGTTGACGGTCTGATGAAATCGGTGAAGCTCAATTCGGGCGAAGCGGGTCAGCAGCTTCCGGATGACGCCACGCTGCGCCACCAGATCCTGGAACGCCTGATCATGGATCAGATCGTTCTGCAAATGGGGCAGAAAATGGGTGTGAAGGTCACTGACGAGCAGCTCGATCAGGCGATCGCTAACATCGCGAAGCAGAACAATATGTCTTTAGACCAGATGCGCAGCCGTCTGGCCTATGACGGCATCAGCTACGCTACCTACCGTAACCAGATCCGTAAAGAGATGCTGATTTCGGAAGTGCGTAACAACGAAGTGCGTCGCCGCGTTACTATCCTGCCTCAGGAAGTGGACGCGCTGGCAAAACAGGTGGGTAACCAGAACGATGCAAGCACAGAGCTGAACCTGAGCCACATTCTTATCCCACTGCCAGAGAACCCTACGTCCGATCAGGCTGCGGAAGCAGAAAGCCAGGCACGTTCAATTGTCGAACAGGCGCGTAACGGCGGTGACTTTGGCAAGCTGGCCATCACCTACTCCGCAGACCAACAGGCGCTGAAAGGCGGCCAGATGGGCTGGGGACGTATTCAGGAGCTGCCATCCCTCTTTGCTCAGGCACTGAGCACGGCTAAGAAAGGCGATATCGTCGGTCCAATCCGTTCAGGCGTGGGCTTCCACATTCTGAAAGTGAACGATCTGCGCGGCCAGAGCCAAAATATCTCCGTTACCGAAGTTCACGCTCGCCACATTCTGCTGAAGCCGTCACCAATCATGACTGACGATCAGGCGCGTGCGAAGCTGGAACAGATTGCGGCAGATATTAAGAGCGGTAAAACCTCGTTTGCGAAGGCAGCAAAAGAGTTCTCTCAGGATTCCTGGCTCTGCTAACCAGGGGTGGCGATCTGGGCTGGGCAGCGGCGGATATTTACGATCCTGCCTTCCGTGACGCGTTGATGAAGCTGAACAAAGGCCAGATCAGCGCGCCGGTCCACTCTTCGTTTGGCTGGCATCTGATCGAGCTGATGGACACTCGTAACGTTGTAAAACGGATGCGCACAGAAAGACAGAGCCTACCGCATGCTGTTTAAACCGTAAGTTCTCTGAAGAAGCAGCCACCTGGATGCAGGAACAACGCGCCAGTGCTTACGTGAAAGTGCTGAGCAACTAATGAACAGCATCGTGTTGTTATCACGCCGGCGAACCCGCCGGGATTGGACCTGACCTCGTTGTCCAGCTTGCCCAGCGCAGCTGGCCAGTAGAACTGGTTGTCTGCGCCGATGCAACACTGTTACAAGACCGGGCAGCGATGCTCGGTCTGCCTTTAACGCTCATCCCTTACGTTGAAGGTCAACAGCCTGCACCGCAGCAAAGCCGGTACCCTCACCCTTCTTTCTGTTCCCCTTCGTACGCCGGTCATTCCCGGCCAGCTCAGCACGGAAAACGGCCATTATGTCGTTGAAACCCTTGCGCGCGCCTGCGACGGTTGCCTGAAGGGTGAATTTGCCGCCCTGATTACCGGCCCCGTCCACAAAGGCGTCATCAACGAAGCGGGCATACCGTTTACCGGGCATACGGAGTTCTTTGAAGAGCGCTCGCACAGTCCGAAAGTGGTGATGATGCTGGCGACGGAAGAAATGCGCGTTGCTCTGGTGACCACCCATCTGCCGATCAAAGCGATTCCGGATGCGATCACGCCTGAACTCCTGCGCGAGATCATCGGGATTTTGCATCACGATCTGCAGACAAAATTTGGGATCCGCGCACCGCATGTGCTGGTCTGCGGCCTGAATCGCGCACGCCGGCGAAGGCGGGCACATGGCGTACCGAAGAGACTCGACACCATCATTCCGGTACTCAACGAAATGCGGGCGAAGGGGATGAATCTCAGTGGTCCGCTGCCTGCGGATACCCTTTCCAGCCGAAATACCTGGATAATGCCGACGCCGTGCTCGCGATGTACCACGATCAGGGCCTGCCGTGCTAAAATACCA
>NZ_JSZC01000007.1:0-3245 GCF_000805795.1 Enterobacter sp. FB | reverse complement strand
ATCAAGCTGAAAATTGAAACGACACATCTTAAATGGTGTGTTCGAGTCTCTCAAATTTTCGCAATCAGAAGTGAAACATCTTCGGGTTTGTGAGGTTAAGCGACTAAGCGTACACGGTGGATGCCCTGGCAGTCAGAGGCGATGAAGGACGTGCTAATCTGCGAAAAGCGCCGGCGAGGTGATATGAACCTTTGACCCGGCGATGTCCGAATGGGGAAACCCAGTGCAATTCGTTGCACTATCGTTAACTGAATACATAGGTTAACGAGGCGAACCGGGGGAACTGAAACATCTAAGTACCCCGAGGAAAAGAAATCAACCGAGATTCCCCCAGTAGCGGCGAGCGAACGGGGAGCAGCCCAGAGTCTGAATCAGCTTGTGTGTTAGTGGAAGCGTCTGGAAAGTCGCACGGTACAGGGTGACAGTCCCGTACACGAAAATGCACAGGTTGTGAACTCGAAGAGTAGGGCGGGACACGTGGTATCCTGTCTGAATATGGGGGGACCATCCTCCAAGGCTAAATACTCCTGACTGACCGATAGTGAACCAGTACCGTGAGGGAAAGGCGAAAAGAACCCCGGCGAGGGGAGTGAAAAAGAACCTGAAACCGTGTACGTACAAGCAGTGGGAGCACCTTCGTGGTGTGACTGCGTACCTTTTGTATAATGGGTCAGCGACTTATATTCTGTAGCAAGGTTAACCGTATAGGGGAGCCGAAGGGAAACCGAGTCTTAACTGGGCGTTAAGTTGCAGGGTATAGACCCGAAACCCGGTGATCTAGCCATGGGCAGGTTGAAGGTTGGGTAACACTAACTGGAGGACCGAACCGACTAATGTTGAAAAATTAGCGGATGACTTGTGGCTGGGGGTGAAAGGCCAATCAAACCGGGAGATAGCTGGTTCTCCCCGAAAGCTATTTAGGTAGCGCCTCGTGAACTCATCTTCGGGGGTAGAGCACTGTTTCGGCTAGGGGGCCATCCCGGCTTACCAACCCGATGCAAACTACGAATACCGAAGAATGTTATCACGGGAGACACACGGCGAGTGCTAACGTCCGTCGTGAAGAGGGAAACAACCCAGACCGCCAGCTAAGGTCCCAAAGTCATGGTTAAGTGGGAAACGATGTGGGAAGGCACAGACAGCCAGGATGTTGGCTTAGAAGCAGCCATCATTTAAAGAAAGCGTAATAGCTCACTGGTCGAGTCGGCCTGCGCGGAAGATGTAACGGGGCTAAACCATGCACCGAAGCTGCGGCAGCGACACTATGTGTTGTTGGGTAGGGGAGCGTTCTGTAAGCCGTTGAAGGTGGCCTGTGAGGGTTGCTGGAGGTATCAGAAGTGCGAATGCTGACATAAGTAACGATAAAGCGGGTGAAAAGCCCGCTCGCCGGAAGACCAAGGGTTCCTGTCCAACGTTAATCGGGGCAGGGTGAGTCGACCCCTAAGGCGAGGCCGAAAGGCGTAGTCGATGGGAAACAGGTTAATATTCCTGTACTTGGTGTTACTGCGAAGGGGGGACGGAGAAGGCTATGTTAGCCGGGCGACGGTTGTCCCGGTTTAAGCATGTAGGCGGAGGTTCCAGGTAAATCCGGTACCTTTTAACGCTGAGGTGTGATGACGAGGCACTACGGTGCTGAAGTAACAAATGCCCTGCTTCCAGGAAAAGCCTCTAAGCATCAGGTAACATCAAATCGTACCCCAAACCGACACAGGTGGTCAGGTAGAGAATACCAAGGCGCTTGAGAGAACTCGGGTGAAGGAACTAGGCAAAATGGTGCCGTAACTTCGGGAGAAGGCACGCTGATATGTAGGTGAAGCCCCTGCGGGTGGAGCTGAAATCAGTCGAAGATACCAGCTGGCTGCAACTGTTTATTAAAAACACAGCACTGTGCAAACACGAAAGTGGACGTATACGGTGTGACGCCTGCCCGGTGCCGGAAGGTTAATTGATGGGGTTAGCGGCAACGCGAAGCTCTTGATCGAAGCCCCGGTAAACGGCGGCCGTAACTATAACGGTCCTAAGGTAGCGAAATTCCTTGTCGGGTAAGTTCCGACCTGCACGAATGGCGTAATGATGGCCAGGCTGTCTCCACCCGAGACTCAGTGAAATTGAACTCGCTGTGAAGATGCAGTGTACCCGCGGCAAGACGGAAAGACCCCGTGAACCTTTACTATAGCTTGACACTGAACACTGGTCCTTGATGTGTAGGATAGGTGGGAGGCTTTGAAGTGTGGACGCCAGTCTGCATGGAGCCGTCCTTGAAATACCACCCTTTAATGGCTGGTGTTCTAACGTAGACCCGTGATCCGGGTTGCGGACAGTGTCTGGTGGGTAGTTTGACTGGGGCGGTCTCCTCCCAAAGAGTAACGGAGGAGCACGAAGGTTAGCTAATCCTGGTCGGACATCAGGAGGTTAGTGCAATGGCATAAGCTAGCTTGACTGCGAGAGTGACGGCTCGAGCAGGTGCGAAAGCAGGTCATAGTGATCCGGTGGTTCTGAATGGAAGGGCCATCGCTCAACGGATAAAAGGTACTCCGGGGATAACAGGCTGATACCGCCCAAGAGTTCATATCGACGGCGGTGTTTGGCACCTCGATGTCGGCTCATCACATCCTGGGGCTGAAGTAGGTCCCAAGGGTATGGCTGTTCGCCATTTAAAGTGGTACGCGAGCTGGGTTTAGAACGTCGTGAGACAGTTCGGTCCCTATCTGCCGTGGGCGCTGGAGAATTGAGGGGGGCTGCTCCTAGTACGAGAGGACCGGAGTGGACGCATCACTGGTGTTCGGGTTGTCATGCCAATGGCACTGCCCGGTAGCTAAATGCGGAAAAGATAAGTGCTGAAAGCATCTAAGCACGAAACTTGCCCCGAGATGAGTTCTCCCTGAGACTTTAAGTCTCCTGAAGGAACGTTGAAGACGACGACGTTGATAGGTCGGGTGTGTAAGCGCAGCGATGCGTTGAGCTAACCGATACTAATGAACCGTGAGGCTTAACCTTACAACGCCGAAGATGTTTTGGCGAAGAGACAGATAATCAAATTTCAGCTTTGATACAGATTAAACAGAATTTGCCTGGCGGCTTTAGCGCGGTGGTCCCACCTGACCCCATGCCGAACTCAGAAGTGAAACGCCGTAGCGCCGATGGTAGTGTGGGGTCTCCCCATGTGAGAGTAGGGAACTGCCAGGCATCAATTAGAAGAACCCCGTACCGGAAGGTGCGGGGTTTTTTGCTTTTGTTTTTCTTCC
>NZ_JSZC01000008.1:0-110170 GCF_000805795.1 Enterobacter sp. FB | reverse complement strand
ACTTGAACCACCGACCTCACCCTTATCAGGGGTGCGCTCTAACCACCTGAGCTACAAGCCTGCAGAGATTTTACTGCTGTTTTTCATCAGACAATCTGTGTGAGCACTACAAAGGCAGGTTTTAAGGTAAGGAGGTGATCCAACCGCAGGTTCCCCTACGGTTACCTTGTTACGACTTCACCCCAGTCATGAATCACAAAGTGGTAAGCGCCCTCCCGAAGGTTAAGCTACCTACTTCTTTTTTGCAACCCACTCCCATGGTGTGACGGGCGGTGTGTACAAGGCCCGGGAACGTATTCACCGTAGCATTCTGATCTACGATTACTAGCGATTCCGACTTCATGGAGTCGAGTTGCAGACTCCAATCCGGACTACGACGCACTTTATGAGGTCCGCTTGCTCTCGCGAGGTCGCTTCTCTTTGTATGCGCCATTGTAGCACGTGTGTAGCCCTACTCGTAAGGGCCATGATGACTTGACGTCATCCCACCTTCCTCCAGTTTATCACTGGCAGTCTCCTTTGAGTTCCCGGCACCGCTGGCAACAAAGGATAAGGGTTGCGCTCGTTGCGGGACTTAACCCAACATTTCACAACACGAGCTGACGACAGCCATGCAGCACCTGTCTAGAGTTCCCGAAGGCACCAATCCATCTCTGGAAAGTTCTCTGGATGTCAAGAGTAGGTAAGGTTCTTCGCGTTGCATCGAATTAAACCACATGCTCCACCGCTTGTGCGGGCCCCCGTCAATTCATTTGAGTTTTAACCTTGCGGCCGTACTCCCCAGGCGGTCGACTTAACGCGTTAGCTCCGGAAGCCACGCCTCAAGGGCACAACCTCCAAGTCGACATCGTTTACGGCGTGGACTACCAGGGTATCTAATCCTGTTTGCTCCCCACGCTTTCGCACCTGAGCGTCAGTCTTTGTCCAGGGGGCCGCCTTCGCCACCGGTATTCCTCCAGATCTCTACGCATTTCACCGCTACACCTGGAATTCTACCCCCCTCTACAAGACTCTAGCCTGCCAGTTTCGAATGCAGTTCCCAGGTTGAGCCCGGGGATTTCACATCCGACTTGACAGACCGCCTGCGTGCGCTTTACGCCCAGTAATTCCGATTAACGCTTGCACCCTCCGTATTACCGCGGCTGCTGGCACGGAGTTAGCCGGTGCTTCTTCTGCGGGTAACGTCAATCGCTGAGGTTATTAACCTCAACGCCTTCCTCCCCGCTGAAAGTACTTTACAACCCGAAGGCCTTCTTCATACACGCGGCATGGCTGCATCAGGCTTGCGCCCATTGTGCAATATTCCCCACTGCTGCCTCCCGTAGGAGTCTGGACCGTGTCTCAGTTCCAGTGTGGCTGGTCATCCTCTCAGACCAGCTAGGGATCGTCGCCTAGGTGAGCCGTTACCCCACCTACTAGCTAATCCCATCTGGGCACATCTGATGGCAAGAGGCCCGAAGGTCCCCCTCTTTGGTCTTGCGACGTTATGCGGTATTAGCTACCGTTTCCAGTAGTTATCCCCCTCCATCAGGCAGTTTCCCAGACATTACTCACCCGTCCGCCGCTCGCCGGCAAAGTAGCAAGCTACTTTCCGCTGCCGCTCGACTTGCATGTGTTAGGCCTGCCGCCAGCGTTCAATCTGAGCCATGATCAAACTCTTCAATTTAAGTTTGATGCTCGTGAATTAAACTTCGTAATGAATTACGTATGTTCACTCAGAGACTTGGTATTCATTTTTCGTCCGAGGACGTTAAGAATCCATGTCACTTTGAGTGCCCACACAGATTGTCTGATAAATTGTTAAAGAGCAGTGCAACGCGGCTTTCGCTCACCGTTGCGAGGTGGCGTATATTACGCTTTCCTCATTCAGAGTCAAGTGATTATTTTCGCTTTTCTCTGTTGGCGTTCATCTCTGAACCCCGCTAACCCGGCGGCCTGCAAGCCGTTGTTCCGTGTCAGTGGAGGCGCATTATAGGGAGTTCTCAGACGTTGACAACCCCTCTTTTAAAAAAAACTTTCAACCGTCTCTTTTTTGCTCAAAACCGTGCTATAGCGCCAGTTTTTCGAGCGTTTCAAAGCCATAACGGCGTAAAACGGGTAAAAGTTGTTCAGTTTCTTTTGTTAACGCCATACAAAACGCGATATTCGCATCCGTAGATTTCGCATCCGGGGCTTCATGCTCCAGCAACCAGGCCGTACGACGGGCGATAGCCGCACCGGAATCCACCAGGCGTGTCCCCTCCGGCAGCACCTCTAATAGCTCTTCCTGGAGTAGCGGGAAGTGGGTACAGCCCAACACAACGGTATCCGGGGGTTCAGGCATCCGCAGCCACGGACGAAGAATACGACGCAGCTCGTCGAGTGATACCGCCTTGCCATGCAGCTTCGCTTCCGCCATCTCTACCAGCTCAGCCGAACCGAGCATCGCAATCTGGCATTCGTTGGCGAAACGGTCGATCAGCTCGCGGGTATAAGGACGCTTTACCGTACCTCGCGTGGCCAGCAGGCCCACAATGCCGTTCGCCGTCAGACGCGCGGCAGGCTTTATTGCCGGGACGACGCCCACAACCGGGAACTGGAATTTTTCACGCAGGGCGGGAAGAGAAACGGTGCTCGCCGTATTACACGCGATAACGGCCAGCGCAAGGGGATAACGCTGTTGTACCGCAGTGACGATTTCCACCACGCGCTCGACAATAAAATCTTCGCTCTTTTCCCCATACGGGAAAGCGACGTTATCGAAGGCGTAGATGTAATGGAGATCCGGCAGGAGATGCCGAATCTCATCATAGACCGAAAGCCCACCGACGCCGGAATCAAACACCAGCACGGTAGGGCGCGGATTAGAAGGTGTAGCTGCCAGACAAGGTGTATTCCCGTCCTGCAGTTTGGTAGCCATAAACTGTCTCGTAATCTTTATCGAACAGGTTGGCTATTTTACCACGAACTGTAAGGTGTGAGGTGACAGGATACGAAACTGCGACATCCCACAGGCTTACACCGCCCATTTTTACTTTCTCAGACGGGTAAGTACCAAAGTCAGTGTCGTAACGCGTACCGAGATAGTGATAAGTCAGACTCCAGTCGAAATCATAGATCTGCGTGTCGAGCTGATATTTCACCTGCTGCTTAGCACGACGATCCAGAAGTTCGTTGGTTGCGGCATTTCGGGCATCTACGTAGTCATAGCCAACAGTATGCGTCAACGGACCCGTATCAAACGATGCTGTCGCTTCCACGCCTTTAATGCGCGCTTTACCGACGTTGTAATATTGCTGAAGGTTATTATCGAAGTCGATGAGATTATCAACGTCATTACGGTAGCCGGATACGCGCCAGCTCACGCCCGCCGTCAGGCCTTCAAACGCACCTTCCCACTGCTTGCTCTCTTCTGGATCAAGATGGTCATTGCCATAGAAACCGTAGAGTTGACCCAGATTTGGTGCCTTATAGGCCGTACCATAAGAAGCAACGAAACGGTAACCCTCCACGAACTCCCAGGCCGCACTGCTTTGCCAGGTGCCATGACGACCGAACTGAGAGTTGTCATCGCTGCGAACCGCCCCTTCCAGGGTGAAGTCACCAAACTGCTGCAGCCCGGTCAGGTAGACGCCGGTGTTACGCAGGTCGTAGCCGTTGGTCACGTAGTTTGTACCCGGCTCGGTGCTCTGCTTCTGCCAGTCAACGCCCGCGCCAATGTTCCCATGGCCAACATCAACGGAGTTAAGCCACTGGACGTTGTACTGTTTGATTTCATCCAGCGTGGCTGTCGAATCGTAGCGGCCTAAATTTGGGTCGTAGTTATAGTCCTTGCTGTGGCTATAGCTGGTGAGCAGCTGCGAATGGAAGATGTCATCGTTGAAGCGCAATCCTGCATCCCAGGTCTGGCTATAGAGCTGGCGGGTATCGACCAGTACGTCAGGGGTAAAGGAGCTGTAGTAGCCGTCGTAGGCCGTACGGTTGCTGTAGCCAAAGCCGCGAACAAAACCGCTCCACTGGTCTGAGAATGCGTGATCCAGTGCGCCGTAGAGCGTTTTATTCATAAAACCGTCGCGATCGGTCTGGGCAAGGCCACCATTGTTGCCGTCCGCAACCACATCAAACCCTTTGGTATAGGTGTAATCACCCGCAAGCGTGACGCGCGTGCTGTCACCCAGTGTTTGCTGAGTACTGCCGCCATAATTCTGATAGCCGTGTGAGCCTACGCCAGCATTCAGCGTGGTACCGTCCTTCGCACGAGTAGTAATAATGTTTACGACACCACCAATCGCGTCTGAGCCGTATACCGCCGAACGCGGTCCACGAACATATTCGATTCGCTGCACCAGGGAGATTGGGAACTGGCTGAGATCGGACGACCCCGTGACGCCCGCCTGGTTAAGGCGGATCCCATCAACAAGGATCAGGACGTGGCTGGAGTTGGTGCCACGGATAAAGAGAGAGGAGAGTTGCCCCATCCCACCACTTTGCGCCGTATCCACGCCGGGCAGGCGACGCATAACGTCCAGCACCGAGGTTGACTGCCAACGGTCAATATCGGCACGCGTCACAACCGAGGTTGCTGCCAGAATAGTTTTTTCAGGTTGTTCAAAACGATTTGCCGTCACCACCAACGAGTCTGCGCTATCCTGCGCCCAGCCCGAAAATGCCGTGACGGACAACGCCGTCAGCAGCGATACTTTTTTAATCATTGTTAAAGCATCCACAATATAAGAAGGATGCCGCAGGCCTCATCGATAGCACGCGATGATGAAACCAAATGCGACGTGATCCCGGCAGGTCTTCGGGCTAGGTGGCTATATAAGGATGAAGACTTCCCATTTTCACAGTGTCTACAACGCTCATCCCGCCAGTCTTTACCGCTGCGCGTCAGCTCCAGATTTACACTGGATTCCCTTTTCACTCTCAGGAGACCGGAAACAGAATGCTACAATTAGACACGTATGGATGTCCAGACAGCTATTGGCCATTAACTCTGGACATCCCCTGAACAATGCCTACAATCGCCGCGTAATTCTTTATCACTCAGGACGCATCATGACCCCAGAACACCTCCCGACAGAACAGTACGACGCGCAGCTGGCAGAGAAAGTCGTCCGCCTGCAAAGTATGATGACGCCTTTCAACGCGCCCGTTCCCGAGGTGTTCCGCTCTCCTGTCAGCCACTACCGCATGCGTGCCGAGTTCCGCATCTGGCACGACGGTGACGACCTGTACCACATCATTTTCGATCAGCAGACGAAGTCCCGCATTCGCGTGGACAGCTTCCCGGCAGCGAGCGAGCTTATCAATCAGCTGATGACGCTGATCGTTGAAGGCGTGCGTAACAACCCGGTGCTGCGCCACAAGCTGTTCCAGATTGACTACCTGACCACGCAAAGTAACCAGGCGATTGTCTCCCTGCTATACCACAAAGCCCTGAACGACGAGTGGCGCGAGCAGGCCGAAGCCCTGCGTGATGCGCTGCGTGCGCAGAACATCAACGTTCACCTGATTGGCCGTGCGACAAAAACCAAAATCATGCTGGATCAGGACTACGTCGACGAGCGCCTGCCGGTGGCGGGTAAAGAGATGGTCTATCGTCAGGTGGAGAACAGTTTTACCCAGCCGAACGCCGCGATGAACGTGCAGATGCTGGAGTGGGCGCTGAAGGCGACGGAAGGGTCTAAGGGCGATCTGCTTGAACTCTACTGCGGTAACGGCAACTTCTCGCTGGCGCTGGCGCGTAACTTCGAGCGCGTTCTGGCAACCGAAATCGCCAAACCGTCGGTGGCCGCCGCGCAGTACAACATTGCCGCCAACCATATCGACAACGTGCAGATCGTTCGTATGGCCGCAGAAGAGTTCACGCAGGCAATGAACGGCGTACGCCAGTTTAACCGTCTGGAAGGAATCGATCTGAAGAGCTACCAGTGTGAGACGATTTTTGTCGACCCGCCGCGCAGTGGCCTGGACAGCGAAACCGAGAAGATGGTGCAGGCGTACCCGCGCATTTTGTACATCTCGTGTAACCCGGAGACGCTGTGCAAAAACCTGGAAACGTTAAGCCAGACGCACAAGGTTGAACGTCTGGCGCTGTTCGATCAGTTCCCGTATACGCACCATATGGAGTGCGGCGTTTTACTTACCGCACGGTGATCTGTAGGCCGGATAAGCGTAGCGCCATCCGGCGTTTTTGGCAGGTGGCGCTTCGCTTACCTGCCCTACAAATAATTCATTACTCTGGTAACTGGCTCTTACGGCTACGCATGCGCGAGCCAATCCAGAACACCAGCGCAACAGACAGTACCGCAGGGAAGAAGTTAGAGCCGATATCCGGATACTCCGCGCGCACCACCGTGCTGTACAGCAATACGCCCAGAATAAAGCAGGCGGCGGCCAGCCCCGGCAACCCCACCGGCATGGTGCGGTTCAGGTAGCGTTGATGCAGGCAGTACACCGTCAGCACCAGCGCAATCAGCGGGAAAATCGAAAACGGCACGATGGAGCTAAAAATAGCGGCGAACGTACCATTAATGGATAAGCCAGCGATCAATGCCAGCAACAGCGTCCCTTTATCCTGACCTGACTGTTTCATTACTCACCTTCACTCTTCGGTTTGATGTGCCAATTTCTCTTGTTCACGGCGATACCAGTAGTACGCGCCTTTGGAGATCATCCTGAGCTGCAATACCAGTCGCTCTTCAAGCTGCTTGCGTTGTTCAATGCTGACATCCAGCGCTTCGGCACCTGCGCTGAAAACAATCGTCACCATCGCCTCGGCCTGTGCTTCGGTAAACGCACGCGGCATATGGTTTTCGAGTTCAAGATAGTCGGCAAGTTCCGCGATGAAGTGCTGAATTTCGCGCGCGACGGCGGCACGAAACGCCGCCGATGTGCCCGAACGCTCGCGCAGAAGCAGACGAAACGCGTTGGGGTTATTGCCGATAAATTCCATAAAGGTCGACACGGAGGTACGGATCACGCTGCCCCCTTTGGCGATACGCTGACGCGCCTGGCGCATCAGCTGGCGCAGCATCAAACCGCTCTCGTCGACCATGGTCAGGCCCAGTTCATCCACATCACGGAAGTGACGATAGAAGGACGTTGGCGCAATCCCGGCCTCGCGTGCGACTTCGCGCAGGCTCAAACTGGCAAAACTTCGCTCAGCACTCAGTTGACTGAATGCGGCTTCCACCAGCGAACGCCGGGTTTTCTCTTTTTGTTGTGCTCTTACGCCCATCACGATAGTTGAATCCTTCCAAAGGCCTGATGGCACTATACCAGAGAATAAAATTAATCTGTTTACCTGGCTTTGTGAATGATTGTTTACGTGCGGTTTGTGCTCCACTGCCGGAAAAAAGCACAACGATAATTGGGTTACTCTGGCAATGATGTTATGATTCTGTTGCTTTTATGTATAAGAACAGGTAAGCCTTACCATGCCACATTCCTACGATTACGACGCAATAGTTATTGGTTCCGGCCCCGGCGGCGAAGGCGCTGCTATGGGTCTGGTGAAACAGGGAGCCAGAGTAGCGGTCATTGAGCGCTACCATAATGTCGGCGGCGGTTGCACCCACTGGGGCACCATCCCTTCGAAAGCCCTCCGCCACGCCGTTAGCCGCATTATCGAATTTAACCAGAATCCTCTTTACAGCGACCACTCCCGACTTCTTCGTTCCTCTTTTGCCGACATCCTGAATCACGCGGATACCGTCATTAACCAGCAGACGCGCATGCGTCAGGGGTTTTATGAGCGTAACCACTGTGAAATTTTGCAGGGCAACGCGCATTTTGTGGATGAACACACCCTGGCACTCGAATGCCACGACGGGTCGGTTGAAACCATCACCGCTGAAAAATTTGTGATTGCCTGCGGTTCACGCCCGTACCATCCGGCCGACGTGGACTTCTCGCACCCGCGCGTCTACGACAGCGACTCGATTCTGAGCCTGCACCATGAACCCCGCCACGTCATTATCTATGGCGCAGGGGTCATTGGTTGCGAATATGCGTCGATCTTCCGCGGAATGGACGTCAAAGTTGACCTGATCAATACTCGCGACCGCCTGCTGGCCTTCCTCGATCAGGAGATGTCGGACTCCCTCTCCTACCACTTCTGGAACAGCGGCGTGGTCATTCGCCACAACGAAGAGTACGAGAAGATCGAAGGCTGCGACGACGGGGTGATCATGCACCTCAAGTCAGGCAAGAAGCTGAAAGCGGACTGCCTGCTGTACGCCAACGGCCGTACCGGCAACACCGATTCTCTGAAGCTGGAAAATATCGGGCTTGAGACCGACAGCCGCGGTCAGCTGAAGGTCAACAGCATGTATCAGACCGCCCTGCCGCACGTTTACGCGGTCGGCGACGTGATTGGCTACCCAAGCCTGGCCTCAGCCGCTTACGACCAGGGCCGCATTGCCGCTCAGGCGCTGGTGAAAGGCGAAGCGACGGCGCATCTGATCGAAGATATCCCGACGGGTATCTACACCATCCCGGAAATCAGCTCAGTCGGCAAAACCGAGCAGCAGCTGACGTCAATGAAGGTGCCTTACGAGGTGGGTCGTGCGCAGTTTAAACATCTGGCGCGGGCGCAAATCGTGGGGATGAGCGTGGGTACGCTGAAAATTCTGTTCCATCGCGAGACGAAAGAGATCCTTGGGATTCACTGCTTTGGTGAACGCGCCGCGGAAATCATTCATATCGGCCAGGCGATCATGGAGCAGAAAGGTGGTGGTAACACCATTGAGTACTTCGTCAACACCACCTTTAACTACCCGACCATGGCGGAAGCCTATCGGGTAGCCGCGCTGAACGGCTTAAACCGCCTGTTTTAACGCGCTGTCAAAATGGCCATCCATCGCACCGCGGATGGCCTCTGCCAGCTGCTCATAGCGGCTGCGCAGCGGTGACCCAGGACGATAGACCAGGCCAATCGTACGACGCGGCTCTGGCTTAATGCACGGCAAGTAGACCACGCCATCACGTTTACGCTCGTGCGGCACCGCCAGCGCAGGCAGCAGCGTAATACCACTTCCCGCCGCGACCATATTTCGCAGGGTTTCCAGGCTGGTTGCGCGGAAGTGGGTATCTTCATCAGCACCCGCTTCGAAACAGAAGCCCATCGCCTGGTCGCGCAGGCAGTGGCCGTCTTCCAGCATCAGCAGCTTTTCACCCGCCAGATCGGCCATCGGCACGCGATCGCGGTTCGCCCACGGGTGATCTTCATAGACCGCCAGCATCATCGGCTCATCGAACAGCGGCACTTCAATAAAGGCTTCACTCTCTTTTACCAGTGCCAGAATGGCGCAGTCGAGCTTGCCGCTGTCCAGCTGCGCCAGCAGCTGATGCGTCTGCGCTTCATGCAGGTACATTTCGAGTTTCGGGAACGTCTGGTGCAGCATCGGAATGATGTGCGGTAACAGGTACGGGCCAACGGTTGGGATCAGGCCAATATGCAGCGGGCCGGACATGGCCTCCCCCTGCTGGCTTGCCATTTCCTTGAGCACTTTGACCTCGCGCAGCACGGTGCGCGCCTGATCCACCAGCAGAAGACCTGCCTGTGTGAACAGAACCTTACGACTGGTGCGCTCCAGCAGCATCACGCCCAGCTCGTCTTCAAGCTTGCGGATCTGGCCGCTCAGCGTGGGCTGGCTGACGTGGCAGGAATCTGCCGCGCGGCGAAAGTGACGATGCTCGGCTAACGCTACCAGGTATTCAAGATCACGAATATTCATTATTCATCCTCCGTCGCCACGATAGTTCATGGCGATAGATAGCATAGCAACGAACGATTATCCCTATCAAGCATTCTGTTGAATAATACACCACATAGACGAGGCGGCACGTGTTTGACCCTTGACGTCCCCGCACCGTCAGCGAGTTTCTCTCAAAACTCGAACAACTAAAGCCAACGTGAACTTTTGCGGACCCCGTGGTCCGCTTTTTTTTGCGTAAAAAAGCCCAACTCAGGGTTGGGCTGGGGTTTTGTAGGTCGGGTAAGGCGAAGCCGCCACCCGACGTTTCAGGCATCAAATCAGGCGGTTTTTCGCCTCCGCAATGGCCTGCGCCACCTGCTTAGGCGACACGCCGCCTTTCGCCGCACGCTTATCCAGGCAGGACTGCAGCGCCAGAATCGGATACACATCATCCCCGATAACCGCGCTGAATTTCTGTAGATCGGCCAGCGCCAGATCTTCCAGCGGTTTACCCTGACGAATGGCTTCCACTACCGCTTCACCGACAATATGGTGAGCTTCACGGAACGGTACGCCCTTCCCCACCAGGTAATCCGCCAGCTCGGTCGCGTTCGCATAGCCCTGCTGCGCCGCTTCCTGACAGCGCGGACGCTTCACCTGAATGCCGTCCAGCACCAGCGCGCCCATATGCAGACAGTCGAGCCAGGTGTCGAGCGCGTCGAACAGCCCCTCTTTGTCTTCCTGCATATCTTTGTTGTACGCCAGCGGCAGCCCTTTCAGGGTCATCATCATGCCGGTCAGCGCGCCCTGCACGCGGCCACACTTGCCGCGGATCAGCTCCAGCGCGTCCGGGTTTTTCTTCTGCGGCATCAGGGATGAGCCTGAGGTCACGCGGTCGGACAGCTCGACGAAGCCCGCTTCGCCAGAGTTAAAGAAGATCAGATCTTCGGCAAAGCGCGACAGATGCACCATCCCGATAGACGCATTCGACAGCAGCTCCAGCACGTGGTCGCGGTCAGAGACGCTGTCCAGGCTGTTGCGGGTGGCGGAGGCAAAGCCCAGCCAGCCTGCCAGCTGTTCACGGTCGATTTCGTAAGCGGTACCCGCCAGCGCGCCGCTGCCCAGCGGGCTGACGTCCAGACGCTTCAGGGTATCCTGCAGACGGCTTTCGTCACGCGCCAGCATCTCAACGTAGGCCAGACACCAGTGCGCAAAGGTCACCGGCTGCGCGCGCTGCAGGTGGGTATAACCCGGCATCACCGCGTCCTGATTGTTCTGTGCGGTCTCCACCAGCGCGGTCTGCAGCTGACGGTTAGCCGCCAGCAGCTCCGCGACGGTATCTTTACACCACAGCTTCAGGTCGGTGGCGACCTGGTCGTTACGGCTACGACCGGTGTGCAGCTTTTTACCCAACTGGCCAACTTTGTCGATCAGCTTGCCTTCCACCCAGCTGTGAATATCTTCGGCATCGCTCTGCAGGATTTGCTGCGGATCCAGACGCACCTCTTCCAGCAGGTTGTTCAGCGCCTCTTCCAGCTGCAGCTGTTCCTCCGGGGTCAGCACGCCCACCGTCACCAGCGCTTTGGACCAGGCCACAGAGCCGACGATATCCTGTTCGGCCAGGCGGTAGTCGAAGCGCAAAGAGTCGTTGAACTGTTTGAACCGCTGATCCGCTGCCTGTGTAAAACGCCCACCCCAAAGTGCCATAACGAATTTCCTTAATGATGATATTTTAGCCCGGTGGCGCTGCGCTTACCGGGCCTACAAAATTCACGTAGGCCGGATAAGCGAAGCGCCATCCGGCACAGAATCTTAAGCCAGAATACGCGTGCCAATCGGCGTGCCGTTAAACAGCGCCGGAAGCTGCTCCGCGTGACGCCAGGAGGCGATATCTACCGGACGGCCCAGCGTGCGCGCCGCATCCAGCGCGGCGTTCACTTTCACGATCATGCCGTCGGTGATGATGCCCTGCGCAATCAGCTGCTCGGCTTTTGCCGCAGTCATTTCTGCAATGCGCTGGCCTTTTCCGTCCAGAATGCCGCTCACGTCGGAAAGCAGGATCAGGTCCGCACCCAGCGTTGCCGCCAGTGCAGTTGCCGCCTGGTCAGCGTTAACGTTCATCAGGTCGCCCTCTTCGGTCACGCCGATAGAGCTCACCACCGGCAGGAAACCGCCTTCCAGCAGCGTGTTAATCAGCTTAGGCGAACCCGGCTGCGCCAGTCCAACGTGACCGAGCGCTTCGTCGAGCTGGGTCACTTTTACGCTGTCGCCATCGCCCAGGTAGAGGCCAACGGAAGCAATGCGGTGTTTCTTCGCCCAGGACAGCAGGGTTTTGTTCGCTGTACCCGCCAGCGCACCGGTGATAATGTCAATCTGGTCCGCAGGCGTCACGCGCAGGCCGTTTTTCTTGATCACCGGCAGGTTGAGCCCTTTCATCAGCTCATCCACCACGCAGCCGCCGCCGTGCACAATCACCAGCGGACGTTGGTGTGATTCGCGATAGTTCACCAGCGCGGTAAACAGACGCTCCAGCGCTTCTTCGCTGTCCAGCAGTACACCACCGAGTTTGATAATTAATGGGTTCATCATCACACCTTAAATAAGAGCCTGCGTTTCCGGGAAACCGAAACGAATATTTGCACACTGTATTGCCTGAGCGGCAGCGCCTTTCAGTAAGTTATCTTCTGCGGCCACCACGATGAGATGCTCACCCTGCACGGCAAAGCCGATATCGCAGAACGGCAGGCCGACCACATTTTTCAGCGCCGGCACGCCTTTGTCGTACAGGCGCACCAGCGGTTTGTCCGCATACGCCTGCGTGAAGACCTCGTTCACCTGTTCTTTGGTCACACCCGGCTTCAGGCGGCAGGTAATGGTTTCGAGGATCCCACGCGGGAAGCTGCCCAGATGCGGCGTGAAAATCACGTCCGCGCCCAAATGGGTGGTGATTTCAGGATGATGGCGGTGGTTAAACACGCCATACGGCTGAAGGCTCACTTCGCAGAAGCTGTTGGAAATCGCCGCCTTGCGTCCTGCACCGCTCACGCCGCTGGTGGCGTTGATCACCGGCCACTGGTTCAGATCCAGTAGACCCGCGTCGATCAGCGGCTTCAGGGAAAGCTGCGCCGCCGTCGGGTAGCAGCCCGGAACGGCAATCAGGTCCGCTTCTTTCAGTTTATCTGCGCTCCACTCCGCCAGGCCGTACACCGCTTTTTCAAGCAGATCCGGATGCTGATGGGTGAAACCGTAATATTTTTCGTAGAACGCGCCGTCGTTAACGCGGAACGCGCCGGAGAGGTCGAAGACCACGCAGCCGGCCGCCAGGAACTGCGGCGCCAGGTCGTGGCTGACCTCGTGTGCGGTGGCTAAAAACACCACGTCGACGCCGTCGGTAAACTCGCTGATGTCAGACATGGGCTGCAAAGGCAGATCGACCAGCCCCTTAAGCTGCGGATGCAAATCGGAAATTAACTTTCCTGCATCATTGCTTTGCGCTGACACGGTCAAAGCGGTTATGGTCATATGTGGATGGCGATTCACGTAGCTTACAAGCTCTGCGCCCGCATAACCGCTAGCGCCTACAATCAGCGTATTCAACATCGGGTTCCTTTATGCTCAACGTTAATGTATTTTTATTCACATTTATTGCATGAATATTGATACTATCACGACCTAAGGTGTGTCAACAATGAAAATGAACTTACCGCCATTTATCGAGATCTACCGCGCCCTGATTGCCACACCGTCCATCAGCGCAACGGAAGAAGCGCTGGATCAGAGCAATGAGTCTTTAATCAATCTGCTGGCGGGTTGGTTTAGCGATCTTGGGTTTAACGTTGAGGTTCAGCCCGTCCCCGGCACTCGTCACAAATTTAACCTGCTCGCCAGTACCGGAACCGGTGCGGGCGGCCTGCTGCTGGCCGGTCACACCGACACCGTGCCGTTTGACGATGGCCGCTGGACGCGCGATCCGTTCACCCTGACCGAGCACGACAACAAGCTCTACGGTCTGGGCACCGCAGACATGAAAGGCTTCTTCGCCTTTATCCTCGACGCGCTGCGTGACGTGGACGTGACGAAGCTGAAAAAACCGCTCTACATTCTGGCGACCGCCGATGAAGAGACCAGCATGGCGGGCGCGCGCTACTTCTCAGAAAACACGTCGATTCGTCCGGATTGCGCGATCATCGGCGAGCCGACGTCTCTGCAACCGATTCGCGCACATAAAGGCCATATCTCTACCGCCGTGCGCGTGCTCGGCCAGTCCGGCCACTCCAGCGATCCGGCGCGCGGCGTCAACGCCATTGAGCTGATGCATGACGCCATCGGCCGCATCATGACCCTGCGCGACGATCTGAAAGAGCGTTACCACTATGAGGCGTTCACCGTGCCGTATCCAACGCTCAATCTCGGCAGCCTGCACGGCGGTGATGCCTCGAACCGTATCTGCGCCTGCTGCGAGCTGCACATGGACATCCGACCGCTGCCGGGCATGACCCTGAGCGATCTGGATGGTTTACTGAACGAAGCGCTGGCCCCGGTGAGTGAGCGCTGGCCGGGCCGTCTGACGGTCTCGGAACTGCACCCGCCGATCCCGGGTTATGAATGCCCGCCGGACCATCAGCTGGTCGAAGTGGTGGAAAAGCTGCTCGGTGAAAAAACTGACGTGGTGAATTACTGCACCGAAGCGCCGTTTATTCAGACGCTGTGCCCGACGCTGGTTCTTGGCCCTGGCTCCATCAACCAGGCGCACCAGCCGGATGAATATCTTGAAACCCGCTTTATCAAGCCCACCCGCGAACTGATTACCCAGGTTGTACATCATTTCTGCTGGCATTAATGACCTTTCCCCTCTCGGAAGAGAGGGGAAAATCCCGCGATCTCCGTCACATTTCCATAAGCATCTCTTATCTGACGCAATGCGAATTAAATTTCGTAAATTGCCCACATTTATTCGTTTGCTGAACCGTTTTCGCAGCAATTGACGACGGGGGTTTTACGTGGCTTTATAAAGGGAGATGACAAAATAATGTCCAGAAGATTTTTGCCTGGGCATAAACAAAAATGATGGGGTGACTGGGTTTTTATGAACGAACAATATTCCGCGTTGCGTAGTAATGTCAGTATGCTCGGCAAAGTGCTTGGAGATACCATCAAAGATGCGTTGGGGGAGAACATCCTCGACCGCGTTGAAACCATCCGCAAGCTGTCTAAATCTTCCCGTGCCGGTAACGAGGCCAGTCGTCAGGAGCTGCTCACCACCTTGCAGAACCTCTCGAACGACGAGCTGCTGCCCGTTGCACGCGCATTCAGCCAGTTCCTGAACCTGGCAAATACCGCTGAGCAATACCACAGCATTTCGCCAAACGGCGAAGCGGCCAGCAACCCGGAAGTCATTGCCCGCACCCTTCGTAAACTGAAAGACCAGCCAGACCTCAACGAAGCCACCATCAAAAAAGCGGTGGAGTCACTTTCGCTGGAGCTGGTACTGACCGCTCACCCAACCGAGATCACCCGTCGCACCCTGATCCACAAAATGGTGGAAGTGAACAACTGCCTGAAACAGCTGGATAACAAAGACATTGCCGACTATGAACGCAACCAGCTGATGCGCCGCCTGCGCCAGCTGATTGCTCAGTCCTGGCACACCGATGAAATTCGTAAGCATCGCCCAAGCCCGGTCGACGAAGCTAAATGGGGCTTTGCGGTGGTGGAAAACAGCCTGTGGGAAGGGGTACCGAACTACCTGCGCGAGCTAAACGAACAGCTGGAAGCGAACCTGGGCTACCGTCTGCCGGTCGACTTTGTGCCGGTGCGCTTTACCTCCTGGATGGGCGGCGACCGCGACGGCAACCCGAACGTCACCGCAGAAATCACCCGTCACGTCCTGCTGCTGAGCCGCTGGAAAGCGACCGATCTGTTCCTGAAAGACATTCAGGTACTGATCTCCGAGCTGTCGATGGTAGAAGCGACGCCGGAACTGCGCGCGCTGGCCGGTGAAGAAGGCGCCAGCGAGCCGTACCGTTTCCTGATGAAAAAACTGCGTGGTCAGCTGATGGCCACTCAGGCCTGGCTGGAAGCGCGCCTGAAAGGCCAGCGTCTGCCAAAACCAGAAGGCCTGCTCAGCCAGAACGAACAGCTCTGGGAGCCGCTGTACGCCTGTTATAAATCACTCCAGGCGTGCGGGATGGGCATTATCGCCAACGGCGAACTGCTCGACACCCTGCGTCGCGTGAAGTGTTTCGGCGTGCCGCTGGTGCGTATCGACGTGCGTCAGGAAAGTACCCGTCATACCGAAGCGCTGGGCGAGCTGACCCGCTATCTCGGCATCGGCGACTATGAAAGCTGGTCCGAAGCCGACAAGCAGGCGTTCCTGATCCGCGAGCTGAACTCCAAGCGCCCTCTGCTGCCGCGCAACTGGGAGCCAAGCAACGATACCCGCGAAGTGCTCAACACCTGTAAAGCGATCGTTGACGCGCCGAAAGGATCGGTCGCCGCCTATGTGATCTCCATGGCGAAAACCCCGTCCGACGTGCTGGGCGTTCATCTTCTGCTGAAAGAAGCGGGCATCGACTACGCCCTGCCTGTCGCCCCCCTGTTTGAGACCCTCGATGACCTGAACAACGCCAACGACGTGATGAGCCAGCTGCTGAACATCGACTGGTATCGCGGCTTTATTCAGGGCAAACAGATGGTGATGATCGGCTATTCCGACTCCGCAAAAGATGCGGGCGTAATGGCGGCATCCTGGGCGCAGTATCAGGCGCAGGACGCACTGATTAAAACCTGCGAGAAAGCCGGTATCGAGCTGACCCTGTTCCACGGACGCGGTGGCTCCATTGGCCGTGGCGGCGCGCCAGCACACGCGGCACTGCTGTCACAGCCGCCGGGAAGCCTGAAAGGCGGCCTGCGCGTGACCGAGCAGGGCGAGATGATCCGCTTCAAGTACGGCCTGCCGGAAGTGACCATCAGCAGCCTGTCGCTTTATACCAGCGCGATCCTGGAAGCCAACCTGCTGCCACCGCCGGAGCCAAAAGAATCCTGGTGCCGCATCATGGACGAGCTGTCAGACATCTCCTGCGATCTGTACCGCGGCTATGTGCGTGAAAACAAAGATTTCGTGCCTTACTTCCGTTCAGCCACGCCTGAGCAGGAGCTGGGTAAACTGCCGCTGGGCTCACGTCCTGCCAAGCGTCGTCCGACCGGCGGCGTTGAATCCCTGCGCGCCATTCCGTGGATCTTCGCCTGGACGCAGAACCGCTTAATGCTGCCCGCCTGGCTGGGTGCCGGTGCCGCGCTGCAAAAAGTGGTGGAAGACGGTAAACAGAGCGAACTGGAAACCATGTGCCGCGACTGGCCGTTCTTCTCTACCCGTCTGGGAATGCTGGAGATGGTCTTCTCGAAGGCCGACCTGTGGCTGGCGGAATACTACGATCAGCGCCTGGTGAAGCCAGAGCTGTGGGCGCTGGGCAAAGAGCTGCGCGAACTGCTGGAAGGCGACATCAAAGTGGTGCTGGACATCGCTAACGACTCACACCTGATGGCGGACCTGCCGTGGATTGCCGAGTCTATCCAGCTGCGTAACATCTACACCGACCCGCTGAACGTCCTGCAGGCAGAGCTGCTGCACCGTTCGCGTCTGGCAGAAGAAGAAGGGAAAGAGCCGGATCCACGCGTTGAACAGGCGCTGATGGTGACGATTGCGGGCGTTGCGGCAGGTATGCGTAACACCGGCTAATGCTTTACGCCCGGCGGCGCTGCGCTTGCACGGGCCTACGATAAGTAGGCCGGGTAAGCGTTAGCGCCACCGGGCAAATTTCGGTAGTCTCCTTATGCATTCCGATATCACCCAGATTTTGACAGACCTGGTGAACCGCACGTTACCGCTGGGTCAGATTCATTTCTCAGCGCTGGCTGAACAGCATCCCCGAACCTCTCCCTGCCTCGGCATTACCCTTGACACACCCTGCGAGGCGATTTTTTCTTTTTTTGGACAAATTACGCATCCTGCGCCTCACGCCCTGAGCATACATTTCGGTAAGCAGCAGCTTACAATCGAGTTACAGCATGACAATGTGCTCTTACAACAACTCCAGGTTGCCCGACGTGGTCCGCGAACGGGGGCTTTTCTTCTGCAAACGCTCACCGAATTACAGATGCAGCCAGAAGAGCAGGACACAGCAAGGCTGGTGGTTTTAAGCCTGCTCAGCCACTGCCGGGATCTGCTTGGAAGCGAAATTCACACCGACAGCCGCAGCCGGGCACTGTTCGAAGCCGTTCGGAGCTATATCGAAGAAAATTATGCCTCTTTGTTAACTCGCGAATCCGTGGCACAGGCGTTCTACATCTCACCAAACTACCTTTCCCATCTATTCCAGAAAGTCGGCAGCGTCGGATTCAATGAATATTTAACAAAAACGCGCCTGGAACATGCGCGTCAGCTGCTGAAAGGCTACGATCTCAAAATTAAAGATATCGCCACACGCTGTGGATTTACGGACAGCAACTACTTTTGCCGTCTCTTTCGCAAGCACACCGAACGTTCCCCTTCCGAATATCGACGCCAGTACCACAGCCAGCTGATCGCCAAAAAGTAGCATTGTGATCGCTCTCTCACTTCGCCAAGGACATTACATTTGTCCAGTATTTGGCAAAATTGACCTGTATTCGCCGCGCCTGGGTGCGCCGTATCCTTTATTCAACCTTTTTGACTTAAGGAAAAATAATGGAACTGTACCTGGATACCGCCAACGTGGCGGAAGTTGAACGCCTGGCGCGCATCTTTCCCATCGCGGGCGTCACCACCAACCCGAGCATCATTGCCGCCAGCCGTGAATCCATCTGGGACGTGCTGCCGCGCCTGCAACAAGCCATCGGGCCGGAAGGCACGCTGTTTGCTCAAACCATGAGCCGCGATGCCGAAGGCATGGTGGCAGAAGCCAAACGTCTAAGTAACGCTATTACGGGCATTGTGGTGAAAATCCCGGTGACGGCTCAGGGACTTATCGCAATTAAGGCCTTGAAAAAAGAGGGGATAACCACGCTGGGGACTGCCGTTTACAGCGCGGCGCAGGGCATGCTCGCCGCACTCGCAGGGGCGAAATATGTCGCGCCGTACGTCAACCGCGTCGACGCGCAGGGCGGTGACGGCATTCGCATGGTTCAGGAACTGCAGTCCCTGCTGGAGCTGCACGCGCCGGGCAGTAAAGTGCTGGCCGCCAGCTTCAAAACGCCGCGTCAGGCGCTCGACTGCCTGTTGGCAGGATGTGAAGCAATCACGCTTCCCTTAGACGTAGCGCAACACATGCTCGGTACGCCGGCGGTAGAGTCAGCCATAGAGAAGTTCGAGCAGGACTGGAAAAACGCGTTTGGTAACCTCAACCTCTAAGGGAGAACTGTTATGGACCGTATCATTCAATCGCCGGGGAAATATATCCAGGGCGCGGATGTGCTGACCCGTCTCGGCGACTATCTGAAACCCCTGTCAAACCGCTGGCTGGTCGTCGGCGATAAGTTTGTGCTGGGTTTTGCCGAAGAGACCCTGCGCCAGAGTTTTAAAAAAGCCGAACTGCATGCCGAAATTGCGCCGTTTGGCGGCGAATGTTCGCAAAATGAAATCGATCGTCTGAAAAAGCTGGCCGACAGCGCCGACTGCCTGGCAGTACTGGGTATTGGTGGCGGTAAAACGCTGGATACCGCGAAAGCCCTGGCTCACTTTATGGACGTGCCGGTCGCCATTGCGCCGACTATCGCGTCCACCGACGCGCCGTGCAGCGCCCTTTCCGTTATTTACACCGACAGCGGCGAGTTCGATCGCTACCTGATGCTGCCGCACAACCCGAACATGGTCATTGTGGATACGAAAGTGGTTGCAGGTGCGCCTGCACGTCTGCTGGCCGCCGGGATTGGCGACGCGCTGGCGACCTGGTTTGAAGCACGCGCCTGCTCGCGCAGCGGCGCGACCACTATGGCCGGGGGTAAATGCACACAGGCGGCATTAGCGCTCGCCGAGCTGTGCTACAACACGCTGGTTGAAGAGGGTGAAAAAGCGATGCTGGCGGCGGAACAGCATGTGGTGACGCCTGCGCTGGAACGCATTATCGAAGCCAACACCTATCTCAGCGGCGTCGGCTTTGAAAGCGGCGGGCTGGCGGCTGCACACGCTATTCATAACGGCATGACGGCGGTGCCGGACGCGCATCACTTCTATCATGGGGAGAAAGTGGCGTTTGGTACGCTGACGCAGCTGGTGCTGGAAAACGCGCCGGTAGAAGAAATTGAGACCGTCGCGGCGCTTTGCCACAGCGTAGGGCTGCCGATCACCCTGGCACAGCTGAACATCAAAGAGGATATTCCAGCCAAAATGCGTCTGATTGCCGAAGCCTCATGTGCGGAAGGAGAAACGATCCACAACATGCCGGGGGGCGTCACGCCGGATCAGGTGTATGCGGCGCTGCTGGTGGCAGACCAGTATGGACAGCGATTCCTGCAGGAGTGGGAGTAATAAAAAAGCCGGGTGGCGCTGCGCTTACCCGGCCTACATGGCACTTTAATTTGTAGGCCGGGTAAGGCGTAGCCGCCACCCGGCACACTGGCTACTTCACGTCAAACCGATCCAGATCCATGACCTTCGCCCAGGCGGCAACGAAGTCGCGGACAAACTTCTCATGCGCATCATCGCTGGCGTAAACCTCGGCCAGCGCGCGCAGGACGGCGTTAGAGCCGAAGACCAGATCGGCGCGTGTGGCGGTATATTTCACTTCACCGCTGGTGCGATCGCTCCCGGCAAACAGCTCATTGGACTCATCGGTCGCCTTCCACTGCGTGTTCATATCCAGCAGGTTCACGAAGAAATCAGTGCTCAGCACGCCCTCACGGTTGGTGAACACGCCGTTCTTGCTGCCATCAAAGTTGGCACCCAGTACGCGCAGGCCGCCGATCAGCACCGTCAGTTCTGGCGCAGTCAGCGTCAGCTGTTGGGCTTTATCAATCAGCAGAGACTCCGTGGTGGACACATCCACCTGCGCACGGTAGTTGCGGAAACCATCGGCAATCGGTTCGAGCAGGTTAAACATCTCGATATCCGTCTGATCCTGACGCGCATCAACGCGGCCCGGCGTGAACGGTACGGTGACATACACACCTGCCGCTTTTGCGGCCTGCTCAACGCCTACCACACCCGCCAGCACGATGATATCGGCCAGAGAGGCTTTGTTGGTGGTGCGCTGGATAGCTTCCAGGGCTGGCAGCGCGCGAACCGCCGCAGCGTTCACGTCCCAGTCACGCTGAGGCGCCAGCGCCAGACGCGCGCCGTTGGCACCGCCACGTTTATCGCCACCGCGGAAGGTCGAGGCTGACGCCCAGGCCACAGAAACCAGTTCGCTCACGGAGAGACCCGAGGCCGCAATTTCCGCCTTCAGGCTTTCAATGTCTTCTTTGGTCGGATTGAATACCGCCTGCGGCAGCGGGTCCTGCCAAATCAGATCTTCTTTCGGCACTTCCGGGCCAAGGTAACGCGATTTTGGCCCCATATCACGGTGGGTCAGCTTGAACCAGGCACGCGCGAAGGCTTCGTTGAAGGCCTGCGGATCGTTCAGGAAGCGGCGGGAAATCTTTTCGAATTCCGGGTCGAAGCGCAGCGTCAGGTCGGTGACCAGCATGGTAGGCTTGCGTTTTTTCGACGGGTCGAACGGATCGGGCATGATTTCCGGCGCATCCACGGCTTCAAACTGAATCGCCCCTGCCGGACTGCGGGTCTGTACCCATTCGTATTTGAACAGGTTCTCGAAGAAGTAGTTGCTCCACTGGGTCGGGGTTTGTGACCAGATGACCTCCAGACCGGAGGTAATGGCATCAGCGCCAACCCCCGTGCCGTGCGTGCTGGCCCAGCCCAGGCCCTGTGCTTCAATCGGTGAGGCTTCGGGGTCGGTACCCACGTGGGTGGCTTCACCCGCGCCGTGAGTCTTGCCGAGGGTGTGGCCGCCTGCAATCAGCGCGACGGTCTCTTCATCGTTCATGCCCATGTTGCCGAAGGTCGCACGAATCGCTGCCGCCGCTGACAGCGGTTCACCGCTGGCGTTCGGCCCTTCCGGGTTCACGTAGATCAGGCCCATTTCGGTGGCTGCCAGAGGACGCTTAGCCAGCGCTTCCGGGTCACGGTGGGTCAGCCAGGCTTTTTCATCACCCCAGTTCACGTCCAGATCCGGTTCCCAGACGTCTTCACGCCCGGCACCAAAACCAAAGGTACGGAAGCCGGAGTTCTCCAGCGCCACGTTACCCGCGAGGATAAACAGGTCGGCCCAGGAGATTTTTTGTCCGTATTTTTTCTTGATAGGCCACAGCAGACGGCGCGCTTTATCCAGGCTTACGTTATCCGGCCAGGAGTTCAGTGGCGCAAAGCGCTGTTGACCGCGTCCTGCCCCACCGCGCCCGTCCACGGCGCGATAGGTACCCGCACCGTGCCACGCCATACGGATAAACAGGCCCGCATAGCTGCCCCAGTCGGCAGGCCACCACGGTTGAGAGTCGGTTAAAAGTGCTTTGAGGTCGCCTTTAAGGGCAGAGTAATCAAGCTTGCTGAATTCTTTGCGGTAGTCGAAGTCTTCACCCAGCGGGTTCGAACGATTGGAATGTTGGTTAAGAAGATCGATGCGGAGTTGTTTTGGCCACCAGTCGCGGCTGCCTGTACCTGCGCCCGCGCTGTGATCGACGCCGCCCTGATGGAACGGGCATTTGCCGACTGATGCCGCTTTATTGGTCTCGTCTGACGTGCTCATCGCTATGCTCCCTTTTACAGTGTTACCGTTACGATATACACCACTAGCAATAAGTTATAGTTGAATTAATCCACAGATTCGATAGCTGATACCTTTTAACTTTTTACCCTGTTAAAAAGCCCTCTATTTAAGAGGGCTTTTGGTGTTTTACGCGGGGCGAACGCCCAGAGTATGGCAGATGGCATAGCTCATCTCCGCGCGGTTTAGCGTGTAAAAGTGGAAGTCTTTCACCCCTTCACGGCTTAAGATTTTCACCATGTCCATGGCGATATTGGCCCCCACCAGCTTGCGGGTTTCCGGGTCATCATCCAGACCTTCGTACATTTTGGACATCCACAGCGGAATGCGCACGTTGGTCATATCGGCGAATTTCTTCGCCTGTTTGAAGTTAGAGACCGGCAGAATGCCCGGGATAATTTCAACGTCGATGCCCGCGGAGACGCAGCGGTCACGGAAGCGCAGGTAGCTTTCGACATCAAAGAAGAACTGGGTAATGGCGCGGTTGGCACCAGCCTCCACTTTACGCTTGAGGTTAAGCAGATCCGCCTGGGCGCTTTTCGCTTCCGGGTGAACCTCAGGGTAAGCAGCCACGGAGATATCAAAATCTGCCACCTCTTTCAGCAGCCCAACCAGGTCGGCCGCATACATCTCTGGCTTGCCGCTGCCGGGCGGGAGGTCGCCGCGCAGTGCGACAATATGACGGATGCCGTTATTCCAGTAGTCCTGGGCGATGGCACGCAGCTCGTCGCGGGTAGCGTCGATACAGGTGAGGTGCGGCGCCGCTTCCAGACCGGTACGATCTTTGATGCCTTTAATGATGCTGTGCGTACGGTCACGCTCGCCAGAGTTCGCACCGTAGGTCACGGAGACAAACTTTGGTTTCAGGCTGCTGAGACGATCGATAGAGCTCCACAGGGTTTGCTCCATTTCACTGGTGCGCGGCGGGAAAAATTCAAAAGAGACGTTAATCTGGCCGTTTACTTCGGCCAGGCTCTGGTTCAGTACTTCCCGCTGGTTGGCGTGAAAAAAGCTCATACCCTACCCCTATCAATCGCGTGTCATTGTCTGTTGTGTTGTGAACTTCTATACGTTTAGACGTCCAGATGTAAAAATGACGGAAAAGCGGAGGGACGTCAATAGAAATAATCAACAATAACGGTGAGGTTTGCTCAGGGAAGGTGAGGGAAATTCATGATGGGGGTGAGTGCATCAGACTGCACTCACCCTAACCCTCTCCCACAGGGAGAGGGAAATTGAGTTTTTACAGCAGCTTAGCCAGACGGTTGATGTCGGACTGGATCGCCCCGGCGGTGACGTCGCGCCCGGCGCCCGGGCCGCGGATCACCAGCGGGTTATCGCGGTACCAGCGGCTTTCGATGGCGAAGACGTTATCGCACGGCAACAGCGCCGCCAGCGGATGTTCAGGACGCACCGCCTCGACACCGACGCGCGCTTTTCCGTTGGCCTCGAAACGTGCCACGTAGCGCAGCACCAGACCCATCTCGTTCGCCGCTTCCAGACGCTGCACCATCTGCTCGTTAAGCTCTTCACCATTTTCAAAGAAATGATCCACAGAACCCTCTTCACAGCCGGCAGGCACCAGCGACTCGACGCGGACGGAATCCGGCTCGATGTCATAACCGGCTTCGCGCGCCAGGATCACCAGCTTACGCATCACGTCTTTACCGGAGAGGTCAACGCGCGGATCGGGTTCCGTTAAGCCCTGCTGCCACGCCTGATCCACCAGGTCAGTGAACGGCACGGTGCCGTCAAACTGCAGGAACAGCCAGGAGAGCGTACCGGAGAAGATACCGCTCAGCGCCAGAATGCTGTCACCGCTTTCAATCAGGTCGCGCACGGTGTGGTTTACCGGCAGGCCCGCGCCCACGGTGGCGTTATACAGCCAGTGACGGCCGGTTTTTTCAAACGCGTCGTGGATCTGGCGGTATTTATCGGTGCTGCTTGCCCCAGCCAATTTGTTCGCACTGATGACGTGGAAACCGTGGCTGGCGAAATCAAGATACTGATCGGCAAGCTGTTCGCTGGCGGTAACGTCCAGCACCACCAGATCGTCATACGGGTGCGCGCGCATCCACAGGAACAGCGACTCTTCATCCTGCTCAACGGCTTCATCATTAAAGAAGGCAAGCGCGCGGCTGGCATCCAGCCCTTCGTAGTTCAGCAGGCTGCGGCGACTGTCCACCACGCCTGCGAGAATAAATTCAAACCCGGTACGCGCCGAGAGCGTGACCTGTTCGCGGGCGAACAGCTCCAGCCAGCGGGAACCGATGTTGCCTTTACCAAACAGCACCAGGCCGATGCGTTTTTCCGCGCGGAACAGAGAGGTATGCAGACCCTGAATCAGGCTTTCGGTTGGCCCTTTGCGCAGAACGGCAACCAGGCTGATGCCCTCTTCCGACTGCCAGGTGAACTCTACCGGCTGGCCTTTCAGCTGCTGCCAGAAGCGGTGGCAGTGCAGCGGGTTACGGGTGACGCCCGCGCCCACCATCGCCACCAGCGCCAGCCCCTGACGCAGGCGAAGCTCGCCCGGCAGGCCCGCTTCATCCAGAATTTTCAGCGCGCTGTCCGCCACTTCTGCGGTATAGCAGAACTGCAGCAGCTGGCGGTCATTATGCACACCCACGGCCAGCGGACGCACCTGGGCGCGTTTCAGGATCGTGTCGATCTCTTTATGTGCCAGCCTGAAGTCCTGGCCCGCAGGAACCTGGAACTCAATCAGGCAGATGTCGTCGTGGCTCGTAACAATACGCGCCCCGGTACCAGAGGCCAACACGCGCTCAATGCGCGTGGAGCCTTGATCCGGGCTGTAGCTGCAGCGCAGCTGCAGGTCGATATCGCTACCGGAAACCGGCTGCAGCGTACGGGCGTGCAGCACCGGTGCCGCCAGACGCGCCAGCTCGCTGGCTTCATCCAGGCGCAGCAGCGGCAGCAGGCAGGCATCTTTTACTTTGCGCGGGTCCGCGCTATAAACACCGGCCACGTCGCTCCAGATGGTGACGCGGGACACGCCCGCCAGAGCACCGATTTGCGTCGCCGAGTAGTCGGAGCCGTTACGGCCCAGCAGCACGGTTTCACCCGCGTTGCTGCGGCTGATAAAGCCGGTAACCACAATGCGTTTACCGGGATGTTGCACCAGCAGCTGTTGCAGCAGTGGGTAGGACAACCCTTCATCCACCTGCGGTTGCGCGGCGCGTTCGGCACGCAGGAAATCACGCGCGTCGAGCCAGGCGGCGTCCACGCCCAGGTGTTGCAGAACCGCAGCCATCAGGCGCGCAGACCACACTTCACCGTGGCCAACCACTTCGGCATACACCGCATCGGTAATGCCGCTGTCCAGCAGAGCGGCCAGACGCTCAAGATCGTGCGTGAAGGCGCCGATCAGCCCGTCCGCCACGTCCGCAGGCAGCAGGCCGGCAATCAATTCGCTCTGATAGCGACGTAATGACTGTTGCACCTGATGCGCAGAAAGGCGATCGGTCTGGCTCAGTTTCAGCCAGCTAATCAACTGGTTGGTGGTGCTGCCCGCCGCCGAGACAACCATCATGTCACCCGGCTGTGAATATTCCGTCATAATCCCTGCGACACGCAGGTAACATTTCACATCAGCAAGACTACTACCACCAAACTTGTGCAGCTGACGACCCTTCGCCCCTGCCTGCGCTATCACACTCATGATTACCCCTTGGCTGCGACCCGGAAGCCATTTTCCAGATCGGCAATTAAATCTTCAGAATCTTCGATACCGGTTGAGATCCGCAGCAGCGTCTCAGAAATCCCGGCGGCGGCACGTGCTTCGGGTGCCATACCTGCGTGCGTCATGGTCGCGGCGTGGGAGATCAAGCTTTCAACCCCACCTAAGGATTCCGCCAGCGTAAACAATGACAGCCCGCTCAGGAAGCGACGCAGCGTTTGCTCGTCACCGTCCAGTTCAAAACTTAACATCGCGCCAAACCCTTTCTGCTGGCGCGCGGCAATCTCGTGCCCCTGGTTTTCCGGCAGCGACGGGTGATACAGCTTCTTCACCAGCGGCTGGGTTTTCAGGAAGTCGACAATCGCCTGAGCATTACGCTGCGCCACGTCCATGCGCGGCGACAGCGTACGGATGCCGCGCAACAGCAGGTAGCTGTCGAAGGCACCTGCGGTGACGCCAATGTTATTGGCCCACCATGCCAGTTCGGTGACAACATCCGGATCTTTGGCAATCACCACGCCTGCCACCACGTCAGAATGGCCGTTCAGATATTTAGTGCATGAATGCAATACCAGATCGGCACCCAGTGCGAGTGGGTTCTGAAGGGCCGGACTGAGGAACGTATTATCCACTACACTTATCGCTCCCGCATCCCTTGCGAGCTGACAAATTTTCGCAATATCGACAACGCGCAACAATGGATTGCTTGGACTTTCCACCAGAACCAGCTTCGGTTTCTCTGCCAGCGCCTGTTTCAGCGCCTGTTCGTCGTTTTGATCGACAAACAGCACGCGATAGCAGCCGCGTTTTGCCAGGCTATCAAACAGGCGATAGCTGCCGCCGTAACAGTCGTGCGGCGCAACCAGCAGGTCGCCAGGCTTCAGGAACACCGTGGTCACCAGATGAATGGCAGACATGCCGGTATTGGTTAATACGGCGCCTGCGCCACCTTCCAGTTCGGCCAGCGCACGCTGGGTCACGTCACGCGTAGGGTTGCCACGACGCGAGTAATCATGCGCACGGGGTTCATTAAATCCGGTGAAATTGTAGGTACTGGAAAGATGAATGGGCGGGACAACGCAGCCGTACTGCTCGTCATCATTTAATCCGCTACGCACTGCGATAGTGGCCTGTTTACGCGTCATGGTGAGGGCTTCCTGGCGAATGAGGTGAAAAGTCAGGCACCAGAGTAAACATTGAAAGTATGGACGTCAATACATCTGGACATCTAAACTTCTTTGCGTATAGATTGAGCAATGCGCAAATAGCCGTTAAAATTATATGCTTTAGTGCACGCTGCAGCGGCAATATCCGTGCCACGGTATCGTCTCTACGGTAAACTAGGCAAGATTGCGGTTCAAAACGGGTGGTTACCGGTTTTGCACCTTTAGATAAATGACTGAGAGGATTAAAGGTATCTCATGGCTGAATGGAGCGGCGAATATATCAGCCCATACGCTGAGCACGGTAAGAAGAGTGAGCAAGTAAAGAAAATTACGGTTTCCATTCCTCTGAAGGTGTTGAAGATCCTCACCGATGAACGTACGCGTCGTCAGGTGAACAACCTGCGCCACGCAACCAACAGCGAACTGCTGTGCGAAGCGTTTCTGCATGCGTTTACCGGTCAACCGTTGCCGAACGATGACGATCTGCGCAAAGAGCGTAGTGACGAAATCCCGGAAGAGGCGAAGGTGATCATGCGTGAACTGGGTATTGACCCGGAGACGTGGGAATACTGAGAAGCGGATACAAAAAAGGCACCTTGCGGTGCCTTTTTTTCGGGAAACTTATTTAGCGCCCGGGATGCTGAAACGCTTGTTGAAGCGGTCAACACGGCCACCGGTTGCAACATCACGCTGCTTACCAGTGTAGAACGGGTGGCATTTGCCGCACACGTCCAGGTTCAGATCGTGACCCACGGTAGAGCGGATCTGGATAGAGTTACCGCAAGAACAGTTTGCAGTAATCATTTCGTATTTCGGGTGAATATCTTTTTTCATGGGAGAACCTCAGTTAAGGCCGCGTCGCTCTTCCAGCCCTAACGCCAGACACCACGCGATGTTGATTGTAAGTTCTTTGGCGTAAAGTACACCAAAGGCGGCGAATCATACAGAATTTGACCAACGTATGCAAACTGATCCGCACGCCGCTTTTACTAATGTGTATACTAACGCGCCACTTTTCAAGTCAGGAAGATTCGATGCCCGTCGCTCACGTTGCCCTGCCCGTTCCGCTTCCCCGCACCTTTGACTATCTGCTGCCCGACAGCATGAGCGCCAAAGCGGGCTGTCGCGTGACCGTGCCGTTTGGCAAACAGCAGCGCGTGGGGATCGTCGTCTCCGTCAGCGATAAGAGCGAACTGCCGCTTAACGAACTGAAATCGGTCGTTGAGGTGCTGGACAGCGAGCCCGTCTACTCCACCAGCACCTGGCGACTGCTGCTGTGGGCGGCGGATTATTATCATCACCCCATCGGCGACGTCCTGTTCCACGCCCTGCCAATTATGCTGCGTCAGGGCAAGAGCGCCAGCCATGCGCCGATGTGGTACTGGTTTGCCACGGAGGAAGGCCAGGCCGTCGACATCAACAGCCTGAAGCGCTCGCAGAAACAGCAGCAGGCGCTGGCGGCGCTGCGTCAGGGGAAAATCTGGCGGCATCAGGTCGACGAGCTTGAGGTCAGCGAAACGGCGCTACAGGCATTGAGAAAGAAAGGGCTGAGCGACCTGGCAAGCGAAGCGCCTGCCCTTAACGACTGGCGGGAGAGTTTCTCCGTTTCAGGGGATCGCCTGCGTCTGAATACCGAGCAGGCCACCGCGGTAGGCGCAATTCATAGCGCCTCCGATCGTTTCTCTGCCTGGCTGCTGGCTGGGGTCACCGGTTCCGGCAAGACCGAAGTTTACCTGAGCGTGCTGGAAAACGTGCTCGCCCAGGGGAAACAGGCGCTGGTGATGGTGCCGGAAATTGGCCTGACGCCGCAAACCATCGCCCGATTCCGCGAGCGCTTTAACGCGCCGGTTGAGGTGCTGCACTCCGGCCTGAACGACAGCGAGCGCCTCAGCGCCTGGCTGAAAGCGAAAAACGGCGAAGCGGCGATTGTGATCGGCACCCGCTCGTCGCTGTTCACGCCGTTTAAAAATCTTGGCGTTATCGTGATCGACGAAGAGCACGACAGCTCCTATAAACAGCAGGAAGGCTGGCGCTATCACGCCCGCGATCTGGCCGTCTACCGCGCACACAGCGAGCAAATTCCCATTGTTCTGGGATCCGCCACGCCTGCGCTCGAAACGCTGCACAACGTGCGCCAGCGTAAATACCACATGCTGCGCCTGACGCGTCGCGCGGGGAATGCCCGTCCGGCCATTCAGCACGTGCTGGATTTGAAAGGCCAGCAGGTCCAGGCGGGGCTAGCGCCCGCGCTGATTACCCGCATGCGCCAGCATTTGCAGGCGGGGAATCAGGTCATTCTGTTCCTCAACCGTCGCGGATTTGCACCCGCCCTGCTGTGCCACGACTGCGGCTGGATTGCCGAATGCCCGCGCTGCGATCACTACTACACCTTCCATCAGGCCCAGCGTCATTTGCGCTGCCACCACTGCGACAGCCAGCGTCCGGTGCCGCGCCAGTGCCCGTCATGTGGTTCAACGCATATTGTGCCGGTCGGTCTGGGGACGGAACAGCTGGAGCAGGCGCTTGGGCCCTTTTTCCCGGACGTGCCGATTTCGCGTATCGACCGGGACACCACCAGCCGCAAAGGCGCACTCGAACAGCAGCTGGCGGAAGTGCATCGCGGTGGCGCGCGCATCCTGATTGGCACCCAGATGCTGGCCAAAGGCCACCACTTCCCGGACGTGACGCTGGTCGCCCTGCTGGACGTGGACGGCGCGCTGTTCTCGGCAGATTTTCGTTCAGCCGAGCGCTTCGCCCAGCTTTACACCCAGGTTGCAGGGCGTGCAGGACGCGCCGGTAAACAGGGCGAAGTGGTGCTGCAAACGCACCACCCGGAGCACCCGCTGCTGCAAACCCTGCTGGACAAAGGCTATGACGCCTTTGCCGAGCAGGCGCTGGCCGAACGCCAGACCATGCAGCTACCGCCGTGGACCAGCCACGTCATCATCCGCGCGGAAGATCATAACAACCAGCAGGCGCCACTTTTCCTGCAGCAGCTGAGAAACCTCCTGCAGGCCAGCCCGCTGGTGGATAGTCAGCTGTGGATTTTGGGCCCGGTGCCGGCGCTGGCGCCAAAACGCGGCGGCCGTTTCCGCTGGCAAATTTTGCTCCAGCACCCCTCGCGCGTTCGTCTTCAGCACATCGTCAGCGGCGCGCTGGCACTGATTAATACCCTGCCCGAAGCGCGAAAAGTGAAGTGGGTACTGGACGTCGATCCCATCGAAGGTTGAAGACGGATCGAAAAATTTAACGCTCCTCACACTTTTTATGAAAATTCTGTAACCGATTCCATTAACTATCTGTAAAAATGGTGATGGCAGAAGTTCGGTGTTCAGGCGAGGAGAAGACGTTGAAGTCCAGGAAAGAGGTTGCCACAGCGACCATGAAAGACGTTGCCGAGAAAGCACAAGTCTCAACGGCAACCGTGTCCCGCGCATTAATGAACCCGGACAAAGTCTCCCAGGCGACCCGTAACAAGGTTGAGCAGGCAGCGCTGGAAGTGGGTTACTTCCCACAGGCGATGGGACGTAACGTGAAGCGCAATGAATCGCGCACTATCCTGGTGATTGTGCCGGACATCTGCGATCCGTTCTTCAGCGAGATTATCCGCGGTATTGAAGTCACGGCGGCGGAGCAGGGGTACCTGGTCCTGATTGGCGACTGCGCCCATCAGAACCAACAGGAAAAAACCTTCATCGACCTCATCATCACCAAGCAGATCGACGGCATGCTGCTGCTTGGCTCTCGCCTGCCGTTTGATGCCAGCATCGAAGAGCAGCGTAATTTACCGCCGATGGTGATGGCCAACGAGTTTGCGCCAGAGCTGGAGCTGCCGACGGTCCATATCGATAACCTTACCGCCGCGTTCAACGCCGTAAACTATCTCCAGGAGCTGGGGCACAAGCGTATAGGCTGCATTGCCGGGCCGGAAGAGATGCCGCTGTGTCACTACCGCCTGCAGGGATACGTTCAGGCGCTGCGCCGTACCGGCGCTACGGTCGATCCGCATTACATTGCGCGCGGAGACTTTACCTTCGCAGCCGGTGGACAGGCGCTGGAGAAACTTCTGGACCTGCCTGAGCCGCCAACCGCCGTATTTTGTCACAGCGACGTGATGGCGCTGGGCGCATTATCGTATGCCAAACGCCGCGGCCTTCGCATACCGAAAGATTTATCCATCATCGGTTTCGATAATATTTCGCTTTCGGAATTTTGCGATCCGCCGCTCTCAACGGTCGCTCAGCCGCGCTACCAAATCGGCCGCGAAGCGATGCTGCTTCTGCTGGATCAGCTTCACGGTCAAACAGTTAGCAGCGGCTCACGGTTGCTGGACTGCGAACTGATCGTCCGCGGCACGACCCAGGCATTGACTTAAAGTAAACGTCTTTCGGATACCCTTATCTGGTCAAAGCCCCGCCGCTTAAGTAACATGGCGGACTGACGAACGAATAAATACAGCGAAACGATAGTGGCACAACGAGATTATGTACGTCGCGGCCAGCCGGCACCTTCGCGACGCAAAAAGAGTAGCTCAAGAAAAAAGCAACGTAACCTGCCTGCTGTCTCGCCAGCAATGGTCGCTATTGCTGCGGCTGTAGTCGTCGCCTTTATTGGTGGCCTGTACTTTATCACGCACCATAAAAAAGAAGAGTCTGAGGCGCTTCAGGCCAGTAAAGTCGCCGGAAATGGCCTCCCTCCGAAGCCTGAAGAGCGCTGGCGCTATATCAAAGAGCTGGAAAGCCGTCAGCCTGGGGTACGTGCGCCAACGGAACCTTCTGCGGGAGGTGAAGTACAGAATGCGAATCAGCTGACGGATGAACAGCGTCAGCTGCTGGCACAAATGCAGGCCGATATGCGCCAGCAGCCTACGCAGCTGAACGAAGTGCCGTGGAATGAGCAGACGCCGGAACAGCGTCAGCAAACGCTGCAGCGTCGCCAGGCACAACAGCAGATTCAGCAGCAACAGCAGTGGGCGCAAACCCAGCCGGTACAGCAGCCTAAGGCACAGCCGCGGGTAACGGAACAGCCGTATCAGCAGCCGACGCGTACGGTGCAGTCTCAGCCTGTCCAGCAGCAGCCTAAAGCGCAGCAGCAGAAGCAGGCGGCTCAGCCGTATCAGGATCTGCTCCAGACGCCAGCGCACACCACCGCCCAGCAGCCGAAAACGCAGCAGGCCGCGCCGGTCACGAAAGAGACCGAAGCGCCGAAGCAGACGGCTGAGAAAAAAGACGAACGTCGCTGGATGGTACAGTGCGGTTCGTTCAAAGGTGCGGAGCAGGCGGAAACGGTGCGCGCGCAGCTGGCCTTTGAAGGGTTTGATTCGCGTATTACCACCAATAACGGCTGGAATCGCGTGGTGATTGGTCCGGTCAAAGGCAAAGAAAATGCCGATGGCACCCTTTCTCGTTTGAAAATCGCCGGTCACACAAACTGCATTCGACTCGCCTCCGGGGGTTGAAACCCCCAAAATCCCCCCCATCTATCATTTAATTCAGCCCTGGGCACAGGCTCAGGGCTTCTGTTTCCCGATTCTGTAACCAGGGGGTCTGCTCGTGACAACAATAGTAAGTGTACGCCGTAACGGCCATGTGGTAATCGCCGGTGATGGCCAGGCCACGCTGGGCAATACCGTCATGAAAGGCAACGTGAAGAAAGTGCGTCGTCTCTACAACGACAAAGTGATCGCCGGCTTTGCAGGCGGCACGGCGGATGCCTTCACGCTGTTTGAACTGTTTGAACGTAAACTGGAAATGCACCAGGGTCATCTGGTGAAAGCCGCCGTTGAGCTGGCGAAAGACTGGCGTACCGACCGCATGCTGCGCAAGCTCGAAGCGCTGCTGGCGGTCGCCGATGAAACCGCTTCGCTGATCATCACCGGTAACGGTGACGTAATTCAGCCGGAAAATGACCTGATTGCTATCGGCTCTGGCGGCCCTTATGCCCAGGCTGCTGCCCGCGCACTGTTGGAAAATACCGACATGAACGCGCGTGATATCGCGGTGAAGGCGTTGGATATTGCAGGTGATATCTGCATCTATACCAACCACAACCACACCATCGAAGAATTGACCTCCAAAGCGTAAGGATCTCCCATGTCTGAAATGACCCCACGCGAAATTGTCAGCGAACTGAACAAACACATTATCGGCCAGGATAACGCCAAGCGTTCCGTGGCTATCGCCCTGCGTAACCGCTGGCGTCGTATGCAGCTTGACGAAGAGCTGCGCCACGAAGTGACGCCGAAAAACATTCTGATGATCGGCCCGACCGGCGTCGGTAAAACCGAAATCGCCCGTCGTCTGGCGAAGCTGGCTAACGCACCGTTCATCAAAGTTGAAGCCACCAAGTTCACCGAAGTGGGCTATGTGGGTAAAGAAGTGGACTCCATCATCCGCGATCTGACCGACTCGGCGATCAAAATGGTGCGCGTCCAGGCCATTGAGAAAAACCGCTATCGCGCGGAAGAGATGGCCGAAGAGCGCATTCTCGACGTGCTGATCCCACCGGCAAAAAACAACTGGGGTCAGGCTGAACAGCAGGCGGAACCGTCCGCGGCGCGTCAGGCGTTCCGCAAAAAGCTGCGTGAAGGCCAGCTGGATGATAAAGAGATTGAGATCGATCTCGCTGCCGCGCCAATGGGTGTGGAAATCATGGCACCTCCGGGCATGGAAGAGATGACCAGCCAGCTGCAGTCCATGTTCCAGAACCTGGGCGGTCAGAAGCAAAAAACGCGTAAGCTGAAAATCAAAGACGCGATGAAGCTGCTGATTGAAGAAGAAGCGGCGAAGCTGGTGAATCCGGAAGAGCTGAAGCAGGACGCTATCGACGCGGTTGAGCAGCACGGTATCGTGTTTATCGACGAAATCGACAAAATTTGTAAGCGCGGCGGCAACAGCTCCGGCCCGGATGTATCCCGCGAAGGCGTTCAGCGCGACCTGCTGCCGCTGGTTGAAGGCTGCACTGTCTCCACCAAGCACGGCATGGTGAAAACGGACCACATCCTGTTTATCGCATCAGGTGCCTTCCAGGTTGCCAGCCCGTCGGATCTGATCCCGGAACTGCAGGGCCGTCTGCCTATCCGCGTTGAGCTGCAGGCGCTGACGACCGAAGACTTCGAACGTATCCTGACCGAGCCAAACGCCTCTGCAACCGTTCAGTACAAAGCGCTGATGGCGACCGAAGGCGTGAACCTCGAGTTCACCGAAGACGGTATCAAACGTATTGCCCAGGCCGCATGGCAGGTGAACGAAACCACCGAAAACATCGGTGCGCGTCGTCTGCATACCGTGCTGGAACGCCTGGTGGAAGATATCTCTTACGACGCGAGCGATCTAAACGGTCAAACCGTTACCATTGACGCAGAATATGTGAGTAAACATCTGGATGCGTTAGTGGCAGATGAAGATCTGAGCCGTTTTATCCTATAATCGCGGTTACTGGATTCTCATCACGTTTAATGGGGGCTAATGCCCCCATTTTTATTGGCTAAATACTTATGACTGACATCAGCCGTACTCAGGCGTGGCTCGAAAGTCTGCGCCCTAAAACACTCCCTCTGGCCTTTGCCGCGATTATCGTCGGTACGGCGCTTGCCTGGTGGCAGGGTTATTTCGATCCGCTAGTTGCCGCGCTGGCATTGATTACCGCCGGCCTGCTGCAAATTCTCTCCAACCTCGCCAACGACTACGGCGACGCGGTGAAAGGCAGCGACAAACCTGACCGTATCGGGCCGCTGCGTGGAATGCAAAAAGGGGTGATTACCCAGGCGCAGATGAAGCGCGCGTTGATTATCACCGTGGTGCTGATCTGTTTATCGGGTCTGGCGCTGGTGACGGTGGCGTCTAAGACTCCCAGCGATTTCATTGGTTTTCTGGTGCTGGGCTTATTGGCCATTATCGCGGCCATCACCTACACCGTCGGCACGCGTCCTTACGGCTACATTGGGCTCGGGGATATCTCCGTACTGGTGTTCTTCGGCTGGCTGAGCGTGATGGGAAGCTGGTACTTACAGGCGCATACGGTGATCCCTGCGCTGTTCCTGCCTGCGACCGCCTGCGGTCTGCTGGCGACCGCGGTGCTCAACATCAACAACCTGCGCGACATCGACAGCGACCGGGAGAACGGCAAAAACACCCTGGCGGTCCGTCTGGGGCCGGTGAATGCGCGTCGCTACCATGCCTGCCTGCTCATGGGTGCCCTGGTCTGCCTGGCGCTGTTTAACCTGATTTCCCTGCACAGTCTGTGGGGCTGGCTGTTTGTGCTTGCCGCGCCGCTGCTGATTAAGCAGGCCCGTTTTGTGATGCGTGAACGTAGCCCGGCCGCCATGCCGCCAATGCTGGAACGCACGGTAAAAGGCGCGCTGCTGACTAACCTGTTGTTCGTCATCGGGATTGTCTTAAGCCAGACGCTCAGTTAGCTGACAAATATCAATTAACAATTGATGATTTTGCCAACAACGCATTTCGCACGATATACTGAACACATTCGCAGCAACTGAGCGTTAAACCTATGAAATACGATACCTCCGAGCTTTGTGACATCTACCAGGAAGATGTCAACGTCGTTGAACCGCTGTTCTCCAACTTTGGTGGGCGGTCGTCGTTTGGCGGACAGATCGTCACGGTGAAATGTTTCGAGGATAACGGGTTGTTGTACGATCTGCTCGAACAGAACGGCCGTGGCCGCGTACTGGTGGTCGATGGCGGTGGTTCCGTACGCCGCGCATTGATTGATGCTGAACTGGCCGGTATTGCCGCACAAAACGAGTGGGAAGGCATTGTGGTGTACGGTTCCGTGCGTCAGGTGGACGATCTGGAAGACCTGGATATCGGGATTCAGGCCATCGCAGCCATACCGGTAGGGGCGGCAGGTGACGGCATCGGCGAAAGCGACGTGCGCGTCAATTTCGGCGGCGTGACCTTCTTCTCCGGCGACCATCTCTACGCCGATAATACCGGCATTATCCTTTCCGAAGATCCGCTGGATATTGAGTAATAAAACCGTAAGCGTGGACCATAAAAAAACCGCCAACAGCAATGTGGCGGTTTTTTTGTCCCTCGGGATTCGCGGTCCGTTGGGGAGTTTTGCAACCTTTAACCAGGATTTTTATCTTACCCTGGTTCAAATCTCAGGTAACCCCATCGACCCTTTATAAATTCCTAATTAACTATTAAAACCTTAACTACGCTGCTGCTGCTCATTATGATGCATTGTCCCTTTCCGCCATCTCGCACATGGGCATCGGTCCAGGGAAAGGTGTATTCACAACCGTATAGCAACCTTTAACCGGGCTTGTGTCCACCGACTTATCACCGGTGGTGAACGGTGGAGCGGTTAGCTGCAGGGACCGCATAATGAAACGCTATTTATGTATCGCGTTCATTGTCGCCAGCGTACTCGTGGTAAAGAGTGATGAACCGAATGTGTTCGTTGCTTTTACTATGATAGCGCAGGACAAGTAGCGTTAAGGCCGCCTTTGGCGGCCTTTTTTATGGTTGGGTGTCAGTCAGCGAGAACCATAAAAAAAGCCGGGTAGCGGCATCGCCTTACCCGGCCTGTTCAGTTCATCCCAGTGGGAATCAGACTTCTTCCATACGTCCCAGCAGCGCCTGCAGGCGATCCTGCCAGCCGTTCTGCTGTTCGCGCAGCTGGTTGTTTTCGCGCTCCAGTTCTTCGCGGCTGTGCTGCGCGTTCTGTACTTCCTGCGCCAGGCTGCTGTTCTTCTCTTTCAGCTCTTCAATTTCCATCTGCAGCAGGGTGATGGTGTCAATCGCCTGCTGTACTTTCGATTCCAGTTTCTCAAACACTTCTAAAGACATGATGCTACCTCTCCTGAATTGCAAGGCGACGCTTTAACATAAACGCGCACGACATATACCGTCGATTGTATGGAGCGCGGCGCTCTGTGTCCAGCGACACACCGCGCAGATCGCGGTTTGCAACACTTTTAGGTCTGGTCCTGGTGCGTTCGCGTCATATACCCCTAAATTGTTAACTGATTCGTTAATGAAATGATTCAGCTCACATTCCTGTACTGATCCTGTAGTGCTGCAAAAATGTGCTTTATGGCGCGAAAACGCTCATTTTATTGACGCAGACCACACATTTCGATTTCGATATTTCTCGTTTTTGCTCGTTAACGATAAATTAACACTATGTCTACAGGGCATCGTGGCTGTCACGGGCGGCCATGCTAACAATAAACATCAATTTCTTCAGGATTCCGATTATGAGTCAGACATCAACCTTAAAAGGCCAGTGCATTGCCGAGTTCCTTGGTACCGGGTTGTTGATATTCTTCGGAGTGGGCTGTGTCGCTGCACTGAAAGTGGCGGGTGCCAGTTTTGGTCAGTGGGAAATCAGTATCATCTGGGGTCTGGGCGTGGCGATGGCCATCTACCTGACTGCAGGGGTGTCTGGTGCACATCTTAACCCGGCGGTGACTATCGCACTGTGGCTGTTCGCGTGCTTCGACGGACGCAAAGTAGTTCCTTTCATTCTTTCTCAGTTTGCCGGCGCGTTTTGCGCAGCGGCGTTAGTTTACGGGCTTTATTACAATCTTTTCATCGACTTCGAACAGACGCATCATATGGTGCGCGGCAGCGTCGAAAGTCTGGATCTGGCAGGCATCTTCTCAACCTATCCAAACCCGCATATCAATTTTGTGCAGGCGTTCGCAGTTGAAATGGTGATTACCGCTATTCTGATGGGCGTTATCCTGGCGCTGACCGACGACGGAAACGGCATTCCGCGCGGCCCGCTGGCCCCACTGCTGATTGGCCTGCTGATTGCGGTGATTGGTGCCTCCATGGGCCCGCTGACCGGCTTCGCGATGAACCCGGCGCGTGATATCGGACCTAAAGCGTTCGCCTTTATCGCAGGCTGGGGCGACGTCGCCTTCACCGGTGGCAAAGACATTCCTTACTTCCTGGTACCGCTGTTTGCGCCAGTTGTCGGGGCTGCGCTGGGTGCGTTCAGCTACCGCAAATTAATTGGTCGCCATTTACCGTGCGACACCTGTGTGGAAGAGGAGAAGGAAACGACTTCTACCGCACAACAAAAAGCTTCGCTGTAATCTGACTACGGGACACATACCATGACCGAAAAAAAATATATCGTTGCGCTCGACCAGGGCACTACCAGCTCCCGCGCTGTCGTAATGGATCATGACGCGAACATCGTCAGCGTGTCACAGCGCGAATTTGAGCAAATTTATCCTCGTCCAGGCTGGGTCGAACACGACCCAATGGAGATCTGGGCGTCACAAAGCTCCACGCTGGTCGAAGTGCTGGCAAAAGCCGATATCAGTTCCGACGAGATTGCCGCGATTGGTATCACTAACCAGCGTGAAACGACGATTGTCTGGGAACGTGAAACCGGTAAGCCTATTTACAACGCCATCGTCTGGCAGTGCCGCCGTACCTCTGAGATCTGCGAGCAGCTGAAGCGCGACGGCATGGAAGAGTACGTGCGCAGCGCCACCGGTCTGGTGGTTGACCCGTATTTCTCCGGCACCAAAGTGAAGTGGATCCTCGACCACGTGGAAGGTTCACGCGAGCGTGCAAAACGCGGCGAGCTGCTGTTCGGCACCGTCGACACCTGGCTTATCTGGAAGATGACCCAGGGACGCGTCCACGTCACCGACTACACCAACGCCTCGCGTACCATGCTGTTCAACATCAACACCCTGGAGTGGGATGACAAAATGCTGGACGCGCTGGATATCCCACGCGCGATGCTGCCTGACGTGCGCAAGTCTTCTGAGGTTTACGGCCAGACCAACATCGGCGGTAAAGGCGGCACCCGTATTCCTATCGCCGGTATTGCCGGTGACCAGCAGGCGGCGCTGTTCGGCCAGCTGTGCGTCAAAGAAGGGATGGCGAAGAACACCTACGGCACCGGCTGCTTTATGCTGATGAACACCGGCGAGAAAGCGGTGAAATCAGAAAACGGCCTGCTGACCACCATCGCCTGTGGACCACGCGGCGAAGTGAACTATGCCCTGGAAGGTGCGGTGTTCATGGCCGGTGCGTCTATCCAGTGGCTGCGCGACGAGATGAAGCTGATCAGCGATGCGTTCGACTCCGAGTACTTCGCGACCAAAGTGAAAGACACCAACGGCGTGTACGTGGTGCCTGCATTCACCGGTCTGGGCGCGCCGTACTGGGATCCGTATGCACGCGGCGCAATTTTTGGCCTGACGCGTGGTGTTAACTCTAACCACATTATTCGCGCCACCCTGGAATCCATCGCCTACCAGACGCGCGACGTGCTGGAAGCGATGCAGGCGGACTCCGGCATTCGTCTGCACGCCCTGCGCGTGGACGGCGGTGCGGTAGCGAATAACTTCCTGATGCAGTTCCAGTCCGACATTCTGGGCACCCGCGTTGAGCGTCCTGAAGTGCGTGAAGTCACGGCGCTGGGCGCGGCATACCTTGCCGGTCTGGCGGTAGGCTTCTGGCAGAACCTGGACGAGCTGCAGGAAAAAGCGGTGATCGAACGCGAATTCCGCCCGGGCATCGAAACCACCGAGCGTAACTTCCGCTACAGCGGCTGGAAGAAAGCGGTGAAACGCGCCCTGGCGTGGGAAGAGCACGAAGAGTAATCATATATTCCCTCTCCCCTGGGGAGAGGGTCAGGGCGAGGGGACCGCAGCGGTCCCCTCGCCCCTCCCCACTCTGTGATAAACTTCGTGCAATTCCTTTTGATTGTACGAGTACCTCATGAAACGTGAACTTGCTATCGAGTTTTCCCGCGTCACCGAAGCGGCTGCCCTTGCAGGCTATAAGTGGCTGGGTCGTGGTGACAAAAATACCGCAGACGGCGCAGCCGTCCATGCCATGCGCATTGTGCTTAACCAGGTCAACATCGACGGCACCATCGTGATCGGCGAAGGCGAGATCGACGAAGCGCCAATGCTCTACATCGGTGAAAAAGTCGGTACCGGCAAAGGTGATGCCGTGGATATCGCCGTCGACCCGATCGAAGGTACGCGCATGACCGCAATGGGTCAGGCCAACGCCCTGGCGGTGCTGGCCGTGGGCGATAAGGGCTGCTTCCTCAACGCGCCGGATATGTACATGGAAAAGCTGATTGTCGGTCCTGGCGCGAAAGGCGCAATCGACCTTAGCCTGCCGCTGGAAGAGAACCTGCGTAACGTCGCCCGCGCGCTGAACAAACCGCTGAGCGAACTCACCGTCACCATTCTGGCCAAACCGCGCCACGACGCCACCATCGCGCAGATGCAAAAGCTCGGCGTGCGCGTGTTTGCCATTCCGGATGGTGACGTTGCCGCCTCAATCCTGACCTGCATGCCGGACAGCGAAGTAGACGTGCTGTACGGCATCGGCGGCGCGCCGGAAGGCGTAGTCTCTGCAGCAGTGATCCGCGCGCTGGACGGCGATATGCAGGCTCGTCTGCTGCCCCGCCACGAGGTGAAAGGCGACAGCGCAGAGAACCGCCGTATCGGGGAAAACGAGCTGGCACGCTGCGAAGCGATGGGCATCGAGGCCAACAAAGTGCTGGCGCTGCATGATATGGCCCGTAGCGATAACGTGGTCTTCTCGGCGACAGGTATCACCAAAGGCGATCTGCTGGACGGCATCAGCCGCAAGGGCAATATGGTGGCCACCACTGAAACGCTGCTGATCCGCGGAAAATCACGCACCATTCGCCGCATCCAGTCTATCCACTATCTCGACCGCAAAGACCCGGACGTACAGACGCACATTCTGTAAAACCGTTTGATCGATAGAGCTTTCCGGCCCAAATGGGCTGGAAATCTCCCCGTTAAGTACGGAAGATAGAACAGAGAAACAGCACAGGAGAAGATCATGGCGGACTGGGTAACAGGTAAAGTCACAAAGATACAGTTCTGGACCGATGCGCTATTTAGTCTCACCCTGCATGCTCCCGTCCACCCGTTTAAAGCCGGGCAATTTGCGAAGCTGGGGCTGGATGTCGACGGCGAGCGCGTGCAGCGCGCCTACTCTTACGTTAACGCGCCTGATAACCCGGATCTCGAGTTCTATCTGGTCACCGTTCCTGACGGTAAACTCAGCCCGCGCCTTGCCGCCCTCAAGCCCGGCGACGACGTGCAAATCGTGAGTGAAGCAGCAGGCTTCTTTGTGCTCGAAGAGATCCCGGATTGTGACACGCTCTGGATGCTGGCAACCGGTACGGCCATCGGCCCTTATCTCTCTATTTTGCAGTACGGCAAAGACCTGGAGCGATTTAAAAACATCGTGCTGGTTCACGCTGCGCGCTACGCCGCAGACCTGAGCTACCTGCCGCAGATGCAGGCGCTGGAACAGCAGTACGGCGGAAAGTTAAAGATTCAGACGGTGGTCAGCCGCGAAACCGTAGCAGGAACGCTGACCGGTCGCGTGCCGGCGTTAATTGAGAATGGTGCCCTGGAAGAGGCGGTGGGTTTACCGATGACGGCTGAAACCAGCCACGTCATGCTGTGTGGCAACCCGCAGATGGTACGCGACACGCAGCAGCTTCTGAAGGATACCCGGCAGATGACGAAACATCTTCGCCGCCGACCGGGCCATATGACCGCCGAACACTACTGGTGATCAGCGGTATTTCACCTCAACGGTGTCTTTACCGTATTTGTTTTCGCTCTGGGTGCCAATAAACGCGCCCAGATCGACAACCATCATCACGAAGATGACCGACGGCAGCAGCCTGCCCACCACCCACGGCAGGATGGACGGAAGCATCGCCCAGTTTCCCGCCACCAGCATCCACGCCAGAATAATCAGAAATGCCCACGCGCCGGAGCGGCCGCGATCGTGCAGGCGTTTCACCACGACTGCCGCCGTTGGCCAGAGCAGGCAGACCAGCGCGAAGGCCGCCGTTTGCGTGCTCAGCCACGCGTTATAGGCGACGAAAAACAGAAGCAGCATGGCGACAACCCACGTCACCATCCAGATCCAGAAATCACGGCGTCCAATACGCCCTTTGAATGAAAACAGCCACTGCTGTATGGTCATGTAAGGTTCCTTATTATCGTTTAGCCCGCATTTTACCCTGGAGTTGTGACCTTTTGACAAGCCGACCAGATATCGTTTTAATCATGAGCACTTACGGCCAGGGGCAATGTTGATGAAAAGTTCGGCACATTCTCTTTTCCTGTGTTTAGCGCTGCTCAGCGCGGGTTTTACCCTGCACGCCGCCGAAACCACAGCCCCGACCACCGCACCGTACCTGCTGGCGGGCGCACCGTCGTTCGATCAGTCCATCAGCCAGTTTCGTGAAGCCTTCAATCAGGCCAACCCCACGCTGCCGCTGGATGAGTTTCGTGCCATTGATGGCCCTCGCGACACGCCTACCCTGACCCGTGCAGCAAGCAAGATTAACGAGAATTTGTATGCCTCCACGGCGCTGGAGCGCGGGACGTTAAAAATCAAAAGCATGCAAATCACCTGGCTGCCAATACAGGGCCCAGAGCAGAAAGCCGCGAAGGCGAAAGCGCTGGAGTACATGAGCGCGGTCCTGCAGGCGTTTACCCCTGCGCTGACGAAAAAGCAAAGCCAGCAAAAGCTGCAAAAACTCCTCACCGCCGGTAAAAACAAGCGTTATTACGCCGATACCGAAGGCGCGATCCGCTATGTGGTGGCGGACAACGGCGAAAAAGGACTGACCTTCGCTGTTGAACCGATTAAGCTGGCACTATCTGACACCCTCGGCGGGGCGAATTAATGACAAAAAGCAAAGCCTTTCGAGGGAAAATCTCTATACTGATTCACAGACCATGCTGCCCGACAGGGTGGCCATATTCCTTAATTCGCTTATTGAGCGTGGAGAATTGAAATGCGACATCCTTTAGTGATGGGTAACTGGAAACTGAACGGCAGCCGCCACATGGTAAACGAACTGGTTGCGAACCTGCGTAAAGAGCTGGCTGGCGTGACCGGCTGCGCGGTTGCTATCGCTCCGCCGGATATGTACCTGGATCTGGCTAAACGTGCCGCTGACGGCAGCCACATCATTCTGGGCGCGCAGAACGTTGACGTTAACCTGTCTGGCGCGTTCACCGGTGAAACGTCCGCTGAAATGCTGAAAGATATCGGCGCGAAATACATCATCATCGGCCACTCCGAGCGTCGCACCTATCACAAAGAATCCGACGAGTTCATCGCGAAGAAATTCGCCGTGCTGAAAGAGCAGGGTCTGATCCCGGTTCTGTGCATCGGTGAAACCGAAGCAGAAAACGAAGCGGGCAAAACTGAAGAAGTGTGCGCACGTCAGATCGACGCAGTGCTGAAAACGCAGGGTGCAGCAGCGTTCGAAGGCGCGGTTATCGCTTACGAGCCAGTCTGGGCGATCGGTACCGGCAAATCAGCCACCCCTGCGCAGGCTCAGGCGGTTCACAAATTCATCCGTGACCACATTGCGAAAGCTGACGCCAAAGTGGCTGAGCAAGTGATCATCCAGTACGGTGGTTCCGTTAACGCGTCTAACGCTGCTGAGCTGTTCACCCAGCCAGACATCGATGGCGCGCTGGTTGGCGGTGCATCCCTGAAAGCGGACGCTTTCGCGGTGATCGTTAAAGCGGCAGAAGCGGCTAAACAGGCGTAATTGCCTTTGTGGCGGGTGGCGCTTTGCTAACCCGCCCTACGGTTCTGTAGGCCCGGTAAGCGTCAGCGCCACCGGGCTTTTTTACAGCCGTCCCAGCAGGCTAAACCACAGATAATCCAGCGGCAGCAGCACCAGATACGTTGCCACCGCCAGCGCCAGACAGAGCACCATCCCCGCCCTGGCAGGCACTTTTCCTAACCCCATCGCCACCACGATCGGCGACGCCTGATACGGCAGCAGCGGCGTGGAATAGCCCAGCACCTGAATCATGATCACCGACAGCAGCGGGAAGCCGGTCGCATCCGAGAAGCTCTGCGCCAGGGTGGTATACAGCGCCGGAACGCCGTTAGCGGTCATGATGAAGTTGAGTGCGGTGGTAATACCGGTCAGCGCCAGGAAGCTGGTGAACGGTCGGTCTGCATCGAGCGGCATAATACGGAGCAACGCCTCGCCCACCGCCGTGCCGATACCGGTTTGCGTCACGACGATCGCCAGCCCCAGAATACCGGCAACGTAGATACAGGTGCGCATATTCACACCGGCAGAAAACTCCTCCCCGGTGATAAAACCGATGCGCGGCAGCATAACGATGACCGACGCCGCCAGCCCGGTCCAGGCGGGCCCCACGCCGTGCCAGCTCTCCGTCACCCACATCCCCAGCACTATCGCCAGCAGCCAGGCAAGACGCTTTTCATCCCGGCCCATGGGTTCAGACGGCACCTGTTCCTGAGGCGGTTTTGGGCTGCCGGGAAAAAGCCAGCAGATCAGGCCAATCAGGATCAGGCCTTTGAGAATGCCCAGCACCGGCGTGTGCAGCAGCAGATACGGGACATAGTTCAGGTGGATGCCGTACGAGCCTTCCGCCGCACCGCTCATCACCAGGTTAGGCACGTTAGCGGGCAGAATCGTCGCCGAAAGCTGGAACGTCCCGAACCCTACCGCCAGCGCCAGACCAAACCAGGCGCGGGAGCCGTCAGCGATACCGGCGCGTTTCGCCATTGCGGCGACAATCGGCATCAGCAGCGCAATACGTCCCATATTCGATGGCATCACAAACGCCAGCGCATAGCTCAGCAGCACCACGCTCGCTACCATTAATACCCAGGAGTCGGTGAGCTTTGCCGACAGCGCCCGGGCGGCCCGGTCCGCCAGCCCGGTTTTACGTATCGCCACGCCGAGCACGAATCCGCTGAAGACCAGCCAGAAAGCCGACGAGGCAAAACCGCCGAAAATCACCTCCGGCGGGGCGATCTTCGCAGTCATTGCCGCCGTGAAGAACAGCAGCGCGGTAATGAACTCCGGCAATAGCGACGTCGCCCATAGTACGATGGTGACGCCCACAATCAGTGAAGGCAGCAACAGAGGATACGTTGACCAGAGCGACATACCTGTCTCCTGTAGAATTTTTCAGCAAGTCTACGGCGACAGGCAGGGCGAGTAAACGCTATTTATGGTGGGGTCAATTCAGGATAGCGCATTGATGATCCTGCAGTTCCTCAGCCGACGCGCGGTTAAGCATCAGCAGGTTGCGCTCGGTGGCCAGCAACACAAACGAACCATCTGACTGCTGCGCCATTGCCAGCGCGAAGCGCCCCATATGGTCGCGCGCTTCCGGCAGCTCTTCAGCCAGCATCATGAACGGGCTGCGCTGCACCAGTTCATTCTCCGTCACCCGACGAGCAAGATACTCATGCCCTTCCAGGCCGCCAGGAAGGGGTAGCCATTGGGTGCTGATGTCTCCCTGCGCGGCGTTCAGCTTCTCGCGCACGTCCGGGCGCAGGCAGGAGATATGAATGTGAAAATGGTTTTGCGTGCGCCCTGTCGGCGAGTTAATCGTCAGTGAAATGGCGCTGTCGGGCACCTCGCTTCCACGCTTCAGGGTCATAAAGCTACGCGACTGCCAGGCCAGCCAGAAAAAGTTCGGCGTATGCGCTTCGGTCAACAGCGGGCTTTCGGTGCCGTTGATGCGATATGTCGGCATCAGCAGGTATTGCAGCGGCCCGTTGCGGTCTTTAAAGACTACATAGCCTGCGTCAGGCTTCACCTGCGCACACGGTGCCGGGTTACGGTGTTGCAGTTGATTCGGCAGGCACTGGTCGAGAACGATATGTCGCAACGCATTCGGATTACCCGCTTTCATCCAGTACCAGCCGCCAGCGGCAAGGGCGATGACAATGAGGATCAATAAGATAATTTTTTTCACAACGCGTTCCCTGTTTTCAATAGAGGCAAAAGAGTAACGCAAAATGATGACCAAATAAAAAACCCGGCGGATTTCTCACGCCGGGTCACCGTGTCGTTTATTTATGTTCAGCGCTGGCTAATCTGGTCAAAGGTGCCGCCGTTAGAGAAGTGCTCTTTCTGCGCTTTCGTCCAGCCACCGAAAACATCATCAATGGTGAAGAGCTTCAGTTTCGGGAATTCGCCGTCATATTTCTTCGCCACAGCCGCATCGCGTGGACGATAGAAGTTCTTCGCTGCAATCTCCTGACCTTCCGGCGAGTAGAGGTACTTCAGGTAGGCTTCCGCCACCGCTTTGGTGTCTTTCTTTTCCACCACTTTATCGACCACGGAAACGGTCGGCTCAGCCAGAATAGATTCGCTTGGGGTCACGATCTCAAACTTATCTTTACCCAGTTCGTTGGTCGCCAGCAGGGCTTCGTTTTCCCACGCAATCAGCACGTCACCAATGCCGCGCTCCACGAAGGTGTTGGTTGCACCGCGCGCGCCGGAGTCCAGCACTTCCACGTTTTTGTACAGCGCTTTCACGAACTCCTGGGCTTTAGCCTGGTCACCGTTGTTGTGGTGCAGTGCATAGCCCCAGGCGGCCAGATAGTTCCAGCGTGCGCCGCCGGAGCTTTTCGGGTTAGGGGTAATAACTGACACGCCCGGCTTAATCAGGTCATTCCAGTCATGGATCTGTTTCGGGTTGCCTTTACGTACCAGGAAAACGATGGTCGAGGTGTAGGGCGCGGAGTTATCCGGCAGGCGTTTGATCCAGTTTTTGTCGATACGGCCACGCTCGGCGATCGCGTCAACATCGTAGGCCAGCGCCAGGGTCACCACGTCGGCTTCAATACCGTTGATGACGGAGGTCGCCTGCTTGCCAGAACCACCGTGAGACTGGCGAACCACGACATTGTCGCCGGTTTCCTGCTTCCAGTGTGCCGCAAACGCTTTGTTGTATTGTTCATACAGTTCACGCGTCGGGTCGTATGACACGTTCAGTAACTGGATATCCTTAGCCAGAACGCTGGTCGATGCCAGCAATAATGTTAAACCCACGCCCCATTTATTCATCGCCCAGCTCTCTTGTGTAGTGTTTTGATGAATGCAGCGTGCCAGAAAGCGAATCGAGGATTAAAGAATAAAAAAAGATTGGCTATAACGTAGTGGAATAAAAAAGCGTGCACGCATAAAAAAGCCGGGTGGCGGCTACGCCTTACCCGGCCTACGAGTCGTGCTTTTGTAGGCCCGGTAAGCGCAGCGCCACCGGGCAACAGAGCCAATCAGTACAGTTTTTTCGCGCAGTCCAGCCAGTCACCTTTGAACGGACGCTTCATGTTTTCAATCGCGTCGATGATGTCATGGTGAACCAGTTTCTCGTTCTGAATACCGACGCAGCGGCCGCCGTGGCCCTGCAGCAGCAGTTCGATTGCGTACGCGCCCATACGGGACGCCAGAATACGGTCATACGGGCCAGGGGAGCCGCCACGCTGGATGTGCCCCAGTACGGTTGCACGGGTTTCACGCTTGGTTTCGGTTTCGATGTACTTCGCCAGCTCGTCTACGTCACAGATGTGCTCGGTGATAGCCACGATCGCATGTTTTTTGCCTTTCGCGATGCCCGCTTTGATTTCAGCTACCAGATCTTCACGGCTGAACTCCACTTCCGGAACCACGACAAACTCACAGCCCCCCGCAATTGCCGCAGCCAGGGTCAGGTCACCGCAGTAACGCCCCATCACTTCAACGATAGAGATACGCTGGTGGGAAGAAGAGGTGTCACGCAGGCGGTCAATTGCTTCCACAACGGTGCCCAGCGCGGTGAAGTAACCGATGGTGTAGTCGGTGCCTTTGATGTCGTTGTCGATGGTGCCCGGCAGGCCGATGCACGGGAAGCCCATTTCAGTCAGACGTTTTGCACCCATGTACGAGCCGTCACCGCCGATAACCACCAGGGCGTCCAGTCCACGTTTTTTCATGTTCTCGATAGCCACTTCACGAACGTGTTCATCACGGAATTCCGGGAAGCGCGCAGACCCAAGGAAGGTACCGCCACGGTTGATCATGTCAGACACGCTGTAACGGTCGAGCTGAACCATACGGTCTTCATACAGACCCAGGTAACCATCATAGATACCAAAAACTTCCAGACCTTCCGTCAGCGCCGCGCGGACAACCCCACGAATTGCCGCGTTCATGCCCGGCGCATCACCGCCGCTTGTCAACACACCGATTTTCTTAATCATGACTACCTCTGAACTTAGGAATGCAAAATTGAAATCTGTTGCCGGAAGAAACTTATCGACCAACGAATACTGCAAATAGTATATCAATCCCTTCCAGCTGAATTGATTCAGGTCAGACCAAATGGCGGTAATTTATACACAAAAAGCTGGCCTGGCTCACTTTTTTACAACGAATTACGAAAGCCCAACATGTCCGGGTACAACCGAGCAGGGATCCTGGTGAATGATGACGTCTGAACCAGGAAAACGCTGCAATATCGCCTGCTCGACCTGCTCAGCAATCATGTGAGCCTGAACCAGTGGCAGGTTGTCTTCCATTTCAATATGAATCTGAATAAAGCGGGTCGGCCCTGACTGCCGCGTTCGAAGATCGTGTGCACCGCTGACGCCGGGCCAGGCGGTCACGATAGAAAAAATTTCATTACGTTCTGAGTCCGGGAGGGCGCGGTCAAGCAGCGATTGCACTGCTTCATACCCCATCCGCAGGGCGCTATATAAAATATAGATACCAATCCCTAACGCAAACAACGCATCGGCCCGATGCCAGCCATACCAGGCCAGACCGAGCGCAATAAGAATAGCCCCATTCATCATAACATCAGATTGATAATGAAGCATATCCGCCCGTACGGCCTGACTTTGCGTTTTGCGAACGACCCAGCGCTGGAACGTTACCAGAACAAGTGTGCAAATAAGTGCAACGACCGTCACAACGACGCCGACGCCGGGATCGTTCATCGGTGTCGGCGAGACGAGATGCTGAATGCCGGTGAGAAACAGGAACAGCGCAGAACCGGATATGAACATGCTTTGCGCCAGCGCGGCCAGCGACTCCGCTTTACCGTGCCCAAAGGTGTGCTCTTCATCCGCTGGCTGCAGCGAGTAACGTACGACCAGCAGGTTGGTCAATGAGGCGGCAATGTCCATCAGCGAATCCACCAGCGCCGCCAGAATACTGACCGAGCCGGTATACCACCAGGCAAAGATTTTAATCAGTAACAGGCTGGATGCCATGACGGTCGCCGCGATGGCGGCCCGGCTGACCAGTCTTCCATAGGATTGATTCATAAACGCTCCTGTCATGTCATGCCGGTAGTATAACGGAAGCTTGTGGAGTCGAAGGATGAATAGATGAATAAACGGTTAACAAACCAGAATATGGTGCAGAGCCACCCTGATGTGGGAGAAGACAGGAACAGAGAAGAAAGAAAAAAAATAACCACTTGTATTAAAAGAATTTTATTACAACAACCCGTTACATCCAGACTACACATCCGGTTTGGTTGTTACGTTGATATGCACCATCGACGACACTGTCACTGCGACTTAGAAAATACTGAAAGGATAAGTTGCTTCCGTATCCAATCGCTCAACAGATGCTATTGCATTGTGTCAAACAATAAAACCTGCCACTACTCTGAAAAACCACCACACCATCTAACTCATTGTTCTTTATTAAATTTATAGGATAACTTAATATTTTTTAATTTCAGCGATATAGTACACTTGATGCTATACATGTTGTACTGGAAAAATTTATCTTAAGAGAATATATATGTCTAATGAACCACTAAAAATTGCGTTTACTGGCGTTTATGATATCGCAAATTATGGAGATCATTTATTTCCGATTATTTTCGATAAAATCATGAAAATGAAAGGTCTGAATATCAAACTTTATCTTTTCTCACCGGTGGGGGGAACACAAAGCCTATCATTAAATGAGATTGTCTACCCATTAAATGAGATGGAATCATTGCATCTAAAACATAATTTCGATGCAATTATTGTTGGTGGCGGTGGAATATTCCACTATGCAAGTGGGCAACAAAAAATAAAAAGAGACTCGGACGAGTTCGTAGACTACCCAGTGTTTGAAACATGGGTTATTCCTTCGATTGTTGCATACAAACACAACATAAAACTAATCTGGAATCTACTTGGCGGCTACCATGATTTCTCACCATTTTATCAGAAACTTACTCAGGCCTTATGCGACCCTATTGACTATATATCAGTCCGGGACAACTATACTAAAAAAATCCTGACTGATAGTGGCATAGAGGATACATTAATTAACGTATTTCCTGATTCTGCATTTATGATGACAGAATGCATTCCTCATGAAATTATTGAAAAATCGTTAAATAATTTAAGAAACAGCGATAAAGAATACATTGTTTATCACGCGAATAGATTCCTACCCAAAAGTGCAATTCCTGATGTTGTAAAATCATTAGACTATTTTTACAACTTAGACTTTGAAATCATACTGTTACCACTGGCATATACTCATGATGATGAAAGCATTCTTAGGGAGATAAATCAAAACGCAGATTCCCGATATACTCTTTATGAAAAAGAACTCAATATGTACGAAATTATGAGCATGCTGGCAGGTTGCCACACTTATATTGGTGTGAGTTTCCATGGCGCAATTACCGCAGCCTGTCATGGGAAAAAAGTTGTGGCCTTTGATTATATGCTGAACGGAAAAACTAAAGATCTCTTCAAGATGTTAGATCTTCAGGATTATTACATAACTGATTCTAATTTCCTATACGAGCGTACAGTACAATGTCACAAAAAAATGTCTCCAGTTATTTTAGATGATAAAATAGCATCTCTGCATCAGCACTTTGACACTATTATTGACTTACTCGTATCAACTAAAACGAGAGAGAAAGGAAGTGATAATTTCCTTATTAGCTTTTCTAATACCATATCCAATATAAACAAATCTTTCAGTACATTACAATCCGAGTTCAGTCAACTGGATAATCTCAGTAGAGACACCCACATAAAATATGTAGAGCTACAGGATAAACACGCCGAATTATGTAAGTTGAATATTGAGTTGAAGGACAATCTCAATACCTTTAGTAGAGCCAACAATGAATTGCAGGATACATTCAACGCCCTTCAACTGCAAAACAAAGAATTATTTAAACAAAAATCCGATGCTGAAAAATGGATTGATGAAATGAAAAAATCAAGGACCTATAATTTGATTAAAACCATTAATAACATAAAATTAAAAATAAAAAATGCACTCATAAAATAATACAGGGACATGAAAACTCCCTGGTAATAGCAACGAGGAACGCTCAATACCATTTTCTCATGATGTGAAGAATCAACAGGCAAAAAAAACCCCCACATCATGTGGGGGAAGACAGGGATGGTGTCTATGGCAAGGAAAACAGGGTTTACTGGTTACTACGGGTACTGCTATTGCTACTGAAAAACGAGGTTTCTGAGCTTCGCTGCATCCGTGCAACCTCACGCAGCTGATCCATACGCTGCTGATGTTTGGTGTTCAAAACCGCTTGCTGCTCCGGCGTTAGCAGGTGGAACATCTGGTTGCGGACCTTCGCCATCTCTACTTGGCGAGCAACCTGTTCCTGTGCCATTTTTTCGGCCTGAGCGCGCACAGCGCTTTCGTCAAAATTTTCTGCGGTGACAAGGCGATGCATTGTCTCCATTTCGCTAACATTAACAGGGGGCTGGTCGTGTCTCGCCCTCTGCATCAGATCTCGCATCTGTTGACGCTGATGTTCGGTTAAACTTATGCCGTCAAACATATGGCTTTGGCTGCTGTTCTGCGTTGCGCCCTCTTGTAAGGGACCGTTATCGCTGATGATAGCTACAGCAGCCTGGCTAAACGCACTGAACGCCAGCGTTGAGGCCATGACGGCAGCGGTAACTTTGCGCATCACTTGCTCCCAAAATCTTTCGTGTCGCGATTCAACGAGAGACAGTCTACGATTCAGGCTGCAAACATGCGTCAGGGGGTGTAAAACAACGTAAAGTCATGGATTAGACAGCCTTGATGTCGTAATTTCTGCCTCGGAGGTATTTAAACAATGAATAAAATCCTGTTAGTTGATGATGACCGAGAGCTCACATCCCTTTTAAAGGAGTTGCTCGACATGGAAGGTTTCAACGTCCTGGTTGCCCATGATGGCGAGCAGGCGCTGAGTCTCCTTGACGACAGCATCGATTTACTTTTGCTCGACGTGATGATGCCGAAGAAAAACGGCATTGATACGCTGAAAGAGCTTCGACAGACACACCAGACTCCCGTTATCATGCTGACCGCGCGCGGCAGCGAACTCGACCGCGTACTCGGCCTTGAGCTGGGCGCGGATGACTATTTACCGAAGCCGTTTAACGACCGCGAACTGGTCGCCCGTATTCGCGCGATCCTGCGTCGTTCCCACTGGAGCGAGCAGCAGCAAAATACGGACAACAGTTCACCGACCCTTGAAGTCGACTCCCTGAGCCTGAATCCGGGCCGACAGGAAGCGAGCTTTGATGGCCAGACGCTCGAACTCACCGGCACCGAGTTCACCCTGCTGTATCTGCTGGCACAGCACCTCGGCCAGGTGGTATCGCGTGAACATTTAAGTCAGGAAGTGCTGGGCAAGCGTCTTACCCCGTTTGACCGCGCCATCGACATGCACATCTCTAACCTGCGCCGTAAGCTGCCGGAGCGTAAAGACGGTCACCCATGGTTTAAAACCCTGCGTGGTCGCGGTTATCTGATGGTTTCCGCTTCATGATAGGAAGCTTAACCGCCCGCATCTTCGCCATCTTCTGGTTGACGCTGGCACTGGTTTTAATGCTCGTACTGATGTTGCCAAAACTCGACTCACGCCAGATGACGGAGCTTCTCGACAGCGAGCAACGTCAGGGCGTGATGATCGAGCAACACGTGGAAGCCGAGCTGGCAAACGATCCGCCAAACGATTTGATGTGGTGGCGCAGGCTATTTCGCGCTATCGACAAGTGGGCGCCGCCCGGACAACGCCTGCTGCTGGTGACCAGCGAAGGCCGCGTGATTGGCGCCGATCGCAATGAAATGCAGATCATCCGCAACTTCATTGGCCAGGCAGATAATGCCGATCACCCCCAGAAGAAAAAATATGGCCGCGTAGAGATGGTGGGGCCGTTCTCCGTCAGAGATGGCGAGGATAACTATCAGCTCTACCTGATTCGCCCCGCGAGCAGCTCCCAGTCCGATTTTATCAACCTGCTGTTTGACCGCCCTCTCCTGCTGCTGATTGTCACGATGCTGGTCAGCTCGCCGCTGCTGTTATGGCTGGCGTGGAGCCTGGCAAAACCCGCACGTAAGCTGAAAAACGCCGCCGACGAAGTGGCGCAGGGCAACCTGAGGCAGCACCCGGAACTGGAGTCCGGACCGCAGGAGTTCCTGGCCGCCGGGACCAGTTTTAACCAGATGGTGAGCGCGCTCGATCGCATGATGACGGCCCAGCAGCGCCTGCTGTCGGATATCTCGCACGAACTGCGTACCCCGCTCACGCGCTTACAGCTGGGTACCGCCCTGCTGCGTCGCCGCAGCGGAGAAAGCAAAGAGCTGGAGCGCATCGAAACCGAAGCGCATCGTCTGGACAGCATGATCAACGATCTGCTGGTCATGTCGCGCAATCAGCAGAAAAACGCGCTGGTGAGCGAAACGGTGAAAGCCAATCATCTGTGGCATGAAGTGCTGGATAACGCGGCGTTCGAAGCGGAGCAGATGGGCAAATCCTTCACCGTTAACTTCCCGCCGGGTCCATGGCCGCTGTACGGTAACCCCAACGCGCTGGAAAGCGCGCTGGAAAATATCGTGCGTAACGCCCTGCGCTACTCGCACACGAAGATTGAGGTGGCGTTCTCGGTGGATAAAGACGGGATCACCGTCATCGTCGACGACGACGGTCCTGGCGTCAGCCCGGAAGACCGCGAGCAGATCTTCCGTCCGTTCTACCGCACCGACGAGGCGCGCGACCGGGAATCGGGCGGTACGGGACTGGGGCTGGCGATTGTGGAAACCGCCATGCAGCAGCACCGCGGCTGGGTGAAAGCCGACGACAGCCCGCTGGGTGGGCTGCGGTTAACGCTGTGGCTACCGTTGTATAAGCGTTCGTAGCTGTTAGTGCCGGGTGGCGGCTTCGCCTTACCCGGCCTACTTTTTACGGAGGTCTATTTACCCCACAATCTCCGGGAATTATCCTCTATCTTGCTGCTTAAACGCCGTTTCTGCATCGTTCTTGTCCAGCTGGTCGACAGCCCCGCCGCCGACAGCAGGCGATGATACTGCTCGTCATCAAACGGCATATGCCACGCAATGGCGCAGGCGTCGTAAACAGACACCTCACTCAGGCGTGATACCAGCTCAAGCGGCGCATCCGCTGAAACCTGCCCAGCCAGCACCACCCGGTACAGCCAGCCGGTTTTACCCGCGCTTTGCATCTGAGCCGACATGTCATGAATGCCGAAATGGTAGTTGAGCTTGAAGCACGGCGAGCGCGGCTGCGTCACCTGAATCAGGGCATCGCCCCAGCGGTAGATATCACCAATAAACACGTTCTTTTCGGTGAGCCCTTCAGTGGAGAGATTTTCACCAAACGCGGGAGCAACGAAGAGATCCGCCTGCTCGGGGAACTCCGCCTTCCAGTGCTGATAGTGCTCGCGCGGATAGTGGCACAGCGCGCGCTCCGGCCCGCCGTGGATCTTCTTTTCGGCCTGCTCGTCGCCCGCAAGCCCGAGGTCGGTTAACGTCAGCTCACCGTCGACCTGAATTTTGGCGATGGCGCTCGGGCGGCTGCCGTCGTACTCCCTTACCTTGCCTGTAAATACATTCACCGGATAATGCATCGCTGCCTCCATTACGCAGATACAAAAAAAGCGAGCCATCAGACTCGCTTCTCACAGGCGTCAATGCAACCTTATTTTTTAGCGGCGAAACGCGCTGCTGCTTCGTCCCAGTTCACCACGTCCCAGAACGCTTTAATGTAGTCCGGGCGACGGTTCTGGAATTTCAGGTAGTAAGCGTGTTCCCACACGTCCAGACCCAGGATTGGGAAGCCGGATGCGCCAGAGATCGCTTCACCCATCAGCGGGGAGTCCTGGTTCGCGGTAGAAACCACGGCCAGTTTGTCACCTTTCAGTACCAGCCACGCCCAGCCGGAGCCGAAACGGGTTGCAGCGGCTTTCTCGAACTCCGCTTTGAAGTTATCAACGGAACCGAAGTCGCGCTCGATAGCCGCTTTCAGATCGCCCTGCAGGGTGGTACCGGTTTTCAGGCCTTTCCAGAACAGGCTGTGGTTAGCGTGACCGCCCGCGTTGTTGCGCAGCACGGTTTTCTTGTCCGCTGGCAGCTGGTCCAGCTTGGTGATCAGCTCTTCAACAGGCAGGTTAGCGAACTCAGGCAGGCTTTCCAGCGCGGCGTTCGCGTTGTTCACGTAGGTCTGGTGGTGTTTAGTGTGATGGATTTCCATCGTCTGCTTGTCGAAATGCGGTTCCAGTGCGTCGTAGGCATACGGCAGGGATGGCAGTGTATAACTCATAATCCTCTCCATTATTGTCGGGCGGCACAGCTGTTAATGCCGCGTAAGCAGTTGGTTCATTATAGTTAATTAAATGATATTGAAAATGATTATCAATGCCGTAGTTTTTATAAGGTTATTCATTTTTTGACCAACGCCGGAATAGTGAGTGGGTTCAGGGCGTTAATGGACTTCTAGCGCCTTATTGCCTGCCGCAATCTCCTCCCTGCTGCTGAGCGTAAACGCCGACACCACCGTAATCGCCAGCACGAAACAGCCCAGCATCAGGTATGTCTCCTGGAAACCGATCCGGTCATACATATTCCCGGCAAACGCGGAGAGGAAGATTGCCGCCGACTGTTTGGCAAACTGGAAGCCAATCAGATAGATAGTCGCCGAAAGACGCGTATCAAACACCCCGGTGATGTACTTGAAGGCCCCTACCAGCAGGAACGGCACCTCCAGCGCGTGCAGCATCTTCAGGGCAATCACTTCTACGGCGGTGGTGGCAAACGACGAGCCGATAATGCGCGTCGCCATAATCACCCCGGCGATCAGCAGCGTGTTTTTCGCGCCGATGCGGTTAATGATCCACGGTGAACAAAACATGATGATCGCATTGCAGATTTCCCCGGCAGTGGTCGCAAAACCAAAGGCGCGAGTGCCCTCCTGCGGCGTGGCGAAGAACGTTTTGAAGAAGGTAGCAAACTGCTGGTCGAAGACGTCGTAGACGCAGGCCACGCCAATCACGTACAGAATAAACATCCACATTCTGCGCTGACGGAACAGGCTAAAGACCGTTTTCGCAGTGATCTGCGGCTGGTTGGCACCCAGCGCATTCATCACCTGCGCCGTCTGATTGGGTCTTGGCTTTGCGACCACCAGCAACAGCATCAACAGCAGCGCCGCCGCCGAACCCATCCAGAAAACATACGACGGATCGATGCCGAACAGGATCCCGCCCGTGGAGGCGCACAGCCCCCAGCCGAGGCAGCCAAACATGCGCGCCTTGCCGTACTCAAAGAAACTGTTACGGCTCACGCGTTCAATGTAGGCCTCAATGGCTCCTGAGCCCGCCGAAAAGACAAAGCCGATATAAATGCCGCCGCTCAGCGCGCCCAGCCAGATGTTGGCTTTCAGTAACGGCGCAAAGACGTAGAGGAAGAAAGGGGCAAACAGGAACAGCAGCACGGAGATGATCCACAGCAGGTGTTTTTTCAGCCCCAGTTTATCCGAGATCACCCCAAGCACCGGCTGGAAGGCAATGGCCGAGAGTGAGATGCAGGAGAAGACGATGCCGGTATGGGTTTTATTGAGGCCGATGATATCCGACAGCCAGATCGGCAGGAACGGAAAGCAGGTGGCCATGATGAAAAAGTAGAGAAAGAAGAACAGCCCGAAAATCCAGAAATTAGGGTTGTCTTTGTGGGTACAGGTTGTTGTGTTCATTATTTTTATCCTCAACGGAGGGCCAGTTTCCCGGCCCGTCACCTTTACACGCGTTCCACGCCAATCAGGATGGCGCTTTCCGGATCGAGAATCGGCAGCGCAATGCCCGCCTGCATCAGCCACTCACCGCTCGCCGTTTGCGGCGTTTCCATCCATGCCGGCAGCTTGCGCATGGTATGGCCTCCCTCACCGGTGATGCGAATCTCAGGGTGATCGAGCAGCGAAATACGATACTGCGCGCAGGCCTCAAGCCCCGGCATGCGCAGCGGCATCATCAACGTGTAGTCCGGCATGGCGAGCTGGCTCACGATAAACAGTCCCTGCGTTTTATCTTCGCTCACAATACCCTGTGCCAGCGTAGTGGCATCCGGCATATCCACGCGCCAGTGGGTGCCCTGATGGATAACCTCGCGCCACTGCTTATACAGCGCGGCGTAACGGCGATAACCTTCGCGCTCCTGCTCATCAACGGTGAGGGGATCCAGTTCCAGCCCCATATGGCCAAACAGGGCCGTCAGACCGCGGAATTCAATGCTGTGCTGGCGGAAGGTGGCGTGACATTTATGATGACCGATATGCGCCCCCATCACCTCCGGCGGGAAGAAGTAGCTCATGCCGCGCTGGATAGCGTTGCGCTCCAGCGCATCGTTGTTGTCCGAGGCCCAGAAGCGGTGGCAGCGCGTCAGCACTTCATAATCAATTCGCCCCCCGCCGGAGGAGCAGGATTCAAATTCGACGTGCGGGAAACGCTTGCCCAGCACGTCCAGCAGGCGATAAAACTGGCGGGTTTGCGCGTCGGCGGCGGCCTTCCCGTCGTGACCCGGCTGTACCAGCTCACGGTTCATGTCCCACTTCACGTAGTCGACCTCATGTTCACCCAGAAGCCAGCTCATGCGCTCCACCAGGTAATCAAACGCCTGCGGAATGTTCAGGTTAAGCACCAGCTGGTGCCGCCCGGTATGTTGCCTGTAGCCGGGCAACGCCAGCACCCAGTCGGGATGCGCACGATAAAGATCGGAATCCGGGTTAATCATCTCCGGCTCAACCCAGATGCCAAACGCCATGCCGAGCTGTTTCACATGGCTGATGACCGGCGTGAGGCCGTTCGGGTACTTCTTCTCGTCCAGATACCAGTCACCCAGCGCGGCGTAGTCGTCGTTGCGACCTTTGAACCAGCCGTCGTCGATGATAAAGCGCTCCACGCCCAGCGCGGCCGCCTCGTCGGCCATGCGCATGATGTAATCCGGGTCGTGGTTAAAGTAGATGCCTTCCCAGGTATTGAGGTGGACCGGGCGCGGTTTGTTTTCGGGGAAGCGGATAACGTTGTCGCGAAGGTAATGGTGAAACTGCTGGCTCATGCCGTTCAGGCCCTGCGCGGAGTAGCTTGCATACAGGCGCGGCGTCCAGAGCGTGCCGCCCTCCTCAATCGCCATTTCGCCCGGCAGGTAGAGGGCTTCAGCCTGCAGATAGCGGCGGCCGTCGGTTTTGGCTTCCGCACGCAGGCGGTGGTTGCCGCTCCAGCCCAGATGCACGCCCCAGACGTCGCCGTGCATTTCGCTGAATGACGGCGTACCGGCAATCAGCGCCGGGAAGTGTTCATGAGAGGTTTTACCCCGGCGGTTTTCAATCACAAAGCTGTCGTGCTCAAGCGTCACGCGGTGCGGCTGAAATTCCCGGATCCAGCGTCCATGGAAGGCCATCACCTCCCGCGCGCGTTCGGCCACGGGTAGCGTTATGGCAAAACGGTCCACCTGCCACGCCTGCGCTTTCAGGTTGGTTAAGCCGTGACGCACCGCCAGCACGCCGCTGGCGTCCAGCGCCAGCTCGCTGGTCAGCCGCAGGCCCGCATGTTCATCTTCTGCCGTAATCGTCAGGGTTTGCCCCTGCTGCTGGACGTCTGTGGTGCTAAAGAGAGGTGAACCGTCCAGGCCCAGACGATGCCCTTCAATACCGGGTGACCCAAACAGGCCGTGCCCCAGCTCGGCCATCAGCGTGACTGGAGAATCAACATCCAGCCTGCCGTTGGCAACTGGCCGGGAAAGGGTTTCAGCATTCTGCGGCGAAAAGTGCTGAAGATGCGGCCCCCAGTAAATAATTTCGGCGAACGGGTGCGTTTTTATCACCACATCCACCGTCGCGCTTTCGAGTCGTAAAATGGAATCTTGCATCAGACATCTCCTGTCATGGGATGCCTTGAGTTTTGATCCGAAACGTTTCGGATACAAACCAAAACGTTTCGGATTTGTGATCGGGTTTAGAAAATGGAGAGATTCAGGCCGTCTGGCCGGGAGAGAATTCGGGCTGCCAGAGCACCTGGAGCTGCTCAATCGCCTCGCCGTTGATCAGCTGGCGAACCATATCGGCAATCTGTTTCCCGACGCCCTGACGGGTGGACTGGATCACTGCCGCCACGTCAGCATCGACGATGCTGTCCTGCGGAAGCCCGTCATAAACCACCAGCGCAACGGCGTTCTCGCCGGTCAGGCGGCCCAGCTCCGCCAGCGCCATCGCCGCGCCGTCGCCATGAGTGTTGCAGTCGGTAATGATGGCCGTGGGCGGCTGCGACAGCGAGAGAAGCTCTTTCGTGGTGGCATACCCCACCCGGCGTGAAGGGGGCATGGCGCGCAGCCATTCGCTGGAAAGCCCGGCTTCCCGCAACGCGTCCAGATAGCCCTGACGGCGCTGGGTGATGAATGCCTGATTGTTGCTTTCGCCCAGCAGGGCAATGCGCTGATGGCCTTTTCCGATCAGCCAGCGGGTCGCATTGTACGTACCGGCATAGTTGTCGAAGTCGAACCACGCGTACGGCTGCGGCAGCTGGCTGCGCCCGAGCGCCAGGAAAGGAAAACCGGCCGCCTGCAGTTGCTCAAGACGGGGATCGCGATCCAGCGTGTGTGCCACGATCAGCGCATCCACGCGGCGGCTTTGCACCATGCGCATATAGCTGTGCTTATCCGCCAGATCGTCGTCTGCGATGAGCAGCAGGTCGATTTCATGTCGCGCCAGTTCGTGGCTAATTTCGCCGACCATGTCCATAAATACGCTGTTATTGAGCGGAACAGGATGGACCGGGAACACCAGCCCAACGGCGTCGATTTTGCCCATCTTCAGACGACGGGCGAAGGTGTTAGGCCGATAGCCGCGTCGCTGGGCCTCCGCTTCCACGCGTGCGCGCGTCTCGTGAGAAACGTCGTCATATCCGTTGAGGGCGCGGCTGACGGTGGTGACTGACAGCCCCAGTTCTTTGGCAATGGCTTTAAGCGACATGAGTTTCCGTATCTCTGTTAGTTTTGTTCCGCCACCAGCAGCGCGTAAGTGTCTGGCTCCAGGGCCTTGAAGATGTGCGGCTGGTCGGCGGGATAACAAATGTAATCCCCTGCGCCGAGCTCTTCCGCCGCGTCGAGCAGGCCGACCAGCGCCCGCCCCTGCGTCACAATAATATGTTCCACCGAGCCCGGCGGATGCGGCTGAGAAAGACGGTCTGCGCCCGGTTGGGTCATCAGAAGATAGACATCGCGGCGCGCGCCGGGAGGGCATGCTGCCAGCAAAATGGCTTCATAATTAGCCTCTCCGGCGACCACTTTCGTCCCTTCACCACGGCGTATCACCTGCGTGGTCGGTAGCTGCGGCTCAAGCAAGCGGGCGAAAGGAATATCCAGCGCCACGCAGAGCGACCACAGCGTTTCCAGGCTAGGGTTACCGTTGCCGGACTCCAGCTGGGAAAGCGTAGATTTTGCGATCCCGGCACGGCGGGCAATTTCCGCCAGTGAAAGCCCGGTTCGCAGGCGTTCTCGCACCAGACTTTTGGCGATCAGGCTGATCGGCTGCGTCATATAACGGCCTCGCGTTCTATAAAACGAACAAATCGTTCGTCTTGAAAATCAGTTTCGTTGCGTTCATTATAATGGATACACGTTCGATATGGCTAAAATTGTATGAAGCATCATCTCTCTTGTCTGAAAGGCGACACCTTAAAAGCAATCATTCTGGTCTGCCTCGCGGTGGGCGTGGTCGGGATGTCCTACGGCTCGCTGGCGATGGCCTACGGTTTCCCGGTCTGGGTGCCGTTTGTGCTCTCCATTACCGTGCTGGCGGGCGCGTCTGAGTTCATGTTTATCGGCATCGTGGCGAGCGGCGGCAATCCGCTGGCGGCCGCGGCGGCAGGTTTGCTGGTCAACGCGCGCCACGTGCCGTTTGGCGTGACGGTGCGAGAGCTGGTGGGCAAGCGCGGTCTGAGCCTGCTGGGCTGCCACATCATGAACGATGAAAGCGTGGTGTTTGGCCTGTCGCAAAAAACCGCCGAGCAGCGTAAAGCCGCCTACTGGCTGTGCGGCTTAGGCGTCGCCATCGTCTGGCCGCTTGGCGCACTGCTGGGGGCTATGGTCGGCAAACTGTTGCCCGACCCGGAGACCATCGGGCTGGATGCGGTATTTCCGGCCATTCTGCTGGCATTAGTGGTTCCCGCATTTAAAAACCGTACCACGCTGATCCGCGCCTGCAGCGGCGCCGTGTTATCGCTGGCCGCCGTACCGTTTGCCCCGGTGGGATTACCGGTACTGCTCTCTTTACTCGGTCTTGCCGCGAGGAAAAAATAATGGAAAACATGACGGTCTTTATTCTCGGCATCGCCATTCTTTCTGCCGGAACCTATTTAATGCGCCTTGGCGGCGCCAAACTCGGCAACCGGCTGGCGTTGTCGGAGCGTTCTCAGGCGCTGCTGTCAGATGCGGCAACGGTATTGCTGTTCTCCGTGGCGCTGGCGACCACCTTTTATGAGGGAGACCACTTCGCGGGCATGGCGCGCGTGCTGGGCGTGGCGTTTGCGGTATTTTTGGCCTGGCGGAAAATGCCGTTAATCGTGGTCATTGTGGCCGCGGCAGTGGTGACGGCATTGCTGCGCGTGGCGGGCATAAACTAAAAAAGCGCCCCGGGGGCGCTCTTTCGACGGTGTGACTCGCTTATTTGTTCAGTTCAGCAGTCATGTGTACGCGGTTACCGGTGAATGCCTGGGTAATTTTGTACGAAGACGCGCCCGCTTCCTGAGCCTGAGCCGCGATTTTCGCTTCTGCACCATCAATGGTAGAGGCGGTTGCGGTTACGGTCTGCGCAGCGAAAGAACCAAAAGAAGTAGCCAGAGCGATTACAGCGACAAAAGTTTTGATGCTTTTCATAATATAAACCCTTTCATTAAGTTGTTTAGGTAAGGCACCGTGCCTTGATGAGATAAATACTAGACCTCATCGCGAACAACTAAAAGCGGAAGGATTTGCTATTATTATTCAAAATTACTGATTAACTATTAATCGCTGTGGATGGGTATAAATGGTTGCCCTTCCCGGCTTGCAAAAGCCCACCAGCGTCAGGTTGCAGCGCTCGGCCACCTCCACCGCCAGCGTCGTTGCCGCCGACACGGCAAACAGGATCTCCACCCCGCACATCGCCGATTTTTGCACCATCTCATAGCTGGCGCGGCTGGAAACGAGCGCGGCGCCCTGCTGCCAAACCTCACTTTCACGCGCACGACGACCGAGCAGCTTATCCAGCGCCACGTGGCGGCCCACGTCTTCATGCCCACCGGCAATCTCTCCCGACGGCAATACCCACGCCGCCGCGTGCGTGCAGCCGCTGAGCTGGCCGATAGGCTGTACATCGTTAAGGTGCTCAAGCGCAGGATCGAGGTGCGCCAGATTAAAGGTCTGAGTAAACGGCAGTGGTGAAACAGGTTTGCCAATATCGTTGAGCTGCTCAACGCCACACACGCCGCAGCCGGTACGCCCGGCCAGCGCGCGTCGACGCTCTTTCAGCCCCATAAAGCGGCGGCTGGAGAGCTCGATTTGCACTTCCAGGCCGTTGCAGGCCTGCACCACGTCCATGCCATAGATATCTTGCGGATGCTCAATGATGCCTTCCGAGAGGGAAAAACCGATGGCGAACAGCTCAAGATCTTTCGGAGACGCCATCATCACCACATGCGATATGCCGTTGTAAACGAGCGCAACGGGCACTTCTTCGGCCAGAAAATCGGGTATGGCATCGGTTATGTGGGGCGGTCGGTGTACCGACAGTTCCACAATGCCGGCAGGCAGGGGTGACGAGTGGGGATCACGGTTTTGTTTAGACACAGCGGTATTCCTGAACAACCACGGAAGCGAGCGTGCTATTGCAGCATAAACCACAGGCTGTACGCATAGTATGGATCAACTTTTCGACAACCATTCTCCTACTCATTTAGCAGGGGTGCAACCTGCCACCGGCTACACCGCTTTAACATGCAGAGCTGTTAACGTGATCAATATCACACTTTATAATCAACATGGTGATAATACGTTCACTTTGTATTAACGCCATTAGAACAGCTGTACCGACAATGTGGTATTCTGATGATATCCCTCGTGGAATTGAGGGATTAACGCAAATTTTTTCCTTTGCGGTCATTCTTCAACCGCGAAGTCAAAACTACATATGTAAGCAATGTCGAAACAAGGAGTGACCCATGCAGGTCAGCAGAAGGCAGTTCTTTAAGATCTGCGCTGGCGGTATGGCAGGCACCACGGCAGCGGCACTGGGCTTTGCACCCGGCGTAGCGCTGGCGGAAACGCGGCAGTATAAACTGCTGCGCACCCGTGAAACCCGTAATACCTGTACGTACTGCTCTGTCGGTTGCGGGCTGTTGATGTATAGCCTCGGCGACGGTGCTAAAAACGCCAAAGCGTCTATTTTCCATATCGAAGGCGACCCGGATCACCCGGTTAACCGCGGCGCATTGTGCCCGAAAGGGGCCGGTCTGGTGGACTTTATCCACTCCGAAAGCCGCCTGAAATTCCCTGAATACCGCGCGCCGGGTTCCGACAAATGGCAGCAAATCAGCTGGGAAGAGGCGTTTGACCGCATCGCTAAACTGATTAAAGAAGACCGCGATGCCAACTTTGTTGAGAAAAACGCCGACGGCGTCACGGTCAACCGCTGGCTCTCCACCGGGATGCTGTGTGCCTCTGCCTCCAGCAACGAAACCGGTTATTTAACCCAGAAATTTACGCGCGCACTCGGTATGCTCGCGGTCGACAACCAGGCGCGTGTCTGACACGGACCAACGGTAGCAAGTCTTGCTCCAACATTTGGTCGCGGTGCGATGACCAACCACTGGGTCGACATCAAGAACGCCAACCTCATTGTGGTGATGGGCGGTAACGCCGCTGAAGCGCACCCTGTCGGGTTCCGCTGGGCGATGGAAGCCAAAATCCACAACGGTGCGAAACTGATTGTGATCGATCCCCGCTTCACGCGTACTGCGTCAGTGGCGGATTTCTACACCCCTATTCGTTCAGGTACTGACATTACTTTCCTGTCAGGCGTACTGCTGTACCTGATGACCAACGAAAAATACAACCGCGAATACACCGAAGCCTATACCAACGCCAGCCTGATCGTGCGTGAGGATTACCACTTCGAAGATGGTCTGTTTAGCGGTTACGACGCCGAAAAACGCAAGTACGACAAAACCAGCTGGAACTACGAGCTGGATGAGAAAGGTTTTGCGAAGCGTGACACCACGTTGCAACACCCGCGCTGCGTGTGGAACCTGCTGAAAGAGCACGTCTCCCGCTACACGCCGGAGGTTGTCGAAAACATCTGCGGTACGCCGAGGGCGGACTTCCTGAAGGTGTGCGAGCTGATCGCCGAAACCAGCGCGAAAGACAAAACCGCGTCGTTCCTGTACGCCCTCGGCTGGACGCAGCACTCCATCGGCGCGCAGAACATCCGCACCATGGCGATGGTGCAGCTGCTGCTCGGCAACATGGGGATGGCAGGCGGCGGCGTGAACGCCCTGCGTGGTCACTCTAACATTCAGGGTCTGACCGACCTCGGCCTGCTGTCTCAGAGCCTGCCGGGCTACATGAACCTGCCAAGCGAGAAACAGACCGACCTGCAAACCTACCTGACGGCCAGCACGCCTAAACCGCTGCTTGAAGGCCAGGTGAACTACTGGGGCAACTATCCGAAGTTCTTCGTCTCAATGATGAAAGCCTTCTTCGGCGACAAAGCGACGGCGGAAAACAGCTGGGGCTTTGACTGGCTGCCGAAGTGGGACAAAGGCTACGACGTTCTGCAGTATTTCGAGATGATGCACCAGGGCAAAGTGAACGGCTATCTGTGCCAGGGCTTTAACCCGGTTGCCTCGTTCCCGAACAAGAACAAGGTTGTTGAGTCGCTGTCGAAGCTGAAGTTCCTGGTGACGATTGACCCGCTCAATACCGAAACCTCGACCTTCTGGCAGAACCACGGTGAATCGAACGACGTCGATCCGTCGAAGATTCAGACCGAAGTGTTCCGTCTGCCATCGACCTGCTTTGCGGAAGAGAACGGCTCTATCGTCAACTCCGGGCGCTGGCTGCAGTGGCACTGGAAAGGCGCGGACGCCCCGGGCATCGCCATGAACGACGGCGAGATCCTGGCCGGTATCTTCTTACGCCTGCGTAAGATGTATGCGGCTGAAGGCGGCGCGAACCCTGAGCCTGTGCTGAACATGACCTGGAACTACTCGACGCCGGAAAACCCAGCGCCGGAAGAAGTGGCGATGGAGAGCAACGGTAAGGCGCTGGCGGACGTTATCGACCCGGCCACCGGCACCGTGCTGGCGAAGAAAGGCGATCAGCTCAGTACCTTCGCGCACCTGCGTGACGACGGCACCACCTCCAGCGGCTGCTGGATCTTTGCCGGTAGCTGGACGCCGAAAGGCAACCAGATGGCCAACCGCGATAACGCCGACCCGTCGGGTCTGGGCAATACGCTGGGCTGGGCATGGGCATGGCCGCTCAACCGCCGTATCCTCTATAACCGCGCGTCCGCTGACCCGCAGGGCAACCCGTGGGATCCGAAGCGTCAGCTGCTGAAGTGGGACGGTGCGAAATGGGGCGGCGTGGATATTCCGGACTACAGCACTGCCGCACCAGGCAGCGACGTCGGACCGTTTATCATGCAGCCTGAAGGGATGGGGCGTCTGTTCGCTATCGATAAGATGGCGGAAGGTCCGTTCCCGGAACACTACGAGCCGTTTGAGACGCCGCTGGGCACCAACCCGCTGCACCCGAACGTGGTTTCTAACCCGGCAGCCCGTATCTTCAAGAGCGATTTCGACGCGCTGGGTAAAAAGGACAAGTTCCCGTACGTGGGCACCACTTACCGTCTGACCGAGCACTTCCACTACTGGACCAAACACGCGCTGCTTAACGCCATCGCGCAGCCGGAACAGTTTGTGGAGATCGGCGAGAAGCTGGCGAACAAGCTCGGCATTGCCCATGGCGATACCGTGAAGGTCTCCTCTAACCGCGGCTACATTAAGGCCAAGGCGGTGGTGACCAAGCGTATTCGCACGCTGAACGTTCACGGTCAGCAGGTGGATACCATCGGTATTCCGATTCACTGGGGTTATGAGGGCGTGGCGAAGAAAGGGTTCATTGCGAACACTCTGACGCCGTTCGTCGGTGATGCGAACACGCAGACGCCGGAGTTTAAGGCCTTCCTCGTGAACGTGGAAAAGGTGTAACGGAGACGACTTATGGCTTATCAATCTCAAGACATTATCCGTCGTTCCGCGACTAACGGTTTCACGCCCGCGCCTCAGGCGCGGGACCACCAGCAGGAAGTGGCGAAGCTTATCGACGTGACCACCTGTATCGGCTGTAAAGCCTGTCAGGTGGCCTGCTCTGAGTGGAACGACCTGCGTGACGAAGTGGGCCACAACGTCGGGGTGTACGACAACCCGGCGGACCTGACCGCCAAGTCCTGGACGGTGATGCGTTTCTCGGAAGTGGAGCAGAACGACAAGCTGGAATGGCTTATCCGCAAAGACGGCTGTATGCACTGCGCGGATCCGGGCTGCCTGAAGGCATGTCCGTCAGAAGGGGCTATCATTCAGTATGCCAACGGCATCGTCGACTTCCAGTCCGAGCAGTGCATTGGCTGCGGCTACTGCATCGCGGGCTGTCCGTTCGACGTACCGCGCCTGAACCCGGAAGACAACCGCGTCTACAAATGCACCCTGTGCGTGGACCGCGTTACCGTCGGCCAGGAGCCTGCCTGCGTGAAGACCTGCCCAACCGGCGCCATCCACTTTGGTTCTAAAGAGGATATGAAAACGCTGGCGGCAGAGCGCGTGGGCGAGCTGAAAACCCGTGGTTACGACAACGCGGGCCTGTACGATCCGGCCGGTGTTGGCGGTACGCACGTAATGTACGTGCTGCACCACGCCGACAAGCCGAACCTGTACCACGGTCTGCCGGAGAACCCGGAAATCAGCGCTACCGTGAAGTTCTGGAAAGGCATCTGGAAACCGCTGGCAGCGGTGGGCTTTGCTGCCACCTTCGCAGCGAGCATCTTCCACTACGTCGGCGTCGGTCCGAACCGCGCGGAAGAGGAAGACGACAACCTGCATGAAGAGAAAGACGAGGTGCGCAAATGAGAAAACGTGACACCATCGTGCGCTACACCGCGCCGGAACGCATCAACCACTGGGTCACCGCCTTCTGCTTCATGCTGGCGGCGATAAGCGGGCTGGGGTTCTTCTTCCCGTCCTTCAACTGGCTGATGCAGATCATGGGGACACCACAGCTGGCGCGCATCCTGCACCCGTTTGTGGGCGTCATCATGTTCGCGTCGTTCATCATCATGTTTTTCCGCTACTGGCACCATAACCTAATCAATCGGGATGATATCTTTTGGGCGAAGAATATTCGTAAGATCGTCGTCAACGAGGAAGTGGGTGACACCGGGCGTTATAACTTCGGCCAGAAATGCGTATTCTGGGCGGCGATTATCTTCCTGGTCCTGTTGCTGGTGAGCGGCGTGATCATCTGGCGTCCGTACTTTGCGCCTGCTTTCTCAATCCCGGTGATCCGATTTGCGTTAATGCTGCATTCATTTGCCGCAGTGGCGTTAATTGTGGTTATCATGGTGCATATCTACGCCGCCCTCTGGGTGAAAGGCACCATTACCGCGATGGTGGAGGGATGGGTCACCAGCACGTGGGCGAAGAAACATCACCCGCGCTGGTACCGTGAAGTCCGCCAGAAACAGGAAAAGTCATCTGAATGAGTATTCGCATAATCCCGCAAGATGAGCTGGGGTCGAGCGAGAAACGCACGGCGGATTATATTCCGCCGTTGTTATTCCCCAGACTCAAGAACCTCTACAACCGCCGCGCAGAGCGTCTGCGCGAGCTGGCAGAGAACAACCCGCTGGGTGATTTTCTGCGCTTTGCCGCGCTGGTCGCCCACGCGCAGGAAGTGGTGCTGTACGACCACCCGCTGCAAATGGACCTGACCACGCGGATCAAAGAAGCCAACGCGCAGGGCAAGCCGCCGCTGGACATTCACGTCCTGCCGCGCGACAAGCACTGGCAAAAGCTGCTGCATTCGCTGATTGCCGAGCTGAAGCCGGAAATGAGCGGAACCGCGCTGGCGGTCATTGAGAATCTGGAAAAAGCGTCCGAACAAGAGCTTGAAGAGATGGCGAGCGCGCTGTTCGCGTCCGACTTCTCGCTGGTCAGCAGCGATAAAGCGCCGTTTATCTGGGCTGCGCTGTCGCTCTACTGGGCACAAATGGCAAGCCTGATCCCGGGCAAAGCTCGCGCCGAATACGGCGAGGCGCGTCAGTTCTGCCCGGTGTGTGGCTCAATGCCGGTCTCCAGCATGGTGCAAATCGGCACCACTCAGGGGCTGCGCTACCTGCACTGCAACCTGTGTGAAACCGAGTGGCACGTGGTGCGCATCAAGTGCAGCAACTGCGAGCAGACCCGCGATCTGAACTACTGGTCGCTGGAAAACGAAGACGCGGCGGTGAAAGCCGAAAGCTGCGGCGACTGCGGCACCTACCTGAAGATTCTCTATCAGGAAAAGGACCCGAAAGTCGAAGCGGTGGCCGACGATCTCGCCTCGCTGATTCTGGACGCGAAGATGGAGCAGGAGGGCTTTGCCCGCAGCTCGATTAACCCGTTCCTGTTCCCGGGCGAAGGGGAGTAATTCCCTGTGACAGTGCCGGGCGGCGCGTGCTTGCCCGGCCTGTAATTCGACAGCAATACCCGCCGCCTTTCATGCCAGATACTCTCCATTCTCGTTGAGAGACGCGTTACCGCCTTTGCGAGCCGCTTTCCAGGTTGTTGCCCTCAACACTATTCTTGTTTTCTTTTGAATCAAACCAGGCTATAAAACTGTTCATCCATACAGTAAAAGGGATTATTCATGGCGCTGGAAAAGGGTATTGCACAGCTGGTTCAGGGATTTATCGCTGCAGGGCGGCCCTCGTCACGTCGCCAGAGCATTGAGGTGCGACGAGCAGGCTATATTGCCAGCACAGGGCTTGCCGGGGAGACCGAAACGCGCGTTCAGGTGGAGACGCTTGTTCTTGAGGGTCTTACCATTCGGGTATTTTCACCTCTCAATGCGCCTGAACTATTGCCTGCTGCCATCTACTACCACGGCGGATGCTTTATCAGCGGCGGCTTTGATACCCATGACAACCAGCTCCGTCAGTTAGCCTGCTACGGCAATTGCCGGGTGGTTGCGATTCAATACAGGCTGGCGCCGGAGCATACCTTCCCCGCCGCACATGACGATGCGGAAAGAGGTGCAGATCTGGTCTGGCAATATGCGGATAAACTGGGCGTGGATAAAAACCGGATCACCTTTTGCGGAGACAGCGCGGGGGGACATCTGGCGCTGGTAACGGCGCTGCGGCTTAAGGCTAAAGGGCTCTGGCAGCCTGTACAGCTTATTCTTATCTACCCCATGCTCGACGCCACGGCCAGTTTTGAAAGCTATACCCTCAACGGCATGGATTACGTAATTACTCGCGATACCCTGCTGAGCGGCTATGAAATATATCTGGCTGGAGCCGACCGTAAGCATCCTGAGGTTAGCCCGCTGTGGCGAGAAGACTTCAGCGGCCTGCCAGCTGTCCATATCGTTACCGCTGAGTACGATCCGTTATGCGATGAAGGAGAGGCGCTGTTTCAACGCCTCACGGAGCAAGGAGTGACGTGTACCGCTCAGCGATGGCTGGGAGTAATACATGGCTTCTTCCAGCTTGGTGGAATTAGCCAATCAGCACGAGATATTATGCGGGATATCGCCGGGCGGATTCAGCACGCCCGGGGAGCGTAAACAGGAGATTACTCCTCCTCGTTCCCGCCCTCTTCATACGCGCCAAAAGGCTTCGCCGGAAGAACAATGTAGGTGCCTTCAAACACCGCGCCCGGCGTTTTATCGCCAAACAGTTCGACCTGCATTTGTACGCGCGCCTTGCGACCGCGTGCCAGACGGTCAAGATCGCCACCCAGTGATCCCAGATCGGCCACGGCGGTCGGCTTGCCGCTTATCGGCGCGCTATAGCGAATGTGGGCATCGGCCAGAATGATGGTCCCGCCCAGATGGCGCTCGCGCAGCATCAGCCAGATAAGCCCCCAGCCGGTGAGCGTGGCCAGCGAGAAAAGACTTCCGGCAAACAGGGTGTGGTGCGGATTCTGGTTGCCGGTTTCCGGCATGGTGGTAATAAATTTTTGTCCGGTGTACTGCTGAATGCGTACGCCCATTTTTTCGCTGAGCGGAATGTGCTGATACCAGGCCTGCTGCAGCTGTCCGCACCAGTCGGCGCGATGCAGAATATCGTCCAGCGTGGCGATGGGTTTGATCATCAAAAAATGACGAATCGGGGTGGTTTGCGGGGTTGTGATTTCACCCTGATTCACAAAACCGAGTTTAGCGAAGAATTCTACGGCATCTTCGCGGGCGCTACAGGTGACGCGCTTAACGCCTTCCTGGCGAGCGACGGATTCCAGGGTCATCGCCATTAGCGTCCCCAGACCTTTGTCCTGCACGGAGGGATGAACCGCCATAAAGCGAATAGAAGCTTCGTTATCGGCGTTGATATACAAACGCCCGACGGCCACAAGGTTGCCCTCTTCGTCCATCACCATCTGATGGTGGGCCATCGCGTCCCAGGCGTCGCGCTCAGAGCCTTTTGGCTGATGTAATGGCTTGCGTAGCATTTCCCAGCGGAACTGGTAATAGGCTTCTAACTCTTCTTCCGTTTGCGGTACTCGAAGGTGATACATAGCTGTACTCTCTCTTGTTACCCGCGGCCATGCCGTAAGTATGCTCATACCTGGAGCCAGAATGTGACGGGGCCATCGTTCACCAGCGATACCTGCATATCTGCAGCGAATCGTCCGGTTTGCGTATTCATTTCCTGCTGGCGACAACGCTCAACAAAGTACTCGTAAAGCGCTTCTGCACGATCCGGCGCGGCGCCTTTCGAGAAACTCGGGCGCATGCCGCGCTCGGTATCCGCTGCCAGCGTAAACTGGGAAACCACCAGCACGCTGCCGCCCGCCTGCTGGACGTTCAGGTTCATCTTGCCTTCCGCATCGCTGAAAATACGGTAGCCCAGCACGCGCTCACACAAGCGGTTGGCTTTTTGTTCGTCATCATCCTTTTCGACACCTAACAACACCAAAAGTCCTGGGCCAATTTCACCCGTCACCTCTCCCTCCACGGTGACGCTGGCACGGGTTACGCGCTGTATCAATGCAATCATGGTTGGTCTGCTTCTTGTTGTTTTTCAGCTTCTGCTGCTTTTTTAAGTTCGCGGTATACACCGAGAGTGACAGTTATTTCAGCACCAAGCAAGACGATACACCAGGTCCAGTAGACCCAGACAAACAAAATGGGGATCACCGCCAGCACGCCGTAAATCAGCTGATAGGACGGAAACATGGTGATGTAAAGGGCAAACCCTTTCTTACCGAGCTCAAAGAGCAACGCCGCCACCAGCGCCCCCACGACCGCATCGCGGTTAGGCACGCGCGTGGTCGGCACCACGCTATAGAGCAGCCAGAACGAGAGCCACGACAGGATCAACGGAAAGATGCGAAGCACATTATCAATCACGCCGTTTAAATCGCTCGCCCAGCGCAGGGAGAGCAGATACGAACTGATCGCGAGGCTCGCCCCGGCCAGCAGCGGCCCCAGCGTGAGGATCATCCAGTACACGGCAAAGGAATAGACCTTTGGCCGCGCTTTTTTACTCCGCCAGATCGTGTTCAGCGCGTTATCGATGGCGTACATCAACAGCAGCGCGGTGATAATAAGACCACATGCCCCCACTGCCGTCATCTTGCTGGAGTTAGCAACAAACTGCTCAATGTAGTTCTGGATGACATCCCCGGTTGCCGGAATGAAATTCGCGAAGACAAAATGACGAAGCTGCAGGCTGACGTCCGCAAACATCGGAAAGGCGGAAAACAGGGCAAAGATGACTGCCACCAGAGGCACTAATGAGAGCAACGACACGTAGGCGAGGTTACCCGCCAGCGTGGTCATATTATCCTCATCAATCCGGTGCCAGAGCAGTTTCAGCCAGGCTCGCAGCGGGCGAGTATGGTGCGTGGCTTTTTGATGAACGGTTTTTAGCATAGCTGCTTCGCAAAGTAGTCTGGTATCGTCTCTTTTCCGGTCACCAGAATTGACGTAATACCCAACTGGTTAGCTCCCTCTATATTATCGGCGTTGTCGTCGAAAAAGACCGCATCGGCCGCGGTGAATCCCTCTGCCTGCAGAACAGCCTGATAAATTCGCGCTTCAGGCTTACGCATCCCCATCTCCTGCGAGAGGTAGATCTTATCCGCCGCCGCCTTAACTTCAGGGTACTCCTCAGGCCAGAACGTGGTGTGCAGACGGTTGGTGTTTGACAGCACAACGACCCGATGCCCCTGCTCGCGCAGTTTGTGCATGATGTCGATCACCTCAGGGCGAACCGCCACAAATACCGCCTGCCAGCCGTGGGAAAACTGTTCATAGCTTAACGAAAGCCCCATCTCCTGGCAGAAACGTTCAGCGAATGCTTCATCGCTGATTTCACCGCGCTCATGCTGGTGGAAGGTCTCGCCCATCGCGAAGTTCTGCTTTAAGGTCGCCAGCGGCACGCGGCTAAAATCACTCCATGCACCCAACACGCGATTAAAATCGATATCGACGATGACGTTTCCTAAATCAAAGATATAAAGCATGTTTATCTCCTGCTCGCCGTGGAGAGGTAACTGTAGCGGGAATAAAGAGATTTGACTATGGATGCGGTCTAAGGTGTGCGATCGATTTTTACGGCGCGTTTTTACGACAGTAAAGCGAAGGGACGTTTGACGCGGCAAAAATCCAGGCCCCCCGATACTCATCGAGCATCAGGCTCAGCTCTCTACCCGGCGTGCGGTAAAAACCCGGTAGCGTTGCGTTGATATCAGCCTCATCCGCATTATCGGCAAAGGTTTTAACAATACGATTGTTATTTAACACGCGCGCGTTCTCATGGTCACTGTAGTGAAAATAGATGGTACGATTAACTTCAGTAACCGTCTGACCAAATAATTTACCGTTAATAACCGTAGACCCCTCCCGATGCTGCATCCGCCAGGAAACCGTACCCACAAATCGGTTTTTACCAATCGTCCATTCCACATCTCCCGTACAGCGTATCGGCGTACTCGATAAATGCGAATAAGCTAACCAGCCACTGGTGGCAGCGGCCGCCAGAAGTGCCGCCAGCAAAATGATACGGTTCCGGAGAGTCATCATTTTTCGTGCGCCCAAAAATAATGGGTGGTACATAACGCCGTCGCGTCCCTTCGCGCATCGTTATTACAGACAAACGCCGCGATTCGCTCCGTTTTACTATAGCCGACGAGAAAAACGTATCGTTTTTCGGCACACAGACCGGGATTATTGTTTAGCAGGCGCACGTAATGATCCTGAATATGTTCGTTAGGTGCATAAAAAAGTTGGCAGGCCTGGGTCGTGCTGCCCGTTGAAAGGGGAATGTAGTGACTAAACGGCATGTTCTGGTGCTTTTTATATAATATTCCCCCGTTGATAAGCGCGATCAACAAAAGCGTTGCGGTCGTTATTATCAGCCAGGCTGGCCTCTGCCTTGCGGCGCCATTGGCAACGAGCACGTCTTTATTGGCTATGACTGGCTCAGCGGTTGGAACAAATAACTCAACCTCGGTAGCCTCGGAAAGCATAAGCCCGCGACGCGAAATCGTTTTTACCGTATCGCGCGGTAAGCCCACCTCAGCGAGGGCATTGCGTAATGTCAAAATAGCCTGGTAAAAGGTATTCGGCGTAGTGACGTCATTGCGCTCCCCCCATCCCACCACCATTAACTGGTTTTGCGAAATTATTTCTCCGGGATGGGTGATGAGATAAAGAAAACAGAGGTTGGCAGGAAGCTGCAATTGTATCGAGCGCCCGGTAATATGATTTACCAGGTTTTTGTTTTCTGGATCATACTCGACCAATTTGTTAATAAGATACAATTTTCCTTTCCTCAGCAATAACAACCCTTAACTATATACACCAGAAAGATATACGTATATTTAACAACAGTATAGGTCAGAAGGATCAGGACGCGATACCATCTCAACTAAGATTAAGAATAACACATTGTTTTTCAATCAGTTAAAAGACAGTTTTCTTAGGTTTCTCTCATCTAAAACGACATAATGAGATTTCATTACACTTCGCCCGGCCCACTCATTATATTGAGCCCCAAGTCGCGAAAAGACTGTCGTTACGGCCGATTTAAGAAACGAATCTTTAGCTATTAGTGCTATTTCGTAAATCGTCCTCCGGGATTTTTTTTGTCGAATAATCTTAAGGGGCTGAAGAATAGTCCTGGAATACGATGGCCAAAGTATGTCCTTTCGCTATGGCTACGGCCTGAAAAAATAGACATCACCAGGAATTTATATTCTTCATCACTATTTATCATAAACAAGAGAGGGGCACGGGATATGTTTCAAGATTGACACATTTGGATGGCAGTGAAATATTGACAGTGAAAATAAGACAGGAGTGGACTGGATGATGACATCGTCGCATAAGGTTGTCCGCTGTATGAGCTGTGAATTGTCCTGTCAGTTATTTCCAGATAACGCAGTACGTTCACAATATTGTGGAAATGCCTCATTCGCAGTTTGGCCTGGTGGTAACCATTTCCTGCAGATTGCAGTAGAAAATAAAATATTGCAAGGAAACAAGAATCACTTATTACGCGGCTTTATATTTGTAGACTTTTCGTTTTGCAACCTGCGCGTACTTGCCGATCCGCAATGGATTGAACGTCTGGTGAGAACTAACATGAACATCGTGATTATCACAGACCGCAAGCTGGAAGCATTGGCCAATTATTTTTTCATGCAGCGCAGTGAAATAAAGGGAATTATTTATTCGAATGATAACGACATTATATTAAAGGAAAAAATCAGCCATCTTTTCTCCGGGAGACGGTTAAATAGCAGACGCGGCAGCATGTTGAACGCTGTTGAATTTACGTTACTGAACAGATTTTTGTCAGGTGCGTGCCTCCAGGAGATTATAAAATCAGACGGCATAGATGTTAAAAAAATTTATGTTCATAAAATACGACTTGAGAGGAAGTTAGGCACCAGTATTCATAAAATTCTCGTTTCTATTTTGTAATTTCAACCTGTTTACCTACCCACATTTAATGGTGTGGAGGATGTTCTACGCCTGAAAGAAAGGGGGCAGTCATGCCATATTTAATGAAACACTCACCAGTCGCCGCTGCGATTTCGCTGGCGTTAACGTCAGCGCTATTTACCGCACATGCAGCGGTAATAGATTTTGCTAATTTACCTGCCTCCGGAGCGGTAACGGATTTGCCTGCAGAAATACAGGCGCTGATACCTGCAACGGCAAACGCGAACTTTAGCAAAAATACCGGCGATCCTAACTATGTCTACCAGTACAGCCCGGGGAATATCCCGATTTACGGAGATGGGATCACCCTCGAAGGGCCTGGGGCGGAAGCCTTTGAGCATTCCGTTACCGTTATTCAGAACTCCACGTCCGGCAGCCCGGGCGTGGTTTTTGGTGACGATCTGACTATTCGCACCCAGTCAAAAGTGGCTGCCAATAATGGTAAAGACGTCGACGGTATTCGTACCCACGGGATGAACACGCCGGCCAACCCGGTATTTATCATTACCGGCGACCGCACCCACATCTACGTTAATGGCCAAAGCGGTGACGGCATCAATGCCGGGTACAGCTCCTTCAGTCAGGGTTCTCTCGGCTCCGCCAATATTTATGTGGGTGACGATCTCTATATCGAAACCACGGGCAGCACCGGGCGCGGGATTAGCGCTTATGCACTGAATGATGCGTCGAAGGCAAAAAATAACGTTATCGTCGGCGATCGTGCGCATATTGTGACGCGCGGGACTTACGCTGAGGGCATTCGTACCAACCAGAGCGGCTCTTACGTCCGGCTGGGCGATGAGGCGACCATCGAAACGTACGGCACATCGGCCTATGGCCTGTACACGGGCTCTGCGTCAAAAATTGAGCTAGGCAAAAGCGCGACGATTACCACCGACGCGGCCAGTGCCTCCGGGGTTTATTCCACCGGCTCGTCAACCATCACCCTTGATGAAGGCGCCACCATCACGACCAACGGTGCCAGTGCGCATGGCGTCTACGCTTACACCGGTGCGGTGAATCTGGGAGAGAACGTCACCATTGCGGTAAACAGCAGCGAGAAAACCAGCAGCTCCGCGCAGGCGCCGCACGGGATGTATGCCTGGTCGCGCGGCGTGATAGCGCTCGCGGGTGGTGCAACCATTACCACCGCAGGCCAGCGCGACAGCGGTAGCTATGCCCTGAACGCCAGTAACGGCGGGGTGATTGATGCGTCCGCAGGAGGCAAGTTCATCCTCAACGGCGATATCCTTTCCGCAGGCGGCGTCGCGGCCACCAGCGCGCTTCCGGCACAAAACAGTACCATTACGCTGACTATGGATGACAACTCCCTGTGGAACGGAGCGTCCTTCATTGAGAGCAACGCCGCGGGTACCGGTACTATCGCACTGACGATGAATGATGCCGTCTGGAATCTGCGCGACAGCTCCACGCTGACCAGCCTGACGCTGAATGCGGGCGGCACGATTAATTTCCAGCATGCAGAGGACGCGGCGTGGCAAACGCTGACCATCAAGGATGATTTTATCGGCAACGGCGGCAAGCTGGTTTTCAATACCGTGCTGTTTGACGACACTTCGGAAACGGACAAACTGATCGTTGAAGGCAACACCTCCGGTCATACCGGGGTGGAAGTGAACAACATTGGCGGTGCCGGCGCGCAAACCGTAGAAGGGATTGAAATTGTCAGCGTTGGCGGCAACTCTGAGGGGACGTTTGAGAAGGCCAGCCGTATCGTGGCGGGGGGCTATGACTATAACGTGGTGCAAAAAGGTAAAAACTGGTTTTTGACCAGCCTGGTCGAGCCCGTTGATCCTGTAGACCCACCGGTCGACCCCGTAGATCCACCTGTTGACCCAGTGGACCCGGTGGACCCGGTAGATCCGCCCGTTGACCCGGTGATCCCGCCGCAAGAGCCGGTCCCCCCAGCCGCACCACCGAAAAGCGAGCACCAGTATCGCCCGGAATTTGGCAGCTATCTGGCAAACAGCTATGCGGCCAATACGCTGTTTATGACCCGTCTGCACGATCGTCTGGGTGAAACGCAGTACACCGACATCCTTACGGGCGAGCAGAAAGTGACGAGCCTGTGGATGCGTAACGTCGGCGGTCATACGCGTTTTAACGACGGCAGCGGCCAGCTAAAAACGACCGCCAATCGCTACGTGCTGCAGCTGGGTGGCGATGTCGCCCAGTGGAGCACCGATGGCCTGGACCGTTGGCATCTTGGCCTGATGGCAGGCTACGGCAACAGCCAGAGCCGGAGCGCTTCCAGCCTGACCGGCTACCGCTCACGCGGTGAAGTGAATGGCTATAGCGTCGGTCTGTATGGTACCTGGTACGCAAACGAGGCGGATAAAAGTGGCACCTACGTTGATAGCTGGGTGCTGTATAACTGGTTCGACAATAAGGTAATGGGACAGGATCAGGCCACTGAGAGTTATCGTTCCAGCGGCGTGACCGCCTCTGTTGAAGCGGGCTATAGCGTTAAGGTGGGCGAAAGCGACCGCAACAGCTACTGGATCCAGCCGAAAGCGCAGGCCGTTTGGATGGACGTGCAGGCTGACGATCATCGCGAGCGCAACGGCACGCGGGTGAAAGACGAGACTCAGGGCAACCTGATGACACGTCTCGGCGTGAAGGCCTACATCAGCGGACATAACGCGATTGACGACGGTAAATCACGGACCTTCCAGCCGTTTATCGAAGCGAACTGGATCCACAACACCCAGACCACGCGTATCCGCATGGATGACGTCAGCAATGAGATGCGTGGTACGCGCAATATCGGTGAACTCAAGACCGGCGTAGAGGGGCAGATTACGCCGCAGCTTAGCGTATGGGGCAACGTGGCTCAGCAGATAGGCGATAAAGGCTACAGCGATACGCAGGGGATGTTAGGGGTGAAATACAGCTTTAAATAACAATATTTAAGCCGCTGTTTGCTCAGCGGCTTTTTTTGCTTCAGGCAATATCATCGCTGGTACTGGCCAGGATGATTTCAACCTTACTGGATTTCAGGTGAGTTTGCAGAGCCGAGCCAGGCATCTCATCGGTGAAGAGTGCCGTGGCCTGCGCCACGTTGCCAATCTCTACCGCAGCGGATGCGGTAAATTTCGTATGATCGGCTGCGAGCAGAATGTGGCGAGCGTGGGCGATCATGGTTTTCACCACGCTGGCTTCATTGACGTCAAACTCCATCATCGCGCCGTCGTGCTCAATTGCCCCCACGCTGGTCACGAGATAATCCGCCCGAAAACCAGACACAAACGCCGTTGCCGCAGGCCCGATAATCCCGCCATTGTGCGGGCGCAGCGTGCCGCCAGGCACCATCACTTCAAAGCGCGGATTCTTATACAGAATATGCGCCACCCGCAGGCTGTTGGTGATAATGCGCAGGTGGTTATGGTTGAGCAGCGCCCGGGCAACGTGCTCTACGGTCGTGCCGATGGTGATGAAAATAGTCGAGCCATCGGGAATATAGTCCGCAATGGCTTCGGCAATCGCCCGCTTCTCTTCGGTAAGCGAGACTTCACGCTGCTCGAACGCCGTGTTCACCACGCTGGATGCCCTGCCCGCCCCGCCATGATGACGCGTGATCAGCCCCTGCTCGCTGAGCTTACGGATATCCCGGCGCACGGTTTGCGTGGAGACATCCAGCAGCTGCGCCAGTTCATCAATGTTCATATAGCCGCGATCGGCAATCAGCGTCAGCAGCTGATCGTGACGCGGGTTGCCGGTCAGTTCGGTAAGGCTCATGGGCTGTCCTCTGAAAACCATCACGCCCCGCATTTTATACAAAAAGTGACAAAAAAGAGCGGGTTTGATCACAGTCGGGTATACCCGCGCGTCCACCGGGCTTTGTGCATTTCAGCGCTGCGACGGCGCTGGCAAAACGCACGGCGTCTGCGGCGGGCCATTGCTGCCCCAGGCTGACCGCCAGCGCACCGTGGAACACGTCGCCCGCCCCCGTGGTATCCACCACGTTCACCTCAAAGCCGGGCTGATGACACAATGCGCCGTTTTCCAGCCAGAAGCACCCGTCTCGCCCCTGCGTAACATACACATGTCCATTTGTGAGCGTTTGTGCTTTTCTCAGGGCATTTTCTTTTTCGTCCCGCTGCGTAAGGCGCCGCAGCCCTGGCGCGGAGAAGGCCGCGTGATCGCTTAAGGCGATCAGCTCCGCGATGTCCTGCGGGGTGACATCCGCATCCAGCAACGTCGGAACGCCCTGCTGACGGGCCAGGGTAAACGCCTGTTTTGCCCCGTCATGCCAGCGCACATCGGCTAAGACAATATCCCACTGAGAGAAGTCGATTTCATGCAGCCAGTCTGCCGCCGCAGGGAGATCGGGGCTGGGGTAGTTGGCAATCACTCTTTCCCCACCTGCGTCCACCAGCACCGCCGATTGTGACGATCGGGCACCCTTAAACACGCGCGTGTAGCGGGTCTTCACCCCCAGGGATTCCAGCTCCGCGAGCAGCCGTCTGCCGGTATCGTCATCACCCACCCGGCCAATAAAATCCACTTCCGCGCCCAGTTTCGCCGCCGCCACTGCCGCCGTTGCCGCCGGGCCGCCGCCCACCTCCGTATAGTCCTTTGCGACATATTTCCCACCTTCCTTTGGTAAATCATCGAGATACCAGATGCGATCCAGCACGGTAATGCCGACACAAACGATGCGAGTCATGGTGATTCCTTCTGCGATTTCTGATGCCTTCATTTTAATTTCATCAAATGTTTAAAAAGTGACCCGTGTCAATTTTTTGACTATAAATTACAAATACGATCAAAAACAGACAACATAAACGCGCAAAAATTGACACGATGTGACAGGAGAAAGGCATGTCAGCAATCGCATTTATCGGCTTAGGGCAGATGGGCGCGCCAATGGCGAAGAATCTGTTGAAACAAGGTCACCAGCTTAACGTCTTTGACGTAAACCCGCAGGCGGTTCAGGCGCTGGCAGAGAGCGGCGCTCGGGCGGCGGCAACGCCCGCGCAGGCAGCAACGGACGCGGAATTCGTGATCACCATGCTGCCAAACGGCGACCTGGTACGCAGCGTCCTGTTCGGCGAGCACGGCGTGTGCGAAGGGTTATCCCGCGACGCGCTGGTCATTGATATGTCCACCATTCACCCGCTGCAAACCGACGCGCTGATCCGCGACATGGCTGAGCGTGGCTTCAGCCTGATGGACGTGCCTGTCGGGCGCACCTCTGACCATGCCATCGCCGGCACGCTGCTCCTGCTGGCAGGCGGCACGGCGCAGCAGGTTGAGCGCGCCACCCCGGTCTTAATGGCGATGGGCAATGAGCTGATTAACGCCGGCGGGCCAGGCATGGGCATCCGCGTGAAGCTTATCAATAACTACATGAGTATTGCCCTGAACGCCCTTTCCGCCGAGGCCGCCGTGCTATGCGAAGCGCTTGGCCTCTCCTTTGACGTGGCGCTCAAGGTCATGAGCGGTACGCCTGCGGGTAAAGGCCACTTCACGACATCCTGGCCGAACAAGGTGCTGAAAGGGGATCTTTCTCCCGCCTTCATGATCGACCTTGCGCATAAGGATCTGGGGATCGCCCTCGACGTGGCCAACCAGCTCCACGTTCCGATGCCGCTGGGCGCGGCCTCCCGCGAAGTTTACAACCAGGCTCGCGCCGCCGGGCGCGGGCGCGAGGACTGGACGGCCATTCTTGAACAGGTTCGCGCATCTGCCGGGCTGAAAAAATCACACTGATACGAAAGGACTGAGGAATGACGATGTACACCCTGAAAGATATCACCCGACCTTCCGGCGGTTTTGCAATGCTGGCCGTGGATCAGCGCGAAGCGATGCGCCTGATGTTTGCTGCCGCAGGCGCGCCGGTGCCGGTAACCGACCAGAACCTGACCGATTTTAAGGTCAACGCGGCAAAAATTCTGTCGCCGTACGCCTCTGCCATTCTCGTCGACCAGCAGTTCTGCTATCGCCAGATTGTCGAGCAGCAGGCCGTGGCCAAAAGCTGCGCGATGATTGTGGCCGCCGACGAGTTTATTCCGGGGAACGGTATTCCGGTCGACAGCGTGGCGATCGACAAGAACGTCGACGCGCAAGCGGTCAAACGCGATGGCGGCAAAGCACTGAAGCTGCTGGTGCTGTGGCGCAGCGATGAAGATCCGCTGCAGCGCCTGGAGATGGTGAAAGCGTTCAATACGCTCTGCCACGACAACGGGCTGCTGAGCATTATCGAGCCGGTGGTGCGTCCGCCGCGTCGCGGAGCCGAATTTAACCGCGAACAGGCGATTATCGACGCGGCCAAAGAGCTGGGCGACAGCGGTGCCGACCTTTACAAGGTGGAGATGCCGCTGTTCGGCAAGGGCACGCAGCAGGCGCTGCTGGCGGCCTCGCAAAAGCTGAACGAGAACATCGCCATGCCGTGGGTGATCCTCTCCTCCGGCGTGGACGATAAGCTCTTCCCGCGCGCCGTAAGCGTCGCCATGCAGGCGGGGGCATCGGGCTTTTTAGCCGGTCGCGCCGTCTGGTCCTCTGTGATTGGCCTGCCGGACACCGAGCTGATGCTGCGTGATATTTCCGTCCCCAAACTTCAGCGTCTGGGTGAGATCGTCGACGAAATGATGGCTCGCCGTTAAGAAAGGATCCGAACATGAAATGGTTTAACACCCTGAGCCATAACCGCTGGCTCGAACAAGAGACCGACCGCATTCTCGATTTCGGTAAAAACGCCGCCGTGCCGACCGGCTTTGGCTGGCTGGGCAATAACGGCCAGGTGCGCAGCGATATGGGCACCCATCTGTGGATCACCGCCCGCATGCTGCACGTGTACGCGGTGGCGGCAAACATGGGCCGTCCCGGCGCGTATGCCCTGGTTGAGCACGGCATTAACGCCCTCAACGGTACGCTGCGCGACAAGCAGCACGGCGGCTGGTACGCCTGCGTAAACGATGAAGGCGTGATTGATGCGTCCAAGCAGGGCTATCAGCATTTCTTCGTTCTGCTGGGCGCGGCGAGCGCCGTGACCACGGGTCACCCGCAGGCACGTAAGCTGCTGGACGATGCCATCGAGGTGATTGAGCGTTACTTCTGGAGCGAACAGGAGCAGATGTGCCTGGAGTCCTGGGATGAAGCCTTCAGCAAAACGGAAGACTATCGCGGCGGTAACGCCAACATGCACGCCGTGGAAGCCTTCCTGATCGTTTATGACGTGACCCACGACCGTAAATGGCTCGACCGCGCCCTGCGCATCGCGTCGGTAATTATTCATGACGTGGCGCGCAAAGGTGAGTACCGCGTTAACGAGCATTTCGACACCGACTGGAACCCGATCCGCGATTACAACATCGATAACCCTGCTCACCGCTTCCGCGCCTACGGCGGCACGCCGGGGCACTGGATCGAGTGGGGCCGCCTGATGCTGCACCTGCGCGCCGCGCTGGAAGCGCGCTTTGAGACCCCGCCGGAGTGGCTGCTGGAAGATGCAAAAGGCCTGTTCCACGCCACCATCCGCGACGCCTGGGCACCCGACGGGGCCGATGGATTTGTCTACTCCGTGGGCTGGGACGGCAAGCCTATTGTGCGTGAACGCGTGCGCTGGCCAATCGTCGAGGCGATGGGCACGGCCTATGCCCTCTATACCGTGACCGGCGAAGCGCAGTACGAAGCCTGGTATCAGAAGTGGTGGGATTACTGCATCAAGTACCTGATGGACTACGAAAACGGTTCGTGGTGGCAGGAGCTGGACACCAACAACGAAGTGACCACCAAAGTCTGGGACGGCAAGCAGGATATTTACCACCTGCTGCACTGCCTGGTGATCCCCCGCCTGCCGCTGGCCCCGGGCTTAGCCCCTGCCGTCGCCGCCGGATTACTGGATAGCCAGGCCAAATAATTAAGACGGAGTGTTTATGCGTACCCTACACAATATTGACCTGAAAAATAACGAAAGTGGCTTCACCCTGCGCTGGCAGGACCGTCTGATTTTATCCCACACCGCGGATGCCCCTTGCCTGTGGATTGGCGCAGGCGAGGCGGATATCGAGATGTTTCGCGGCAACTTCAGCATCAAAGACAAGCTCAACGAAAAGATTGCCCTGACGGACGCGACCGTCACGCAGCAAAACGCGGGCTGGGCGATCCGCTTTACCCGCGGCGATGCGGTAAGCGCGACGCTGCTGGTGGGCGTGGATGCGGAAGGCCGTCTGGAGCTGAAGCTGAAAAATGACGCCGCCAGCCATAACCGCATCTGGCTGCGGCTGGCGGCGCAGCCAGACGATCATATTTACGGCTGCGGCGAGCAGTTCTCGTATTTCGATTTGCGCGGCAAGCCGTTCCCGCTGTGGACCAGCGAGCAGGGCGTGGGCCGCAATAAGCAAACCTACGTCACCTGGCAGGCCGACTGCAAAGAGAACGCGGGCGGCGACTACTACTGGACCTTCTTCCCGCAGCCTACCTTCGTGAGCACCCAGAAGTACTACTGCCACGTGGATAACAGCTGCTATATGAACTTTGACTTCAGCGCGCCGGACTTCCACGAGCTGGCGTTCTGGGAAGATAACGCCACGCTGCGCTTCGAATGTGCGGAAACGTACGTCGATCTACTGGAAAAACTGACCGGCCTGCTGGGGCGTCAGCCGGAGCTGCCGGACTGGGTGTACGACGGCGTGACGCTGGGCATTCAGGGCGGCACCGAGGTGTGCCAGCAGAAGCTCGACGCCATGCGCGAGGGCGGCGTGAAGGTCAACGGCATCTGGGCGCAGGACTGGTCCGGCATTCGCATGACCTCCTTCGGCAAGCGCGTGATGTGGAACTGGAAGTGGAACAGCGCGCTCTATCCGCAGCTTGATGCGCGGATTGCGAAGTGGAAAGAGGAAGGCGTGCAGTTCCTCTCCTATATCAACCCGTACGTCGCCAGCGATAAAGATCTCTGCGAAGAGGCGTCGAAGCGCGGCTATCTGACCAAAAACGCCAACGGCGAGGACTACCACGTCGAGTTCGGCGAGTTCTACGCGGGCGTTATCGACCTGACCAACCCGGCAGCCTACGACTGGTACAAAGAGGTCATTAAAAAGAACCTGATCGAACTGGGCTGCGGCGGCTGGATGGCCGATTTCGGGGAGTACCTGCCGACCGACACCTTCCTGCATAACGGCGTGAGCGCGGAGATCATGCATAACGCCTGGCCTGCCCTGTGGGCCAAATGTAACTACGAGGCGCTTCAGGAGACCGGCAAGCTCGGCGAGATCCTGTTCTTCATGCGCGCGGGCTACACCGGTAGCCAGAAGCACTCGGTAATGATGTGGGCGGGAGATCAGAACGTCGACTGGAGCCTGGACGACGGTCTGGCGTCCGTCATCCCTGCGGCGCTGTCGCTGGCGATGACCGGGCACGGCCTGCACCACAGCGACATCGGCGGCTATACGACCCTGTTCGAGATGAAGCGCAGCAAAGAGCTGCTGCTGCGCTGGTGCGACTTCAGCGCCTTTACGCCGATGATGCGTACCCATGAGGGCAACCGTCCAGGCGATAACTGGCAGTTCGACGGCGACGCGGAAACCATCGCGCACTTCGCGCGCATGACAACCGTCTTCACCACCCTGAAGCCGTACATCAAAGCCGCGGTCGCGCAGAACGCGAAAAGCGGCCTGCCGGTGATGCGTCCGCTGTTCCTGCACTACGAGGACGACGCGCGCGCCTACACGCTGAAATACCAGTACCTGTTTGGCCGCGACCTGCTGGTGGCGCCGGTTCATGAAGAGGGGCGCCGCGACTGGTCGCTCTATCTGCCGCAGGACAGCTGGGTGAATGCGTGGACCGGGGAAATCTGCCGGGGCGGTGACGTGACCGTAGATGCCCCGCTCGGCAAGCCGCCGGTCTTCTACCGCCAGCACAGCGAATGGGCAGATCTGTTTAGCACCTTACGTCATATCTGATAAGGCTCGCCCGCGGGGCCACCTGCGGGCAGACGGAGAACAATAATGAGTCAACATACTTCCGATCCGGCAACCCTACGCCTGCCGTTTAAAGAAAAACTCGCCTACGGGATGGGCGATCTCGGCTCAAACATCCTGCTGGATATCGGCACGCTTTATCTGCTGAAGTTTTACACCGACGTGCTGGGGCTGCCGGGCACCTACGGCGGAATTATCTTCCTGATTGCGAAGTTCTTTACCGCCTTCACCGATATGGGCACCGGGATCATGCTCGACTCCCGGCGCAGGATCGGCCCGAAAGGGAAATTCCGCCCGTTCGTACTGTACGCGGCGTTCCCGGTGACGCTGCTGGCGATTGCCAACTTCGTCGGCACGCCGTTTGAAATCACCGGTAAAACGGTGATGGCGACGGTGCTGTTCATGCTGTACGGCCTGTTCTTCAGCATGATGAACTGCTCCTACGGCGCGATGGTGCCCGCCATTACCAAAAACCCGGACGAGCGCGCCTCGCTGGCCGCCTGGCGTCAGGGCGGCGCTACGCTGGGCCTGCTACTCTGTACCGTGGGTTTTGTTCCGGTGATGAACCTGATTGAAGGCAATGACCAGCTTGGCTATATCTTTGCCGCCACCCTCTTCTCGCTGTTCGGACTGTTTTTTATGTGGTGGTGCTACAAGGGGGTGACCGAACGCTACGTCGAGGCGCAGCCCGCTAACCCGGCGCAAAAGCCGGGGCTGCTGCAGTCGTTTCGCGCCATCGCCGGGAACCGTCCGCTGTTTATCCTGTGCATCGCCAACCTGTGCACGCTGGGCGCCTTTAACGTCAAACTCGCCATTCAGGTCTACTACACGCAGTACGTGCTGAACGACCCGATCCTGCTGTCGTACATGGGCTTCTTCAGCATGGGCTGTATTTTTATCGGCGTCTTTATGATGCCCGGCGCGGTGCGGCGCTTCGGCAAGAAAAAGGTCTACATCAGCGGGCTGACGATTTGGGTGGCGGGCGATCTGCTCAACTACTTCTTCGGCGGCGGCTCGGTGAGCTTTGTGGCGTTCTCCTGCCTGGCCTTTTTCGGCTCCGCGTTCGTGAACAGCCTGAACTGGGCGCTGGTGTCCGATACCGTGGAGTACGGTGAGTGGCGCACCGGCGTGCGCTCCGAAGGAACGGTGTATACCGGTTTTACCTTCTTCCGGAAGGTCTCCCAGGCGCTGGCGGGCTTCTTCCCGGGGATCATGCTCACGCAGATCGGCTATGTACCCAACGTGGTGCAATCCAGTGGCACGGTTGAAGGGCTGCGGCAGCTGATATTTATCTACCCGAGCCTGCTGGCGGTCATCACCATCGTGGCGATGGGCTGCTTCTACAACCTCAACGAGAAGATGTATGTGCGCATCGTCGAAGAGATCGAACTGCGCAAACGTACGGCATAATGACGTGATAGAGCGCCCTGCGGGGCGCTTTGAGGATCGACCATGACACATAATACTGATCCGTTAACCCTGAAATTGAGCCTGCGAGAGAAGTGCGCCTACGGGATGGGCGATTTTGGCTCGAACCTGATGCTGTGTATTGGCACGCTGTATCTGCTGAAGTTTTACACCGATGAACTGGGCATGCCCGCGTTCTATGGCGGCATTATTTTCCTGGTGGCAAAGTTTTTTACCGCGTTTACCGACATGCTGACCGGGGTGCTGCTGGACTCCCGACGTAACATCGGCGCGCGGGGAAAATTCAGGCCGTTCATTCTTTACGCCTCCGTGCCGGTGGCGCTGGTGGCGACGGCGCAGTTTATGGCCAACGACTTTAGCCTGACGGTGAAAACGGCCCTCGCCACCGTGCTCTTCATGATGTTTGGCCTCTGCTATAGCCTGATGAACTGCGCCTACGGTGCGATGATCCCGGCCATCACCAAAAACCCGAACGAGCGCGCGCAGCTTGCGGCGTGGCGTCAGGGCGGCGCAACGGTAGGACTGTTGCTCTGCACCGTCGGCTTTATGCCCATTCAGGCGCTGTTCGTCCACCAGCCCTCACTCGGCTATCTGGTGGCCGCGCTGGTGTTCGTTACCGGCGGCCTGTTCTGCATGTGGTGGTGCTACAGCGGGGTGAAAGAACGCTACGTGGAGCTCACACCCGATCACCATAAGCCCGGCATTCTGAAATCATTCTGCGCGATTTTCCGCAATCCACCGCTGCTGGTGCTGTGCATCGCCAACCTGTGCACTCTCGCCGCGTTTAACATCAAGCTGGCGATTCAGGTCTATTACACCCAGTACGTGCTGAACGATCTGCATCTGCTGTCGTGGATGGGCTTTTTCAGCATGGGCTGCATTCTGATTGGCGTGTTTCTGGTGCCCGGCGCGGTAAAGCGCTTTGGCAAGAAACCGGTCTATCTGGGCGGGCTGGCGCTGTGGGCGGTGGGCGACGTGCTGAATTTCTTCTGGGGGACCAGCTCCCTGCTGTTCGTGCTGTTTTCCTGCATGGCCTTCTTCGGCACGGCGTTTGTGAACAGCCTGAACTGGGCGCTGGTGCCGGATACCGTCGATTACGGCGAGTGGAAAACCGGCATTCGCGCCGAAGGGTCGGTGTATACCGGCTATACCTTCTCGCGCAAAATCTCCGCCGCGCTCGCCGGTTTCCTGCCTGGCATTATGCTGACCCAGATTGGCTACGTTCCCCATGCCGTGCAGAGCGCGGGCACGCTGCTTGGGTTGCGTCAGCTGATTTTCCTCTGGCCGTGCGGCCTGGCGATTGTTGCTGCCGTGACCATGGGGCTGTTTTATAAACTCAACGAAGCGCGCTTCGCCTTTATTATCGAGGAGATTGGAAAACGGAAGAAACAAACCGCGAATACCCCTGAGATAACCACCAACAATAAAGCGTCAGCAGTCACTTTATAACAATAAATCCGGCCACTATGTCCTTCCTGTTTATCAGGAGGGAGGCCTTTCTGTACCTGATACATGGACAAATTATGAAAAGAATCATCACTGTACTGATCGTGTCGTCTGTGTCCTGCCCGGTATTTGCCGGAGCCTATGTCGAAACGCGTGAAGCCTACAATACGGCCTCAGAGATGCACGAGGTAATCCTGCGTGCGGGCTATAACTTCGATATGGGCTCGGGACTGATGTTCACCAACGCCTATAACGTGGGTAAATGGGATGAACTTAAGCACAGCTATAACGAAATCGAGGGGTGGTATCCGCTCTTTAAGCCGACCGATAAACTCACCTTCCAGCCCGGCGGGTTGATTAACGACAGCAGCGCAGGTTCGGGTGGCGCGGTTTATTTGGATACCAATTATAAATTTACGGACTGGTTCAACCTGACGTTCCGCTATCGCTATAACCATAACAATTACGATACGCCGGACTATAACGGGCAGATGGATAAGAACGACACGCACGAATTTGCCAACTACTGGAATTTCAAAGTAACGGATGCATTTTTCTACACCTTTGAACCGCACTTTTTCCAGCGGGTGAATGATTATCACAGCAAAAATGGCAAAGACCATCACTGGGAAATTACCAATAAATTCAGTTACAGGATCGACAGAAACTGGCTGCCGTACCTCGAACTGCAGTGGCTGGACCGATGGAATGATTACAACCGGGAGCAGTACCGGATCCGTTTAGGGCTACGGTATTCGTTCTAATAAAAAAAGCCGCTGATCGCTCAGCGGCTTTTTCGTTGCCGGGTGGCGCATGCGCATACCCGGCCTACGGCATAACCGAATTACTCTTCTTTCGCACCGCGCATAGCACGTTTACGATCGTTCTCGGTCAGGTGACGTTTACGGATACGGATAGACAGCGGAGTCACTTCTACCAGTTCGTCGTCATCGATGAATTCCAGAGCCTGCTCCAGGGTCATCTTGATCGGTGGAACCAGAACCGTTGCTTCGTCAGTACCGGACGCACGCATGTTGGTCAGTTTCTTACCGGTCAGGCAGTTTACGGTCAGGTCGTTAGAACGGCTGTGAATACCGATGATCTGGCCTTCGTAAACTTCAGCACCGTGACCCAGGAACAGCTTACCGCGATCCTGCAGACCGAACAGCGCAAACGCAACCGCTTTACCCTGACCGTTGGAGATCAGTACGCCGTTGTTACGCTGGCCCACTTCGCCCGGACGCACGTCGTCGTAGTGGCTGAAGGTGGAGTACAGCAGACCGGTACCAGAGGTCATGGTCATGAACTCCGAACGGAAGCCGATCAGGCCACGGCTTGGGATCACGTAGTCGAGACGTACGCGGCCTTTGCCGTCTGGATTCATGTTTTTCAGGTCGCCTTTACGCTCGCCCAGCGCCTGCATCACAGAACCCTGGTGCTGCTCTTCAACGTCCAGCGTCACGTTTTCGAACGGCTCTTGTTTACGGCCGTCGATTTCGCGGAAGATAACTTTCGGACGGGAAACCGCCATCTCGAAACCTTCACGACGCATGTTTTCGATCAGAACAGACAGGTGCAGCTCACCACGACCCGAAACGCGGAAGGCATCAGCGTCTTCGGTTTCTTCAACGCGCAGCGCAACGTTGTGCACCAGCTCTTTGTTCAGGCGGTCAAGGATCTGACGAGAGGTAACGAACTTACCTTCTTTACCACAGAACGGAGAGGTGTTGACGTTGAAGAACATGGTAACGGTTGGTTCATCAACAGACAGGGCTGGCAGCGCTTCCACATTCTGCGGGTCGCAGATGGTGTCAGAGATGTTCAGCTCGCCCAGACCGGTGATAGCGATGATGTCGCCCGCTTCAGCCAGATCGCTGTCGATACGCTCCAGACCCAGGTGAGTCAGCACTTTGCCAACTTTACCGTTGCGGGTTTTGCCTTCGCTATCGATGATAGTAACCTGCTGGTTTGGCTTCACTTTACCGCGTTTGATACGACCGATACCGATGACGCCAACGTAGTTGTTGTAGTCCAGCTGGGAGATCTGCATCTGCAGTGGACCATCCAGATCAACATCCGGTGCCGGTACGTGATCGACAATCGCCTGATACAGCGGGGTCATGTCTTCCGCCATATCTTCGTGGTCCAGACCCGCGATACCATTCAGCGCCGAAGCGTAAATGATAGGGAAGTCCAGCTGTTCGTCGGTCGCGTCGAGGTTAACGAACAGGTCGAATACCTGATCAACAACCCAGTCAGGACGTGCGCCAGGACGGTCAACCTTGTTGATAACAACAATTGGTTTCAGGCCATGGGCAAATGCTTTTTTGGTCACGAAGCGCGTTTGCGGCATTGGGCCGTCAAATGCGTCAACCACCAGCAGCACGGAATCCACCATGGACATCACGCGCTCAACTTCACCACCGAAGTCGGCGTGCCCTGGGGTATCAACGATGTTGATACGGTAGTCATTCCATTTAATAGCGGTGTTTTTCGCGAGGATAGTAATCCCACGCTCTTTCTCCAAATCGTTGGAGTCCATCACACGCTCTTGAGTTTCGGCACGTGCATCAAACGTACCGGATTGCTGCAGCAGCTTATCAACCAGGGTAGTTTTACCATGGTCAACGTGCGCGATGATGGCGATGTTACGCAAATTTTCGATCACAACTTTGCCTCAGGCATTAGAAATAGCGCGTTATTGTACACGGATTAATCGCACTACAAAACAGGATCACAAACATCCTCCGCAAACAAGTATCGCAGAGATGCTTTGTGATCGCTTTCACGGAGCGAAAAAGGGCACTTTAACGAAAATTGCACCAATATGGTGCTCGGTGTTCACACTGAAGCACTATACTGGTGCAACATTACCATTGTGGTGCAGCCCTTTTGCACTATGGTGCGCATGATAACGCCTTTTTGGGGTGTTTTAAAAGTTGGCACAGATTTCGCTTTATAAAAATTACATGGCAACAGCCAGTACAAACAGAAACTGAAGACCTCGTTACCACGACGACAATGACCAATCTGGAGAGTTAAGTATGTCCGCTGAACACGTTTTGACGATGCTGAACGAACATGAAGTGAAGTTTGTTGATCTCCGCTTCACCGACACCAAAGGTAAAGAACAGCACGTCACAATCCCTGCTCATCAGGTGAACGCCGAATTCTTTGAAGAAGGCAAAATGTTTGACGGCTCCTCCATTGGTGGCTGGAAAGGCATTAACGAATCCGACATGGTTCTGATGCCAGATGCAACCACTGCGGTCATTGATCCGTTCTTCGAAGAACCTACCCTGATCATCCGTTGCGACATCCTCGAGCCAGGCACGCTGCAGGGCTACGACCGCGACCCACGTTCTATCGCGAAACGCGCTGAAGAGTACCTGCGTTCTACCGGCATCGCGGACACCGTTCTGTTCGGGCCAGAGCCAGAGTTCTTCCTGTTTGATGACATCCGTTTTGGTGCCTCTATCTCTGGCTCCCACGTGGCTATCGACGACATCGAAGGCGCATGGAACTCCTCCACCAAATACGAAGGTGGTAACAAAGGTCACCGTCCAGGCGTGAAAGGCGGTTACTTCCCGGTTCCTCCGGTCGACTCTGCACAGGACATTCGTTCTACCATGTGTCTGGTGATGGAAGAGATGGGCCTGGTTGTTGAAGCTCACCACCACGAAGTGGCGACTGCGGGTCAGAACGAAGTGGCTACCCGCTTCAACACCATGACCAAAAAAGCGGACGAAATTCAGATCTACAAATACGTTGTGCACAACGTTGCGCACCGTTTCGGTAAAACTGCGACTTTCATGCCAAAACCAATGTTTGGCGACAACGGTTCCGGTATGCACTGCCACATGTCTCTGTCCAAGAACGGTACCAACCTGTTCTCTGGTGACAAATATGCCGGTCTGTCCGAGCAGGCGCTGTACTACATTGGCGGCGTAATCAAACACGCTAAAGCGATCAACGCCCTGGCGAACCCAACCACCAACTCCTACAAGCGTCTGGTCCCGGGCTACGAAGCGCCAGTGATGCTGGCCTACTCTGCGCGTAACCGTTCTGCTTCTATCCGTATCCCGGTGGTGGCGTCTCCTAAAGCCCGTCGTATCGAAGTTCGCTTCCCGGATCCAGCGGCTAACCCATACCTGTGCTTCGCAGCACTGCTGATGGCCGGTCTGGACGGTATCAAGAACAAGATCCACCCAGGCGAAGCGATGGACAAAAACCTGTACGACCTGCCGCCAGAAGAAGCGAAAGAGATCCCACAGGTTGCTGGCTCTCTGGAAGAAGCCCTGCAGGCGCTGGACGCAGACCGCGAGTTCCTGACCGCAGGTGGCGTATTCACTGACGACGCTATCGATGCTTACATCGCCCTGCGTACTGAAGAGAACGACCGCGTGCGTATGACGCCGCATCCGGTTGAGTTCGAACTGTACTACAGCGTTTAATTAAGTTGTTTTACCCGGCGTGACAAGCGCCGGGAGTAGTTGCCGTGGAAACTTTTAGCCCATCTCCGGATGGGCTTTTTTCTCCACCAACAACCTGATCTCACGCGCTTTTGACGCCGAAAACGCTATACTGCACTAAATTAGTGCAAACGACTCCAGGAGACTGCTGAATGGCAACTGGCACGCTGCCCGATGCTGGGCAGATCCTCAATTCTTTGATTAACAGCATTTTGCTGGTGGATGACGAGCTGGCCGTTCATTACGCCAACCCGGCGGCACAGCAGCTGCTCGCCCAAAGCGCACGCAAACTGTTCGGCACCCCGCTTCCGGAACTTCTGAGCTATTTTTCGCTGAATATTGGCCTGATGCAGGAAAGTTTACAGGCGGGCCAGGGTTTCACCGATAACGAAGTGACGCTGGTGATCGACGGGCGCTCGCACATTCTGTCGCTGACCGCGCAACGTCTTCCCGAAGGCTTGATCCTGCTGGAAATGGCGCCGATGGATAATCAGCGTCGCCTGAGCCAGGAGCAGCTTCAGCATGCGCAGCAAATTGCCGCCCGAGACCTGGTGCGCGGCCTGGCGCATGAAATCAAAAACCCGCTGGGCGGATTACGCGGCGCGGCGCAGCTTCTGACCAAGGCGCTGCCCGACCCTGCGCTGGCGGAGTATACCAACGTCATCATCGAGCAGGCGGACCGCCTGCGGAATCTGGTTGACCGTCTTCTCGGGCCACAGCAGCCGGGAATGCACGTCACAGAAAGCATCCATAAAGTGGCCGAGCGGGTGGTGAAGCTCGTCTCGATGGAGCTGCCGGAGAACGTCACGCTGGTGCGTGATTACGACCCAAGCCTGCCGGAACTGGCCCATGACCCGGATCAGATTGAGCAGGTCCTGTTGAATATAGTGCGCAATGCCCTGCAGGCGCTGGGACCGGAAGGGGGCGAGATTATTTTGCGCACCCGAACCGCCTTCCAGCTCACGTTACACGGCGTGCGCTATCGGCTTGCGGCCCGTATCGACGTCGAGGATAACGGCCCCGGTATTCCATCGCATCTTCAGGACACTCTGTTCTACCCGATGGTCAGCGGCCGCGAAGGCGGAACCGGCCTGGGCTTATCCATTGCCCGCAGTTTGATCGACCAACACTCTGGAAAAATTGAATTTACCAGTTGGCCGGGACATACCGAGTTTTCGGTTTTCCTGCCGATTAAAAAATAAAGGTGACGTTTATGCAACGAGGGATAGTCTGGGTAGTCGATGACGATAGCTCCATCCGTTGGGTGCTTGAACGCGCGCTCACAGGGGCTGGATTAAGCTGCACGACGTTTGAGAGCGGCAGCGAAGTGCTCGACGCACTCACCACTAAAACGCCCGATGTTCTGCTGTCGGATATCCGTATGCCGGGCATGGACGGGCTGGCGCTGTTAAAGCAGATCAAACAACGCCACCCTATGCTTCCGGTCATCATAATGACGGCTCATTCCGATCTGGATGCCGCGGTGAGCGCTTACCAGCAAGGGGCATTCGATTATCTGCCCAAACCGTTTGATATCGACGAAGCGGTGGCGCTGGTTGAGCGCGCGATTAGCCATTATCAGGAGCAGCAACAGCCGCGCCACGCGCCCGATTTTGGGCCAACCACCGACATCATCGGCGAAGCGCCGGCGATGCAGGACGTGTTTCGCATTATTGGCCGTCTGTCCCGCTCCTCCATCAGCGTCTTGATCAACGGCGAATCGGGGACCGGTAAAGAGCTTGTGGCCCATGCCCTGCATCGCCACAGCCCGCGGGCAAAAGCGCCGTTTATCGCCCTGAATATGGCGGCGATCCCAAAGGACTTGATTGAATCCGAGCTTTTCGGGCACGAAAAAGGGGCGTTTACCGGCGCAAATACCATTCGCCAGGGGCGCTTCGAACAGGCTGACGGCGGCACGCTGTTCCTGGATGAGATCGGCGATATGCCGCTGGACGTACAGACCCGTCTGCTGCGCGTGCTGGCCGACGGGCAGTTTTACCGCGTGGGCGGTTATGCGCCGGTGAAGGTGGACGTGCGTATTATCGCCGCGACCCACCAGAACCTGGAGCAGCGCGTGCAGGAAGGCAAATTCCGTGAGGATTTATTCCATCGCCTGAATGTCATTCGCGTTCATCTGCCGCCGCTGCGTGGACGCCGGGAAGATATTCCCCGCCTGGCGCGTCATTTCCTGCAGGTGGCTGCCCGCGAGCTGGGTGTGGAAGCTAAGCAGCTTCATCCCGAAACCGATGCCGCTCTGACGCGTCTGGCGTGGCCGGGCAACGTGCGTCAGCTGGAAAACACCTGCCGCTGGTTAACCGTGATGGCTGCCGGTCAGGAAGTGCTGATTCAGGATTTACCGGCCGAGCTGTTTGAGGCGACCGCGCCGGAAAGCAGTAGCGGACACGCGCTGCCGGACAGCTGGGCGACGCTGCTGGCGCAGTGGGCCGACCGCGCGCTGCGTTCCGGTCATCAAAACCTGCTGTCTGAGGCTCAGCCTGAGATGGAGCGTACGCTGTTGACCACCGCGCTTCGTCATACCCAGGGTCATAAGCAGGAAGCCGCTCGCCTGTTAGGATGGGGACGCAATACCCTGACGCGCAAGCTGAAAGAGCTGGGAATGGAGTAATATCCGCGCTTGTGTAAAGGTTATTAATTGAGCGCAAATTGCCGTTATTTTGCGCTTTACTGTTCCGATGAGTTTTGTATGATCGTGCCCGGAAATTGGGGGTGAACATCATGCTGGAAACATTCGTGAATATGCTCTCTAGCGGAGCCGCTGAAAGCCACACGCCACAAACCGCCGTTGCGGCGGTGCTGTGTGCGGCGCTGGTTGGGCTGTTTAGCTAGCGAGTTGGCGATGAAAAGCCGGGTGGCGCTTCGCTTACCCGGCATTACCGTTTAAATCACCCGCGAGAACTGCTGCATACGCGCTTTCTGACGCAGATATGCGTCGAAGCACATGCAGATATTGCGGATCAACAGACGCCCTTTCGGCGTGACCTCAATCGCGCCCTCCGACACATCCACCAGCCCGTCTTTCGCCAGCGGCGCCAGAAGCTTCAGATCTTCCGCGAAATAATCGCTGAAGTTCAGCGCCCACTGCGCTTCCACGTCCCTGAAATCGAGACGGAAGTTGCAGATAAGCGCCTTAATCACATCGCGACGGATGCAGTCGTCACGGGTTAATGCGATGCCGCGCCACAGCGCGTTGCCGGTCTCATCCACCTGCTGGTAATACAGCTTTAGCTCTTTCTGGTTCTGCGCGTAGCAGTCGCCGATCATGCTGATGGCGGAGACGCCCATGCCGAGCAGATCGGTATCGCCCTGGGTCGTGTAGCCCTGGAAGTTGCGGTGCAGTACCCCTTCGCGCTGAGCAACGGCCAGCTCGTCATCAGGACGGGCAAAGTGATCCATGCCGATAAACTGATAGCCGGTTTCGGTCAGCGAGGTGATGGTTTCCTGCAGGATATCCAGCTTCTGCTGGGCAGAAGGCAGATCGGCATCTTTGATTTTGCGCTGGGCGGCAAAGAGCGTCGGCAGATGCGCGTAGTTAAAGACGCTCAGGCGGTCCGGACTGAGTTCAGCCACGCGCTTCAGCGTAAAGGCGAAGCTTTCCGGCGTCTGCTTTGGCAGACCGTAAATCAGGTCGATGTTGGTCGAGGTAAAACCGATGTCACGCGCATGGTTGAGTAAGGCAAAAATAAAGTCTTCGTCCTGCTCGCGGTTCACCAGACGCTGAACCTCTTTATTGAAGTCCTGCACGCCCATGCTCAGGCGGTTGAAGCCTTCTGCGCGTAAGTGATCCAGCACATCCAGCTCAATTTCGCGCGGATCGACTTCGATCGAGATTTCAGCATCGTCGTTAAAACCGAAATTGCCGCGCAGCAGGGTCATCAGGCGGCTTATCTGCGCTTTGTTCAGATAGGTTGGCGTACCGCCGCCCCAGTGAAGCTGGCTGACGTGACGGCCTTTAAACAGCGGCGCGCGATGCACAATTTCCTGTTCGAGCGCGTCAAGATACTGGTCGGCTTTATGCTGCTGGCGGGTCACGATTTTATTGCAGCCGCAGAAGTAGCAAAGCTTGTGGCAGAACGGAATATGGACATAGAGCGACAGCGGACGCTCAGGATAGCGCGCGACAGCCTGCTGAAAATCCTCCTCGCCGAAGGCATCGGAGAACTCCAGCGCGGTGGGGTATGACGTATAACGCGGCCCGGAATAGTTATATTTCTGGATTAGGGCCAAATCCCAGTCGATAGTTGGTGCTGACATGCTCACTCCTTCCGTTGGTGTCGCGTTCGTATACGGCGGCCCGTTCTGACCCCATTGCGGGCCATCATTCGGGTGCGCAGCCACTTCTGTCGCCGCGACAACCGCCGTAGTTTAACGAATAACCACACCAGATAACATATAACCGGAAGGGTTATAAGCAGGACTATCGAGCCTGCCGGGTGCAAATGTTAGTTTCCACCCTTCAGAAGACGCATCATATCTTCCTGCTTTTCGTCTTCTTCTTCGTCGTCTTCGTCATCGTAAGACAGACCCAGCTTCTGCATCAGCTCGTCGATGCGATCCAGTTTGGCATCCACCCATGACTGCTCTTCGGCGGTCAGGGTTTCACCCTCTTCAAGACGTTCCAGCAGCGCGTCCAGGCGCTCATCGTTCTCCAGCAAATCCAGCTCAGCCTGCGGTGAAAGCATAGGTTTCTCGCTCTTTGGTTTGTGCTGCTTAGTGACCGGGGTGTCTGTCACGCCCAGTGGAATGGGAGTTTTACTGCCGATACGAGGATCTTTCTGCTGCTTGCTTTTTGCAGAAGCGCCCGCTGCACCACCACCGTTGGCACGGCTACCCGCAGCATGACCGCGATGTTTTTTGTCGCGTTTGCGGTCGCGCGCTTCCTGGTTCAGTTCTTCGCGCGTTTTGCGGCGTGCTTTTGCAGGGCGTTTCGCGCCCGCAGCGGAGGTTGGTTTTTTCATGATGTTTTATCTTTAAGTCGTTTTCTTCAGTATAGAATTGCGGCGAAATCTAGCAGAAAGCAAGCAAAGAAAAAAGGCGACAGAGCAATCTGTCGCCTTTTTTCCTGACTCACAACCCTTAACGGGTCAGACATTCCATGTTTGCCAACAACAAACCCTGTTTATCCCTTGGCTAATACCGTCCGTGATACGGTTCCATTTCCTGTTAAAACGCCTCCAGGCGCTGGTCGTCCTGACAATCCTGCGTCTTCGCCTCCTGGCGCTCCTGACCCTTATCCTTAAGTCATCATCCTGTTGGCTTCCTCGCCTTGCCGCATACTTTACCGTGTTCGCTTAAACTAACAAGCAACGAAACGGTACAAAAACGGATTTTCAGATAATTACCTGGAAATAAGATGATGATTTAAAACAGTTTGCCTTTTTCTTGCTCCTGCGATTTCTCTGAAATCTCCCATAGTACGTATAGCCAATCTCTCACAGCGGCCAGGGCTTAAGCCTACAGGCTGAGTGCAATGAAAAAAGTCTTTTGCCCGCATTCAGGTATAATCCCCCTCAGATTACGATTTTTGGAGACGACCACGTGACTACCTGGAACTACCAACAGACGCATTTTGTCACCAGTGCGCCCGATATTCGCCACCTCCCCTCTGATACCGGTATTGAAGTGGCCTTTGCTGGCCGCTCTAATGCGGGGAAATCCAGCGCCCTGAATACGCTGACCAATCAGAAGAACCTGGCGCGTACCTCAAAAACACCTGGCCGTACCCAGCTGATCAACCTGTTTGAAGTCGCAGAGGGCAAACGCCTGGTCGACTTACCGGGGTACGGTTATGCGCAGGTACCCGAAGAGATGAAAATCAAATGGCAGCGTGCGCTGGGTGAATACCTCGAAAAACGCATGTGCCTGAAAGGTCTGGTGGTATTGATGGATATTCGCCACCCGCTGAAAGATCTCGATCAGCAGATGATCGACTGGGCGGTGGCAAGCGATATCGCCGTGCTGGTGCTGCTGACGAAAGCCGATAAGCTGGCAAGCGGCGCGCGTAAAGCGCAGGTGAATATGGTTCGCGAAGCGGTGCTGGCGTTCAACGGCGATGTGCAGGTTGAGCCGTTCTCCTCGCTGAAAAAGCAGGGCGTGGACAAGCTGCGTCAGAAGCTCGACACCTGGTTTAGCGAGCTGGAACCCGCGACGGAAGCGGAAGAAGAGTAATACCGAGCGCGGCAATGGCCGCGCTTTTTTTTGCCTGAACATTTCTTTGCCGCAATAAAAAACGCCCCAGTCATTACTGACTGGGGCGGCTAAAATATTCAGCCAAATCCGATTACGTGAAGTAAAAGGTCTGAAAGATAGAACATCTTACCTCTGTACCCTACGCCGATAACTCTACCCCTTTTTGTGTTGCAGAAAAAGCACTTTTTGTAGTTTTTTTTCATTCTTTACATAGGGAATTCTAATGATCGTCACAAAACTCGCGTTGCCATGTTGCAAACTTACATAAAAAGCGCGTTATGCGAAGAACCCTTAGTGAGCCTGATCCCAGTTTTCACCACTTCCCACTTCCACCAGCAACGGCACGTCCAGCTTCATGCTGCTTTCCATCAGTTCGTGGATCTTCTTCGACACGGCGTCGAGGTCGTCCTTGTGCACTTCAAATACCAGTTCATCGTGTACCTGCATGATCATTTTCACACGCGGTTTCTCTTTCTCGAGCCAGGCATCCACGGCGATCATTGCACGCTTAATAATGTCCGCCGCGGTCCCCTGCATCGGGGCGTTGATCGCGGCACGCTCTGCGCCCGCGCGGCGCGCCGCGTTGCTGGATTTGATGTCCGGGAGGTAGAGACGGCGGCCGTCCAGCGTTTCAACGTAGCCTTTCTCTTTCGCCTGCGCGCGGGTACGTTCCATATATTCCAGCACGCCCGGGTAGCGCTCGAAGTAGAGATCCATATACTTCTGCGACTCTTTACGTGGAATATTGAGCTGGCGTGAAAGGCCGAACGCGCTCATGCCGTAGATCAGACCGAAGTTGATCGCTTTAGCGCTGCGGCGCTGTTCGTTGGTCACGCTGTCCAGCGGCAAGCCGAAGACTTCCGCCGCGGTTGCCCGGTGGATATCCTTCCCTTCGGCAAACGCGGTCAGCAGGCCTTTGTCGCGGGACAGATGCGCCATAATGCGCAGCTCAATTTGCGAGTAGTCAGCAGAGACAATCAGATAATCCTCTGGTGCGATGAAAGCCTGGCGAATACGGCGGCCCTCTTCGTTACGTACCGGGATGTTCTGCAGGTTGGGATCGGTTGACGAGAGACGACCGGTCGCCGCGACAGCCTGATGATATGAGGTGTGCACGCGGCCCGTTTTCGGGTTGATCATCAGCGGAAGCTTATCAGTGTAGGTAGACTTCAGCTTCGCGAGACCACGGTACTGCAGAATCACTTTTGGCAGCGGGTAGTCCAGCGCCAGCTCTTCCAGCACCTCTTCAGAGGTTGAAGGCGCACCGCCAGGGGTTTTCTTCAGCGGCTTGATGCCCTGCTTTTCAAACAAAATGGTTTGCAGCTGCTTCGGTGAAGAGAGGTTAAACGGCTCGCCTGCAAGCTCATGCGCTTTTTGCTCCAGCTCGGTCAGGCGCTGCGCCAGCTCCCCGGAGTGGTTATGCAGCACCGTTGGATCGATTTTCACGCCGTTGCGTTCAATGCGGGACAGCACGGGTACCAGCGGCATCTCAATATGCTGGAACACATTCAGCGGACCTTCGTGCTTTTGCAGTTTTGGCCACATCTTCAGGTGGAGCTGCAGCGTAACGTCAGCGTCTTCCGCCGCGTAGCGTCCTGCCTCTTCAAGAGCAATCTGGTTAAAGGTGAGCTGATTTTTCCCTTTGCCGGCAATCTCTTCGAAGGTGATGGTTTTATGCTTGAGCCAGCGGTCAGATAAGGAATCCATATCATGGCGGCCCGCGACGCTGTCCAGAATGTAAGATTCAAGCATGGTGTCGAAGGCGATCCCGCGCAGTTCAATGCCGTAGTTTTGCAGAATGCCGCGGTCGTACTTGAGGTTTTGCCCAACCTTGAGCGCCTTTTCATCTTCCAGAATCGGCTTCAGCAGTTCAAGCACGCGTTCACGGGAGATCTGTTCCGGCGCGTCCAGGTAATCGTGCGCCACGGGAACATAGGCCGCATGACCTGGCTCTGTCGCAAATGACAGGCCTACCATATTGGCAGAGATGTTATCGAGACTGTCCGTTTCGGTGTCAAAGGCAAAGACCGGCGCCTTTTTCAGTTTCTCGATCCAGGCAATGAGCTGTGACTCTTCAAGAAGAGTTTCATAATTGTCGAAGGAAAGCGCCACGGCTTCTTCTTCCGCCTGCTCTTCTGCATCAACGACAATCGTCTCCTTCGGCTTTGTGGAAGGTTTTGCCCCTTTTGCCTGCAGCCATTTACCGGCTTCCACGTCAGTGGTCCAGCGCTTAAATTCGTATTTCTTAAACAGGCTTAGAAGCTCGTCCGCAGAAGGCTGCTGCACTTCCAGCTGTTCACAGCCCAGTTCGAGCTCGACATCGGTTTTGATTGTGGCCAGCTTATAAGAGAGATAAGCCACCTCTTTGTTCTCTTCCAGCTTCCCAGCCATGGTTTTGGCACCACGGAAGGAGAGACCGGCGATTTTGTCTGATTCCGCGTAGAGCGTATCCAGCCCGCCCAGCCCCTGAAGCAGCGCCTGCGCGGTTTTCTCACCGACGCCAGGGACACCAGGAATGTTATCCGAGGAGTCGCCCATCAACGCGAGGAAATCGATAATCAACTCTGGCGGCACGCCATATTTTGCAACCACCTCTTCCGGCCCAAGAATGGTGTTGGTCATAGTGTTAATCAGGGTAATCCCTGGCGTCACCAGCTGCGCCATATCTTTATCACCGGTGCTAATCAGTACCGGACGACCCATCTTTTCGGCTTCACGCGCCAGCGTACCGATGACGTCATCCGCTTCAACCCCAGAAACGGCCAGCAGCGGCAGACCCATCGCTTTCACCATCGCATGCAGCGGCTCTATCTGCGCACGCAGATCGTCAGGCATTGGCGGACGGTGGGATTTGTAATGTTCAAACAACTCGTCGCGGAACGTTTTGCCTTTCGCATCAAACACGACGGCCGCATGGGTTGGCTGATACTGAAGGAGCAGGCTGCGCAGCATATTCAGCACGCCATACATTGCGCCGGTAGGTTCCCCTGCGCTGTTGGTCAGAGGAGGAAACGCATGGTACGCCCGATACAGGTAAGAAGAGCCATCGACGAGAATAAGAGGGTTTTCTGGGATCTGAACCATAATGTCCGTGCCTTTAATCAATTTATGCGTAAAGGATGCCACAGAAGGATGAAAACATCAGTTATTCAGGCCCGATACAGGAAAAGATTTTGCGATCGTGAGGATCGCTCGTAAAAATCAAACTGTGGATAAGTTTGTGAGTATTTTCACTTCATATGAATAACAGACGTAAAAAATACATATAAGGCAATATTTAGATCTTAATTATCAGATTGTTATGTTATGAGATCGCCTCTATATGGCCAACTGATGGCAATTTAGTCTATGTGGATATAAGCCTTGATTTACGCAGAACGACAGCGAAATCTTCTGCGCCGGGGTAAAAGCCGCCAAATCACCCTGTGAAAGCGCCATTCATTTGTCTGTTTTCTGGTAAAATCAGCGCCCAGCGTCGACTAGCCGGTCGCTCACTTACAGCTAACTACCTGAAAAAGCTCATCATGTCGAGATTTCTCGCTGCAATAACATTACTGCTAAGCATCATTTTAACTATCCTGGTGACGATCGCCTGTTCCGTACCGATCATTCTCGCCGGGATCATTAAACTGCTGCTGCCTGTATCCGTGGTGTGGCGAGCCGTGTCCGCATTTTGTAATTTCATGATGTATTGCTGGTGCGAAGGACTGGCGATCCTGTTGCGCCTTAACTCGCACCTGAAGTGGGATGTCAAAGGGCTGGAGAACCTTAACAAAAAGAACTGGTACCTGCTGATCTGCAATCACCACAGCTGGGCGGACATCGTGGTGTTATGCGTGCTTTTTCGCAAACACATCCCGATGAACAAATATTTCCTGAAACAACAGCTCGCCTGGGTGCCTTTTATCGGGCTGGCCTGCTGGGCGCTCGATATGCCGTTTATGAAACGCTATTCGCGCAGCTATTTGATTCGTCATCCGGAACGTCGCGGTAAGGATGTGGAGACCACGCGCCGCTCCTGTGAAAAGTTTCGTGCGCATCCAACGACCATCGTGAACTTTGTTGAAGGCTCCCGGTTTACGGAAGAGAAGCGCCAGCAAACTCGCTCTCCGTATCAGCATCTGTTGCCGCCAAAGGCAGCGGGGATTGCGATGGCGCTTAACGTGCTGGGAGCACAGTTCGATAAACTTCTTAACGTCACGCTCTGCTATCCGGAAAACGATAAGACGCCGTTCTTCGATATGCTCAGCGGCAAACTGACGCGTATTGTCGTGCACGTCGACCTGGTTCCGATTGACGCTGAACTGCACGGTGATTACGTAAACGATAAGAACTTCAAACGTCGTTTCCAGCAGTGGCTTAATACGCTCTGGAAAGAGAAAGACGAACAGATAGACAAGATAAAATCTTCATACAAAAACGCCGGTCAGTGACCGGCGTTTTTACATCAACGAAATTACTTCTTCTCAACCAGGTATTTCACGGTATCTGCATACTGCTGAACGAAAATATCCATGCTGCTGGTGTCCATGCCCTGCATGTTCAGCTGATATTTGCCGTTAACAAACATCGCCGGAACGCCCTGAAGCTGGAGGTCAGCAGCCGCTTTTTCCTGCTGGGCAACCAGTGATTTCACCACGAAGCTGTTCCATGCGGCATCGTACTCTTCACCTTTCACGCCGGCATCAACGAACACTTTACGGATATCCGCAGTGGTCTGAACGGTCTGGGTTTTCTGTACGGCTTCAAACATTGGCGAAGTGATCTTATCTTCTACGCCCAGTGCCATCGCCACCGCCCATGCCTGAGTCAGGTCTTTACCCAATGGGCCCAGGAACTCGACGTGGTACTTGGTCATTTTTGTGCCTTCCGGCAGCTTTTTCTTCACGTTGTCAGAGACATGCAGCACCTGCTCGAACTGGTAACAGTGTGGGCAATAGAACGAGAAGAACTCCAGAACCTGTGGCTCGCCAGCGACCGGCTTCTCCAGCGTGATGTACTGTTTGCCGTCGGTAAACTGTGCAGCAGAAGCGCTAAATGCCAGAATCATACCTGCCAGCGCCAGCCAAATTTTTTTCATGATTAACTCTCTCCTGGGTGTGTCCATTAATACATCGGCGTTAATTGCAGAGGGGGCTCCTGAAGAACCTTAACCTGCTCAGTAAATGTAGATATCTGGCTACGCCAGTAATCCTCTTCGGTAAGCCACGGGAAATTGCGAGGAAATGCCGGATCGTCCCAACGCCTGATTAACCATGCGAGATAATAAACAAAACGCATCGCACGTAAAGGCTCAATCAGGGCAATTTCGTCTGAATTAAACGGGCTAAATTCTTCATAAGCTTCAATAATGGTTTCAAGCTGCATGCGTTGCTCGGCTTTGTCGCCATTCAGCAGCATCCACAGGTCCTGAACCGCTGGCCCCATACGCGCATCATCGAGATCGACAAACAGCGGGCCGTCACGCCAGAGAATATTCCCGGCGTGACAATCGCCATGCAGGCGCAGGACGGAAATATCATCGCGCCAGCAGGTTTTCACTGCAGCAATAAGCTTATCGGTGGCGTTGAGGAAATCATCCTTTAGCGCTGCGGGGATCATTGCAGACGTTTCGAATAATGTGCGCGGTTCAAGAAGGTATTCCTGAATCCCCATAGTCGGGCGGGCAATAAAGGCTTTTTTGCGTCCCGTCTGGTGTATACGCCCAAGATAGCGGGCAACCCACTCCATCTGATCGATATTATCCGCTTCAAACTGACGGCCACCCAGACTTGGGAATACTGCGTAGTAATACCCTTCGTGCGTAAGGAGCGTTTGGTTATTGAATTTTAGCGGTGCGGCAACGGGGACATCGTCATCCAGCAGATCGTGAGCGAACTGATGCTCTTCCTGAATTTGTTCAGCGGACCAGCGTTCAGGACGATAGAATTTTACGACATAGCGCTGACGATCCTCGTCCTGAAATTGATAGACGCGGTTTTCGTAGCTGTTTAACGGTGTTAGCCCGGAATCCACCCGAATACCCTGTTCAAACAGGGCATCCATAATGGTGTCCGGGTGTAATGTCTGGAAAGTAAAAGCCTGGTCGTTCATCCGATCATCCGGAAATTATACGAATGATTCAGGATATCATCTTGTGGCGATTTCGGTGCCGCCGCTTACAAGCTTTTACTCTTTAATTACGCCTCGGGCGCGCAGCAATGCGGTCTTAAAATCTTCCTCATAATCTTTCTGAATACCAGGAATAACAGCATCTTTGGCGGAGTCGCGCATTTTAAGGTGGTAGATCAGGATGTCGTCAGAAAGGTTTGCCAGATCGCCGTCAAAACCTGACTCTTTTGCCAGTTTCTGTAAAAATTGCATCAGATTGAGCTCTGGCTCTTTTTGCCAGGCGGGCTGGAGGAGTTCAATAACTTCATTCAGACGTTTACATTTCATGGTGGTGCTCCTTTCATTTAGAGTGACACGTTAGCAGGGTCAATCCCACAATAAAAGAGGCGATATTCGTGAATGTTAGCCAGGAAATCATCGGGGTCGTTCTGGCAGGCGGCAGAGCAACACGAATGGGCGGTAAAGATAAGGGGCTTCAGCTTCTTAATGGAAAACCCTTGTGGCAGCATGTCGCCGATACGCTCGCCGGCCAGGTGACGGCAATGGCCATCAGCGCGAACAGACATATCGACACTTACCGGCAAAGCGGGTACGCCGTTTATCAGGATAGCCTTGAGAATTACCCGGGCCCGCTTGCCGGTATGCTTTCAGTCATGCAACAGTCGCACGGAGAGTGGTTCATCTTCTGCCCCTGCGATACCCCGTTTATTCCGTCCTGTCTTGTCGAGCGTCTGTTCCTGCTTCGTGGTACGGCTCCTGTGGTTTGGGTGCATGACGGCGAGCGTGACCATCCTGCTATCGCGTTGATGCATCGATCGCTAGCGCCTGCTCTGCAGGCCTACCTGGCCGCGGGAGAGCGCAGAGTGATGGTCTTTATGCGTGAGTCTGGAGGCCATTCCGTTGATTTTAGCGATGTGAAATCAGCGTTTGTGAACGTAAATACGAGTGAAGATTTGCAGATGATGCAGGAGAAAAGATGATACCTGTTGTAGCCATTTCCGCCTGGAGTGGGACCGGGAAAACCACGCTGTTGAAAAAGCTCATTCCTGCGCTTTGTGCCAGAGGGCTTCGCCCTGGTTTGATTAAGCATAGTCATCACAACATGGACATTGATACGCCCGGAAAAGACAGCTATGAGCTGCGTAAGGCCGGAGCAGCACAAACGATGGTAGCAAGTCCTCAGCGCTGGGCGTTAATGACAGAAACGCCGGATGAGGCGCCGCTGAATCTCGCTTATCTCGTTAGCCGGATGGATCACTCCACGCTGGATCTGGTGCTGGTTGAGGGATTTAAGCATGAGGCCGTGCCTAAGATCCTACTTTTCAGAAGCGATGCCGGGCATGATTTGAGCGAGTTAACGCTGGATGAGCATGTGATTGCGGTGGCCAGCGATGTGGCAGTGGAACTTGAGGTTCCGGTGCTGGATTTAAATGATGTGGACGGGATTGCGCAGTTTATTGTGGCGTGGAGTGCGGTCTGACTTGCCGGGTGGCGGCTTTGCCTTACCCGGCCTACCGTTTTTTGGCGCAGAAACGCAAAAAGGCCATCCTTCCGGATGGCCTCTTCACTTGTTTGATGCCTGGCAGTTCCCTACTCTCACATGGGGAGACCCCACACTACCATCGGCGCTACGGCGTTTCACTTCTGAGTTCGGCATGGGGTCAGGTGGGACCACCGCGCTAAAGCCGCCAGGCAAATTCTGTTAATCTGTATCAGGCTGAAAATCTGTCTCTTCGCCAAAACATCTTCGGCGTTGTAAGGTTAAGCCTCACGGTTCATTAGTATCGGTTAGCTCAACGCATCGCTGCGCTTACACACCCGACCTATCAACGTCGTCGTCTTCAACGTTCCTTCAGGAGACTTAAAGTCTCAGGGAGAACTCATCTCGGGGCAAGTTTCGTGCTTAGATGCTTTCAGCACTTATCTTTTCCGCATTTAGCTACCGGGCAGTGCCATTGGCATGACAACCCGAACACCAGTGATGCGTCCACTCCGGTCCTCTCGTACTAGGAGCAGCCCCCCTCAATTCTCCAGCGCCCACGGCAGATAGGGACCGAACTGTCTCACGACGTTCTAAACCCAGCTCGCGTACCACTTTAAATGGCGAACAGCCATACCCTTGGGACCTACTTCAGCCCCAGGATGTGATGAGCCGACATCGAGGTGCCAAACACCGCCGTCGATATGAACTCTTGGGCGGTATCAGCCTGTTATCCCCGGAGTACCTTTTATCCGTTGAGCGATGGCCCTTCCATTCAGAACCACCGGATCACTATGACCTGCTTTCGCACCTGCTCGAGCCGTCACTCTCGCAGTCAAGCTAGCTTATGCCATTGCACTAACCTCCTGATGTCCGACCAGGATTAGCTAACCTTCGTGCTCCTCCGTTACTCTTTGGGAGGAGACCGCCCCAGTCAAACTACCCACCAGACACTGTCCGCAACCCGGATCACGGGTCTACGTTAGAACACCAGCCATTAAAGGGTGGTATTTCAAGGACGGCTCCATGCAGACTGGCGTCCACACTTCAAAGCCTCCCACCTATCCTACACATCAAGGACCAGTGTTCAGTGTCAAGCTATAGTAAAGGTTCACGGGGTCTTTCCGTCTTGCCGCGGGTACACTGCATCTTCACAGCGAGTTCAATTTCACTGAGTCTCGGGTGGAGACAGCCTGGCCATCATTACGCCATTCGTGCAGGTCGGAACTTACCCGACAAGGAATTTCGCTACCTTAGGACCGTTATAGTTACGGCCGCCGTTTACCGGGGCTTCGATCAAGAGCTTCGCGTTGCCGCTAACCCCATCAATTAACCTTCCGGCACCGGGCAGGCGTCACACCGTATACGTCCACTTTCGTGTTTGCACAGTGCTGTGTTTTTAATAAACAGTTGCAGCCAGCTGGTATCTTCGACTGATTTCAGCTCCACCCGCAGGGGCTTCACCTACATATCAGCGTGCCTTCTCCCGAAGTTACGGCACCATTTTGCCTAGTTCCTTCACCCGAGTTCTCTCAAGCGCCTTGGTATTCTCTACCTGACCACCTGTGTCGGTTTGGGGTACGATTTGATGTTACCTGATGCTTAGAGGCTTTTCCTGGAAGCAGGGCATTTGTTACTTCAGCACCGTAGTGCCTCGTCATCACACCTCAGCGTTAATAAACGACCGGATTTACCTAATCGTTCCGCCTACATGCTTAAACCGGGACAACCGTCGCCCGGCTAACATAGCCTTCTCCGTCCCCCCTTCGCAGTAACACCAAGTACAGGAATATTAACCTGTTTCCCATCGACTACGCCTTTCGGCCTCGCCTTAGGGGTCGACTCACCCTGCCCCGATTAACGTTGGACAGGAACCCTTGGTCTTCCGGCGAGCGGGCTTTTCACCCGCTTTATCGTTACTTATGTCAGCATTCGCACTTCTGATACCTCCAGCAACCCTCACAGGCCACCTTCAACGGCTTACAGAACGCTCCCCTACCCAACAACACATAGTGTCGCTGCCGCAGCTTCGGTGCATGGTTTAGCCCCGTTACATCTTCCGCGCAGGCCGACTCGACCAGTGAGCTATTACGCTTTCTTTAAATGATGGCTGCTTCTAAGCCAACATCCTGGCTGTCTGTGCCTTCCCACATCGTTTCCCACTTAACCATGACTTTGGGACCTTAGCTGGCGGTCTGGGTTGTTTCCCTCTTCACGACGGACGTTAGCACCCGCCGTGTGTCTCCCGTGATAACATTCTTCGGTATTCGTAGTTTGCATCGGGTTGGTAAGCCGGGATGGCCCCCTAGCCGAAACAGTGCTCTACCCCCGAAGATGAGTTCACGAGGCGCTACCTAAATAGCTTTCGGGGAGAACCAGCTATCTCCCGGTTTGATTGGCCTTTCACCCCCAGCCACAAGTCATCCGCTAATTTTTCAACATTAGTCGGTTCGGTCCTCCAGTTAGTGTTACCCAACCTTCAACCTGCCCATGGCTAGATCACCGGGTTTCGGGTCTATACCCTGCAACTTAACGCCCAGTTAAGACTCGGTTTCCCTTCGGCTCCCCTATACGGTTAACCTTGCTACAGAATATAAGTCGCTGACCCATTATACAAAAGGTACGCAGTCACACCACGAAGGTGCTCCCACTGCTTGTACGTACACGGTTTCAGGTTCTATTTTCACTCCCCTCGCCGGGGTTCTTTTCGCCTTTCCCTCACGGTACTGGTTCACTATCGGTCAGTCAGGAGTATTTAGCCTTGGAGGATGGTCCCCCCATATTCAGACAGGATACCACGTGTCCCGCCCTACTCTTCGAGTTCACAACCTGTGTGCTTTCGTGTACGGGACTGTCACCCTGTACCGTGCGACTTTCCAGACGCTTCCACTAACACACAAGCTGATTCAGACTCTGGGGCTGCTCCCCGTTCGCTCGCCGCTACTGGGGGAATCTCGGTTGATTTCTTTTCCTCGGGGTACTTAGATGTTTCAGTTCCCCCGGTTCGCCTCGTTAACCTATGTATTCAGTTAACGATAGTGTGACGAATCACACTGGGTTTCCCCATTCGGACATCGCCGGGTCAAAGGTTCATATCACCTCGCCGGCGCTTTTCGCAGATTAGCACGTCCTTCATCGCCTCTGACTGCCAGGGCATCCACCGTGTACGCTTAGTCGCTTAACCTCACAACCGAAGATGTTTCACTTCTGATTGCGAAAATTTGAGAGACTCGAACACACCATTTAAGATGTGTCGTTTCAATTTTCAGCTTGATCCAGATTTTTAAAGAGCAAATATCTCAAACGTGACTCGCAAGTCAGTTTTGAGATATGACGGCAGGTGACTTTCACTCACGAA
>NZ_JSZC01000005.1:0-3340 GCF_000805795.1 Enterobacter sp. FB | reverse complement strand
TTTGTGATTCATGACTGGGGTGAAGTCGTAACAAGTAACCGTAGGGAACCTGCGGTTGGATCACTCCTTACCTTAAAGAACCTGCCTTTGTAGTGCTCACACAGATTGTCTGATGAAAAGTAAATAGCAAGGCGTCTTGCGATTGAGACTTCAGTGTCCCCTTCGTCTAGAGGCCCAGGACACCGCCCTTTCACGGCGGTAACAGGGGTTCGAATCCCCTAGGGACGCCACTTGCTGGTTCGTGAGTGAAAGTCACCTGCCGTCATATCTCAAAACTGACTTACGAGTCACGTTTGAGATATTTGCTCTTTAAAATCTGGATCAAGCTGAAAATTGAAACGACACATCTTAAATGGTGTGTTCGAGTCTCTCAAATTTTCGCAATCAGAAGTGAAACATCTTCGGGTTGTGAGGTTAAGCGACTAAGCGTACACGGTGGATGCCCTGGCAGTCAGAGGCGATGAAGGACGTGCTAATCTGCGAAAAGCGCCGGCGAGGTGATATGAACCTTTGACCCGGCGATGTCCGAATGGGGAAACCCAGTGCAATTCGTTGCACTATCGTTAACTGAATACATAGGTTAACGAGGCGAACCGGGGAACTGAAACATCTAAGTACCCCGAGGAAAAGAAATCAACCGAGATTCCCCCAGTAGCGGCGAGCGAACGGGAGCAGCCCAGAGTCTGAATCAGCTTGTGTGTTAGTGGAAGCGTCTGGAAAGTCGCACGGTACAGGGTGACAGTCCCGTACACGAAATGCACAGGTTGTGAACTCGAAGAGTAGGGCGGGACACGTGGTATCCTGTCTGAATATGGGGGGACCATCCTCCAAGGCTAAATACTCCTGACTGACCGATAGTGAACCAGTACCGTGAGGGAAAGGCGAAAAGAACCCGGCGAGGGGAGTGAAAAAGAACCTGAAACCGTGTACGTACAAGCAGTGGGAGCACCTTCGTGGTGTGACTGCGTACCTTTTGTATAATGGGTCAGCGACTTATATTCTGTAGCAAGGTTAACCGTATAGGGGAGCCGAAGGGAAACCGAGTCTTAACTGGGCGTTAAGTTGCAGGGTATAGACCCGAAACCCGGTGATCTAGCCATGGGCAGGTTGAAGGTTGGGTAACACTAACTGGAGGACCGAACCGACTAATGTTGAAAAATTAGCGGATGACTTGTGGCTGGGGGTGAAAGGCCAATCAAACCGGGAGATAGCTGGTTCTCCCCGAAAGCTATTTAGGTAGCGCCTCGTGAACTCATCTTCGGGGGTAGAGCACTGTTTCGGCTAGGGGGCCATCCCGGCTTACCAACCCGATGCAAACTACGAATACCGAAGAATGTTATCACGGGAGACACACGGCGAGTGCTAACGTCCGTCGTGAAGAGGGAAACAACCCAGACCGCCAGCTAAGGTCCCAAAGTCATGGTTAAGTGGGAAACGATGTGGGAAGGCACAGACAGCCAGGATGTTGGCTTAGAAGCAGCCATCATTTAAAGAAAGCGTAATAGCTCACTGGTCGAGTCGGCCTGCGCGGAAGATGTAACGGGGCTAAACCATGCACCGAAGCTGCGGCAGCGACACTATGTGTTGTTGGGTAGGGAGCGTTCTGTAAGCCGTTGAAGGTGGCCTGTGAGGGTTGCTGGAGGTATCAGAAGTGCGAATGCTGACATAAGTAACGATAAAGCGGGTGAAAAGCCCGCTCGCCGGAAGACCAAGGGTTCCTGTCCAACGTTAATCGGGGCAGGGTGAGTCGACCCCTAAGGCGAGGCCGAAAGGCGTAGTCGATGGGAAACAGGTTAATATTCCTGTACTTGGTGTTACTGCGAAGGGGGGACGGAGAAGGCTATGTTAGCCGGGCGACGGTTGTCCCGGTTTAAGCATGTAGGCGGAGGTTCCAGGTAAATCCGGTACCTTTTAACGCTGAGGTGTGATGACGAGGCACTACGGTGCTGAAGTAACAAATGCCCTGCTTCCAGGAAAAGCCTCTAAGCATCAGGTAACATCAAATCGTACCCCAAACCGACACAGGTGGTCAGGTAGAGAATACCAAGGCGCTTGAGAGAACTCGGGTGAAGGAACTAGGCAAAATGGTGCCGTAACTTCGGGAGAAGGCACGCTGATATGTAGGTGAAGCCCCTGCGGGTGGAGCTGAAATCAGTCGAAGATACCAGCTGGCTGCAACTGTTTATTAAAAACACAGCACTGTGCAAACACGAAAGTGGACGTATACGGTGTGACGCCTGCCCGGTGCCGGAAGGTTAATTGATGGGGTTAGCGGCAACGCGAAGCTCTTGATCGAAGCCCCGGTAAACGGCGGCCGTAACTATAACGGTCCTAAGGTAGCGAAATTCCTTGTCGGGTAAGTTCCGACCTGCACGAATGGCGTAATGATGGCCAGGCTGTCTCCACCCGAGACTCAGTGAAATTGAACTCGCTGTGAAGATGCAGTGTACCCGCGGCAAGACGGAAAGACCCCGTGAACCTTTACTATAGCTTGACACTGAACACTGGTCCTTGATGTGTAGGATAGGTGGGAGGCTTTGAAGTGTGGACGCCAGTCTGCATGGAGCCGTCCTTGAAATACCACCCTTTAATGGCTGGTGTTCTAACGTAGACCCGTGATCCGGGTTGCGGACAGTGTCTGGTGGGTAGTTTGACTGGGGCGGTCTCCTCCCAAAGAGTAACGGAGGAGCACGAAGGTTAGCTAATCCTGGTCGGACATCAGGAGGTTAGTGCAATGGCATAAGCTAGCTTGACTGCGAGAGTGACGGCTCGAGCAGGTGCGAAAGCAGGTCATAGTGATCCGGTGGTTCTGAATGGAAGGGCCATCGCTCAACGGATAAAAGGTACTCCGGGATAACAGGCTGATACCGCCCAAGAGTTCATATCGACGGCGGTGTTTGGCACCTCGATGTCGGCTCATCACATCCTGGGGCTGAAGTAGGTCCCAAGGGTATGGCTGTTCGCCATTTAAAGTGGTACGCGAGCTGGGTTTAGAACGTCGTGAGACAGTTCGGTCCCTATCTGCCGTGGGCGCTGGAGAATTGGAGGGGCTGCTCCTAGTACGAGAGGACCGGAGTGGACGCATCACTGGTTTCGGGTTGTCATGCCAATGGCACTGCCCGGTAGCTAAATGCGGAAAAGATAAGTGCTGAAAGCATCTAAGCACGAAACTTGCCCCGAGATGAGTTCTCCCTGAGACTTTAAGTCTCCTGAAGGAACGTTGAAGACGACGACGTTGATAGGTCGGGTGTGTAAGCGCAGCGATGCGTTGAGCTAACCGATACTAATGAACCGTGAGGCTTAACCTTACAACGCCGAAGATGTTTTGGCGAAGAGACAG
>NZ_JSZC01000006.1:0-634281 GCF_000805795.1 Enterobacter sp. FB | reverse complement strand
CGCCTTTCGGCCTCGCCTTAGGGGTCGACTCACCCTGCCCCGATTAACGTTGGACAGGAACCCTTGGTCTTCCGGCGAGCGGGCTTTTCACCCGCTTTATCGTTACTTATGTCAGCATTCGCACTTCTGATACCTCCAGCAACCCTCACAGGCCACCTTCAACGGCTTACAGAACGCTCCCCTACCCAACAACACATAGTGTCGCTGCCGCAGCTTCGGTGCATGGTTTAGCCCCGTTACATCTTCCGCGCAGGCCGACTCGACCAGTGAGCTATTACGCTTTCTTTAAATGATGGCTGCTTCTAAGCCAACATCCTGGCTGTCTGTGCCTTCCCACATCGTTTCCCACTTAACCATGACTTTGGGACCTTAGCTGGCGGTCTGGGTTGTTTCCCTCTTCACGACGGACGTTAGCACCCGCCGTGTGTCTCCCGTGATAACATTCTTCGGTATTCGTAGTTTGCATCGGGTTGGTAAGCCGGGATGGCCCCCTAGCCGAAACAGTGCTCTACCCCCGAAGATGAGTTCACGAGGCGCTACCTAAATAGCTTTCGGGGAGAACCAGCTATCTCCCGGTTTGATTGGCCTTTCACCCCCAGCCACAAGTCATCCGCTAATTTTTCAACATTAGTCGGTTCGGTCCTCCAGTTAGTGTTACCCAACCTTCAACCTGCCCATGGCTAGATCACCGGGTTTCGGGTCTATACCCTGCAACTTAACGCCCAGTTAAGACTCGGTTTCCCTTCGGCTCCCCTATACGGTTAACCTTGCTACAGAATATAAGTCGCTGACCCATTATACAAAAGGTACGCAGTCACACCACGAAGGTGCTCCCACTGCTTGTACGTACACGGTTTCAGGTTCTATTTCACTCCCCTCGCCGGGGTTCTTTTCGCCTTTCCCTCACGGTACTGGTTCACTATCGGTCAGTCAGGAGTATTTAGCCTTGGAGGATGGTCCCCCCATATTCAGACAGGATACCACGTGTCCCGCCCTACTCTTCGAGTTCACAACCTGTGTGCTTTCGTGTACGGGACTGTCACCCTGTACCGTGCGACTTTCCAGACGCTTCCACTAACACACAAGCTGATTCAGACTCTGGGCTGCTCCCCGTTCGCTCGCCGCTACTGGGGGAATCTCGGTTGATTTCTTTTCCTCGGGGTACTTAGATGTTTCAGTTCCCCCAGTTCGCCTCGTTAACCTATGTATTCAGTTAACGATAGTGTGACGAATCACACTGGGTTTCCCCATTCGGACATCGCCGGGTCAAAGGTTCATATCACCTCGCCGGCGCTTTTCGCAGATTAGCACGTCCTTCATCGCCTCTGACTGCCAGGGCATCCACCGTGTACGCTTAGTCGCTTAACCTCACAACCCGAAGATGTTTCACTTCTGATTGCGAAAATTTGAGAGACTCGAACACACCATTTAAGATGTGTCGTTTCAATTTTCAGCTTGATCCAGATTTTTAAAGAGCAAATATCTCAAACGTGACTCGCAAGTCAGTTTTGAGATATGACGGCAGGTGACTTTCACTCACGAACCAGCAAGTGGCGTCCCCTAGGGGATTCGAACCCCTGTTACCGCCGTGAAAGGGCGGTGTCCTGGGCCTCTAGACGAAGGGGACACTGAAGTCTCAATCGCAAGACGCCTTGCTATTTACTTTTCATCAGACAATCTGTGTGAGCACTACAAAGGCAGGTTCTTTAAGGTAAGGAGGTGATCCAACCGCAGGTTCCCCTACGGTTACCTTGTTACGACTTCACCCCAGTCATGAATCACAAAGTGGTAAGCGCCCTCCCGAAGGTTAAGCTACCTACTTCTTTTGCAACCCACTCCCATGGTGTGACGGGCGGTGTGTACAAGGCCCGGGAACGTATTCACCGTAGCATTCTGATCTACGATTACTAGCGATTCCGACTTCATGGAGTCGAGTTGCAGACTCCAATCCGGACTACGACGCACTTTATGAGGTCCGCTTGCTCTCGCGAGGTCGCTTCTCTTTGTATGCGCCATTGTAGCACGTGTGTAGCCCTACTCGTAAGGGCCATGATGACTTGACGTCATCCCCACCTTCCTCCAGTTTATCACTGGCAGTCTCCTTTGAGTTCCCGGCCTAACCGCTGGCAACAAAGGATAAGGGTTGCGCTCGTTGCGGGACTTAACCCAACATTTCACAACACGAGCTGACGACAGCCATGCAGCACCTGTCTCAGAGTTCCCGAAGGCACCAATCCATCTCTGGAAAGTTCTCTGGATGTCAAGAGTAGGTAAGGTTCTTCGCGTTGCATCGAATTAAACCACATGCTCCACCGCTTGTGCGGGCCCCCGTCAATTCATTTGAGTTTTAACCTTGCGGCCGTACTCCCCAGGCGGTCGACTTAACGCGTTAGCTCCGGAAGCCACGCCTCAAGGGCACAACCTCCAAGTCGACATCGTTTACGGCGTGGACTACCAGGGTATCTAATCCTGTTTGCTCCCCACGCTTTCGCACCTGAGCGTCAGTCTTTGTCCAGGGGGCCGCCTTCGCCACCGGTATTCCTCCAGATCTCTACGCATTTCACCGCTACACCTGGAATTCTACCCCCCTCTACAAGACTCTAGCCTGCCAGTTTCGAATGCAGTTCCCAGGTTGAGCCCGGGGATTTCACATCCGACTTGACAGACCGCCTGCGTGCGCTTTACGCCCAGTAATTCCGATTAACGCTTGCACCCTCCGTATTACCGCGGCTGCTGGCACGGAGTTAGCCGGTGCTTCTTCTGCGGGTAACGTCAATCGCTGAGGTTATTAACCTCAACGCCTTCCTCCCCGCTGAAAGTACTTTACAACCCGAAGGCCTTCTTCATACACGCGGCATGGCTGCATCAGGCTTGCGCCCATTGTGCAATATTCCCCACTGCTGCCTCCCGTAGGAGTCTGGACCGTGTCTCAGTTCCAGTGTGGCTGGTCATCCTCTCAGACCAGCTAGGGATCGTCGCCTAGGTGAGCCGTTACCCCACCTACTAGCTAATCCCATCTGGGCACATCTGATGGCAAGAGGCCCGAAGGTCCCCCTCTTTGGTCTTGCGACGTTATGCGGTATTAGCTACCGTTTCCAGTAGTTATCCCCCTCCATCAGGCAGTTTCCCAGACATTACTCACCCGTCCGCCGCTCGCCGGCAAAGTAGCAAGCTACTTTCCGCTGCCGCTCGACTTGCATGTGTTAGGCCTGCCGCCAGCGTTCAATCTGAGCCATGATCAAACTCTTCAATTTAAGTTTGATGCTCGTGAATTAAACTTCGTAATGAATTACGTATGTTCACTCAGAGACTTGGTATTCATTTATTGTCCGAAGACATTAAGAATCCATGTCACTTTGAGTGCCCACACAGATTGTCTGATAAATTGTTAAAGAGCAGTGCCGCTTCGTTTTCGCTGCGGCGCGGGGTGTGCATATTACGCTTTCCCGCTTCAGAGTCAAGCGTTTATTTTCGCTATTCTCTGCTGACCCGGCGGCGTGTGTGCCGTTGTTCCGTGTCAGTGGAGGCGCATTATAGGGAGTAATTCCGAACCTGCAAGGATAAAGTGAAAATTATTTACTGACTGCTCACTTTCCAGGCAAACCTCACTCCAGACCTCAATTTTCGCCTGGTTTTTAAACAAAAACGAGCCGCAAGCGGCTCGTTTTTGCGTTTTGTGACTTACTGCACTGCCACAATGCGATCGTCGTTGGCTTCCAGACGGATAATTTTACCAGGAACCAGTTCCCCGGAGAGGATCTGCTGCGCCAGCGGGTTTTCGATCTGCTGCTGGATAGCACGTTTCAATGGACGCGCACCGTACACCGGATCGTAACCATTCTTACTCAGCAGTTTCAGCGCATCGTCGGAGATGTGAATTTCGTATCCACGCTCTTCCAGACGTTTGTACAGACGCTGCAGCTGAATCTGCGCAATCGACGCGATGTGTTTCTCACCCAGAGGATGGAATACCACCACTTCATCAATACGGTTGATGAACTCCGGACGGAAGTTATGGCTTACCACACCCAGCACCAGATCCTTCATGTGGCTGTAGTCCAGTTCACCGAAACGTTCCTGAATCAAATCGGAACCCAGGTTCGACGTCATAATGACAACCGTATTACGGAAGTCGACCGTTCTCCCCTGCCCGTCGGTCAGACGACCATCGTCCAGCACCTGAAGCAGGATGTTGAACACATCCGGATGCGCTTTTTCCACCTCATCCAGCAGGATGACGGAATAAGGACGACGACGCACCGCTTCTGTCAGGTACCCACCTTCTTCATAACCCACATATCCTGGAGGCGCCCCGACCAGACGCGAGACGGAGTGTTTCTCCATAAACTCTGACATGTCGATACGCACCATCGCATCATCACTGTCGAACATAAAGTTAGCCAGCGCTTTGCACAGCTCGGTTTTACCGACACCGGTCGGCCCCAGGAACAGGAACGAACCAATCGGGCGGTTCGGATCGGACAGCCCTGCACGGCTACGACGAATAGCATTCGATACCGCTTCAACCGCTTCATTTTGACCAATCACACGATTGTGGAGATCGTTCTCCATGCGCAGCAGTTTTTCACGCTCGCCTTCCAGCATGCGCGCCACGGGAATACCGGTCCAGCGGGCAAGCACTTCTGCAATCTCGGCATCCGTCACTTTATTACGCAACAGACGCATCGTTTTACCTTCTGACTGCGTCGCTATCTCAAGCTGTTTTTCCAGCTCAGGAATTTTGCCGTACTGCAGCTCTGACATTCGCGCCAGGTCGCCCACGCGTCGCGCCTGCTCAATGGCAATTTTTGCCTGTTCGAGTTCAGCTTTGATGGTCTGCGTACCAGAAAGGGAGGCTTTCTCGGCTTTCCACTCTTCTTCCAGCTCAGAATACTGGCGCTCTTTATCGTCCAGTTCTTCATTGAGCATATCGAGACGTTTCTTACTGGCTTCATCAGACTCTTTCTTCAGCGCCTGCTGTTCCAGCTTGAGCTGAATGATGCGTCGGTCGAGTCGGTCCAGCTCTTCCGGCTTCGAGTCAATCTGCATACGAATGCTCGACGCCGCTTCATCAATCAGGTCGATGGCTTTATCCGGCAGCTGACGGTCAGCAATATAACGATGCGAAAGCGTCGCCGCCGCAACGATGGCCGGGTCAGTGATCTGCACATGGTGGTGCAGTTCATAGCGCTCTTTCAGACCACGCAGGATGGCGATGGTATCTTCAACGCTTGGCTCGGCAACAAACACTTTCTGGAAACGACGTTCCAGCGCAGCATCTTTCTCAATGTACTGACGGTACTCATCCAGCGTGGTGGCACCGACGCAGTGAAGTTCACCGCGCGCCAGTGCAGGTTTCAGCATGTTCCCGGCATCCATCGCGCCGTCTGCCTTACCGGCACCGACCATCGTATGCAGCTCATCGATAAACAGGATAACGTTGCCTTCCTGCTTCGCGAGATCGTTAAGCACGCCTTTCAGACGCTCTTCGAACTCGCCGCGGTATTTCGCACCGGCCACCAGCGCGCCCATGTCCAGCGCCAGTACGCGGCGGCCCTTCAGACCTTCCGGCACTTCACCGTTCACAATACGCTGCGCCAGCCCTTCAACAATCGCGGTTTTACCGACACCCGGTTCACCTATCAGTACCGGGTTGTTCTTGGTACGACGTTGCAGTACCTGAATCGTACGGCGAATTTCTTCATCACGGCCGATCACCGGGTCAAGTTTGCCCTGTTCAGCACGCTCGGTCAGATCGACCGTAAATTTCTTCAAAGCCTGACGTTGGTCTTCGGCTCCCTGATCGTTCACGCTTTCACCTCCGCGCATGTTCTCAATCGCCTGAGTCACATTGGCGGTGGTCGCACCGGCAGATTTCAGCAGGTCGGTCAAGGTACCGCGTGATTCAAGCGCCGCCAGAACAAACAGCTCTGACGAAATAAAATTGTCCCCACGTTTTTGCGCCAGCTTGTCGCAAAGGTTCAGGACGCGCACCAGATCCTGCGACGGCTGAACGTCGCCGCCGGTCCCTTCGACCTGCGGTAAACGGCTCAGCGCCTGATCGATAGCGGTGCGTAACTGGCCAGCATTAATGCCAGCGGACGTTAATAAAGGACGTACCGATCCCCCTTCCTGATTCAGCAAGGCGCTCATTAGATGAAGAGGTTCGATAAATTGGTTGTCGTGCCCCAGTGCGAGGGACTGGGCATCGGCGAGAGCAAGCTGGAATTTATTAGTAAGACGATCCAGACGCATAACTCCTCCCATAACAGGTCAAATTTGCTACTGGAGATTAAATGAGGTCATCCCTCAATTATTCAAGGTTAATGACCTGAATTATGTGAAAAGAAAACGGCACGTGCCGGATCGTCTTGATTCTTTAGGTTATATCAGCCAAATGAAACTTGCCATACGGCCCGTCGTCTTGTCGCGGCGATAAGAGAAAAAATTACCCTTTTCGGTGAAGGTGCAGCGATCGCCGCCGAAGATCTGCGTCACGCCGACGCGGTTCAGGCGCTGGCGGGCGAGCTGGTAAATATCGGCCAGATATTTATCCCCCGAAGGCAGGAAGGCGTCCACCGCTTGCGGATCTTTTTCCATAAAGGCTTCGCGAACTTCCGGCCCCACTTCAAAAGCACGAGGGCCAATGGCCGGGCCAAGCCAGGCCATAATATTGGCGGGCTCATCCTTAAAGCAGGCGACGGTTTCTTCCAGCACGCCTTCACACAGTCCACGCCAGCCCGCGTGCGCTGCAGCCACCTCGGTGCCTGCACGGTTGCAGAACAGCACTGGCAGACAATCGGCGGTCATTACGGCACAAACGGTTCCCGGCGTATTGCTGTAAGAGGCATCAGCGCGTTTGGAAGCATAGGGCTCTCCCGTCAACTTCAGCACCGTCTTGCCATGAACCTGTTCCAGCCAGACCGGTTTCGACGGCAGGTTTCCCGCTGCAAACAGACGCCTGCGGTTCTCTTCCACGTGTTCCAGGTTATCGCCACAGTGTGCACCGAGGTTCAACGACGCCCACGCGCCCTGGCTCACACCGCCAGTGCGGGTTGAACTGCAGGCAGCCACGCCGACAGGCAGTGGCCACTCCGGGACAATCAGTTTGGTCATAACCAGTCCACTTGATCCTTATGTTCTTCGAAATCAGCACGCATGGCGTCAATAAGGTCCACCATATCCTGCGGGATAGGCGCATGCCACTCCATCTGAATGCCGGTGATAGGGTGATAAAGACGCAGCATGGTCGCGTGCAGCGCCTGACGGTCGAATTTACGCAATACGCTGATGAACTCATCCGATGCGCCTTTAGGCGGGCGAGGACGACCACCGTAGACCTGATCCCCCACCAGCGGATGGGTAATGTGGGCCATATGCACGCGGATCTGGTGAGTACGTCCGGTCTCCAGACGCAGACGCAGGCGCGTATGAATACGGAAGTGCTCCATAATGCGGTAATGCGTCACCGCCGGTTTACCCATCGGATGCACCGACATATGGGTTCGCTTGGTCGGGTGACGGCTAATGGGCTCTTCCACCGTCCCGCCAGAAGTCATATGTCCAATGGCTACCGCTTCATATTCACGGGTGATTTCGCGCAGCTGCAGCGACTCCACCAGACGGGTCTGAGCAGGAACGGTCTTCGCCACCACCATCAGACCGGTAGTGTCTTTATCCAGACGGTGCACGATGCCCGCGCGCGGAACATCCGCGATCGGCGGATAGTAATGGAGAAGTGCGTTAAGTACCGTACCGTCAGGGTTTCCCGCGCCCGGATGAACAACCAGGTCGCGCGGCTTGTTGATCACCAGAATGTCATCATCTTCATAGACGATGTCCAGTGGGATATCCTGCGGCTCGAAGCGGATTTCCTCTTCGATTTCAGCATTGATGGCGACAGCTTCCCCACCTAACACTTTCTCTTTTGGTTTGTCCCAGATCTTGCCGTTTACCATCACGCGCTGGTCAAGGATCCATTCTTTTATGCGTGAACGCGAATAATCAGGGAACAATTCGGCCAAAGCCTGATCTAAGCGTTGACCGAGCTGATTTTCGGAGACTGTTGCGGTGAGTTCTACTCGTTGTGCCATAAACTGCTTCTTCGTTTAACGTTGGGTTTTACGGCTTTGCCGTTTAATATAGTGTGCTATTGTAGCTGGTCTTAATCGGGAGCAGGAACAGAGTTTCTCCCGGACAAACATTTGAGGAAAGTCAAAACGTCATGACGCGCATGAAATATCTGGTGGCAGCGGCCACGTTGAGCCTGGCTTTGGTGGGCTGCTCCGGTTCAAATGAACAGGTCCCTGACAATCCGCCGAATGAAATCTATGCGACTGCACAACAAAAGTTGCAGGACGGTAACTGGAAACAGGCGATAACGCAACTGGAAGCGTTGGATAATCGCTATCCATTTGGTCCGTATTCGCAGCAGGTACAGTTAGATCTCATCTACGCATACTATAAAAATGCCGATCTGCCGCTGGCTCAGGCAACCATCGATCGTTTCATGCGTCTGAACCCGACTCATCCTAACATCGACTACGTGATGTACATGCGCGGGCTCACCAACATGGCGCTGGACGACAGTGCGCTGCAGGGCTTCTTCGGCGTGGATCGTTCCGACCGTGACCCGCAGCATGCGCGTGATGCCTTCAATGACTTCTCTAAACTGGTGCGCGGCTATCCGAACAGCCAGTACGTGACCGACGCCACCAAGCGTCTGGTGTTCCTGAAAGATCGTCTGGCGAAATATGAATACTCCGTGGCGGACTACTATACCCGCCGTGGCGCATGGGTTGCCGTGGTTAACCGCGTAGAAGGTATGCTGCGTGATTACCCGGATACTCAGGCAACGCGCGACGGCCTGAAGCTGATGGAAAATGCTTACCGTCAGATGCAGATGACCGCTCAGGCTGAAAAAGTGGCGAAAATCATCGCCGCGAACAGCAGCAACACCTGATTTTGCCTCAATGCAAAACGGCAGCCCGAAGGCTGCCGTTTTTTTATTCGTTTCTGAGCGTCGCTGAAGCGCGTTAGCCTCAACACATCCAGTCAACTATGGCCTCAATTTTTGCCTTCTACAAGGTAAATCTCACCTCTTCCTGCCCTGCCTCACAAAAAAGATTCCCTGACAAAAACCGACAAAATAACGTGATCTAAATCACACATTTTGACATTAGGTCGGGTATGCTGGAATCACCAAGACGGAAAGACAAGAGGTAAAATTTATGACAATGAACATTACCAGTAAACAAATGGAAATTACTCCGGCAATTCGCCAGCACGTCGCAGACCGTCTCGCCAAACTGGATAAATGGCAAACACATTTGATTAATCCACATATCATCCTGTCCAAGGAGCCGCAGGGTTTCATCGCTGACGCAACTATCAATACTCCAAACGGCCATCTGGTCGCCAGCGCAAAACATGAGGATATGTACACAGCAATTAACGATTTGATCAACAAGCTGGAACGGCAGCTCAATAAAGTGCAACACAAAGGTGAAGCCCGTCGCGCCACAACGTCGGTGAAAGACGCCAGCTTCGCGGAAGAAGTTGAAGAAGAGTAATCCTTTAAATTGAGTGTACCGCCAACGCGCCTTCGGGCGCGTTTTTTGTTTTTTATTGACAGGGTGAAAACAGTACGGGTACTTTAACGGTATCACTCACAGGATGACTTTATGAAACTTACGCCGTTCTTCTTCGCATTCTTTTTTACCTTCCCCTGAACGGGAGGCGTTTCGTCGTGTGATAAAGAATGCGAAGACGAACAACAAGGCCTCCCACACCGGGGGGCCTTTTTTATTGATAACGATAAGATGAGACAGGCAACACTATGACACCGGAAAACCCGTTACTGGATCTGCGCGTAAAAATCAGCGCGCTGGATGAGAAACTGCTGGCGCTGCTGGCCGAACGCCGCGCCCTCGCCGTTGAAGTGGGCAAAGCCAAGCTGGACTCCCATCGTCCGGTCCGTGATATCGACCGCGAGCGGGATCTGCTGGAACGTCTCATTCAGCTCGGCAAAGCGCATCATCTCGATGCCCACTACATCACCCGGCTGTTCCAGCTCATCATCGAAGACTCCGTCCTGACCCAGCAAGCGCTACTCCAGCAGCATCTCAATAAAACCAATCCGCACTCTGCGCGTATCGCTTTCCTCGGGCCAAAGGGCTCCTATTCTCACCTGGCCGCGCGTCAGTATGCCGCTCGCCATTTCGAAGAATTTATTGAAAGCGGCTGCGCGAAGTTTGCCGACATTTTTAACCAGGTCGAGACCGGCCAGGCGGATTACGCCGTGGTGCCGATTGAAAACACCAGCTCCGGCGCCATCAACGACGTCTACGATTTGCTGCAGCACACCAGCCTGTCGCTGGTCGGCGAGCTGACGATCCCTATCGATCACTGCGTGCTGGTCTCCGGTTCAACGGACCTGAACACGATCGAAACGGTCTACAGCCACCCGCAGCCGTTCCAGCAGTGCAGCCAGTTCCTGAACCGCTATCCAAACTGGAAAATTGAGTACACCGAAAGCACCTCGGCGGCGATGGAAAAAGTGGCCCAGGCGAACTCTCCCACCGTCGCGGCGCTCGGCAGCGAAGCGGGCGGCGCGCTGTATGGTTTACAGGTGCTGGAACGCAACCTGGCGAACCAGACGCAAAATATTACCCGCTTCGTGGTGCTGGCCCGCAAGGCAATCAATGTGTCTGACCAGGTACCGGCCAAGACTACGCTGCTGATGGCCACCGGCCAACAGGCCGGTGCGCTGGTTGAAGCCCTTCTGGTGCTGCGTAATCACAATCTGATCATGACCCGGCTGGAATCACGCCCAATCCACGGTAACCCGTGGGAAGAGATGTTCTACCTCGATATCCAGGCCAACCTGGAGTCTGCTTCCATGCAGAAAGCCCTGCGCGAGCTGGGCGAAATCACCCGCTCTATGAAAGTGCTGGGCTGCTATCCGAGCGAAAACGTCGTCCCGGTCGATCCAATCTAACGTTCGATAAAACAGCTTTTCTTCATCCCTGCCACGCTCACCGGCAGGGTGAAGATGGCCCCGGAGAGCGGATATTTCGCCACCTCCTCCGCCTCCATATTCTCCCGCGTGGTGGTAATAAACAGCGTTTTCATATCATCGCCGCCAAAGCAAACCATCGTCGGGCAACGCACCGGCATACGGTACTCTTCCAGCTGCTCCCCTTGCGGTGAAAAACGCGCGATGCGCCAGCCGTCAAACAGCGCGCTCCAGTAGCAGCCTTCCACATCCATCGCCGCGCCGTCCGGTATCCCCTCGCCCTCTTTAAACTGACGAAACACCTCTCGCTTACCCGGTTCGCCCTGCTCATCAAGCGGGGTACGGTAGATCACACCGTTTGGCGTATCTGAGGTAAACATCCACTGCTTGTCCGGGCTAAACGCCAGGCCGTTATGCCCGTGGATATCACACTGGATCACCTTCGGCGTCAGGTCGTTGTCGATGCGCATCAGCAGGGCGCCGTTGTAATCTCCCGGCCCCCAGAACGTGCCCGCATAGAAGCGACCCAGGTGATCGGTGCCTCCATCGTTAAAACGCGCCAGCTGCGGGTTAGAGGGGTTATCACACACCTTGCGGCGCAGCAGGCCGTGTTTATCGGTCAGCCAGATACCCGTTCGCATCGCAACGATAAAACCACCCTGCTCACGCAGCGCGAAACACCCCACTTCCTCGTGGAAAGAGAGTACGGTGTGTTCCGCCGTCGGCAGATGGTAGCGGTGGATCTCGCCTTCCAGAATATCGGCCCAGTAGAGCGCCTGCTCTTCGGCGCTCCACGTCGGGCATTCAGGCAAATGCCCGGTGTAATTCAACAGCAGCTGCGGTTCAGCCATGACAGTTCCCCAAAATGAAAAAAGCCAGCATTGCTGGCTTTAAGTATATACATCATCGCATTACTGGCGACTGTCATTTGCCTGGCGCAACAACGTCCGGCTCTCATTCTGGAAACGCTGCGCATAATCGCCAAACCAGTGCTCGACCTTGCGGAAGCTGTCGATAAACGCCTGCTTGTCTCCGTGCTCAAGCAGCGTAATGGCTTCTCCAAAGCGCTGATAGTAGCGCTTGATCAGTGCCAGGTTGTTTTCGGAGGACATAATAATGTCCGCGTACAGCTGCGGATCCTGCGCGAACAGACGCCCAACCATCGCCAGCTCCAGACGATAGATAGGTGAAGAGAGCGCCAGCAGCTGTTCAAGCTGCACGTTCTCTTCCGCCAGATGCAGGCCGTAGGCAAACGTCGCAAAGTGGCGCAGCGCCTGAATGAACGCCATGTTCTGGTCGTGCTCAACCGCGCTGATGCGGTGCAGTCGCGCGCCCCATACCTGAATTTGTTCCAGGAACCACTGATAGGCTTCCGGCTGACGACCGTCGCAGTAAACCACCACCTGCTTAGCCAGGCTGCCGCTGTCCGGACCAAACATCGGGTGCAGACCCAGCACCGGCCCGGTATGCGCAGCCAGCATTGCCTGCAGCGGACCATTTTTGACGGAGGCCAGATCCACCAGGATACAGTCTTTCGGTAAAGGAGGAAGCTTCCCGACGATCTGCTCCGTCACGTGGATCGGCACGCTGACGATAACCATCCCGGCATCTTTCATGAGCTCCGGCGCCTGCGCCCAGTCCTCTTTTTCCAGAATGCGCACCTGATAGCCAGAAAGCGTCAGCATTTTTTCAAACAGACGCCCCATCTGTCCTGCCCCGCCGACAATCACCACCGGCCGCAGGGTCGGGCAAAGGGTTTTGAACCCCTTGTCGTTTTCGCTGGAATAGGACTCTCGCATCACGCGACGCAGAACATCCTCAATCAAATCCGGCGAAACGCCCAGCGCCTGCGCCTCTTTGCGACGAGAGGCCAGCATTGAGGCTTCGCGCTCCGGGACGTAAATCGGCAGGCCGTATTTGCTTTTCACCTCACCGACTTCGGCAACCAGCGCCATGCGGCGCGCCAGCAGATCCAGCAGCGCCTTATCCACTTCATCAATTTGATCGCGCAGTGCGGTCAATTCAGCAACCATAACTACCCTCTTAAACCAGACGCGTCGCCAGCTGGCCGCTTAAATCTTTATGGATCTCACGCAGCAGCGCATCGGTGGTTTCCCAGCTGATGCAGGCATCCGTCACGGAGACGCCGTGCTTCATGGCACTGCGCGGTTGTTCAGATGATTGATTGCCTTCATGAATATTGCTCTCAATCATCAGACCGATAATCGAACGGTTGCCATCTTTGATCTGGGCGACCACGGATTCCGCAACCGCAGGCTGACGACGGTAATCTTTATTCGAATTACCATGACTGCAATCTACCATCAGTGCCGGGCGCAGTCCCGCCTGCTCCATCTCTTTTTCACACTGCGCCACGTCCGCCGGACTGTAGTTCGGGGCTTTCCCGCCGCGCAGGATCACGTGCCCGTCCGGGTTACCCTGCGTTTGCAGGAGGCAGACCTGGCCCGCCTGGTTGATACCGACGAAACGGTGCGGCATGGCAGCCGCGCGCATGGCGTTGATCGCCGTCGCCAGGCTGCCATCGGTACCGTTTTTAAAACCAACCGGCATCGACAGGCCAGACGCCATCTCGCGGTGGGTTTGCGATTCCGTGGTACGCGCGCCAATCGCGGACCAGCTGAACAGATCGCCAAGGTATTGCGGGCTGTTCGGATCCAGCGCTTCGGTTGCCAGCGGCAGGCCCATGCTGACCAGCTCCACCAGCAGGCGACGCGCAATCTTCAAGCCTGCTTCCACATCAAACGAGCCATCCATGTGCGGATCGTTAATCAACCCTTTCCAGCCAACGGTAGTACGTGGCTTCTCAAAATAGACGCGCATCACCAGGTAGAGGCTATCGCTGACCTCCTCCGCTAATGCTTTAAATCGACGAGCGTACTCAATGGCGGTTTCAGGATCGTGAATAGAGCAAGGACCACACACCACCAGCAGGCGCGGATCGCGGCCGGCGATGATGTCAGAAATGGTCTGGCGCGAGTGCTCAATCTGAGCCTCCTGCGCGACGCTCAGCGGAAATTCTGCTTTCAGCTGATCCGGAGTAATTAAAACCTGTTCGTCAGTGATATGTACGTTGTTCAGCGCGTCTTTTTGCATGATGGCGATCCTGTAAAGCTCGTTTGCGATAGTTGTTTTCCTCAATGAGGTGAAACCACGATACCATAAAAAGTAAACATTTCAATCCAAAATGCGTACACATTACTTTACAGTAGCCAATTTACTGCAAAAATCAGCCGTCAAAAACGTAAAGTTTAAATTACAGACATACTTTCTTAAGCCAGGCTATGCTGAAGTAAAAAGGAGAATGGCTATGCGTTCAATTGCTCTCACGCTGTTGTCGCTGTTTTTAACGGGCTGCCAGATCAATCCTTATACCTTCCAGCCCGACTGGACCAGTCCATCCTGGTTTGATGCCGGTAAAGAAGACGCCATGAATGGCCTGCCGGTTAAAGATAACCAGACCCTGGCCGATAGTTTTAACGACACCCACGTTGATCGTAGTGAATATCTTCGCGGCTATGCCGATGGTCAGAAGAGAGTCTGCGAAGAAGGGTTTATTCACGCCTGGGGATTAGCGGGCAAATCTTTCCCTGCCAGTTGCGATACTGCTGAAAACGCGGCAAAACTGCGTGCGTCATGGCAAAAAGGGATGGATGAAAGTATGCGCTCCAGCAGACTCAATTAAGTCTGTTTTTAATCACCGGAAAATAAACAACAGTAGGATTTAGCTTAGGTTGACCTGAGGCTATTTCTGACATAATGACGGCTCTGATAAACAATGGTATTCTGCCCGCAACTCTTAAGGACATCTATTTCCGGAGCGATGTGGCGGATTCTGGTGAGAAATTTATTCTTGATCTCTTTTTTCCGACTCACTCTGGTGTTAATGCTGTTCATTATGGTGGGCCCAGCGACGGCAGGCACGCTCACGGAAACGGATAAATCGGTACGCTCGATAGTCTCAGGCATTGTGAGCTATACGCGATGGCCGTCACTATCCGGGCAACCTAAACTCTGCATCTATGCCACTTCTCACTATACGCACGCGCTTAGCGGCGACGAAGGGCACAACGAGTTACCCTATACTCCCGCTATTGTACATAACGATCGGGAAGCCCTGGCCGCGACGTGCGATGCGATTTATTTCGGGTCTGAATCACCGGCAAAACAACTTGAATTAATAAGCCAATATCAGGGCAGAGCATTGCTATTAATCTCAGAGCAAAATCCGGAATGTGTAATTGGCAGTGCCTTTTGCCTGATGATCGATCGTGGCCAGGTCCGGTTCTCCGTCAACCTGGATGCATTGACGCGCAGTGGCGTAAGAGTCAATCCGGATGTATTAATGCTTGCACGGAATAAGCAGCATGGATAAAGATTTCACTTCAACGCCACGACCGACGTTTAAAAGAACGTTGAGGCGAAACAGCATGATAAGCGTCATTATCACGATGACGTTAATATGGCTGTTGCTCTGTTTTGCTTCCGTTGTGACGTTAAAACAATACGCGCAAAAGAACCTTGAATTAACCGGGGCCACGATGAGCCACAGCCTGGAAGCCTCGCTGGTTTTCAACGACTCGCTGGCGGCCAACGAAACGCTTGCCGCCCTGGGCAAACAGGGGCAGTTTGCCGCAGCGGAGGTGATTAATGCGCATAAAAAGCGGTTCGCCTACTGGTCCTGGAACCCGGAGGATAGCAACGACACGCTGGGCGCGCTGGTCAGCCGCTGGCTTTTCCCCGTACCGGTTGCGCAGCCCATCATGCATAACGGCTTAACGATCGGCGAAATCCGCCTTACCGCACGCGACAGTTTGATCAGCCATTTCATCTGGACGTCGTTTGCCGTACTGACCGGCTGCATTCTCTTTGCCGCCGTGGTCGCGCTCGTCATTACCCAGTCTTTGCATCGTGGAATGGTCACGGCGCTGCAGAACATTACCGACGTCGTGCATGACGTGCGCACGAACCGAAATTTCTCCCGCCGGGTGAAAGACGGCCGTATCGAAGAATTTCACCAGTTTGGCGAAGACTTCAATAGTCTTCTGGATGAAATGGAAGAGTGGCAGCTGAAGCTTCAGGCGAAAAATGCCCAGCTGTTGCGGACCGCCATGCACGACCCGCTTACCGGTCTTGCCAACCGCGCGGCGTTTCGTAACAGCATTGCGGCATTAATGAATGACCCTTCAGCCAGAACAAACTCGGCCCTGCTCTTCCTCGACGGTGATAATTTTAAGTTTATTAACGACACCTGGGGACACGCGGCAGGAGACTGCGTGCTGATCGAAGTCGCCAGCAGGATGATGGAGTTTGGCGACAAACGTCATCAGTCCTACCGTCTTGGCGGTGACGAATTTGCCATGGTGCTGTACGGCGTGCACTCTGAGCTTGAGGTTCAACATATTTGTGCTGCGCTTTCGCAGCAGTTTATTCGTCCGTTTGATCTTCATAACGGACAAAAAGCATCGATGTCACTCAGCATTGGCTTTGCTCTGGCGTGGGAAAATACTTCCGTGGAAGCATTACTGGAGAGGGCTGACCGCAACATGTACCAGGTTAAAAACCAGCGTACGAAAACAATAAGTTAGAAAGGATACACTATGTTAAAACGTTACTTCGCGCCCCTGGTACTGGCCTCACTGGTTCTGGCAGGCTGCCAGTCGCCGCCGGAAGGCAAATTCACTCCTGAGCAAATTGCGGCGATGAAGTCTTACGGTTTTAACGAACTGAACGGTGACTGGTCGCTTGGGATGTCGGACACCATCCTGTTTGATAAAAATGACGCCAGGCTGCGACCGGAGAGTGAAACGCAGATCCAGTCCATGGCCTCTCGCCTGGCGGAAACCGGCCTGACCCACGCGCGAATGGACGGTCACACGGATAACTACGGGGAAGAGAGCTACAACGAAGCGCTCTCGTTAAAACGCGCCAACGCCGTGGCCGAGGCCTGGGCGAAGGGGGCAAATATACCGCGCAGCAATCTCACCACGCGGGGATTAGGTCAAAAATACCCGGTTGCGAGCAACAGTACCTCACAAGGGCGCGCTGAAAACCGCCGCGTCGCAGTGGTAATCAGCACGCCATAAGGCTATTTAGCGGAGGATTCGGCGAGCGTCACCCTGGTTGCCGCTCGCCAGCGCAGCCAGTCCACCAGAACAAACAGCGCCAGACTCACGCCCATGACCGGCAGGGCCAGCCCCAACAGTACGCTGATTAACACCGTAACGCCTCTTCCCCACACTGACAAGGCAAGCCAGCTCTGGCAAAGCGTCTGTACCGGACTCACAGCCGATTGCGCCGGACGACGCATCCACCACATCCGGTATCCCCAGATAATGAGCACGCAAAGGGCGAGGCCGAACGCAACCAGCAGCAGCTGATTTGCGAGGCCGAATAAGATCCCCATATGGAAATCCACGCCCCAGCGGGTCAGTTTTGCCATTAGCGGAAAATCCTCGAATCGGGTCCTGTCCAGTACCTGCATCGTATGAGGATCAACCGCCACGGCGTCCACCTGAGTTGGCCAGCTGCGATCGATTTCCGTCACGGTCCAGGCGCGATCCATCGTTTTCGCCGGGCGGATCTCCAGCTTGCTGGCATCAATACCCGCGTTACGCGCCGCGCTTAACACGCCGTCAAACTGCGTCAAATCCATCGCCATATCGGGCATCACCATTCCACCGTGATGACCGCGGTGTTCGGCATGTTCATCCACGACCTCATGTTGGCCGGATAGCGTCGTGTTCACCTGCGGGGTGAGCCAGTTCATCTCTGCCCGCAGCTTATCCACGTTCCCGCCAGCCCACTGGGACCAGGTCAGGCCGGTTGCGGAGAACAGCAGCATTCCACCCAGCAGGCTCCAGCCCAGCGTCACGTGCACCCGACGCCGGTTCTGGAAGCGATTGTTGATCCGCCGTTTGGGCCGGGTATAACACCACAGGGCAATACCGCCCAGCGCGGCGACCCACATCCACGAGGCCGCAAGCTCGCTGTAAAGGCGCCCAATGTCGCCCAGCATCAGGGACGTATGCAGGTAATCAATGGTCTGGCGCAGGGGTAAAATCCCGCTGGTGCCGTATACCGTCAAATCTCCCAGCACCGCCAGGCTTACCGGATCAACGAAGATAGCCCGGTTCTCCGATGGCCCAAGTTTCGGGTCAGCGAACATCACGCGGGTGGTTTCGCCCTCAACCAGCCCCGGACGAACGGCGTGCAAACGTAAATCTGATCCAGCGGTTTTTTCCGCCACGGCGATTTGTTCCGCCAGAGGCAGTGGCTCGCCTATAGAATCCGTGTGGAGCGCGTGCCGGTAGAGTGCGTTTTCCAGCTGTGGGGTCGCCACGTACAGCGTCCCGGTCAGCGCGGCGAAGAAGATAAACGGGCCGACAAACAGCCCAACGTAGAAATGAAGGCGACGCAGCAGGTTTCCCCATGCCGCGCGCGAGGTGCAGGTAGTCATACTTTTCCTTTTTAAGGCAAAAAGTTATCGATATTTTTAAAGGGAAAAAGCAGACTGCCGCGGCGGCGCGCGGGTATCAGGGTAAAGCCAGGGGAAGAAGTGCCAGTGCTTGACCGCCTGACGAGGCGGCTTAACGCGAAGCCTCTGCAGCACCACGCTGAGCAGGACGATGAGCGCCAGCATCACGCCAGGGACATGCACTAACAGCACGCAGTAGCCGCACGCTTCCGCATGGTCGACGGGCATCGTGTGTGGCATATCGCCGTGATGCTCGTCCATCGACATCATGCTCATGTCATGATGCATGCCCGGCATGGCGCTCATGGGATCTTTCTGCAATGAGACGGAGATAAGGGGTGCTACCACGATCAGCAGGATCGCAAACAGCGCGGTCAATGCCGCTGCGCGTTTCCGGTCAGGCTGATGCAATACGTTATCCACTTCCCCTCCATTCAAGAGGCAAGCATTGTAAATGATTTATGACGAAAGGGTTAACGCGAGAGGTGCGATGGGATAAAAAAAGGGCCAGCCTTTCGGCCAGCCCTTTCTAACAGGATGTCGCTTAAGCGAATCTTAGTTCAGACGCTCTTTAATACGAGCAGACTTACCAGTACGCTCACGCAGGTAGTACAGTTTAGCTTTACGTACAGCACCACGACGTTTAACAGCAATGCTGTCAACTACCGGAGAGTGAGTCTGGAAGACACGCTCAACGCCTTCGCCGTTGGAAATTTTACGAACAGTGAATGCAGAGTGCAGACCGCGGTTACGAATAGCGATAACCACGCCCTCGAATGCCTGCAGACGTTTTTTGGAACCTTCAACAACCCATACTTTCACTTCCACGGTGTCACCTGGACGGAAGGAAGGTACGTCCTGCTTCATCTGCTCTTGTTCAAGTTGCTTAATAATGTTGCTCATAATTTAATCTCTTATCCTGGGTAAACTGATATTCGGGAGCGTATTACGCATTCCCATCATGTTCATGCTGCTGTTGCGCGTGTTCAGTTTTGAACTCGGCCAGCAACTTTGCTTGCTCTTCAGTCAGAGCCAGGTTTTCCAGAAGTTCAGGTCTTCTAAGCCAGGTTCGGCCCAGCGACTGCTTCAAACGCCAGCGACGTATCTCGGCATGGTTTCCAGACAGTAACACTGCCGGTACTTCCATTCCTTCTAACACTTCAGGACGGGTATAGTGTGGACAGTCCAGCAACCCATCGGCAAAGGAATCTTCCGTTGCCGAAGCTTCATGGCCCAGAACCCCCGGAATAAACCGGGCGACGGAATCAATCAGCGTCATTGCCGGTAACTCACCACCGCTGAGAACGTAATCGCCGATAGACCATTCTTCGTCAATCTCGGTTTGAATTACGCGCTCATCTATCCCTTCGTAGCGCCCACAGACCAGAATCAGCTTTTGATTCGTCGCCAGTTCGCTCACGCCCGCTTGATCAAGCTTGCGTCCCTGAGGTGACAGATAAATCACCTTTGCGCCTTCACCTGCCGCGGCTTTTGCTGTGTGAATGGCGTCCCGTAAGGGTTGCACCATCATTAACATCCCCGGTCCGCCGCCGTAAGGACGATCGTCCACGGTACGGTGCCGGTCATGAGTAAAGTCACGAGGACTCCAGCTCTGGATGCTCAGCAGGCCATTCTTTACTGCCCGGCCAGTTACCCCGTAATCGGTAATCGCGCGGAACATTTCAGGAAACAGGCTAATTATGCCAATCCACATAGCGCCGTCTTTTACCGTTTATCCGGAGAATTTAAAAACCAGGATCCCAATCTACTTCAATGGTTTGAGTAGTGAGATCGACTTTCTTGATAACCTGTCCATCGAGGAACGGGACCAGCCGCTCCTTGATGCCAAATGCATCTTTCAGGTTTGCCTTAATGACGAGAACGTCATTTGACCCGGTTTCCATCATATCGATGACTTTCCCCAGGCTGTAACCTTCAGTGGTGACTACCTGGCAGCCCATAAGGTCTTTCCAGTAATAGTCGCCCTCTTCCAGCTGTGGCAACTGCGACGAATCCACGACAATTTCACAATTAGTCAGCGCATTCGCGGCATCACGATCGTCAATGCCTTTCAGCTTGATGATGATGTCCTGATTGTGGTGACGCCAGCTTTCCAGCTCGACCTCTTCCCACTTACCGGCTTTCTGGATGAACCAGGGCTGGTAATCAAAAATGCTATCAGCGTCTTCAGTGGAGGAAAACACTCTGAGCCAACCACGGATACCGTAGCAAGAACCCATTTTTCCCAATACGATCGGTTCAACAGGTGCTTTATTGCTCATCATGACCACCGTGACAGATTAAGCTGCTTTGTTTGCTGCTTTGATCAGCGTAGCAACGCGATCGGAAACAGTAGCGCCCTGGCCAACCCAGTGAGCGATACGATCCAGATCCAGACGGGTTTCTTCTTCTGCGCCAGAGGCCAGTGGGTTGAAGAAACCAACGCGCTCGATGAAGCGACCGTTGCGTGCATTACGGCTGTCAGTCACAACAACCTGGTAGAACGGACGCTTTTTAGCGCCGTGACGTGCTAAACGAATAGTTACCATAACATCCTCTTGTGTGAATAAAACAACCGGGCCCCATCGAGGAACGGAGCCCGAGTGTCATATTAAAAGCCCGAAAATTTTACTCATTTTCGGGCAAAAAGCAATCTCAAAAGCGATTAACGCCCTGGAAAACCGGGAGGCATCATGCCTTTCATGCCGCGCATCATCTTCGCCATGCCGCCTTTCTTCATTTTCTTCATCATGCGCTGCATGTCGTCGAACTGTTTCAAAAGGCGGTTAACGTCCTGCACCTGCATGCCGCAACCGGCAGCGATACGGCGCTTACGGGAACCTTTGATGATTTCTGGCTTGGCTCGTTCTTTCAGCGTCATGGAGTTAATGATCGCCTCCATACGCACCAGCACCTTGTCATCCATCTGCGCTTTCACGTTGTCAGGGATCTGGCCCATGCCCGGCAGTTTGCCCATCAGGCTGGCCATGCCGCCCATGTTTTTCATCTGACGCAGCTGCTCAAGGAAGTCAGTCAGATCGAAACCGTCCCCTTTTTTCAGCTTGCTGGCCAGCTTCTCGGCCTGCGCGCGGTCAACCTTGCTTTCGATATCTTCGATCAGCGACAGCACGTCGCCCATGCCGAGAATACGGGAGGCAATACGATCCGGGTGGAACGGCTCCAGCGCTTCGGTTTTTTCGCCCACGCCGAGGAATTTGATCGGCTTACCGGTGATATGACGAATAGAAAGCGCCGCACCGCCGCGGGCGTCACCGTCCACTTTAGTCAGCACCACGCCGGTTAACGGCAGCGCTTCGTTAAACGCTTTCGCGGTATTCGCCGCATCCTGACCGGTCATGGCGTCGACGACAAACAGGGTCTCTACCGGGTTGATAGAGGCATGCACCTGCTTGATCTCGTCCATCATCGCTTCGTCAACGTGCAGACGACCGGCGGTATCCACCAGCAGCACGTCGTAGAATTTCAGCTTCGCCTCTTTCAGCGCGGCGTTAACGATGTCGACAGGCTTCTGCGCCACGTCGGACGGGAAGAAATCCACGCCGACCTGCTCTGCCAGGGTTTCCAGCTGCTTGATCGCCGCCGGGCGATAGACGTCCGCAGAGACCACCAGCACTTTCTTCTTGTGCTTTTCGCGCAGGAACTTACCCAGCTTACCGACGCTGGTGGTTTTACCCGCACCCTGCAGGCCCGCCATCAGCACCACGGCCGGTGGCTGAGCGGCCAGGTTAAGCACCTGGTTCTCTTCGCCCATCGCCGAAACCAGTTCATTACGAACGATTTTGACGAACTCCTGACCCGGGGTCAGGCTCTTGTTAACTTCATGACCAACCGCCTTCTCTTTCACGCGGTTGATAAAATCACGAACAACCGGCAACGCGACGTCTGCTTCCAACAGCGCCATGCGCACTTCGCGCAGCGTTTCCTTGATGTTGTCTTCAGTAAGGCGTCCGCGGCCGCTGATGTTGCGCAGCGTGCGCGACAAACGATCGGTTAAATTATCAAACATTGTCTCTCGCCTGAGTAGAAACGTTGGGCCGCCATGAGCGACACATACACAGAATTTTGCCGGAGTATAACATGAAGGCGCCTTTGTTGTTATGCAACGGTTGGAGCAGGCGTCACGTAACGTTATACTGCTTCTCTTTCTTATTAAGACAACTGTCGATGCCTATATGCCTGTTTTCGCACTGATCGCCCTTGTTGCCTACTCTGTCAGCCTCGCGCTGATTATTCCCGGACTGCTGCAAAAAAACAGCGGCTGGCGGCGCATGGCTATTCTTTCGGCGGTGATCGCACTGATTAGCCACGCCTTTGCGCTGGAATCACGCATTATCCCCGGCGACGGCAGCGTGCAAAACCTGAGCGTGCTGAACGTCGGCTCGCTGGTCAGCCTGATGATCTGTACGGTAATGACCATCGTCGCGTCTAAAAATCGCGGCTGGCTGCTGCTGCCGATTGTCTACACCTTCGCGCTGATCAATCTGGCCCTCGCCACCTTTATGCCTAATGAGTTCATTACGCATCTGGAGGCGACACCGGGGATGCTGGTGCATATCGGCCTGTCGCTCTTTGCCTACGCGACGCTGATCATCGCCGCGCTTTATGCCATGCAGCTCGCCTGGATTGACTACCAGCTGAAAAACAAAAAGCTGGCGTTTAACCATGAAATGCCGCCGCTGATGGTCATTGAGCGTAAGATGTTCCACATCACCCAGGTGGGCGTGGTGCTGCTGACGCTCACGCTCTGCACCGGGCTGTTTTACATGAAGAACCTGTTCAGCGTGGAGAATATCGATAAAGCGGTGCTCTCCATCATCGCGTGGTTTGTCTATATTGTCCTGTTATGGGGCCATTATCATGAAGGCTGGCGCGGTCGTCGCGTGGTCTGGTTCAACGTCGCGGGTGCGGGCATTCTCACCCTTGCCTATTTTGGCAGCCGCTTCATACAGCAATTTGCTGGCTAAGAAACAAAGGAGTTCCCCCTGGAACACATCTCAACCACCACGCTGATCGTTATCCTGATCGTCATGGTGGTCATCTCCGCCTATTTCTCCGGCTCGGAAACCGGCATGATGACCCTGAACCGCTACCGGTTACGTCATCGTGCTAAACAGGGTAACCGCGCCGCTCGCCGCGTTGAAAAACTGCTCCGCAAGCCGGATCGCCTGATTAGCCTGGTGCTCATCGGCAACAACCTCGTCAACATTCTGGCCTCTGCCCTCGGCACCATCGTCGGGATGCGCCTGTACGGTAACGCCGGGGTGGCGATTGCCACCGGCGTGCTGACGTTCGTGGTGCTGGTGTTTGCCGAAGTGCTGCCAAAAACCATCGCCGCGCTTTACCCTGAAAAGGTCGCCTATCCGAGCAGCTTCCTGCTGGCACCGCTGCAGATCCTGATGATGCCGCTGGTCTGGCTGCTGAACATGGTGACGCGCGTCCTGATGCGGATGGTGGGAATCAAAGCCGACGTCACCATCAGCAGCGCGCTCAGCAAAGAGGAGCTGCGCACTATCGTGAATGAATCCCGCTCGCAGATCTCCCGGCGCAATCAGGACATGCTCCTGTCGGTGCTAGATCTGGAAAAGGTGAGCGTGAACGACATCATGGTGCCGCGTAACGACATCGTCGGTATCGACATCAATGACGACTGGAAAGCCATCGTTCGCCAGCTAACGCACTCCCCGCACGGGCGCATTGTGCTGTACCGCGACTCGCTGGATGACGCCATCAGCATGCTGCGCGTGCGCGAAGCCTACCGTCTAATGACCGAGAAAAAAGAGTTCACCAAAGAGGTGATGCTGCGCGCCGCCGACGAAATTTATTACGTGCCGGAAGGAACACCGCTCAGCACGCAGCTGGTGAAATTCCAGCGCAACAAGAAGAAGGTCGGCCTGGTGGTCAACGAGTACGGCGATATCCAGGGGCTGGTGACGGTCGAAGATATTCTGGAAGAGATTGTCGGGGACTTTACCACCTCAATGTCGCCTTCCCTCGCGGAAGAGGTCACCCCGCAAAACGACGGCTCGGTGCTGATTGACGGAAGCGCGAACATTCGTGAACTCAACAAAGCCTTTAACTGGCATTTGCCGGAAGATGAGGCTCGCACCATTAACGGGATGATTCTGGAAGCGCTGGAAGAGATCCCGGCGGCGGGCACGCGGGTGCGCATTGAGCAGTACGATATTGATATCCTGGACGTGCAGGACAATATGATCAAGCAGGTGAAAGTCCTGCCCGTTAAACCCCTGCGCGAAAGTATCGCGGAGTAAGGTTGTAGGCCGGGTAAGGCGAACGTCGCTACCCGGCACTACGGATAGCGAATTACGCTTTCGCTTTCGCCACGGTCACCATCGCAGCGCGGATGGTACGGCCGTTCAGGGTATAGCCTTTCTGCATCACGCCCAGCACTTTACCGGCTTCAATCTCTTCAGATTCAACCATCGCAATCGCCTGGTGAACGTTTGGATCCAGCGGAACGTCGGTATCGGCAATCACTTCCACGCCAAATTTACGCACCACGTCGAGCATGGATTTCAGCGTCAGTTCGATACCTTCGATCATTGCGGCGTTGTCCGGATTCGCTTTGTCAGCCACTTCCAGCGCACGATCGAGGCTATCGATCACCGGCAGCAGTTCGTTGACGAATTTCTCCAGCGCAAATTTATGCGCCTTCTCAACGTCCTGCTCGGTACGACGACGCAGGTTTTCCATTTCCGCCTTGATGCGCAGAACACTGTCGCGTTCGCGATTCTGTGCTTCTACCAGCTGGGCTTCCAGATTCGCAATTTTTTCATCGCGCGGGTCCACCTGCTCAGCAGATGCGTCTGGCTCTACAGCCTCAACTTCATCGTGCTGTTCCGTGATAATTTCTTCAGGGGCTTGCCCCTCAGGCGTTTTCTGTTCTTTACTACTCATGAATTTCTCCGCGTTTTTCTGCATTCATCTCGCTAACTTCGCTTATTATGGGGATCAGTTTCCGGGATTCAAGGGAACAAGACAGATTGTCATCATTCATCAGGCACAAGGACCTCCAGAAAATGAATAATCATTTCAGGTGTATTGGGATCGTCGGGCATCCGCGTCATCCTACCGCACTAACGACACATGAAATGTTGTATCGCTGGTTGTGTAGCAAAGGCTATGAAGTGATGGTCGAGCAGCAGATTGCCCAGGAACTGCAGCTGAAGAGCGTCAAAACCGGCACGCTGGCGGAAATTGGCCAACAGGCCGATCTCGCCGTGGTGGTGGGCGGCGACGGCAACATGCTCGGCGCGGCCCGCACGCTGGCGCGTTATGACATCAAGGTCATCGGTATCAACCGTGGCAATCTCGGTTTTTTAACCGACCTCGACCCGGACAATGCGCAGCAGCAGCTGGCCGACGTGCTGGAAGGCCACTATATCAGTGAAAAACGCTTTTTACTGGAAGCGCAGGTGTGCCAGCAGGACTGCCAGAAACGCATCAGCACCGCCATTAACGAGGTTGTCCTTCACCCTGGCAAAGTGGCGCACATGATCGAGTTCGAAGTTTATATCGACGAGATCTTTGCCTTCTCCCAGCGTTCTGACGGGCTGATTATCTCTACTCCCACCGGCTCAACCGCCTACTCGCTTTCTGCCGGCGGCCCGATCCTGACGCCCTCGCTGGATGCCATTACCCTGGTGCCGATGTTCCCGCACACGCTCTCCGCCCGCCCGCTGGTGATCAACGGCGACAGCACGATCCGTCTGCGCTTCTCGCACCGCCGTAACGACCTGGAGATCAGCTGCGACAGCCAGATAGCGCTGCCTATCCAGGAAGGTGAAGATGTGCTTATTCGCCGGTGTGATTACCACCTGAATTTGATACATCCAAAAGATTACAGCTATTTCAACACATTAAGCTCGAAGCTTGGCTGGTCAAAAAAATTGTTCTGATTTTGCATCCAGTACTTTACTGTATAAAAAACCAGTTTATACTGTATGAAAACACAGTCATGGTTTTTCATACAGGAAAACAATTATGCTGGCACAACTGACCATCAGCAACTTTGCCATTGTTCGTGAGCTTGAGATCGATTTCCACAGCGGCATGACGGCGATCACCGGGGAAACCGGTGCGGGTAAATCCATTGCCATTGATGCCCTCGGCTTGTGCCTTGGCGGCCGCGCCGAGGGCGACATGGTGCGCATGGGCGCAAACCGTGCCGACCTGTGCGCCCGTTTCTCCCTGAAAGACACCCCTGCTGCCCAGCGCTGGCTGGAGCAGAATCAGCTTGAAGATGGACGTGAGTGTTTACTTCGCCGTGTGATCAGCAGTGACGGTCGCTCACGCGGCTTTATCAACGGCACGGCGGTCCCGCTCTCCCAGCTTCGTGAACTCGGCCAGCTGCTTATCCAGATCCACGGTCAGCACGCGCATCAGCAACTCATTAAACCCGAACAGCAGAAAGCGCTGCTGGATGGTTATGCGGGTGAGTACGCGCTTACTCAGCTTATGGCGGAGCACTATCGCCAGTGGCATCAGAGCTGCCGCGAGCTCGCTCAGCACCAGCAGCAAAGCCAGGAGCGCGCAGCCCGTGCGGAGCTGCTGGAATACCAGCTCAAAGAGCTGAACGAATTTAACCCGCAGGCGGGTGAGTTTGAGCAAATCGACGAAGAGTACAAGCGCCTGGCGAACAGCGGTCACTTGCTCTCAACCAGCCAGAATGCGCTCAACCTGCTGGCGGATGGCGAAGACGTGAACCTGCAGAGCCAGCTGTATAACGTCCGTCAGCTGCTTACCGAACTGGTCGGCATGGACAGCAAACTGTCTGGCGTCCTGGATATGCTGGAAGAGGCGGCCATTCAGATCTCTGAAGCCGGTGACGAACTGCGCCACTACTGTGAGCGTCTGGATCTCGACCCGAACCGTCTGTTTGAGCTGGAGCAGCGTATCTCCCGTCAGATCTCGCTGGCGCGCAAGCACCACGTTACGCCGGAAGAGCTGCCGGGCTACTATCAGTCTCTGCTGGACGAGCAGCAGCAGCTTGACGATCAGGCTGACTCGCAGGAGACCCTCTCTCTGGCGGTGAGCCTGCACCATGAACAGGCGCTGGCGACAGCGCAAAAGCTGCATAATATTCGTCAGCACTATGCTCAGGAGTTAAGCCAGCACATTACCGACAGCATGCACACGCTGGCGATGCCGCACGGCGTCTTCACCATTGACGTTCGCTTTGAAGAGAACCACCTGACGGCGGAAGGTGCGGATCGCATCGAATTCCGCGTTACCACCAACCCGGGGCAGCCGCTGCAGGCGATCTCCAAAGTGGCCTCAGGCGGTGAACTGTCGCGTATTGCGCTGGCGATTCAGGTGATCACCGCGCGCAAAATGGACACCCCGGCGCTAATTTTCGATGAAGTGGATGTCGGCATCAGCGGCCCGACGGCGGCGGTGGTGGGTAAACTGCTGCGCCAGCTCGGCGAATCCACGCAGGTGATGTGTGTCACCCACCTGCCGCAGGTTGCGGGCTGTGGCCATCATCACTTTATCGTCAGCAAAGAAACCGACGGTGAAATGACCGAAACGCACATGAAGCCGCTGGATAAACGTGCGCGTCTGCAGGAGCTGGCACGCCTGCTCGGCGGCAGCGAAGTCACGCGTAACACACTCGCGAACGCGAAAGAACTGCTGGCGGCATAAACTTTTTCGGGATCTCAGGGTCATACAGAACAACAAAAACGCCGCCAGACCGGTTTCAAAGTGGGGCAAGGTCTATTATCATCGGCATATTACATATGAGCCGCGTTCTGCTCGGGCCCGAAAAGGAATCAAATCACTATGCGTTGTAAAATGCTGACCGCTGCCGCAGCGGTTCTTCTGATGTTGACCGCAGGCTGTTCCACTCTGGAGAAAGTGGTTTACCGTCCTGACATCAACCAGGGGAACTACCTTACCCCTAACGATGTGTCCAAAATCCGCGTGGGGATGACACAACAGCAGGTCGCTTATGCACTGGGAACCCCGATGATGTCCGATCCGTTCGGCACTAACACCTGGTTCTATGTATTCCGCCAGAAGCCGGGCCATGAAGATGCGACCCAGCAGACCCTGACGCTGACCTTCAGCAGCGCCGGTGTGTTGACCAACATCGACAACAAGCCTGCCCTGACTAAATAATCCGGTGTCAGAAATGCAAAAAGGTGCTCATTGAGCACCTTTTTTGTATCTGAGTTCTTACGAAGAATCGTAGCCCCGCTAAGCGCTGCGCCACCGGAGAAGAAAGCGCTACTTGCTGGCCTTCTCCGCGCGCTGACGACGCAGCTCTTTCGGGTCGGCAATCAGCGGACGATAAATCTCCACCCGGTCGCCCTCTTTCAGCACATCGCCCAGCTTCACCGGACGGCTATAAATCCCGACCTTGTTCTTCGCCAGGTCGATATCGCTGCGAAGCTCAAGGATGCCGGAAGCACGGATGGCCGCCTCAACGGTCGCCCCCTCTTCCAGCGTCACGCGCTGCAGATACTGTTTCTCCGGCAGAGCGTACACCACTTCTACAGCAATCTTATGCGACACTGTAAACCTCTTTGGCGCGGGTGGTGAACGCCTGAACCATATTCGATGCCAGCTCTTTAAAGATGCGGCCAAACGCCAGCTCAATCAGCTTATTGGTAAACTCGAAGTCCAGATGGAACTCAATGCGGCAGGCGTCAGCGCTCAGCGGCGTAAACTTCCAGCCTCCCATCAGGGTCTTAAAAGGACCATCCACCAGATGCATCAAAATGCTCTGATTGCTCGTCAGCGTATTGCGGGTGGTGAACGTCTTGCTGATCCCCGCTTTGGAGACATCCACCGCCGCGGTCATCTGCGTCGGGCCGGATTCCAGAACGCGGCTCCCGGTGCATCCCGGAATAAATTCTGGATAAGACTGAACATCGTTCACTAACTGATACATTTGTTCCGCGCTGTAAGGCACAAGCGCAGTACGGCTAATCTGAGGCATAGCATTTCCCATGGTCACACAACGGACAAATAATAACATTTATCACCTGTTAAAAAAACGCTAAGCCTCATCTCGTGCTAAGATAGCGCGTTAGACCTCACAGGACGCAATGAGGTGACTTTTTGAAATCAGATTACCGACGGCTTTACGACACTTATGACGAAGAAAAAAGCACATAAACCAGGCTCGGCGACCATTGCGCTCAACAAGCGTGCTCGCCACGAGTATTTCATTGAAGAAGAATTCGAAGCTGGCCTTGCGTTGCAGGGCTGGGAAGTAAAATCGCTGCGCGCCGGGAAAGCCAACATCGGCGATAGCTACGTCATCCTGAAAGATGGCGAAGCCTTCCTGTTCGGCGCGAACTTTACGCCGCTGACCGTCGCCTCTTCACACTATGTGTGTGACCCAACGCGCACGCGCAAATTGCTGCTGAACAAGCGTGAGCTGGAATCCCTCTACGGACGCATCAACCGCGAAGGTTTCACCGTGGTCGCCCTGTCGCTGTACTGGAAAAACGCCTGGTGCAAAGTGAAAATTGGCGTCGCGAAGGGTAAAAAACAGCACGACAAACGTACTGACCTGAAAGAGCGCGAGTGGCAGCTGGACAAAGCGCGCATTATGAAAAACGCAGGACGTTGATTCTGCACACTTATTGTACTATTCAATAAGTTAGCGTTCCGGGCTGGTATCCAGGAAGGGAAATCTGGTATACTCAGTTCAACACTATTGGGGCTGATTCTGGATTCGACGGGATTTGCGAAACCCAAGGTGCATGCCGAGGGGCGGTTTGCCTCGTTAAAAGCCGCAAAAAAATAGTCGCAAACGACGAAAACTACGCTTTAGCAGCTTAATAACCTGCTCTGAGCCCTCTCTCCCTAGCTTCCGCTCTTAAGACGGGGATCAAAGAGAGGTCAAACCCAAAAGAGATCGCGTGGAAGCCCTGCCTGGGGTTGAAGCGTTAAAACTAATCAGGCTAGTTCGTTAGTGGCGTGTCTGTCCGCAGCTGGCGTGCGAATGTAAAGACAAACTAAGCATGTAGTACCGAGGATGTAGAAATTTCGGACGCGGGTTCAACTCCCGCCAGCTCCACCAAATAATGATCCGGATAAGTCCGGTGAAGTACAGAAAGCCCGCACGGCACAAGCCCTGCGGGCTTTTTTTTATCTGTCATTGTCCGAGAACATCCGGCTAAATCCGGTGATTATTGGTATACGTTTAGGTATACGGTAGGATGTATACCTTAAAGCGTATACCAATTCATGAAGGAGCGGCCACAGTGGCACGGACTACACGCTCCCTGACCAACACCGAAGTTCTGCGCGCTAAAGCGTTAGAGAAGGATATAACGCTGCATGACGGCGATGGTCTTTTCCTGATAGTGAAAACTAGCGGGAAAAAGCTCTGGCGTTTCCGTTATCAACGTCCGGCGACAAAACAGCGGACAATGATGGGGCTAGGTGCTTTCCCCGCCCTTTCACTTGCTGACGCACGAGGGTTAAGAGCGGATTACCTTGCCTTGTTAGCCAACGGGATTGATCCACAAATTCAGGCCGAAGTTGCAGAGGAACAGCAGCAAATCGCCCTGGACAGTATTTTTTCAACCGTCGCCGCTAACTGGTTCCAGCTAAAAAGCAAAAGCGTTACCCCTGATTACGCAAAAGACATTTGGCGTTCACTTGAGAAAGATGTATTCCCTGCCATCGGTGAGATCCCCGTTCAGCAAATCAAAGCCCGAACTTTGGTTGAAGCCCTTGAGCCAATAAAAGCACGTGGGGCGCTTGAGACAGTACGTCGACTGGTGCAGCGCGTTAACGAGATCATGATTTATGCCGTAAACACTGGTTTGATTGATGCCAATCCAGCATCCGGTGTTGGGATGGCCTTTGAGAAGCCCAAAAAGCAAAACATGCCGACGTTGCGACCTGAAGAACTGCCAAAGCTGACGCGCTCGCTAGTGATGTCTAACCTTTCTGTTTCGACTCGTTGCCTAATCGAGTGGCAACTCCTGACGCTTGTGCGCCCGACTGAGGCCTCCGGCACTCGATGGGACGAAATTGATCTTGATGCCAAACTATGGAAAATTCCAGCAGCACGGATGAAGGCTAAACGTGAGCATATAGTACCTTTATCACCACAGGCATTAGAAATATTAGAGGTAATGAAACCTATAAGTTTTCATCGCGAACATGTATTCCCTAGTAGGAACGATCCGAAACTACCAATGAATAGCCAGACAGCAAATGCTGCTTTAAAACGAATTGGTTATGGCGGGAAGTTAGTTGCACATGGTCTACGTTCAATAGCGAGTACAGCTATGAATGAAGAAGGTTTTAACCCAGATGTAATTGAAGCAGCTTTAGCTCACTCTGATAAAAACGAAGTTAGGAAAGCTTATAACCGTTCAACATATTTACATGCTAGAGTGGATTTAATGAATTGGTGGGGACTTAACGTCCAAAATTCAAACCATTCCATTTAAGGAAAATGTTATGCAACCAGTATCTCTTGATTTATTAGTCTCAGCATCTATTCCATGGGCAAAAGATGTTATTAAAAACAAAATATTACCTATCATTGAAAGTAGTGTTCGTGATTATGTCAGGGATACACGTGCATCGCGTTTCCTGAATCAAAGTCTAGAACGCTTCCTGTCAAATGTAAAAGGCCAATGTTCTCTAGTTAATACCTTAGCTTTTCAAAACACTCCTGTAGAACTCTTGGATATTTATGAACCAATGAGTATTTACCATGACAATGAAAAAAAACCATATACATGCCTAATAAAAAGTAATGCAGATTTAGTTGACCAGTTTAACCACATACTAATTACTGACTCAGCAGGAATGGGCAAATCTACCATTATAAAAAGAATTGCCTTAGACTGCATTTCCAATAAAGAATATATCCCAATATATATTGAATTACGCCGTGCTAAAGATTATGATTTCTCGCTACAAGTGAAACATCAACTCGGTTTAGGTGAGGATGTTTCAGATAGTTGCCTTAAGAAACTTCCTTTCATTTATCTTTTCGACGGCATAGATGAAATTCCTCAAGAAATTAAATCTAAAACTGTAAACTTACTTAGCATTTTTGCTAATGACTTCCCAGATAGCAAAATAATAATCACCTCACGCCATGATAATTTTTTATCTGAATTACATGGTTTCTCAAGGTTTAAGATCAAACCGCTAGAAACTAATCAAGCATATGATCTTTTACGTCGTTATGATGGTCGTGGGCCGATTTCATCTCAATTAATCAAGGGACTACGACTAGAGAATGGTCGTAATTTAAATGAATTCCTAGCCACACCTCTTTATGTTTCACTATTATTTTGCGCCTATAAATTCAAACCAATTATTCCTAGAAAGAAAGAGTTATTTTACAGTCAAGTGTTCGATGCTTTGTATGAATCTCACGACCTTACTAAAGAACTTGGTTATGTAAGAGAAAAATTTTCCAAGCTAGACTCTACAGACTTTCATCAAATTCTAAGAAGATTAGGTTTTTGGTGCTTGAAAGATGGAGGTAAAATTGAGTTTACAAAGGACGATTTGCAAATAACATTGCACAATATAATCTCAAAAATTCCCGGGATATCAGCTTCACCATCTCTATTTATTCAGGACTTAATCGAAACCGTCCCATTATTTGTAAAAGAAGGCGCTATTATTCGCTGGTCGCACAAATCCTTAATGGAATATTTTGCAGCTATGTTTATCTGCCGCGATACAAAAGAGCGCCAAAAAGAGATATTAACAAAATTATATTACAGCCCTGATTCCATTAGTCATAAAAACTTATTTTCGCTTTGCGCAGATATAGATTACTCATCCTTCCGCTCAAGCATAATAAAGTGTTTGCTTCTGGATCTAATGAAAACCCATGAGAAATTAAACAATCGGCAAACCGAGATTAAAACAGATTATTCCAAGACCAAAGCCGAAATGTTGTTAGCCGGTGATTCGATAATTTATCTTTTCGATAAAGATAAAGAAAATGACATATTAAATAACTTATTTAAGGGCGATCTAAAAGCTTTTAGCGAGCTAACTGTAAATGGTTCACATATCATTACAACCGTTACAGGGGTTGCTAACCATTGGCTTGTGATAGCTCGAGAAAGCACAATAAAATCTGAAATACTTAAAATTTTAAACACAAGAAACCCTGATTATTTCCATAAGACAGATCGACACTCAAATCACGACACACAACTATCTTTTCATGTCAAAATGGAAATTGGAGAACAAGTCGAGGTTAAGTTTTATTTGACAAATGAGTCACTAGCAAAAATACACAATGCAAGTAAGATAAAACTATTTGAATCTTTATTGTCATTTGAAAATACGCCTCAAATAAAATTTGAAAGCGCTATACTTGAATTAAAACAAATCAACCATGATGAAAGTAACGGCATAAATCAATTACTGGATGGTTTTTAAAAATCAATAAAAAGTTAGTTCTTAAACTGCACGCGCAATGCTCTCCCCGCCACGCCTGCCCGCTTAAAGGGGCGCTTTTAATGCAGGTGCATGATCGGCCTCAGGGCGCGCCAGTGCTGGCGCTGGCGGGGAATTCAGTGTCGGTAAAACGCATGCAAAACCATGCACCTATGCATGCATGGCTTTTATGGGAAAAAATGGCGGGATTTTCGGGGATTTTTAAGCGGACTACTGCACGGCGGCGTGTGTAATTCAGGTTCTGTGCGGGTGTGAATTTTTCACGACTATCATCGCGCGAAGCCGCGTCAGGCCTGAATCCGATAGCCGTTAAAATGTCATTGTCCTGCGCCGAATAATTAATTTTTTCACCGGCGGCCAGCCAGACCTGTAGCGCCTCACGCAGACAGTCGAGTGAGTGCTGCATGGCGCAGCGCTGAACGGCGGAATGCTGCCCGGGATAATTCATCAGCTCCGGGGCGAGGGCGGCGGCCAGCTCCGCGCCGTGCGCCTGCATAAAATCATTTAATCTGTCGCGGATGCTGATGCGCTGCACCTCCTCATGCGAGCGGATGTAGTGACCGGCAACCTGATTAATTTCCCATTTTTTCACGTCGATAATCTCGCGCAGTGTTTGCAGGCTCCGGCCGCTGTGGCCTCTTCCGGCATGCTGTTCGCGGTATGCCTGTTCGGCCTGCGTCAGTTCATCCCTGCGTTGCAGCCAGGCGGATTTGTTTGCCTGACAGGCCTCAAAGGCTTTCTGTAGCGTCAGTCTGGTCATGTATGTTTCTCCTGATGACTGGCCATGCTCACGCACCGGCGCGGTTAACGGTGGCCGCCGGTGCGGGTAGCGTGATCACCGGCTCTGTCATCGGCGAACGGATAATCCCATCAACGGAATCAAGTGCGCATAACGTAGCCGAGCTACTCGATGTTCATACATAGGTGATAGTGCTGTCGACGTTTTCAAAGTGATAAGGCCTGTGTGGGAATGCGCACTTGTTTTGCAGAACGAGGCCTATATCTCATCTTAGGAAAGCCATCTTGAATCAGTTTTTTGAGAAGAACATAAAACCCACTGACCACCAAAGAGCGCTGAACCAGCAAAGTAATCCCTACTAAAAACAATCTCCATTCTTTTGAAACTGCAAATCGTTCATAGCGAAAAGTCACTAGCCTCACCAATATTACATTGAAATATAATGAAAAAACATAAAATTAAAAGCAAAGTTAATAAATTTTAAAAAGAACTTTTGACGATAATGTGCTAGAAATTTGTTCAACGCATCTCAGAGCCAATGACAGGAACAATGAGAATATGGATACGACGTTGCTGAGCGCATTAGATACCGATGGACGCGACAAATTCGAAAGCGCGATGAATGCCTTACAAGGCGATGTTTCCGCTGCGGCCGCGAGGTTGTCAGTTGATCCACGCTTACGCCTTGAATACTCAAAAAGAATCAAAGAAATGTCCTCAGACTTACGCGCAAAGGCCAATGCTGGTGTGATCTCCTGGGACAAAGCGGCACGAGAGGCTCAGGAAACGAGAAATTTGATCATGGAGATGGTGCGTTCTCGCAGCACTCCACTCGGACGGGCAATGGCCGAACGAATAAAAAGCGAGGGTAAGACGCTTAATGAGTTGGTAGCAAAAAAAGCGAAAGCTTTATTTGGCCCGCAGGCAAATTTTAACAGTCTTTCTGAAGTACAAAAAAATCAGATATATGCAGGTATTGTTGAATCCGCAGGCAAGTCTAACCCACAAGTAAACATGAAAATGATGCAGCTCTCGCGCATTGGAAGGGGGTTAATTGTTCTTTCGATTGCGATTTCTGTTTACGAAATTTATGCCGCTGATGATAAGGTTTCTGAATCAGGCAGACAGATAGCTATTAATGGTGCAGGTATTGCCGGTGCTGCCGCAGGTGGTGCAATGGCGGGATTAATGTGTGGGCCAGGCGCACCTGTTTGCGTGCTTATCGGTGGCTTCGTCGGCGGCGCGCTTGCCGCATGGGAAATGGGACGTTTGTGGAATTGATTATGCAACAGGTTAATTCAATAATATTAGTTAAGGTTAGTGAAGCTACCGATGTATCCCAGGCTCAATCTGACGTTGTGCTCAATGGTAAAAGCACCGGCATTATTGTTCCGGGACAAGTGCTTGAAGCAGCGGTCCAGGTTAATGAGCAGCGTTACATCCTGTTTCTGACGGATGACATTATTTTTGAAGAATCCCTGACACTTGTCCTTATTGACGTTCATGACGGGCTTAAAGAAATTGTTCGCTTGGGCAATGAGTACTCGACAGGAACTTTTGCGGATCTCCAGGTCACTGACGATAGCGTGGACTTCAGGTTTATTGGGGGTTATATCTGGACACTGAAAGTATCCGATTCACCTCGCCTGCGGCTTCCTTTTGTTTCCGATCCAAAAGGTGTTAAACGGGAGTCTGGTCTGAAAAAATACATAACGATCTCTGCCACACCGGCGTCGGAAAACGTAAGCTGAAGTCATTATTTAACAGAATGAAAAGGCTTTCTGCTGAGCGGGATAAATGCACTTGAGAATTATGCAGACTCAGATAGCCAACCAGAATCTCCATCAGTAATAACCCTATTTATCTGATGAAATCCAGAAAGCCCACACGGTACAACCCCTGTGGGCTTTTCAGTACCATCCCCCCACCGTTTCCCTCTCCCTTTGACCAACATCAACGACACCGCCCCTCCCCCTATGGAGAATAAAAAAACACCCCCACCCAGCGCTACGGAATAGCCGCTTAACCCGGAAGGAACCCCATCATGTACAGACCCATAACCGTCATAATATTCATTCTCCTGACGCTCGCCGCCCTCGCGGAAATAGGCGTTTTATCCTTTGGATAATCCTCAGGCTAAATACCTCTCATCAGGGCATGTTGATCTCATTACAGTTTTTTCCTAAAGCCATCCCGTTTCGCCTGTGCCATGCTGAACCACGCTCATAACCGATAACGTTAAATGAGGATATTATGAAAAAAACAATTATCGCATTATCTGCCGTTCTGCTGGCTTCCCCAGTATTTGCTGCGACCACACATGCAACTGACGATACCGTCGCGGCGGCGAACGCAAACGCCAACGAGGCGAAGCAAAAACTGCACGAAGAGCAGAACAAAGGTGAAGAGCTGAAGCTGAAACAGAAGCATGCTGCGGAAGGTAAAAGCGAAAGCTTTGGCAGCAAGGTCAGCGAAGATTCCCAGAAAGCCTGGCATAAAACCAAAGAAGGCACCGAGAAAGGGTGGGATGCCACCAAAGAAGGCGCGGAGAAAGGCTGGAACAAAACCAAAGAAGGTGCCAGCGAGCTGGAAAAGAAAGTCACTGAGTAAGTCGTTATACTCACGAAAAGGTCGCGCTTGCGGCCTTTTTTATTTCTTCGAATATAATTAGCACCTCAGGCGTTTACGCAGTGCGCACTTATCGGAGAAACCACTATGTATCGCCTTTTGGCCTTTCTGACCGTTCTGCTGTTATGCCCTTCCCTGCATGCTGCCCCAAAAAGCTACCTTATCGACACCGAAAACACCGCCATTCGGCTCTCGTGGCATGCCTTCGGCGGCATCCTCTCCTGGGCGACGTTCAGCGGCGTGACGGGTGCCGTAACGCTCAATCCGGATAACGACGTTGACGACCACATCCACGTCACCATTCCCGTGGCCACCCTGGTGGCCTCAAACACGCTGCTCACCTGGCAATTAAAAAGCGACATGTTTTTTGATGCGGAGCACTACCCGACCATCGAGTTCATCAGCTCTCGCGTGGTCGACCAGGGCGCCGGACGGTTCAGGGTGTTCGGCACGCTGACCGTGCGAAACATTGCCCGGCCGGTGATCCTGGAGGCCGCGGTGAAAGACCCGCATGCGCAGGCCCTCACCCTGGATGCCACCACCGCGATATCACGCGCGTCCTACGGGATGGATAAGTTTGCCCTGGTCGTGGACGATCGTATTGCCATCGCCATTGCGATACAGACTAACAAGGTGCCGTCATCCTGAGAACACGCGCTGCAGCCGCTCAGCGTTTCCCCGCAGGTGAGACGGCGGGTTGCGGCCAATCAGGACAAACTGATAGCCCGCCTCCTGCCACCACGCCAGGTTCATGCTGTGCCGCTGCTCCTGTTGGAGCGAGACCGTCGTCTTCTCATCAACAGGCGAAATACAGAGGGCCATCGGGCCGTAGTCGGCGTTGATCCAGGCTATCTGCGCGATAGACGTCGTTTCATAGCGCAGCATGCGCACCATTTTAAGCTCTGCCCCCTGCAGGGTAAGCTGCGACAGGTTTAGCGTCATGCCGATGTCCTGCGCGGCCCGTTCCAGCCCGCGCTGCAGAACCGGCGTTGCGCTGTCCATATCCAGCAGCGTCTCGACGCTGTACAGGGACATATATTGCGCTTCGAGGTCGCGGATATGGGCGTTCTCATCCGCAGGCGCAGCTGAGGGACGCAGCAGATACCCCAGCCCGGAACCCACCAGCAAAAAGCTGGCCGAGGCGGCGATCAGCGCCCGTCGGCTGACGCCAGCCGCCGTCGAGACCTGCGGGTCGGGAAGTGCCGCGAGACGCGCCTGCATCCTCTCAAGAGGCGCATCATCCAGCAGGGAGGCAAACGCCCCGGCGTAATCCTGGCTGCTTTTCATCAGTTCGTCGGTTCGCCCGGCGAGGCGTTCGTCACATTTTAACTGTTCTTCAAATAACTGCGCGTCGGCGCGGCACATCTCGCCATCTATCCAGGCCACGATGGCGTCGTCGTTATAGGGCGGTGCAAAACGGTGCGCGTTCAAGAGCGTTTCTCCTTTACCGGAGGCAGTGCGTCAGCGGATTTGGCAAGCCGAGCCCGCGCCGTCGCCAGTCGGCTCATCACGGTACCGATCGGCACCGCCAGGGTCTCCGCCGCCTCCTGGTAGGTAAAGCCTTCGACATAAACCAAAAATACCGCGTTGCGCTGGGCTTCGGGCAGCGCATTAACGCGCTGCATCACCTTCAGGTAATGCAGGCGCGTCTCATCCTGTTCGCGGGTGTCGGGCGCCAGCAGCTCGTCGCTGGGGGCAAATCCCTGCCCCTGGCGAACGTGTCGTGCCCGAAGCTCAGAGATCCAGATGGAGTGCAGGATCGCGAACAGCCATCTGTCGATGCGCGTGCCAGGCATATACTGGCTGCTTCTTTCAAGCGCACGCACGCAGGTGGACTGAACCAGCTCTTCGGCGATATCCCTGTTTCGCGACAGCACCAGCCCATAGCGCCAGAGGCGCGGCAGGTGTGCGGCAAGCTGTTGACGAACCTCACGGGTTGCGATGGGTTTTCCCTCCACGAGAAGATCAGGATTCCGGGTGTCCATTAATGGCGGCCTGCAGGTCACGGTACTCCTCGCAGGACTGGCCACAGATTCCGGCAATCACCTTCAGCTGTTCTTTAGCGAGATCCGGGCGTCCTTTCACCATCCACGCTTCACCGAGATACTCCCGGGCTTTGGCGTAATCCGGGGCGATAGCCAGCGCTCGCTGGTAGTAACCAATCCCTTCGTCCGTGCGACCCAGTTTGCGCGTGGCGAACCCGCGATAGTTCCACGCTTCAGCCGTGTTGCCATTTTTCAGCGAATCAAGCAGATTCAGCGCCGCCTGGTACTCCCCTTTCTTCGCGAGATGGTATGCGTAGTTGGTTTTGTCCTGGTCGCTGAGGCTGCTGCTCTTGTCCGGCACGCATTTCTGCGTGGCGCTGTCATACACCTGTCCGGAAGGACAATCAGGCGTTTTGCTCTCGGTACTATTATTGCCCATGGCCAGCGCCAGTGGAGACAGCAGGGAAAAAATCAGCACCGGGATCAAACGAAACGAGGTCGTGTTCATACAAAACTCCAGGGTAAGTGGGGAGTGACGTCAGTAAACGTCCGGCTGACGATTTTTATTCATTCTTCGGTGAATTTTTTTACTGTCCTGAAGTCCTGCCCGCGCCTCAGTCCCAAAGAAAATAAATCAGCTTATTTTCTCTTTGCTTGCCCGTTATTATTGCTTACGCGTGATAGCAGAGTTTTAACCCTGTACAAGAATATATTTCATTACCTCGATGACATAATATATCTTACATCAAAAACGTTACCCTAACTTAAACACACGTTAAGCCCGCTTAAACAATAACGCTTAACATGTTATTTAAAATGATCCCTACCAATTATCATACCGGGTCGTAAACGTTAAACAACAGCGCCATCACAATAAATAAAAAATATGTAAAAACAAAAAGATAGAAAAAGGTAATTATAAAATACATCAATAGATTAATGCCCCCTTCATTGTTTGCGCTTTTATTTACGAAAGCTTAATTTGCACAACACGCATTTTCTGTCTATATCATTTTTATATTCCAGAAACCAATTCCTCTATTAATTACAGGGTTTTATAAAATACAAAACACCCATTAAAACGTTTTTTCTTAAGTCATTAGATTCGCTCTGATGTTGCCACTCTGACGCATGGCGGGCATCGTGCGCGCTGAATTCTACGGTGAGAGCTGCTTTATAACAGCAACTACGCCGGGGGCGCCCTTTACCTTCAGCAGAGATGGCTCGTCTTGCTCGCCGTTCATGACACTTCTGCTGGAGTAATAACAAAATGAGCCAAATCTCTGTTATTTCAAAACTTACTGGCGTAGAAACGACCCTGGAAGGCACACAGGTTACGCTGAACCATTCCTCTGTCGTTGAGCTTCACGTCGAGCGAGCGAGCGTCTCCCACTTCGCGCGAAGCGGTAACGACCTGCTGGTGACATTGCACTCCGGCGAGGTGATCACCCTTAAAAACTTCTATGTGGCGGACGCGCAGGGCGTGAGCCAGCTGGTTCTGCAGGACAGCAACGGCGCATTATGGTGGATTGAAGATCCGACCGGGGCCGCCACGTACGAATCTATCGCGTCCACGGACGTGCTGCTTGCGGCGTCAGGAAGTGACGCTGGTGGCGCCGCCATCTGGCCATGGGCCCTGGGTGGTATTGCCGCTGCAGGGGGCATCGCGGCCGCGGCAAGTAGCGGCGGCGGTGGCGGCGGTGGTGGCAGCAGTAACAATTCGGCCGATCCGGATACGACTGCACCAAATGCACCTTCCGGCCTTAAGTTCTCCTCAGACGGTAAAACCGTCACCGGTTCCGCCGAACCCGGCAGTACCATCACGCTGAAAGACGCGAACGGCAACGTCATTGGTACAGGAAAAACGGGCAGCGACGGCAACTTTAGCGTCTCCCTCGGGACACCGTTGACCAACGGCGAGCAGGTAACCGCCACCGCAACGGATAACGCCGGGAATATCAGCCAGGGTTCAAGCGTCACCGCACCGGATCTCACCGCACCCGATGCACCAACGATTGGCAGCGTAATCGACGATATCGCCCCTCAGACGGGGACGGTGATCAACGGCGGCAGCACCAACGATCGGCGGCCGCAGCTCTCCGGCACTGCCGAAGCGGGCTCCACCGTGACGATTTATGACGGCGGAATAGCCATTGGCACCGCGGTCGTCGCCAGCAATGGCACATGGACATTCACCCCGTCCGTCGACCTGAATGAAAGCACCCACCAGATTACCGTACGGGCAACCGACGCCGCCGGCAACACCGGACCAGCCTCACCGGTATTCACCCTCACCGTCGATCTCACCCCTCCGACAGCGCCCACCGCGATTGTGCTGCTCGACGATACGGGCCTTATCCGAGGAACAATCACGTCGGGCGTGCCTACCGATGCCTCGCAGCCGATCCTGGCGGGAACGGGCGAACCCGGTGGAACCATCACCATTTACGATAACGGCGTGGCGATTGGTACAACGACGGTGCTGCCTAACGGTACCTGGAGCGTTACCCCAGGGGGCCCGCTCCCGGACGGAACGCACTCGATCACCGTCACTGAAACCGATGCCGCCGGAAACCAGAGTACGGCCTCTGAGCCTATCATCTTTACCGTGGACACCACGCCGCCGTCAGCCCCAGGAAACCTCGTGGTGTCGAATGATGGCGGTACCATCAGCGGCATCGGAGAAGCAGGCAGCACGGTGACCATCCGTGAAGGCGATTTCACCCTTGGCACAGTGGTTGTTGATAGCCAGGGGAACTTCAGCCTGACGCTGAGCCCGCCGAGGATCAACGGCGAAATCCTGACCGCTGACGCCACCGACACGGCGGGTAACACCAGTCCGACCACCTCCGCGGCGGCACCGGACATTACCCCGCCGCAGACCCCGGTCATCCTGTCGGTGATCGATGACGTGCAGGCCACCACCGGCCCCGTGGCCCAGAATGGGCTGACCAACGACCGGGCACCGACCGTGAACGGCACGGGCGAGGCAGGTTCGACCATCACGATTTATAACGGCAGCGATGCCCTCGGTACGGTGGTTGTTCCCTCCTCCGGCCAGTGGAGCTTTACGCCGCCCACACCGCTGACCGACGGCACCTGGGTGCTGACCGCGAAGGCGACGGATCCCGCCGGTAACCCGAGCGGGATATCAAACACGTGGACAATTAACGTTGACGGGACGGCACCTGGCGCCCCGGTGATTTTACAGGTTGTAAACGATATACCAGGGCAGACCGGCGCGATCGACGTGAACGGGACCACCAACGACGCCACCCCGACGCTCAGCGGTACCGCTGAAGCAAACGCGACGATCAGCCTGCGCGTGGACGGTGTTGAAATTGGTACAACCGTTGCCAATGGCCTCGGCGTATGGAGCTTTACCCCTTCCTCCCCAATCGGTGAAGGCCCCCACGCTCTGACCGCCGTCGCGACCGATGCGGCAGGCAACCCCGGCCCCGTCTCCAACACCTGGACTCTGACGGTTGACAGCGTCGCGCCTGCGGCGCCGGTCATTACCCAGGTGCTGGATGATGTGCCGGAGCGCCTCGGCGCGCTCAATTCTGGCGACAGCACCAACGACACCACGCCAACGCTCAGCGGCACGGCTGAACCGGGCTCAACCGTTACCATTCGCCTGGATGGTGCCAATCTTATTACGATCCCGATCGACGGCAGCGGCACCTGGACCTATACCCTTCCCACGCCGCTTGACGAAGGTCCTCATACCTTTAGCGTCGTCGCCACCGACGCGGCGGGTAACACCAGCCAGCCGTCAGACGACTTCACCCTGAACGTCGATATCACTGCGCCAGCGGCGGCCACCATCGCCACCGTGATCGACGACGTCGGCGGCGTACAGGGTTCGCTCAACAGCGGCGATACCACGGATGACACTCGCCCCCTGCTGCAGGGCACTGCCCCTGCAGACACGGTGATCACCGTCTATGACGGCACGACTCTGCTTGGCACCGCCATCCTCAACGGCAGCGGCGGCTGGAGCTTCACGCCCGTGACCCCGCTCACCGACGGTCCGCATTCCCTGACGGTGCACGCCACGGACGCCGCGGGCAATACCACCATCTCAACGCCATTTGAACTGACGGTGGATACCGTTGCGCCTGCCACGCCGGATATCCCGGCCATTACCGTCAATCCTGACGGCACAGCAACGCCGCTGAATCCGGGCGAAACCACCCGCGACACCACGCCGACCCTGAGCGGTACCGGCAATCCGGGTGATACCGTGACGATCTACAACGGCGGCGTCAAACTTGATGATGTGCTCGTGGACAATAACGGCAACTGGACATGGACACCAGCCACCCCGCTACCTAACGGAACCTATGACATCACTCTGACCGTCACCAACATGGACGGCACGGGCAACGAAAGCGCCCCCTCTCAGCCGGTCACTATCACCATTGATACCGAGGCGCCGGCTACGCCTGCGGCACCGATCGTCACCGACAGCGTCACCCAGATCACCGGCCCGTCCCCAATGGCGGCACCACCAACGATCCGCGCCCGGTGCTGAGCGGCACCGGTACGCCGAACGACGTTATCAACATCACTGACACCGTTAACGGTACACCGACCGTTGTGGGCACCGTCACGGTAGACAGCAACGGCAACTGGAGCTGGCGTCCTGGCAGCGACATTGCCGAGGGCAGCCACGCCTATACCGCCACCGCCACGGATGAAGCGGGCAACGTCTCTGACCCGTCGTCAGCGATTACGATCATCGTGGATACCCAGGCGCCGGATACACCGGTGATTAGTGCAGTGGGCGGCGCGCCTGATGGTGGCTTTATCACAGATACCACGCCGACAGTGGGCGGAACCGGGGTTAACGGTGAGACGGTGATCGTCTACAACAACGGCGTCGAATTGGGCCGTGTCGTGGTGGTGAACGGAGAATGGAGCCTGACGCTTCCAGCGCAAACGGACGGCCCGCTGAACATTACCGTGGCGGGCGTGGACGCAGCGGGCAACCTCAGCGCGCCGAGTTCGGTCTTTACCGTCACGCTCGACACCGTTGCGCCCGGGATACCGCAAATTAATGCGGTCTCAGACAGCCAGCTCACCAACAACGTGCTCTACACCCGCGACGGTACGCCGACCCTAACCGAGACCGGCGAGCCCGGCACTAACGTTATCGTCTCCGTCGACGGTACCGCGTCAGGTGTGCCGATCACGATCCAGCCGGACGGCAGCTGGAGCTGGACCGCAGGCACAACGCTCCTGGATGGTTCGCATACCTTTACTGTCTCGTCAGTCGATCAGGCAGGCAATCCGTCAAACGGTTCAGCGTCACTGAGCGTGACGGTGGATACCCAGGACCCAACCGCACCGGGCAATCTTAGCCTTGCTCCAGAAGGTACACCGCTGACCGGTACCGCCGAAGCAGGCGCACTCATCACCGTTAAGGATAGTGGCGGTAACGTCATTGGTACCGGGGTGGCGACCGGCGGCAGTTTCTCCATTGCGGTCAGCCCGGCCCCGCAGGATGGCGCGACCCTGACCGTGACCGCGACCGATGCTTCCGGACGTACCAGCGTTGATGCAACTTATAACGTCACCGGTACGCTTCCGAATCTTCCTGACGTACCCGTGATCGTGGCCATCAACGATGACGTCGACCCAATCATTGGCGACGTGAAAGGCAAAACGACCAACGACACCACCCCAACCCTCACCGGTACGGCTCAGGCGGGAAGCCAGATCGCTATCTACCTGGACGGTGGCGTGACGCCCGTCTCGACGGTCACTGCCGACGGCAGCGGCAACTGGAGCTATACCCCAGCCGCGCTTGGCGAGGGGCTGCACACCTTTGAGGTGACCGCGACCCTCAACGGCCAGACCAGCGGCCGCTCTCCGGCGGCCAGCGTCACCGTTGACCTCACCGCACCGGGCACGCCAACTATCGGCGCGGTGATTGATGACGTCGGCCCGGGCACCGGCCCGCTGACCAGCGGCCAGACCACCAACGACAACCAGCCGACGCTCACCGGCACCGGCGCGGTGGGCGATACCATCTCGATCTACAACAACGGCGTGCTGCTGGACAGTGTGGTAATCGGCAATACCGGCACCTGGAGCTACACCACGCCTGTCCTGGCAGAGGGCAATCACGTCCTGACCATCCGCGAGACCGATCCGGCGGGGAACCAGAGCGGTCCTTCGGCGGGCTTCACCGTCGTGGTGGATTCCGTTTCCGCCACGCCGGTCATCACCAACGTCACGGATAATGTAGGCAATGCCGCCACCACGGTGGTCAGCGGTGGTCTCAGCAACGACGCCACGCCAACCCTTTCGGGGACAGCGGATGCAAACAGCGTGGTGACCATTTTCGACGGCGGCACCCAGATTGCCGTGGTCACGGCTGACAACACGGGTACCTGGACGTTTACTCCTGATACCGCCCTCGGCGAAGGCTCGCACAGCTTTACCGTCCGGGCGACCGATCCGCAGGGCAACCTCAGCGCGGTCTCCGCCCCCTGGAGCGTGGAGATTGACCTGACTGCACCGACGGTTCCAACGCTGGATAATGTGAACGACGACGTCTCTGGCGGCGTCCAGGGTAACCTCACCAGCGGCCAGGTGACCAACGACAGCACCCCAACCATCAGCGGCACCGGGCTGGCGGGCAGCACTATTCACATCATGAATAACGGCACGCAGATTGGTACAACGACCGTTGACGGAAGCGGGAACTGGTCCTTTACGCCGACCGCGCCGCTGGGCGACGGCAGCTACGCCCTGCGCGCGTATGCAACGGATACTGCAGGCAACGCCTCGGCGAACTCATCGGTCTTCGCTTTTACCATTGATACCGCAGCCCCCGGCGTGCCGGTGGTGACCAGCGTGGTTGATGATATCGGTCCGGTCACCGGAACGCTCACGTCGGGCAACAGCACCAACGACGCGCGTCCGACCTTCAGCGGCACGGGCGAAGTGGGTTCTACCGTGCACGTGCTCGTTGATGGCAACGAAATTGGCACGGCGGTGGTCAATGCCCAGGGCAACTGGAGCTTCACCCCGGGCAGCGATCTGGCCGAAGGTCCACACGCCATCACCTTTAACGGGACCGATGCGGCAGGCAACACCGGCGCCACAACGGCACCGTTTAACCTGACGGTCGATACGGGCGTGCCGTTAGCGCCGGTCATCTCGACCGCGGGTGACAACGTGGGCAGTATTCAAACCCCGCTCTCTTCCGGGCAGAGCACCGACGACACCACGCCGACGCTGAACGGCACCGCGACCGCCAACGCCACGGTCACTGTTTATGAGAACGGACAGCCGGTCGGCACCGTGCAGGCGGACGGCACCGGCGCATGGAGCTTTACGCCATCAGCGCCGCTGGGCAACGGCAGCCATACCTGGACCGCCACGGTCATCGATGCAGCGGGCAACGTCAGCCCGACCTCGCCGGGCTTTACCCTGATTGTTGATACCGCGGCACCGAACGCGCCGGTTATCAGCCAGGCAATCGACGACGTGGGCAGCATCACCGGCCCGCTCACGTCCGGGCAGACAACCGACGACACCGTACCTCGGCTTGTTGGAACCAGCGAACCGTTTGCCACCGTGAAGATCTATGAGGGCACCACCCTGGTCGGCACGGGCACCGCGGACGGCAGCGGCAGCTGGAGTATCTTGCTCACCACCACGCTGGCGAGTGGTCCGCACAGCTTTACCGCGCAGGCCACGGATGCGGCAGGCAATACCAGCGTGTCGTCCACCAGCTTCAGCCTCACCGTCGACACCACGCCGCCTGCGCTGCCGGTGCTGACCAGCATTCTGGATGACGTGGGCAACGCGGCGACGCCGGTTGCCAACGGCGGGGTCACCAACGACGCGCAACCAACCCTCAGCGGCACGGCGGAAGCCGGGTCGACGGTGAAAATCTTTGATAACGGCGTACAAATCGGCAGCGTGACGGCGACCGGCGGCGCGTGGAGCTTTACGCCATCTCCGGCGCTGAGCAACGGCGCGCACACGTTGACCTTCACCGCCACCGATGCGGTGGGCAACGCCAGCGCCCCCACCGCCGGATATGTCATTAACGTCGATACCCTCCCGCCAGCCGCGCCGGTCATCAGTTCGGTCATTGATGATGTCGGCAGCGTCACCGGGCCCGTGACCGGTACGAACCCGACTAACGACACCCGTCCAACGCTGAACGGGACTGCCGAAGCGAATGCCACGGTCCGGATCTACGACGGCATCACGCTGGTGGGCACGGTCACCGCCGATGGCAGCGGCAACTGGACCCTGCCACAAACCACCACCACGTTGACGCAGGGCACGCATAACTTTACCGCTACGGCCACCGATGCGGCGGGCAACACCAGCGTGGCGTCAGCCGTGACGACGATTATCGTCGATACGACCGCGCCAACGGCGCCGACCGGCACCTTCAACGCCGACGGTAGCATCCTGACCGGGAGCGCGGAGGCGGGCAGCACCGTCACTATCCGCCTTGCGGACGGTTCAACGGTGACCGCCATTGCGGGCAGTAACGGCACCTACAGCTACACCTTCATTAACAAACAGATCGAAGGTCAGACGCTGCAGATCACCGCGACCGACGTCGCAGGCAACACCTCCCTGCCGGGCTCTGCCCTTGCGCCGGTGGTGCCGCTCTCCGCCAGCAATAACGTTGAAGAGCTGAACCTCAGCACCACGGCGCCCGTCACCAACAGCCAGTACAGCGACTACGGCTTCCTGCTGGTCGGCGCCGTGGGCAATGTCCTGACGCTGATCGGTAATGACACCGCGCAGGTGAACTTCACGGTGGGCAACGGCGGCAGCGCGGACATCGTGGTAAACGCCAACGCCACGGGGGCGGTGCTCTCTCTGCTCAATACCCTTGAGCTGGTGGTGCAGCACTACGTCAACGGTGTCTGGACAACCGTGGTGGATACCGGCCAGCCGCAGTTTGCCGATCTCCTGACCCTCGGCGCCACCGGCGTCTCGCTGAACCTGACCGGGCTGGCCGACGGCAACTACCGCGTGCTGAGCTACAACACCAACCTGCTGGCGACAGGTTCCTACACCAGCCTCGACGTGGCGGTGAAAGAGACCGGTCCGGGTACGGTCACGGGCGATACCAGCCTCAACGGCAACGTGATCCTCGATACGGACCCGACCGCCGGCAGCGACAACGCGCCGGCCGGCACCACTATCTCCACGGTCACTAACGCGCAGGGCGTGACCACCAGCGTGAACGCCGACGGCACGGTGATCCAGGGCAAATACGGTACGCTGACCATCAACCGCGACGGCAGCTATACCTACAACCTGACTGATACCAGCGCCGCGGTCGTTGGCCGGACGGAGAGCTTCACCTACACCATCACCCATAACGGCGTCAGCGCGTCGGCAAACCTGGTGCTGTCTCTGGGTGCCGGTACGGTCATCAACGGCATTGTGGCAGTGGACGACACGGCCTCGCTGACCTTTGACACCACCGTGAGTGAGGTGAATAACGGCGCCTCGTCTCAGAACGGTTTTACCCTGGTGGGCATTAATCTCGGCAGCACGCTGGGGCTTAACCTGCTGGACGACCTGACCAACCCGATTATTTACAACGTGGAGGAAGGGACGACCCGCACCATGACCATCCAGGCCTCCGTGGGCGGCGTGGCGCTGGCATCGGTGTTCGATCTGTACGTCTATAAGTTCAACAATGCGACCCAGACCTTCGAGCAGGTTCGCGTCGAGTCGGGCTGGCTGCGCGCGCCGCTGCTGGGGGGCACGTCACCGCAGCTGACGCTGAACCTGCCTGCCGGGGAGTACCTGTTCCTGCTGAATACCGCGTCCGGGATCACCGCCCTGACGGCCTACACGCTGAGCGTCCTGCAGGACCATGTCTACAGCGTGGCGAGTATCAGCGAAACGACCACCGGCGACGTGCTGGCGAATGACCCGGTTCCAGCGGGTACGCTGGTTACCGAAGTGAATGGCGTGACGGTCAACAGCAGCGGCACCACCACCATTCAGGGGGAATACGGCACGCTGACCATCAATGCGTCCGGTCAGTACACCTATACCCTGAGGAGCGGCGTAGGCGCGGACCATATCAGCACGCCGGATACGTTCGTCTACACCGTTACCGCGCCTGACGGCTCGAAGGATACGGCATCGCTCAACATCACCCCAACCGCGCAGGCAATGAATGCGGTCAACGATGTCAGCGCCACGATGGACCTTACCTCGGTGCACCACACGTCGGTCTACTCGGATACCACCGTGGGCATCGCCAGCTGGACCACGGCCCTGCTCTCGTCAACCCAGGGCAGCGGCAGCGGAACCTTCGTGGTCGACCCGAACACCGCGCTGCACAACGCGTCGCTGCACTTTAGCGTGGCCTCGCTGCTGGCGCTGGGCGGGCTGACGGTGAACTGGACGATTAGCGATGCCAACGGCGTGATCCGCAGCGGCTCCTTCAGCGGCGGCTCGCTGCTGGGCGGCAGTATCGACGTCCCGCTGACCGGGCTGGATCTCAACGCCGGGACCTATACGCTGAGCTTTACCGGTAGCGTACCGGGGCTCAGCGTCGGGACCATCACCATCACGCCAAGCGTAAACGGCACCACCTACTCGCTGAGTAATTTCGACGTCACCGGCAGCCACACCGTCAACGGCAATATCTTTGACGGCACCGACTCTGGCGGCGTGCTGGATCAGCTCCACTCGGTGGATACCCGTCTGAGCGTGACCGGCTACAACGGCGTGACCACCACGCTGGATCCGTATACCGGCAGCGCAACGGTGAACATTGTCGGCCACTACGGCACGCTGGCGATCGGCGCTGACGGCCATTACACCTACACCCTGAACAGCGGGGTATCGCTCTCAACCATGACGTCGAAGGAGACCTTCAACTACACCCTGACCGACTCTGCCGGAAGAACGGATACCGCTACGCTGACCATCAATATGGCGCCGCAGTTCATCAGCTCGGAACATAACGACGCCATCACCGGTACGGCCTACGGCGATACGCTGATTTACCAGGTGCTGAACAGTACGGTGGGGAATGCCACGGCGGGTAACGTCAGCAGCGCCGGAGGCGATCACTGGACCGGGTTCTCGCTGGCGCAGGGAGACAAGATCGACATTGGCGATCTGCTGGTGGGCTGGGACGGTAATACCGCCTCGTTGGGGAATTATATCCATGTCACACAAAGCGGTAGCAACACTGTGATCTCCATCGACCGTGATGGTGCAGGGTCCACCTACACTAATACTGCACTCGTTACGCTTGATAACGTTCAGACCACGTACGACGAGCTTGTTAACCAGCAACACATCATTACCTGATAGCACCTGCAACAGATGACCCGGGCGCACAGCGCCCGGGCATTAATAATAAAGCTGTACTTTTTTATTAGGGACATGACATGGGAATGAAGATGCCTTACTGGTGGCTCTCGTGCTGCCTGATATCTGTGCCCGCTTTCTGCGCAAATCCGGCGGCAACCATCAATACCGGACAGCTTCGCGAAACGCAGGAACTCCCCTCGCTCAACGGTCGCGTGGCCCCGGTGGCTGGCAACGCCGCGCCCGGCTCATTACAGCTTGGCGAGGCCGTCAACCGTGCCGTCACCTGGCATCCGGCCATCAGCGAAGCCGTGGGCAAACTCTACCAGCAGAGCGAAGAGGTGGACGTCGCGAAGTCAAAATACTATCCGCAGATTAATGCCGGCGTGGACAACGGGTATTCCCACGACGGCGACCAGAACGGCTTTACGCCGTCGCTGGTGCTTTCCCTCTCACAAATGCTCTACGACTTCGGCAAGGTGGCCAGCCAGGTACGCGCCGAAAGCGCCGGCGTGGCCCAGCAGCAGGCTAACGTGCTGGTGAGTATCGACACCATCGCCCACGATACCGCCGTCGCCATGGTACAGGTGCAAACCTGGCAGCAGATGGTCGACACCGCCAAAGAGCAGCTTGACGCCCTCTCCTCCATTGGCACGCTGACCCGCCAGCGTAACGACGAGGGGGCTACGTCGCTCTCTGACGTGGTACAGACCGATGCCCGTATCGAAGGTGCGCGCGCCCAGCTGATGCAGTACCAGGCCAGCCTGGAGAGCGCCCGCGCGACGCTGATGAGCTTTCTCGGCTGGAACAGCCTGAACGCGATCAGCAACGACTTTCCGCAAAAGCTGGCCCGCAGCTGCGATGTCGCCGAGCCGGATGACCGCCTGGTTCCTGCGGTGCTCGCCGCCTGGGCGCAGGCTAACGTCGCCCAGGCTAACCTCGACTACGCCGACGCGCAGATGACGCCCACCGTCTCGCTGGAGCCGGAGGTGCGCCACTACATGAACGATCGCTACGCGGGCAGCGACACGCGGGATCGCACCCAGTATTCCGCCTGGGTGAAAGTGCAGATGCCGCTCTATCAGGGCGGCGGCCTCACCGCCCGGCGTAACGCCGCCGGACATGCGGTGGAGGCGGCACAGTCCACCATTCAGCGCACGCGCCTTGACGTTCGCCAGAAACTGCTGGAAGCCCGCAGCCAGGTGATGAGCCTGCAAAGCACGCTGCAAATTCAGGGTCGCCAGGAGGCGCTCAGCGCCCGCACCCGCGAACTGTACCAGCAGCAGTATCTGGACCTCGGCTCGCGCCCCCTGCTCGACGTGCTCAACGCCGAACAGGAGGTTTATCAGGCGCGCTTCACCCAGCAGCAGACCGTTGGTCAGCTGCACCAGCTACAGCTCAACTGCCTGTATAACACCGGGCAATTGCGTCATGCGTTCGACCTTGATAACCGCACCATCCAGACTGTGGAGATCCAGCCATGAAGCAGCGTGATATCCCTCAAGGTGAAAACATGACGGATGCGGCCCTGGCCCAGTGGGCGCAGGCCTTTGGCTTTATCGCCACCCGCTACCGCGTCGCCTGCTCGCCCGGCGCGCTGATCGCAGGCGCACCGTGGCTGAAAGGCAAACCGATGGTGCCCGCCCTCACCCAGCTGGCGCGTGAGGCGGGGCTGTCGTTTCAGCTGCTCACCGCTGACCAGCAGTCAATCAACAGCTGGCGTCTGCCGGTTGTAGTGGCGCTGAATGACGGCCGGGTCGGGGCGATCGAGCACTTCGACGGCGACGACACGCTGGAAGTCAGCTTCTTCGACGATGAGACCTACACCAACCGGCTGTCGATGACGGCCATGCTGCCCGCTATCCGCCACGTCATTGCCCTGCGTCCCCTTGCCGCGCTGAAGGACAGCCGCGTGGATGCCTATATCTCAAAATATCGCCCGGACTGGCTCTACCGGCTGGTGATGCGCGATCTCCGCCCCTACAGCTGGGTGATGCTCGCCGCGCTGTTTATCAACGTGCTGTCGCTTTCCGGGATCGTCTTTTCCATGCAGGTCTATGACCGGGTGATCCCCGCCCAGTCCTACCCGACGCTGTACGTCCTGACCATCGGGGTGCTGATCGCCACCCTGTTTGGTTTCGTGCTGCGCGTGGCGCGCGGCCACATTATGGATCTGCTCGGCAAGCGCTCGGATATGCGCGTTTCGGATCGCGTCTTCGGCCACGCGCTGCGGCTGCGCAACAGCGCGATTCCCCGCTCAACCGGGAGCTTTATCTCACAGCTGCGCGAGCTGGAGCAGATCCGCGAGATGGTCACCTCGTCCACCATCTCGACGATTGTCGACCTGCCCTTCTTTTTACTGTTCGTGGTGGTGCTGGCGATCATCGCCCCGCAGCTGGCGTGGATCGCTCCGGTCGCGGCGGTGATCATGGTCCTGCCCGGTCTGCTGCTGCAGAAGAAGCTGGCGGAGCTGGCAAAGCAGTCGGCCCATGAATCAACCCTGCGCAATGCGGTGCTGGTGGAGAGCGTGCAGGGGCTGGAGGACATCAAGCTGATGCAGGCGGAAAACCGCTTTTTGCAGCAGTGGAACAGCTATATCCAGATCACCGCCGAATCCGGCCTGCGCACCCGCGAGCTGACGCAGAACCTGATCAGCTGGGGGATGACCATTCAGAGCCTGGTTTACGCCGCCGTGATTGTGGTCGGCGCGCCGATGGTGATCGACGGTACCCTGACCACCGGCTCGGTGGTCGCCGCGTCGATGCTGGCCTCCCGCATGATCGCCCCGATGGCGACGCTGTGCGGCGTGCTGGCCCGCTGGCAGCAGGTCAAAGCGGCAAAAGAGGGGCTGGACAGCATCATGCAGCTTCCCACCGAAAACCAGCGCGAGGAGACGCCGATCCGCCAGGACGTGCTGCGCGGCCACTACCTCTTCGAGCAGGCGCAGTTCCGCTATCAGCCGGACGATCCGCGCATGGCGCTGCGCATTAACCGCCTGGAGATCGAGCCGGGTGAGAAAGTGGCGATCCTCGGGCGCAACGGCGCGGGCAAATCGACCCTGCTGCAGGCGATGGCGGGCGGGATGGACCTGGCGGCGGGCGAGCTGCGGCTCGACGGCTTCAGCCTGCCGCATCTCGACGTGGCGGACGTGCGGCGCAACGTCGGCTTTATGACCCAGAACGCGCGGCTGTTTTACGGCACCCTGCGCGAGAACATCACCCTCGGCATGCCGCGCGCCACCGACGAAGAGATCTTCGAGGCGCTGGAGCTGACCGGCGCGGCGGGCTTCGTGCAGAAGCTGCCCAAGGGGCTGGACTACCCGATCATGGAAAACGGCGTGGGACTCTCCGGCGGGCAGCGCCAGTCGATTCTGCTGGCGCGGATGCTGCTGCGCGATCCGAATATCGTGCTGATGGATGAACCCACCGCCTCGCTGGACGAGCACACCGAGCGGGAATTTATCCAGCGGCTGGGCGACTGGCTCGGGCACCGCACCCTGATCGTCGCCACCCATCGCGTACCGGTGCTGGAGCTGGTGGAGCGCGTGGTCGTGTTGAAAGATGGGATGCTGGTGATGGACGCGCCAAAAGCCCAGGCGCTGAGCAACAGCCGCATGCAGCAGCAACAGCAACAGGCAGCAACCGGACGGGAGTGGAAAAATGAAAATCAGTCAGCGTGACGTGGCGGCAATGGACGATCTGGATAACGCCCTCGACTCCGAAAGCGGCTACACCGGCGCGCGTCGGATTGTGATCTTCTCGCTGCTGATGTTTGTGGTGCTGGGCGTCTGGGCGTGGTTTGGCGTGCTGGATGAGGTGTCAACCGGATCGGGGAAAGTGATCCCCAGCTCGCGCGAGCAGGTTTTACAGTCGCTGGACGGGGGGATCCTCACCGAGCTGAACGTCCACGAGGGCGATCAGGTGCAGGCCGGGCAGGTGCTGGCGCGGCTTGATCCGACCCGTTCCGAGTCAAACGTCGGCGAAAGCGCGGCGCGCTACCGCGCCTCGCTGGCCTCCAGCGCCCGCCTGTACGCCGAGGTAAACGATCTGCCGCTGAAATTCCCGCCTTCGCTGGCGAAATGGCCGGATCTGATTGCCGACGAAACCCGGCTGTACAACTCGCGCCGCGCGCAGCTGGAGGATACCCAGCGGGAGCTTCGCGCCGCGTTAGATCTGGCTAACAAAGAGCTGGCCATTACCCAGCGGCTGGTAAAGACCGGGGCCGCCAGCCACGTGGAGGTGCTGCGCCTGCAGCGGCAGAAAAGCGATCTGGAGCTGAAGCTCACCGACGTGCGTTCGCAGTATTACGTCCAGGCCCGCGAGGCGCTCTCCAAAGCCAATGCGGAAGTGGATATGGTTTCGGCGATCCTCAAGGGCCGCCAGGATTCCGTCACCCGCCTGACGGTTAAATCTCCGGTGCGCGGGATCGTCAAAAACATCAAGGTCACCACCATCGGCGGGGTGATCCCGCCCAACGGCGAGCTGATGGAGATTGTGCCGGTGGACGATCACCTGCTGATCGAAACCCGCCTCTCGCCGCGTGATATCGCTTTTATCCACCCGAACCAGGAGGCGCTGGTCAAAATCACCGCCTACGACTACGCCATTTACGGCGGGCTGCACGGCGTGGTCGAGACCATTTCCCCGGACACCATTCAGGATGAGGCCAAGCCGGAGGTGTTTTACTACCGGGTGTTTATCCGCACCAGCCAGGATTACCTGGTCAATAAGGCGGGCAGGCATTTCTCGATTGTGCCGGGGATGATTGCCACGGTAGACATTAAGACCGGCGAGAAAACGGTGCTGGATTATCTGATTAAGCCGTTCAACCGGGCGAAAGAGGCGCTGAGGGAGCGGTAGTCAATCGCCGGGTGGCGGCTGCGCCTTACCCGGCCTACATGGTTTTCTCCCTCTCCCTGTGGGAGAGGGTTGGGGTGAGGGCATCAGACCGGAACCCTGGCGACATACACTCCAACATAGCGCGCAAATTTCCCGATAAAGACGCCGGCAAACAGGCCGCCTGAGACGATCGCCAGCGCGCTCATGGCGGGCTGCTGCAACGTCTGGGGAGAGACTGCGCTCATCACGCCCAGCACATACTTCACCCCGAACGCCAGCATCATAAACGGCAGCGCGGTGTAGTCGGCCTGGCGGTAAAGGCTGCGCGGCGCCTCTGCGCGGGTAATCACAGCCTGCTTAATCAGGACATACCCCAGCGCGGCACCGGCAAGGATCCCCGCCGTCCACAATGCAACAGTCCCGGGAGTCAGCGTGCGATAGACTATCAGATCGTAAATATCCCAGATAAGAAAGATGCCCGGAATAATGGCAAGCCGCTCCAGCGTCACGGTGGCGGGCCGTCGGGCTTTAAGGCCGCGGGAGATAAGGAAGATAAACAGCACCCACACCCAGACGGGCGTGTGCGTCACAACACCGATCAGAAATTCAAACATGGAGATCTCCATGGACGATTGCGGCCCGTGCCGCCCTGAACGCGTATTGCGCATAACGGCAAAACCACCGTTATGCGCAGGTCTTTTACAGCGATTTTTTCAGGCGTCGAACCGCTTCTATCAGCTGCTCATCCGTTGGGGTGACGAATGACATGCGCAGCGTTGTCTGGTCCGGCTCGTTGCAGTAGAAAAATTCGCCCGGTACAAAGACTACGCCGTTACTTAAGGTTTTTTCCAGCCAGCGGGTAGTGTTCATGCCGTTGTTCATTTTCGCCCACAGGAACATGCCCCCCTTCGGCTTGTGGAACGACATCACGTCGCCCAGCTCGGCTTCCAGCTCCGTGGCGAACGTCCGGTATTTCTGGCGATAGGCCTCGCGGATCGTTTTAATCTGATCGGCCAGACGGCCGGTCTTCAGGTACTCGTACGTCATCAGCTGCGACAGCGTGCTGGTGTGCAGATCGGTGGTTTGCTTAAGGTTCACCACCGCGCGCTTCAGCCACTCCGGTACCACCACCCAGCCCACGCGGGTACCCGGCGCGAGGATTTTAGAGAAGGTGGAGGTATACACCACGTTCTCTTCGTTGCCGATATCTTTGGCATGGGCAATTAACGGGCGGAAGACGTCATCGGTATAGTTAATTTCGCTGTACGGATCGTCTTCGATAATCACGAAGTCATAGCGCTTCGAGAGTGCCACCAGCTGTTTACGGCGCGCCTCAGACAGCGTAACGCCACCTGGGTTACCAAAGGTTGGAACGATATAGACCGCTTTGATGGTTTTCTTTGCCACCAACGCCTCAAGTTCATCGACCTTCATGCCGTCACCGTCGGTGCCGACGGATTCAAAGTTGGCCTGCGCCAGGCCAAAGACCTGCAGCGCAGCAAGATAGGTTGGACGCTCAACGACAACCGTATCGCCCGGATTAATTAATGCGCGCGCCAGCACGTCCAGAGATTGTTGAGAGCCGGAGGTAATGACGACATCATCGGCCTTACAGGTGATGCCGCGCCCCTCGCAGATGCGTTTAATTTCCTCGCGCAGCCCCGGCACGCCTTCCGTCAGGCCATACTGGAATGCTTCCCCAAAATGCTGCGATAAGACGGCATCAGAGGCAATTTTCAGCCCTTCGCGATCGAACAGGTCCGGGTTTGGGATACCCCCACCCAGCGAAATCACGCCCGCCATTTTGCTATGTTTTAATAATTCACGGATGGCAGAGGATTGCAGGCCCTGCGCGCTGCGGGCGAGTTTGTTTGCAGACATTCTTTGATTACCTTCTTTTTTTATATTGTGCCCAATCTTAGCAGAATATGGGCAATAAATTCCGTCAGCTTAGGCAGCGGCCGCAAATCCTGACGCCACAATAAATGCACCGGCCTCGGCGCGGGCGTGAACGGTTCCATTACCCGAACCAGCCTGCCGCTTGCCAGTTCTTCCGCCACCAGCACCTCCGGCTGCAGCAACAGCCCCGCCCCCGCGCGCGCCGCCATGCGTAAGCCATAGCCGTCATTGCATCGTAAAACGGCATCGCGTTTCCAGCGCACCTCCCCATCCACGCCCAGCAGCCGCCACTCGTTGCGCGCGGTCCACACCGTGTGCGAAAGACAGAGGTGATCCACCAGATCGTCTGGCGTTTGCGGCGTGCCGTGTTGCGCTAAATAGTCCGGCGCGGCACAGATCACCATGTTGTAGGGGCACAGGTATTTCGCCACCAGATCGTCGTTGTGAATGTCGCCAATGCGAATGGCCAGATCGACGCCCTCTTCCACCAGATCGACCATCCGGTTAGTCAGATCCAGCTCGATGCGTACCTCCGGGTAGCGCTGCAAAAAGGTTGCCGTCAGCGGGGCGATCGCGCAGCCGCCAAACGACGTAGGCGCCGTGACGCGCAGGGTTCCTGCGGGGGTGGCACGCAGCCGTTCAACCGCGCTTTCGGCAATCGACACCTGCTCCAGAACCCGTCGGGCCTCTTCAAAATAGACGCGTCCGGCATCCGTCAGGCTCTGGCGGCGCGTGTTACGCTCCAGCAGGCGGGTGCCCAGCTGTGCTTCCAGCAGCGCAACGTATTTGCCCACCATCACCGCCGACATCTCCAGCCGCGCCGCCGCGCCGGTGAAGCTGCCGCTTTCCACCACGGCAATAAACGTCTCCATGCTGCGAAGCTTATCCATATTCCAAACCTCTGGTTAGCAATCTTCTAACTTTAGCCCAGTTTATCCGACTTTTAATTTATTAAAGAATGAAGGCTCACAACATAAGGAGTCGGCTATGAAAATCGTCATTATTGGTGCCAGCGGTACGGTCGGTCGTTCGGTAACGGATGAGCTGAGTCGTCGCCACGAGGTCATCCGCGTGGGCCGCACGCAGGGCGACGAGCAGGTGGATATCACCTCGCAGGCGAGCGTTCAGGCGCTGTTTGAGAAAATCGGCCCGGTGGATGCCATTGTGTCCGCCAGCGGCGGCCTCTACTTCGGCCCGCTCGCGACCATGAAGGACAGCGACTTTAACCAGGGGCTGCAGGATAAGCTGCTCGGGCAGGTGCGCCTGGCGCTGACCGGCCAGCACTACCTGAACGAAGGCGGCTCGATTACGTTGATAAGCGGGATCGTGGCGCACGAGCCGATTGCGCAGGGGGTAAATGCCACCACGGTGAATGCCGCGCTGGAAGGGTTTGTTCGCGCCGCAGCCTGCGAACTGCCGCGCGGGATCCGCATCAACCTGATTAGCCCAACGGTGCTCACCGAATCGGTCGACACGTACGATGGCTTCTTCCCGGGCTTCGAAAGCGTGCCTGCCGCCACGGTGGCGCAAGCCTATCGTCGCAGCGTGGAAGGCGTGCAGACCGGGCGGGTGTACAAGGTCGGCTACTGAGCCTTGCGGGCGGCGATCAGCACCAGCATCGGGCGCTCCGCCTCTTCGGCCAGCGCGGGCCAGGCGTCAATCTGCGCCTGCGTTGGCCCCCATTCGTTGACGTTGCTTATCGTTAATCCGGCTTTAATCAGCGCGTTAAGCGTGGTGCCCAGCGTACGATGGTATTTGATCACCCCGTCCGCCAGCCAGTTGCTGACGCGCTGGCCTTCGTCCTGATAATGATTCACGCCCCAGAACCGCTCGCCGTTATCGTCGGTCAGCCAGCCCTGACGCGAGGCGCAGGTGTAAATCGGGTGCTCCATGGAAAAGACCAGGCTGCCGCCGGGCTTGAGCGCGCGCTGAACCCTGGCAAATAACGTGTCCAGTTCCGGAAGGTAGTGCAGCGCCAGCGAGCTGTAGACGAGGTCGAGGCTGCTTTCGTCGAGCTTGAGAGCGTCCAGATCGCTCCGCTGATAGTGAATCTGTGGGTCCACCGTAAGCTCCGCTGCGCGGGCGAGCATCTTTTCGGAGATATCAACGCCCGTGACCTTAGAGGCGCCCAGTTCGCGCGCGGCGCGGCAGAACCAGCCGTAGCCGCAGCCGAGATCGACAACCGATTTGCCGGTTAAATCGGGCAGCATTGCCTTAAGCGCGGGCCACTCCGGCGCACCGTCCAGCCCCTGCACCGAGCGCGGAAGCTGGGCGTAGCCTTCGAAAAACGCCGGGTTGTCGTAGATGTTTTGTGCCATGGCAGATCCCTCTTTAATAATGTGACGCCCAGTATAAAACATTGCCGGGTGGCGCTGCGCTTACCCGGCCTACGATTTGAGGGTTTCAGTAGGCCGGGTAAGGCGAAGCCGCCACCCGGCTCGCTTTTAGCCCACCGTACCCCAGACCAGATTGCCCTTATGAAACGTCGCGGTGCGCGGGGAGATGCGCGCCACGGCTTCGGCGGAACAGGAGGCGTCCACCAGCACAAAGCTGGCGTCGTCCTGCGCTTTCGGCCACACGCGTTCGCCTTTGTCGTTCAGCGGCAGCACGTCGCCGGTCGCGATACCTAATGCGCGGGAGAGCGTCTGCTCGTTCGGGCGGATATAGAGCTGGGCGTAGAGATTCGCTTTTTCCAGCATGTCCCCTAAACCGTACGGTGACCAGTGGTCGATTACGCTGTCGGTGCCGGTCATCACAAACACGCCTTTATCGCGCAGCTGCTTCAGCGGCATATGCAGGGTGCCAATCGGCACGGTGGAGGCGATGGTCACCTGCTGCGCCGCCATGCGGGTAGCAATCTCATCCACCTGCTGTTCGTTGAGCGTCGCCAGCGCGAAGGCGTGGCTGATGGTCAGCTTGCCCTTCAGCGCCGGCGTTTTCTCCACCGTTTCGACCATGTAGTTCACCGCCGCCACGCCCGCTGGGCTGGTTTCGTGCAGGTGAATGTCCACCCCTTTGTCGTAGTCCAGCGCAATCTGGAACATCAGTTCGAGGGATTTCTCCATCGCCCCGTCGACGTTGGTCGGGTCCAGCCCGCCCACGTAGTGCGCCCCGGCCTGCATCGCCTCGCGCATCAGCTTTTCGGAATTCGACAGCAGCAGCCCGTGCTGTGGAAACGCCACGATCTCGCAGTCAAATCCGGGCTTGCGGCGCGCCAGCACCGCCTGCAGGTTTTCGAGATTCTTCAGGCCGGAGGTCGGCTCAATATTGCAATGGCTGCGGGCGAGGGTGGAGCCTTTTGACTGGATCAGGTCGATCAGCTTTTCCGCACGCTCCTGGGTGTAGGGCTGCAGCTCAGGCAGCAGCTTCTGTTCCAGACGAATCATATCCTGAATCGTGGTGCCCGCCGGGCGGTTGAGGGAACGCCACGGGCCGCCGTAAAAGGTTTTATCCAGGTGGATGTGCATGTCGCGCATTGCCGGGAGCATCAGCGTGTTGCCCGCGTCGTAGTGCGGCAGCGTGGCGTCGTCGTGGCGCTTGTTATTGCGCAGGGCAACGATCTTCCCGTCTTGAATCTCCAGCGTTTTCAGCTCGGTGCGGGTGCTCGTCGCCACGTTGCCGTCAAAATTAAACCCGGCTTCGAGCAGCACGTTGTCCAGATAGTAATGTTTCGCGGTGATGGTCATCGGTTTCCCCGTCTCGCAGGTTGGTTTTGCGGAGTCGGCAGCATACGCGACGGAACCGGTCGCGCCAAACAGCGCGCAGGCGGTCACCATTTTGCCGCTCTGGCTGATGAATTCACGGCGGCTTTTATTTTCACTCATCTTATCTTCCTTCATTAATAATATGGGTACCGGTTTCCCCGCGCAGCGCGGCGGGCAGGCAGTCCGGCGAGGTGATAATCACGCGCTTGCCGCCGTGGTGTAAAAACGCCAGCGAGGCGACGATTTTGGGCAGCATGCTGCCCGCCGGGAAATGGCCCTCGTCTTTGTAACGCGTCATCTGCGCCACGCTCACCGTGTCCAGCGCCTGCTGGTTTGGCTTGCCGAAGTTGATGCACACCTTCTCCACGCCGGTGGTGATCACCAGCACGTCGGCGCGGATCTCGCGCGCCAGCAGCGCGGTGGAGAGATCTTTATCAATCACCGCGTCGACGCTCTGGTAATCGCCCTGCTCAGTGCGCACCACCGGAATACCGCCGCCGCCCGCGCCAATCACCACAAAGCCTTTTTGCGTCAATGCCTTGATCGCATCGGCCTCGACAATGCGCAGCGGCTGTGGGGAGGCCACCACGCGACGATAGCCCCGGCCAGAATCCTCAACAAAGTGCCAGTCCGGGTGCGCGCGCTGCAGTTCGTCGCGCTGCGCCTCGCTAAAGAACGCGCCGATCGGCTTCGTGGGGTGCGTGAAACCCGGATCGTTTTTATCCACCTCCACCTGCGTGACGACCGTGACCGCTTTTTGCTCCCCGCGTGCGGCCAGGCGGTTGTTCAGCGCCTGCTGGATGAGGTAGCCGATGCCGCCCTGGGTGTCCGCCACGCAGTTTGCCAGCGGGGTCAGCGGGAGCCCTTCCCGCTCGTGGGCGATTTCGGCGCGGCGCAGATCCAGCCCCACCTGCGGACCGTTGCCGTGGGTGAGCACGATGTCATAGTCGGAGGCCAGCATTTCGAGCACCGACTCTGCCACCGCTTTAACCGCCTGCGCCTGATGTTCAATCGACTGGCTGGCGTTGTCTTTGATAATGCTGTTGCCGCCGATGGCAACGACCATAAGCTCTTTCATACGTGCTCCTTCGCAACAGTACCCGACGCAGCGCTCGTCACTTCCCGGCTGTCGAGAAAATGCTTCACCACAAACATGCCGCCCATCATCAGATACGCGGTGACGAACATCAGCGAACTGCCTTCGGCAAAGCCCACCACCGGCGCGTGGATCACCCCAAACAGCGCCAGCAGTGCCCCGCCCGCGGCAGCCACGGCACCACGCAGCGGTTTATTGATGATGGCGAAAATGGCGATACAGCCCCAGAGCATACTGGCGAGCGGTGCCCCGTTCCCCAGATGGACGAGTCCTTCGTAGTAGATCCCTTTGCTGTGCAGCACGTCGGTGCCGATTTTGGCGGCATTGGTGCCCCCCGCCCCCATCACGCTGTTCATCATGGTCAACGCCCAGTTGGCGATCCACGGGAACAGGCAGATGAAGATCACCGGCACTTCCACCTTCGGCGTCTCCCTCACCACCTGGTTGGCGGTGACCACGCCGATAAACACCAGAATCGGCACGATGGCGGTCATCGGGATGATGGCGAGCATAAAGGCTCCCAGCCCGAACAGCGGCACGATGAACATGGTCACGCCGGAAGCCAGGGTGTAGCCGATGCTGGCGCCCATCGCTTTCCAGCCCGGGTGGCCGACGTAGACCGTCACCGGGAACGGGTTGCCCATCAGGCAGCCGAGCATCGACGCCAGACCGTTCGCCAGCATCACCTTGCGCGTCGGGTATTCATCCCCCGCCGCGTGGGCGCTTTCGATGTTCTCCAGGTCAAAGATGTAGTTCGCCAGCCCCAGCGGCACGGCAGAGGCCAGATACGGCAGCGCGTGCGGCAAGCCCTGCAGGAAGCCCTCCACATGCACCTGCGGCGGGTTAAAGCCGAACGATGACATGGAGGCTTTGATCGCTTGCGGGCTCTGCAGGCCGGAGATCCACGCCAGGGCCGTACCGGCAATCAGCAACAGCAGACCGGTCGGGATTTTGGCGAAAATCGGCTTTTTACCGAACCAGTTGATGAAGATCAGCAGCAGCACGATAAACGACACGGTGGGCGCTTCGAACGCCTGCAGCATCGGGTTCATCGCCAGCAGCAGCAGGCCCAGGCCGGAGAGGCACGACAGCAGCACGGTGCGCGGGATCATCTTGCGGATGGTTTCACCGAGGAACGAACCGCCCGCCAGGATCATCGCCTCCACGAAGCACCACACCAGGCCAATCTGAATCGCGAACTCCGCATCGCCCGTTTGCTGATAGACCGGCATCAGCACCAGGAAGGTCACGGTAAAAATTGACGGCGCGCTGGGGCCGGACGGCAGCGCGGTGACGTCCGTGCGCCCGGTCTGGCGCGCCATCTGCATGCCGAACCACGCATAGCAAATACTCGCGGCCAATACCGCCAGCCCGAAGGCTGGCGCAATGCGTCCATAAACAATCTCCTTCGGGATGCCGACGACAAAAATGAGCAACCCCATCATGGTCAGCAGATTGGTCAGGTTGTTGGTCATCAACCCGAAATACGCCGCCCAGTCACCTCTTTTCCACTCCAGTTTCATGTTTTTCATGGATGCATGCCTTATAAAAAGTAGCGATCGCGGAAGGTCAACAGCGCCTTTTCAAAACAGCTAAACGGCGGGTGAACGATGCCCGCCCCTATCATGCCGATGCCCGCGTCTTTGTGGGCAATGGCGGTATTGATGACCGGCAGAATGCCGCTGCCCGCGACCTTCGTGATGTCGATGGCGGTCGGGATCCCCATAAAGGAGAGCAGCGGAATGGTGACGTTCGGGTTTTCGCCAAGGGTGATTTCGCGCATCTGACGGGAGAAGTCGATGGCTTCCTCCACCGTGCCGCCCACCAGCGCCACGATTGCCGGTGCCGTCGCCATCGCAAAGCCGCCGATGCCGTAGGTTTCGGTGATCGCGCTGTCGCCGATGTCCAGCCCGGAATCCTCCGGCTTATAGCCCGCGAACATCGGGCCAATCACCTGCTGCGCCGGGCCGGTGAACCACTGCCCCGGCAGGCCGGAGACGCGCAGGCCGAACTCGTAGCCGTTGCGCGCCATGGTGGTAACCACGGTGCTGTATTCAATGCCGTGGGCAGCGTCCAGCGCGGCTTTACACATCGCCATCCACGTCGGGCCGGAGAAGTAGTCGCTGCTGGCGACAAACTCGAACACCTCGCGCTGCTGCTCAACCGGATAGCCCGCCTGGATCAGCCCCGGGGTCAGCGCCTGGATCAGCAGCGTGGTGCCCGCGTTGTTGCGGTTGTGGCACTCGTCGCCCATGTGCAGCGCCTGGGCCAGCATCAGGCGCAGGTCGATTTCGCCGATAATCTTCATGGCGTCGCGCAGCATCGGGCCGAGCACGTCGCGCATCCAGTTCAGGCGGTCGATGACGCTCTGGTCGTTGGCGCCCATGCGCAGGATCTTCGCCATCTGCTCGCTGAGGTTGGTGAACGCGCGGTTGCCGTAGGTTTTGTTCTCAACAATATGCATAAACATCGACGCAGAGGTGACGCCCGCCATCGAGCCCACGCAGTCGTGCTCGTGGCACGGCGAGAAGGCGATCTCCCCTGAGGCGGCAAGCCGTGCCGCGTCGTCCAGATCTTTCGCCAGACCTTCAAACACCAGCGCACCGGTGACCGCGCCCTTCATCGCGCCGCACATGTTTTCCCAGGAGACTGGCGGACCAGCGTGCAGAATGGTGGTGCGGGTCATCCCCGGCACAACGTTAATCGCCTGGTCATAGCCCACCAGCACCGGATGGGACTGGATAATGCGCTCAAGGGCGATTTGGTTAGCGGCGGCAATCTTCTCCGCCAGCGGTTTTTTCGCCAGCTGGTCGAGCGCTTCCACCACCTGCATATTGCCCTGCCCCGGCGGCGTCCAGTCGAGCGGGGTCACGGGTACGTGCTGCTTTTTAAGATCGTCGCTGAACATCGCGAGACCCACGTTAATGACGTTCAGCGGCTGGTTGAATAAGGTGGTCATTATGCGTTCTCCCCTTTGCAGACAAATTCGCGTGCCAGTAATCCGGTATTGGTGCTGCTGCTGGCCCAGATGACGCCTGCGTCGGTCAGCATCTGGCACTGCTGCGCCAGCGACTGCGGATCCTGATCGGTGCCGAGCACGTAGCCGAGGATCTCAAGCGGACGGTTATCGGCCTTCGCGATGGCCTGCGCCTCTTTGATCGCCTCGATCATCACCCCCACCGGATCCTCGTGCGCGCCGAACCCCAGCACGAAGTCCATCACGATGACGCCCACTTCCGGATCGCGCGCCTCCTGCAGCAGGCGGCTGATGCGGTTGGTCGGGTCGATCATCGGGTGCGGCTTGCCGTTGGTGAACTCATCGTCGCCAAAGTCGAGGAAGGTATGGGCTTTACTGACGCTTATGTCGCTCAGGCGCTTAGCCGGATCCGGCTGGATGTTGCTGTAGACGTCGTCGAATTTCGCAAGCGCCGCAAACATCGCCTCGTCGCACAGGGTGCCGCCGCAGAACAGGCCGCGAATGTACTTCTGCTGCGGGGTCAGGCGGGCGCGCACTTCTTCAATCAATGGCCAGTTGAGCGGGTGCAGATCGAGGGACTCTTTTTTGATGCCGGTAAGCAGAACGGCCTTCAGCGCCGCCTCTTTGGTGCCGCGCGCAAACTGCAGTCCGTCCTCATCGGCGGGCGGTTCATTGCGCCCGAGGAAGCAAACAACCACCGGCTTGCGGCAGGCTTTGGCGCGAGCCAGCACCTTCTCTGCCACGGCTGGCGCAGGCGGCTTGGAGATCAGCGCAATCACCTCTGTGCCCTCGTCGGCTTCCAGCATGTCGATGGCGTCGAGCATCATCAGGCCGCCGATCTTCTCGCTAAGATCGCGCCCGCCGGTGCCAATCAGCTGCGACACGCCACCGCCGAATTCATGGATGCGCACGCTCAGCTCCTGGCTGCCGGTGCCGGACGCGCCGACGATGCCAATCGGCCCGCGACGCACCGCGTTGGCGAAGCACAATCCCGCGCCGTTGATAATGGCGGTGCCGCAGTCCGGCCCCATCATCAGCAGCCCTTTCTTATGCGCCAGCTGCTTCAGCGCCAGCTCGTCGTCGAGCGACACGTTATCGGAGAAGAGCATCACGTTGAGATCGTGTTCCAGCGCCTGGCGCGCTTCGCGGGCAGCGAAGGTGCCGTTGACGGAAATCACCGCGAGGTTGCTCTCCGGGCGATGTTTTTTGGCGCTGGCAATCGTCGCGTAGCGTGCTTCATGGGTGCCGCTGCTCGCTTTATGGGTAAATAAAGCTTCTATTTCCGCCAGCGTTTCATCGTTCGCCGCGTCGCCTTTAATCAAGATCATCAGGTCGCCATTTTTGGCTTCCGCTAATTCCGGCGTGAGCAGCCCGAGATTTTTCAGAACGCCTTTATTCATTTCCGTCGCCATTGCCACAAACGCCTGTTCGACGCCCGGCAATTTATTGGCTTTGGTGGAAACCGACATTAAGGAAACCGAATCGAAATACGTGTTCTTTTTTATGACGATTTTGGTTGGCATTGTTTTCTCCTGAATACGGATAAAAGGGGGCCGCCGTCGTGCAAAATGCACGTCGGTAAAAATGCTTTTTTAAATTAGCGGCCAGCCGGAACGGGCTGACCGGTCGTCTTACGCGCCCGCCGCCAGCAGCAGGTCGGCAATCTCAGTGAAGCCTTTCTCCCGCGCCAGTTCGAGCGGGGTTTTGCCGTATTTGTCGGTCATGTGCGGGTTCGCGCCGTGATCCAGCAGCAGCTTCACAATCTCTTGCTGTTTCGCACCGCCGTCGTTTAACACAATGGCTTCCAGCAGCGGCGTCCAGCCGACAAAGTTGGTGTGGTTAACGTTAATGTCGGTTTTTTCCAGCAGCTCGCGCACGATCTCCACGTGCCCTTTTTCACTGGCAGGGGTAATGCCCACGCCGCCGAAGCGGGTAAGGCGGTCGAGATCCGGATTCGCGGGTAATACCAGCCGCAGGAGGGTTAAATCGTTCGTCAGGCAGCTGATCAGGAAGGGGTTAAAACAGGTCTGGTCCTGTTTATCAATATCTGCCCCGGCGGCAATTAATAACGCCACGCAGGAATAGTGTTTTTTCAGGCTGGCAATCGTAACGGCGGTTCTTTTCTGGCGGTTAGTGGCGTTAATATCCACGCCTTTTTCCAGACAGGCTTTTAGCGCATCGCTATTTCCCTCTTCTGCCGCCAGCAGAAATTCCGTAACCAGTTCAGTTGCAGACATATTCAGACTCCCGATGTTTTATTGCTCTTGACCCGAGAATAGCAACAGCCTGGTCATAAAAGAATCCGCTTAAAAATGATTCATCGACAGTGAATTCATTGTTGAGATAAATTCAACGGTCGGGATAAAACGTGCGTCCGTGCAACCTTTTTCTTATGTTTAACCGCTTTTTAGCGCCTCAGGCTGCATTATTCGTATGGTTGAAAAAGCCTTGCATGACGGGGCTCTGCGTAAAGAGTCAGAACTGTGATCGGCTTCAAATGTGTTGTAAAGGCGTTGTTAAAATATGTTCAAAACTGATGACTGAGGAAGCTGTGATATGAATTCCATCTTTACCGAAGAGAACCTGCTGGCCTTCACCACCGCCGCACGCTTCGGCAGCTTCAGCAAGGCGGCTGCCGAGCTGGGGGTCACCACCTCGGCCATCAGTTACACCATCAAGCGGATGGAAACCGGGCTGGACGTGGTGCTGTTTGTGCGTAACACGCGCAGCATTGAGCTGACCGAGTCCGGGTTCTACTTTTACCGCAAAGCCACCGACCTGCTTAACGACTTCCACGCCATCAAGCGCGGGATTGATACCATTTCACAGGGCATCGAGGCGCGGGTGCGCATCTGTATCAACCAGCTTTTGTATACCCCACGCCATACGGCGCGGCTGCTCCAGGTGCTGAAAAAACAGTTTCCGACCTGCCAGATCACGGTGACGACCGAGGTGTATAACGGCGTCTGGGATTCCATCATTAATAATCAGGCCAATATCGCCATTGGCGCGCCGGACACGCTGCTCGACGGCGGTGGGATTGACTACACCGAGATCGGCGCCATCCGCTGGGTGTTTGCCATTGCGCCGGCGCATCCGCTGGCGTTCGTTCCGGAACCGATAGCGGAGAGCCAGCTGCGCCTGTATCCCAACATCATGGTGGAAGATACCGCACACACCATTAACAAGAAGGTGGGCTGGCTGCTGCACGGTCAGGAGGCGATTCTGGTGCCGGACTTTAATACCAAATGCCAGTGTCAGATCCTGGGCGAAGGGATAGGTTTTTTACCAGAGTATATGGCGCGGGACGCGGTGGAAGACGGGCTGCTGGTGACGCGGCGTATCAATAACCCGCGTCAGGACTCGCGCATGCTGCTCGCCACGCAGCATGCCGCGACAGGCCAGGTCACGCGCTGGATCAAACAGCAGTTTGGTCCAGCGGGGGTACTGACCGATATCTATAGCGATTTACTGTGGCGCGCTTAGCTTTTGCTCTGTACCCAAAATGCGTGAATGAGGCCGGGGAAGTAGCCCAGCAGCGTCAGAAGAATGTTGATGATAAACGCCCAGCCAAGCCCTTTGCCCAACAGCACGCCCAGCGGCGGCAGCAGGATGGTAAAAACAATACGCCAAAAACCCATATTAACACTCCGTGCAAGCTAATCCATTGAAAATAATAGAGAGAACCAGTTCTAAGCATAGCCAGTTTACCTGTCTGCGCCAGTTCCCTGCTCCGCGTTTACCCTCTTTTACGCTTTTGACGCTGGCGGAATGCGCACAATTACTTTAGCATCACCTTAATTAAGTAAATTCTAAAGTACTATGACTGAACTCGAACAGCTTCAGGCCAGCGCAGAGCAGGCCGCAACGCTTTTAAAAGCGATGAGCAACCCGCGTCGGCTTCTGATCCTCTGCACGCTGTGCGGCGCCCCCGGCACCAGCGCGGGGGAGCTGGCCCGCGCGACGGGCCTGAGTCCTTCCGCCACGTCGCAGCATCTGGCGCGCATGCGTCAGGAAGGCCTGATCGCCAGCACCCGCGAGGCGCAGCGCATTCTCTATTTCATTAAAAACGACGCGGTGCATCAGCTTATCAGCACCCTGAAAACCCTTTATTGCCCGTAAGGAGCCGCCATGTCACTTCCCCTTCTTTCGCCGCGCGAGGCCAATGCCCGCATCGCCGATGGCGCAAAACTGATTGATATTCGTGATGCCGACGAGTACGCCCGCGAGCATATTCCCGCCGCGCGGTCCGTGCCGCTGGATACCTTACCCGGCGGACTTAAAACGCAGGCGGGCGAAACGGTGATTTTTCACTGCCAGTCTGGCGCCCGCACCTCAGGCAATGCCGATCGCCTTGCGCAGGCTGCCGCCCCTGCTCAGGCATTTGTGGTCGAAGGAGGCATTCAGGGCTGGAAGCAGGCGGGTCTGCAGACAGTCGAAGACAAAACCCAGCCGCTGCCGCTGATGCGTCAGGTGCAAATCGCTGCCGGGCTGCTCATTCTCTGCGGCGTAGTGCTGGGCTATAGCGTCTCAGACGGCTTTTTCCTGCTCAGCGGCTTCGTGGGGGCCGGGCTGCTGTTCGCCGGTGTGACCGGTTTTTGCGGCATGGCGCGGCTGCTGAAGGTGATGCCCTGGAACAGGCGTACCTCATAAGCAGTAATCGGTGAAATACGCTGTACCCTATGTCTTACGTGGGCTAAGGTGAAGATCGCTAAAACGATGAGGAGGTAATATGTTTTCTGTCGGTGATTATGTACAACCGCGTAAAGGCGGCCCGAAGCTGAAAGTGCTCGAAGTGAACGGTGAAAGCGTGGTGGCGGTACAGGCCAGCAATGAACAAGGCGAGAAATATACCCTGAAAGCCGCCGAGCTGGCGCCGTATACCGAAGACGGTGATTTCGGCGTCTGCTGAAAAGAGTGCCGGGCGGTATGTTCCGCCCGGTTCACGCATTAGATCAGAAAATCATCCAGTGATTTCCCCTCTGCCAGCGCGCTGGCAATAGGCTTCGGCGTACGGCCCTGGCCGGTCCATGTTTTCTCTTCACCGTTCTGGTCAATAAAGCGGTATTTCGCTTCACGCGGCTTACGCTTTTTCGTGGATTTACCCGTCTGCGCCAGTTCAGAGCCCAGCAGATCGGTCGGTGAAATACCATCGGCTTTCATCCGCTCCAGCAGAGCATTAATTTTCTCCTGCTGCTCGGCTCTCTGCTGCTCTAATTCCGCCAGCTCACTACGTTTCTCTTCGGCAACGACCCTGACTTTTTCCAGCATTTCCTCAAGAACGTCCAGGGATAATTCGCGTGCCATGGCGCGCAGAGTTCGGATATTATTAAGATTCTGTAACGTCAAAGACATATTATTTGAAAACCTTTTGTTTAGGGTAAATAGATAAATCACCGACAGAATAATTCATTTCCGCTGAAATATCTACCCGCGGGCTGCCCTGCCAATAGCGTAAATATGTTTAACTGTCGCCGTTAATATTATCTTATAACGTCTGAGCGATACGCAGGGATTCAATCATCACTGCAATATAAAGGGTCAACCTTAATCAAAATTTCAGCATTCTGCGCTACCCACAAAAGCACTGACTCACCTTTCAACATCAAGATAGTTAAGCTCATGATTTAAAACCAAAAACCATCGCACGAGACAGATTATAACGAAGCGAACAAAAAACCATCAATTTTAGAGAATTTTGTGGACAAAACGCGATTAAATAAAAATTAATCACTAGTTGTTAGTTCAAACGTAGAGATATACGCTATACAAGTCAAACAAACCAACCTAAAGCACTAACCGCTTCGGGAAAATCGTTTCTTTTGTGTTCTTCTCAAGGAGTTCAGACATGTTCTCACCGCAATCACGCCTTCGCCATGCTGTGGCGGATACTTTCGCGATGGTTGTCTACTGTTCCGTTGTGAACATGTTGATCGAAATATTCCTCTCCGGAATGTCCTTCGAGCAGTCACTTTCTTCTCGTCTGGTGGCGATTCCGGTCAATATTATTATTGCCTGGCCTTACGGTTTATACCGCGATGCCGTCATGCGCTTCGCGCGGCGTATCAGCCCCGCAGGCTGGGTGAAAAACCTGGCAGACGTTCTGGCCTATGTGACGTTCCAGTCGCCGGTTTACGTGGCCATTCTGCTGACGGTGGGCGCGGACTGGCACCAGATCGCGGCGGCGGTCAGTTCGAATATTGTGATTTCAATGCTGATGGGGGCGGTGTATGGCTATTTCCTCGACTACTGTCGCCGCCTGTTTAAGGTCAGCCAGTACAGCCAGGCTAAAGCGTGATGTGAAGCGACTGGCGCAGGCCAGTCGCAAATTTACTGTACGTCGCCAAACAGTCCCTTCAAAAACCGCTCCAGCGCCATACGCGAGCTGAAGCCATGCGGAATACCATAATGCTCATGCGTCTCTCCGCCTAAATAGAGCGGAAATTGCTGATAATGATCGCAGGTTTTAATATCCGAGGCAGGCTCAGCAAATGACAGACTTCTGTCTTTCAGCGTCGGGTGAATAATGAGAGCGGTACGTCCCATTCTTGCTTCACGATTAACGTAAACATAATTCTCGCCACGGCGATATCCATACGCTTTTGGCGTCACCTCATCCATGGTGAATCCCTCTTTTTCAAGAACGCGTGCCACCTCGTCAGGTCGTAAATACATATCTTTTCCTCGTTATCTTTTCCTGCCCGGCAACCTTACAGTATTCAGCATTAGCAGGGCTTTCAGAATAGTCCATAAACTGGCGGATATCGCGTGATGCGCTTCAGATATTAAATTTCTGAACTAAACTGAACGGGAACACAAAATTACGGAGGATCGTATGTTTAACAGACCGAACCGAAACGATATTAACGACGACGCTCAGGATATTCGTAATGATGTCAGCCAATTAGCAGACACGCTGGAAGAGGTGCTGAAATCCTGGGGAAGTGACGCGAAGGACGAAGCGGATGCCGCAAAACGTAAGGCTCAGTCTCTGCTCCGTGAAACCCGCGCACGCCTAAATGGCCGCAAGCGTACCACACAGGCTGCCTGCGATGCGGTCAGCTGCGCAACGACCTTCGTGCGCGAAAAACCGCTCTGCACGCTCGGCACGGTAGCGGCAGTCGGGATCTTCGTCGGCGCTCTGCTTAGCCTGCGTAAGTAAGCGCGAGCCATCAGCCCCGGTCGCCGCTGGCACCGGGGCTTTTTAATGCCCGCAAGCCTGAAAAACCCGTACAACACCCCCTGCCCCGCTGTGCTCATCATCAGGGCATCATCAATCTAAATTTCCCATATCTTGTATGGTTGAAACTTAAGACAACTACATCTAGTATTCCTTTTAGCAAGATACACACAACCTGACGCGATGATTCGCGCCGCTCTCTCATTTTAAATGGAAATACGAATCATGAGCATTATTATTTACACTCGTAACGATTGTGTTCAGTGCCACGCGACCAAACGGGCGATGGAAAGCCGCGGCGTGGCGTTTGAGATGGTGAATATTGACCAGCAGCCCGAGGCCGCCGATACCCTTCGCGCGCAGGGTTTCCGTCAGCTTCCGGTGGTGGTGGCCGGGGAGACCAGCTGGTCTGGCTTCCGCCCGGACATGATCAACCGCATCGCCGCGCAGGCCGCACGGGCATGAGTGGGCTGGTCTTCTTCTCCAGCAGCTCGGAAAACACGCTCCGTTTTATGGAGCGCGTCGGGCTGCCTGCGGTGCGCATTCCCCTTAACGAGCGGGAGCGCATCCGGGTAGAAGAACCGTACATTCTGGTGGTGCCCAGCTACGGCGGCGGCGGTACGGCGGGCGCAGTGCCTCGCCAGGTGATCCGCTTTCTGAACGATCCGCATAACCGCGGGCTAATCCGAGGCGTGATCGCGGCGGGCAATCGCAATTTCGGCGATGCCTTTGGCCGCGCCGGAGATGTCATCTCTCAAAAATGCGGCGTGCCGTATCTCTATCGCTTTGAGCTGATGGGGACGCAGCAGGACGTCGAAAACGTGCGTAAAGGAGTGAACGAATTTTGGCAACGACAACCGCAGAACGGGTAATACAGGCGACGCCGGATTACCACGCATTAAACGCGATGCTTAACCTCTATGACCGGGAGGGACGCATTCAGTTTGATAAAGACCGTGAGGCGGTGGACGCCTTTTTTGCCGCCCACGTGCGGCCCAACAGCGTGACCTTCGCGAGCCAGGATGAACGTCTCGACCACCTGGTTAACGAAGGTTACTACGACGCCCGCGTCCTCACCCGCTACGCACGCGCCTTCGTCGTGAAGCTGTTTGAACGTGCCCACGCCAGCGGCTTTCGTTTCCAGACGTTCCTTGGCGCGTGGAAGTTCTACACCAGCTACACCCTGAAGACCTTCGACGGTAAGCGCTACTTAGAAAGCTTTGAAGATCGCGTGGTGATGGTCGCGCTGACCCTGGCGCAGGGCGATGAAGCGCTGGCGCAACAGCTCACCGACGAGATCCTCTCCGGCCGCTTCCAGCCCGCCACGCCGACCTTTCTCAACTGCGGCAAAGCCCAGCGCGGTGAGCTGGTCTCCTGCTTCCTGCTACGTATCGAAGATAATATGGAGTCGATTGGTCGCGCGGTGAACTCGGCGCTGCAGCTTTCCAAACGCGGCGGCGGCGTGGCATTTTTGCTCTCTAACCTGCGCGAAGCGGGCGCGCCGATCAAGCGCATCGAAAACCAGTCCTCCGGCGTGATCCCGGTGATGAAGATGCTGGAGGATGCGTTCTCCTATGCTAACCAGCTTGGCGCGCGCCAGGGCGCGGGAGCGGTCTACCTGCACGCGCACCATCCGGACATTCTGCGTTTTCTCGATACCAAGCGCGAAAACGCCGACGAAAAAATCCGTATCAAAACCCTGTCGCTTGGCGTGGTGATCCCGGATATCACCTTTAAACTGGCCAAAGAGAATGCCGAGATGGCGCTCTTCTCGCCGTATGACGTTGAACGAATCTATGGCAAAGCCTTTGGCGACGTGGCCATCAGCGAACTTTATGACGTGCTGGTAGCCGACGAGCGCATTCGCAAAAAATATATCAACGCCCGCGATTTCTTCCAGACGCTTGCCGAAATTCAGTTTGAGTCCGGCTATCCGTACATCATGTACGAAGATACGGTAAACCGCGCGAACCCGATTGCCGGGCGCATCAACATGAGCAACCTGTGCTCGGAGATTTTGCAGGTCAACAGCGCGTCCGGCTATGACGAGAATCTGGACTATGCGGAGATCGGCAAAGACATCTCCTGCAACCTCGGGTCGCTGAATATCGCCCACACCATGGATTCACCCGACTTTGGCCGCACGATAGAAACCGCCATTCGCGGGCTGACGGCGGTGTCGGACATGAGCCACATCCGCAGCGTGCCGTCCATCGAGGCGGGCAACGCTGCGTCGCACGCTATCGGGCTGGGGCAGATGAACCTCCACGGCTATCTGGCGCGGGAGGGCATCGCCTACGGCAGTCCGGAAGGGCTGGACTTCACCAACCTCTATTTTTACACCGTCACCTGGCACGCGCTGCATACCTCGATGATGCTGGCGCGCGAGCGCAACCAGCGTTTCGCGGGCTTTGAGCAGTCCCGCTACGCCAGCGGGGCGTATTTTAGCCCGTATCTTGAAGACGACTGGCAGCCGAAAACCGAAAAAGTACGCGAACTGTTTGCTCGCGCCGGAATTGTGTTGCCGACGCGCGCGATGTGGCAGCAGTTGCGTGATGATGTGATGCGCTACGGCATCTACAACCAGAACCTGCAGGCCGTACCGCCAACCGGTTCGATCTCCTACATCAATCACGCCACGTCGAGCATTCACCCGATCGTGTCGAAAATTGAAATTCGCAAAGAAGGCAAAACCGGACGCGTTTACTACCCTGCCCCGTTTATGACCAATGAAAACCTGGCTTTGTACCAGGACGCGTATGAGATCGGCCCGGAAAAAATCATCGATACCTACGCCGAGGCGACGAAACACGTGGATCAGGGACTGTCGCTGACGCTGTTCTTCCCGGATACCGCCACCACGCGGGACATCAACAAAGCGCAGATCTACGCCTGGAAGAAAGGAATCAAGACGCTCTACTACATTCGCCTGCGCCAGCTTGCGCTGCAAGGCACCGAAATTGAAGGCTGCGTGTCCTGCGCGCTGTAAGGAGAAAGGATGAAACTGTCACGCGTGAGTGCCGTTAACTGGAACAAAATCCAGGACGATAAAGACCTGGAGGTATGGAACCGCCTGACCAGCAACTTCTGGCTGCCGGAAAAGGTCCCGCTCTCCAACGATATTCCGGCCTGGCAAACCCTGAGCCACGCCGAGCAGCAGCTGACGATCCGCGTCTTTACCGGCCTGACGCTGCTGGACACCATTCAGAATACCGTTGGCGCACCGGCTCTGATGGGTGACGCGCTGACGCCGCACGAAGAGGCGGTGATGTCGAACATCAGCTTTATGGAGGCGGTGCACGCCCGCTCCTACAGCTCGATTTTCTCCACGCTGTGCCAGACCAAAGACGTGGACGCGGCCTACGCCTGGAGCGAAGCGAGCGAGTCGTTACAAAGAAAGGCGGAGCTGGTACTGGCGTATTATCGGGCCGACGAGCCGCTGAAGAAGAAGATCGCCAGCGTGTTTCTGGAATCATTCCTCTTCTATTCTGGCTTCTGGCTGCCCATGTACTGGTCGAGCCGCGGCAAGCTCACCAACACCGCCGATTTGATTCGCCTCATCATTCGGGATGAAGCGGTGCACGGGTATTACATCGGCTATAAGTATCAGAAAGGGCTGGAAAAGGTCAGCGACGCGGAGCGCGAGGAGCTTAAAGGGTTTGCGCTCGATTTGCTGATGGATCTGTACGACAACGAGCTGAGCTATACCGAGGAACTCTACGCCGGCACCGGCTGGGAGGAAGACGTCAACGCTTTCCTTTGCTACAACGCCAACAAGGCGCTGATGAACCTGGGTTACGAGGCGCTGTTCCCGCCGGAAATGGCGGAGGTTAACCCGGCGATTCTCTCCGCGCTGTCGCCCAACGCCGACGAAAATCACGATTTCTTCTCCGGATCGGGTTCGTCGTACGTGATGGGCAAAGCGGTGGAAACCGAGGATGAGGACTGGGATTTTTAATGAACGTTAACGTTCGTTAATTTAATATAAACCCAACAATTTCCTCTCCAATATTTACAAAGCAACTACACTGTCATTTCCGCGCCCTATTCGCCTGAACCACCCGATTCAGGTGAAATTCCCCGATGCCGCAGCAAAAAATTGAGAAAAATTCAAATCCCGCTCAGCCCTTTACTCATGGGAAATTCAGCCGTTTCGCCTCCCTGAAAATTTACGTCATAAGCAAACCCAGGGTTGTCTCAGATTCTCAGTATGTTAGGGTTATGCCCGTTAACAATTTACCATGGTAATCATATCGACATAAACAAATAACAGGACACTCTCTATTGCATGGCAATTAAATTAGAAGTGAAAAATCTTTATAAAGTATTTGGCGAGCATCCTCAGCGCGCATTCAAATATATTGAGAAAGGCCTTTCGAAAGAGCAAATTCTGGAAAAAACCGGGCTATCGCTTGGCGTTAAAGACGCCAGTCTGGCCATTGAAGAAGGCGAGATTTTTGTCATCATGGGATTATCCGGTTCGGGTAAATCCACTATGGTTCGCCTTCTCAATCGCCTGATTGAACCCACCCGCGGAGAGGTGCTGATTGACGGCGTGGATATCGCCAGAATATCAGACGCCGAGCTTCGCGAGGTGCGCAGAAAGAAGATTGCGATGGTATTCCAGTCATTCGCACTGATGCCACATATGACGGTGCTGGATAATACCGCTTTCGGCATGGAATTAGCCGGCACACCCGCGCAGGAACGTCAGGAAAAAGCCCTTGATGCCCTGCGTCAGGTTGGGCTGGAAAATTATGCGCATGCGTACCCGGATGAACTTTCCGGCGGCATGCGTCAGCGCGTGGGATTAGCCCGCGCATTAGCCATTAATCCAGACATTTTATTAATGGACGAAGCCTTCTCTGCCCTCGATCCGTTAATTCGCACCGAGATGCAGGATGAGCTGGTAAAATTACAGGCGAAACATCAGCGGACCATTGTCTTTATTTCCCACGATTTGGATGAAGCCATGCGTATTGGCGACCGTATTGCCATTATGCAAAACGGTGAAGTGGTGCAGGTCGGCACGCCGGATGAAATACTCAATAATCCGGCGAATGATTATGTGCGCACCTTCTTCCGCGGCGTGGATATTAGCCAGGTCTTTAGCGCCAAAGATATTGCCCGTCGAACGCCAAACGGCATTATTCGTAAAACCCCAGGCTTCGGCCCGCGCTCGGCGCTGAAGCTGCTGCAGGACGAAGACCGTGAATACGGTTATCTGGTTGAACGCGGCAATAAATTTGTCGGCGTTGTCTCCATCGACTCTCTGAAAACCGCGCTCAGCGAAAACCAGGGGATCGATGCGGCGTTGATTGACGCTCCGCTTGCCGTGGACGCCGAAACGCCGCTCAGCGAGTTGCTCTCTCACGTGGGGCAGGCGCCGTGCGCCGTGCCGGTGGTGGGTGAGGAACAACAGTACGTCGGCATCATCTCAAAACGGATGCTGCTGCAGGCTTTAGATCGCGAGGGGGCAAATAATGGCTGATCAAACTAACCCGTGGGGCACCACTGAAGCGGCGGACAACGCTGCGCAATCCGCCGACGCGTGGGGTTCCACGCCAGCACCCGCCGACGGTGGCGGTGCGGCGGACTGGCTGAACAGCGCACCCGCGCCTGCGCCAGAGCACTTCAATATTATGGATCCGTTCCACAAAACGCTGATCCCGCTGGACAGCTGGGTCACGGAGGGGATCGACTGGGTGGTCACGCACTTCCGCCCGGTTTTCCAGGGGATCCGCATCCCGGTGGATTACATCCTGAACGGCTTCCAGCAGCTGATGCTGGGCATGCCGGCACCGGTGGCGATTATCCTGTTCTCCCTGATCGCCTGGCAGTTTGGCAGCGCCGGGATGGGTGTCGCCACGCTGATTTCGCTGATTGCCATCGGCGCGATTGGGGCCTGGTCGCAGGCGATGATCACCCTGGCGCTGGTGCTGACCGCCCTGCTCTTCTGCATCGTCATCGGCCTGCCGATGGGGATCTGGCTGGCGCGCAGCCCGCGGGCCGCGAAGATAATTCGTCCGCTGCTGGATGCAATGCAGACCACTCCGGCGTTCGTCTATCTGGTGCCGATTGTGATGCTGTTCGGCATCGGCAACGTGCCGGGCGTGGTGGTCACCATTATCTTTGCCCTGCCGCCGATTATTCGTCTGACCATTCTCGGGATCAATCAGGTGCCTGCGGACCTGATCGAAGCGTCACGCTCGTTCGGCGCCAGCCCGCGCCAGATGCTGTTTAAGGTTCAGCTCCCGCTGGCGATGCCGACCATCATGGCGGGCGTGAACCAGACGCTGATGCTGGCCCTGTCGATGGTGGTGATTGCCTCGATGATCGCCGTTGGCGGTCTCGGTCAGATGGTGCTGCGCGGCATTGGCCGTCTCGACATGGGGCTGGCTACCGTCGGCGGCGTCGGGATTGTGATCCTCGCCATTATTCTTGACCGCCTGACCCAGGCCGTCGGTCGCGATTCACGCAGTCGCGGCAACCGTCGCTGGTATTCCACCGGCCCTGTTGGGTTACTCACCCGCCCCTTTAGAAAATAAGGAACAACGATGCGACATAACGTACTTTTTGCCACAGCGTTTGCCACCCTTGTCTCCACCAGCACGTTTGCCGCTGACCTGCCGGGCAAAGGCATTACCGTGCAGCCGGTGCAGAGCACCATTTCGGAAGAGAGCTTCCAGACCCTGATCGTCAGCCGCGCGCTGGAAAAACTGGGCTATACGGTCAACACGCCGAGCGAAGTGGATTACAACGTGGGCTACACCTCGATTGCCTCCGGTGACGCCACCTTTACCGCCGTAAACTGGCAGCCGCTGCATGACGACATGTATGCCGCCGCCGGTGGCGATAAGAAATTCTACCGTGAAGGCACCTTTGTCACCGGCGCGGCGCAGGGGTATCTGATCGACAAGAAAACCGCCGACCAGTACCACATCACCAACATCGAACAGCTGAAGGATCCGAAGATCGCCAGACTGTTTGACACCAACGGTGACGGCAAGGCCGACATGATGGGCTGCTCGCCGGGCTGGGGCTGCGAAGCGGTGATTAACCACCAGAACAAGGCGTTCGATCTGGCGAAAACGGTCGACGTGAGCCACGGCAACTATTCAGCGATGATGGCCGACACCATTGCCCGCTTCAAAGAGGGTAAACCGGTGATCTACTACACCTGGACGCCGTACTGGGTGAGCGACGTGCTGAAGCCGGGTAAAGACGTGGTGTGGCTGCAGGTGCCGTTCTCCTCCCTGCCGGGCGAGCAGAAAGATATCGACACCAAACTGCCGAACGGCATGAACTACGGCTTCCCGGTGAACACCATGCATATCGTGGCGAACAAAGCCTGGGCGGAGAAAAACCCGGCCGCAGCGAAGCTGTTCTCGGTGATGAAGCTGCCGCTGGCGGACATCAACGCCCAGAACGCGATGATGCACGCGGGCAAATCGTCTGAGGCGGATGTTAAAGGCCACGTCGACGGCTGGATCAAGGCCCACCAGCAGCAGTTTGACGGCTGGGTGAAAGCGGCGCTGGCGGAGCAGAAGTAAAACCTTTTCCCTCACCCTAACCCTCTCCCCGGACCGTACACTGGGAGAGGACCGGGGTGAGGGGATCAGACCGCACCCAACCTAAACCGCACAATCCAGCACGTAACAATCCCCCCACATTCACAATCATTGGCTATTATGGTTTCCGGAAAAATAATCACTTCACTAACGATTCCTGAAACTAATGACAAAAACCACTCAAGGGCTTAGCCCCGCACTCATCCTTTTAATGTCCGTGGCAACGGGTCTGGCCGTCGCCAGCAACTATTACGCGCAGCCTCTTCTCGACACCATCGCCCGCGCGTTCAATCTCTCCGCCAGCTCCGCAGGCTTTATCGTTACCGCCGCCCAGCTCGGCTATGCCGCCGGGCTGCTGTTCCTGGTGCCGCTCGGCGATATGTTTGAACGCCGGATGCTGATCGTCTCCATGACGCTTCTGGCCGCCGGCGGGATGCTGATCACCGCCAGCAGCCAGTCGCTGACGATGATGATTATCGGTACCGCGCTGACGGGGCTGTTCTCCGTGGTGGCGCAAATCCTGGTGCCGCTCGCCGCGACCCTCGCCTCACCGGAAAAACGTGGCAAGGTGGTGGGCACCATCATGAGCGGCCTGCTGCTGGGGATTTTGCTGGCGCGTACCGTCGCCGGGCTGCTGGCAAGCCTCGGCGGCTGGCGCACCGTATACTGGGTGGCGAGCGTATTGATGGTCGTCATGGCGCTGGCGCTGTGGCGCGGGCTGCCAAAAGTGAAGCAGGAAAATCACCTGAATTACCCGCAGCTGCTGGCCTCCGTTTTCAGCCTGTTCACCCAGGATAAACTTCTGCGCACCCGCGCCCTGCTGGGCTGCTTCACCTTCGCCAACTTCAGTATTCTCTGGACGTCGATGGCGTTTCTGCTGGCCGCGCCGCCGTTTAATTATTCCGAAGGGGTGATTGGCCTGTTCGGCCTGGCCGGTGCCGCAGGCGCACTGGGCGCGCGTCCCGCAGGCGGGCTGGCCGACAAGGGCAAATCCCACCTGACCACCTCCGCGGGGCTGGTGTTACTTCTGCTCTCCTGGGCGGCAATCTGGTATGGGCACGTCTCGGTGCTGGCGCTGATCGTCGGTATCCTGGTACTCGATCTCACCGTGCAGGGCGTTCACATTACCAATCAGACCGTCATCTATCGCGTGAAGCCAGAGGCGCGTAACCGCCTGACGGCCGGGTACATGACCAGCTACTTTATTGGCGGCGCGGCGGGCTCGCTCATTTCCGCCTCGGCGTGGCAGCATGCTGGCTGGTCAGGGGTATGTGCAATTGGCGCCATCGTCGCCACGATTAACCTGCTTGTATGGTGGCGCGGCTACCATCGCCAGGAGGCAATTCACTAAGTTTTACATTGCTTTGGGCCTCTTAGGGTGTAAAGGGGCCCCTCACTCTGTTAATGTAAACGTAATCATTTATCCCAGAAATTTTAATGTGGGTGACATATTTACAATCGGCATGAATAGTTCAGACCCCCGTCCTCACATCCTCTCTTCAGCGGGTTCATCCCCTACGCTTTCTGTGCTCACCGGGTCACGGACTTACCCGGCGCTTTCTGATGGTGACATTAATTTGGCGGATATAACCGCACAAATAATTCATTTACATTATTTGTCACTATCGTTACTATATCGGCTGTAATTAATGAGGTTATGCCCAAATGGATAGTTCGTTTACGCCCATTGAACAAATGCTTAAATTCCGCGCCAGTCGCCATGAGGACTTCCCGTATCAGGAAATCCTGCTGACTCGCCTGTGCATGCACATGCAGGGTAAGCTACTGGAAAACCGCAATAAAATGCTGAAAGCTCAAGGGATTAACGAGACATTGTTTATGGCGTTGATCACGCTGGAGTCTCAGGAAAACCACAGCATTCAGCCTTCTGAGCTGAGCTGCGCGCTGGGCTCCTCCCGCACCAACGCCACCCGAATTGCCGATGAGCTGGAAAAGCGCGGCTGGATTGAGCGCCGTGAAAGCGATAACGATCGCCGCTGCCTGCATCTGCAACTGACCGATAAAGGTCACGAATTCCTGCGCGAAGTGCTGCCACCTCAGCACAATTGCCTGCACAAACTCTGGTCCGCTCTCAGCACCGCCGAGCGCGACCAGCTTGAGCACATCACTCGCAAGCTGCTCACCCGTCTTGACCAGATGGATGAAGAAGGCGCCGTTCTTGAGGCGCTGCGCTAACGCGACGACACGCTCAACAATCCAGATTTATAAGAAAACCGACAGGCCAGCACGTCACACTGCTGGCCTTTCTGACAACAGGTCGGCTCAGCCGATGTGAAAATAAGAAGATCGTGGAGAACAACAATGAGCGCAAATGCGGAGAGCACTACCCCGCAGCAACCGGCCAACAAGAAAGGCAAACGTAAGAGCGCCCTTCTTCTGTTGACCTTGCTCTTTATCATTATTGCCGTGGCATATGGGATCTATTGGTTTTTAGTACTGCGTCATGCTGAAGAGACTGACGACGCGTACGTGGCAGGGAACCAGGTACAAATTATGGCGCAGGTGTCGGGCAGCGTGACGAAAGTCTGGGCTGACAATACCGACTTTGTGCAAAAAGGCGATGTGCTGGTGACGCTCGATCCAACCGACGCCCAGCAGGCGTTTGAAAAAGCGCAGACCGCGCTGGCCTCCAGCGTTCGTCAGACCCGCCAGCTGATGATCAACAGCAAGCAGCTGCAGGCCAACATCGACGTGCAGAAAACCTCACTCGCGCAGGCGCAGAGCGATCTGAACCGCCGCGTGCCGCTCGGCACCGCCAATCTGATTGGCCGTGAAGAGCTGCAGCACGCCCGCGACGCCGTCGCCAGCGCTCAGGCACAGCTGGACGTAGCCATTCAGCAGTACAACGCCAACCAGGCGATGGTGCTGGGCACCAGCCTGGAAAACCAGCCTGCCGTTCAGCAGGCGGCGACCGAAGTCCGCAACGCGTGGCTTGCCCTGCAGCGTACTAAAATCGTCAGCCCAATGACCGGCTATGTCTCCCGTCGTTCCGTCCAGCCAGGGGCGCAGATCAGCCCAACCACGCCGCTGATGGCGGTTGTGCCGGCGGACAACCTGTGGGTCGATGCCAACTTTAAAGAGACGCAGCTTGCGCATATGCGTATCGGCCAGACCGCAACGGTTGTCAGCGACATCTATGGCGATGACGTGAAGTACACCGGCAAAGTGGTGGGTCTGGATATGGGGACCGGCAGCGCCTTCTCCCTGCTGCCTGCGCAGAACGCCACCGGTAACTGGATCAAAGTCGTACAGCGTCTGCCCGTGCGTATCGAACTGGATGCCAAACAGCTGGCGGATCACCCGCTGCGTATCGGCCTCTCCACGCTGGTGACGGTTGACACCGCCAACCGCGACGGTCAGATCCTGGCAAGCCAGGTGCGTAGCAGCCCGGTTTATGAAAGTAACGCCCGTGAAATTAGCCTCGATCCGGTCAACAAGCTGATCGATGACATCGTGAAGGCAAACGCCGGTTAATCCGAAGGTGAGCGTTATGCAACAGCAAAAGCCGCAAAAACCGCTGGAAGGCGCGCAGCTGGTCATTATGACCATCGCGCTGTCGCTGGCGACATTCATGCAGGTGCTGGACTCCACCATCGCAAACGTGGCGATCCCGACCATCGCCGGTAACCTTGGCTCGTCGCTGAGCCAGGGGACCTGGGTCATTACCTCGTTTGGGGTGGCAAACGCCATCTCCATTCCGATCACCGGCTGGCTGGCAAAGCGCGTCGGTGAGGTGAAGCTGTTCCTCTGGTCCACGGTGGCGTTTGTTCTGGCCTCGTGGGCGTGCGGCATGTCCAGCAGCCTGACGATGCTGATTTTCTTCCGCGTCATTCAGGGGATTGTCGCGGGGCCGCTGATCCCGCTCTCCCAGAGTTTGCTGCTGAGCAACTACCCTCCCGCAAAACGTTCCGTCGCGCTGGCGCTCTGGTCGATGACCGTTATCGTCGCGCCTATCTGCGGACCGATTCTGGGCGGGTACATCAGCGATAACTACCACTGGGGCTGGATCTTCTTCATCAACGTACCGATTGGCGCCGTCGTGGTATTGATGACGCTGCAGTCGCTGCGGGGACGAGAGACGCGCACCGAACAGCGCCGTATCGACAGCATCGGGCTGGCGCTGCTGATCCTGGGTATCGGCAGTCTGCAGATCATGCTCGACCGCGGTAAAGAGCTCGACTGGTTCAACTCGCAGGAGATCATCATCCTGACCATTGTCGCGGTGGTGTCGATAAGCTTCCTGATTGTCTGGGAGCTGACGGACGACAACCCGATCGTCGATCTCTCGCTCTTTAAGTCGCGAAACTTCACCATCGGCTGCCTGTGTATCAGCCTCGCCTATATGCTCTACTTCGGCGCGATTGTTCTGCTGCCGCAGCTGTTGCAGGAGGTGTATGGCTATACCGCCACCTGGGCGGGTCTGGCGTCGGCACCTGTCGGGGTGATCCCGGTCCTGCTGTCGCCGATTATTGGCCGCTTCGCCCATAAGCTCGACATGCGTCGGCTGGTGACGTTCAGCTTCATCATGTACGCGGTGTGCTTCTACTGGCGTGCGTATACCTTTGAGCCGGGAATGGACTTTGGCGCCTCGGCGTGGCCGCAGTTCATTCAGGGCTTTGCGGTGGCGTGCTTCTTTATGCCGCTGACCACCATCACGCTCTCTGGCCTGCCGCCCGAGCGTCTGGCGGCCGCGTCGAGCCTGTCGAACTTCACCCGTACGCTGGCGGGCTCTATCGGGACGTCGATCACCACCACCCTGTGGACAAACCGCGAATCAATGCACCACGCGCAGCTGACCGAAGCGGTGAACCCGTTCAACCCTAACGCACAGCAGATGTACAGCCAGCTGCAGGGAATGGGGATGACGGAGCAGCAGGCGTCCGGCTGGATTGCCCAGCAGATCACCAACCAGGGGCTGATTATCTCGGCCAACGAGATTTTCTGGATATCGGCAGGGATCTTTATCGTCCTGCTGGGGCTGGTGTGGTTTGCCAGACCGCCGTTTGGTGCCGGTGGCGGCGGCGGTGGCGCGCACTAGTTTGTGCGCAGGTTGCCGGGTGGCGCTGCGCTTACCCGACCTACGATAAGTGACACTTCCGTAGGCCCGGTAAGCGCAGCGCCACCGGGCAACCATTGCCACCGTGTCCAGAACGCGACAGCCATTGTCAGTGCCGATAAAGCAGCGCGCCTGAAATCGATTCACGATAGTGAAAAGACAACAGGAGCGCATCATGCTGAACACACCCGCCGACAAGTACCAACCCTTTCCCACCCTTTCCCTTCCCGACCGCCGCTGGCCGGAACAACGCATCACCCGCGCGCCGCGCTGGCTCTCGACCGACCTGCGCGACGGCAACCAGGCTCTGGCCGAACCGATGGACAGCACGCGCAAGCTGCAGTTCTGGGATCTGCTGTTAAGCTGCGGGTTTAAAGAGATTGAAGTTGCCTTTCCTTCCGCCTCGCAGACGGATTTCAACTTTGTTCGCCAGCTGATTGAAGAGAACCGCATCCCGGATGACGTGACGATTCAGGTGCTCACTCAGGCACGGGAAGATCTCATCCATCGTACTTTTGAATCCCTGCGCGGCGCGAAGCAGGCGACCGTGCATCTGTATAACGCCACCGCTCCGCTGTTCCGCCGCCTGGTATTCGGCATGGAGAAAGCACAAATCGTTGAGCTGGCGACGCGTGCCACGCGGCTTATTCGTCAGCTGTGTGAAGAAAACCCCGACACCCGCTGGCAGTACGAATACTCTCCGGAAACCTTCTGCTTTACCGAGCCGGAATTTGCGCTGGAGATTTGTGAAGCCGTGGCGGAGATCTGGCAGCCTTGCGACGAACGCCCGATGGTGATCAACTTACCCGCCACCGTCGAAGTGAGCACGCCGAACGTCTATGCCGACCAGATCGAGTACTTCTGTCGCCACTTCAGCCGCCGCCGCGATGTCTGCATCAGCGTGCATCCGCATAACGACCGCGGTACCGGCGTCGCCTGCGCGGAGCTGGCCGTAATGGCGGGGGCTGACCGCGTGGAGGGCTGTCTGTTTGGTAACGGCGAGCGCACGGGCAACGTCTGCCTGGTGACGCTGGCGATGAACCTCTACAGCCAGGGTATCAGCCCGACTCTGGACTTTAGCGATATGAACCGGGTGGTGGAAGTGGTGGAAACCTGCAATCAGCTGCCGGTGCACCCGCGCCATCCGTGGGCAGGACGGCTGGCCTATACCGCCTTCTCCGGCTCGCACCAGGACGCAATCAAAAAAGGCTTTGATGCCCGCAGGCCTGGCGATCGCTGGGAGATGCCTTACCTGCCCGTCGATCCCCAGGATATCGGCTGCACCTACGAAGCGGTGATCCGCGTGAACAGCCAGTCAGGGAAAAGCGGCAGCGCGTGGCTGATCGAACAGAATCATGGTCTGAAACTGCCCCGCGCCCTGCAGCAGGATTTCAGCCAGCACGTGCAGCAGGAAACCGACCGTCACGGAAAAGAGATGACGCAAAATGCGCTGTGGCAGCTGTTTCGCACCCGCTACGGGCTGGTGGCCACGCCGCAGTATGCGCTGCAATCCTACCGCAGCGACAGCCAGCAGGACGGCCAGCTGCGTTTGACGGCCAGCGTCGCCACACAGGGGGGTACGCGCCAGCTGGAAGGTCACGGCAACGGTCTGCTCTCCGCCGCCGCTCACGGCCTGAGCCGCTGGGTCAACGCCCCGTTCGTGATCAAGGATTATCACGAGCATACGTTAGGCGAACGCAGCGACAGCCGCTCGGTGGCCTACATCCGCTGCCTGTTCCAGGACGGCAGCAGCCGCTGGGGCGTGGGCATTGATAGCGACGTGGCGCGCGCGTCGCTTCAGGCGCTCTTTAACGCCGTCAGTCGTTCTTAAAGTAATCGCTGGGGGAGACGCCCATCACCCGACGGAACATTGCCGTAAAGGCGCTGTGGCTCCCGTATCCCAGATCCAGCGCCACGCGTAATATCGGCTGGCCCTGCGCCAGCCGCACTAAGGCTTCCAGCAGACGCGCCCTTCTCAACCACTCGCTGTAGCTTAAACCCGTCTGCTGCTGAAAATGGCGGTTCAGGGTGCGCTCGCTCATGTTCATCAGGCTCGCAGCCTGCGCGCTGCTCCAGCTTTCCCCCGGGTTTTGCCGGATTTGCAGGCACAGGCGACGTAACGCCTCGCTTTCCGGCTCCGGCAGGTGAAACGGCAGCACCGGCATAGTGCGGATTTCATCGAGAATCAGTTCATAGACGCGCTCATCCCGGCTTCCGGGTGAGTACGATTCAGGCAACGCAAGGGAGACGAGGATCAGCTCGCGCAGCAGCGGCGCGATCTGGACGATCTGGCAGGTGGCGGGAAGATCGGCCCGCGCCAGCGGATCGATAAACAGCGTTCGCGCCGCCACGTTGCCGGTAATGCGCAGGGAATGCTGCGTGCCCGCAGGCAGCCAGACGCCGCGACCGGGAGGCACAACCCAACAGCCCGATGCGGTATCCACCCGTACCACGCCGCTCAGGGTATGCAGCAGCTGCGCGCAGTCGTGCTTGTGCCAGGGTTCGCTGTCACCATGAACGTAATCATGGGCAAACGGAACGAGAGGACGGTGGGTAAAAGAGAAGGTTAAGGTTGTGGTCAAAGGAGGCACCAGCACAATGTAGGCCCGGCAAGCGAAGCGCCACCGGGCATCCACAGGCACAATACTAGATGTGCAGTTCCTGCAGTTTTTCTTTCGGCAGGGCCAGCTCTTCGTTGCTGTTCACGCGAACGTCGCGTTCGATGATGTGGCGCGCGATCTCCTGCGCTTCTTCCAGAGAGTGCATCTGATAGGTGCCGCACTGGTAAACGTTCAGCTCAGGGATCTGGTTCTGCTCTTTCACCTTCAGCACGTCCTGCATGGCCGCTTTCCAGGCATCTGCCACACGTTTCTCTTCAGGCTGACCAATCAGGCTCATGTAGAAACCGGTACGGCAGCCCATCGGAGAGATATCGATGATCTCAACGCCGTTGCCGTTCAGGTGGTCACGCATGAAGCCAGCGAACAGGTGTTCCAGCGTATGAATGCCTTTCTCCGGCATCACTTCTTTGTTTGGCACGCAGAAACGCAGATCGAAGACGGTGATCGTGTCGCCGTGCGGGGTGTGCATGGTCTTCGCCACGCGGACTGCAGGTGCTTCCATACGGGTATGGTCGACAGTAAAGCTATCTAATAACGGCATACGTCACCTCCGATAGTGATTTTTTTTAAAATAAACTGAACTCTTCTACAGAATGCGCGTCTGAGTATATGAAAGACGCGCATTTGTTATCATCATCCCTGAATTCAGAGATGTATATTTTGGCCACAGCGATGTGGCCTTTTTCTTTTCTGCTTAAGCCTGCTTCGCCAGAAACGCCTCAAACGACTCGGTATCCGCCGCTTCAACCTCTTTCTGACGCACAACGGACGCTTCGCGTTCCGCGACAAAATCTGATTCGCTCAGGATTTCTAACGGCTCCTGGATCAGCATTTCACGGTACTCCGCCGAGAGTGAACGCCCCGTACCACCAATGCCCTGATCAATCATAGAACGCAGAATGCGCGCTGAGAACGTCAGTTCCGGGTTATCAAAGCACGCCACCAGCTGGTCGCAAATCTGTTGATACGCGTCGCCGCCGTCAATGCTGTCCATCGTCCGGGCAACACGCTTCAGGTCACGGAACAGATCTTTGCCGACTTTCGTCAGCGGGAACTGTGCCGTTTCGCAGCCGATACCCAGCGTCAGGCCCGGTTTACGCCCTTCCAGAATCACGCGGTTCCAGTTTGTACGGGTGCAGAGCAATTCGTCTGAACTCATTTCCGGCGCATCCGCCAGCACGCACCAGACCATAAACAGATCCAGGAAGCGAATCTGCTGTTCATCAACGCCAATCGGTGAGAACGGGTTGATATCCAGCGAGCGCACTTCAATGTATTCGATCCCGCCGCGCTGCAGCGCATCCGACGGGGTTTCGCCGCTGCGCGTCACGCGCTTAGGACGAATTGGCGCATACAGCTCGTTTTCAATCTGCAGGACATTGCTGTTGATCTGCAGACGCTTACCGTCTTTTTCGAGGCCGATTTTTTCGTACTCTTCCGACGGGGTTTTGATCGCCCGCTTCAATCCTGCCACATATTCGTGCAATTCGTTAAACGTAATACCGAGATTGCTTTGCGATTTATTGGTATAGCCGAGATCGCTCAGACGCAGAGAGGTGGCGTACGGGAGATAGTACATTCCGCAGTCGGTCTTCTCGAACGGCAGCGTGGTCGGTTTCCCCTGCAGGAACGAAGAACAGATCGCCGGGGAGGCACCAAACAGATACGGGATCACCCAGCCGAAACGGTAGTAGTTGCGGATCAGGCGGAAGTAGCCTTCAGAGATCGCGTCTTTATCCGTTTCACCGCATTTCGCCTGCCAGAACGCCATTGGCAGCGAGAAGTTGTAGTGCACGCCAGAGATGGTCTGCATCAACGCGCCGTAGCGGTTCTTCAGCCCCTCACGGTAGAGCGTTTTCAGCCTGCCGATATTTGACGTGCCGTACTGTGCCAGCTCAATCTCCTGGCCCTGCTCGATATAGCACGGCATGCTGAGCGGCCACATACGCTCATCGCCGAGATTGCGCGCGGTGTAGCGATGGATATCGCGCATAATCGTCAGCATATGATCAATATCACCCTCTACTGGGGTGATGAACTCCAGCAGCGCTTCAGCGAAATCGGTTGTGATCCATTTATGTGTCAGCGCCGAGCCTAACGCCTTCGGGTGACCCGTCGTCGCTAAACTGCCGTCCGCGTTAACGCGCAGCGTTTCACGCTCAAGACCACGCTGAATACCCTTCAATGCCTGAGGGTGGTTTTCCAGCCAGGCCAGCGCCTGAGATACGTCCGGGATCAAATTGACCTCCCGCCTGTCAAAGTAATGTTACTCAGCATAATTGTAATGGTTGACGATTGAAGGTCGCGTATTCATTCCACCAATTAGTGCCACCACGTCATACCCTGTAGTGTTGCCCACGCCACGAGAACATAGCGCAACGCCTTGCCAAGGCACAAAAAAAAGAGCACCGGTCCCCAGGAGATGCGCATCCATCCCGCCAGCAGACACAGTAAATCGCCTATTACAGGCATCCAGCTTAATAACAGCGTGGCAGCGCCATAGCGTTTTAGCCAGCCGACTGCCTTTTCCTGCCAGCGCGATTTTTCACGCAGCGGAAAGAAACGCCCAAGAATAACGTTAGTCAGCCCTCCAAGGCTATTACCCATTGTTGCTATTACTACAAGCAGCCAGGGCTGACTCACGCCGGACAACAGCATCGCCACCAGCACCACTTCCGAATTGCCCGGTAACAGCGTGGCGCTGAGAAAACTGCTGGCGAATAATGAGGCAAGTGACAGCGCGTCACTCACAGTAAGCGTACATCCACCGCATCCATTCCGGCATCACGCGCGGCCTGGATCCCAAAATCGGCATCTTCAAACACGACGCACTTTGCCGCCGGGACACCCATTAATTCTGCGCAAAGCAGGAAGGTGTCCGGTGCGGGCTTGTGACGTTTAACATGATCGGCGGCGACCACGGCAGAAAAATAGTGGCGCAGGCCAAGATGATTGAGCAAGGCTTCTGCAATCGCGCTTTCGCTGCCCGTCCCCACCGACATCGGGCGACGCCCGTGCCACTCTTTTACCACATCAATCAGCGGCAGAGGACGTACGGTATCTAAAAGCATGGCTTTTACCGCATCGGTTTTTTCGCGCGCGAGCAGGTGCGGGTCGAGATCGGCCTGATTCAGTTCAATCACGGCCTGCGCAATACGCCAGGTGGGGGAGCCGTTGAGGGCGATCATCGCCTGAAGGTCGAAACGCATGCCGTAGCGGCCCAGGACGTCGGTCCAGGCTTGACGATGCGTGGGTTCGGTGTCCAGGAGGGTACCATCCATATCGAAGATCAAACCGTCATACTGTGCGTACATCGTGCTCTCGCTAACCGATTAACAAAGCATTACTTTATCGTAAATGGTGGTTTTTGTCGCTGACAGAGAGAGTGATTGCTGACGGAACGTCGAAGGAATAAACAAAGAAGGAGAAGATGGTGCATCCGGGAGGATTCGAACCTCCGACCGCTCGGTTCGTAGCCGAGTACTCTATCCAGCTGAGCTACGGATGCATCGGGATTTACTACTGTACTGCTCGATATTCATATCACTTCTAAAGCAATATGAATTAATAGATGGTGCATCCGGGAGGATTCGAACCTCCGACCGCTCGGTTCGTAGCCGAGTACTCTATCCAGCTGAGCTACGGATGCATCAGGGTACTGCTTTCAGAAATAGTAAATGGTGCATCCGGGAGGATTCGAACCTCCGACCGCTCGGTTCGTAGCCGAGTACTCTATCCAGCTGAGCTACGGATGCATCGGGATTTACTACTGTACTGCTCGATATTCATATCACTTCTAAAGCAATATGAAGTAATAGATGGTGCATCCGGGAGGATTCGAACCTCCGACCGCTCGGTTCGTAGCCGAGTACTCTATCCAGCTGAGCTACGGATGCAAAATGGCGGTGAGGCGGGGATTCGAACCCCGGATGCAGCTTTTGACCGCATACTCCCTTAGCAGGGGAGCGCCTTCAGCCTCTCGGCCACCTCACCACACAACGCCTCTTTCGAGTGCTTCGAGTAACTCGTTAAGAGCTTCTCGTCGCTGCGTGGCGCATATATTACTTTCTGGGACTTATAAGTCAAACAATTTTCCAAAAGCTTTTATCGTTTGCACAAATCACACGCAATTCGCATGTAAAAGCCGCAAAGAGGGTGTTTTATAAGCGGATTTTGCAGGCATCTTCGCAGAAAACTGATGCGGAAAGAACAGTGTTGGGACGAGATAAGGGTAGCGGAGTGGTCAAAAAGAGAGCGATTGAAATTAAACGGTAACTTTGAGCAGGAAAAATAGCGGGAGGGTTGCGTCTCGCCCGACAGCGAGACGCGACAATATCAGTAACTGGACTGCTGGGATTTTTCAGCCTGGATACGCTGGTAGATCTCTTCACGGTGGACAGATACTTCTTTAGGAGCGTTAACACCAATACGTACCTGGTTACCCTTTACCCCTAAAACTGTCACGGTGACCTCATCCCCAATCATGAGGGTCTCACCAACTCGACGAGTCAGAATCAGCATTCTTTGCTCCTTGAAAGATTAAAAGAGTCGGGTCTCTTGTATCCCGGCATTATCCATCATATAACGCCAAAAAGTAAGCGATGACAAACACGTAAAGTGTAAGCAGTCACGGCATCACATTCTGTTAAACGTAAGTTTAGCCGATATACACAAACTCAACCTGACTTTATCGTTATCGATAGCACAGTGAACAAGACGCCATAACGTTACCGCTATGGCGTCTGCTTGTGCTTTGTAGTTATTACAGTTTCGCGCTTACCCAGCTTTCAACGCTGGCTAATGCCGCAGGAAGTGCCGCCGCATCCGTACCACCGGCTTGCGCCATGTCCGGACGACCGCCCCCCTTGCCGCCCACCTGCTGAGCGACCATACCAATCAGTTCCCCTGCTTTTACGCGGTCAGTCACATCCTTAGAGACGCCCGCAATCAGAGAAACCTTACCTTCTGCCACTGTCGCCAGCACGATAACGGTAGAACCAAGCTGGTTCTTGAGATCGTCGACCATAGTACGCAGCATCTTAGGCTCAACGCCCGCCAGATCGCTGACCAGCAGTTTGACGCCCTTAATGTCTACAGCCTTGCTGGAGAGGTTTGCACTCTCCTGCGCCGCAGCCTGCTCTTTCAGCTGCTGCAGCTCTTTTTCCAGCTGACGCGTGCGTTCCAGCGCAACGCGCACTTTCTCGCCCAGGTTCTGGCTATCGCCTTTCAGAAGCTGCGCGATGTCGTGCAGCTGATCGCTCTGCGCATGCAGGCTGGCAATCGCGCCTTCACCGGTCACCGCTTCAATACGACGCACGCCTGCCGCCGTTCCCGACTCGGAAACGATGCGGAACAGGCCGATGTCACCGGTGCGCGAGGCGTGTGTACCGCCGCACAGTTCGGTAGAGAAGTCGCCCATGCTCAGCACGCGAACACGTTCGTCGTATTTCTCGCCAAACAGCGCCATCGCACCTTTTTTCTTCGCGTCTTCGAGATCCATGATGTGGGTCTCGATTGGCAGGTTACGACGGATCTGCGCGTTCACCAGATCTTCCACCGCGCGGATTTCAGACGGCTTCATCGCTTCAAAATGCGAGAAGTCGAAGCGCAGCACTTTATCGTTAACCAGAGAACCTTTCTGTGCAACGTGGGTACCGAGCACGTCGCGCAGGGCAGCGTGCATCAGGTGGGTTGCCGAGTGGTTCAGACGAATGCGCGCGCGGCGAGCTTCATCAACGTTAGCCTGGACGCCCTCGCCCACTTTCAGAGAACCGGAAACCAGTTTGCCCTGGTGGCCAATCGCCTGACCGTATTTCTGGGTGTCGGTCACGCTGAAGCTAAAGCCATTGCCTTTCAGCTCGCCTTTATCGCCAACCTGGCCGCCGGATTCGGCGTAGAACGGCGTTTTGTCCAGAATGACTACGGCTTCCTGACCTGCGCTGATGCTGTCCACGGCTTTACCGTCAACAAACAGAGCGGTCACTTTGCCGGTCAGTTCCAGCGCCTCATAGCCTTTGAATTCAGACGCGCTGTCAACGCGGATCATCGCGTTGTAGTCTGCACCGAAACCGCTGGACTCGCGCGCACGACGGCGCTGCTCTTCCATCGCGGCTTCGAAGCCCGCTTCGTCAACTTTGATGTTACGCTCGCGGCAAACGTCCGCCGTCAGGTCAACCGGGAAGCCGTAGGTGTCGTACAGGCGGAAAGCAGTTTCGCCGTCCAGGGTGTCGCCCTTAAGCTTCGCCAGCTCTTCGTCCAGCAGCGCCAGACCGCGCTCCAGCGTACGGGCAAACTGCTCTTCTTCGGTTTTCAGAACCTGCTCAACCTGCGCCTGCTGGCGTTTCAGCTCGTCACCGGCTGACCCCATCACGCCAATCAGTGGCCCAACGAGTTTATAGAAGAAGGTGTCCTTCGCGCCCAGCATGTTGCCGTGACGGATAGCACGACGAATGATACGACGCAGCACGTAGCCACGGTTTTCATTCGACGGGATAACGCCGTCGGCAATCAGGAACGCGCAGGAACGAATGTGGTCTGCGATAACGCGCAGCGATTTGTTGTTCAGGTCGGTCGCGCCGGTGACTTCCGCAACGGCTTTGATCAGAGTGCTGAACAGGTCAATCTCATAGTTGGAGTTAACGTGCTGCAGTACCGCGGCAATACGCTCCAGACCCATACCGGTATCAACGGAAGGCTTCGGCAGCGGCTCCATGGTACCGTCGGCCTGACGGTTGAACTGCATGAAGACGATGTTCCAGATCTCAATATAGCGATCGCCGTCTTCTTCCGGGCTGCCTGGAGGGCCACCCCAGATGTGGTCGCCGTGATCGTAGAAGATCTCGGTGCACGGACCGCAAGGACCGGTGTCACCCATCTGCCAGAAGTTGTCAGACGCGTATGGCGCGCCTTTGTTATCACCGATGCGAATAATACGCTCGCGCGGGATACCGACCTCTTTTTCCCAGATTTCGTAGGCTTCGTCATCGGTTTCATAGACGGTAACCCACAGACGCTCTTTCGGCAGGTTGAACCAGTTTTCACCGGTCAGCAGTTCCCACGCATACTGGATGGCATCGTGTTTGAAGTAGTCGCCGAAGCTGAAGTTACCCAGCATTTCGAAGAAGGTGTGGTGACGCGCGGTGTAACCGACGTTTTCCAGGTCGTTGTGTTTACCGCCCGCACGCACGCAACGCTGTGAGGTTGTGGCGCGGGAATAATTACGCTTGTCGAGACCAAGGAACACATCCTTGAACTGGTTCATCCCGGCGTTGGTAAACAGCAGAGTCGGATCGTTGTTCGGTACCAGGGAGCTGCTGGCAACAACCTGGTGTCCCTTACTATGGAAAAAATCGAGAAACGCCTGACGGATCTCAGCGGTGCTCTTGCTCATAATTATCCTGAAATCAAGCTAACGAAATGTCGTAGCCAGCCTGTATCGGTAAACCGTTGGACAGACCAGCTACTGGAAAAAGTGGGAATAAGATAAGTTTTCTTTAGTGGGAAGTAAAATCCCGCATGCGTTCAATCGGCAAAATTACGCCAGATATCCTGAATATCTTCCATCAGAAAGCCGCGGTAGAGCAAAAAGCGCTGGATTTTGACTTTTTCTGAAAATTCACGCGGCAGCGGTTCGCCGTACTTACGAATGGCCTGCTCTTTTGCCAGCTCGCACCAGTCAATGTCGCACTCGCGCATCGCTTTTTCGATGGACTCCCGGGCCACCCCTTTCTGGTTCAGCTCCTGCCGGATGCGCGCAGGGCCGTAGCCCTTGCGGCCGCGGCTGGCGAGAAAGCGGGAAGCAAAGCGATCGTCGTCCAGGTAATGATGCTCATAGCACCAGGCCACCACGCGGTCGTAGTCTTCCGCCGTGGCATCAATCTCTTCCGGCCCGTTTTTACTCATCACCGGAGCCGACAGCTTCCGCCGCAGCTCCTGCTCACTGTGGTCACGCACGGCCAGGATGCGCACCGCACGATCCAGCAAGCGCGCGTAGGCGGGTCGGCGTGATGTCGGTTCACTCATAAAAAACCTGTAGAATCAGAAATGCAAAAAGGGCCGCATCAGCAGCCCTTCATCTTTACACGAGAGACTTAAAAGTCTTCGTTGGTTTCTTCAGCATCCGCAGCATCGACTACGAAATCAGGTTTGGAGTCCTGGTTGTTCAGCAGAAGCTCGCGCACCTTCTTCTCAATCTCTTTCGCCGCAGCCGGGTTCTCTTTCAGCCAGGAGATAGCATTCGCTTTACCCTGACCAATCTTGTCACCGTTGTAGCTGTACCAGGCGCCCGCTTTTTCAATCAGCTTCTCTTTCACGCCCAGGTCAACCAGTTCACCGTAGAAGTTGATCCCTTCACCGTAGAGGATCTGGAACTCAGCCTGTTTGAACGGTGCAGCGATTTTGTTCTTCACCACCTTCACGCGGGTTTCGCTACCGACGACGTTTTCACCCTCTTTCACCGCACCGATACGGCGGATATCCAGACGGACAGACGCGTAGAATTTCAGGGCGTTACCACCGGTTGTGGTTTCCGGGTTACCGAACATCACACCAATTTTCATACGGATCTGGTTGATGAAGATCAGCAGCGTGTTGGACTGCTTCAGGTTACCGGCCAGCTTACGCATCGCCTGGCTCATCATACGTGCCGCGAGGCCCATGTGAGAGTCGCCGATTTCACCTTCGATTTCCGCTTTTGGCGTCAGTGCGGCAACGGAGTCAACAACGATAACGTCAACCGCACCGGAGCGCGCCAGCGCGTCACAAATTTCCAGGGCCTGCTCACCGGTGTCCGGCTGAGAACACAGCAGGTTGTCGATGTCCACGCCCAGCTTACGCGCATAAACAGGATCCAGCGCGTGCTCGGCATCGATGAACGCACAGGTTTTACCTTCGCGCTGTGCCGCAGCAATCACCTGCAGCGTCAGGGTAGTTTTACCGGAGGATTCTGGCCCGTAGATCTCTACGATACGGCCCATTGGCAGGCCGCCCGCGCCCAGCGCGATATCCAGAGAAAGCGAACCGGTGGAGATCGTTTCCACATCCATGGTACGGTCTTCACCCAGGCGCATGATGGAGCCTTTACCGAATTGCTTTTCGATCTGGCCCAGTGCTGCCGCCAACGCTTTCTGTTTGTTTTCGTCGATAGCCATTATTACTCCTGTCATGCCGGGAGAAGCGACTGTGCTTCACCGTGGATTTCTGTTCTGTTGGTGCAATTATACTGTATGGTCATACAGTATCAAGTGTTTTGTAGAAATTGTTGCCAGAGCGTTTTTAACGCATATTCCGTTGCCTGACGGCGCACGCTTTCGCGATCGCCGCTGAAGCACTCCCGGCGGGTGATCCCTTCCCCTTTAGACGTGGCAAACCCAAACCAGACGGTGCCAACAGGCTTCACGTCGCTGCCGCCGTCCGGCCCCGCGATGCCGCTAATGGAAATCGCGTAATCTGCCCGCGCCGCCTTGAGCGCGCCAATGGCCATTTCAATGACCACCGGTTCACTGACCGCGCCATGCTGTTCCAGCGTGGCTTCACGTACGCCAATCATTTGTGCCTTAGCTTCGTTACTGTAGGTCACAAAACCGCGTTCAAACCAGGCGGAACTGCCGGCAATATCGGTAATCACTTTCGCCACCCAGCCGCCGGTGCAGGATTCCGCGGTGGTCATTGTCGCCCCACGCTGCTTAAGCGCCAGGCCAACGATCTCGCTAAGCTGCATCAATTCATGGTCAGTCATTCTCGCTCCAGGCATCAGAAAAACGTGCTGCACAAGATAGCACTTTCTCGTCAGATGTGGGGATGCGCTTCAGGTTTTACGAGGGGGCTTCAGAAAAAAGCCGGTGCAAACGCACCGGCCGTGGAAGAGGTTATTTCATGCTGTCGGCGAGGGTATTCACATTGTGGCGGAACGCCTTGACGTAGGTGTCTGCCACGCCGCCTTTTGCCGACAAGGCCTCCGGGTAAAGTTCTCCCCCTGGCTGCGCGCCCGTCGCCGAGGCAATCTGCTTCACCAGACGCGGATCGAGCTGGTTTTCCATAAACCAGGTTTTTACGCCGTCGGCTTTGATCTGATTGATGATCTCAGCAACCTGCGCCGCGCTGGCCTCGCTCTCTGAAGAGAGTCCTTGAGGTGCCATGAAGGTTACGCCATAAGCGCGGCTGAAATAGCCGAAGGCGTCATGGCTGGTCAGCACCTTGCGCTTCGCCTGCGGGATCTGGCTAAAGCGCATTTTGGCCCAGCTATCCAGCTGGTTGAGCTGCGTGATATAGGGTTTACCGGAGGCTTCCAGCGCGGCTTTGTCCTGCGGATCGGCTTTCACCAGCCCGTTCAGAATATTTTGTGCATATAACGCCCCGTTCGCCGCGCTGTTCCACGCGTGCGGATCGGTCACGGTCTTTCCATCTTCCTCAAGCGTGTGCGTTTTCACGCCTGTTGAGGCGATGACCAGTTGCCCTTTGAACCCGGAGGCTTTCACCAGGCGGTCAAGCCAGCCCTCCAGCCCCAGACCGTTCACCACCACCACATCGGCCTTGCTCAGCGCCGCGCTGTCCTTCGGCGACGGTTCGAAGGTATGCGGATCGCCGTCCGGCCCCACCAGCGTCGTCACCTTCACATGATCGCCGCCCACCTCCTGGGTGATATCCCCCAGTATCGAGAAGCTGGTGACCACATTCAGCGTTTTCGCCATCACGCCCTGCGACATCATCCCCAGCGCGAGCGCCACTGCCACTACTAGTCCTGTACGTTTCATCGTTTCCCCTTGCGTTAAAAATACGCCCGCAGACTGCCAGCGAGCCTGCTTCGCGTACCCAATAAAATGGAAATAAAGAACTGCGCGCTGGCGGTGAGCACAATGGATGGCCCAGCCGGGAGACTCATCGCCCAGGAGAGGCTCAACCCCAGCCATGCGCAGACAATACCGCTGATGCCCGCCATCAGGAGTAACGCCGGTAGCGTGCGTACCCAGCAGCGTGCCGCCACGGCTGGCAGCATCATCAGACCGACGGCCATCAGCGTGCCGAGCACCTGAAAACCGGCCACCAGGTTAAGAACCAGCAGCGCCAGAAACAGTCCGTGCAGCAGGCCGGGCAGCCAGCGGGCGTTCACCTGTAGCCAGGCGGTGTCAAACGCTTCGGTAACCAGGCCGCGATAAAACATTGCCAGCACGATAAGAGTGAACATGCACACGCCCGTGACAAACAGCGCGGCGTCGTTGTCCACGGCGAGGATGGAGCCAAACAGCAGATGCAGCAGATCGACATTCGACCCACGAAGCGATACCAGCGTGACCCCCAGCGCCAGTGAGCCAAGATAAAACCCGGCAAAGCTGGCATCTTCCTTAAGCGGCGTGCGTCGGCTGACCAGACCGGCCAGCAGCGCCACGGTAATGCCCGCGACAAAACCGCCGATACTCATTGCCAGCAGCGACAGGCCGCTGAGCAGGTATCCCACGGCGACGCCCGGCAAAATAGCGTGAGAAAGGGCATCGCCCATCAGGCTCATCCGGCGCAGCTGGAGGAATACGCCGAGCGCGGTGGTGCTGATAGAAAGCGCCAGGCAAACCACCAGCGCGCGGCGCATAAAGCCGTACTCGATGAACGGCTGGAAGAATGTGTGCCAGATCATGCCACCCTCACCCGCTCGGTTTTCCACTGAGGCACATCAGCATCCAGCCGCAACGTCTGCGGGAAGTGGCGCGACACGCGCTCGCTGTCGTGCAGTACCGCGAGCAGCGTTTGCCCCTGCATATACATCTCCAGCATCACATCCATCAGCACGTTACAGGTGGCTTCATCGATGCCGGTAAAGGGCTCGTCCAGCATCACCAGCGGCGCCTGCTGTACCAGGACGCGGGCAAACAGCATGCGCTGGAACTGGCCGCCGGAGAGCTCATCGATGGTGGATAACGCCATGGATGCCAGCCCGACCCGCTCAAGCGCGCTGGCAATACGCAACCGCGTTTCGCGACGAAACCCGGAAAGCAGCGAAATGCCCGGCCAGCAGCCCATGCTGACGACATCGCGCACGGTCAGCGGAAACTGCGCCTCCAGCGCGTGACGCTGTGCCAGCCAGCCAATCACCGGTCGCTTCCCCTGCCAGCGAAAACCGCCGCTTACGGGTGGGATAAAACCGGCGAGCGTTTTCAGCAGTGTGGATTTGCCGCAGCCGTTGGCCCCAACAATGGCGGTCATGCTGCCGCGTTCAATGACGCCCGAAAGCGCGCGCGTGACGGGCTGGTGGTCGTAACCCGCAACCAGTTCATTCATCACGATCATGGCAATGCCACCGCCCAGCGCACGGCCAGGCCGAGAAAGACGATAAGCACCAGCGCCAGCAAAAGCCGAACCGGCGCAGAAAGAGAGAAAAGGGACGTTGACATCTCGGCACCAATTTAAATGTTATAACATAACAATAATGAAAGGTGGTTAGGATGTAAATGGCAGGGTTGAAAAGGGAGTGTGGCGAAATGTTTCTGCAAAACGCCCTCTCCCGTGGGAGAGGGCAACAGGCCGCACCGTGCGCGCAGCCATGCCGGGTGGCGGCGTTGCCTTACCCGGCCTACCCGTCGGGGTAACTTACTGACTAAACGGTGACGCCGCCGGCACGCGGGCCTGCGATACCGCCAGCCCCAGCTGCCATACGGCCATCGCATAGTGGGTGCTGTGGTTATAGCGGGTGATGGTGTAGAAGTTCGGCAGCCCGTACCAGTACTGATAGCCCGTTCCGACATCGAGACGCAGCAGACTCGCCTGCTGTGCATTGCCCAGCGGCTGCGTTGGCGTTAGGCCTGCCGCGGACAGCTGCGAAATGCTGTAGTTGGTTTTGAAGCCGTTTTCCAGCCCCGGCGCCTGACCGTTCGCCTGCACCGCCACCTGGCCACCCGGCACCCAGCCGTGCGCTTTGAAGTAGTTCGCCACGCTGCCGATGGCATCCACCGGATCCCACAGGTTGATATGGCCATCGCCGTTAAAGTCGACGGCATACTGTTTATAGGAGGACGGCATAAACTGGCCGTAGCCCATCGCGCCGGCAAACGACCCTTTCAGATCGAGCGGATCGTCCTGTTCGTTGCGCGCCATCAGCAGGAAGGTTTCCAGCTCGGAAGAGAAATACTCCGCGCGGCGCGGATAGTTAAAGGAGAGCGTCGCCAGCGCATCCAGAATGCGGGTTTTGCCCATCACGCGGCCCCAGCGGGTTTCCACGCCGATAATTCCGACGATAATTTCAGGCGGCACGCCGTACACCTGCCACGCTCGGTTAAGCGCATCTTCATACTGATTCCAGAACGCCACGCCGTTTTGCACGTTGTCCGGGGTAATGAACTGTTTGCGATAGCGCAGCCACGCCCCGTTTGGCCCGCTCGGCACCTGGGCCGTCGGCGCCTGTCTGTCCATCAGGCGCAGCACGTAGTCCAGACGCTTGGCCTGAGACAAAATTTCGTGCAGCTGCTGTCTGTCAAAGCCGTGCTTGCTCACCATTTTATCGATGAACTGCTCGGCCGCCGGGTTATTCGCGAAGTCGCCGCCCATCTGCATCATATTGTGCTGCGGCTCCAGCAGGAATCCTCCGGAAGGCGCGCCCGCCGTTTGCTGAACGGCTTCGGTCTTAGGTTTGCTACTACAGGCAGACAGCAGAATAAGCGCAGGCAACAGCGCTGCATAACGACGCTTGAACATGAGACATCCATTTAACGGGTTCGATAAGAACCCAGTATGGTAAAGCATCCGCAACACCTCAAGGAAGCGGTACGCACCTCCCCAACGCAAATCCATGCTTTTTTCCCCCGAAAATCATTCACCACGTCAATTATCTTTCAAAATAATCCATTTTTCTTTCATTGTGAGATCTAACTAACACTTTAAAACCTTTCAAAGTGATTATTATTAGCCACAGATAGACAAAAACAAACGCCCTACAGGAGAGAAGAATGATAGAAACCATCACCCACGGCGCCGAGTGGTTCATCGGGCTGTTTCAGAAAGGCGGAGAAGTGTTCACCGGCATGGTGACCGGGATCCTGCCCCTGCTGATCAGCCTGCTGGTGATCATGAACGCGCTGATTAACTTTATCGGCCAGCAGCGCATTGAGCGCTTCGCCCAGCGCTGCGCCGGAAACCCGCTGTCCCGCTACCTGATACTGCCCTTTATCGGCACCTTCGTGTTCTGCAACCCGATGACCTTAAGCCTCGGCCGCTTTATGCCAGAGAAGTACAAGCCGAGCTATTACGCCGCCGCCTCCTACAGCTGCCATTCCATGAACGGCCTGTTCCCGCACATCAACCCCGGCGAGCTGTTCGTTTATCTCGGGATCGCCAGCGGCCTTACCACGCTTGGCCTGCCGCTCGGCCCGCTGGCGGTGAGCTACCTGCTGGTAGGTCTGGTGACCAACTTCTTCCGCGGCTGGGTGACCGACCTCACCACCGCTATTTTCGAGAAAAAAATGGGCATCCAGCTTGAACAGAAAGTCCATCTTTCAGGAGCCACAGCATGAACCGGATCCGCATTGAGAAAGGCACGGGCGGCTGGGGCGGCCCGCTGGAGTTCGACGCCACCGAAGGCAAAAAGATTGTTTACATCACCGCGGGTACCCGCCCGGCGATCGTCGACAGGCTGCGCGAGCTGACGGGCTGGGAAGCGGTCGATGGCTTCAAGGAAGGCGAACCGCCAGAAGCGGAAATTGGCGTGGCGGTGATCGACTGCGGCGGCACGCTGCGCTGCGGCATCTATCCGAAGCGCCGCATTCCGACGGTAAATATTCACTCCACCGGGAAATCCGGCCCGCTGGCGCAGTACATCCTCGAAGACATTTATGTCTCAGGCGTGAAGGAAGACAACATCTCCCTGGTGAAGGGGACGTCTGCGCCGCAAAAAGCGGCCCCGCGCGAGTACGACACCAGCAAGAAAATTACCGAGCAGAGCGACGGCCTGCTGGCAAAGGTCGGGATGGGAATGGGTTCCGCCGTGGCGGTGCTGTTCCAGTCCGGGCGCGACACCATCGACACGGTGCTGAAGACCATCCTGCCGTTTATGGCGTTCGTCTCGGCGCTGATCGGCATCATCATGGCCTCCGGCCTGGGCGACTGGATTGCCCATGGCCTCGCCCCGCTCGCCAGCCACCCGCTTGGGCTGGTGACGCTGGCGCTGATCTGCTCCTTCCCGCTGCTGTCGCCGTTCCTCGGCCCGGGCGCGGTGATTGCTCAGGTCATCGGCGTGCTGATTGGCGTGCAGATTGGTCTGGGGAACATTCCCCCGCACCTCGCCCTGCCCGCCCTGTTTGCCATTAACGCCCAGGCAGCGTGCGACTTTATTCCCGTGGGGCTGTCGCTGGCGGAAGCACGCCAGGACACCGTGCGCGTGGGCGTGCCGTCCGTGCTGGTCAGCCGCTTCCTGACGGGCGCGCCGACGGTGCTGATTGCCTGGTTTGTCTCCGGCTTTATTTATCAATAAGAGGTTCCTGCCATGACCGTGATTTACCAGACCACCATTACCCGCATCGGCCAGAGCGCGGCGGATGCGCTGAGCGACCAGATGCTGATCACCTTTCGCGAAGGGGCGCCTGCGGATATCGAAGAGTTTTGCTTCATCCACTGCCACGGCGAGCTGAACGGTGAGCTAAAGGCCGGGAGCCAGCTGGAGCTGGGCGAGGCGCGCTATGCCGTGACCGCCGTCGGCGACGTCGCTGAACAAAACCTGCGCGAGCTGGGCCACATCACCCTGCGTTTCGACGGCCAGCCGCAGGCGGAATATCCCGGCACGGTTCACGTAGCGGGCCCGGTTCCGCAGGCTGTCACCCCAGGCTGCACGTTAAAATTTGTTGCGTAATTAAGGAGATAGACATGAGTCAGGTTGCCGTTGTCATTGGTGGGGGACAAACCTTAGGCGAGTTCCTCTGCCGTGGGCTTGCCGCTGAGGGTTACCGCGTGGCGGTAGTGGATATTCAGAGTGAAAAGGCCGCCCGCGTGGCGGACACCATCAACACCGAGTTTGGCGAAGGAATGGCGTACGGGTTTGGCGCCGACGCCACCAGCGAGCAGAGCGTGATGGCGCTCGCCCGCGGCGTGGACGACATTTTTGGGCGTACCGACCTGCTGGTTTACAGCGCCGGCATTGCGAAAGCGGCCTTTATCAGCGACTTCGAGCTGGGGGATTTTGACCGCTCGCTGCAGGTCAATCTGGTGGGCTATTTCCTCTGCGCCCGCGAGTTTTCCCGTCTGATGATCCGCGACGGCATTCAGGGGCGCATCATTCAGATCAACTCAAAATCGGGGAAAGTGGGCAGCAAGCACAACTCCGGCTACAGCGCGGCGAAGTTTGGCGGCGTGGGGCTGACGCAGTCTCTGGCGCTGGATCTGGCCGAATACGGCATTACCGTCCACTCGCTGATGCTGGGCAATCTGCTGAAATCGCCGATGTTCCAGTCCCTGCTGCCGCAGTACGCCACCAAGCTCGGTATTAAAGCGGAAGAAGTGGAGCAGTACTACATCGATAAAGTGCCGCTCAAGCGCGGGTGCGACTATCAGGACGTGCTGAACATGCTGCTGTTTTACGCCAGCCCGAAAGCCTCGTACTGCACCGGACAGTCGATTAACGTCACCGGTGGGCAGGTGATGTTCTGAGTTCATTCCCCGGTGGCGCTGCGCTTACCGGGGCTACAATCCCCGTAGGCCGGGTAAGGCGCAGCCGCCACCCGGCAATTAAAGGAGCCGATATGGTCACCGCACTCATCACCGTCGCCGCCCTCGCCTGGCTCTGCCAGATGGCGTTTGGCGGCTGGCAAATCCATCGGTTTAACCGCGCGTTTGACGCCCTGTGCCAGAAAGGCCGCGTGGGCGTCGGGCGTTCCGGTGGACGTTTCAAGCCGCGGGTCGTCGTCGCTGTTGCGCTGGATGAAAACAATAAGGTCTGCGATTCCCTCATCATGCGCGGCATGACCGTCTTTGCCCGTCCGGTGAAAATCCAGGCAATCAACGGCATTTCGCTGCAGGAATTGCAGCCCGATGTGATCTTTCCCCATGATCCACTTTGTCAGAATGCACTATCATTAGCGCTTAATCTGAAACATGGATAATTTCGTTGTGAAAGATATAGACTTGCGAAATTATCATTTCGCAACCTAAGGAACGAAGCGCCTATGAAACCTCGTCAGCGGCAGGCGGCCATTCTCGAGCATCTGCAAAAGCAGGGAAAATGCTCGGTAGAGGATCTGGCCCACTACTTTGACACCACCGGCACGACGATACGCAAGGACCTCGTATTGCTCGAAAACTCTGGCGCCGTCATTCGAACCTACGGCGGCGTGGTGCTCAATAAAGACGAAGCGGACCCGCCTATCGACCACAAAACGCTGATCAATACCCACCAGAAAGCGCTGATTGCCGAAGCCGCCGTAAAATTTATCCACGATGGCGACTCGATCATTCTGGATGCAGGCAGTACCGTCCTGCAGATGATCCCCCTGCTCAGCCGCTTTAACAACATCACGGTGATGACCAACAGCCTGCACATCGTCAACGCCCTGTCGGAGAACGACTGCGAGCAGACCATCCTGATGCCCGGCGGCACCTTCCGTAAAAAATCCGCGTCGTTCCACGGGCAGCTGGCGGAGAACGCCTTCGACCACTTCAGCTTCGATAAACTGTTTATGGGTACCGACGGCATCGACCTGAACGCGGGCGTCACGACGTTTAACGAGGTGTTCAGCGTCAGTAAAGCCATGTGCAACGCCGCGCGGGAAGTGATTCTGATGGCGGACTCGTCGAAGTTTGGCCGCAAAAGCCCCAACATTGTCTGTAGCCTTGAAAGCGTTGATAAGCTGATTACCGACGCGGGTATCGACCCGGCGTTCAAAAAAGCGCTGGAAGAGAAAGGCATCGACGTGATCGTAACCGGAGAGAGAGATGAGTGATTTTCTGTTAGAAACGGGCCGCCAGACGCTGATGCTGGAGCTGCAGGAAGCCAGCCGCCTGCCGGAACGTCTGGGCGAGGATTTTGTCCGCGCGGCCAACACCATTATCCACTGCGAAGGCAAAGTGATCGTGGCGGGCATCGGTAAATCCGGCCATATCGGCAAAAAGATTGCCGCGACGCTGGCCAGCACCGGCACCCCGGCCTTCTTCGTGCACCCTGCCGAAGCGCTGCACGGCGATCTGGGAATGATTGAAAGCCGCGACGTGATGCTGTTTATCTCCTACTCCGGTTCGGCGAAAGAGCTGGATCTCATTATTCCACGCCTGCAGGAAAAATCGGTCGCCCTGCTGGCGATGACCGGGAAATCCCGCTCGCCCCTGGCGCTGGCCGCCAAGGCAACGCTGGATATTTCCGTTGAGCGTGAAGCCTGTCCGATGCACCTCGCCCCCACTTCCAGCACCGTGAATACCCTGATGATGGGCGACGCGCTGGCGATGGCGGTAATGCAGGCGCGCGGGTTTAACGAAGAAGATTTCGCCCGCTCGCATCCGGCGGGTGCGCTCGGGGCGCGCCTGCTCAACAAGGTCCACCACCTGATGCGCACAGAAGATGCGATTCCACAGGTCAAACTCAATACCAGCGTCATGGACGCGATGCTGGAGCTGAGCCGTACCGGTCTGGGGCTGGTGGCGGTGTGCGATGACGACGGATACGTCAAAGGCGTGTTCACCGACGGCGACCTGCGCCGCTGGCTGGTGGGCGGCGGTAAGCTGGAAACAGACGTGTCGGACGCCATGACCCAGGGCGGGCTGACGCTGAACGCCGAGAGCCGCGCCATTGAAGCCAAAGAGGTGCTGATGAAGCGCAAAATCACCGCCGCACCGGTGGTGGATGACACCGGCAGGCTGTGCGGTGCCATCAACCTGCAGGATTTCTATCAGGCCGGGATTATCTAACCCTTCAGCCCGAGACGCTTCGCCAGCCGGTGCAGGTTGGCGACGTCCATCTCCAGCGCCCGGGCGCACGCCGCCCAGTTGCGGTTGTTCTGCTCCAGCGCGCGGGTAATCATCTGACGCTGAAACGCCTCTGTCGCGTCACGCAGATTTTCATGCGCTCTCTCTGGTACAGCCTGCGCAATAGACGCAATTTCATCATGCTGCGCAAAATGCCGGGCATGTATAACCACTTCATCACCCGAACGCGTCGCTCGCGCCAGCACCACCGCGCGGTGAATCGCGTGTTCCAGCTCGCGCACGTTGCCCGGCCAGCCGTAGCTCAGCAGATGCGCCCTCGCCCCCGGGCTTAACACCACGCGGGAAAGCCCCATCCTGAGACGGCACTGCTCGCAGAAATAGCCCGCCAGCAGCACCACGTCGTCCCCGCGCTCGCGCAGCGGCGGCACGGTAAGCGGAAACACGCTCAGGCGGTGGAACAGGTCAGCGCGGAAGTTTCCGGCAAGCACCGCTTCACGCAGGTCGCGGTTGGTCGCCGCCAGCACGCGCACATCCACTCTCAAGCTGCGGTCATCCCCCACGCGCTGGATATCGCCGTACTGCAATACGCGCAGAAGTTTGGCCTGGAGCGACAGAGAGAGCTCGCCAATTTCATCCAGAAACAGCGTGCCGTTATCGGCCATTTCGAACTTGCCGCTGCGGTTGCTGATGGCGCCGGTAAACGCCCCTTTGACGTGGCCAAACAATTCGCTTTCCGCCACGCTTTCCGGCAGCGCGGCGCAGTTGAGGTACACCAGCGGATTGACCGCGCGCGGCGACGCTTCGTGAATCGACTTCGCCACCAGCTCCTTACCGGTGCCGGTCTCCCCGAAGATCAGCACGTTCAAATCGGAGGCGGCAACAATCTCAATCTCTTTTTTGAGCTGCGCCATGCCCGGAGAGAGGCCAATCATCTCCGTGTGCGTCACCTGCTCAAACGCCGCCGGGCTGCCGGGAGAAATATTCTGACTCTCCAGCTGTTCAATCAGCAGCGCATTGTTCAGCGCCCCGGCGGCCAGGGCGGCAATCAGGCGAAGCTCCTCATCGCTGAAGGTATCGAACTGGTCCGGCGACAAGCCGTCGAGGGTTAACGCGCCAATCAGATTCTGCCCGGCAAACAGCGGCAAGCCAATACAGGCGTGCACCTTCAGGCTCTCCTGGCCTGGAATCAGCCCGTCGTACGGGTCGGGCAGATCGCTGTCCGCCGGGAAACGCACCACGTCACCCGCGCGGGCGATGGTCTCCAGACGCGGATGGCCTTCAAGGGTAAAGCGCCGCCCGAGCACGTCCTTCGCCAGGCCGTCGATGGCCAGGGGAATAAACTGCCGCCCCTCGTAGCGCAGCAGCGCCGAGGCGTCGCACGCCAGCACGTGGCGCAGCGTGGAGATCAGCCGCTGGAAGCGGTCCTGATGACCAATACCGGTTTGCAGTTCAATGGCGATTTTCGCCAGCACGTCTACGGAAAAGCTCATCTCTGCCTCACTGTCATTTTGACAATGCATGTTGTCATAGTGACACTGTTTTTAATAGTCATAATGACTACCCACTTCGGATTATCAAAGTATTAACCTATAAAAATCAATATATTAAAAGTTGGCACGCGGCTTGATATAAGCAAACCATCCTATTTGAAAAACGCGATATTACGCTGAGGTTTGCTATGTCTATTCTGGTTAAAAATAACATTCATTGGGTGGGTCAACGTGACTGGGAAGTGCGCGATTTCCACGGGACGGAATATAAAACGCTGCGCGGCAGCAGCTACAACAGCTATCTCATTCGTGAAGGTAAAAATGTGCTGATCGATACCGTCGATCACAAGTTCAGCCGCGAGTTCGTGCAGAACCTGCGCAGCGAAATCGATCTGAACGCCATCGACTACATCATCGTCAACCACGCGGAGGAGGATCACGCCGGGGCCCTGACCGAGCTGATGTCGTATATTCCGGACACCCCGATTTACTGTACCACCAACGCCATCGACTCGATCAACGGTCACCACCACCATCCGGAGTGGAACTTCCACACCGTGAAAACGGGCGACGCGCTGGATATCGGCAACGGCAAGCAGCTGATCTTCGTGGAAACGCCCATGCTGCACTGGCCGGACAGCATGATGACCTACATGACCGGCGACGCGGTGCTGTTCAGCAACGACGCCTTCGGCCAGCACTACTGCGACGAACGCCTGTTCAATGACGAGGTGGATCAGACCGAGCTGTTCGAACAGTGCCAGCGGTACTACGCAAATATCCTGACTCCGTTCAGCCGTCTGGTGACGCCTAAAATCACCGAGATCCTCGGCTTTAACCTGCCGGTGGAGATGATTGCCACCTCCCACGGCGTGGTGTGGCGTGAAAACCCCACCCAGATCGTGGAGCTGTACCTGAAGTGGGCGGCGGATTATCAGGAAGATCGCATCACGATCTTCTACGACACCATGTCCAACAACACCCGCATGATGGCGGACGCCATTGCCCAGGGCATCAACGAAGTGGACCCGAACGTGGCGGTGAAAATCTTCAACGTGGCGCGCAGCGATAAAAACGAGATCCTCACCAACGTTTTCCGCTCAAAAGGGGTGCTGGTGGGTACGTCCACCATGAACAACGTGATGATGCCGAAGATTGCCGGTCTGGTCGAAGAGATGACCGGCCTGCGTTTTCGCAACAAGCGCGCCAGCGCCTTTGGCTCCCACGGCTGGAGCGGCGGTGCGGTCGACCGCCTTTCCACCCGTTTACAGGATGCAGGGTTTGAGATGTCGATGAGCCTGAAAGCGAAATGGCGGCCGGATATCGACGCCCTGGAAATCTGCCGCCAGCACGGCCGCGACATCGCCCGTCAGTGGGCGCTCGCACCGCTGCCGGAAACCGCCCCCGCCGCGGCGGTTGCGCCGGAAGCCGTAGCTGAAGCCGCCGCTGCCGACCTCGGTCCTTGCATGCAGTGCAGCGTGTGCCAGTGGATTTACGACCCGGAACGGGGCGAGCCGCTGCAGGATGTCGCGCCGGGCACGCCGTGGAGCGAGGTGCCGGACACCTTCCTCTGCCCGGAATGTTCCCTCGGGAAAGACGTCTTTGATGAACTGGCAACGGAGGCAAAATGAGCCACGGCATCGTCATTATCGGCTCGGGCTTTGCCGCCCGCCAGCTGGTGAAAAATATCCGCAAGCAGGACGCTAACGTGCCGCTGACGCTGATCGCCGCCGACAGCATGGACGAGTACAACAAGCCTGATTTAAGCCACGTCATTAGCCAGAACCAGCGCGCAGACGATCTCACCCGCCAGACGGCGGGGGCGTTCGCAGAACAGTTTAACCTGCGTCTGTTTCCGTACACCTGGGTCACCGATATCGACGCCAACGCCCATCTGGTGAAAGCGAAAGATAAAACCTGGCAGTACGACAAGCTGGTGCTGGCCACGGGTGCCTCCGCGTTTGTGCCGCCGGTTGAGGGCCGCGAGCTGATGGTCACGCTCAACGGCCAGCAGGCGTATCAGGCCAGCGAAACGGAGCTTCGCGACGCCACGCGGGTGATGATTGTCGGCGGCGGGCTGATCGGCACCGAGCTGGCGATGGATTTCTGCCGTGCGGGTAAATCCGTCACCCTGGTCGACCACGCGGCGAGCATTCTGTCAGCGCTGATGCCCGCGGAAGTGAGCAGTCGCTTACAGCATCGTCTGACCGACATGGGCGTGCATCTGCTGCTGAAATCGCAGCTGCAGAGCCTGAGCAAAACCGGCAGCGGCATACGTGCGACGCTCGACCGCAGCCGCAGCGTGGAGGTGGATGTGGTGATTGCGGCGACGGGGCTGCGCCCGGAAACGGCGCTGGCGCACCGCGCAGGCGCCGAAATCAACCGCGGCGTGAAGGTAGACTGCTATCTGCAAACCACCCAGCCGGACATGTATGCCCTGGGCGACTGCGCGGAAATTAACGGCCAGGTGCTGCCGTTCCTGCAACCGATTCAGTTAAGCGCCATGTGCCTGGCGAAAAACCTGCTCGGCGGCAACGCCCCGGTGAAATTACCCGCCATGCTGGTCAAAGTGAAAACGCCGGAATTGCCGCTGCATCTCGCAGGTGAAACGCAGCGTCAGGATCTGGACTGGCAGATTGCCCTTTCGCCGCAGGGCATGGTGGCGCGCGGCACCGATACCGACGGTCAGATGCGCGCCTTTGTCGTCAGTGAGGACAGGATGAAGGAGGCCTTCGCCCTGCTGAAATCGCTCCCTGCTTAACCCTCCTGTTGCCGGGTGGCGCTCCGCTTACCCGGCCTACATGCAGACCCGTGCAAGCGGAGCGCCACCGGACTGGGTCGTTCAGGAACGTACCACCAGCGCGTCGTAGCCGCGCCAGCGGTAATTCGCCATGGAGATCAGCCAGCAGGCGACAAACAGACCCACGACGACAAACCCGGCGTTGCCCAGATTGTCGTTTACCGCGCCAATCAGATCCCAGAGGCCGCCGCTGAGGGCAAATTTATCCATCAGCAGACCCAGCGCTTCCAGCCCGCCGATAAACAGCGCCACCACCACGGAGGTGCCGGTGATGGTCATGTTGTAGTAAAGCTTGCGCTGCGGTTTGTTAAACGCCCAGCCGTAGGCACCCACCATCAGCAGGTTGTCGAGGGTATCCACCAGCGCCATGCCGCTGGCGAAGAGTGCCGGGAAGATCATGATTGACCACACCGACATTCCGCTGGACGCGCTGGCGGCAGAGATCCCCAGCACGCCGATCTCGGTGGCCGTATCAAAGCCGAGACCAAACAGGAAACCGACCAGGTACATCTGCCAGCTTTTATTGACGAGGCGGAAGGTCTTGCCAAACAGCCAGTTCATCACCCCGCCCTGAGCCGGTAGCGTGATGTCGTCCTGCACGGGCCTGCCGCGTTTTAGCGCCTGAAAATTGCGCCAGACGCCGCGCAGGATCACCATATTCACCAGCGCCATCGCCAGCAGGAAGGTCGCGGAAACGGCGGTACCAATCAGGCTGCCGGTTTCGTGGAACCACGCCATGTTCTTCTGAAACGCCGTGGCGGTAGCGGCGATGGCAATGGAGGCCAGCACCACGATGGTGGAGTGGCCCAGCGAGAACCACGCCCCCACGCCGGACGGGCGTTTGCCCTGCTGCATCATCTTACGCGTCACGGTATCAATGGCGGCAATGTGGTCAGCGTCCACCGCATGACGCAGTCCGTAGCACCACGCCAGCAGGCTTGCCGCCATCAGCGCCGTGCTGCCGCTAAAGGTGTGCCATGCCCATCCCCAGGCCAGCAGGTTTGCCATTACCAGAGCCAGCAGCAGGAGCGCGGCGCGAGGTTCATTGCGTAACAGTCGTAACATTTTAAGTCCTTTGTAAACATGACCGGGCTGCGGCGACCACCGCCTGCCCGAAGGAGATCGCTCCGTCACCTGCGGGCAGGCGCGAAGGAAAAAGAAGCGTAAAGTCAGAAAGATAATGACGCAGACGCGCGCACAGCAGACGGTTGTGCAATACCCCGCCGCTGAGGCAGATTGTCGACAGCGACAGGCGCCGGGCGTGAAACGCGGCGAGCTGCGCCAGCCCTTTTGCCAGCGCGTCGTGAAACGCCCAGGCGCGCGCGCAGGGCTCCGCCTGCCAGCTCAGCCACTGCTGCCAGAAAAGCGCGAGGTTATCCACTATCAGCGTCACCGGATGGTCGACACCCGCGCACTGCGATGCCAGGGCTTCCAGCCGGCAGGCGGCTTCACCTTCCCAGGATTGGGTTTCGATACCCAGCGCGCAGGCGACTGCATCAAACAGGCGACCGCAGGACGAGGCCTGCGGCGCGTTGAGGCCGCGCTGGATCGCCGTCGCCAGCAGCGGCCAGTTCTGGCGCTGAACCGCATGGGTTTCCGGATGTTGCTGCCAGTCGGGCACAAACGCCAGGCAGTGGGCGAGCAGATTGCGCCACGGCTGCCGCGCCGCCAGATCGCCACCCGGCAGCGCAACGGCAGGCAGGCCACCCAGATGCGCATAGTCGAGATAGCTGACCCGCAGGCACTCTCCACCCCACAGCGCGCCGTTTTCCCCCATGCCGATCCCGTCCAACGTCAGGGCGATAACGTCTCCGCCATCGCGCGGCCAGCCGTTTTCGGCCAGGCACGCCGCCGCGTGAGCGTGATGGTGGTGTACCTCTTCAAGGGGCAACGCCTGCGCCTGCGCCCACTGGCGAGCGCGATACCCCGGATGGGCATCGCACACCACGCGCGTCGGCTGAAAGGCGTAAATGTCCTGCATCACCGACAGCGCGGAACGCCACTGCGCTTCCACACCCTCGTCACCGAGATCGCCAAAATGCTGGCTCAGCACCGCCTGGTTCCCACGCACCAGGCAGAAGGTGTTTTTCATCTCCGCCCCGGTGCACAGCATGGCGGGAATATTGTCGAACCCGGCAGGCAGCGTGACAGCATCCGGCACAAAACCGCGCGCGCGGCGCAGCATCGCACCGTCCCGATCCATCACCGAATCGTCCATCCGCTGCAGGATATCGCGGTTATGCAGCAGGAAGCCGTCCGCGATGTCGCTGAGCTCATCCAGCGCCTGGCGGTTGGTGACGGCAGGCGGTCTGCCGCTGAGGTTGCCGGAGGTCATCACCAGCGGGCGCTGACAGTCCATCATCAGAAGATGCTGCAGCGGGTTCGCAGGAAGCATGATGCCCACGGAATCCAGACCGGGCGCGATACCTTCCGGGAGCGCGGGCAGCCAGGCTTTTGGCGTGAGCACAATGGGTGCGGCGGGTGAGCGCAGCAGTGCCTGAACCGTCTCCGGCAGGTCATCCGCATGCGGGATCATTACCGCCAGCGGCTTCGACGGGCGCTGCTTGCGTGACCGAAGCGTCGCGACCGCCTGCGGGTTACGCGCATCGCAGACGAGGTGAAAGCTGCCCAGCCCTTTAACCGCAACAATACCGCCGCTTTTCAGCATCGCTACCGCCGCGCGCAGCGCAGCCTCGCTGTCAGCGGTCATGTCGCCCGCACGCCACGCCAGCGCGGGTCCGCAGTCCGGGCAGGCGACCGGCTGGGCGTGAAAACGGCGGTCGGCAGGATTGCGGTACTCGGCTTCACACGGCTCGCAGAGCGGGAACGGCGCCATTGCCGTGGCCGGACGGTCATAGGGCATCGCGCGGATAATGGTAAACCGCGGCCCGCAGTGGGTGCAGTTGATAAACGGATAGCGATAGCGGCGTTCGCGTGGGTCGCACATCTCAGCCAGACACGCCGGGCAGGTCGCGGCATCGGGGACAATCTGGGTGTCCATCGTCCCGGCCCCGCTGTGGCGGATGGTAAAGTCCTCCGGCACGTGCGCCCAGGTAAACGGCTGCGTTTCCACGCGATCAATGCGTGCCAGCGGCGGGCAGTCCTGATGCAGCCTCGCGGTAAAGGCCCCCCCATTACCCGCGAGGCGCACCAGCACGCCCTCTCCGTCATTGCAGACGTCACCGGTCAGCTGAAGCGCCTGCGCCAGCTGCCAGACGAAGGGACGAAATCCCACGCCCTGCACCTTGCCGCGCACCCGCAGCTGAACGCCGTTGCTGCTCATACGGTTCAGAACAGCAGTGATGACGAGGTGTCGAACGCCGCGCGACGGCGCTTTTCGGCGCTCATCTGCTCAAGCTTGTCGCGATCCACGCAGACCAGCGCGTGCGTCGGGCAGGCTTCCATACAGGCCGGGCCGGCCTCACGGTGGTAGCACAGGTCGCACTTGTTGGCTTCGGCTTTCTCCGCCCGCACGCTCAGCCCCATGCCGCTGTTGCGCACCACCGGACGGACCACCACCTCCATCGCGCCATACGGGCAGGCAACCACGCAGGTTTTGCAGCCAATGCAGCGCTCCTGCATCACGTGCACAAAGCCTTTCTCGCGTTTAATCGCCCCGTTCGGGCAGACGTTCGCGCACGGTGCGTCTTCGCACTGGCGACAGATGGCGGCGGTGGAGATATTCACGCCTTTGATGACGTGGATGCGCGGCAGGAAGGTGTCAGGGGTAAGCGACGCGCAGTCCTGCTCCGCCTGATGGGAAACCACGCACGCCACTTCACAGGTACGGCAACCAATACACTTACTGGCATCGGCCATAATAAAACGGTTCATCTGCTTCTCCAGCATTACAGTTATGCGCGGAGATATTCATAAACCGTGCCAACAATTAACACATTGATTTTATAGAACTTTAAAAATCGCAGCGGCGCTGTCATCGTCACTTATGACGATGACAGCTGTCGACATCAGCGGTGTGGGCCGTCAATAACCGAGTCGCGCAGGACAAGCTCGCCGGAGAAGGTTTGCTGATATTTAAACTCGCCGCCGTCGAGCATGAAGATCAGGCGGCTGATGGTCTCCTGAATCATCTCCGTTACCGGAATGCGTACGCTGGAGAGCGACGGCACGATGTAGGGCGCGATGGCCACATCGTCGAAACCGATCACCGACACCGCGTCCGGCGTGGCCACGCCGCTGTCGCGCAGCTGCTTCAGGGCACCGATGGCCATATCGTCATTGCTCGCCACCAGCGCCGTAAAGCGTTCGCCGCGAGCAAGCAGGTCGGACACCGCCGCCGCGCCGCTGGCGGGGTTCCACTTCCCCTGCGCGATCAGCCCCTCGCGCAGCGGTATACCGTGCTGCGCCAGCGCGTCCTTGTAGCCGGAGAGACGCTCGACCCCGGTGGGGGAATCCATCGAGCCGGTGATAAAGGCGATCTCCCGATGCCCTTTCGCAATCAGCTGTGACACCGCGTCCTGGCTGGAGGCTTTATGATCGGACCAGACGCTGTGGCTGCTGTTTTTCCGCAGGCGGCGGTTGAGCACCATAATGGGCTGCTCGCACTTCTCGACGATCGCATCCATCTCATCCACGCTCAGAAAACGCGGATAGATGATCACCGCGTCGCAGCGCATATCCAGCAGATACTGGATCGCCTCGCGCTCCTCATCGGCGCTGTGCTTGCCGTCCGCGAGGATCAGCTGTCGCCCTTTCTCTTCGGTCATGCGCGCGGCGTGAAACAGCAGTTCGCTAAAGTAGACGCCGTGATAAAGGGTGTTCGTCACCACCAGGCCCAGCGTCTGGGTGCGTTTGGTCGCCAGGTTGCGCGCCAGCAAATTTGGCCGATAGCCGCTCTCTTCAATGGCCTGAAACACCCGGTCTTTGGTCTCCTGGCTGACGTAGCCATTACCCGACAGCACCCGGGACACCGTCGCTTTCGAAACGCCTGCCCGCTTCGCCACTTCCAGCATCGTGGTCATGTTTTTTTTCCATCCGAAACTCATGCGGGCAGTGTACTGCACTGCAGAAAAATTGTCGCAGCGGCGACATCACGCTTTCGGCACCTCATTGCGACATTCATCACGAAACGAAAAAATGGTCAAAAAGCGATCTTGTTTCATTCATAAAAACTCATGATGATTATGTGGAACCGGTTTCCTACATTTCACACAACGATAACAGGATCACATCCGATGGCCAAAAATTACGCTGCGCTGGCGAACGACGTTATCAGCGCGCTGGGCGGCAAAGAGAACATCGTCGCCGTCACCCACTGCATGACGCGACTGCGTTTCGTTCTGAAAGACGAAACCCTCACCGACGCCGCGCGCCTGAAAAGCATCAGCGGCGTGCTCGGCGTGGTGCGTAACGACAACCAGTGCCAGGTGATTATTGGCAATACCGTCTCTCAGGCGTACCGCGAGGTAGTAAGCCTGCTGCCCGCTGACCTGCAGCCCGCGGTGCCGGAAGGCCCGCAAAAGCTGACGTTACGCCGCATTGGCGCCGGGATCCTCGACGCGCTGATCGGCACCATGTCCCCGCTGATCCCGGCGATCATCGGCGGCTCGATGGTCAAGCTGCTGGCGATGATCCTCGAGATGACCGGCGTGCTGCCCAAAGGCGCACCGACGCTCACCATTTTGACCGTCATCGGCGACGGCGCGTTCTTCTTCCTGCCGCTGATGGTGGCGGCCTCGGCGGCGGTAAAATTCAAAACCAACATGTCGCTGGCGATAGCCATTGCGGGCGTGCTGGTGCACCCGAGCTTTATCGAGCTGATGGCGAAAGCCGCGCAGGGCGAGCACGTTGAGTTCGCCTTTATCCCGGTGACGGCGGTGAAATACACCTACACCGTCATCCCCGCGCTGGTGATGACCTGGTGCCTGTCGTACATCGAACGCTGGGTGGATCGCATTACCCCGGCGGTGACGAAAAACTTCCTCAAGCCGATGCTGATCGTGCTGATTGCCGCCCCGCTCGCCATCGTGCTGATTGGCCCGCTGGGGATCTGGATCGGTAGCGCCATCTCCGCGCTGGTCTACACCATTCACGGCTACCTGGGCTGGCTCTCCGTGGCGATCATGGGCGCATTGTGGCCGCTGCTGGTGATGACCGGGATGCACCGCGTCTTTACGCCGACCATCATTCAGACCATTGCCGAAACGGGCAAGGAAGGGATGGTGATGCCGTCGGAAATTGGCGCCAACCTGTCGCTCGGCGGTTCGTCGCTGGCGGTGGCGTGGAAAACGAAAAACCCGGAGCTGCGCCAGACGGCGCTGGCGGCGGCGGCCTCCGCCATCATGGCGGGGATCTCTGAACCAGCCCTGTACGGCGTCGCGATCCGTCTGAAACGCCCGCTGATTGCCAGCCTGATCAGCGGCTTTATCTGCGGCGCGGTGGCCGGTATCGCGGGTCTTGCCAGCCACTCGATGGCGGCACCGGGGCTGTTTACCAGCGTGCAGTTCTTCGACCCGGCCAACCCGATGACCATCGTCTGGGTGTTTGGCGTGATGGGTCTGGCAGTGGTGCTGTCGTTTATTCTGACCCTGATACTGGGCTTTGAGGATATTCCGGTCGAAGACGAGGCTGAAAAAGCGCGCGCCCTGCAGACCGCACCGGTACAGAACAACGCAGCAAAAGCATAAATTGAAAGCGAGGTAAGAATGTCTGTTTTTCCACAAGGATTTTTATGGGGCGGCGCGCTTGCCGCCAACCAGAGCGAAGGGGCTTACCGTGAAGGCGGCAAAGGGCTGACGACGGTCGATATGATCCCCCACGGCGCGAATCGCCTGGCAGTGAAGCTCGGTAAGGAAAAGCGTTTCTCGCTGCGTGACGACGAGTTCTACCCGAGCCACGAGGCGATTGATTTTTATCATCGCTATAAAGAGGACATCGCCCTGATGGCGGAGATGGGCTTTACGGTGTTCCGCACCTCGATCGCCTGGAGCCGCCTCTATCCGAACGGCGACGAGCCGCTGCCGAACAAAGAAGGCATTGCCTTCTACCGCGCGGTGTTCGAGGAGTGCAAAAAGTACAACATCGAGCCGCTGGTGACCCTCTGCCACTTTGACGTGCCGATGCACCTGGTGACGGAGTACGGCTCCTGGCGCAACCGCAAGATGGTCGATTTCTTCGCCCGCTACGCCCGCACCTGCTTCGAAGAATTTAACGGGTTGGTGAAATACTGGCTGACCTTCAACGAAATCAACATTATGCTGCACAGCCCGTTCTCTGGGGCGGGACTGGTGTTTGAGGAAGGCGAAAACGAAGACCAGGTGAAATACCAGGCCGCGCACCACGAGCTGGTGGCGAGCGCGCTGGCGACCAAAATTGCCCACGAGGTAAACCCGGAAAACCAGGTCGGCTGCATGCTGGCGGGCGGTAACTTCTACCCCTACTCCTGCAAGCCGGAAGACGTGTGGATGGCGCTGGAGAAAGACCGCGAGAACCTGTTCTTTATCGACGTGCAGGCGCGCGGCCGCTATCCGGCCTATTCTGCCCGCGTGTTCCGCGAGAAAGGCGTGGTGATTGTTAAAGACCCGGGCGATGACGAACTGCTGAAAAATACCGTCGACTTTGTGTCGTTTAGCTACTACGCCTCGCGCTGCGCCTCGGCGGACATGAACGCGGGCAACACCAGCGCGGCGAACATCGTGAAGTCCCTGCGCAACCCGCACATTCAGGTGAGCGAATGGGGCTGGGGCATCGACCCGCTCGGGCTGCGCATCACCATGAACATGATGTACGACCGCTACCAGAAGCCGCTGTTCCTGGTGGAAAACGGCCTGGGGGCGAAAGACGTCGTTGATGAAAACGGCGAGATTAACGACGACTACCGCATCAGCTACCTGCGCGAGCATATCCGCGCAATGGGCGACGCGATTGAGGACGGCGTGCCGCTGATGGGCTACACCACCTGGGGCTGCATTGACCTTGTCTCGGCCTCAACCGGGGAGATGAGCAAGCGCTACGGGTTTGTGTACGTCGACCGCGACGACGCCGGGAACGGCACGCTGGAACGGAAACGCAAGAAATCGTTCGGATGGTATAAGAAGGTGATTGCGAGTAACGGGGCGGATCTGGCGTAGCCTGTTTTGCCGGGTGGCGGCTTCGCCTTACCCGGCCTACAAAACCGTAGGCCCGGTAAGCGTAGCGCCACCGGGCGCTGCTCAGAGCTGAGAAAAACCTCCATCCCCAACCCACCCGGCAAGCCGTGAATACACCACGTCCACCGCCTCTTTCACCGGCGGCGTCATCGGGTAATAAAACCCGACAATGTCCGGCTGAATGCCCAAAAACAGCACCTCGCCCACGTCACCTTTGATCTGATCCACGAGGTAGTTCAGCGGCATATTGTGGGTGGTCATCATAAACATCTCGGCGATATCGTCCGGGTCAATCAGGCGGATCTCGCCGGGGTTGAGCCCCATATCGGTGGCATCGACGATTAACAGCCTGTCCGGGCGCAGCTCGCGGATGGCCACCACGTCGTTTTCCGGCGCACTGCCGCCGTCAATCACCACCCAGTCGCCCTGCGGGTTCGCGGCACACATCTCCGCCAGCAGCGAACCCGCGCCGTCGTCGCCCATCATGCTGTTGCCGACACACAGTAAAACGTCAGTCACGTAATCTCCTCACCATCAGGTAGATGGCGCTCTCCTGATGAATATCATGCAGCATGCCGAGCAGCGTTTTGCTCCAAGTCTGCTGCTCGGGGGTTTGCCTGCCCAGCGCCGCGTCAAAGGCGTTGGCGAGCATGGCAATGTGGTTCACATCGATCACGATCTCACCGTACTTCGGCACGCCTTCCATTTTGCGCCGCGCCGCGCTGCCCTCCTCCAGCGTGGCAATCCACGCCAGGTATTCCGGCCACGGACAGCTCAGCGCGGCCTCCAGGCAGTCAATCACCCCGAGGTGATGCCCAATCGCCAGGCTGTAATAGACCACCTGCTGCGCCGCATCCGGCGTGGCATCGTTCTCATCAATAAACTTACGGCTCAGCTGGCTGAACACCACCGTTTCACTCATCGGATACGCGCCTCGTCGACGATGCTGTTCAGGTTCGCCACAATCTCATTGAGGCGCGGATCGTTTTCCGCCTCCAGCCAGCGTGCCACCTGATGGTCGCCCTGGCTCAGCAGGCGCAGATAATCATCGGCAATCTGACGGCCGTAGCGGTACCCCGCCAGCCTGCGTGCCGTGCGGTCAACCTTCACCCGCAGCGGCTGTACCATGTCCGGGTGCAGAATGGCGGCCGGCTGGTTGTCGAGTTCGCCCGGCTCGCGCGCGTGGATTTTCTGCTCCAGCAGGCCAAGCGCCATCGCGAAGCCGTACAGCGTCGCAGCGGGCGTCGGCGGGCAGCCCGGAATGTAGACGTCCACCGGCACGATTTTGTCGGTGCCGCCCCAGACGCAGTAGAGGTCATGGAAGATGCCGCCGCTGTTGCCGCAGGCGCCGTACGAGATGCAGATTTTCGGGTCCGGCGCGGACTGCCAGGCGCGCAGCGCGGGCGAGCGCATGGCGCGGGTGACGGCCCCGGTGAACAGCAGGATGTCCGCATGACGCGGGGACGGCACCACTTTGATGCCGAAGCGCTCCGCGTCAAACAGCGGCGACAGCGTAGCGAAGATCTCAATCTCGCAGCCGTTGCAGCCGCCGCAGTCCACGCGGTAGACGTAGGCCGAGCGTTTGATTTTTTTCAGCAGCGACGCCTTCATGCTGGCGATGGATTCATCCACCGTCATCGGCACCGGAATGCCGTTTGCGTCGCGCGGGCCCAGTAGGTTTTCCATCAGCTGGCCTCTCTCATGTGGCGGGTGATATCAATGCGGTCGGACGGCAGCAGGCACTTCTGTCGCTTGCACGCCGGACAGGTTTCAAAGCTTTCACGGTGATGTTCCGCGCGCGCGTCGCCGTTGTGCTGCAGCAGCGCGATGGCGTAGTCGATCTCTTTTTGCACGGCGAACGGGCGCTGGCAGACGCGACAGTGGCACAGGTCAAAGCGCGACTGCTGCAGGAAATCCTCTTTCTTCCACACCGCCAGCTCGTACTCCTGCGACAGGCGGATGGCGACCGTCGGGCAGACCTCCTCACAGCGGCCGCAGAAGATGCAGCGTCCAAGGTTAAACTGCCAGGCCAGCTCGCCGGTTTTGAGATCCGTTTCCACCGTCAGGGCATTCGACGGACAGGCGTTGACGCAGGCCGCGCAGCCGATGCACTGCTGCGGGTTGTGCTCCGGCTTGCCGCGAAAGTTTTTGTCGACCGGCATCGGCTCCAGCGGATAGCGGCTGGTCTGCGTGCCGGTTTTGATCACTTTTTTGATGAAGGTAAACATGACGAATCCTTATTTCAGCGGCGAGTTCTTACGCTCGATGCTGTAGCGCTCAAGCTCTTTGTACGGCACCACCTGGCTTTTCTTCTTGCGCACGTCCACGACGGTCATGCGGTCGGTGCAGGAGTAGCACGGGTCGAGGCTGCCGATGATCAGCGGCGCGTCGGAGACCGTGTTGCCGCGCAGCATATAGCGCAGGGTTGGCCAGTTGGCGTAGGTCGCCGCACGGCAGCGCCAGCGGTAGAGCTTCTGGTTGTCGCCGGTCATGCTCCAGTGGATGTCGTCCCCGCGCGGCGCTTCGGCAAAGCCGAGGGCAAAGCGGTTTGGAATGTAGGTGAAGCCCTCCACCATCAGCGGGCCGCCCGGCAGGTTGTCCAGACCAAAGTCGATCATGTTCAGCGCGGTGAACACCTCGTTGATGCGCACCTTCAGGCGGGAAATGACGTCGCAGCCCTGCTCGCTGTGCACGGTCATCGGCAGCAGGCCATAGCCGACGAACGGGTGATCGGCGCGGGTGTCGCGGGCGTGGCCGCTGGCGCGCACCATCGGGCCGACGTTGCTGAAGTCGCGGGCGATTTCCGGGTCAAGACGGCCGATGCCCACGGTGCGCTGCTCGATGTTGGGCGTGCTGAGCAGCATATCCACCAGCTCCTGCACGTCGCGGCGCATCTGCTGCGCCAGCTGGCGGGTCTGGATCATGTCGTTTTTCAGCAGGTCGCGGCGGATGCCGCCGATCAGGTTCAGGCCGTAGGTTTTGCGCGCCCCGGTGAGGATCTCCGCCATCTTCATCGACGCTTCGCGCACGCGGAAGAACTGCATAAACCCGGAGTCAAAGCCGACGAAGTGGCAGGCCAGGCCGAGGTTCAGCAGGTGCGAGTGCAGGCGCTCCACCTCCAGCAGGATGGCGCGGATCATCTGCGCGCGTTCCGGCACCACGATCCCCATGCCGTTCTCTACCGAGGTGGTGTAGGCGGTGCTGTGGGCGAAGCCGCAGATGCCGCACACGCGGTCAGAAAGAAACGTCACTTCGTTGTAGCCCATGCGGGTCTCCGCCAGCTTCTCCATGCCGCGGTGGACGTAGAACAGGCGGTAGTCGGCGTCGATAATGTTTTCGCCGTCAACGAACAGGCGGAAGTGGCCCGGCTCGTCAGAGGTGACGTGCAGCGGGCCGATCGGCACCACGTTATTCTTCTTGCTGCCCAGCTCGTTGATGAACTCGTAGGTTTCGCTGTCGGTAGTCGGCGCCGGGCGCTGGCGGTAGTCCATGCTGTCCTTACGCAGCGGATAGAGCTCGTCAGGCCAGTCGTCCGGCAGCACCAGACGGCGCTCGTCCGGCAGGCCAACCGGCACCAGGCCATACATATCGCGCACTTCGCGCTCACCCCAGACGGCGGCGGGCACGCGCGGCGTGACGGACGGGTATTCCGGTTTATTCGGGTCGACCTCGACGCGCACGGTGATCCAGCACTTCTCGCCCTGCTCCATCGACATCACGTAGTACACCGCGTAACTGCCGCACAGCTGGCGCTCGTCGTTACCGAACAGCACCGACAGCCAGCCGCCCTGCTGGTAGTAGAGAAACTCCACCACTTCCGGCAGATAGTTCACCTTAATGGTGACGGTGATCTGGTCTTTGGTTTGCCAGGACTCCTCCAGCACCACGCCCGGGAAAGCCTGATGCAACGCGGCGAGATACTGCTGACCTTTCTTTTCTTCAGACATAAATACTCTCTTTAATCACGCCACCAGCAAGGAGACGAACGCTAAAAATGCAAAACCAAACCCGGCCCAGGTGATGCGGGACGTTTCCACAAAACGCAGGCGCGCCATGCTGTTTTCGAACAGGGCGATGACCAGCACGCCGACCAGCAGCTTGAGGGCGGCAACCACGACGGCCAGCAGCAGACCGCCCGCGGAGAGGTGCGTCATCTGCCCCCACGGGAAGAAGACGCCGACAAACATCTGCAGCACCACCAGCTGTTTGAGGCTGATGCCCCACTTCAGCACCGCAAAGCCGTAGCCGCTGTATTCGGTGAGCGGCCCTTCCTGCAGCTCCTGCTCGGCTTCGGCCAGATCGAACGGCAGCTTGCCCATCTCGATAAACGTGGCGAACGCGCAGGCGCACAGCGCCAGCACCAGCGGAAGGGAGCGGGCAACTGGCCAGTGGTAAACGGTGTCGGTGATAAAGCTGATGTGCGTGGAACCCGCAACCTGCGCGGCGATCCACAGCCCCAGCAGCAGAATCGGCTCAACCAGCACGCCGAGCATCGCCTCGCGGCTGGCACCGATGCCGGTAAACGGGCTACCGGTGTCCAGGCCCGCAATCGCAAAGAAGAAGCGGGCGATGGCGAAGAGGTAGATAAGCGTAATCAGATCGCCAAGCACGGGCAGGGGCGAAGCCACCGTCACCACCGGCAGCGCGGTGGCGACGGTGAGCATCACGCCCACCATCACGAACGGCGTCAGGCGGAAGACCCAGCCTGCGGCATCCGGGGCCACGCTCTGGCGAGAAAGCAGCTTGAAGAGATCGCGGTACTCCTGCAGTACGCCAGGCCCGCGACGGTTGTGCATCCGGGCACGCGCCACGCGCGTGATGCCCGACAGCAGCGGCGCGGCGGCGAACAGCACCAGCGCCTGAAGAATTGCCAGTAACAGACTCATGTCAGGCTCCTCGTGAAATCACAATCACTACCAGCACCGCCAGCTCGATCAACGCCAGACGGCGGAACAGCGCGGGCACGGCAGCGTTCTGCCAGCCGGGTACCCAGCCCACCGGGTTCAGCCAGTGGCGCAGCTTCAGCACGGCGGCGAAGTTCTCTTTCACCGGCATAGCAAAACCGTGGGCGGTGATGACCATCGACTGTTCGTGTTCATAGCCGCAGGCCCACGCGGCACCGCGCGAGCGGGAGGTGAGCCGGTCGCGTTTGAAGAACAGCATCAGCACGAACGGCAGCAGCGGCGCGGCAATCAGCAGCAGCGCGATCATCGGCTGGGAAACGACGGTGTGCGCCGTCTCAAGCGGCAGCGGAATGGCCTTGCCCAGCAGCGGCAGCAGCCACGGCGCGGCAACCCCGCCCGCGATGCAGCACAGCGCCAGCGCGACCACGCTTACGCCCATCAGTACCGGTGCGCAGCAGGCGTTCTCAGCCTCACGCGTACGCGGCGCGCCAAGGAAGGTCACGCCATAGACTTTCGCCATGCACATCACGGCCAGCGCCCCGGTAATCGCCAGCCCGACCGCCAGCAGCGGCCCCAGCAGGCGGGCGATAAACGCCTCGCTCTGACCGAGGGCGAAGAAGGACTGATAGATCACCCACTCCCCGGCAAAGCCGTTCAGCGGCGGCAGCGCGGCCATCGCCATCAGCCCGACCAGCATGGCGAGTGAAATGACGGGCATCTTTTTGCCAATCCCTCCCAGCTTTTCAATATCCCGATGACCGGTGCGGAACCAGACGCTGCCCGCCCCGAGGAACAGGGTGCTTTTAAACAAGCTGTGGTTGATCAGGTGATACAGACCGCCGATAAAGCCAGCGGCAATCAGCGCCGGTTGATTAAGCGCCAGCCCGGTCACGCCCGCGCCCATGCCGAGCAGGATGATGCCGATATTCTCCAGCGTGTGGTACGCCAGAAGACGCTGGATATTGTGCTCCATCAGCGCGTACAGGCCGCCGATGAAGGCGGTGATCATGCCCGCAATCAGCAGCACCACGCCCCACCACAGCGGCGGCTGGCCGCCGGTCAGCGTAATCGCCAGAATCCCGAACAGACCGACCTTCATCACCACCACAGAAAACAGCGCGGCAGCGGGCGCGGAGGCATTCGCATGCGCCTGCGGCACCCAGCCGTGCAGCGGGATAATCCCGGCCAGCAGGCCAAAGCCGATCACGCCCAGCAGCCAGACGTCATTGCCCAGCGGATGCCCGTTAAGCGCAGCGAACTCCAGCGTGCCGAAACGCTGCCACACCCGCCAGCAGGCCAGCGCCAGCAGCAGCGTCCCGAGGCGTCCCAGCGCAAACCACACTTTCCCGGAGGCACTGCAGCCGGTCAGGAACACGCCGCACAGCGCCATAATCTCCGCCATCACCACCAGCGCGCCGAGGTTGCTGGCGATCACGGTGCACACCGCCGTCGCCATCAGCAGGTTCACCAGCAGGCCGTTGGCTTTGGCGTGCGGATGGCGGTGCCAGTCGATATTGAACAGGCTGATAAACAGCCCGCACAGGCCAAAGGTCACCAGCCAGATGGCGTTCAGCGGCGTAATCGCAACGGTGTGGCGAATCAGCGGCATCACGGCCTCTGCGGACTGCCCGCCGAGCAGGACAACCCCACCCGCCGCCAGCGTCATCAGGCTGCCGACCGCCCCGCCGATCCCGGCGATCCAGCCGCTCAGGGTTTTATGGAATGACAGAAGCCACGCCAGCACGGCGGCGGCGGCAAAGTACGCCACGGCGCTGGTAATCATCGTAATCGCGTTCATTTCACCCCCTCGTTGAGCGCCTGCAGAAGCGAAAGATCGCCGACGTCGGTATTAATGGTCAGCTCGCGCTTGCGCTTGCTGGTGCGGGCGATGTCGCGAATGTTCACCAGAATCAGCGCTTTGGTTGGACAGGTGCGCACGCAGGCTGGGCCCTGTTCATCGAAGCTGCACAGGTCGCACTTCACCGCCACGGCACGGATGCCGGGCACCCAGTCCAGCAGCGTGCTGACGCGTGCAGGCGCCGGAGGCGCGGGCGGGGCTTTAGGCGAGTTGGCATTGGCCGGAATATGCAGCGGGCGGCTGCCGGAGAATTCAATCGCACCGAACGGGCAGGCAATGCCGCACAGCTTGCAACTTACGCACAGGCTTTCGTTCAGCTGGACTGCGCCATCCACGCGGGTGATGGCGTTCACAGGACAGACACCCGCGCAGGGGGCATCTTCACAGTGATGGCAGAGCTGCGGGGCAGACTCTTTTTCATTACGCATGACGTGCAGGCGCGGCATGGACTGTAGCCCATGCAGGCGATGCGTTTCCGAACACGCCGCCTCACAGGTTCGACAGCCAATACAGACCGTCGAGTCAGCAATTACAAAACGGTTCACCGGGTTATCCTCTGGTGATAGTCATTTTTGACGAAAAACTGTCTTGTCGACACTTCTCGACACACTGGGGGTCAGGCCACGTTCGCTGAGGTATTTCCGTCCATCAGCTGCTTCAGGTTGACCGGGAGATCGTGTTCAACGGCGGTGTACAGGCCGTTATAAACCGGGGCGATTTTTTCCAGATAGTGCTCCAGTACCTGCTGGCGATCGCGGTTGCTGACGTGGCCGTCCACCATGCCGTCAGCCATCAGCTGCGCCTTTGCAATACACTGTTTTTCACCGTCTTTTGTCTCGAGGTAGTACTCGATGGTGTGGCTGTTGAAGTTATCCGCCAGGGTGACGTTGATGATGAAATGGCCGAAGAGGACAAAGCGCATATCGCCCTGCGCCGCACAACTCATCGCGTGGTGAAGACGCGCTTTCGACAAGGTAATGCCCTGAACCAGAGAGTTGCAGTAAAGGTGCCACTGGTCCTGTAACTGCTGATGACGCTGCGCGATGTATTCCGCTTTTTCGCTGATTTCCCAAATAGTCATAAAAGGTATCCGTTTAATGGAGATAGCGGCTGTTAAGCAGATTCCATGCCAGTTTTTATGCTTATGATTTTCAATGGATTTAACTAAAAATTCGCTGTCAACATCGCGGTGTCGACGTGTCATTTCGACAGCGGTGACATCGACACGCCTTAACAAAAATCAAGCTGGCACTGTTATTGCATTACCGGGGCAATTCATTGAGGAGGCGTCATGCACGAAATCACCCTCTGCCAGCGGGCTCTGGAACTTATCGAACAGCAGGCTGTGCAAAACCACGCGAAACGCGTCACCGGCGTCTGGCTGAAGGTCGGGGCGTTTTCCTGCGTCGAGACCAGCGCCCTGACCTTCTGTTTTGAGCTGGTGTGCCGCGGCACGCTGGCGGAAGGCTGCGAACTGCATATTGAGGAGCAGCAGGCGGAGTGCTGGTGCGAACAGTGTCAGCAGTACGTCACCCTGCTCTCATCAAAGGTACAGCGCTGTCCGCAGTGTCAGAGCGGCGGTCTGCGCATCGTGGCGGATGACGGCATGCAGATCCAACGCCTCGAAATCGAGAAGGAGTAAAGTATGTGTAGTACCTGCGGTTGCGCCGAAGGCAACCTGTATATAGAAGGGGATGAGCACCGTCCCCACTCCGCGTTTCGCTCCGCGCCCTTTTCCCCTGCCCCGCGCCCTGCGGCAGCCCTGACCGGCATTACCTTTGCGCCGCAGCGTTCCGACGCGGGCGACCTGCATTACGGCCACGGCGAAGCGGGTACCCACGCGCCGGGCATGAGCCAGCGCCAGATGCTGGACGTGGAAATCAACGTGCTGGACAAAAATAACCAGATCGCCGCCCGCAACCGCGCCCGCTTTGCCACCCGCAAACAGCTGGCGCTGAACCTGGTCTCCAGCCCCGGATCCGGTAAAACCACGCTGCTGACCGAAACGCTCAAACGCCTCAACGGGCGCGTCTCCTGCGCGGTGATCGAGGGCGACCAGCAAACGGTAAACGACGCGGCGCGCATCCGCGAAACCGGCACCCCGGCAATTCAGGTTAACACCGGCAAAGGCTGCCACCTGGATGCGCAGATGATTGCCGACGCCGCCCCGCGCCTGCCGCTGGCGGATAACGGCATCCTGTTTATTGAAAACGTCGGCAACCTGGTCTGCCCGGCGAGCTTCGATCTGGGTGAACGACACAAGGTGGCGGTGCTTTCGGTGACCGAAGGCGAAGACAAGCCGCTGAAATACCCCCACATGTTCGCCGCGGCATCCCTGATGCTGCTGAACAAAGTCGACCTGCTGCCGTACCTGAATTTCGACGTGGATAAGTGCCTGGCGTATGCCCGCGAAGTGAACCCGGAGATTGAGATCATGATGGTCTCCGCCACGCGCGGCGACGGCATGGACGGCTGGTTACGCTGGCTGGAGAACGAAAGATGTGCATAGGCGTACCGGGACAAATCCATTCCCTCAACGGTAATCAGGCCAAAGTCGAGGTCTGCGGCATCCTGCGCGACGTCGACCTGACGCTGGTGGGCAGCACTGATGAAACGGGCGCCTCGCGTCTCGGCCAGTGGGTGCTGGTCCACGTGGGGTTTGCCATGAGCGTGATTAACGAAGCGGAAGCCCGCGACACGCTGGATGCGTTGCAAAACATGTTCGACGTGGAGCCGGACGTCGGCGCGCTGCTGTACGGCGAGGAGCGGTAATCATGCGTTACGTTGATGAATACCGCGCGCCGGAGCAGGTGCTGCAGCTTATCGGACACCTCAAAACGCGCGCGGCGCTGCTGGACTACACCAAAGAAAGGCCGCTGCGGATCATGGAGGTGTGCGGCGGGCACACGCACGCGATCTTTAAATTTGGCCTCGACCAGCTGCTGCCGGAGAACATTGAGTTTATCCACGGCCCCGGCTGCCCGGTCTGCGTGCTGCCAATGGGACGCATCGACAGCTGTATCGAGATTGCCAGCCGGTCCGACGTCATATTCTGCACCTTTGGCGACGCGATGCGCGTGCCGGGGAAAAACGGCTCGCTGCTGCAGGCGAAAGCGCGCGGGGCGGACATCCGGATCGTCTATTCGCCGATGGATGCCCTGACGCTGGCAGCGGATAACCCCGCGCGCAAGGTGGTGTTTTTTGGCCTGGGGTTTGAAACCACCATGCCCGCGACGGCCATCACGCTGCAGCAGGCGAAAGCGCGCGGCGTCGATAACTTTTTCTTCTTCTGCCAGCACATTACGCTTATCCCCACCCTGCGCAGCCTGCTGGAAGCGCCAGGCAACGGCATTGACGCCTTTCTGGCACCGGGCCACGTCAGCATGGTGATTGGCACAGACGCCTACGGTTTTATCGCTGAACAGTACAATCGTCCGTTAGTGGTTGCTGGTTTCGAACCACTTGATCTACTGCAAGGTGTCACCATGCTGGTTGAGCAGAAAATAGCGGCCCTGAGCGCGGTCGAAAACCAGTACCGCCGCGTGGTGCCGGATGCCGGCAATGAACGGGCTCAGCGTGCCATTGCGGAGGTGTTCAGCGTCGAAGGCGACAGCGAGTGGCGAGGACTGGGGCTGATTGCCGAATCCGGCGTGCGCCTGACGCCAGCCTATCGCGCGTTCGACGCTGAAGCGCATTTCCGCCCGCAGCCGCAGCAGGTTTGCGACGATCCCCGGGCCCGCTGTGGCGAGGTGCTCACCGGCAAATGCAAACCGCATCAGTGCCCGTTATTTGGCAATACCTGTAACCCGCAAACGGCGTTTGGCGCGCTGATGGTCTCCTCCGAAGGGGCATGCGCCGCGTGGTATCAATATCGCAACCAGGAGTGTGAAGCATGAACACGGTGGAAATGGCGCACGGAAGCGGTGGACAGGCGATGCAGCAGTTGATTAACCGGCTGTTCATGGAGGCCTTTAACAACCCCTGGCTCGCCGAGCAGGAAGACCAGGCGCGCATTGACCTCGCCACCCTCACCGCCCAGGGCGACCGGCTGGCCTTCTCCACCGACAGCTATGTCATCGATCCGCTGTTCTTTCCCGGCGGCGATATCGGCAAGCTCGCCGTCTGCGGCACGGCCAACGACGTGGCCGTCAGCGGCGCCATTCCCCGCTACCTCTCCTGCGGATTCATCCTTGAAGAGGGTCTGCCGATGGAGACGCTCTCGGCGGTGGTGAACAGCATGGCACACACCGCGCGCGAGGCGGGTATCGCTATCGTCACCGGGGACACCAAAGTGGTCCAGCGCGGTGCGGCCGATAAGCTGTTTATCAACACCGCCGGAATGGGGGCTATCCCCGCCAACATTCACTGGGGCGCACAGCGGCTTAGCGCGGGCGACGTGCTGCTGGTAACCGGCACGTTGGGCTGCCACGGAGCGACTATCCTTAACCTGCGCGAAGGCTTAGGGCTGGACGGTGAACTGCGCAGCGACTGCGCGGTGCTCACCCCGCTGATTCAGACGCTGTGTGCTATTCCCGGCGTGAAGGCCTTGCGTGATGCCACCCGTGGCGGGGTGAATGCGGTGGTTCACGAATTCGCCGCAAGCAGCGGGTGCGGAATTGAACTGACCGAGCGTGGCCTGCCTGTAAAAGCTGCCGTGCGCGGGCTGTGCGAACTATTGGGACTTGACCCACTGAACTTTGCTAACGAAGGCAAGCTGGTGATCGGCGTGGAACGCACGGCGGCGGAAGCCGTTCTTGCAGAGCTGCGCGCGCATCCATTAGGGAAAGAGGCCGCCATCATCGGCGAAGTGGTTGAGCGCAAGGGGGTGCGCCTGACCGGACTTTACGGCGTGAAGCGCACGCTGGACCTGCCGCACGCGGAACCGTTACCCCGAATTTGCTAGAGCCGCGCCATAAGCGGTCAGCACTGAATGTCTCTTTTTTGCCAGTTTCTATTGGAAAGCAATAATGCCGTATACACCGATGAGCGATCTTGGACAGCAGGGCCTGTTTGATATCACGCGCACACTTTTACAGCAGCCCGATCTCGGCGCGCTGAGCGATGCCCTGACGCGGCTGGTCAGGCAATCAGCGCTGGCCGACAGCGCGGCGATTGTACTGTGGCATAGCGCAACGCACCGCGCGAGCTACTACTCAACGCGCGATAATGGCAAAACGTTTGAGTATGAAGACGAAACGTATCTCGCGCATGGCCCGGTGCGCCGTATTCTCTCCCGTCCGGAAGCGCTGCACTGCAACTTTGAGGAGTTCCGCACGGCGTGGCCGCGGCTCGCGGAGAGCAACCTCTACCAGCCGTTCGGCCACTACAGCATGCTGCCGCTCGCGGCGGAGGGCCATATTTTTGGTGGCTGCGAGTTTATTCGCACGACCGACCAGCCCTGGAGCGAGGCGGAATACGAGCGTCTGCACACCTTTACCCAGATTGTGGCCGTCGTCGCGGAGCAGATCCAAAGCCGCGTGACCAATAACGTGGATTACGACCTGCTGAGCCGCGAGCGCGACAACTTCCGCATTCTGGTTGCCATCACCAACGCCGTGCTGTCGCGCCTTGATATGGACGAGCTGGTCAGCGAAGTGTCGAAAGAGATCCACCACTATTTCAAAATCGATGCCATCAGCATCGCGCTGCGCGGCCATCGCAAGGGCAAGCTGAACATCTACTCCACGCATTATCTGGATGAAGCCAACCCGGCGCACGAGCAGAGCGAAGTGGACGAAGCGGGCACCCTGTCTGAGCGGGTATTTAAAAGCAAAGAGATCCTGCTGCTCAACCTGAGCGAGCAGGACCCGGTGGCACCGTACGAGCGGATGCTGTTTAACACCTGGGGCAACAAGATACAGACCCTGTGCCTGCTTCCCCTGATGTCCGGCAACACCATGCTGGGGGTGCTGAAGCTGGCGCAGTGTGATGAAGCCGTGTTTACCACCGCCAACCTGAAGCTGCTGCGCCAGATCGCCGAGCGTATCTCCATCGCGCTGGATAACGCCCTCGCCTATCAGGAGATCCACCGCCTGAAAGAGCGGCTGGTGGATGAGAACCTGGCCCTGACCGAACAGCTCAACAACGTGGACAGCGAGTTTGGTGAAATCATCGGGCGCAGCGACGCCATGTACAGCGTGCTCAAGCAGGTTGAGATGGTGGCGCAAAGCGACAGCACGGTGCTGATCCTTGGCGAAACCGGTACGGGTAAAGAGCTGATTGCCCGGGCCATCCACAACCTGAGCAACCGCAACAGCCGTCGGATGGTGAAGATGAACTGCGCGGCGATGCCCGCAGGCCTGCTGGAAAGCGACCTGTTCGGCCACGAGCGCGGTGCATTCACCGGGGCCAGCAGCCAGCGGCTGGGCCGTTTTGAGCTGGCGGACAAGAGCTCGCTGTTTCTCGACGAAGTGGGCGATATGCCGCTGGAGCTACAGCCGAAACTGCTGCGCGTCCTGCAGGAGCAGGAGTTTGAACGTCTTGGCAGCAACAAGCTTATACAGACTGACGTGCGGCTGATTGCCGCCACCAACCGCGACCTGAAAAAAATGGTCGCCGACCGCGAGTTTCGCAGCGATCTCTACTATCGCCTGAACGTCTTCCCGATCTTCCTGCCGCCGCTGCGCGAGCGCCCGGAAGATATTCCCCTGCTGGTCAAAGCGTTTACCGCCAAGATCGCGCGTCGGATGGGGCGAAACATCGACAGCATTCCTGCCGAGACGTTACGTACCCTTTCATCGATGGAGTGGCCCGGCAACGTGCGCGAGCTGGAAAACGTCATCGAGCGTGCGGTGCTGCTGACGCGCGGCAATGTGCTGCAGCTCTCCCTGCCTGAAGTGACGCTGCCTGACGTGACCGTGCCCGCCGCCGAGACGGCGAAAGAGGGAGAAGATGAATATCAGCTCATTATGCGCGTACTCAAAGAGACCAACGGCGTGGTCGCCGGGCCAAAAGGTGCCGCCCAGCGTTTAGGGTTAAAACGCACTACCCTGCTGTCGCGCATGAAACGCCTCGGGATCGATAAAGAGAGCCTGGTTTAAGCCCCCCAATCCGGCGGTGTTGCTCTGACACCGCCTTTCGTTACCCTGCGCAATTGTCCCTCATTGACACAAAATCGTTTCCTCTGTATAAAATTCCGCCTTAATAATGAGTTTCATTTGCATCAATAATAATATTAATCAAGGGTAGCGTTTCATGAAGAAGGTCATCTGCGCGTTAGGCCTGGCGGTTGCGTCGGTCAGTTCTGCTCTGGCAACCACATATCCTCTGACGATTGAAAACTGTGGCTATAAAGAGACATTCACCAAAGCGCCGGAACGCGTCGTGGCTCTGGGTCAGAATACCGTCGAAATTCTGCTCCTGCTGGGGCTGGAAGATAAGGTGAAGGCCAGCGCCTTCTGGCCGACGAAAGTGCTGCCGCAGCTGGCGGACCAGAACGCAAAAATCAAAACCCTGACGGTCGAAATCCCTACCCTTGAATCCGTGCTTGCGCAAAATCCCGACTTTGTCCCCGCGCAGTCACCGCTGCTGCTGGGGCCAGAAAGCAAGGTCGCAAAACGCGACGATCTGATGACCCTGGGCGTGAACAGCTACGTGTCCCCGGGCATGTGTGCGACCAAAAAAGCCACCGGCGATATGTACGGCAGCCGCCAGAAACTGTGGGATATGACGTATCTCTATCAGGAGATTGAGGATTTCGCCAAAATCTTTAACGTTGAAGACCGCGGTCAGGCCGTGATTGCCGATTTCAAAAAACGTGAGGCCGACTTGCGTAAGGAATTCGGCAAGAACAAAAAAGACCTATCGTTTGTCTTCTGGTTCTCCAGCTCATCCCCCTCTGCGGACGCCTACGTAGGCGGTAAAAATAGCCCCTCCGGGTTTATCGCCAGCCTGATGGGCGGACATAACGCCATCACCTCCGAGACCGAATGGCCAACCGTGGGCTGGGAAAGCATTATTGCCGCCAATCCGGATGTGATTGTGGTCTCGAGCCTGGATCGCAACCGCTGGGCGCTGGATAACGCGGAAGAGAAAATCAAATTCCTGAAAAGCGATTCGGCCGTCAGCCAGCTGGACGCGGTGAAAAAAGGCCATATCGTGGTGATGGACGGTCAGGCCATGAACCCGACAATTCGCACGATTTACGGGGCTGAGCAGGTTGGCGAACAGCTCAGAAAACTGGGGCTGCACTGATGACCACCGCTGTCCTTCAGGCCAGGCAGAGCCTGGTTCTGACGACCTCGTGTTTGCTCGCCTTTGTCCTGCTATTTCTGGTTATCGCGCTGAGCGTCAGCGTCGGCGAGCTGTCCATCCCGCTGGATAACGTGTTTTACGCCATCAGCAATAAAATGGGGCTCACCGAGGTTCCGCTCACTCGCATCTATGAAAGCGTCATCTGGGACTTTCGCCTGAGCCGCGCGCTGGTGGCGGCCTGCTGCGGCGCGGGGCTGGCCATCTGCGGGGCCGTATTGCAGAGCCTGCTGAAGAACGCGCTGGCGGAACCCTACGTGCTCGGCGTGTCCGCGGGCGCGTCGACCGGGGCGGTTTCTGTTGTCGTATTGGGGATCGGCACCGGTGCGGTCTCCCTTTCTGCCGGTGCCTTCGCCGGGGCGTTCGCCGCATTTGCGTTTGTCGCGTTTCTGACGAACGGGGCGCGCGGCGGGAATGAACGTACGATTCTGGCAGGCGTCGCCGCCTCGCAGCTTTTTAACGCCATTACCGCCTACACCATTAGCACCTCCGCCAGTGCCCAGCAGGCGCGCGACGTGATGTTCTGGCTGCTGGGCAGCTTCAGCGGCGTACGCTGGCCTGAATTCCAGCTGGCACTGGTCGTGGTGCTGATTGGGTTAGCCGTGTGCCTCTACTATTCCCGGGCGCTGGATGCCTTTACGTTCGGTGATGACGCCGCGGCGTCGCTGGGCATTGCTGTCCCCTGGGTGCGCCTGGCGCTCTTTACCACCACCGCGCTGATCACCGCGACCATCGTCAGCATGGCGGGGTCAATCGGCTTTGTCGGGCTGGTGGTGCCGCACGTCATGCGTTTCCTGTTCGGGCCGCTGCACCGCACGCTGCTGATTGCCAGCGCGCTGGCAGGCGCGATCCTGATGGTGCTGGCAGACATTGCCTCGCGCATGCTGATTGCGCCGCAAAGCCTGCCCGTCGGCGTGGTCACCGCGCTGGTTGGCGTTCCGTTCTTTGCCGTGATTATCTACCGCTCAAGGAATAAGTGATGAGCATCTGCGCTGAAAATATTACCTGGAAGGTCGGCAAAAAAGTCATCGTTAATGACGTCTCGCTGAAGGTTTCCCGGGGCGAAACGGTAGGACTGCTTGGCCCTAACGGCTGCGGTAAATCGTCTCTTTTACGTATCCTCGCGGGGCTGCGGCGCCCGGATGCGGGCTGTGTGACGCTGGACGGCCAGGACATCTCTCGTATTGCCAAAAAGCAGCTGGCCCGCCGGGTCGCCTTCGTGGAGCAGCACGGCATGACTGACGCCAACATGCGCGTGCGCGACGTGGTCAAACTCGGGCGGATTCCGCACCACTCCGCCTTTTCCAACTGGAGCACGCACGATGACGAAACCGTCACCGCCGCTCTGCAGCGCGTGGATATGCTGGATAAAAGCGACCAGGGGTGGCTGAGCCTCTCCGGCGGTGAGCGCCAGCGCGTCCACATTGCCCGCGCGCTGGCCCAGACCCCGACGGAAATCCTGCTGGATGAACCAACAAACCACCTGGACATTCATCATCAGATGCAGCTGATGCAGTTGATCAGCGAATTACCGGTCACCAGCATTGTCGCTATCCACGATCTCAACCACGCCTCGATGTTCTGCGACTCGCTGATTGTGATGCAGAAAGGGCAAATTGTGGCGACGGGGACGCCGCAGGACATCCTGTCCGAGTCGTTGCTCTGGGACGTCTTCCGGGTCAAAACCAAAATCGAGATCTCGCCGTTCCATGGCAAAAAACACATTCACTTTATCGTTTAGGGGCGAGTGACCAACGATGCCCCTTCGCCCTGCCACCACGCTCTGGCCCCCCGTTTTACTGGGTAGCCAGTTTGTTTTTAACATCGGCTTTTACGCCGTTGTCCCCTTCCTGGCGATATTCCTGCGCGACGATATGCTGCTCTCCGGCGGGCTGATCGGGCTGATCCTCGGCCTGCGCACGTTCTCTCAGCAGGGGATGTTTATCGTCGGCGGCGCGCTCTCGGACCGGTTTGGCGCGAAAATCGTTATCCTGAGCGGGTGCATTATTCGCGTCACGGGGTATCTGCTGCTGGCGCTTGGTGAATCGCTGTGGCCCATTATTCTGGGCGCGTGCCTGACGGGGGTGGGCGGCGCGCTGTTTTCTCCTTCTATTGAAGCATTGCTGGCGAAAGCGGGCACGCACAGCGAGGCGAAAGGTAAACGAAGCCGGGCGGAGTGGTTCGCGCTGTTTGCGGTCTGCGGGGAACTCGGTGCGGTACTGGGCCCGGTTGCCGGCGCCCTGCTCACCGGCCTGGGCTTTCGCCAGGTGGCGCTGGCGGGCGCTGGCGTCTTTCTCGTTGCGCTGGTGGTTCTCTACTTTTGCCTGCCCGCGTCACGCCACGCCGCGCGGACGCTGAAGCTCGTTCCCTGGTGGACGACGTTCCGCCAGCCCCGCTTTGTCGCCTTTATCATTGCCTATAGCTCGTGGCTTTTGAGCTATAACCAGCTCTATCTGGCGCTGCCGGTAGAGATCCAGCGCGCCGGCGGTAACGAGAAAGATCTCGGCCCGCTTTTTATGCTGGCCTCTGTACTGATTGTTGCTTTACAGCTGCCGCTGGCGCGTTTCGCCCGGCGCGTGGGCGCGGTGAGGATCCTGCCGGTGGGCTTTTTATTCCTCTCCGCCGCCTTTGCAAGCGTGGCAATGTTTGCGCCGACGGCACCGCCTGAGGGCTGGCTGCGCCTGCTGCCGTCGGTCTGTTTCGTGACGCTGTTGACGCTGGGACAGATGCTGCTGGTACCCTCAGCTAAGGACCTGGTCCCCCGGTTTGCCGAGGAGTCCACGCTGGGGGCGCACTACGGCGCACTCGCCACCGCCGGAGGCATTGCGGTACTGGCCGGAAATTTGCTGTTTGGCAGCCTGCTGGATCGCGCGCTGGTGCCCTCAACGCAGGCGATGCTCCCCTGGCTGCTGCTCGCCCTCTTCCCGCTCTGCAGCGCGCTGGCCCTTAACGTGATTTGCCGCCCGCTCAGAAGCTGAACCGGTCACTTTTTCGGACGATACTTTTCCGGCAGTTCCGGTACGGGACGACGGTCATCCATCAGATGGCGGACGGTCAGAATGGGGTGACGCCAGAGCATTCGCGGGCCTGCCCAGCGCATAATCTGCTTCATCTCTTCGCGTTTTGCAGGCTGGTAGCAGTGGACCGGACACTGTTTACAGGCGGGCTTTTCCTCCCCGAAAACGCATTTATCCAGACGCTTATCGGCATAGGCATTTAGCGCCTGATAGTGCCCCTCTTCCACAGAGGCTTGAGGACACTGCTTCTGATACAGCGCGATCATTTTCGCGATGGTCTCTTTTTCGCGTGAAATTCGTTTACCGGACATAGCCACTTACCGAACAATAAAGTGCAAAAATAATACACCTTTCAATGCGGGATTTCAGTTATTGCATGTCGTTTTCTGAAGCCTGATTCCAGTTTTAGCCCTGCAAGGCCCAACCATCACTGGTATTTTATACAGGCATCAGTAATGACTTTTATCCGTGTTGTCGGGAGACCCTATGCAAGAACTCGCTATCAACAAACCCTATCGCCATTTAACAGTGGGATATTTCAGAAAGCGCCATGAAGACCGCAATACCAAGATACCGAAGCGCTACAGCGTGCATGCGGCGCTGAGCTTAAAAGGTGACTGGCTTGAAAAGGCAGGGTTTACCACCCACTCCCGGGTGCGAGTGGGCGTAGAGCATGGAAAAATCGTCATTGAGCTCATGTCGGAAGATGCCTCGTAAAGCGGCGACATTTTTCTGCGCCGTACCTTTTTTTCATGCGACAATAGAAGGAACAAACGGCCACTGAGCCGCTCAAAACGGTTTATATTCAAAGAAATGGACATCATAACTCCATGAGCACACTCGACAATTTCGACGCACATACGCCGATGATGCAGCAGTATCTGAAGCTGAAGGCACAGCATCCGGAAATCCTGCTGTTCTATCGTATGGGCGATTTTTACGAGCTGTTTTATGACGATGCCAAACACGCATCGCAGCTGCTCGACATCTCGCTGACCAAACGTGGCGCATCGGCTGGTGAACCCATTCCAATGGCCGGTATACCCCACCACGCGGTAGAAAACTACCTGGCGAAACTGGTGAATCAGGGTGAGTCTGTTGCCATCTGTGAACAGATTGGCGATCCCGCGACCTCAAAAGGTCCGGTGGAACGCAAGGTCGTGCGCATCGTCACGCCGGGCACCATCAGTGATGAAGCCCTGCTTCAGGAGCGCCAGGATAACCTGCTGGCCGCGCTGTGGCAGGACGGCAAAGGCTTTGGCTACGCGACGCTGGACATCAGCTCCGGGCGTTTTCGTCTGAGTGAACCGGCCGATCGTGAAACGATGGCTGCCGAACTGCAGCGCACCAACCCGGCAGAACTGCTCTATGCCGAAGATTTCGCCGAAATGGCGCTGATTGAAGGTCGTCGCGGGCTGCGCCGCCGTCCGCTCTGGGAATTCGAAATTGATACCGCGCGCCAGCAGCTGAATCTGCAGTTTGGCACCCGCGATCTGATTGGCTTTGGCGTTGAAAATGCCCCGCGCGGGCTGTGTGCGGCAGGTTGCCTCCTGCAGTACGTGAAAGATACCCAGCGCACCGCCCTGCCGCATATCCGCTCTATCACCATGGAGCGCCAGCAGGACAGCATCATCATGGATGCCGCCACGCGCCGTAACCTGGAGATCACGCAGAACCTGGCGGGCGGCGTAGAAAATACGCTCGCGTCGGTCCTCGACAATACGGTAACGCCAATGGGCAGCCGTATGCTGAAACGCTGGCTGCATATGCCGATTCGCGATACCGCTACGCTGGTTTGCCGTCAGCAGACGATTGCCGCCCTGCAGGATCGCTATACCGAGCTGCAGCCTGTCCTGCGTCAGGTGGGCGATCTGGAACGTATCCTGGCCCGTCTGGCGCTGCGCACGGCGCGACCGCGCGATCTCGCGCGGATGCGCCATGCTTTCCAGCAGCTGCCGGAACTTCGTGCGCAGCTGAGCGACGTTGACAGCGCGCCGGTACAGAAACTCCGCGAAACCATGGGCGAATTTACCGAACTCCGCGAGCTGCTTGAACGTGCCATTATTGATGCGCCTCCGGTTCTCGTGCGTGATGGCGGCGTGATTGCCCCGGGCTACAACGAGGAGCTGGACGAATGGCGCGCGCTGGCCGACGGCGCGACGGACTACCTTGATAAGCTGGAGATCCGCGAGCGCGAGCGTCTTGGTCTCGACACCCTGAAGGTGGGGTATAACGCGGTTCACGGTTACTACATTCAAATCAGCCGCGGGCAGAGCCACCTGGCGCCGATTCACTACGTGCGCCGCCAGACGTTGAAAAACGCTGAACGCTACATCATTCCCGAGCTGAAAGAGTACGAGGACAAAGTTCTCACCTCGAAAGGCAAAGCGCTGGCGCTGGAAAAACAGCTCTATGAAGAGCTGTTTGACATGCTGATGCCGCACCTGGCCGACCTGCAGCTGAGCGCAAGCGCGCTGGCGGAACTGGACGTGCTGGTGAACCTGGCCGAACGCGCGGAAACACTGAACTACACCTGCCCGACCTTTACCGACAAGCCCGGCATTCGCATCACTGAAGGCCGTCACCCGGTGGTCGAGCGGGTGCTGAACGAACCGTTCATCGCCAACCCGCTGAGCCTGTCGCCGCAGCGAAGAATGCTGATCATTACCGGTCCGAACATGGGCGGTAAGAGTACCTATATGCGTCAGACCGCGCTGATTGCCCTGCTTGCCTATATCGGCAGCTACGTCCCGGCGCAAAACGTGGAGATTGGCCCCATCGACCGCATCTTTACCCGCGTCGGGGCTGCGGACGATCTGGCGAGCGGTCGCTCAACCTTCATGGTCGAAATGACTGAAACGGCTAACATTCTGCATAACGCGACGGAGCACAGCCTGGTGCTGATGGACGAAATCGGACGCGGAACGTCAACCTACGATGGTCTGTCGCTGGCCTGGGCCTGTGCGGAAAGCCTCGCGAATAAAATCAAGGCCATGACGCTGTTCGCCACCCACTACTTCGAGCTGACGCAGTTGCCGGAGAAAATGGAAGGCGTGGCTAACGTCCACCTTGATGCGCTGGAGCACGGCGACACCATCGCCTTTATGCACACGGTGCAGGATGGCGCGGCAAGCAAGAGCTATGGTCTGGCCGTTGCGGCGCTGGCCGGTGTACCGAAAGAGGTGATCAAGCGCGCGCGTCAGAAACTGCGTGAGCTGGAAAGCCTGTCACCGAATGCGGCGGCGACGCAGATCGATGGTACGCAGATGTCGCTGCTGGTGCCAGCGGAAGAGACATCGCCTGCCGTGGAAGCGCTGGAGAATCTCGATCCGGATTCCCTGACGCCGCGTCAGGCGCTGGAGTGGATTTATCGGTTGAAGAGTCTGGTTTAGTTCTCTGCGGTCTTTGCCCGGTGGCGCTGCGCTTACCGGGCCTACGAATTTTGTAGGCCGGGTAAGGCGAAGTCGCACCCGGCAAAACAGACCGCACGACGTTATCGCCCGGTAAGCGCAGCGCCACCGGGCTTTTTTTTAGAGCAGCGGCGGGATTGTCGGCACCTGCGGCGCCTCGTCAATATCCTTCTGCGTCATGCGGAACGCTTCCGGGTAGTGCTCGCGGCTGGTACGACGCAGCGGTTCGGTATCGCGCCAGGTATACAGGCAATGCTGGCACTGGTAAACGGTCCAGACCCCTTTCACCGGTGACGTCGCCATCACTTCAATATGCTCATCGGCACAACGTGGACAAATCATCTTTTCCTCCTTATTGGCGTGCAGCCAGCATCGCGGTCAGTTTTTCAGCCCAGGCTTTGGTTTCGGGAAGATCCTGAACCGGCTGGCTATAGTGGCCCCGGGTGTCTGGTGCGACAGGCGTGGTCGCATCAATAATCAGTTTGTCGGTAATGCCCGCCGGACTGGATCCCGGATCGAGTTCAAGCACCGACATGTTCGGCAGCTGCACCAGATCGCCTGCCGGGTTGACCTTCGATGACAGCGCCCACATCACCTGCGGAAGGTTGAACGGGTCGACATCCTCATCCACCATGATCACCATCTTCACGTAGCCCAGGCCGTGCGGCGTGGTCATGGCGCGCAAGCCAACCGCGCGGGCGAAGCCGCCGTAACGCTTTTTGGTGGAGATGATCGCCAGCAGACCGTGGGTGTACATCGCGTTTACCGCCTGCACTTCCGGGAACTCCGCTTTCAGCTGCTGGTAGAGCGGCACGCAGGTGGCTGGCCCCATCAGATAATCAATCTCGGTCCACGGCATGCCGAGGTAAAGGGATTCGAAAATCGGTTTGGTGCGGTAAGAAACTTTGTCGATACGCACAACCGTCATGTTACGGCCACCGGAGTAGTGGCCGGTAAACTCGCCGAACGGCCCTTCAATTTCGCGCTTACGGCCTTCAATCACCCCTTCCAGGATCACTTCAGAACCCCACGGCACGTCGAAGCCGGTCAGCGGCGCGGTGGCAATCGGGTACGGGCTTTCACGGAGCGCGCCGGCCATTTCATATTCCGACTGATCGTATTTCAGCGGCGTCGCGCCCATCAGGGTGATGATCGGGTCGTTGCCCAGCGTAATCGCAATCGGCAGGTCTTCGCCGCGCTCTTCCGCTTTGTGCAGATGCAGGGCGATATCGTGCATCGGCACCGGCTGCAGGCCGAGCTTGCGCTTGCCCTTCACTTCCATGCGGTAGATGCCAACGTTCTGCTTGCCGAAGTTATCCGGGTCGAGCGGATCGCGCGAGACAACACACGCTTTGTCGAGATAAAAACCACCGTCCCCGTCGTTCAGGCGGAACAGCGGCAGGATGTCGAACAGGTTAATGTCTTCACCGTCCACCGTATTCTGCGCCCAGGCCGGGTTGGCGCGGCGCTCTGGCGCAATCGGGAATTTATCCCAGCGGCGAATAAACTCGTCGATCTGCTTTTTCACCGGCGTGTTCGCAGGCAGCCCCATCGAAATAGCGTGATTTTGCCAGGAGCCGATGGTGTTCATCACCACGTGGGCATCGGTAAAGCCGCGAATGTTGTCGAACCACAGCGCGGGTGCGCCGTCACCGATGCGGCCGGTCGCGTTGGCTGCCGCCGCCAGATCCGGCTCGGCGTTTACCTCTTCCTCAATTTTCAGCAGTTGCCCTTGCTCATCGAGCGCCTGCAGGAAGCTTCTCAGATCATCAAATGCCATCTTTATTCTCCTGTGAAAAATGTTTCGCCTCCCGCAACCCGTTCCAGCGGCGCGCCTTTTTATGCTCCAGGCCAAACTGGTCGAGCACGCGGGTCACAATATGCTGGGTAATGTCATCGGCGGTTTGCGGGTGGTTGTAGTACGCAGGCATGGGCGGCACCATCGCCACGCCCATGCGGGAGAGCGCCAGCATGTTCTCCAGATGAATGGTGCTGAGCGGCGTTTCACGGGGCACCAGCACCAGCTTACGCCCCTCTTTCAGTACCACATCCGCCGCACGGCCCACCAGCCCTTCGGCATAGCCCGCGCGGATCCCGGCCAGCGTTTTCATGCTGCAGGGAATGACGATCATGCCGTCGGTACGAAACGAGCCGGAGGAGATGGTGGCGGCCTGGTCAGCCGGGCTGTGGACGACGTCAGCCAGGGCAGCAACATCCTGGGCGGTGTAAGGCGTTTCCAGCTCAATGGTGGTTTTTGCCCACTTCGACATCACCAGATGCGTCTCTACTTGCGGCATTTCCCGCAGCGCCTGCAGCAGCGCCACGCCCAGCGGAGCACCCGTCGCCCCCGTCATTCCCACGATCAATCTCATTCATCACCTCAATCAATTTGTTCGTGTACGAACATTGTAGGTAAACTACTCCCGGATTGTTTTTCTGACAAGATCGTTCGTACACGATCACACAAAATGCTAAAAAATGCCGCATTATCATCCTGGACTTTAGCGGCTATCATAGGGGGTGATTTTTTCTGTCGGAGTGTTCATGGAACTAAGACAAGAGGCGTTCCACCTGTTACGTCAGCTTTTTCAACAGCATACCGCGAAGTGGCAACATGCCCTGCCGGAACTGACCAAGCCGCAGTATGCGGTGATGCGCTCGATTGCCGAGCATCCGGGCATTGAACAGGTGGCATTGACTGAAGTCGCGGTCAGCACGAAAGCGACCCTGGCGGAAATGCTGAGCCGCATGGAGGCGCGCGGGCTGGTCAAACGCGAGCACGACCCTTCGGATAAGCGCCGTCGCTTTGTCTTCCTCACGCCAGAAGGTGAGGCCCTGCTTGCAGACTGTAAGCCGGTAGGCAATGAGGTTGATGAGGCCTTTTTAGGACGCCTTAACAAGGCCGAGCGGGAGCAGTTCTCTGCGCTCATCAAAAAGATGATGCACGATTAACTCACGCTGGTGCGCATAAAATCGATAAAGGTGCGCACTTTTGCGGGCACATGCCGGGCATCAGGATAGACCGCATAGATCCCCTGCCGCGCAAAGGTATACTCCGGTAAAATCGTCACCAGCGTTCCCGCATCAAGCGCATCGCGCACCAGCCATTCCGGCAGTAACGCCACCCCACCGCCTGCGAGCGCAAAAGCCATAAGGGCCTGAGCGCTGTCGGCAAACAAACGCGGCGCCTTTTTTATCTCCAGCACGTCAGGCGCACCGCGGGCATCTTTCACCTGCCAGCGCAGCGGCGAGGCTAAGCGCTCGTGGATAATCCAGTCGGCCTGCGCCAGCTGCGCAAGCGATTCGATCGGGTTTCCCGCAAGCCACTCGGGCGTCGCGACGGGGAGAATAGAAAAGTGAGAAATCAGTGCGGCGTGATTGCGCGAATCAACAAGCGTCCCCAGCCGGATGGCCACGTCAAAGCGCTCCGAGATAAGGTCTGCGTGCAGTGACGACGAAACATGTCGGACGCGAAGATCCGTGTGCTGCTGGCTAAACCTGGCCAGCAGCGGCACCACGACCCGGGCGCCATATTCAGGCGTGGTCGTGATCCGCAGTTCGCCGGTGAGCCCCGCATGGTTCGCACGGACATCATCCTGCAGCCGTTCGGCCTCCTTCAGAAGGTCCACGCTGCGCTGATGAAAAAGCACGCCCGCCTCGGTTAGCGTCAGGCGGCGGGTGGAGCGCAGCAGCAGCGTAACGCCCAGCTCATCTTCAAGCTGGCGGATATTGAAGCTAACCACCGCTTTTGTCAGCCCCATCGCCTCGGCGGCGTCCGTAAAACTGCCGGTGTCGGCCACCGCGATAAACATCTGCGTCCGCTGTAGGTTAATCATCATCACGCCCTTTACTGTCAAAATATTTTTGACAGTATATCGCGCTTTGTCAGGTTTATTCGTGCTTCCCGAGCCGATACGATACGCCACCTCACCGGAGGATCCACCATGACGTATCGCAGCCAAGTTGCCGCTGTCTATCTGCTGGGCTTTTTTCTTGATTTGATCAACATGTTTATTGCCAGCGTCGCCTTTCCGGCGATGGCTCACGCCTTTAACACCACGCCTTCTGCCCTTGCCTGGGTCAGTAACGGCTACATTGCCGGACTGACGCTGGCGATCCCGTTCAGCGGCCTGCTCTCGCGCCGCATTGGGCCAAAGCGCGTCATCCTGCTCTCGCTTTTTCTGTTCAGTGCCGCCTCCGCTGCGGCGGGCCTGTCTGCAACGCTGGAAAGTCTGATTGCCTGGCGAGTGCTTCAGGGCGTGGGAGGAGGCTTACTGATCCCCGTTGGACAGGCGCTGACCTGGCAACAGTATAAGCCTCACGAGCGTGCCAGACTCTCCTCGGCGGTGATGCTGGTCGCGCTGCTTGCCCCGGCCTGCTCCCCGGCTATCGGGGGACTGCTGGTACAGACGCTAAGCTGGCGATGGATATTTTTCGCCACGCTACCGGTCGCTATCGTGACCTTTGTTCTGGCCTGCCTGTGGCTTAAACACGAAATGCCTGCGATGAACGCGGCCAGACTGCTAAACCTGACCTTGCTCGCGGACCCGCTTTTGCGTTTTTCCATGCTTGTCTATATCTGCGTTCCTGGCATATTTATTGGGGTGAACGTCACGGGCATGTTTTATCTTCAGAACGTGGCGAACATGAGCCCAGCCGCTACGGGCATGCTCATGCTGCCGTGGTCTGTGGCATCGTTTATCGCCATCACGGCAACGGGACGTTATTTTAACCGTATCGGCCCCCGACCCCTGATCGTCATCGGCTGCCTGTTGCAGGCGACGGGCATTCTGCTTTTGATTAACGTCAGTTCGGCTACGCTGTTGCCTGCCGTCGCGTTTGCCCTGATGGGCGCCGGGGGAAGCCTGTGCAGCAGCACGGCTCAGAGCAGCGCGTTTCTGACAACGCGCCGGGACGAGATGCCGGATGCCAGCGCGCTGTGGAATCTCAATCGTCAATTGAGCTTTTTTGCCGGTGCCCTGCTGCTGGCGCAGGTGCTGAACCTGGCGCAGGCGTGGCTGACGCCACACGACGCCTGGCACGGGATGTTTATTTTTGCCGCAGGCATGACCTTGCTGCCTGTACCGTACGTTTTTCGTCTTAACAATACGCAGGTGCTAAACCCGCTGCGACAGGAGAATTCATGACGCCTTTCGAACACGACATTATCGACCTCCACATTGCGCTTGAAGCATGGTTAGGCAAAGGTGAAGGCGAGGCCGACGCCCTGCTCGCCCGTTTCCGTCGCGATTTTCTGATGATCCCGCCGGGCGGTGTGCAGGTCGACTATAACGGCCTGGCCAGTTTTCTGGAAAAACAGCGCGGAAGCCGTCCCGGGCTGAAAATCGTTATTGACGAATTAACCACGATCCAGAGCGGCGAACGGGGTGCAGTGCTTCACTACCGGGAGACGCAAACCCGGCCAGACCTGCCCGTTAACGTGCGCTGGTCAACCGCGGTGCTTAATCAGGAAGGTGACAAAATAACCTGGCGTCTGCTGCACGAGACGGCGACGCAGGCGTAACACAAAAGAAAAAGGCCCGTCTCACGACGGGCCTTTTTTGACGAAAGGTTGCTTATTCGCGGAACAGCGCTTCGATATTCAGACCTTGCCCCTGCAGGATTTCACGCAGGCGACGCAGACCTTCAACCTGAATCTGACGAACACGTTCACGGGTCAGGCCAATTTCGCGGCCGACGTCTTCCAGTGTCGCAGCTTCATACCCCAGTAAACCGAAGCGACGCGCCAGCACTTCACGCTGTTTGGCGTTCAGTTCGAACAGCCATTTGACGATGCTCTGTTTCATGTCATCGTCCTGCGTGGTGTCTTCCGGACCGTTATCTTTTTCATCGGCCAGGATGTCCAGCAGCGCTTTTTCGGAGTCGCCACCCAGCGGGGTGTCAACGGAGGTAATGCGCTCGTTGAGACGCAGCATACGGCTTACGTCATCAACCGGTTTATCGAGTTGTTCGGCAATTTCTTCTGCGCTTGGCTCGTGGTCCAGCTTATGGGACAACTCGCGCGCGGTACGCAGATACACGTTCAACTCTTTGACGATGTGAATCGGCAGGCGAATCGTACGGGTCTGGTTCATAATAGCCCGTTCGATGGTCTGACGAATCCACCAGGTCGCGTAGGTTGAGAAACGGAACCCGCGTTCCGGGTCAAACTTCTCAACTGCGCGAATGAGACCTAAGTTGCCCTCTTCAATCAGATCCAGCAGAGCCAGACCACGATTGCCGTAACGGCGGGCAATTTTCACGACCAGTCGCAGGTTACTTTCAATCATGCGACGACGCGAGGCCACATCACCACGCAAAGCACGACGTGCGAAATAGACTTCTTCTTCGGCCGTTAGCAGTGGGGAGTAACCAATCTCCCCAAGGTAAAGCTGAGTCGCGTCCAGTACACGCTGTGTGGCGCCCTGCGATAACAGCTCTTCTTCAGCCAAATCGTTATCACTGGGTTCCTCTTCTACTAAGGCTTTTTCGTCAAAAGCCTCTACTCCGTTCTCATCAAATTCCGCGTCTTCATTTAAATCATGAACTTTCAGCGTATTCTGACTCATAAGGTGGCTCCTACCCGTGATCCCTGAACGAGACACCCTGGCTGGCATGCCCCGTCAAATTATCGCTGCGGCAAGTACTGCAGCGGGTTTACGGATTTCCCCTTGTAACGAATTTCAAAATGCAAGCGTGTAGAACTGGTTCCGGTGCTACCCATGGTAGCGATTTTTTGCCCCGCCTTAACTTCTTGTTGTTCCCGGACCAGCATTGTGTCGTTATGGGCGTAGGCACTCAGGTAATCATCGTTGTGTTTGATGATGATAAGATTACCGTAACCGCGCAGAGCGTTACCGGCATACACAACGCGTCCATCTGCGGTCGCGATGATAGCCTGTCCTTTACTCCCTGCGATATCGATCCCTTTATTTCCCCCTTCGGAGGAAGAGAAGTTCTCGATAACCTTGCCGTCAGTCGGCCAGCGCCATGCAGAAATCGGCGAACTGGAGGTCATACTGCTGGCAGTCGGTTCAGTAGAGCTAACCACAGGTGCCGTAACCGGTGCTGTGACAGCAGTCGCAGTCCCTTTATTATTCGGCAACATTTTGTTAGCAGTCTGATCACCTGAATCCTCAGAATACGTAATTACAGGTTGTGAAGCAACCACCGTGGTGGATTTTTGTGCAGGCTTAACGCTGTTATTTTGAGCCGTCACATCGGCTGCTGAAACCGTGTTGCCAGGCGTAAGCGGCGTACCCGTCGCGTTGCCCACCTGGAGCGTTTGCCCGACTTCCAGACCATATGGGGCCTGGACGTTGTTGCGCTGCGCGAGGTCACGGAAATCGTTCCCGGTGATCCACGCAATGTAGAACAGCGTATCGCCGCGTTTCACGGTATAGGTGCTGCCACCGGTGTAGCTGCCTTTCGGAATGTTCCCATACTGGCGGTTATAGACTATGCGGCCGTTTTGGGTCTGAACAGGCTGTTCAACTGGCTGAACCTGCATTGGCTGTGTAACAGGATGTTGCACAGGCTGAATTTGTGGTGTTTGCTGCGGCGCAGCCGTTCCCATTTTAGGTGGCGGCGTGATTAACATTCCGCTGGACGTGTTACCGGAGCCGCTGTTTCCGCCGACGGAACTGACGGGCGCAGGCGCGTTGTTAGAACTTGTACAGCCTGCCAGCCAGAGCGAAACCAGTGATAATGCCGCAACACGGCTGATGGTGAATTTAGGGCTTCCCGCGCTCATTTATCCCCCAGGAATGTGTTAACTACCAGTGACTTAAAATTTACCGTGATGGCACGAATGTTTCGCGCCACACCATACGCTGAATTTGCCTTAATAACCCTGGATAATTCCGAGTCTCAGGCCAACTCCCCCTTCACCAGAGGCACAAAGCGCACGGCTTCCACGGTGTCGATAATAAACTCGCCGCCGCGCCGACGAACGCGCTTCAACAGCTGCTGCTCGTCCCCGACAGGCAGAACCAGAATGCCCCCCTCATCCAGCTGCGACAACAGGGCTGCTGGAATTTCTGGCGGGGCCGCCGTCACGATGATCGCGTCAAACGGGGCACGAGCCTTCCAACCCTGCCATCCATCACCGTGTCGTGTCGAAACATTATGTAAATCAAGTTGTTTCAGGCGACGACGCGCCTGCCACTGTAAACCTTTGATCCGCTCAACGGAGCATACGTGATGAACGAGATGCGCCAGGATCGCGGTCTGATACCCCGACCCGGTGCCAATCTCCAGCACGCGCGAATCGGGCGTCAGCTCCAGCAGCTCCGTCATGCGAGCCACCATGTAAGGCTGCGAAATCGTCTGGCCCTGCCCGATGGGCAGCGCCACGTTTTCCCACGCTTTGTGTTCAAACGCCTCGTCTACAAATTTCTCACGCGGAACCAGGGCGAGCGCTTCAAGCACGTGCTCGTCGCGGATCCCCTGCGCGCGTAGTTGTTCCAGAAGAGTTTGTACACGTTTGTTTACCATTGCGCGTTCACTCCTGCGCGATCCAGCCAGCCCGACACCACATCATGCGCGCTATACGCGGTTAAATCTACGTGCAGCGGGGTAACCGAAACATAGCCTTCCTCCACGGCGGCAAAGTCGGTATCCGGACCCGCATCGCACTTATCGCCGGGAGGGCCGATCCAGTAAAGCGTGTTGCCGCGCGGATCCTGCTGCGGGATCACCTGATCGGCAGGATGTCGACTCCCGCAACGGGTGACGCGGATGCCTTTAATTTCATCGAGAGGAAGATCCGGCACGTTAATGTTGAGGATGCGTCCGGTACGCAACGGCTCGCGGCCGAGCGCCCGCAGGATCGAACAGGTCACCGCGGCGGCGGTGTCGTAGTGCGTGTAGCCGTTCAACGAGACCGCCAGCGCCGGGAATCCCAGATGGCGGCCTTCCATTGCGGCCGCCACGGTGCCGGAGTAAATCACGTCATCGCCGAGGTTAGGCCCGGCGTTAATGCCGGAGACGACGATATCCGGACGCGGCCGCATCAGCGCGTTCACGCCCAGAAAAACACAGTCGGTCGGCGTGCCCATCTGTACGGCAATATCGCCATTTTCAAAGGTAAAGGTGCGAAGCGACGACTCCAGCGTCAGCGAGTTAGACGCTCCACTGCGGTTACGATCGGGCGCCACAACCTGCACATCCGCAAACTCACGGAGGTGTTTCGCCAGGGTCTGAATGCCTGGCGCGTGGATCCCGTCATCGTTACTCAGCAATATTCGCATAATCACCCGAGGTGTTGATAAGTTCCCTGACAACACTGGTGGCAAAGCTGCCTGCCGGCAGCCAGAAGCGTAACTCGACGGTCACGTCATCCCACCAGTTCCAGCTTAACTGCTGCGGATAGAGCAGCATCGCGCGGCGTGCCGCGTCGACTTTTTCCCGCACCAGCAAGGACTGCAATTCTGGCGCATCCGCCACGGCTGACTGCTCGGCGGCCAGGGCCTCCCCCTGGGTTCCCCAGTCGCCCGTACCGGGCAACGCGGCGGTGATCAGCAGCCCTTTTGCGTCCACGCGCGACTGGACATCGGCCATCTCTTCGGCCGTTGCCACAAACCAGCTTCCGCGTCCCGCTAATTGTAGCGCATCGCCAACAACAACTTGATTCGCGTCCGGTTTTTTCAGCCTTTCGCTCACAATCTGATTAAACAACGCACTGCGGGCCGCCGACAACCAAAAACTGCGTTTATTCCTGTCCCGCACCGGCGCGTCGCTTTGCGCCCAGCGCAGTGCGCCCTGCAGGTTGCTGCCGCCGATGCCAAAGCGCTGCGCGCCAAAGTAGTTCGGTACGCCGCGGTCGTTGATGGCATTCAGGCGTTTTTCAACGTCTTCACGGTCAGTCACGTCGCGCAGCACCAGCGTAAACGCGTTGCCTTTTAACGCGCCCAGACGCAGTTTGCGCTTGTGGCGGGCATATTCCAGTACCTTACAGCCCTCAAGCTCAAATTTGCTTAAATCAGGCATCGCATTGCCGGGAACGCGCGCGCAGAGCCACTGTTCCGTGACGGCGTGTTTATCTTTCTGCCCGGCAAAGCTCACCTCGCGGGCATGAATTTTGAGGAATTTTGCCAGCGCGTCGGCCACAAAGCGGGTATTGCAGCCATTTTTCAGAATACGCACCAGGATATGTTCGCCTTCGCCATCCGGCTCAAAGCCCAGATCCTCCACCACGAGGAAATCTTCAGGGCTGGCTTTCAGCACCCCGTTCCCCTGCGGCTTACCGTGCAGGTATGTCAGGTTGTCGAATTCTGTCATTTGCTCGCCTTCACCAGCAGCGCCACGGCTTCACAGGCAATGCCTTCGCCGCGACCGGTAAAGCCCAGCTTCTCGGTCGTCGTCGCTTTCACGTTCACATCGTCCATATGGCAGCCCAGATCTTCTGCGATAAACACGCGCATCTGCGGAATGTGCGGCAGCATTTTTGGGGCCTGGGCGATAATCGTCACGTCGACGTTGCCAAGGGTATAGCCTTTCGCCTGGATGCGGCGCCACGCTTCGCGCAGCAGTTCACGGCTGTCCGCCCCTTTAAACGCCGGATCGGTGTCCGGGAACAGCTTGCCGATATCACCCAGTGCGGCCGCGCCCAGCAGCGCGTCGGTCAGCGCATGCAGCGCCACGTCGCCATCAGAATGCGCCAGCAGCCCTTTTTCATAAGGAATGCGCACGCCGCCAATGATAATTGGGCCTTCGCCGCCAAAGGCGTGTACATCAAAACCGTGTCCAATTCGCATTATGCCTTCTCCTGATGGGTCAAACGGGTAAGATAAAATTCCGCGAGCTGTAAATCTTCCGGACGCGTCACTTTAATATTATCAGCACGTCCTTCAACAAGCTCAGGGTGGAAACCGCAGTACTCCAGCGCAGAAGCTTCGTCCGTGATGGTCGCACCTTCGTTAAGCGCACGCGTTAAGCAGTCGTGGAGCAGTTCGCGGGGGAAAAATTGCGGCGTCAGCGCGTGCCAGAGATCGACGCGATCGACGGTATGGGCGATAGCCCGTTTGCCCGGCTCGGCACGCTTCATGGTGTCGCGCACGGGAGCGGCCAGAATGCCGCCCACTTTGCTGGTTTCGCTCAATGCCAGCAGGCGAGCGAGATCGTCCTGATGCAGGCACGGACGCGCCGCGTCATGCACCAGCACCCACGGCGCGTTACCGGCCGCCTGAATGCCTGCCAGCACGGAATCGGCGCGCTCGGCACCGCCATCGACAACGGTAATCTGTGGATGATTTGCCAGCGGGAGCTGCGCGAAGCGCTCATCGCCGGGGCTGATAGCGATGATCGCCCGCGTCACCCGCGGGTGCGCCAGCAGCGCCGCCACGGCGTGCTCGAGGATCGTTTTATCGCCAATAGAGAGGTATTGCTTGGGACATTCTGTCTGCATGCGCCGGCCAAAACCTGCGGCCGGCACCACGGCGCATACGTCCGAAAAAGTTACTGCCATGTCGTAATCCTGGGCCTGATTATCGATTGTTTTGTGCTGAGCCCTGATTGCGTTTAGACGCATCCGGAACCAGACGATAAAAGGTTTCGCCCGGCTTAGTCATACTGAGTTCATTGCGTGCGCGTTCCTCAATCGCCTCTTGCCCGCCATTGAGGTCATCAATTTCAGCGAAGAGTTGATCGTTTCGCGCCTTAAGTTTGGCGTTTGTTGCCTGCTGAGCCGCGACGTCATCGCTCACCCGGCTATAGTCGTGCAGTCCGTTCTTACCGAACCACAGCGAATATTGCAGCCAGATTAGCAAAGCCAGCAACAGCAGCGTTAGTTTACCCATCCTGCCCCCTGAAAAACGGCATCATCATCCCAAGACTTCCCCAGAGCACTACGCCGGGGTAACAGAGATGCCGCAACATCGCGGGCAAATGTACCACATTTTTTCCGCAGAATCGTCCTGCTCAATATCGTTACACAGTTGGTTACGGTTTGAATTATGGCTGAAGTTAGCCCATGAGCCACAAAAATAACAGACCAAACATCAGCACCACCGTCACAATCGTGACCACGGTACTGTACAGGAGCTTGCCGTTGAGCAGCGAGTGAAGCGCAATGCCGACGACAACCGCCACGGGCATCAGCGCCAGAAAGAAAGGCCAGGTGTAGAGAAAGAAGAAAAGCGTGTTGCCGCCGTAGATAAGAAACGGGATACCCAGCGCCAGCAACCATGAGACGAAGCCAATGATGGCCCCAGGAAATGACCAGGTCGTTTCGTCGTCGGTCGCAAGCGGCTCCGACCCGGTGGTGGTGATGTAATGTTCACTGTTGCGCATAGCTAGTCCTGTGACCGTGACTCATCGTTCGGGAAGACAGCTCCCGAACGATACCGTCTCAGGATCTGATAATATCGTCCCGTCTGAGCAGGTCTAATAATTGGCTTACTAAATTTGTTACCAATTGTTGACCCTCCAGGTGAATTTCAGGCGATTCAGGCGCTTCGTATACCGCGTCAATGCCGGTGAAGTTGCGCAATTCTCCGGCACGCGCTTTTTTGTACAGCCCTTTCGGGTCGCGCGCTTCGCAAACCTCCAGCGGCGTATCCACAAACACTTCGATAAAGCGATCCTGGCCCACGCGTTCGCGCACCATCTGGCGCTCGGCGCGGTGTGGAGAGATAAATGCGGTCAGCACCACCAGCCCGGCGTCGGCCATCAGGCTGGCGACCTCCCCGACCCGGCGGATGTTCTCTTTGCGGTCGTCGTCGCTGAACCCTAAATCGCTGCACAGGCCATGGCGCACGTTGTCGCCATCCAGCAGGTACGTGCTTACGCCCTGCTGATGCAATGCCTCTTCCAGCGCGCCCGCCACCGTCGATTTACCCGAGCCGGACAGCCCGGTAAACCACAGCACAACTCCACGGTGACCGTGGAGCTGTTCGCGCTGGGCGACGGTGACCGGATGAGGATGCCAGACGACGTTCTCATCATGGGCAGCCATTACTTGCCTCCCAGCAGATCGCGCGCGCCCCAGTGCGGGAAGTGCTTACGCACCAGCGCGTTCAGCTCCAGCTCAAAGGCGCTGAATTCTGAAGCTGCGGACGCCTGTTCGTTTGGCTCACGGACCATCCCCGCGCCGACGGTGACGTTCGTCAGGCGGTCAATAAAGATAAGCCCGCCCGTCACCGGATTTTGCTGATACGGATCCAGCACCAGCGGTTCGTCAAAGGTCAGATCGACCAGACCAATACCGTTCAGCGGCAGCTCTGTGACCTCGCGCTGGGTCAGGTTGTTGATGTCCACCTGGAACTGAATACCGTCCACGCGAGCGCGGGTCTTCTTGCCGGCGATTTTGATGTCGTAGCTCTGGCCCGGCGTCAGCGGTTGCTCCGCCATCCACACCACATCCACGGAAGCCCCCTGCACGGCGGCCAGCGTTTCCTGGGCATCCACCAGTAGATCGCCCCGGCTGATATCAATCTCGTCTTTCAGCACCAGCGTAACCGCTTCACCGGCGCCTGCGTCCTGCAGGTCACCGTCGAAGGTGACGATGCGTGCGATGGTCGATTCCACGCCGGATGGCAGCACCTTGACGCGCTGACCGACCTTTACGGCGCCTGACGCAAGGGTGCCGGAGAAACCGCGGAAATCGAGGTTAGGACGGTTCACGTACTGCACCGGGAAGCGCATCGGCTGAGTGTCGACCACGCGCTGAATTTCAACCGTCTCCAGCACCTCCAGCAGCGTCGGGCCGCTGTACCACGGCATGTTCGCGCTCTGGGAGGCGACGTTATCCCCTTCCAGCGCCGAGAGCGGCACAAAGCGGATATCCAGGTTGCCCGGCAGCTGTTCGGCAAAGGTCAGGTAGCTCTGGCGGATCTCCTCGAACTTCTCTTCGCTGAAGTTCACCAGATCCATCTTGTTGACCGCCACCACCAGGTGTTTGATCCCCAGCAGCGTGGAGATAAAGCTGTGGCGACGGGTCTGATCCAGCACGCCTTTACGGGCGTCGATCAGCAGGATCGCCAGGTCACAGGTCGACGCGCCGGTCGCCATATTGCGGGTGTACTGTTCGTGCCCCGGGGTGTCGGCGATAATAAATTTGCGCTTCTCGGTAGAGAAATAGCGGTAGGCCACGTCAATCGTGATGCCCTGCTCGCGCTCCGCCTGCAGGCCATCCACCAGCAGTGCCAGATCCAGCTTTTCGCCCTGGGTACCGTGACGCTTACTGTCGTTATGCAGGGAGGAGAGCTGATCTTCATAAATCTGGCGCGTATCGTGCAGCAGGCGGCCAATCAGGGTACTTTTCCCGTCATCCACGCTGCCGCAGGTCAGAAAACGCAGCAGGCTTTTGTGTTGTTGCGCGTGCAGATACGCTTCCACACCGCCTTCGTTGGCAATTTGTTGAGCAATAGTGGTATTCATGGCGGCTCCTTAGAAATAACCCTGACGTTTCTTCAGCTCCATGGAGCCTGCCTGGTCGCGGTCAATCACGCGCCCCTGTCGCTCGCTGGTGGTCGACACCAGCATCTCTTCGATGATCTCCGGCAGCGTCTGGGCGTTGGATTCCACCGCGCCGGTCAGCGGCCAGCAGCCGAGGGTGCGGAAACGCACCATCTGTTTTTTGATCACTTCACCCGGCTGCAGGTCGATGCGATCGTCGTCGATCATCATCAGCATGCCGTCACGCTCCAGCACCGGGCGCTCGGCGGCCAGGTACAGCGGAACGATCTCGATGTTTTCCAGATAGATGTACTGCCAGATATCCAGCTCGGTCCAGTTGGAGAGCGGGAAGACGCGGATGCTTTCGCCCTTGTTAATCTGGCCGTTGTAGTTGTGCCACAGCTCCGGACGCTGGTTTTTGGGGTCCCAGCGGTGGAAGCGATCGCGGAAGGAGTAGATACGCTCTTTGGCGCGGGATTTCTCTTCGTCACGGCGCGCGCCGCCGAAGGCCGCATCAAAACCGTATTTATTCAGCGCCTGCTTCAGCCCTTCGGTCTTCATGATATCGGTGTGTTTGGCGCTGCCGTGCACGAACGGGTTAATCCCCATCGCCACCCCTTCCGGGTTTTTATGCACCAGCAGCTCGCAGCCGTAGGCTTTCGCGGTACGATCGCGGAACTCGTACATCTCGCGGAATTTCCAGCCGGTGTCCACGTGCAGCAGCGGGAACGGCAGCGTGCCCGGATAAAACGCTTTACGCGCCAGATGCAGCATGACGCTGGAATCTTTACCGATGGAGTACATCATCACCGGGTTAGAAAACTCGGCGGCCACTTCGCGGATAATATGGATACTTTCCGCTTCGAGCTGCCGCAGGTGTGTAAGACGTTTTTGGTCCATAACCGTTCCTTAAGCCAAATTTACAACAGAAGAACCAAAGCCTTCTGTATCGGTTGTGTGCTGAAACCAGGCGAGCGTGCTGTGCAGCTGCACCACTTCCCCCACCACGATCAGGGCGGGCATCGGGGCGTCTTTCGCCAGGGTTGCAAGGTCTTGAAGTGTGCCGACAGCAACATGCTGATCGACGCGCGTGCCGCGAGAAATGACGGCGACGGGGGTCGTCGCCTCGCGACCGTGCTGAATAAGCTGTTCGCTGATGTCCGCCGCCTTCATCGTGCCCATGTATATCGCCAGCGTCTGGCGGCTCTGGGCGAGATGCGACCAGTCGAACGGCGTGCTTTCCGCCTTGTAGTGGCCGGTCACAAAGGTGACGCTCTGGGCGTAATCGCGGTGGGTCAACGGGATACCGGCGTAGGCCGTTACCGCAGAAGCCGCCGTGATGCCGGGCACCACCTGGAACGGAACGCCCGCTTCGGCTGCCGCCTGCAGCTCTTCGCCGCCGCGACCGAAAATGAACGGATCGCCCCCCTTCAGGCGCACCACGGTTTTGCCCGCTTTCGCGGCGTCAATTAGCATCTGGTTGGTGTCGTGCTGCGGCACCGAGTGTTCGCCCGCCCGTTTGCCGACGCAGATTTGCTCCGCGTCGCGACGGATCAGCTCGCGCACGCCGTCGGTGACCAGGTGGTCGTAGAACACCACGTCCGCATCCTGCAGCACCTGCAGGCCGCGCAGCGTCAGGAGCCCGGCATCGCCCGGCCCCGCGCCCACCAGAATGATCTCCCCGCCCGTACTGCCGGGGTTATCCAGTTCGTCCTCGAGGATTTTCTGCGCCGCTGTCTCATTACCGGCATGCATCAGGCTGGCAAAGCGGCCGCGAAACACGCGTTCCCAGAAGCGACGGCGTTCCGTCACGCTGGTCAGGCGGGTTTTCAGATGGTTGCGCCAGTAACTGGCTTTCTCAGCCATCCGCCCGAGGCTGGTCGGCAGCAGCGCTTCGATTTTTTCCCGCAGCACGCGCGCCAGCACCGGTGCGGTCCCGCCGGAGGAGATCGCCACCAGCAGCGGCGAGCGGTCAACGATCGACGGGAAAATAAACGAGCATAAAGGCTGGTCGTCCACCACGTTCACCAGGCGGTAACGGGCCTGAGCGGCGTCGGAGATACGCCGATTGAGGTCACGATCTTCGGTCGCCGCAATCACCAGCACAACGCTGTCGATTTGTGACTCGTCGAAATCCGCCTCTTCAACGACTTTCACCTGGGCCCCTGCGCGCTGCAGAAACGCGATTTTGCGATCGGCGATTTCACCCGTACCAACCACCAGCACCGGTTTATCTTTAATCGCAGCAAATAAGGGCAGATAGTCCACAGGCAACAACTCACTAACAACGAGGAATAGAGGGACTATAGGGGGCGGCTTAGACCGAATGAAATTACGAATTGGAATGAGTAGTTACTCAATGGAATAACGCTGTGAAAAAGCTAATACCAAAAAGTGCTTAACGCGCGACATTTCGGGCATTTAAGAACGATTCAAATTGTGTATGGACGATCACAGTTTCATACTAGGCGGGTTATTATTTTGCTCTGTTTTTAAGGACTCACTATGTTTTCCGCAACGCGCCACCGTATTGCTGCCCTGGCGCTCGGCGTTTGCTTTATTCTTCCTGCCCAGGCAAAAAACCAACCTTATGGTGAAATCGCCACTATGCAGGCGCGGCATATTGCCACCGTTTTCCCTGGCCGCATGACCGGATCGCCTGCGGAAATGCTCTCCGCGGACTATCTTCGCCAGCAGTTTGCCGACATGGGTTACCAGAGCGATATCCGATCGTTTCACAGCCGCTACGTCTATACCTCACGCAATAAAACGAAAAACTGGCATAACGTGACCGGCAGTACGGTGATTGCGGCCCACGAAGGCAGCGCAAAAGAGCAAATTATCATTATGGCGCACCTTGATACCTACGCCCCGATGAGTGACGCCGATACGGATAACAATCTTGGCGGGCTGACGCTGCAAGGCATGGACGATAATGCCGCAGGCCTGGGCGTGATGCTCGAACTGGCCGAGCGGATGAAAGATATTCCCACCCAATATGGCATTCGTTTTGTTGCCACCAGCGGTGAGGAAGAGGGCAAACTCGGCGCTGAGAATCTCCTTAAGCGTATGAGCGCTGAGGAGAAGAAAAATACGCTGCTGGTGATCAACCTCGACAACCTGATCGTCGGCGATAAGCTCTATTTCAACAGCGGGCAGAGTACGCCGGGTACCGTGCGGAAACTGACGCGCGACCGGGCGCTGGCGATAGCCCGCAGCCATGGGGTTTATGCCACCAGCAACCCCGGCGGTAACCCGGATTATCCGCGAGGCACAGGCTGCTGCAACGACGGGGAAGTGTTCGATAAGGCGGGCATTCCGGTGCTGTACGTGGAAGCGACGAACTGGGCGCTGGGCAAAAAAGATGGCTACCAGCAGCGGGCTAAATCGAAGGCCTTCCCGGACGGGACGAGCTGGCACAACGTGATGCTGGACAATCAGCAGCACATCGATCGCGCGCTGCCGCAGCGGATTGAGCACCGCAGTCGTGATGTGGTGAAGGTGATGCTGCCGCTGGTGAAGGAGCTGGCGAAAGCGGGGAAAGCCTGAGGCCGTTAAGCCCGGTGGCGGCTACGCCTTACCGGGCCTACATATGGAACGAGCCTTAGTAGGCCCGGTAAGCGCAGCGCCACCGGGCAAAAAGGTTATCACCCTTCGTGCAACCCGCACTCGCGCTTCAGCCCGAAGAATCGCGTCTCTTCTTCCGCCATGCCCGGTTCCCACTTACGCGTGGTGTGGGTATCGCCCACCGACAGATAGCCCTGGTCCCACAGCGGATGGTATTTCAGCCCGTGCTTTTGCAGGTACTGGTACACCGTCCGGTTGTCCCAGTCGATAATCGGCAGCACTTTAAACACCCCGCGCTGCACCGCCAGCACCGGTAAGGTTGCCCGGCTGCCGGACTGCTCACGGCGCAGGCCCGCAAACCACGTCTGGGCATTAAGCTCTTTCAGCGCCCGGTTCATCGGCTCAACTTTGTTGATCTCATTGTATTTCTCAATGCCCTCAACGCCCTGCTCCCACAGCTTGCCGTAGCGCGCCTCCTGCCAGGCCGCGCTTTCCGTCGCGCGGTAGACCTTGAGGTTCAGCCTGAGCTTGTCCGTCAGCTCGTCAATAAACTGGTAGGTCTCCGGGAACAGGTAGCCGGTATCGGTGAGGATCACCGGAATGTCCGGACGGATCTGATTCACCAGATGCAGGCTGACCGCCGCCTGAATACCAAAGCTCGACGAGAGCACATACTCTCCCGGCAGGTTTTCCAGCGCCCACGCCACGCGCCCTTCGGCGTCCAGCTTTTCAAGGTGGGCATTGGTTTCTGCCAGCGCCAGAATACGTTCGACTTTTGGCAGGTCATTAAGGGCGTTTAGATCGAGTTCGGACATAGTTACCTCTCGTGGTTACTCCCAGAAATCCCTGGCGGGATCGAGCACCGGGCGAATGATGCCCGCACGCACCGTAAAGTCGCCGAAGCCTTCACCCGCTTCGCGCTCTTTCGCCCAGCGCCCGACAAGCTCGTCGATGGAATCAAGAATTTCCGGCTCGGTGATGTTCTCGCGGAACATACGCGGAATGCGCGTGCCGATACGGTTACCGCCCAGGTGCAGGTTGTAGCGACCCGGCGCTTTCCCCACCAGCCCCAGTTCGGCCAGCATCGCGCGACCGCAGCCGTTCGGGCAGCCCGTCACGCGCATAACAATATGCTCGTCCGGAATGCCGTGTTTTTCCAGAATCGCTTCTACCTTGTCAGTGAATGACGGCAGGAAACGTTCCGCTTCGGCCATCGCCAGCGGGCAGGTCGGGAACGACACGCAGGCCATTGAGTTTTCACGCTGCGGTTTGACCGCATCCATTAACCCGTGATCGCGCGCCAGCTTCTCGATCTTCGCCTTCTGGCTTTCCGGCACGCCGGCAATGATCAGGTTCTGGTTAGCGGTGATGCGGAACTCGCCCTTATGGATCTTCGCAATTTCCAGCAGACCGGTTTTCAGCGGACGCCCCGGATAATCCAGAATACGGCCGTTTTCGATAAACAGCGTCAGGTGCCATTTATTGTCGATACCCTTCACCCAGCCAATGCGATCGCCGCGACCGGTGAATTCGTAAGGGCGGATCGGCTCAAACTTGATGCCCGCGCGACGCTCCACTTCCGCTTTGAACGTCTCCACGCCCACGCGCTCCAGGGTGTATTTGGTTTTCGCGTTTTTACGGTCGGTACGGTTACCCCAGTCGCGCTGGGTCGTCACCACCGCTTCCGCCACGGCCAGCGTATGCTCCAGCGGCAGGAAGCCGAACTCGCTCGCGGTACGGGCGTAGGTTTTCTTGTTACCGTGTTCGATGGACAGGCCGCCGCCCACCAGCAGGTTAAAGCCCACCAGCTTGCCGTTTTCGGCAATCGCCACGAAGTTCATGTCGTTGGCGTGCAGGTCGATATCGTTCTGCGGCGGGATCACCACCGTGGTTTTAAACTTACGCGGCAGGTAGGTCTGGCCGAGGATCGGTTCTTCGTCCGTAGTCGCGACTTTTTCCTGATCGAGCCAGATCTCCGCATAGGCGCGGGTGCGCGGCAGCAGGTGCTCGGAGATCTTCTTCGCCCACTCGTACGCTTCGGCATGCAGCTCGGACTCATACGGGTTCGAGGTGCAGAGCACGTTACGGTTCATGTCGTTGGCGGTCGCCAGCGCGTCCAGCCCAACGGAGTGCAGCATCTGGTGCACCGGCTTGACGTTCTTCTTCAGAATGCCGTGGAACTGGAAGGTCTGACGGTTGGTCAGACGGATGCTGCCGTAGATCGTGTTTTCACCGGCAAACTTGTCGATCGCCTGCCACTGTTTGGTGGTAATCACCCCACCCGGCAGACGGCAGCGCAGCAGCATCGCGTGACGCGGCTCCAGCTTCTGCTCTGCACGCTCGGCGCGGATGTCGCGGTCGTCCTGCTGGTACATGCCGTGGAAACGGATCAGCAGGAAGTTGTCGCCTTTGAAACCGCCGGTGAGACCGTCATTCAGATCTTCAGCAATGGTGCCACGCAGATAGTTGCTTTCCAGCTTCATGCGCTCGGCGTCTGTCAGTTTACCTTCGACCACCAGTGGCCCTGGATGTTTTTCGCTCATTAGTAGACATCTCGCTGATAACGGCGCTCAACGCGCAGCTCACTTAAAAATTCATCCGCCGCTTCGGCATCCATACCGCCGAATTCGGCAATCACTTCCAGCAAAGTCTGCTCAACGTCTTTCGCCATGCGATTAGCGTCGCCGCAGACATAAATGTGGGCACCGTCATTGATCCAGCGCCACAGCTCTGCGCCCTGTTCGCGCAGTTTGTCTTGTACGTATACTTTTTCTTTCTGGTCGCGGGACCAGGCCAGATCGATGCGGGTCAGTACGCCTTCTTTCACATAGCGCTGCCACTCCACCTGGTAGAGGAAATCTTCCGTAAAGTGCGGGTTGCCGAAGAACAGCCAGTTTTTACCCGGTGCGCCATCCGCCGCACGCTGCTGCATGAAGGCGCGGAACGGCGCAATGCCGGTGCCCGGGCCAATCATAATGACCGGCGTTTCCGGGTTTGCCGGCAGGCGGAAGTTATCGTTGTGCTCAATAAAGACGCGCACTTCGCCCTCTTCTTCCACACGATCCGCCAGGAAGCCTGATGCCCCACCCGTGCGGGCGCGGCCTTCGATGTCGTAACGCACCACGCCGACGGTAATATGCACTTCACTCTCCACTTCAGCCTGGGAAGAGGCGATGGAGTACAGGCGCGGAGTGAGCGGACGCAGCAGGCCGATCAGCGCATCGGCATCCAGCTGAGCCGGAGAGAAGCGCACCATATCGACAATCGGCGTCGTCGCAGCGTAATGCTGCAGCTTCGCCTTGTCGCCCACCAGCGGCAGCAGGGATTCGCTGCGCGTCAAGGTGGCATAATTTTCGACGATATTCGGGGTGTTCACCGTCAGCTCAAAATGCCACTGCAACGCATCAGAAAGCGGCTGCGTTTTACCGTCAACGGTGACAGGCTCGTCGCCTTTCAGCCACAGCAGCTCAACCAGCTCTTTCACCAGCGCCGGATCGTTCTGATACCAGACGCCCAGCGCATCGCCAGGCTGATAGCGCAGGCCCGAGTCGCCCAGATCGATTTCGATATGGCGCACATCTTTTTCTGAATCGCGGCCGGTAATTTTCTGGTTCACCGACAGGCTCGCCGCCAGCGGCGCCTCTTTGGTGTACGGGCTGGTGTGGATGTCGTTAACAGCACCCGTCGCGGTGAACGAGGCCTGGGCTGACGTCTCTTTCGGCACGCGCGCTTTTAGCACCTCAACGATGCGGGCGCGCCATTCGGCGGCGGCGGCCTGGTATTCGACATCCGCGTCAACGCGGTCCAGCAGGCGCTCCGCGCCCAGCTCCGCCAGCTTGCTGTCGAAGTCTTTGCCGGACTGGCAGAAGAATTCATAGGAAGTATCGCCCAGGCCAAAGACGGCAAACGCCGTGCCATCCAGCTTCGGCGCTTTTTTCGAGAACAGGAACTTATGCAGCGCCACCGCTTCTTCAGCGGGTTCACCTTCCCCCTGCGTAGAGGCAACCACCACCAGCAGTTTTTCCGACGCGATTTGCTTAAATTTGTAATCCCCGGCGTTGACCAGGTTCACGTTCAGTTTCGCGGCCAGCAGGTCGTCGCGCAGTGCTTCGGCCACGCGGCGGGCATTGCCCGTCTGCGAGGCGGAAATCAGGGTAATGGCCGGAATTTCAACGGCCGTGGCCGGTGCACCCGCCACAGCGCCAGGCTGTTGATTGAGCATTCCCCAGAAATAACCGGAGACCCAGGCAAGCTGAGTGGGAGAAAAATCAGAGGTGGCAGCCTGAAGGCGCGCCAGCTGCTCCGGGTTCAGGGGAAGCAAATTTGAAGGTGGGGCCTGTGTTGTCATGCGTCGTTATGTTCCAGTAGCCAAGCGGACTTTAAGCGAATAAATCCAAACTGAAGATAAGGTTAACGGCGAGGATAATAACAATTAAAGAAGGGATGGAAATAATAAATAACCAAATGGACTAACCTGTTTTGGTTGTCATGCTTAGCGATAAAACCGATTAAATAACCTTCTGAAATAAAAGAACAAATAGCGATAAACACCCTGAATACGAGGCGGTTGCCGCTCAGAGCCGTTTTAGTTAATGCTAAAAATTGTGCTTTCCGGTACTATGCGGCGGTTTTTTCCGCATTACTGAGAGCGATCATGTCCACCACACTGTTTAAAGATTTCACCTTCGAAGCCGCCCACCACCTTCCGCATGTCCCTGAAGGGCATAAATGTGGCCGTCTGCACGGGCATTCGTTCATGGTGCGTCTTGAGATCACCGGTGAAGTTGATCCGCATACCGGTTGGATCATGGATTTTGCCGAGCTGAAGGCGGCGTTTAAGCCGACCTACGATCGTCTGGATCACTACTACCTGAATGAGATCCCGGGCCTTGAAAACCCGACCAGCGAGGTGCTGGCAAAATGGATTTGGGATCAGATGAAACCGCGGGTACCGCTGCTGAGCGCGGTGATGATCAAAGAGACCTGTACGGCAGGCTGCGTGTATCGCGGCGAGTGATGCTTGCCGGGTGGCGGCTTCGCCTTACCCGGCCTACAAAAGCCTCGAAACCCAGGCCCGGTCAGCGCTCGCGCCACCGGGCTTTTTTTCAGGCAATATTCAGATACTTGTGCGTCTGCATCGACAGGCGCCAGTTGCGCGCAATACAGGTTTCAATGCACAGGCGCGTTGCATCGTCTTTCTGGCTGATAGGCTGCAGGGCAATCACCCGCTGCTTTTCGTCCGTCAGCGTGGCCAGCAGTTCATCCAGCGCTTCGATATCACGCACGCGTCCTACCGGGTGCTTAATCTCATCCGCGCGCTCCAGCGCCTGAGACAGCACGTCATACCCGCCGCGCATATTCACTTTTGGCGATACCGTCACCCAGGTGGTGTGCGAGCAGCGCACTTCATGGGTGCCGCTGGTTTCGATCTGGCAGCTGTAGCCGTTCTTTTCGAGCAGCTCGGTCAGCGGCGTCAGATCGTGGATGCAGGGTTCACCGCCGGTGATCACCACGTGACGCGCCGTCCAGCCCTGACGACCAATGATGGCGAGCAGATCTTCGGCACTGCCCGCGCCCCACTTATCGCTCTCTTTGGTTTTCGCCAGAATGCTAAACAGCGACACTTCCCGATCTGCGAGCTTATCCCAGGTATGTTTGGTATCACACCAGGCACAGCCAACCGGGCATCCCTGTAAACGAATGAAAATAGCGGGAACGCCGGTAAAGTAACCCTCGCCTTGCAGGGTCTGGAACATCTCGTTAATCGGGTACTGCATAGTCATCTCAGTAAAGGGGATAAACGATAAGTATCGCAGATCCCCGCCGGATGGTCATGCTCCATCGGTGCTTTACGCGCCAATCGCCGCCATAAACCGTTCCGTGATTTGCTGCGGACGGGTGATCGCGCCGCCGACCACCACCGTATGCGCGCCCAGCGCCAGACACCTGGCCGCACGCTCGGGGGTATCCACGTTGCCTTCGGCAACCACGGGCACCGTCACGGCGGCCAGCACCGCCTTCAGGAACGCGCTGTCGTTTTCCGGAAGTGAATGGCCCGCCGTTTCCGCCGTGTAGCCGTAAAGCGTGGTGCCGACGCAGTCAAAGCCCAGCGCCTGCGCCGTCACGGCTTCGTCCACGGAGGAGATATCCGCCATCAGCAGCACCGCGGGATAACGTGCGCGGATGCGCGAGACCAGCGTTTCCAGAGATTCTCCGCCAGGACGTGACCGCGCCGTCGCATCAAGCGCAATGATGTCCGGCGAGACGCTCATGAGCTCATCCACCTCTTTCATTGTCGCGGTGATAAACACCTCGCTTTCGGGATAATCCCGTTTGATGATGCCGATGACCGGCAAAGACACCTGCTGCCTGATGGCCTCGATATCCACCACGCTGTTCGCGCGAATGGCGGCAGCCCCGCCCTGTGCCGCAGCCAGCGCCATGCGCGACATAATAAACGGGCTGTGCAGCGGTTCATTTTCCAGCGCCTGACAGGAGACGACCAGTTTTCCCTTCAGGTTATCCAGTACAGTTTTCATTACGATAAGATCTCTTCCACTTCGTTTTTGATAATCGTGACGTGCGGGCCATAAATGACCTGAACGCCGTTGCCGCGCACGATAACGCCGCGCGCCCCGGTGGCTTTCAGTGCCGACTCATTCACTTTGCTGCCGTCTTTAACCGTGACGCGAAGACGCGTGGCGCAGCAGTCCACCTCGTCCAGATTGTCTTTTCCGCCTAATCCGGCGATCACCGCGGCTGCGCGTTCGTTTTGCGGCAGACTGACCTCATCAGCCATCGCCTCCTTTTCCCGACCTGGCGTCGCGAAATCAAAGCGGTTAATCAGATAGCGGAAGGTAAAGTAGTAAAGGAAGAACCACGCTACGCCGACCAGCGGAACGAACATCCAGTTGGTTTTGGCTTCTCCCTGCAAAATGCCGAACAGCACGAAGTCGATGAAACCGCCGGAGAAGGTTTGCCCGATGGTGATATGCAGCATGTGCGCGAGCATGAATGCCAGCCCGTCAAACAGCGCATGGATGACGTAGAGCACCGGCGCAATAAACAGGAACGAGAATTCGATAGGCTCGGTAATCCCGGTCAGGAACGAGGTTAACGCCGCAGAAAGCAGCAGCCCGGCAACGCGTTTTTTGTTCTCGGGTTTTGCCGTGTGGTACATCGCCAGGCACGCCCCGAGCAGGCCAAACATCATCGTAATAAAGCGCCCGGACATGAAGCGTGACGTGCCCTCATAGAAATGTTGCGTGTTCGGGTCAGCCAGCTGAGCGAAGAAGATCCGCTGCGTGCCTTCCACCAGGTGACCGTTGACAATCTCACTCCCGCCAAGCGCGGTGGTCCAGAAAGGCAGGTAGAAGATGTGGTGCAGACCGAACGGACCCAGCATGCGTAAAATGAAGCCGTACAGCAAAGTGCCCAGATAGCCGGTCGCATCCACCAGCCCGCCGAGACCAAAAATCAGCTTCTGGAAATGCGGCCAGACCACGGTCATGAGCGCACCGACGAGTATCGCCGCCAGCGAGCTGATGATAGGAACAAAGCGCGAGCCGCCAAAAAAGCCCAGGAACTGCGGAAGTGCAATCTTGTTAAACCGATGATGGAGCGCGCAGGTCACCAGCCCAATCACCACGCCGCCAAAGACGCCGGTTTCCAGCGTCTGAATACCCAGCGTCATGCCCTGCCCCACCGCGCCCGGGTTCTCATGCGCCAGTTTGCCGGTGAGGATCAGCAGCGCGTTGATGGTGGCATTCATCACCAGAAACGCGAGAAGCGCCGCCAGCCCCGCCGTGCCCTTATCGCTTTTTGCCAGCCCGACGGCGACCCCAACCGCAAACAGCACCGAGAGGTTCGCAAACACGATGGATCCTGCGCTGCTCATGATGGTGAAAATGGCCTGGAGCCAGCTCACGTCTAAAAACGGATAGGCTGCCAGCGTGTTGGGATTCGATAGCGCGCCGCCTATCCCCAGCAGCAGACCCGCCGCAGGCAGCACGGCAATCGGCAACATAAAGGATTTGCCAAAGCGCTGCGCTTTTTCAAACCATCCCCCTGAAGAAGCCCCACTGAATATTTGCATCATTTTTTCATCCCCCCATTAATGGATGAAAATTTTTACCATATTAATTTTAAACAGTGAAAATTATCATCAAAAACCAGGACGACGATCATACTTTTTCGAAATGACTGGCATCCTTCCCCCGCTTTCCGCCACACTAGTCGCAGAGAAACGCATTAAGGATCGAGCATGTCAGACCATGAAAACCTGCTGCTGAAGCTACGCCAGGAGGCTTCCGGGTACAGCCCAACACAACAAAAACTCGGTGAGTTTGTTCTCAGCGATCCTGCCCGGGTGCTCTACCTGACGATCACCGAACTGGCGCGCGAGAGCCACACCAGCGAGGCCAGCGTGACGCGTCTTTGCCGCACGCTGGGCTGCAAGGGCTATAACGAATTTAAAATGGCGCTTGCGCTGGATATTCAGCAGGGCCAGCCCGCGCGCCAGGCGGGGGATGAGATTGATAACGTCGTGGATGAGTCGGTGCAGGCTTTGCAGGACACCGCCAGGCTCCTTGACCGCACGCTGCTTGAAAAGGCCGCGCTGGCGCTGCATCAGGCGCAGTCGGTGCAGATTTATGGCGTTGCGGCCAGCGCGATCCTCGGGGAGTATCTGCACTACAAGCTGTTGCGGCTGGGCAAACCCGCACAGCTGTTTAGCGATATGCACCGCGCGGCCATGAATGCGACAACGCTTTCGGAAGAGACGCTGGTGGTGGCAATCTCCAGTTCCGGCTCAACGCGAGATCTACTCCACGTGGTGAAGCTTGCCCGCAAGCGCGGCGCTAAGGTTCTGGCACTCAGCAATACGCCCCGCAGCCCGCTGGCGTCCCTGAGCGACATGCAGCTGGTGGCCGCCAAGCCAGAGGGGCCGCTTAGCGCGGGCGCGCTCAATGCCAAAGTTGGGGTCATGCTGCTGGTCGAACTGCTGACCACGTCCATGATTGCGCTGGATGGCCGTTACGGCGACGTTAGCCAGCAAACGGCCAGCGCCACGCTTCCTCTGTTACTCTAAAAACCCTTCGCAGGCTAAATAAAATAGCCTGCGCTTAATGTCGCCTGATTTAAGTTAAGTGGTGTTTAAATCATTTATCCGGTAAATGTTTGGTGTAACAAAGTATTATATTTATTACATTTCGAATTAAGTTCACCATCCGATGAGCGCCACAAAAAGGACTTTAAAATCATAATGTTGAAATATTCATTTTAATAAATTGAATTTTCACCCTGCCTGTAATGTCCAATATCTCCACCTGAATTCCTTTCCTTAAAATAAGCTTAAGATGCTGTCGATTTCGGCTTTTTATTATTTAAATGCCGTTTACTTTTGCACGCCTACAATCCGCCTCATCAATCATAATGAGACGGTATTAATGAAGATGTTAATGATTACAGGCGTGACGGGGTTTCTGGGCGGTGCAGTACTGGAAAAAATGCTGACCAGCGATCAATCCGTAAAACTGCTTTTGCTCGCGCGTGCCAGCGATCCGCAGAGCGGGCTGGAGCGCGTGCTGGAGAACATGCGCAAGTTCAACGTTCCTGAGGACAAACTGGCCACTCTGAGCGTGGACAATATCCTCATGGGCGATCTCAGCCAGCCTGAAGCCTTCCTGAACGATCCGCGTCTGGACCAGGTCACGCATGTCGTGAACTGTGCAGCTGTTGCCTCATTTGGTAACAACCCGCTCATCTGGAAGGTCAACGTGGAAGGAACGCTGGCACTGGCGCGCCGCATGGAGCAGGTTTCAACGCTACAACGCTTCCTCCACGTGGGCACGGCAATGTCATGTACGCCGGAGCAGGATTCCCTGGTCGCCGAAAGCGCCGAATTCAGAGAGAATGCTGAACACCTGGTGGAATACACGTTTTCGAAGTCAACCATCGAACAGCTGATGCGCCAGGAATGTCCGAACCTGCCGCTGCTCATCGCGCGTCCGTCCATCGTTGTCGGCCATACCCGCCACGGCTGCACGCCCTCGAGCAGTATTTTCTGGGTCTTCAGCATGGGCCTGATGCTGCAGAAGTTTATGTGCTCGATGGAGGACCGGATCGACGTTGTCCCGGTGGATTATTGTGCCGACGCGCTGTTAATGCTGCTCAACAGCAACGCGCGTCCGGGGGAAGTGGTACACATTTCGGCCGGAGAAGAGAACAGCGTTCGCTTTGCGGATATTGATAATGCGATGGCGCAGGCGCTGGAGAAAGCACCCGTCGGCGATAAGTACGCGCAGGTCAGCTACGAAACGCTGGTCAGAATGCGCCGTGAACTAAAAACGATTTTTGGCCCGTGCAACGAACGTCTGATGCTGAGAGCCATGCGGTTATACGGCGCGTTTGCCACGCTTAACGTGCGCTTCAGCAACGATAAGCTGCTGAGCATGGGGATGCCGAAGCCACCCCGGTTTACGGATTATATTGCCCGCTGCGTGCAAACCACCCGGGGGCTGACCATTCCGGAGCAAATGGCGGTCGATTTTAAATAGCCAAAAAAAATGCCAGTCATTCGACTGGCATTTTCATGTTAAGGCTTAAGCGATTATGCCTGGCCTTTGATCTCTTTACGACCGTTGTATGGTGCTTTTTCGCCCAGCGCTTCTTCGATACGAATCAGCTGGTTGTATTTAGCAACACGGTCAGAACGGCTCATAGAACCGGTTTTGATCTGGCCAGCAGCGGTACCCACAGCCAGGTCAGCAATGGTCGCGTCTTCAGTTTCGCCAGAACGGTGAGAGATAACCGCGGTGTAGCCAGCGTCTTTCGCCATTTTGATCGCAGCCAGCGTTTCGGTCAGGGAACCGATCTGGTTGAATTTGATCAGGATGGAGTTAACGATGCCTTTCTCGATACCTTCTTTCAGGATCTTGGTGTTGGTTACGAACAGGTCGTCACCCACCAGCTGGATTTTGTCGCCCAGTACTTTAGTCTGGTATGCGAAGCCAGCCCAGTCAGACTCGTCCAGACCGTCTTCGATAGACACGATTGGGTACTGTTTGGTCAGGTCTTCCAGGAAGTGAGTGAACTCTTCGGAGGTGAACGCTTTGTTGCCTTCGCCAGCCAGAACGTATTTACCGTCTTTGTAGAATTCTGATGCTGCACAGTCCATCGCCAGGGTGATGTCTTTGCCCAGCTCGTAGCCCGCTGCTTTTACCGCTTCTGCGATAACAGCCAGTGCTTCTGCGTTAGAACCCAGGTTTGGCGCATAGCCACCTTCGTCACCCACAGCCGTGTTCATACCTTTAGCTTTCAGAACTTTAGCCAGGTTGTGGAACACTTCAGAACCCATACGTACTGCTTCTTTCAGGGATTTCGCGCCAACTGGCTGAATCATGAATTCCTGAATATCAACGTTGTTGTCTGCGTGCTCACCACCGTTGATGATGTTCATCATTGGTACAGGCATGGAGTATTTGCCTGGGGTGCCGTTCAGTTCAGCGATGTGCTCGAACAGTGGCATGCCTTTAGCCGCCGCAGCCGCTTTGGCGTTCGCCAGGGAAACGGCCAGGATTGCGTTCGCACCGAAGTTAGATTTGTTTTCAGTACCGTCCAGATCGATCATGATCTTGTCGATGCCAGCCTGATCTTTGGCATCTTTGCCAACGATAGCCTGAGCAATAGGACCGTTAACAGCGCCAACCGCTTTCAGTACGCCTTTGCCCATGAAACGGGATTTGTCGCCATCACGCAGTTCCAGCGCTTCGCGGGAACCAGTAGAAGCACCTGATGGAGCAGCTGCCATACCGACGAAACCACCTTCCAGATGAACTTCGGCTTCAACGGTCGGGTTACCACGGGAGTCGATGATTTCACGACCGATGACTTTAACGATTTTGGACATTAGATTTTCCTCAGTACAAGTTAAACTAAAACTCCAGACAAACAACGCGTACCAAAGGTACGCGTTGCCGTTCTAACTTTTTTTACTTCGCCTGACGCTTCTGGTAGTCGCTGGCGGCCTTCACAAAGCCTGCAAACAGCGGATGCCCGTCACGTGGCGTTGAAGTAAATTCCGGGTGGAACTGGCAGGCGACAAACCACGGATGGTTTGGCACTTCGATGATCTCGACTAACTGATCATCCCCGGAGCGGCCCGCAACACGCAGACCCGCAGCTTCAATTTGTTTCAACAGCATGTTGTTGACTTCATAGCGGTGACGATGGCGCTCGGTGATGACCGGCTCGCCGTACAGCTTGCGAACCACGCTATCGTCAGTCAGCTGGCAGGCCTGTGCGCCGAGACGCATAGTGCCACCCAGATCGCTCTTCTCGGTACGGACTTCGACGTTACCGTCTTCATCACGCCATTCAGTGATAAGCGCCACAACAGGGTACTTACAGTCTGGCACAAATTCCGTAGAGTTCGCGTTTTCCATTCCCGCTACGTTGCGCGCAAATTCGATCAGCGCAACCTGCATACCCAGACAGATGCCGAGGTATGGAATATTGTTTTCACGCGCATAACGCGCGGTGGCGATCTTGCCTTCTACACCACGGTAGCCGAAGCCACCAGGGATAAGGATAGCATCCAGATCTTTCAGGATTTCAACGCCACGCGTTTCAACATCCTGCGAATCAATCAGCTTGATGTTCACGGAGACACGGTTCTTCAGACCACCGTGTTTCAGCGCTTCGATCACGGACTTATAGGCATCCGGCAGCTCGATGTACTTGCCGACCATACCGATAGTCACTTCGCCTGCCGGGTTGGCTTCTTCGTAAATAACCTGTTCCCATTCAGACAGGTTAGCTTCCGGACAGTTCAAGCTGAATCGTTTACAAATATAATCGTCCAGACCCTGTGATTTCAACAGGCCCGGGATTTTATAAATGGAATCGACATCTTTCATTGAAATAACGGCTTTTTCAGGCACGTTACAGAACAATGCAATTTTCGCACGTTCGTTCGCCGGAATGGCGCGATCGGAACGGCAAACCAGGATGTCAGGCTGAATACCGATAGAGAGCAGCTCTTTAACAGAGTGCTGGGTCGGTTTGGTTTTCACTTCACCTGCCGCCGCCATGTAAGGCACCAGCGTCAGGTGCATGAACAGCGCGTGTTCACGACCAATGTCTACCGCCAGCTGACGAATCGCTTCGAGGAACGGCAGGGATTCGATATCACCCACGGTACCGCCGATTTCAACCAGCACAACGTCATGCCCTTCGCCACCGGCAAGGACACGCTCTTTGATGGCGTTAGTGATGTGTGGGATAACCTGCACGGTCGCGCCCAGATAGTCACCACGGCGCTCTTTACGCAGAACGTCAGAGTAGATGCGGCCAGTCGTAAAGTTATTACGACGGGTCATTTTGGTACGAATGAAACGCTCGTAGTGGCCAAGATCCAGATCGGTTTCAGCGCCGTCTTCAGTAACGAACACTTCCCCGTGTTGGGTTGGGCTCATGGTGCCAGGATCGACGTTGATATACGGATCCAGTTTCATCATGGTCACATTGAGGCCACGGGCTTCAAGAATGGCTGCGAGGGAGGCTGCGGCAATGCCTTTACCCAGAGAGGATACGACCCCGCCGGTCACAAAAATATAGTTCGTTGTCATGCTGAACCTGAGAAGTTAGGGTGAAACGATGGAATAACCAGGACGGGAAAGTAGTATACCCGAACACGGCGAGCGCCACAAACTTTCATTCTCCGTCTCCATTCCAGGCCATGACAAACATAAGGAGTGAGAAAATAGCCCCTTTTGGGTAAATGTTTTTGACGCAAATCAAGCGCTTGTCATTTAAAAAATCACACAAATTGCGCTTGATCGCAAAATTTCGTTAGAGATCAGATTCCTGGCGCTTTACTTCCTGCCAGACTTCTTCCATCGCGTCGAGGTCAATACCGCTCATTTCCAGGCCTCGCGAGGCGACAATCCGCTCCACTTCGCGAAAGCGGCGTTCGAACTTAAGGTTGGCTTTTTGCAGCGCCGTTTCCGCTTTTACACCCAGGTGGCGAGAAAGGTTGACGGTCGCAAACAGCAGATCGCCCATCTCTTCCTCAAGCTTTGCTTCATCCACCACCGCCTGCTGCGCTTCGTGCATCACCTCGTCAATCTCTTCGTGCACTTTATCCAGCACCGGGCCGAGGGAGGTCCAGTCAAACCCCACGGCGGAGCAGCGTTTCTGGATTTTGTGCGCGCGCATCAGCGCGGGCAGGCTCAGCGGAATGTCGTCCAGCGCGGAGTGCTGGGATTTTTCTGCCCGCTCGGCGCTTTTGATCTGCTCCCAGCGGGCCAGGACTTCGGTGCTGGTTCCTGCGGTAGCGTCACCGAAAATATGGGGATGGCGGCGCTCAAGCTTGTCGCTGATGGCAGCGCAGATATCGTCAAAGTTAAAGCGCCCTTCTTCCTGCGCCATCTGCGCGTAGAACACAACCTGGAAAAGCAGATCGCCCAGCTCGCCGCGCAGGTCGTCAAAATCTTCACGGGAAATCGCGTCCAGCACCTCGTAGGTCTCTTCAAGGGTGTACGGGGCGATGGTGGCGAAAGTCTGCTCTTTGTCCCACGGGCAGCCGTTTTCCGGGTCGCGCAGGCGTTTCATGATGCCGAGCAGGCGGTCGATTTGAGTCATAATACTGTCCTGATGAAAAAATGCCGGGTGGCGGCGTTGCCTTACCCGGCCTACGGAAGAGGATGTTTAGCCGCCGTGCAGACGACGCGCGTCAATCACATCCGGCACCTGGTTCAGCTTGCCGAGCACGCGGCCCAGCACCTGCAGGTTATAGATTTCGATGGTCATATCGATGGTGGCAAGCTGCTCGCGGGTATCGCTGCGGCTGGCGACGCCCAGCACGTTGACCTTCTCGTTGGCGAGAATGGTCGTGATGTCGCGCAGCAGGCCGCTGCGGTCGTTGGCAGTGACGCGCACCACCAGCGAGTAGCCGGCGGAGTAGCTCTCGCCCCAGACCGCTTCCACGATGCGCTCCGGCGCATGGGACTGCAGCTCGGCAAGCTGGTCGCAGTCGGAGCGGTGGATCGAGATCCCGCGCCCCTGGGTGATAAAGCCGACGATATCGTCGCCTGGAATTGGCTGACAGCAGCGGGCAATGTGGTGCATCAGGTTACCGACACCTTCGACCACCACGCGGCCGTTGTCTTTGCTGCGCTGCTGCGGCGCGTAAGTTTTCTGCTGCAGTTGCTTCAGCGCCGCCGCGTCCTGCTCTTCCGCGCTTGGCTTATTGAACTGCGCCTGCAGGAAGTTCACCATCTGATTCAGACGAATATCACCGCCGCCAATCGCCGCTAACAGCTCATCAAGCTCGTTGAAGTTGTAGCGCGGCAGCAGGAATTTCTCCGCCTCTTTCAGGCTGATACCGATATGCTCCAGCTCGTCGTCAAGGATCTGGCGGCCGGCAAGGATATTCTTGTCTCGATCCTGTTTGCGGAACCAGGCGTGAATCTTCGAGCGCCCGCGGCTGGTGGTGACATACCCCAGGTTCGGGTTAAGCCAGTCCCGGCTCGGGTTCGGCTGCTTCTGGGTAATGATTTCAATCTGGTCGCCCATCTGCAGCTGATAGGTGAACGGTACGATACGCCCGCCAATTTTCGCCCCGATGCAGCGGTGCCCCACATCGCTATGGATGTGGTAGGCAAAATCGAGCGGCGTAGAGCCGGCCGGCAGGTCGACAACGTCCCCTTTCGGGGTAAAGACGTAGACGCGATCGTCAAAGACCTGGCTGCGCACTTCGTCGAGCATCTCGCCGGAATCGGCCATCTCTTCCTGCCACGCAATCAGCTTACGCAGCCAGGCAATGCGGTCTTCGTGGCCTGAACGCGCCCCGCCGGACGTGCCTTCTTTGTATTTCCAGTGCGCGGCAACGCCCAGCTCGGCGTCCTCGTGCATCTGTTTGGTGCGGATCTGAATCTCGACCGTTTTACCGCCAGGGCCAAGCACCACGGTATGGATTGACTGATAGCCGTTCGGTTTGGGGTTGGCGACATAGTCGTCAAACTCATCGGGCAGATGACGGAAGTGCGTGTGCACTATCCCCAGCGCGGCGTAGCAGTCCTGCAGACGCTCCGCCACGATACGCACGGCGCGCACGTCAAACAGCTCGTCAAAGGCGAGGTGTTTCTTCTGCATTTTGCGCCAGATGCTGTAGATGTGCTTTGGTCGACCGTAGACTTCGGCGCGCACGTTCTCTTCTTTCATCGCCTGGCGCAGGCCGCCGACAAACTCCTCGATATAGTGCTCGCGGTCGATGCGGCGCTCGTGCAGGAGTTTGGCAATCCGTTTGTATTCCGCCGGGTGTAGATAGCGGAAGCAGTAATCTTCCAGCTCCCACTTCAGCTGACCAATCCCCAGCCGGTTCGCCAGCGGCGCATAGATGTTCGTACACTCTTTGGCAGCCAGCACGCGCTCGTCTTCCGGCGCATCCTTCACCTCTCGCAGGTGGGCAATACGCTCGGCCAGCTTGATGACCACGCAGCGGAAATCATCCACCATGGCCAGCAGCATCCGGCGAACGTTATCGACCTGCTCTGAGGAGACGGAATCCGTATGCGCGGCTTTGAGCTGACGAATGGCTGCCATATCGCGCACGCCGTGGATCAGCGCAACGACGGATTTTCCGACGCTGTCGCGCAGCACGTCTTCGCTGACCACGTCCGCATCCGCGAGGGGGAAGAGCAGCGCAGCCTGCAGCGTTTCGATGTCCATGTTCAGCATGGACAGGATTTCAACCATCTCCACGCCGCGCCACAGGAGAAGATCGGCGTCGGGATGCCCCTGCGTGGTGCGCAGACAATAGGCCCAGGTTTCGGTTAAGCGTTCACACGACTGCTGGCTGGAAATTCCCAGACTTGCGATCCATTTTTGTGGGTCAAACTCCCCAGCTTTATTGAGATGTGCACTTCTTACCGCAACCATTGTCCTCTCCTTTAGGGACCAGGGCCTGTCGAAGTCGACAAGCCAAACAAATTAGATGTGCTCGAACAACACCATCGATTCCAGATGCCCAGTGTGCGGGAACATGTCCAGCATTGCCAGACGCTGAATCTGGTAACCCGCGCTGAGTAATGCCTCGCTGTCCCGGGCAAGCGTTGCCGGGTTACAGGAAACATAGACCACACGCTTTGGCGCGAGTTTAATAATATGTGCCATCACGCCCGGGGCACCGGCACGCGCCGGGTCGAGCAAAATTTTATCGAAGCCCTGCTTTGCCCACGGCTGTTGGGTGACATCGTCCTCAAGATTTTGATGAAAGAATGTCACATTTTGCAAGCCGTTCTGCCGCGCGTTCTCCTGCCCTTTCGCCACCAGGGCCTCAACGCCTTCCACACCGACGACGCTGGCCGCTTCTTGCGCCAGCGGCAGCGTGAAGTTGCCCATTCCGCAGAACAGATCGAGCACCCGGTCGCTTTTCTGAACGTCCAGCCACGCCAGCGCTTTCGCCACCATCTGCTGGTTAACGCCATCATTGACCTGAATGAAATCCCGCGGGCTGAACGTTAAGCGTAGCCCGTTTGACGCATACCAGGGCGCCTCACCGGTAACCTGTTCAAGTATCTCGCTTTGTGGTGCCAGGAAAAGCGCCAGGTCGTGGGAATGCGAAAAGCGTTCCAGTTTTTCGCGATCTTTCTTCGACAACGGCGCGGTATGGCGCAGCACCATCAGCGGGCCATTGTTTGCCATGACCAGTTCGACGTGCCCAAGATGGCGTACGCCGTCCAGCCCGGAGAGGCAGATGCGCACTTCCGGAAGCAATGCCTCAAGATGGGGCACCAAAATGGGGCACCGCTTCACGTCAACGATGTCGCTGGAGCCGGCCTTGCGAAACCCCATCTCCAGCCGCTCCGTTTTTGGCTGATAGCTGAGGCTCAGGCGCGCGCGACGACGATAGCCCCAGGGCTCATCGGCAACAATTTCGTTAACGTCATGTTTAAGCAGACGCGCCAGCGCGTTGCTTTTGCTTTTTTGCTGTAATTCTGTGCTCGCATGCTGTTGCTGGCAGCCGCCGCACACGCCAAAATGGGGACAGCGGGGTGCCACACGCTCCGGGCTATCGTTGAAGCGACGCTTAACCTGCCCGCGCGCAAACTGGCGTTTATCTTCCGTTAGCGTAATTTCTGCTCGTTCTGCTGGCAGTAAACCTGTTATAAACAGAGCCTTACCATTGTGACGTGCCACTCCCTGGCCAAACGGATCGAGTTCCGTGGCCTCAACAGTGATGATTTGACGCGTCGTCACGCGTCGCTTTGCAGAGTAGAATTGCGCCATCGCAGAGATTTTTCTCACATAACCATAATTATCTTAATTGTCCCATAACGGAACGCCATGACCAACTACAGCCTGCGCGCGCGCATGATGATTTTGATCCTCGCCCCCACCGTTCTCATCGGTTTGCTGCTGAGTATCTTCTTTGTGGTGCACCGCTATAACGATTTGCAGCGACAGCTGGAAGATGCAGGCGCCAGTATTATCGAACCGCTTGCCGTCTCCAGCGAGTACGGCATGAACCTGCAAAACCGCGAATCCATTGGGCAGTTAATCAGCGTACTCCACCGTCGTCACTCGGATATCGTACGCGCCATTTCCGTTTACGACGAACATAACCGCCTGTTTGTGACCTCAAACTTTCATCTCGATCCGGCAGCACTGAAGATCCCGGACGGTACGCCGTTCCCGCGCCACCTCACCGTATTGCGGCGCGGCGATATCATGATCCTGCGCACGCCGATCGTGTCGGAAAGCTATTCCCCCGATGAGTCTGCGCAGTCCGACGCCAAATCCAGCAATAATATGCTGGGATATGTGGCGCTTGAGCTGGATCTCAAGTCGGTCCGGCTACAGCAGTACAAAGAGATCTTCATTTCCGGCGTGATGATGCTGTTCTGCATCGGCATTGCGCTGATCTTCGGCTGGCGCCTGATGCGCGACGTGACGGGCCCCATCCGCAACATGGTTAACACGGTTGACCGCATTCGCCGGGGACAGCTCGACAGCCGTGTGGAAGGGTTTATGCTGGGCGAGCTGGACATGCTGAAAAACGGCATCAACTCGATGGCGATGTCGCTGGCGGCCTATCACGAAGAGATGCAGCACAACGTTGACCAGGCGACGTCCGACCTGCGCGAAACGCTGGAGCAGATGGAGATCCAGAACGTTGAGCTGGATCTGGCGAAAAAGCGCGCTCAGGAAGCGGCGCGTATTAAATCGGAATTCCTTGCCAATATGTCGCACGAGCTGCGCACGCCGCTCAATGGCGTGATCGGCTTTACCCGTCTGACCCTGAAAAGCGAGCTCAACCCCACTCAGCGGGATCACCTGCACACCATTGAACGTTCGGCCAACAACCTGCTGGCGATCATTAACGACGTGCTGGACTTCTCCAAGCTGGAAGCGGGCAAGCTGATCCTCGAGAGTATCCCCTTCCCGCTGCGCAGCACGCTGGATGAAGTGGTGACGCTGCTCGCGCACTCGTCGCACGACAAAGGCCTGGAGCTGACGCTTAACATTAAAAACGACGTGCCGGATAACGTTATTGGCGATCCGCTGCGCCTGCAGCAGGTCATAACCAACCTTGTCGGGAATGCCATTAAGTTCACCGAAAGCGGTAATATCGACATCCTGGTAGAGAAACGCTCGATCAGCAGCAATAAGGTCCAGATTGAAGTCCAGATCCGCGATACCGGCATCGGTATTCCGGAGCGCGACCAGTCGCGTCTGTTCCAGGCGTTCCGTCAGGCGGACGCCAGCATCTCCCGCCGTCATGGCGGTACCGGTCTGGGGCTGGTGATCACCCAGCGTCTGGTGAACGAGATGGGCGGCGATATCTCATTCCACAGCCAGCCAAACCGCGGTTCAACCTTCTGGTTCCACATTAATCTGGACCTTAATCCGAACGTGCTGACCGATGGCCCGGTGACGGACTGCCTGAAAGGCAAGCGTCTGGCCTACGTTGAGCCTAACGCTGCGGCGGCGCAGTGTACGCTCGACATCTTAAGCACCACGCCGCTGGAGGTGGTCTACAGCCCCACCTTCTCGGCGCTTGCCGTAGAGCATTACGATATTCTGCTGATGGGCATTCCGGTCACCTTCACCGGCGAGTTGACCATGCAGCAGGAGCGCCTGGCGAAAGCCGCGTCGATGACCGACTACCTGCTGCTGGCGCTGCCGTGCCATGGGCAGCTCAACGCGGAAGAACTGAAAAACGACGGCGCGGCCGCGTGCCTTTTGAAACCACTGACCGCAACCCGTTTGCTGCCAGCCCTCACGGAATATTGCCGTCTTAGCCAGCATGCCCTTCCGCTGATTAACGATGAGCAAAAATTGCCGATGAGCGTGATGGCGGTGGATGATAATCCGGCCAACCTGAAGCTCATTGGCGCATTGCTTGAGGACCAGGTTCAGCATGTGGAGCTGTGCACCAGCGGCGCGCAGGCGGTTGAACAGGCTAAGCAGATGCAGTTCGATTTAATCCTGATGGATATTCAGATGCCGGGCATGGACGGCATCCGGGCCTGCGAGCTGATCCACCAGCTGCCGCATCAGCAGCAAACGCCGGTTATTGCTGTCACCGCGCACGCGATGGCGGGCCAGAAGGAGAAGCTGCTGAGCGCCGGGATGAATGACTATCTGGCAAAGCCCATCGATGAAGAGAAACTTCATAGCCTGCTGTTGCGCTACAAGCCGGGTCATATTGGCGGAACGTACACGGTTTCCAGCGAGCAGGCTGAGATAAGCGTTAATCAGAACGCCACCTTTGACTGGCAGCTCGCGCTGCGCCAGGCGGCAGGTAAACCCGATTTGGCCCGCGACATGCTGCAAATGCTGGTCGCGTTTCTGCCAGAAATTCGCAACAAGGTGGAAGAGCAGCTGGTGGGTGAAAACCCGGAAGATCTGCTGGACGCAATCCACAAGCTGCACGGCAGCTGCGGGTACAGCGGCGTACCGCGGCTGAAAAACCTCTCTCAGCTTCTGGAGCAACAGCTGCGTGCCGGTACGCCGGAATCGGAGCTTGAACCGGAGTTCCTGGAGCTGCTGGATGAAATGGATAACGTGACGCGCGAAGCGATGAAGGTGTTGGGGAGCTGAGGTAAAAGCCCGGTGGCGCTACGCTTGCCGGGCCTACAGGTGCACTAACGTAGGCCGGGTAAGGCGAAGCCGCCACCCGGCAATCACAGCTAAAATGCCTGCCCCACTTTCAGCACCGCCGCGATATTCCTTGCGGCCATCCTGACGTTCTCGCCGGCATTTTCCAGCGCGTCTTCCAGCGTGCAAATGGTGTAGATCACGCTAAACACGGCATCAATGCCGTGATCGTGTACCACGCCAACGTCCGCCGTCAGGCTGCCTGCAATGCCAATAACGGGTTTGTTAAAGCGTTTTGCCACCTTCGCCACCCCCACCGGGACTTTGCCGTGGATCGTCTGGCTGTCAATGCGGCCTTCCCCCGTGATCACCAGATCCGCATCGGCCACCTGATCGGCCAGGTGTAGCGCATCGGTCACGATCTCAATGCCCTGGCGCAGCTGCGCGCCGCAAAAGGCGTAGAGCGCCGCGCCCATGCCCCCCGCCGCGCCGCCGCCAGCAAGGTTCAGTACGTCGATATCCAGATCCCGGACAATGACGCTCGCATAGTGCGCAAGCGCGTTGTCCAGGGTGACGATCATCTCGGGTGTGGCGCCCTTCTGCGGGCCGAATACCGCTGACGCGCCATCCTTCCCGGTAAGCGGATTGGTTACATCGCAGGCCACCTCAATCCGGCATTCCACCAGACGCTTGTCCAGCCCGCTCAGGTCGATACGCGCGAGTTTTCCCAGCTCGCCCCCGCCCTGCCCAAGAGGCTGTTCATTGTCGTCCAGCAGCTTCGCCCCCAGCGCCTGCACCATCCCTGCGCCGCCGTCGTTGGTAGCGCTGCCGCCAATGCCAATAATAATATGCTTAACGCCCGCATCCAGCGCGTGACGAATCAGTTCGCCCGTGCCCCAGGAGGTGGTTTTCAGCGGATTACGCTGCGAAGGCGCAACCCGCTCCAGGCCGCTTGCCGCCGCCATTTCAATAAAGGCGCTCTGCTTATCACCGGACAAGCCATAAAACCCCTCCACGCGCTCGCCCAGCGGGCCGGTCACCGGAACATGTACAATGCTTCCCTGCGTTGCCGCGATCATCGCCTCAACCGTCCCTTCGCCACCGTCCGCGACCGGCAGCTTCACGTAAACCGCCTCGGGAAAGATCTCGCGAAAACCACGCTCTATCGCTGTCGCAACCTCAAGCGCACTCAAACTTTCCTTATACGAGTCCGGTGCGATAACAATTTTCATAAGCCATCCTTACGCATAGTCGTTACGTTAAGCATACACCACGTAAAAGACCGCTCATGGGAGCGGTCCCAATGCGTTTATCGTACCATGCACGGGCGTTTATTGTCGAATGTCCAGTCAGGGATCAGATACTGCATCGCCATCGCATCGTCGCGCGCGCCCAGACCGTGTTTCTGATACAGCTCATGGGCCTTCATGACCTGATCCATATCCAGCTCAACCCCCAGCCCCGGCGTGGAAGGCACCTGCACCATGCCACCTTTGATCTCAAACGGCTGCTTAGTAAGACGCTGATTACCTTCCTGCCAGATCCAGTGGGTGTCGATAGCAGTGATCGTGCCCGGCGCAGCGGCGGCGACGTGCGTGAACATCGCCAGCGAGATATCGAAGTGGTTGTTGGAGTGCGAACCCCAGGTCAGGCCAAACTCATGGCACATCTGCGCCACGCGCACCGAACCCTGCATCGTCCAGAAGTGCGGGTCGGCCAGCGGAATATCGACTGACTGGAGGGATAAGGTGTGTCCCATCTGACGCCAGTCGGTCGCAATCATATTGGTCGCGGTCGGCAGCCCCGTAGCGCGACGGAATTCCGCCATCACTTCACGGCCAGAGAAGCCTTGCTCAGCCCCGCACGGGTCCTCCGCGTAGGCCAGCACGCCTTTCAGCTGCTTGCCGATCGCAATCGCTTCATCAAGGGACCAGGCCCCGTTCGGATCGAGCGTCACACGCGCCTGCGGGAAACGTTTTGCCAGCGCGGTGACGGCTTCCGCCTCTTCTTCCCCGGCCAGCACGCCGCCCTTCAGTTTGAAATCGTTGAAGCCATATTTTTCGTATGCCGCTTCCGCCAGGCGCACCACCGCATCCGGGGTCATTGCCTCGTCGTGGCGAAGCCGGTACCAGTCGCATTGTTCATCCGGCTGGCTCTGATACGGCAGTGGCGTCAGCTTGCGGTCGCCGACAAAGAACAGATAGCCCAGCATTTCCACTTCGCTGCGCTGCTGCCCCTCGCCCAGCAGCGACGCAACGTTAACGCCCAGATGCTGGCCCAGCAGATCCAGCATCGCGGCTTCAATGCCGGTCACCACGTGGATAGTGGTGCGCAGATCGAAGGTCTGCAGACCCCGGCCCCCGGCATCGCGATCGGCAAAGGTGTTACGCACGGTGTTGAGGACGTTTTTGTACTCACCCAGCGTTTTGCCCACCACCAGCGGAATGGCGTCCTCCAGCGTGTTGCGGATCTTCTCCCCGCCCGGAATTTCACCCACGCCGGTATGGCCGGCATTGTCTTTGATGATGACAATGTTGCGCGTGAAGAACGGCGCGTGCGCGCCGCTCAGGTTCATCAGCATGCTGTCATGGCCCGCAACCGGAATGATTTGCATGGCGGTGACGACAGGGGTCGTAAAAGTACTCATCGTGTAATCCTTTTATCAGTGACGTCCGAAAACAGGGCGCTTACGGTCAAATGTCCAGCCGGGAATAAGGTACTGCATCGGGCCCGCATCGTTACGCGTGCCGCCCGGCAATTTTTTATACGCCTCATGGGCTTTATGGATCCGATCCCAGTCCAGCTCCACGCCCAGGCCCGGCGCATCCGGTACGGCAATTTTGCCATTGATGATTTCCAGCGGATTTTTCGTCAGGCGGGCTTCGCCTTCCTGCCAAATCCAGTGCGTGTCGATGGCGGTCGGGTTACCCGGCGCCGCCGCGCCAACGTGGGTAAACATCGCCAGCGAAATATCAAAGTGATTGTTCGAATGACAGCCCCAGGTGAGTCCCCAGTCATCGCACAGCTGCGCCACGCGGACCGCGCCTGAGAGCGTCCAGAAGTGCGGGTCCGCCAGCGGTATGTCGACGGCGTTCAGCATCACCGCATGACCTATTTCGCGCCAGTTGGTAGCGATCATATTGGTCGCCACCGGCAGCCCGGTGGCACGACGGAACTCGGCCATGACTTCGCGGCCCGAGAAGCCCTGTTCCGCGCCGCAGGGATCTTCTGCATAGGTCAGGACATCCCCCAGCCCTTTGCACAGGCTAATGGCTTCATCCAGCAGCCATGCACCGTTGGGATCGACGGTGATCCGCGCATCCGCAAAGCGCTTTTTCAGCGCCCGGGCCGTTTCAATCTCCTGCTCGCCGGGCAGCACGCCGCCCTTCAGCTTGAAATCCTTAAAGCCGTAGCGATCCTGCGCCGCCTCGGCCAGCCGCACCACCGCGTCGCTGGAGAGCGCTTCCTGGTGGCGCAGGCGATACCAGTCGTGATCGCCCGCGGTTCGGGCCAGATAGGGGAGATCGGTTTTATTGCGATCGCCAATGTAGAACAGATAGCCCAGCACGGTGACCGCATCGCGCTGTTTGCCGGGCCCCAGCAGTTCGCAGACCGGGACATTGAGCGCCTTACCCAGTAAATCAAGCAGAGCCGCTTCCAGGGCGGCGACCGCATTGACGCGCAGTTCAAACGTCCAGGCACCTTTACCGAACGTCTCAAAGTCTGCCGACTGGTTGCCTTTATGCACCCGCTGAACCACCTTGTTCAGACGGGCAATCTCCTGCCCCACCACCAGCGGAATGGCATCGACCAGCGTCTGGTAAATCACCTCTCCGCCAGGGGACTCGCCCACGCCGGTATTCCCTGCGCTGTCTTTTAGCACGACGATATTACGGGTAAACCAGGCGTTATGCGCGCCGCCAATATTGAGCAGCATGCTGTCCTGCCCGGCCACCGGGATGACCTTCATCTCGGTGACGATAGGGCTCGATTGCGTTGTCATCAGCCACGCTCCGCAACAGGTTTAAGTTCGACGCGTTTGATATCCCCCACCAGCACCAGGTAACTCAGGACCGCCACCAGCGCATGCACACCCACGTAGATTAGCGCACCGTTGAAAGAGCCGGTGGTACCAACGATGTAGCCGATAGCGATGGGCGTCACAATCCCGGAGATGTTGCCGAACATGTTGAACAGACCGCCGCTCAGGCCGCTGATCTCTTTCGGGGCCGTATCCGCCATTACCGCCCAGCCCAGCGCGCCAATGCCTTTGCCGAAGAAGGCCATCGCCATAAAGCCGATAATCATCCACTCGGCATTGACGTAGTTACAGAACACCATGGTCATGGAGAGCAGCATGCCGAGCACGATGGGCGTTTTACGCGCGATGTTCAGTGAACCCGTGCGGCGCATCAGCCAGTCGGAAATCACCCCGCCGAGCACGCCCCCCACGAAGCCACAGATGGCCGGGACCGAGGCAACAAACCCCGCTTTCAGAATCGACATGCCGCGTGCCTGCACCAGGTACACCGGGAACCAGGTGATGAAAAAGTAGGTCAAGGCGTTGATACAGTACTGGCCCAGATAGATCCCGATCATCATACGCGATCCGACAAGCTGCCTGATCTGCGCCCATTTCTGGCTGAACGGCACTTTCGCCGTCGAGGATTTCTGATCCATGTTGATCAGCGCGCCGCCTTCAGCGATGTACTCCAGCTCTTTTTTGTTTACGCCAGGGTGCTGGTTGGGTTCGTGGATCACTTTCAGCCAGATAAAGCTGATGACGATCCCGAGTCCGCCCATAAAGAAGAACACGTGCGACCAGCCCACCTCATGGGTTAGCCAGCCCATAATGGGCGCAAAGATCACCGTCGCGAAGTACTGTGCGGAGTTGAAAATCGCCACCGCCGTTCCCCTCTCCTGCGCCGGGAACCAGGCCGCCACAATGCGGCTGTTGCCCGGGAAGGAAGGCGCTTCCGCTAAGCCCACCAGGAAGCGCAGCGTGAAGAGCGCGACGATAATGCCGAAGCCGCTGAAGATATCGACGAAGCCCTGCAGCAGGGTAAAGGCAGACCAGATGAAGATGGACCAGAAGTAGACCCGTTTCGAGCCAAAGCGGTCGAGCAGCCAGCCGCCAGGAATTTGCCCGATGACGTAGGCCCACGAGAAGGCGGAGAAAACGTAACCCATGCCCACGGGATCAAGGCCGATATCTTTTGCCATTTCCGAGCCGGCAATCGACAGCGTGGCGCGGTCACCATAGTTAAAGGACGTGACGATAAACAGCATCACCACTATCCAGTAGCGGGCATTGGTGCGCTTTTCAGCGCTGCTCGCTGCGTGGCTTAATGAACTCATTGTTGCACTCCTGAAACATAGCTTTCGCCTGGTTCATTCTGTACAGCACCGGTAGGGTAAGCAGAATGAGATTGGTTTTTGTCGTTTTGGTACGGCCTGAAGCCGTTTTATCGTGACCGGAAAAGTATATGAAGGAGTGCCTCTTCACCTCACCGTGCAAAAACACAGTATTAAAGGGCGTGAGGGAGGTTGTTTAGGGCATAAGCCCAGAGGAGTGGAAGGTGGTTCACGGAAATGGCGTTTGGTGCGAAGTGTAATGCCGGGTGGCAGCTACGCCTGACCCGGCCAGGAAAACCCATAGGCCCGCGCAAGCGAAGCGCCGACGGGCAGAGTGTTATTTGAGAAGTGAGGCCCAGTTCTCCACCCACGGGTTTGATTCGCTTTCTGGCTCCGGGTGCTCACCCGCATCAATCAGCAGCATCTCGCCGACGCGCTGGGCGCTCTGCTCCTGCAACAGCGCATCGAACTGCTTGCCGCCGCCGCAGAAGTTGGCGTAAGCGCTGTCGCCGAGGGCGATGATGCCGTAGCGAACGTCTGGCTGATAGCCAAGCTGGTCTTTAATGCCCTGGAACAGCGGCACGATGCTGTCCGGCAGATCGCCCTGCCCGGTGGTGGAGGTCACCACCAGAATGTATTTATCTTTATACTTTTCCCAGTCCGCCAGCTCCGGGTCTTCATAGACCGTGGCTTTATGACCCTGGCTTGCCAGAATCGCCTCCGCCTCTTCCGCAACCAGCAGCGAGTTGCCGTACATTGTGCCGACAAAAATGCCTACTTCAGCCATGCTATTTTCCCATAGTGAATGCGCTTACTCTTCATCCTGAACGTTGCCCGATACAAACTCAACCCTTTCATTTTCGGGGAGTTGTCCCAGCCAGCCAAACTGTGACAGCGCCTGCATCCAGACGTCGTCCAGCCCCGCGCGGAGAGTCAGCGGCTCGCCGGTAAACGGGTGCATCAAGCTCAGCTCGCTTGCGTGTAACATCAGACGATGGCAGCCAAAGTGTTCGGCCGCGCTGCGGTTCTGGCGCAAATCACCGTGTTTGCTGTCGCCAATAATCGGGTGGCGCAGATGCGCCAGATGGCGTCGCAGCTGGTGCTTGCGCCCGGTTTTCGGCAGAAGCTCGACCAGGCTGTAGCGTGTGGTCGGAAATTTGCTGGTGGCCACCGGCATTTCCGTGGTTGCCGTGCCGCGATAATCCGTCACGGCCGGCTGCGGGCCTTTGTCATCCCGGGCAAATTTATCGCCGATTTTGTCCAGCTCCTCCACCAGCGGATAATCCAGGGTGGCGGACTCGGTCAGCCAGCCACGCACGATCGCGTGGTAGCGCTTCTGGATCTGGTGCTGTTCGAACTGCTGGGCCAGCAGACGGCCAGCTTCGCTGGAAAGCCCCATCAGCAGCACGCCGGAGGTCGGCCTGTCGAGGCGATGGGCGGTAAACACATGCTGACCAATCTGGTCGCGAACGGTCTGCATTACCACCACTTTCTCGTCGCGATCCAGCCAGCTGCGGTGCACCAGCCAGCCTGACGGTTTATTCACCGCCACCAGCCACTCGTCCTGATAGAGGATCTCAAGCGTCATGCATCTTCACCGGCAAACAGGGCATCCAGCTTTTCCAGTTCGACCAGCATGACGTCGCGCGCAGGGTGCGTCGCGTCGAGCGCCATTTCATAATAGGGAGAGACAGCAAACGCCTGCGGCAAGGGGTGCCCCCCCTCAAGCAGGGCGTGCATGCGCGGAATTAACACCCACTGCAGCCACTCGAAAGGCGCCAGCGTATCCAGGCAGAAAGGCTGGGTGCTGGCGAACGCTTCTGGCTGCGGCGCGGTCTCCTGCCACAGCTGATGTTGGCGCAAAAGGGCTTCGATGGCGTGCAACTGAGCACGAACGCTATCGTGTTGCGTCATAGTAACCTCAACTGAAAATGTGAACGGCGCGCAGCATAGCATTGCGAAAGGCAGAAATAAAAAAAGGGAGCACTGTAAAAACAGTGCTCCCGGTTCGTTCCGCAGCATTCCAGCTACAATTCGTGCTCCCTGCTCATCCGTGACAACTTTTCCTGAAGCCCGAAGGCCTGGTCATCCGTCTACCTTTCGCATCCTGCACACATCTTCCTGACGTGTTTGTTTCATCCTGAAACGTCCTGGCCTTCCTGACCCACCGACCATCCTGACCGGCTCTCGTTCTCCTTCCTGGAGGTGTCCCTTACGCATCCTGCGTTATCCACTTCGCTTCATCCAGAAGCCTTCCTGCTGCGCCATCCTGACGAGTCCTGTGTGAGAAACGCCATCATCCTGATGTTCGTTTCTCGTGTCGGCTTCCTGTCGACGGAGATAGAATCCGCTATTCCGCTTCGTCTTACAACCCACTCAGCCAGCGTTGTAAGACGCGGGGACTCCCTAAAAATAATAGGAGGAACAACTAATTCGTTGAAAAATAGAGTGATATTAATCTGAATTTAATGAGGTAATACTGAATGTTCCAGCGATCTCTCACAAACCTTGTAAGAGATCTCTCACACGCGCTGTAGCAGCATGGATTACAGAAGGGGCTCAAGTCGGGTGAGGAAATCCGCAAGAGAAGAGGCGAGAGTCTCGCGATTGCGGGTACCGATAGTCTCTTTAATCACTTCGCCTGACAGGTTACAGACGGAGATAACGTCCAGCTCGCTGTCCAGCGTGGCGATAAAGAGCGTCGGAGAAAGCTTAAGGCGCTTTTGCGTGACCAGATGACCAATCAGGTTTTCCTGAACACGCTGCAGATCGTCTTCGCTCCAGGTCTGCAACAGCGTCAGCGTCATGTCCGCAAAGCGCGCGGGCATATCCCCTGCAAACTGCGTGGCATAAAACGCATGAACCGCTGGTTGTACCACAATGTCCATTGCCCGTTCAACCGCATTTACATTCTGCTCACCGTTATTCGGCTTCGGCTGCCAGATCACGTAATCCTCAAGCGAAGAGATAATGCACGGCGAAGGGACGCCATATAAATCAGCACTTTGCGGCCACGTGCCCTGCTTTTCATGCCATGCGTCGCAGTAGCGGGTCGTGAAGGTAGTGAGGGCATTTGCAGTTTCGATGTCCACCGATTTCTCTCTTCTTGTCAGACAGGATAAACTCAGGCCATAAGTGTACCTGTAAAGTGGCTATGAAACATGTCTTACGAAAATCATCAGGCGTTAACCGGCTTAACGCTGGGTAAATCGACCGATTACCGCGATACCTACGATGCAAGCCTGCTGCAGGGCGTGCCGCGTAGCCTGAACCGCGACCCTCTGGGACTGCACGCGGACGCGCTGCCGTTCGTGGGTGGCGATATCTGGACGCTGTACGAACTCTCGTGGCTCAACGCGCGCGGCCTGCCGCAGGTGGCGGTGGGACACGTTGAGCTGGACTATGCCAGCGTGAATCTCGTCGAGTCCAAAAGCTTTAAGCTCTATCTCAACAGTTTTAACCAGACAAAGTTCAACAGCTGGGACGACGTTCAGCGCACCCTGGAACGTGATTTAAGCGCCTGCGCGCAGGGAAAGGTGAGCGTCTCACTGTATCGCCTGCACGAGCTGGAAGGCCAGCCAGTCGCCCACTTCAACGGGACCTGCATCGACGATCAGGATATCGAGGTGGAGAATTATGAATTCAGCGCCGATTACCTCGAAAACGCGGCGAGCGGCAAGGTGGTTGAAGAGACGCTGGTGAGCCATCTGCTGAAATCCAACTGCCTGATTACCCACCAGCCGGACTGGGGCTCGGTGCAGATCCAGTACCGCGGCCCGAAAATTGATCGGGAAAAGCTGCTGCGCTATCTGGTGTCGTTCCGACATCACAATGAATTCCACGAGCAGTGCGTGGAGCGCATCTTTAGCGATATCCAACGCTTCTGCCAGCCAGAAAAATTGAGCGTTTACGCGCGCTACACCCGCCGCGGCGGCCTGGACATTAACCCGTGGCGCACCAATACCGATTTTGTCCCGGCGACGGGCCGGCTGGTGCGTCAGTAATATAAATATTTTCACAATATGCGCGGTATCTTCCGCGCTTTAGGTTGTGAAACGTCACGCGGCAGGGCTATTGTAATCAACAGGGAAAGACGATAATCGTCCCGTAAGGAGCTCACTTGATTACACATATTAGCCCGCTTGGCTCAATGGATATGTTGTCGCAGCTGGAAGTGGACATGCTTAAACGCACGGCCAGCAGCGATCTTTATCAACTGTTTCGTAACTGTTCACTTGCCGTTCTGAACTCCGGAAGCCTGACAGATAACAGTAAAGAACTGCTGTCCCGCTTCGAAAGCTTTGATATCAACGTGCTGCGCCGCGAGCGCGGCGTGAAGCTTGAAGTCATCAACCCGCCGGAAGAGGCGTTTGTCGACGGACGCATCATCCGTTCACTTCAGGCTAACCTGTTTGCCGTGCTGCGTGACATCCTGTTTGTTAACGGGCAGATCCACAACGCAGGCCGTTTCCAGCATCTCGACCTGGAAAGCTCGGTCCATATCACCAACCTGGTGTTCTCTATTTTGCGCAACGCCCGTGCCCTGCACGTGGGTGAAGCGCCGAACATGGTCGTCTGCTGGGGCGGTCACTCCATTAACGAAACCGAATACCTTTATGCGCGTCGGGTGGGCACCCAGCTTGGCCTGCGCGAGCTGAATATCTGTACCGGATGTGGTCCGGGTGCGATGGAAGCGCCAATGAAAGGTGCCGCAGTGGGTCACGCGCAGCAGCGCTACAAAGAGGGACGGTTTATCGGCATGACCGAGCCGTCCATCATCGCCGCTGAGCCACCTAACCCGCTGGTTAACGAGCTGATTATCATGCCGGATATCGAAAAACGTCTTGAGGCGTTTGTTCGTATCGCCCACGGCATCATCATCTTCCCGGGCGGCGTAGGGACAGCGGAAGAGCTGCTCTATCTGCTGGGTATTCTGATGAACCCGGCCAACAAAGATCAGGTCCTGCCGCTGATCCTGACCGGACCAAAAGAGAGCGCCGACTACTTCCGCGTGCTGGACGAGTTTATCGTGCACACGCTGGGTGAATCCGCGCGTCGTCACTATCGCATCATCATCGATGATGCTGCGGAAGTGGCGCGCCAGATGAAAAAAGCGATGCCGCTGGTGAAGGAGAACCGCCGCGATACCGGTGATGCCTACAGCTTTAACTGGTCAATCCGCATTGCGCCGGATCTGCAGATCCCGTTCGAGCCTTCACACGAGAACATGGCGAACCTGAAACTCTACCCGGACCAGCCGGTGGAAGTCCTGGCCGCCGATCTGCGTCGCGCCTTCTCCGGGATTGTGGCGGGCAACGTCAAAGAGGTCGGTATCCGCGCCATTGAGCAGTACGGTCCGTACAAGATTCACGGCGACCCGGAGATGATGCGCCGCATGGATGACATGCTGCAGGGCTTTGTCGCCCAGCACCGCATGAAGCTGCCGGGCTCCGCCTATATTCCTTGCTACGAAATCTGCACCTAACGCTTAGCGATATCTCATCAAAGCCGGGTCGCCCTGTCGCGCGTTCCGGCTTTTTTTATTCCTGATGTAATTCATAGGCATCACTTATATCTTTTACAAAATCGCCACAAACGCAAACGATTACCTATATCTTTCAACCGTAAATTATCAGCCTTAATCCAAATTACCTGCCAGAAAATACTAAAAACCCATTTCTTTACAGCGAAAGACACCTATATCAAGGGCCAGTCTTTCAGCGCACATGTCGTTGGTGGTAGCCTTCGCGCGCGTAAATTCTCTTTGATGTTTTTTTAACAGATAAATGGTCTAAAGATGCCCACATCATAAGTGGATTATTGCATTTGGGATCGCGATCACTGATAGATTCATAACGAGAATGTATCTTTCCGCCCGCCAATAGTTACGGGCGAAAATTATTAAAAAACCGTCACTGAACGAATTTCATATTACCGTCAGGCACTTTTTCATCGGATTTGACTAAAAACCTGACAATTTGCTTCCTCCAGGAGATACAGATGGAAACCACTCAAACCAGCACCGTTGCTTCGATTGAATCCCGAAGTGGTTGGCGCAAAACGGATACCATGTGGATGCTTGGCCTTTACGGCACGGCAATCGGCGCTGGTGTACTGTTCCTTCCTATCAACGCAGGCGTCGGCGGTCTGATTCCGCTGATCATTATGGCTATCATTGCTTTCCCGATGACCTTCTTTGCACACCGCGGTCTGACCCGCTTCGTGCTGTCCGGTAAAAACCCGGGCGAAGACATCACTGAAGTGGTTGAAGAGCATTTCGGCGTGGGCGCAGGTAAACTGATTACCCTGCTCTACTTCTTCGCGATTTACCCTATCCTGCTGGTCTACAGCGTGGCGATCACCAACACCGTTGAAAGCTTCATGCTGCACCAGCTGCACATGACGCCGCCACCGCGTGCCATCCTGTCTCTGATCCTGATTGTCGGCATGATGACCATTGTGCGCTTCGGTGAGCAGATGATTGTGAAAGCGATGAGCGTGCTGGTGTTCCCGTTTGTGGCCGCACTGATGCTGCTGGCCTGCTACCTGATCCCACAGTGGAACGGCGCAGCGCTGGAAACCCTGTCCCTGAGCAGCGCGTCTGCGACCGGTAACGGCCTGCTGATGACCCTGTGGCTGGCGATCCCGGTAATGGTCTTCTCCTTCAACCACTCCCCAATCATCTCCTCTTTCGCCGTGGCGAAACGTGAAGAGTACGGTAATGGCGCAGAGAAGAAGTGCTCCAGCATCCTGGCACGCGCTCACATCATGATGGTGCTGACCGTTATGTTCTTCGTCTTCAGCTGCGTACTGAGCCTCTCCCCGGCGGACCTGGCGGCAGCGAAAGAGCAGAACATCTCAATTCTGTCTTACCTGGCGAACCACTTTAACGCACCGCTGATTGCGTGGATGGCACCGATCATCGCGATGATCGCCATCACCAAATCCTTCCTGGGCCACTACCTCGGCGCACGTGAAGGCTTCAACGGTATGGTGATTAAATCTCTGCGCGGTAAAGGCAAGAGCATTGAAATCAACAAGCTGAACAAAATCACTGCACTGTTCATGCTGCTCACCACCTGGGCGGTAGCGACGCTGAACCCAAGCATCCTGGGCATGATTGAAACCCTGGGCGGCCCGGTCATCGCGATGATTCTGTTCCTGATGCCGATGTACGCGATTCAGAAAGTCCCGGCTATGCGTAAGTACAGCGGTCATGTCAGCAACGTCTTTGTGGTTATCATGGGGCTTATCGCTATCTCTGCGATCTTCTACTCCCTGTACACCATGTTCTGATTCTCACCCGCGCCGTCCCCGGACGGCGCACTCCCTCCTCTCTGACTGAAAGCAATGGACGCATCATGATTAGCGTATTCGATATCTTCAAAATCGGTATTGGTCCTTCCAGCTCTCACACCGTCGGACCGATGAAAGCCGGTAAGCAGTTCACGGATGACTTGATTGCACGCGGCATCCTGCACGACATCACCCGCGTGGTTGTCGATGTATACGGCTCACTTTCCCTGACCGGGAAAGGCCACCACACCGATATCGCCATTATCATGGGCCTGGCGGGAAACCTGCCGGATACCGTTGATATTGATGCGATCCCTGGCTTTATCCAGGACGTGAACACCCACGGGCGCCTGCTGCTGGCGAACGGCGAGCATGAGGTTGAATTCCCGGTTGACCACTGCATGAATTTCCATGCGGACAACCTGTCGCTACACGAAAACGGCATGCGCATTACCGCGCTGGCCGGCGACAAAGCGGTATACAGCCAGACTTACTACTCTATCGGCGGCGGTTTTATCGTCGACGAAGACCACTTTGGTCAAACCAGTACCTCTTCTGTCGAGGTGCCGTATCCGTACAAAACGGCGGCAGACCTCCAGCGCCACTGCCAGGAGACGGGACTTTCCCTCTCCGGTCTGATGATGAAAAACGAGCTGGCGCTGCACAGCAAAGAGGAGCTGGAACAGCACTTCGCTAACGTCTGGGAAGTGATGCGCGGCGGTATTGAGCGCGGGATCACCACCGAAGGCGTTCTGCCGGGCAAGCTTCGCGTACCGCGTCGTGCGGCAGCGCTGCGCCGTATGCTGGTAAGCACCGACAAAACGACTACGGACCCAATGGCCGTGGTGGACTGGATCAACATGTTCGCCCTGGCGGTAAACGAAGAAAACGCCGCAGGGGGCCGTGTGGTCACCGCGCCAACCAACGGTGCCTGCGGCATCGTTCCGGCCGTACTGGCGTACTACGACAAGTTTATCCGTGAAGTGAACGCGAACTCGCTGGCACGCTACCTGCTGGTGGCCAGTGCGATTGGTTCGCTGTATAAGATGAACGCCTCCATTTCCGGTGCGGAAGTGGGCTGTCAGGGTGAAGTCGGCGTGGCGTGCTCCATGGCGGCGGCAGGTCTGGCGGAGCTGTTAGGCGCAAGCCCGGCGCAGGTGTGCATCGCTGCGGAAATCGGCATGGAACACAACCTGGGGCTGACCTGCGATCCGGTTGCCGGACAGGTACAGGTTCCGTGCATCGAGCGTAACGCGATTGCCTCCGTGAAGGCGGTAAACGCGGCGCGTATGGCGCTGCGCCGCACCAGCGAACCGCGCGTCTGTCTCGATAAGGTTATCGAAACCATGTACGAAACCGGTAAAGATATGAACGCCAAATACCGCGAAACCTCTCGCGGCGGCCTGGCGATGAAGATCGTGACCTGCGATTAAGCCTCTCAGGAAGCCTCGTTTTGCGAGGCTTCTTCCTGATTTCCCCACCATTCATAGTTTCACGCTGCTGACAGTGTTACCCTTCTTGCATGAGATAGAAGGGAGATTATCTGTGGCCGTTCATTTACTTATCGTCGATGCACTTAACCTGATTCGCCGTATCCATGCGGTACAGGGGACGCCCTGTAAAGACACCTGCCTGCACGCGCTGGAACAGCTTATCCGCCACAGCGAGCCCACCCACGCGGTCGCGGTTTTTGATGATGAAGCCCGCAACACGGGCTGGCGGCACCAGCGTCTGCCCGACTACAAAGCCGGACGCGCACCGATGCCGGACGATCTTCACGCCGAATTACCCATGCTGCGCGCCGCATTTGAACAGCGGGGCGTCCCCTGCTGGGGCGCACAGGGAAATGAAGCCGACGATCTCGCGGCCACCCTGGCCGTAAAGGTGGCGAGTGCCGGGCATCAGGCCACGATCGTTTCAACGGATAAAGGCTACTGCCAGCTGCTCTCCCCGACTATTCGCATTCGCGACTATTTTCAAAAACGCTGGCTGGACGCGCCGTTCATTGCCAGCGAGTTTGGCGTATCGCCTGAGCAATTGCTGGATTACTGGGGCCTGGCAGGCATCAGCAGCTCTAAAGTTCCGGGCGTGGCCGGTATTGGGCCGAAGAGCGCCGCGCAGTTGCTGACCGATTTTCAGAGTCTGGAGGGCATTTACGCCCGTCTGGACGAGGTGCCCGAAAAATGGCGCAAGAAGCTGGAGGCGCATAAAGAGATGGCGTTTATCTGCCGGGAAATCGCAACGCTACAGACGGATTTACAGCTGGACGGGAATTTACAGCAGTTAAGGTTAGAACGTTAAAACGACTACAGGGTTTTTGTAGGCCCGGTAAGCGCAGCGCCACCGGGCAAAACAAAGTACGTGCTATCGCTCGTCGCGACGCCCGCCTACGGCCGCCCACCAGCGACGAATATGCACCGTCACCTCTTCGCGGTCGTGATACAGCTGACGCGCCTGGATCTCCACGTTAATCCCGTGTTCGTCCAGTTGCTCCTGAATGTAGGCCAGGTTCTGCGACACCTCCTCATAGCGCTTTTTCATCGGCAGCTTGAGGTTGAAAATGGTCTCGCGACACCAGCCGTTCACCAGCCAGGAGGCCATCAGCGCGGCCACTTTCGCCGGTTTCTCAACCATGTCGCACACCATCCATGAGATGTTGTTGCGGTTCGGGCGATAGCGGAAACCGTCTTCACGCAGCCAGGTGACCTGTCCGGTGTCCATCAGGCTTTGCGCCATTGGGCCGTTATCAACGGACGATACCCACATGTTGCGTTTCACCAGCTGATAGGTCCAGCCGCCCGGGCACGCGCCGAGATCGACAGCGTACATGCCGTTTGCCAGACGCTCATCCCACTCATCCGCCGGGATAAAGACGTGGAACGCCTCTTCCAGCTTCAGCGTAGAACGGCTTGGCGCATCGGCCGGGAAGCGCAAACGCGGAATGCCCATAAAGAAAGGAGAGTTGTTGGTGGTGTACGAGTAGCCCGTATAGCAGCAGCCCGGTGCAATAAAGAAGATATGCACCACCGGACGCTTCGGCGTTTCGTAGTTCGTCAGCACGCCCGCATCACGCAGCGCAGCGCGCAGCGGAACGGTGAACTTACGGCAGAACTTCATCAGCTCTTTACTTTCGTTGGTATCCGCCACTTCAACGCGCAGATCGCCGCCCTTCTCCACCACGCCCTGCAGCATGCCCACGATTGGCGTGATGCGGTCTTCCGGGGGAAGGTCTTTGAGCAGCTCACCCGCGACAAACATCTGGCGCGCAAAAATCAGCGAGCTGAACGGCAGCTCGCGCGCCAGCTTATCCGCATCTTCAGGCTGATAGCATTCGAATACCACATAGCCCGCGTTTTCTTTTACGCGGGCAAAGCCGAAGATTTCGCGCTTCGCCGCTTTATCGGTAATTTCCGCGGCGCACTCTTTCTCAAACCCCGGGCGACAATATAAAACAACCTTATTCATGAACAACGCCCTTGCGTTTCAGACGGATAGCTCCGATAAACATTAATACCCAACCCGCCAGGAAGCTGACGCCACCGACAGGTGTAACAAACGCCCACAGGCGTAAATGCGAAAGTGCCAGACAGTAAAGGCTGCCGCTGAAAAGCACCGTACCCAGCGCCAGAAAGACGCTGCTCCAGTAAAACCAGATGCTGATACGGCGCTGCATCGCCACCGCCAGCCCAAAGATTGCCAGCGTATGGAACGCCTGATATTCAAGGCCGGTCTGGATCCAGCCCATCTCTACAGCGCCCAACGACTTGCTTAAGACATGTGCGCCAAAGGCGCCCAGTGCAACAAAAATAAAGCCACTCACCGCGGCAAAAATCAGCATGAATCGGCTGGTCATGTTTAAGTCCTGAATTGATGCGTGCCCGGCACACAAACGTTATTGTTCATACCTGAAGCGGAATTTTTCTTGCTCGCTTGCCGCTTTCGCCAGTATCCACTGCCGGAAGGCGGCTATTTTACCCAGTTCTGCCTGACTGTCATGACAAACCAGATAAAACGCATTCTTGCTGACCAGTACATCATTAAAAGGGCAGACCAGGCGACCTGCCTCTATTTCGGACTGCGCCATGACGTTGTTCGCCAACGCCACGCCCTGCCCGTGAATGGCAGCCTGTAACACCATCGCACTGTGGCTAAAGATGGGTCCCTGCTGCACGTTTATATGTGTAAGACCTAATTGACGGGTATAAGTTTGCCAGTCGCGTCGAGAGGCATCATGCAAAAGCGTATGCTGCGCCAGGTCAGCGGGAGACTTCAGCGCTTTGTCGCCCGTTAATAGCAGAGGGGAACAGACCGGCAGGAGATATTCTGCGTATAATTTCTCAACACGCAAGCCCGGCCAGTTACCGCGCCCATAAAAAATCGCGACGTCCACGTCATCGGCCAGCTTGTCTTCCTGACGATCCACGGCCTGGATTCGAACGTCTATCCCCGGATAAGCTGAGTTAAAGCTTGAGAGTCTTGGCACCAGCCACTGAATGGCAAAACTGGGCAATAAACTGACAGTCAGAGCACCTTTTGCACTGCGGGCCTGTAGCTTACGCGTGGCTTCAGTAAGCTGCGAAAAAATCTCTTTAATATCCTGAAAATAGCTCTGCCCCTCTTCGGTCAACAGCAACGAGCGGTTGCGTCGACGAAACAGCTTAAGGCCCAGAAAATCCTCCAGAGACTTGATTTGGTGACTTACTGCGGCCTGTGTCACAAAAAGCTCATCGGCTGCGCGGGTGAAGCTCAGGTGACGTGCTGCTGCATCAAAAACACGTAATGCGTTGAGGGGGGGCAATCGCTTTGACATGGTTATATGGCTTAGATGTTAAAGGAATTTAACAAATAGGAAACAACGTTTAACCTATTAGTTTTTTTTATCTGAGCCATTATAATTTGTCCGTTGAGGAACTACCAGCAAATACCTATAGTGGCGGCACTTCCTGAGCCGGAACGAAGAGCTTTTTTCGGAATGCGTGTTCTGAAGGGCTTTTGGCTTACGGTTGTGATGTTGTGTTGTTGTGTTTGCAATTGGTCTGCGATTCAGACCACGGTAGCAACGCTACCAATTTTTCACTTCCTGTACATTTACCCTGTCTGTCCATAGTGATTAATGTAGCACCGCCAACTTGCGGTGCTTTTTTTTCGCCTGCGATCGGTTAATGTTCGATCTCTTTCATCTCTTTCACGTCCGTGCGGTTGATCTGCTGCTTGTTCCCGTTAGCATCTTTGTACGAAATCATCCCGGTATCGTTATCGGTTGTCGGTTTCCCTTCCGAAACGATGGAACGACCATCGTTGGTGCGCATCACGTAGTTGTTACCGGAACAGGCGCTCAGGGCAAAAGTAAACGCACAGGCAGAGATGATTGCAGCTGTCTTATTCATGATTATTCTCCTTTAGCAATTAATGCTATTCAAACCTCGATTTATAACAGGCTAAAACATCCGCCTAACACTATTTAGCATAACCTGCTTTTTTGGGGTCATGAGGATAAGCAGACAATTCTGATAGATATCAACCTCCTTGCCCTGCCGCGGAAATTGCGCGACGATCGTGATATTGAAATGAGGAATCCCATGAACGCTTTCAGTCCTGCGCAGTTCCGCGCACAGTTTCCGGCGCTGGCCGATGCCGGTATTTATCTGGACAGTGCCGCCACCGCCCTTAAGCCACAGGCGGTCATTGACGCCACGCAGCAGTTTTACAGCCTGAGCGCCGGGAACGTGCATCGCAGCCAGTTTGCCGAGGCGCAGCGATTAACCGCGCGCTACGAAGCCGCACGCGATCGCGTGGCGCACCTGATCAATGCCGAAAGCGGGAAAAATATCGTCTGGACGCGCGGCACCACCGAGGCCATCAATATGGTGGCCCAGTGCTACGCGCGCCCGCTGCTTCAGCCGGGCGATGAGATCGTCGTCAGCGAGGCGGAACATCACGCCAACCTGGTGCCGTGGCTGATGGTGGCCGAACAAACGGGTGCACGTGTGGTGAAGCTTCCGCTGGGCGCAGACCTTCTGCCCGATGTGGCCCGTCTCCCCGAGTTGATTACCCCTCGCAGCCGCATTCTGGCGCTTGGACAGATGTCTAACGTCACCGGTGGTTGCCCGGACCTGGCTCAGGCGATTCGCATCGCGCATGCCAACGGTATGGTGGTGATGGTTGACGGCGCCCAGGGCGTGGTGCATTTCCCCGCCGACGTGCAGGCGCTGGATATCGACTTCTATGCCTTCTCAGGACATAAGCTCTACGGGCCAACCGGTATTGGGGTGTTGTACGGCAAGCCGGAACTTCTGGCAAAAATGACGCCCTGGCTCGGGGGCGGCAAGATGATCGCTGAAGTGTCGTTCGAGAGCTTCAAAACGCAGGATGTCCCCTATCGCCTTGAAGCCGGTACGCCGAACGTGGCCGGCGTGATTGGCCTAAGCGCGGCGCTGGAGTGGCTGGCAGAAACAGACAGTGTTCAGGCTGAAAGCTGGAGCCGGGGGCTGGCGACGCTGGCAGAGGAAGAACTGAAAAAGCGCCCGGGTTTCCGCTCGTTCCGCGTTCAGGATTCAAGCCTGCTCGCCTTTGATTTTGTGGGCGTGCATCACAGCGACATGGTGACGCTACTGGCCGGGTATGGCATCGCCCTGCGCGCCGGGCAGCACTGCGCGCAGCCGCTGCTGGCGGCGCTCGGCGTGAGCGGCACGCTGCGCGCCTCGTTCGCGCCCTATAACACACAAAGCGATGTTGACGCGCTGGTTGCCGCCGTCGACCGCGCGCTTGAAATACTGGTGGATTAATGACTCACGCTGCTTTAGCCGGACATCCGTTTGGCACCGTCATCACTGAAGAGACGTTAAAACAGACCTTTGCCCCGCTTTCACAGTGGGAAGATAAATATCGCCAGCTGATTCTCCTCGGTAAGCAATTACCGACCCTCTCTGACGATCTCAAGGCGCAGGCGAAAGAGATTGCAGGCTGTGAAAACCGCGTCTGGCTGGGAGTAAGCGTTTCCGGCGAGAAGCTGCACTTCTTCGGCGACAGCGAAGGCCGCATCGTCCGGGGCCTGTTGGCCGTATTGTTGACGGCAGTGGAAGGGAAAAGCGCGGCGGAACTGCTGGCGCATTCGCCGCTGGCGTTATTTGATGAGCTGGGGCTGCGCGCGCAGCTCAGCGCCTCGCGCGGTCAGGGGTTGATCGCACTCAACGAGGCGGTACTGGACGCCGCTCGTCAGGCTCAGGCCTGACGTTCCGCCTTCGCCATCATCTTCTTCAGGGCGTGAGACACCGCCACAAAGCCGAAGGAAGCGGTCACCATGGTGGCCGCGCCAAAGCCTGAGGCACAATCCATTCTCTTTGGCCCTTCCGCCGTGCTTTTCATCGCACACACGGAACCATCGGCCTGCGGGTAGACCAGCGCTTCGGTCGAGAACACGCAGTCTACGCCCAGCTTGCCCTTGCTGTTCTTCACCACGTTGAAGTCGCTCTTCAGGCGTTCACGCAGCTTGGCGGCCAGTGGATCCTGAATGGTTTTCGCCAGATCGGCCACCTGAATCTGCGTAGGGTCGATTTGCCCGCCCGCGCCGCCGGTCGTCACCAGGGGAACCTTGTAACGACGACAGTAGGCGATCAGCGCCGCTTTTGGACGCACGCTGTCGATGGCGTCAATCACATAGCTGTAGCCTTTGCTCATGTATTCAGCGACGTTATCAGCCGTCACAAAATCATCAATCACCGTGACCCGACATTCCGGGTTAATCAGGCGGATACGTTCCGCCATGACCTCAGATTTTGCCAGGCCGACGCTATCACGCAGGGCATGGATTTGACGGTTGGTGTTGGTGACGCACACGTCATCCATATCAATCAGCGTGATTGCGCCAATACCGGTTCTCGCCAGCGCTTCTGCGGCCCACGACCCCACACCACCAATGCCCACGACGCAGACGTGCGCATCCGCAAACAGCTGCAGGGCTTTTTCACCATAGAGACGTGCCGTGCCGCCAAAACGCTGGCGCCAGGCATCGCTGATTACCACAGACATAACACCTCAGATGTAAAAAGGGTGAGGTTCTCCTCACCCTGAACAGTAATCCGTATTGCGCTCAGAATACCACAATCAGCCGCTGAATACGTTTCCGGCACCCGGTGCCGCCTTAAGCACCCACACGCGTCCGTAGTGGTTATACCAGCCTGCGCGGTGGCCTGCATCCGGGCCAATGCCCTGATAGATATCGAAGTGCTGCCCTTTGATTGCGCCGCCAACGTCCAGCGCCACCATCAGACGCAGCTCATACTGGCCGTTGAACTTGCCGTTGTTGTCCAGCAGCGGGACCTCAGCCAGCAGCGTGGTGCCCGCAGGAATAATCGAACGATCCGATGCCACCGACGCGCGGCCAATCAGCGGTACCGCGCTCGCCCCTTTCACCGGCGCGAAATTTTGCGGTTTAAAGAAGACGAACGACGGGTTCTGCTCCAGCAGCTCACGCACCTCGGCTTCGCTGTGCTTTTCGCCCCACTCGCGGATCGCCTGCATTGACATGTCTTCTTTCTTCACTTCGCCGCGGTCGATCAGTACCTTGCCAATACTGCGATAGGCGTGGCCGTTTTTACCGGAATAGCTGAAGAAGTTAAGCGGCGAGCCGTCGCCAAAATCAATATAGCCGCTGCCCTGAACGTCCATGATGAAGTTGTCCATCAGGGAGTTGCTGTAAGCAAGAACGTAGTTTTCGCTCAGCGCACCGGCGTAGATCTCAGCGCGCGACGGCAGACGGCCGCGTTTTGGCGGCATACGGTAGATAGGGTACTGGAACTCGCCCTGACGCGTGTGTCGTGCCTGAATAACCGGGGTGTAATAGCCGGTGAACTGGACGTTGCCGTAGTTATCGGCCCCTTCCATCTGCCAGGCGTCGATACCAAACTGGCGCATGTTGCGCGTATCGCCGCCCGCGCGCAGCCAGTCCTGCACCGCGCTATAAACGTTGTTCTGTGCGCTGTACAGACGCGGTGACGCGTTGCGGATCTGGTAGACCTGCTCGGAGAAATCACCGGCATTAATCGGTGCGCCGACCGCATCAGGCTGATTAACTAAAGAGAAAGGCTGGGATAACTTCCCGTCTTTATACTGTTGACCGCGATCGGTCGGTTTGGAAGAACAGGCCGCAAGAATCGCTACCATTGCGCCCGCCATCAGATACTTCGCCCAACGTCCTTTCATTCTGTCTCGTCTTTAAGTTGCCCATTTCCGCGTGATGAAGATAACAAACCGCCAGGGCTAATGAAATGCGATCGCATGCCCTTTGGCAAATTTTGCGCAAAAAATAGTCCAAACAGCGCCATGTCGTTCAATTTGCATACAAAATCATGATAAATGTGAAAAAGGGGTTGCATCACAAACCTATCCGAGTATAGTGCGCATCCACGGACGCGGGGTGGAGCAGCCTGGTAGCTCGTCGGGCTCATAACCCGAAGGTCGTCGGTTCAAATCCGGCCCCCGCAACCAATTAAAATTTGATGAAGTATCTTCTACGACTTGTAGAAAGACGGACGCGGGGTGGAGCAGCCTGGTAGCTCGTCGGGCTCATAACCCGAAGGTCGTCGGTTCAAATCCGGCCCCCGCAACCAATCAAATTTGAAGAAGTAAGTTTCTGCGAGAGTAGAAAGACGGACGCGGGGTGGAGCAGCCTGGTAGCTCGTCGGGCTCATAACCCGAAGGTCGTCGGTTCAAATCCGGCCCCCGCAACCAACACTTCTAAAACAATAAACACCCTTAAGGGTGTTTTTTTGTATCTGTCGTTTGTGAATTTGCCGGGCGTTTACCCGGCCAAAAGATCTACCCGCGCCGCGCCAGCGTCGCCCCGTCAGAGAAATACGCACGAATCCCTGCCAGAATCGACTCCGCCACTTCCTGCTGGAATTTTGCCGTCTTGAGCTTACGCTCCTCTTCCACGTTACTGATAAACGCGGTTTCAACCAGGATGGACGGGATATCCGGCGCCTTGAGTACCGCAAACCCGGCCTGTTCAACGCTGTTCTTGTGCAGCTTATTGATGTTGCCCAGCTTGCCCAGCACCGCTTTACCAAACTTAAGGCTGTCGTTAATGGTCAGCGACTGCACCATATCGAACATGGTGTGGTCGACGTAGCGATCGCCGCTTTTGCTCACGCCACCGATCAGATCCGAGGCGTTCTGGGTATCCGCAAGATATCTTGCTGCGGTACTGGTCGCGCCTTTGGTTGAGAGCGCAAACACCGACGAGCCGCTTGGCTGGCGGCTGGTAAACGCATCCGCATGGATCGAGACGAACAAATCTGCGCGCTGCTTCTGTGCTTTCGCCACCCTGACCTTCAGCGGAATAAAGACGTCTTCATTACGCGTCATATAGGCGCGCATGTTGCCTTCTTTATCAATCAGCGCCTTCAGACGACGGGCAATTTGCAGAACCACGTCTTTTTCACGCGTGCGGTATTTCCCCACCGCACCGGAGTCTTCGCCGCCGTGGCCTGGATCGAGCATGATCACAATCGGACGATCGCGCCCTGCTTTCCCCGGCTGCGGACCGCTTTGCGCCGGCGGAACCTGACGCTGCAGATCGCCTTTGTTGTAATCTTCCAGCAGGGCAAGAAGCGGATCCTGAATATCCGTCGCATTGGCCGGGTAGAGATCCATCACCAGGCGCTCTTTGAACGTCGCGACAGGCGCCAGGGCAAACAGCTGCGGCTTCACGTTCTGCTTCAGTTCAAACACCATGCGTACGGTTTGCGGATCGAACTGCCCGACGCGCGCCGATTTAATAAACGGATCGTCGCCGCGGATCTGCGCCGCCATCCCTTTCAGCACGGAGTTGAGGTTAACGCCTTCGAGATCCACCACCACACGTTCCGGGTTGCTGAGGGCAAATTGCTTATATTTCAGCACGCGATTGGATTCGACCGTCACGCGCGTATAGGTCGACGATGGCCAGACGCGCACCGCCACGACCTGACTGGTGGCGGCAAGACCGACCTGACTGACGCTAAGCAACCACATTGCCCCGGCCCCTTTTAACAAACGGCGGCGGCTTATTGCTGAATTGGATCCCGACATGCTTCTCCCGAGCAAGAACACTGACTGATATACAAAATGTCCAGATTGACCGAAAACTTTAACGAATGACGCATAAACTGTCATCTATAAAAGGGTAAACAATCATACGCTAACGCACGGATTACTTATCATTTTCTGTGGGTCGCGGAAAATTTGCGCTTGCACACGCGGCCACAATCGAATAAAAATACAGAAATTACGAATAAACATTCATTAAGGGTTGTGCCATGGTGAAGGAACGTAGAACCGAACTGGTCCAGGGATTCCGCCATTCTGTTCCCTATATCAACGCCCATCGGGGAAAAACGTTTGTCATCATGCTTGGCGGCGAAGCCATTGAGCATGAAAATTTTTCCAGCATCGTCAATGACATTGGCCTGCTGCACAGCCTGGGGATCCGCCTGGTGGTGGTCTATGGCGCGCGCCCGCAGATCGACGCTAACCTGGCCGCTCACCATCACGAGCCGATTTACCACAAGCATACCCGCGTCACGGATGCCAAAACCCTTGAGCTGGTGAAGCAGGCGGCAGGTCTGCTGCAGCTGGATATCACCGCTCGCCTGTCCATGAGCCTGAACAACACGCCGCTGCAGGGCGCGCATATCAACGTCGTGAGCGGCAACTTCATCATTGCCCAGCCGCTCGGCGTGGACGATGGCGTGGATTACTGCCACAGCGGCCGCATTCGTCGTATTGATGAAGAAGCCATTCACCGCCAGCTGGACAGCGGCGCCATCGTGCTGATGGGCCCGGTCGCCGTTTCGGTGACCGGCGAAAGCTTCAACCTCACTTCAGAAGAGATCGCCACGCAGCTAGCGATCAAGCTGAAGGCGGAAAAAATGATCGGGTTCTGCTCCTCGCAGGGCGTCGTGAATGATGAAGGAACGATCGTGCCGGAACTCTTCCCGAATGAGGCCCAGGCCCGCGTGGAAGCGCTGGAAGCCGAAGGCGATTACCACTCCGGCACGGTCCGCTTCCTGCGTGGCGCCGTGAAGGCCTGCCGCAGCGGCGTGCGTCGTAGCCACCTGATCAGCTATCAGGAAGACGGCGCCCTGCTGCAGGAGCTGTTCTCCCGCGACGGTATTGGTACGCAGATTGTCATGGAGAGCGCAGAGCAGATCCGCCGCGCCACCATCAACGACATCGGCGGTATTCTGGAGCTGATCCGCCCGCTGGAACAGCAGGGTATTCTGGTGCGTCGTTCACGCGAGCAGCTGGAGATGGAGATCGACAAATTCACCATTATTCAGCGCGATAACCTGACGATTGCCTGCGCCGCGCTCTATCCGTTCCCGGAAGAGAAGATCGGCGAAATGGCCTGCGTGGCGGTGCATCCTGATTACCGCAGCTCTTCACGCGGTGAAATGCTGCTTGAGCGCGTGGCGGCACAGGCGCGCCAGATGGGGCTGAGCAAGCTGTTCGTCCTGACGACGCGCAGCATTCACTGGTTCCAGGAGCGCGGGTTCACGCCGGTGGATATCGATTCTCTGCCGGAAACGAAGAAAGAGATGTACAACTATCAGCGCCGTTCAAAAGTGCTGATGGCGGACCTGGGATGATACGACGCCCTCACCGTGCGGCGAGGGCGTTCGTTCAGAGGGACTCAAATATCGCGCCCAGCCCGCTTCGGCGTTCCGTGCGGGTGGCAATCGCCTGCACCAGCACGCGTTCATCGGTATACAGCGACAGGCGCTGACGCGCGCGCGTAATGGCGGTATAGATCAGCTCGCGGGTAATGACGGGGGAAAGCTGCGTGGGCAGGATCAGCGCCGCGTGGTTAAACTCAGAGCCCTGGGATTTATGCACCGTCATCGCCCAGGCGGTTTCATGCTCGGGCAAACGGCTGGGCTGGAAAGACTTCACGCTCCCGTCCGGCATCTGGAACCAGACGCGCAGCCCCTGGCCGCAGTCGAGCGCAATCCCGATATCCCCGTTAAACAACCCCAGCGCGCTGTCGTTGCGGGAAATCATCACCGGTCGCCCTTCATACCAGCGCGAGTGTGGGGTGCGGTTTATTTTACGCTTTTGCACCAGCAGCTGTTCCAGCCTGTCGTTCAGGCCCCGGACACCAAAGGGACCTTCCCTCAGCGCACAAAGCAGCTGATATTCACCAAATGCGGCAATGACCTGCTCCGGCGAACGCTGCTGTTGTACGCCCGTCAGAAAGTGCTGATACCCCTGCAGGGCATCATCCAGCATCGCCTGATACTCTTCCCCGGTCTGCAGCGATTTTTTCTCAATATCCGTAAAGGTGCCGTCAAACACCGCAGTGGTTGTGCGCCGGTCGCCCCGGTTCACGGCCGCCGCAAGCTGGCCGATACCGGAATCGCTGCCGAAGCGGTAGCTTTTCTGCAGCAGACACAGGCTGTCGCGCAGCGCCCCTGCAAGCGAGTGGTTTTCAGAGGTGAGAGAGCATCCGGTGAGACGGGCTAACTCCTGAGCGCGTTCTGCGGTATATCCCAGGCTGGCATAGGTGCAGATATCGCCCAGCACAGCCCCTGCCTCCACGGAGGCAAGCTGGTCGCGATCGCCCAGGAAAATAACGCGCGCGTGCGGCGGTAGGGCATCAATCAAACGCGACATCATCGTCAGGTCAATCATCGACGCCTCATCCACCACCAGCACATCCAGGTGCAGGGGATTACCGGCATGGTAGCGCAAACGCTGGCTGCCAGGCTGAGCGCCAAGCAAACGGTGTAGCGTGCTGGCTTCGTTGGGGAAAAGCGCCAGCTGCTCCCCGGTAAGCGGCAGCTTTTGCAGCGCGCCGCCTAACGATTCCGTGAGACGCGCCGCGGCTTTACCGGTGGGGGCCGCCAGGCGAATACGGCACTTTTGCTCACCCGAGAGCTGAATCAGCGCGGCAAGCAGTTTTGCCACGGTGGTCGTTTTCCCGGTGCCCGGTCCGCCTGAAATCACCGAGATCCGACGCGTTAAGGCCACGGCTGCCGCCACTTTCTGCCAGTCTGTCGCCTCGTCAGAGGAAAACAGCGCATCCAGCGTTTGCCGGAGCTGCGTTTCATCGCAGGGAAGCGGGGCGTTGGTCTCGCTGAAGAAGCGCGCCACCGTCAGTTCGTTACGCCACAGCCGGTTAAGATACAAACGCTCGCCGACCAGAATCATTGGCGTCCCGGTATCGGCCCCGCTCACGGCAGGCGAACCGCGTAGTATCGCCTGCCAGTCCACGGCGTCACCCAGCAGCGCGAAACACGCCTGTAAAGCCGGAGGCATTTTCTCATCCACCGCCAGACGCGACAGCGGCAGGCATACGTGCCCTTCCCCCGCGTCTTTGCTCAGAATGGCGGCGGCAAGCATGACGGCTGGCTCCTCGCCTGCCACCATCATGGCAAACTGCACGTCCAGGTGGCGCAGTAATCGTTGTTCAACCGCGTCCAGCAGTAGCGCCTGCATCGTCATGCCATCTCCTCCGTGCCTGCGGCAAACAGGTTATCCATTTTTTCAATCAGCTCCACAGCCGGACGCGTCCTAAAGACGCCGGAATGCGGGTCGTTAGCATCCACGCCGCGCAGGAACAGGTAAATCACGCCGCCAAAATGCGCGTCGTAACGGTAATCGGCAATACGATGGCGCAGGTAACGGTGCAGCGCCAGGGTATAAAGCTGGTACTGCAGATCGTAGCGATGCAGTTGCATAGCCGACGCCATCGCCTGTTGGGTATAGGCTGTGCTGTCTTCGCCCAGCCAGTTCGATTTGTAATCCAGCAGGTAGTAGCGCCCGTCGTGGCGGAAAACCAGGTCGATAAAGCCTTTTAGCATTCCCTGCACCTGGCGGAAGTTCAGCGGCGGGCACCCGGCGGACAGCGGATCGTACTCGCGGATCAGCGCATCAAGCGCCTCGGCCCTGAGCGGGCAGGCGATGGGAAGATAAAACTCCATCTCCACTTGCTTATCTTTGGCAGTCAACTGGCTAAGCGAGATCCCCTGTGCGGTGAGCGGGGCGTGCAAAACCGCGCGGATCCATTCAGTAAGAGCCGGCTGCCATTGCGCGTCGTAACCACCGCTCTGTAGCATCTTCAGCACCCACTCTTCGGAAACCGGCTGGGTAAAATCCAGCTCTTCAAACAGGCTGTGTAAAAACGTGCCCGGCGAGGCGCCGCGCGGGAACTGGTGCGGCGTCAGCACCGGCTCAGCGGGTACGCTACCGGCGCCTGCGGCATCCACGTCCAGTTTTGGCATCAGATCCTGCGCAATACTCTGCCCGTGCTGCTGTAAGCCAGAGTAGCTGGTAACGCGCCAGTCGTCGGCAATCGTACGTACCACCTGACGGGCATGGAGATCTGACTCGTGCGGCTCCGGCATGTGCCAGCGGCTGTTGTCGGGCAGCGATGGAATATGCAGGGCAACATGCTCAGTACAAAGCGATTCGATGCACTGGCGCAGGCCCGCCGCGTCTTTGGGTTCACCCTGCTGAATAAGCCGCCCCAGCGCGCTCAGATGAAAATCGCTCTCTCCGCTCTTTTCGCCACGGCGACGGAACAGCGGCGCAACGCCCAGGCTGCAGTGCCATACCGAGCGGGTCAGCGCCACGTAGAGCAGGCGCAAATCTTCCGCCAGACGTTCGGCCTCTGCCAGCTCAACGCTGGACTCCGCGTTGCTGAGATCGAGCACCGCCTCAAAAGACTCGCGATCGTGGTAAAAAGCCTGATCCTGCACGCGGTAATTGGCGATAAACGGCAGCCAGACCAGCGGATATTCCAGGCCTTTCGACTTGTGGATGGTGACGATCTGCACCAGATGTTTATCACTCTCGAGGCGCATCTGCTGGCTGGAGGAATTGCTGTTCGGATCGGCAATCTGCTGCGCCAGCCAGCGCACCAGGGCATGCTCGCTCTCCAGCTGCGTACCCGCTTCCTGCAAGAGTTCGCTGAGGTGTAAAATATCGGTCAAACGCCGCTCACCACCTGCGGTAGCCAGCATATTCTCGGCAATGTGGCGCTGAGCCATGAGCTCGCGCACCATCGCCATCACCCCACGCTTCTGCCATCTTTCCCGGTAGTGGACAAACTCTTCCACCACCGCATCCCACGCGGCTTCGTCATTGTTGAGCGCATCAATATCGCGCGCGTTCAGTCCGAGCATCGCGCTGGCTAATGCGCTGCGCAATGTACTTTCCCGCTCCGGGGCCAGCACGGCCTGCAGCAGCCATAACATCTCCTGCGCCTCCAGCGTTTCAAAGACGCTGTCACGGTTCGAGAGGTAGACGGAGGGGATATTCAGTAACGTCAGGGCGTCGCGGATGAATGCGGCCTCCTGACGGCTGCGCACCAGCACCGTAATATCCGATGCCTTTACCGGGGTGGGGTTATCCCCCTTCCACAGCAGCGCCTCGCCCCGCGCTCCCGCACTGAGCCAGTCACGGATTTGCGCAGCACAGTGCTGGGCCATGGCATTTTGATAGTCGGCAACGCCGCAGCCTTCCCCATCCAGCAGCCAGAAGTTCATGGCAGGCTGCGTCACGCCGTTAAACTCGAAGCGCAACGAGGCATTTTTCGGGGCAAATTTTACCGGCTGAAACGGGATCTCACGGAACATAAACGCCGTATCCATGCGGCTAAACAGCGCGTTGACGCTTTCCACCATGCCGGGGGAGGAGCGCCAGTTGGTATCGAGTGTGTAGTGCGCGGCAACCTCGCTGCGTGCCTTCATGTAGGTAAAAATATCCGCACCGCGGAAGGCGTAGATGGCCTGTTTCGGATCGCCGATTAACAGCAGCGCGGTGTCGGGCTGCTGGCGCCAGATACGGCGGAAAATGCGGTACTGCTGAGGGTCGGTGTCCTGGAATTCGTCTATCATCGCCACCGGGAAGCGGGTGCGAATCGCGGCGGCAAGCGCTTCGCCATTTTCACTGCACAGCGCCGCATCCAGGCGGCTCAGCATATCGTCGAACCCCAGCTCGCCACGGCGGCGCTTTTCGCGCGCCACGGCTTCACGAATTTCCGTCATGGCGCGAGCGATCATCAGATCGTTGAGCGTAAGGGGTTCCGCCAGCAGGGTTTCAATCGCCACAAACAGGGGATGCTCAGGCACAATGCCGTCGGCTTTTGTCCGCTCAGCCAGGAAACGTTGGGAGAATTTCTCCAGCGCGTCCGGGAGCTGGTAGCCCCGCGTCTCTTCCTGCGCCCAGGCGCTGACCTTGTCGATCCATTTTCCCTGATTGCCACGGTTGAACTTGCGACGGTCAATCCCGGAATTTTCGATAATGGCGTCAATCTCGCCGACTGACTCCATCCACTTTTGCTTGATGTCTGCAATTTTCGCGATGATTTTTTCATGCCGCGAGGCCAGGGTTTCATCTGCCGGCGGCGGGGATTTGATGACCGGCGCTTCCCCCTGTAGATAACGATCGATCGCGCGCAGCAGCGCCTCCGGGCCTTTCCAGAGCGCGTGTACCGCTTCGGCAATATCGCGCTGTAAGGGGTAGCAGTGGCGACGCCAGAAATCCGCGCAGGCCTGATAGCGAAGCACGGATTCATCTTCAATAAGCTGCTGTTCGAACAGCATACCGGACTCGAACGCGTTCAGGCTCAGCATGCGCTGGCAAAAACCGTGAATGGTAAAGACGGACGCTTCGTCCATCTGCCGTTCAGCGAGCAGCAGCCACTGGGCTGCCTGCTGCTTATCGGCAATCTCTTCCAGAAGGCTCGCGTAGAGGGGGTTATCCGTGCTCTGACGCAAACAGGCAATGCGCAGCTCGTGGATATTGGTACGAATACGGCCCCGCAGCTCCGCGGTAGCGGCCTCGGTGAAGGTGACCACCAGCAGCTCTTCCACGCTCAAAGGGCGCGGAAAAGCGGCGTTGCCGCCAAGCCCTAACAGCAGGCGCAGATAGAGGGCGGCAATGGTGAAGGTTTTTCCCGTTCCCGCTGAGGCTTCAATCAATCGTTCACCCTGCAGAGGTAAACGTAAGGGATCAAGGGACTCAGCGGTATCGGTCATTCTTTCTTACTCCAGGGCATAGATTGCTGCAGCGCGCTGACGCTCTTCCAGACTTTCCAGCCTTTCGGGTTTACGTACTCCGTTTTCCCGTTCTGGCTACCGGAAACCTGAGACAGGATGGTGATTCCCTGCGGCTTAATGACCGCCTGATGGAAGAAGTCGGCAACCTTCTGCGGCGTCAGCTGTTTTATCTCAGCCACTACTTTATCACGCGAATCAAATTTCAGATTACCGCGATCGAAATCTTTGCTCAGCTGCGAGGCTTCTTCACCCAGCGTCTGCGGCGGCTGCATCACCTGCGCGATGACGGCCTGCTGGATCTGGGCAAACTCTTCCGGCTTCATGGCACGCAGTTTTGCTTCCACCTGCGGGAAGAAAGCCTGGTAACGCTGCCAGAGATACGCCGGTTGTTTATCGCTGCTTTGCAGCAGGAAACCCAGCCCCCACTGACGACCGACGTTCATGGAGAAGGCAAACACCGCGTAGCCAAGCTGCTCCTCTGTGCGTAACTGGTTATAGAACCACGGCTGAATAATCTGTCCCAGCACGGCGCTCTGCGCTGAACTGGCGAATTCATCGTAGCCCGTTGGCACAAAGACCGCGGCCAGCGCGGAATCCGTGCTGTTACCCGCTTTTTCAAAGATCACATTCTGCTTTTTCTCAACCAGCACGTCCTGGTTGCGGCACCACTCGTCGCCTTTAGAGCCGAGCTGAGTGCGAACATTCTGCGCCAGGGTTTTGGCCTGCTCCTCACTCATGTTGCCAACGATCAGGAACTCCGGACGCGTGTTGGTTTTCAGCGCATCGCGGTACGCCAGCACGTCTTTTAAGGAGATGGAAGGCAGCAGCGCGCGGCGATCCTCACGCTGGAAATAAGGAACCTGCGACAGCATTTGCGCCGGCATAAGCGCCAGATCGTAAGCCTTGCCCTTCTCGGCAGAATCCATCATCTGGGCATACCAGGATTTAGCCTGCTCAAGCTGCTCTTCCGTCGGCGTGTAGCTGAAGTAGCCCTCCAGCAGGGCCTGGAACAGCTGAGGCAAGCGCTGGGTATAGCCGTTTGCATTAAGCATCAAACCGTTATTGGCGTTGGTGGAGAAGCTGATCCCGCCCACGGCGGCCTGGTTGCTGAGCTGATCGAGCGCGATACCGGCGAGATAGTCATTGAGCGCGAACATCACCTGATTTTTGGCGCTGTTCATGGCTTTCGGGTTACGCAGCACCACGCTGACATCGGCCTTTGGCTCGCTGGCGAAATAGCGGCTTGGGGTGTACACGACGCGCAGCGTGGGCTCATCAATGATGAGTTCCGGATGCGGGTAATCTTTCGTCGTTTTGATCAGCGAGAAGTCATCCGGAATATAGGGGTTCAGCTCCGGCAGCTTCAACGCAATCTCCCCGGCCTTCTTCTGCCAGTCGGCGAAGGTCTGGGCGCTGATTTTATCCACCTGATAAGGGGCATCGACAAAGTACGCCGTCTTGTTATGCGGTTCGTTCGGGCTGATGTACCAGATGCGGGCATTCTCCGGCGTCATCATCGCCAGGCGGGCTTTTACCGCCCCGGCATCATACTGGTCGGCAATATTTACCGCGTCGAGGGTATGTTCCACCGGCACGCGGATCATGGTGTCAGCAAGCCACTCCACATAATCCATGTCGCGGGTGATGGACGGGTAGCGGAAATCGAGATCCAACACGTGCGCGAGTTCATCAAAATAGCGCTTATCGACGCCTTTCTCACGCAGTAAGGAGAGGTAGCTAAAGATAGCCGCTACGACTTCATCACGGTTGGCCTGTCCTTTGTCAGTCAGGGTCGCGGAGATCGCCAGCACGCCGCTATTGCCGTTCACAACCGGATCGGAGTCGGCGCGAATGCCTTCTGCCAGCCCCTGCTTTTGCAGCCAGTCAGACAGCGTACCCGGGCTACGGTTACCAATCAGATAGGTGACCAGCTCATCGGTTTTACTGCGAAACTGTGCCGTGTTGTTATCAATGCGGAATTCCACGCGCAGCACTTTGCGCGGCATGGCAGGAACGTAGTGGATCACGATGCCTTTTTGCGCGTCAGTGACCACCGGAACGGTTATTTGCGGCAGGTCGATATTTTTATTCGGCACCCGGCCAAAGGTTTTGGCCGCCATGGCTGCCAGCTCCGGCAACGGTTTATTGCTGTAGATGACCGCTTTCATCAGGTTGGCGGAGTAGTATTTATCGCGAAACGCGTGCAGGGCATCCAGCACCGGGCTGTTCGGTTTGTCGCTCAAGGTTTCCAGGTTACCACCGGAGAAGCGCGAGCCCGGGTGCGCCGGGTTGATGGTTTCGGCGCTGACCTGCGCCATGCGCATACCGTCTCGGGTGCGGGCCATGGTCAGCTCGGCATTCACCGCATTGCGTTCACGCTCGGCGTATTTTTTATCCAGCAACGGCGCGGCGATGGAATCAGCGAGGCGATCGACCGCCCCTTCCAGCGCATCATTTTCGACTTCGAGATAAAAGGCCGTGCGGTACGGTGCCGTACTGGCATTGTGGCTGCCGCCATGCATCTTCAGAAATTCGGACAGGCTATCTGGCTGCGGGTATTTTTTTGACCCCATCAGCGTCATATGTTCCAGATAGTGTGCAAGCCCTGGATGAGCGTCAGGATCTTCCAGCGACCCAACCGGCACCACTAATGCCGACAGGGATTTCACCGCCTGCGGGTCGGAAACCAGCAGCACGGTCATCCCGTTATCAAGGCGAATAGCCTGATATTGACGGGTATCTTTTTCGCTCTTACGGATAGTTTCCTGAACGGGTTGCCAACCGGAGTCTGCGTGAGTGACGGGCGCCCAAAGGGCAATAAACAAAACAAACGCTTTAAACAAGGTGCTGCCTGGCATTACGACCTCTTTATCACGGCTACATCATTAACAAACTGCGTGCTGGACACGCCAACATCTCTTTCTTTGGGTACATCAGTCCGTGATAAGAAGTGCATCATAAATGAACACCTTTATCTGCGCAATTTTTATACAGCACTCAGGACTGATTAAATCTAAACAACGGCAACAGGTAGCGCTGCGCCTCTTCCGTGATCGCCTCAAAGTATTCTGGCTCGAGCGCTCGCCACAAACGCTGATACCAGACATCCTCACCTTCACCCCGCACCATCATGTTTCCTTCATAGGCCTGCATAAACTTACTGCGCGCTTTCTGGAGCGAAGCCTCATCCGTTAACATCGCATCATTCTGCGCGTCATAACAGGCTTTTATCCAGGCGCCGCCACTTTCCGGTAGTAACAGGAGCGGTTTGTTCATTCCCTGACGGTAGCCTTCAATGTACAAAGACAGATAACCTAACGCCTGCTCGGCTTCCATCGGCGGGAAGCGCCATTCGCCCTCTTTGCGCACGAAAATTCGGCTTTCGCCTTTATGCCCACCCGCACTGTAGACAAGATGTTCCAGCCAGAGTTGCAATCCTTGCGAAACGCTTAGCATTGAGGGCCGCCAGCGCAGCAGCCCATCCGGCTGTACCTGGGTTAACCAGCCCGTGAGCTGTACCCCGTTGCAGTTGAGATCAATTTCAATACTTTTCCCCGGCTGTCGGCACGCTCTTACGCGCTCTGCCAGAGCGGTCATCTCCTGGCACTGCGCCTCCCAGACGATCTCCCCGAACGCTCCGTAGGGCAACTGACCCGCAGCACGGTAGCGACGGTAAAGTTTGTCCGCATCTTCCTCTTCAACCAGCGCATTCAGCAGCTGCAGGTTTAACTGGTAGCGCTCCAGACCTTCCAGCGTAAACGGTTCTGCATCAGGAATTTCACTCTCTTCAGAGCGGAAGTTGACCTGCAGTCGCTGCTGGAAGAAGGCGCGCACCGGATGTGCCCAAAACCGCTGAAGCTGCTCGAAGGTCAGGGTGTCGATGGGGCGCGGGTCAAGTTCCTGAATGAAATCAGTATGCGCATTCCCCTCTTTTTTCGCCGCCGGTAACCACTCATGGGCATAGCTCTGGCGCTCGCCGGCAATATAGTTCACCGGGTCAAACGGCATGCGGCTGTGGAAACAGGTGATATGGGCTTTCACCCTCTGCTCGCTTTCATCACAGTTGCGCTCTTCATCTCCCGGCAGGTAGTGGCTCTGGCCGATATAGTCCACCAGCTCCTGCACCAGTACGGAGGGGAAACGCTCGCTGTTGTCCTGAATAGAACGGCCGATATAGCTGATATAGAGCTTGCTCTGCGCGGAAATGAGCGCTTCAAGGAAGAGGTAGCGGTCATCATCGCGGCGGCTACGATCGCCCCGTTTTGGGTTTGCGCTCATTAAGTCGAACCCCAGCGGCGGCAGCGCGCGCGGATACACACCGTCGTTCATGCCAAGCAGGCAGACCACCCTGAACGGGATAGAACGCATGGGCATCAGGGTGCAGATATTGACAGGCCCCGCCAGGAAACGCTGGCTGATTCGCTCCTGGTCAAGCCGCTGCGTCAGCTCATCACGCAACAGCGACAACGGGATGGCCTCGTGGTAGTGGGAATTCACGCCTTCGTCGATGATAGCCTGCCACTGGGTTTCAATGAGCGCCATCGCCGCTTCGGTGTCATTGTCCGGCAGGAAGAAATCATTGAGTAACGCCCTGCAGACCGGGAGCCATTCTTCAAGTGGACGCGGCTGCAACAGCGCATATCGCCAGCGGTTAAGCTGCATTAATAGCGATGCTAAATGCCCCACCAGTTCAGCAATTAACCCGCTGGACTCATCGTAAGGCAGCACCTCATTCCACTCGCCCTGGCTGCTTTCCATGGCGTAGCCCAACAGCATACGCGTCAGGCCAAATCGCCAGGTGTGCTGTCCGGTTGCGGGAAGCTCGAACTCCTGAACGTTATCGTCATCGATCCCCCAGCGCACGCCAGACTCATTCACCCACTGACGAAGGTAGCGCAGACCCTCTTCATTAATGTTGAAGCGTGCAGCCAGCACGGGAACATCCAGCAACGCCAGGACATCTTCGGAGATAAACCGGCTCTCCGGCAGTGAAAGCAGAGTGATAAACGCCTGCAATACCGGATGCGACTGACGGGCACGACGGTCAGATATCGCGTAAGGCAGGTACCGTTCCCCCGTCGCGCTGCCAAAGACGGCCTGAATAAAGGGACTGTAGGTGTCGATATCCGCCACCATCACCACGATATCGCGTGGCGTCAGATCGGGATCCTCCTGCAGCATCGCCAGCAGCTGGTCGTGAAGCACTTCGACCTCACGCTGCGGGCTGTGGCAAACGTGGATCGTGATACTGCGATCGTCAGGATCCAGTTTTCGCTTATTGTCGCTGCGTTCGAACTCGTTCGCCGTCACGCCCATGACGGCGCGGTTTTCCAGATCCAGAATATCTAACTGAATATTATGCAGCAGGCAGTCCGGGGCGATCTCAACAAAGGCATCCACGTCACCTTCACCTGAGGAAGTGATGTCTGAAAGCATGTGAATGTAGTCACGCCCCAGCTTCCCCCACGAGGCAAGCAGCGGATTGGGCAGGTTCTGGATACCGTCTTCATCGAAAAGCTGCCCGGCCGTCGAGCCGTCTTTAAACAGCGGGATGGATCGTTCTTCAAAAAGGCGCTTTCTTTGGCGAGTTACCAGCCGTGCAAGCCAGCGTTCGTCGAGAATATCCCCCCAATACTGTCGGCAAGGGTTGGTAAACAAAATATGAATATCAATATGTTTACCCAGCGCATTCAGCGCCTTCAGATAGACAGGGGGTAATGCGGATATTCCGCAGATAAAAACGCGTGACGGCAGTCGGGCCGGGCGTTCCGACGCATTTTCAAGTATCGAAATAAACCGATCGTAGAGATTGGCACGGTGCCACTTAGGCTGGCCCAGTCTCTCGGTATGCTCCACCAGCGCTTTCCACAGCGGGGCCTGCCATATTTGCGCCTCCGGCAGGCCTTCAACCAACTCGCCCGCTTCCCAACGAATTAACCAGTCGGAGCGGTAAACAAGGTATTGGTCGTAGAGATCGGCAGTGCGCGACGCCAGCTGGAACAGCTTGCGCTTGTCGGTATCGTCATTGAGGTAGTGGCGCAGCATGGCAAATTCATCGTGCTGCAGCATTTCCGGCAGCAGCGCCATCAGCTTCCAGCTCATGGCCTGCTTGTTGAAGGCGCTCTGCTCCGGGATATCCGGCAAAACGCGGACAAACATCTCCCAGATGAAGCTCGCAGGCAGCGGGAAATCAATATTCGCGGCAATACCAAACTTGCGGGAAAGCGACATTTGCAGCCACTGCGCCATACCGGTGCTCTGCACCAGCACCATTTCAGGCTCAAAAGGATCGTCAAGCCGCTCGCGCTCAACGATAAACTCCATCAGTGCTTCCAGCACATCCAGACGATTTGAGTGGTAGACCCTTAACATAGACGCTCCCGACTACTGGCTAACCGGGCAATGCAGACGCGTTAACTCGCCGCGCCGACCCAGAGGAGAAATAAGTGTAACCGTGATGCTGACACATCCTGCGAGCGTTGTCTGCCCCCGACTGGCCTGCCAGCCTGCCGGGAGAACATTTGTTGAGAGCTGAGACTGGTTCCAGGCATGGTGCCAGAGCTGGCGATACTGATTAAACACGTTGAACCGCGCCGCCAGCGCCCGGTGATACCCCGACAGTGCCGTCACGACCACCACCAACAGCATCATCGCCAGCAGGACCTCAACCATGCTAAACCCTTTTTCTCTGCTCACGGCAGCTGACATAACGCACTCTCCTTAAGGGGGCAAAAATCGCTCCAGCCGTGAGGCGAAAAGCGCACTATCCCGTCGACGATCTCTCCCCTGCGCCAGAGCAGCAGGTCGTTGCCGCCGGCTATCAGCAGTACCCGCGCCTCGCTCAGCTGACGCAAACACACCCGCCATGCCGATGTCGTTTTGCACTGGACTGGTGGCGCTGACGCCCAGCGCTGAACGCGCCCCCACTCAAGCGCGAACTGCACCGTCGCCTGCTGCTGAAGCGAGCGGCTCTCACCGCCGACGAGTGCACTGAACGTTGTGAGCTGCTGATTGAGGCCCGTCAGGATCAAAGTACCAAGCACCAGTAAAAGCAGAACCAGCGCCAGCGAAGATATGCCGCGTTGACGATTCACAGGTTGTACCCCGTGACCGTATACAACGCCTGCCAGGGTTCCCCTTTTTCATCTTTACGCCTCGCGGCCAGTTCGATATTCAGCTCTGGTGCAAAACCGGCATGTTCGACTCTCCTCACCACAAAGTGTGCTATCGCAAGCCTGTCCGGGTCCGTGAGCTTTTCCCACCCTTTTCCTTCACACGACGTCGCGCCACGCAGGGTTTCCAGCGCCCCCGATTCCAGACGAAAGCCGATGCTGTCATTTTCTGACGCGCTGCTATCCCAGTAGCCGTTACTGTTGGCATCCCACCGCGCAATGATGCAGCGCCCCTGCCTGCCGATCGTCAGCGCCTGTCCCTGGCAATTTCCCGCGCAGTACCCTGCACGCTGAAGCTGTTTGCCGAGGGCGAACAGGCGTTGCCAGACCTCTTCTTCCAGCTCTCGCTGGGCAGATTGCAGTAATACCGCCCGCTGTAATCCGGGTAAAAAGCGCGATGCGCTTATCAATAACAGGCTGCTGATGGCCGTAGCAATCAGCACTTCGGTAAGCGAAAAGCCGCCCTGTCTCATCGACATTGTCCTCCCTCGGAGACCTTACACATCCTGATGCGCCCTCCGTCTGAAACGATAATCAGCCAGTCTCCGGCACGACTTTGAACGCGTATCCGCCCTGCCCATGCCGTATCCCGTAATCCATAGAACCCCAGCGACGGCGTGACCTCGCCGATCGCGACCTCAGGCCAGAGGGGGAGCAGCACAAAGGGGCTGTCCTTCTCACAGCCCTGCACGGCAGAGCTCACCAGACAGTCCCTGTCGCCAACCCGCTGACGGGTGATTTGATGGTCGCGGTTGTGGCGGTTGGCATGGTTGCGCAGAAACAGCAGGTAATCTCGCACCTGACTGGCGGTTTGCCACAGCCGCTGATGCCGTTGCCAGCTGTCCCAGCCGTACAGACCTGAAGCGCTGAGGATAACGACAAGCGAAACAGCGACCAGCGTTTCGATAAGCGTAAAACCGTTCTCTTTTTTCATACCGGGAGTGTGGCGAAGCGCCGTGAACATGACGAGCATCGGATTATCGTTTTACGAGGCGTCATCCGCAGAATTGGGAGGGTTGCAGCGCGTTGCACGCTTTCTGGATAGCGCTTCGGGAAACGGGAGAAAGGTGAAAAAAAACCGGCGCTAAACAGCACCGGTTGTGTCAGGCTTTACCGCATCAGATAGCGACAGGCGCTTTGATGCCCGGATGGGGGTCGTAGCCCTCAATCTCGAAATCTTCAAAGCGGTAATCGAAGATTGATGCCGGTTTGCGTTTGATAATCAGCTTCGGCAGCGCACGCGGTTCGCGGGTTAGCTGGAGATGCGTCTGTTCCATATGGTTGCTGTAGAGATGGGTATCCCCACCGGTCCAGACGAAATCACCCACTTCCAGGTCGCACTGCTGCGCCATCATGTGAACTAACAGCGCATAGCTGGCAATGTTAAACGGCAGGCCGAGGAACACGTCACAGGAGCGCTGGTAGAGCTGGCAGGAGAGCTTGCCGTCAGCGACATAGAACTGGAAGAACGCGTGGCACGGCGCCAGCGCCATTTTATCCAGCTCGCCAACGTTCCAGGCGGAAACGATGATGCGGCGCGAGTCCGGATCGTTTTTCAGCTGGTTCATCACGGTGGTGATCTGGTCAATATGGCGGCCATCAGGCGTTGGCCATGCGCGCCACTGCTTGCCGTAAACGGGGCCCAGGTTGCCGTTCTCGTCTGCCCATTCGTCCCAGATGGAGACGTTATTTTCGTGCAGATACGCAACGTTAGTATCGCCTTGCAGGAACCAGAGCAGTTCATGAATGATCGAGCGCAGGTGGCAGCGCTTTGTCGTCACCAGCGGGAAGCCTTCTTGCAGGTTGAAGCGCATCTGGTGGCCAAAAATGGAGAGCGTACCGGTACCGGTGCGGTCATTTTTCGGCGTGCCCTCATCGAGCACTTTTTTCATCAATTCAAGATACTGTTTCATGGTTCCTCAGGAAAGTTGTTGCTGTGGACGACGACGATACGCCCAAATCATCATAATGGCACCCGCGACGATCATCGGAATGGAGAGGATCTGCCCCATGCTGATGTACTGTACCCACTCGCCGGTAAACTGGGCGTCAGGCTGGCGGAAGAATTCGACGATGATGCGGAACGCGCCATAGCCAATCAGGAACAGCCCGGAAACAGCCCCCATCGGACGTGGCTTGCGGATAAACAGGTTGAGGATGATAAACAGCACCACGCCTTCCAGCGCCAGCTCGTACAGCTGGGACATATGGCGCGGCAGCACGCCGTAGGTATCGAAAATGGACTGCCACTCAGGGTGCGACGGCAGCAGCGCCATGTCTTCCGCGCGCGAGCCCGGGAACAGCATGGTAAAGGAAACGCTCGGGTCGACACGCCCCCACAGCTCACCGTTGATGAAGTTGCCCAGACGGCCTGCCCCGAGACCAAACGGGATCAGCGGTGCGATAAAATCTGACACCTGGAAGAAGTTGCGTTTGGTGCGTTTGGCAAAAATCACCATCACCAGGATCACCCCAATCAGGCCGCCGTGGAAGGACATGCCGCCGTCCCAGACGCGGAACAGATAGAGAGGGTCATTCAGGAATACCGGGAAGTTATAGAACAGCACATACCCAATACGGCCACCCAGGAACACGCCGAGGAAGCCCGCATAGAGCAGGTTTTCAACTTCGTTTTTAGTCCAGCCGCTGCCAGGACGGCTGGCGCGACGGCCCGCGAGCCACATGGCAAAAATGAAGCCCACCAGGTACATCAGACCGTACCAGTGAAGCGAAACAGGTCCTACTGAGAAAATGACCGGATCAAATTCCGGAAAATGCAGATAACCACTGTTCATCTGTCACCACAAGATGTTGTTATTCCGCTGAAAGTGGACAGCGGTAGAAATGCGATTCTGCCGTAAGCAGAGGCTCCAAAGTTGCGAATCATAGCACAAGGCGGGCGCGGAGGATGCGCCCGAGATGTAAAAGATGTGTATAGGGTTTTATGCGCGCTGGTGCCCTCTCCCACAGGGAGAGGGAGAAAGGCTTTAGCGGCCGCCGCGGATCAGACCGCCCATACCGCGTCGTTCCATAAACGCCGCGACCTGGTGGCGAACCTCAGCAGCCAGCTGCGCCTCAAGGCTACGTTCTGCCAGTTCGCGGGCATCATTGATGTCAATATGCCGCAACAGATACTTCACGCGGGCAACAGCGCGACCGTTCATCGACAGATGGCGGTACCCCAGACCAATCAGGATCGCAACGCACATGGAGTCCCCGGCCATTTCACCGCACAGGCGTAAATCAATGCCGTACTGCTCCGCTTCACGGGCAATCATCGCTAAGGCGCGAATGATCGCCGGATGCAGGCTATCGTAGATACTGGCGACGCGGGTGTTGTTACGGTCGACGGCCAGAATATATTGCGTCAGGTCGTTCGTGCCGACAGAGATAAAATCAACCCGGTTCGCCAGCTGCGGCAGCATAAAGACCATAGACGGCACTTCAAGCATGACGCCGATCCGCGGTTTCGGAATCGCATAACCGATCATCTCTTCCACTTCACGGCCTGCACGTTCGATCAACCGACGCGCTTCGTCGATCTCATCGATGCTGGTGACCATCGGCAGTAAAATGCTGAGATTGCCCGTCGCCGCGTTGGCGCGGAGCATGGCACGCACCTGGATCAGGAAGATCTCAGGCTGGTCGAGCGTAATGCGGATCCCACGCCAGCCCAGGCACGGGTTTTCTTCGCTGATCGGCATATAGGGCAGCTGTTTATCCGCCCCGACGTCCAGGGTTCGCAGGGTGACAGGTTTGTCGTTAAACATCTGCAGCATGCCCTGATACTGCGCCACCTGCTCCTCTTCAGAGGGGAAACCGCTTTGCAGCATGAAAGGGATTTCAGTGCGGTACAGGCCAATGCCGTCGATGCGGCTGCCCAGCTTCTCTTCATGCTCAGGGCTTAAACCGGCGTTGAGCATGACTTTGATCCGCTCACCGCTCTTAAGCTGGGCGGGCAGGTTAACGTCATCTTCCGCCAGCTTGCTTAATTCATTCTCTTCGCTGATAAGACGCTGGTATTCCTGGAGCAGAACCGGCTCAGGATCGACCAGCAGCTCACCGCGATAGCCGTCGACCACCAGCGTACGGCGATGAAGCACCGACGGCTGAATGTCCGCCCCCATAACGGTAGGGATACCCAGCGCGCGCACCATAATGGCGGCGTGCGAGTTGGCGGCACCATCGCGCACCACCACACCAGCCAGCCTGTCCTGCGGCAGTTCAGCCAGCGTCGTTGCTGAGAGTTCATCGGCGACCAGAACAAACCGTTTTGGCCAGGCGTTAGGCCCCTGAATGGTGTCATCAAGATGGAACAGCAGGCGCTGCCCCAGGGCGCGCAGATCGCCTGCGCGCTCTTTCAGGTAACCGTCGGTCAGTGCCGCAAATTGATCGGCAAATTTTTCGATGACCTTCTTAACCGCCCACTCCGCGACCGAGCCTTTATCCACTTCCGCAAAAAGCTCACGGCGCAGGCGCGCATCGGAAAGCAGGTGCGAATAGAGGTCAAAGATGGCCGCCGTCTCTTTTTGCGCGCCTGCGGCAAAGCGCTTGCTGTAGCGACGAAATTCATTCGCGGCCTCTTCCAGCGCGGCGGTAAGACGCTCGCGCTCCAGCGCTTCATCAAGCGTTGAGGCTTCGTAAACCTGCTCCATGAGCGGCAGCGTGGCATCCATCCAGCCTTCAGCAATCGCCACGCCTGGCGAGGCCGGAAGGGCACGAATGCGCGTATGGCGATACTGGCCAAAGAGCGCGGCAAGCTGAGACTGGGAGAGGATCGCCGCCATCTGCGTGGCCAGCGTGACGAGGAATGACTCCTCGCTTTCGTCGTACTGACGTAGCTCACGCTGCTGGACAACCAGCACGCCGAGCAGCTGGCGACGCTGGATAATCGGCACGCCAAGGAAAGCGCGGAAGCGCTCTTCTTTTACGGAAGGAATGTATTTAAAGCTGGGGTGTTTTTGCGCGTCAGCAAGGTTAATGGGTTCAGCCAGTCGCCCAACCAGACCCACGATACCCTCATCAAATGCGAGCGTTACGGTGCGTCCACGCGGTTTTTTCAAACCACGGGTCGCCATCAGGTAATAGCAGCGCCGATCGTGGTCGGCCAGATACACCGAACAGACCTCGGTCTCCATCGCAAGACAGATGTCGGTGACCAGAATATTCAGCGCCTCGTTCAGACGCGGCGCGCTGGCCACCTTCTCGACTATTTCTCGCAAGCGGGTGAGCATGATTTGCGTAGCTTAACCTCTTTTACGTCGCCAGGCAGGTGCGCTCTGCGGCTTAGGCGGGATCTCCTGAAGCTGCATCACCACACTTGCAAACTCTTTCATCACCCTACGGTAAACATCGCGCTTAAATGACACGACCTGACGAACAGGATACCAATAGCTCACCCAGCGCCAGCCATCGAACTCCGGCGTACTGCTGGTTTGCATATTGATGTCTGAATCGTTGCCCACCAACTGCAACAGAAACCACTTCTGTTTCTGGCCGATACAAACCGGCTTTGTGTCCCAACGCACCAAACGTTTCGGTAACTTGTAACGCAACCAGTTGCGGGTCGAAGCCAGGATGCGAACATCTTTTCGGCTCAAACCGACCTCTTCAAAAAGCTCCCGGTACATCGCTTGTTCTGGGGACTCTCCAGGATTGATCCCGCCTTGCGGGAACTGCCAGGAGTGCTGACCATATCGACGGGCCCACATCACCTGGCCCTGACGATTACAAATTACTATTCCTACGTTTGGGCGGTAGCCATCGTCATCAATCACCGGACTACCCCAAACTAAACCTTATATATGAATGATTGTTTCACACTACAGGGAGGCGGTAAACCACTCTCTTACAGGCCTGCAACCTAATAACAATTGAATAACTCACAAATATGTGCGGAGTTATAAACAGAAGTGAGACAGCAAAGGGAATTTTATTCACCTTTTCTGTGGATATAGTTGTGAAGAAGTGTCTGATTACCGATGAACAACCTCAAGCGCCGCGAAAGACCCTTTTATACCCCACCGCATTAATATGATTATTTTCATAGTGTTATACGTATTTACATAAACAAAAAACTGATTAGCGTGACGATCGTCACATCAGGGATCGTCGCACTGATGAAAGATCGAACAGCGTCGGTTTTATCCACAGATTGTGCCAATAACTTAGTCACAATTTGTTTGAAAATTCGATTTTCATCGCACGTCAAGGCTGTAAATGGAAACAGTAGTCAGGGTTATGCCCAGTTATCCCATTTTTCTGTGGATAACATGGTGTAAGATCCTGTTCATTGTCAGTGACCAGATTTGAACAACCGGTTTTCTCACCCAGGCGGAACGATTTCAGACCAATAAAAAATCCTATAAATCATAGAGATGTCATATTGGTACAGAAATAGTTAAACTCTATCCACAGGGGACAATTTCTTCGTTTATTTTTTAATCAAAAGGTTACCGTCATGCACCCGCTTACACCCTTGCTCTCACCACCGTCCAGCGAGAGCCAGTTGCTACTGCAGGCACAGCGTCTGGCTGGCTTTTCGCTTGGCGAGCTGGCGGCAATGGCCGGGCTTCCGATCCCAAAGGATCTGAAGCGGGATAAAGGCTGGATCGGTATGCTGCTGGAGCTGTGGCTGGGTGCCAGCGCAGGGAGCAAACCCGAGCAGGATTTTGCAGCCCTTGGCGTGGAGTTAAAAACCATCCCAGTAGACCGCCAGGGCAAGCCGCTTGAGACCACCTTCGTCTGCGTTGCGCCATTAACCGGCAATACCGGCGTAACCTGGGAAACCAGCCACGTTCGCCACAAGCTGAAGCGCGTATTGTGGGTACCGGTTGAGGGTGAGCGTCAGATCCCCCTGGCTGACCGTTGCGTCGGCGCGCCGCTGCTCTGGAGCCCTGACGAGGATGAGGAGCATCAGCTGCGTCTGGACTGGGAGGAGCTGATGGACATGATTGTGCTTGGGCAGGTAGAGCGTATCACCGCCCGACACGGAGAAGTATTACAGCTGCGTCCGAAAGCGGCCAACAGTAAAGCACTTACCGAGGCAATCGGCGCGCAGGGCGAGCCTATCCTGACGTTGCCGCGCGGTTTTTATCTCAAAAAGAATTTCACCGGTGCACTACTCGCACGTCATTTCCTGTTGAAAACATAGTTTTTTACTTATTTTGAGAGCTCTCGAACATAATCGACTGCTTTTTAAGATTTTACCGCTTCCTCAAGTCGCCATATCGGGTTAATACTAGATTATGATTTGATACAAGCCAGATGAGGACGATAACGATGAAAAAATGGGCAGTGTTAGTGTCAGCAGTCGGTTTAGCGTTTGCTGTATCGGGCTGTAGCAGCGATTACGTCATGGCGACAAAAGATGGTCGAATGATCCTGACCGACGGCAAACCCGAAGTCGACGATGATACCGGTCTGGTCAGCTACCGCGACCAGGAAGGCAATAAAATGCAGATCAATCGCGACGAAGTCTCGCAAATTATCGAGCGATAAACAGAGAGAGGTCAGTCGCTTGCTGGCCTTTTTGATTTTTTTCTTCCCCTTTTGCTTCCCCTCTGCCATGTTTATATTCCTTTGTCGGGCACGGCCTGACGCGGTCTATAAGTCTATTGAGGAAGCCGGCTATGCATTATCACCGTATCCCCCACAGCGCTCTGGAAATTAGCCAACTGGGGTTGGGCACGATGACATTTGGTGAACAAAACAGCGAAGCCGATGCCCATGCACAACTCGATTACGCCGTCAGCCAGGGCATTAACCTGATTGATGTCGCAGAGATGTACCCTGTACCGCCACGTCCTGAGACGCAGGGACTTACCGAAACCTACGTCGGTAACTGGCTGGCAAAACGCGGCAACCGTGAAAAGCTGGTAATTGCCTCCAAAGTCAGTGGCCCCGCGCGCAACAACGATACCGGGATCCGCCCGAACCAGATCCTCGATCGCAAAAATATCCGCGCCGCACTGGATGCCAGCCTCAAGCGTCTGCAAACCGACTATCTCGACCTCTACCAGGTGCACTGGCCGCAGCGGCCAACCAACTGCTTTGGTAAGCTCGGCTACAGCTGGAATGAGAGCGCCCCTACCGTGACGCTACTGGAAACGCTGGAAGCGCTGACCGAATGCCAGCGTGCGGGAAAAATCCGCTACATTGGCGTGTCTAACGAAACGGCCTTTGGGGTCATGCGCTATCTGCACCTGGCGGATAAGCACGATCTGCCGCGTATCGTGACAATCCAGAACCCGTACAGCCTGCTTAACCGCAGCTATGAAGTGGGTCTGGCCGAAGTGACGCAGTATGAAGAGGTGGAGCTGCTCGCCTACTCCTGTCTCGGCTTCGGCACGCTGACGGGGAAATACCTGAACGGTGCGAAACCGGCCGGTGCGCGTAATACCCTCTTTAGCCGCTTTACCCGCTACAGCGGCGAGCAGACGCAGAAAGCCGTTGCCGCCTATGTGGATATCGCGAAGCGTCACGGTCTTGACCCTGCGCAGATGGCGCTGGCCTTCGTGCGTCGTCAGCCGTTTGTTGCCAGTACCCTGCTGGGCGCAACCACGATGGAACAGCTGAAAACCAATATTGAGAGTTTCCATCTGAACCTGAGTGAAGAGGTGTTAGCGGAGATTGAAGCGGTGCATCAGGTTTATACTTATCCAGCACCGTAGCCTGATACTTTTGCCCGGTGGCGCTACGCTTACCGGGCCTGCAGGTGCTCAAACCCAGGCCGGGTAAGGCGAAGCCGCCACCCGGCTATATATCAGCGCCGACGCTGCCAGATCCACAAGCCCGCAATCGCCAGCGCGAACAGTGCGCCAAACCCGACGCCAATCCCCACCACCGGCACACCCACTTTCACCGCCAGCGAGTAGAGTCCCAGCATTAACAGCATCGCCAGGTTTTCACCCAGATTTTGTACCGCGATGGCATTCCCCGCCCCGACGGTCTGCTTGCCCCGTTCCTGCAGTAACGCGTTCAGCGGCACCACGAAGAAGCCCCCCAGAATACCAATCAGGATCAGGAGGGCATAAGCAGGCAATAACGCATGCTGCAGCGAGAAGATAAGCACCACCACGCCAATCAGGATCCCTGCGGGCATGCAGCGTGCAACCGTCTCAAGCGTCACCAGCTTCGCCGCCGCGCCTGCCCCCACAACAATGCCGATGGCCACCATCGCATTAAGATAGGTCGGCGTCGCGTTGTCCGTAATGCCCAGCGCCACCGGCACCCACAGGACCAGCAGGAAGCGCAGCGTAACGCCCGCGCCCCAGAACATACTGGTCCCCATCAGGGAGAAACGCGTTTCACCGTTACGCCACAGCACGCGGCAGGCAGTAAAGAAGCTGCCGGTCATTGGTTTAACGCGCCAGGACTGGCCCGGGCGAGCCACCGGCAGCTTCGGAATAAACAGGTTCGCCACGACCGCCCCGCCATACACCACCGCACACACGCCCAGTGCCGCCAGCACATGCCAGTCGGCCAGCACGCCGCCCGCGACGGATCCGAGCAGAATAGCGGCAATGGTTGACGATTCCATCAGGCCGTTGGCTTTCACCAGCTTATCCCCCGTGGTCAGCTCTCCGAGGATGCCGTACTTCGCCGGCGAGTAGGCGGCGGCCCCAATGCCCACCAGCGTATAGCCAATAAACGGATTGAAGCCAAAGCAAATGCTGGCCGCCCCCAGCAGCTTGAGGCCGTTGGCAAACATCATCACCCGGCCTTTCGGGAAGCTGTCCGCCACCTGTCCCACAAATGGAGCAAAAATAATGTAAGCGCCCACAAACACCATCTGCAGGATCGGCTGACTCCAGTCGGGGTAAAACTCGGCTTTCAGCAGCGCCAGCGTGGCAAACAGCAGCGCGTTATCACCGAACGCAGAGAGAAACTGCGCGGCGATGACGGCCATCATACCTTTCGACCTGAGGGATGTGTTAGTGTGTACTGACTCACGCATTTTGCTGTTCCGCCTCTTCAACCATGCCTTTCAGGGTCACGAAATCGGGCTTCCCGCTGCCCAGCACCGGGAGCTGTTTCAGGTAGCGAATATCGCGCGGCACGGCCAGTTCAGGAATACCGTGTTCGCGTGCATAGCTCAGTAATCTGTCGCGCTTAAGCTCACTGTCGGTCGTAAACAGTACCAGCGCCTCACCTTTGCTGGCATCGCTCTTCACGACGGTAGCGTGCATCTTCTCGGCAGACACGGCCGTCGCCAGTTGCTCAACCATTTCCAGAGAGACCATTTCACCGGCAATTTTGGCGAAGCGTTTTGCGCGTCCCTGGATCTGTACAAAGCCTTGTTCATCAAAGCGGACGATATCGCCGGTGTCGTACCAGCCGGTTTCAACCTCGCCGTTGACGTTCTCCGCCGTCGGCGCTTCCAGCACGCCCGGATTTTCCACGCGCAGATACCCGTTCATCACGTTTGGCCCTTTCAGCTGCAGGCGGCCACCGTCCTCTATGCCCGGCACCGCCAGCAGACGCGCGTCCATCCCCGGCAGAATGCGGCCAACCGTTCCCGGTTTCGCCGCCATCGGCACGTTAATCGAGACCACGGGCGCACACTCGGTCACGCCATAGCCTTCGAGAATGCGCAGACCAAACTTGTCCTGCCAGATCTGACGCGTGCTCTCCTGCAGTTTTTCTGCGCCAGCCACCACGTACCGCACGCGATAGAAGTCATACGGATTGGCGAAACGCGCATAGTTCCCCAGGAAGGTAGAGGTTCCGAACAGCACGGTACAGTTACGGTCATACACCAGCTCCGGCACGATGCGGTAATGCAGCGGGCTTGGGTAAAGGAATACTTCAGCGCCGGTCAGCAGCGGCGTAAACAGCCCCACCGTCAGGCCAAAGGAGTGGAACAGCGGCAGCGCCGACATAAAGCGGTCGTTCGCGGTAAAGTCGGCGATGCTTTTAATTTGCTCGACGTTCGCCAGAATGCTCTTGTGGCTGTGGACGACGCCTTTCGGGTTGCCCTCCGATCCCGACGTGAAGAGGATAATCGCGTCATCTTCCGGCTGCTGTTTGACCTGGGCCAGACGTGGCATCAGCAGATGCGCAAAAATCCACAGCTTGTCGCCGGTGGTCACGTCCGCTTTCAGATCTTCCAGGAAGACCCAGCGCACCTGAGTGAGCTGCTCGGGAAGATGCCAGAGCTTGCCTTTGTCCAGGAACTGGCGGGAGGTGAATACAGTATTGATTTGCGCAGCGGTTATCGCGCTGGTCAGCCCCTTCACGCCCGCCGTGTAGTTCATCATCGCCGGAATACGGCCTCGGGAAACCGCACCGAAAATCACCGCCGCGCTGATGCCCGCGTTAGGCAGCATCAGGCCTATCTTTTCGCCCTTTTTGCTGTACTTCTCCAGAATACGGCCCACAAACAGGGTTTTGGTCAGCAGCTTGCGATAGGTATCCGGAGTAAAGTTGATGTCTTCGATGCAGTTTTTCTTCGCGCCATAGCGGTACTGCGCGGAAAGCAGGGATTCGTAGAGCGTTTCGCGCGGGCGCACGGCCATACGCGCTTCCATCATGATCTGATGCAGCATTTCCCCGGCGATTTTACGGCGATCGCGGGCACGCGGCGCGTCGGGCATCGGTAATGACGTTGGCGGCAGGATATGCAGCGTGATTTTGGGGAACAGACGCTGCTTCACCAGCCTCTTCAGACGGCTGAAATGGGTCAGCTCCGCGCCTTCAATACGCAGCGGCACCACGGTCGCTTTTGACTTCGCCGCAACAAACCCCGCGCCGTCGTAGATTTTCATCAGCGAACCGGTCACGGAGATCCGTCCTTCAGGGAAAATGACCACCGGGCGCCCCTGCTCGACCAGACGAACCAGATGCTTAATCATCATCGGCTTTGTCGGGTCGAGCGGCACAAAATCAATCAGCGGCGAGAGCCAGCGCATGTACCACTGCTGGCTGATGGAGGTATACACCGCAAACACCGGACGCACGGGCAAAAACAGCGCCAGCAGGATGCCGTCTATAAAGGAAACATGGTTTGGTGTGATCAAAACGCGTTCGCCGCTAAGCGCCCGGGTGTCGCCAGTGATGCGGATGCGAAAAAGAATACGGAAAAGCGTACGGAAGAACCCAAATAGCATCTCAACTCCCTTTGCCAGCCAGTGTGGAGGGTTATTAGTAAATGGTGGCAGATTACACGAGAAGTGATAAGGGAGCGACAGCAAAAGTGGAGGCGAAAAAAAACCTGCGCATCCGCGCAGGTTGGTGCAAGAGATGAGTACGAAACCGTACTAAGAATTCTCACCAATCAATACCTCTGGGATCTCAACTGTATCAACCTCTTTAACGCCCTTGCTATCGGACAATCGCAACAGCCTGAGGCAAAGTGTAACTAAAGGTTCAGATTCACATTTTTCAGACATGACTGGGCGTGTAACGATTACACCGCCAGGGGTGTGCTGCGTCACGTTTGTGGAGAGCGGAAATCCGCTCCCCTTGAATGCACGGCGCTTTTCCGCAACACTATTTGGTGTGTAAACGCTTACCCCCAATAAGAAGGTAATGAATGGCGACAATAAAGGATGTGGCCCGTCTGGCTGGCGTGTCGGTGGCAACCGTCTCGCGCGTGATTAATGATTCACCAAAGGCCAGTGACGCATCACGTCAGGCGGTACAAAGCGCCATGGAATCCCTGAATTATCATCCCAATGCCAACGCTCGCGCGCTCGCCCAGCAGTCCACAGAAACGATTGGTCTGGTGGTGGGCGATGTTTCTGATCCCTTTTTCGGCGCCATGGTGAAAGCGGTTGAACAGGTTTCCTATCAGACAGGCAATTTTTTGCTGATCGGCAATGGCTATCATAACGAACAAAAGGAACGCCAGGCTATCGAGCAACTGATCCGCCACCGCTGCGCGGCGCTGGTGGTTCACGCTAAAATGATCCCGGATGCCGAACTGATTCACCTGATGAAGCAGATGCCCGGAATGGTGATTATCAACCGTATCATTCCCGGCTTTGAGAAACGCTGCGTGGCGCTCGACGACCGCTACGGCGCCTGGCTTGCCACGCGGCACCTGATTCAGCAGGGCCATACCCGGATTGGCTATCTCTGTTCCAATCACCCCATTTCTGATGCGGAAGACCGTCTGCAGGGCTACTACGATGCCCTGCGTGAAAACGGGCTGCCGTGTAATGACCGTCTGGTGGCCTACGGCGAACCGGACGAGAGCGGCGGTGAACAGGCCATGACCGAGCTGCTGGGCCGCGGACGGAATTTCACGGCGGTTGCCAGCTATAACGACTCTATGGCCGCAGGGGCAATGGGGGTGTTGAATGACAACGGAATTGAGGTACCGGCAGAAATTTCGCTGATTGGCTTCGACGACGTGCTGGTCTCCCGCTACGTTCGCCCGCGTCTGACCACCGTGCGCTACCCAATCATCACCATGGCAACGCAGGCCGCCGAGCTGGCGCTAGCGCTGGCTGAACAGCGCCAGCCGCCGGAAATTACCCATCTGTTTAGCCCGACGCTGGTCCGTCGTCACTCCGTCGCGTCGCCTGCAGAAGCGCAGAGCGAATAACGGTAGAGGTGCACCCGCGTGTTGGGGTATTCCAGCCCATCACCGATATACTGCCAGCCGTAACGTTCGTAAAAGTCGCGGCAGGCAGACCAGAGATGGAGCTCCTCATACCCGGACTGCGCGGCGTAAGCGATAACATGCTGCTGAAGCTGCCCCGCCAGCCCTTTGCCTCGCGCCGCGTCGTCAACGTAGAGCGCCGCCAGCCACGGACAGAGATCCTGACGGGTGATCAAATCGCAGCGCCAGAGTCCCACCGTGCCAAGAAGCTGTTCGCCGTCAACGGCAATAAACGTCAACGGTAATGCCCCAGGCGTCTGGCTGTGCTCAACAATGCTGTGGAAAAATGCCCGAGGAAGCCCTTCGCCAAAGGCCTGCCAGATCCAGTCGGTAACCTGCTCTGCGAAGTGTGGCGCCTTGTAAAGCGGGAGGATGACAGCCTTATTCATGTTTCACCTGCATTTTCTCATGTATTTACTGGCCTGATGCTCCAGCCCGGTTCGGTGATTATCTTACCAGAGTCAGGCTATTGAGTTTGACTTCAGGCTGGCCGGACGAATCGTTACCAAAAAGCGTGATCGTGGCAGAGTTTTTGCGCTTCCCGCATCGCTTATACGGCATAAGCTCTGTGGTAAACTGCAGATCGTTACGTGGAAGCAGGAATATAGAATGGCAACAATGCTGGATGTATCACTGCGCGCGGGCGTGTCGAAGGCCACGGTATCGCGCGTGCTGAACGGCACAGGTCAGGTAAAAGAGAGTACGCGTCAGCAGGTGTTTGCTGCGATGGAAGAGCTGGGCTATCGCCCGAACTTTCTCGCGCGCTCGCTGGCTAACCAGACCAGCAACAGCATTGGTCTGGTCGTCTCGACCTTTGACGGCTTTTATTTTGGCCGCCTTCTCCAGCAGGCGTCGCGGCAGACCGAAACTCACGGGAAACAGCTGATCGTCACCGACGGTCACGACGCGCCGGAACAGGAAGAGCAGGCTGTGCAGATGCTGGCCGATCGCCAGTGCGACGCCATCGTGCTTTACACGCGCTACATGAGCGAAAAAGCGATCGTCAAACTGATGAACACCGTGAAAACGCCGCTGGTGGTCATTAACCGTGAAGTGAGCCAGGCGCCGGATCGCTGCGTGTTCTTCGAACAGCAGGATGCCGCATTCAAGGCCGTGGATTACCTGATCGGCCAGGGCCATCGGGAGATCGCCTGTATCACCGTCCCGATCCACACTCCCACGGGTAAAGCACGGCTGATGGGCTATCGCAAGGCGCTGGAAAAGCACGGTATCCGTCTGGACGAGCGTCGGATAAGGTACGGCGATGCAGGAATGACGCGGGGATACGAGCTTTGCAAGGAATTGATTGCCGACGGAGTACCGTTTAGCGCCCTGTTTGCCTGTAACGACGATATGGCGCTGGGGGCGTCCAAAGCGTTGCACCAGGCGGGGCTGAAAATCCCGCAGGATATCTCGCTGTTCGGCTTTGACGATGCCCCAAGCGCGAAATGGCTGGAGCCTGCGCTCTCGTCGGTTTATCTGCCCATCGACAATATGATTGTCACCGCCATCGATCAGGCGATCCGGCTGGCAAGAAACCAGCCGGTCGATGCCATCCCGCCGTTTACCGGCACGCTGGTGTTACGCGATTCGGTCACAACGGGGCCGTACTTTCATCAGATGAGTTCTAAAGCCAGCAGTTCCTGAATGGTCTGGCGACGGCGTATCAGCCGCGCCTTGCCATTATCAAACAGCACTTCCGGCAGCAGCGGGCGGCTATTGTAGTTAGAGGACATAGACGCCCCGTAGGCACCGGTGTCGTGCAGCACAAGATAATCACCCGGTTTGACCTCTGGCAGCGCGCGGGTCTCCACTTTGCCGCCCTCCTGCTGGGTAAACACGTCACCCGATTCGCACAGCGGCCCCGCAACGACCGTCTCAACGCGCGGCGCCTGCGTTAAATCGCGGCCGTCGGCAGCCAGGGCGGTAATGTGGTGATAGCTGCCGTACATGGACGGACGCATCAGGTCGTTAAAGCCTGCATCAATCAAGACGAAGTGGCGAGACCCCATCTCTTTCACGCTGCGGACCTGCGAAACCAGCACGCCGGCTTCCGCCACCAGGAAACGACCCGGCTCAATTTCCAGCTTCACCGCGTGGCCCAGATGCGCGGCAATTTGATCGCGCGCGGCGCTCCACAAACCGTAATAGTGATCGGTATCGATCGCCTCTTCCCCTTCGCGATAAGGAATGGAGAGACCACCGCCCGCAGAGATCGCCTCCAGATCCTGACCGAAGTCGACAACCTGGCGCACCATCGCGCCGCACACCTGTTCCAGGTGGCCATAATCCACCCCAGAGCCAATGTGCATATGAATACCCACCAGCTTCAGGTTGTAGCGCTGTAACACCTCCAGCGCGGCAGGCATGTCGGCATACCAGATCCCGTGCTTGCTGTTTTCGCCGCCGGTATTGGTTTTTTGGCTGTGGCCATGACCAAAGCCCGGGTTTACGCGCAGCCAGACGCGGTGGCCGGGAGAAACCTGACCGAGCTGCTCGAGCATATCCACAGAACCGGCATTTACCGGGATCTGCAGTTCGTGAACGCGCGCCAGCGTCGCATCGTCGATCACATCGGCAGTAAAGACGATCGCGTCGCTGTCGGCTTTCGGATCGTATCCGGCTACCAGCGCGCGCTCGATTTCGCCGAGTGAAACGGAGTCAACCTTCACGCCCTGCTCGCGCATCAGGCGCAGAATATGAATATTGGAGCAGGCCTTCTGGGCAAAACGCACCACGTCGAACTGATGCAGGGCGGCGATCTTCTCGCGGACGATCTGCGCGTCGTAGACCCACACCGGACAGCCAAACTCGGCAGGCAGGCGCAGCAGGTTGTCGGCGTTCAAATCGGTATCAGTCTGGTTCAGCGGGCGTGGCATGGTCTTCTCCGGATAAATGCGTTTTGATGATTACGCCACAGCGCAAGGAGAATAAAAAATATCGTTTTATCGCGAGTCTATGCAAAAATGATATGGACAGTTCTCTGCTTTCAGGTGCCCTATGCCCGCCGTTAATTTACGCCATATCGAGATTTTTCACGCCGTGATGACCACCGGCAATCTCACCGAAGCCGCACAGATGCTGCACACCTCGCAGCCGACGGTGAGCCGCGAGCTGGCGCGCTTCGAGAAAGTGCTGGGGCTGAAGCTGTTCGAACGCACCCGGGGCCGGCTTCACCCGACGGTACAGGGGTTACGCCTGTTCGAGGAAGTCCAGCGCTCCTGGTACGGGCTGGACAGAATAGTGAGTGCCGCGGAAAGCCTGCGCGAGTTTCGCCAGGGCGAGCTGTCGATTGTCTGCCTGCCCGTCTTCTCGCAATCCTTTTTGCCGATGCTGCTCCAGCCCTTTCTGGCCCGCTATCCGGAGGTCAGCCTCACCATCGTGCCGCAGGAGTCTCCCCTGCTTGAAGAGTGGCTTTCGGCTCAGCGTCATGATTTAGGGATAACCGAGACCCTCTCCTCCCCAGCGGGCACGGCGCGCACGGAGTTGCTCTCATTAGATGAAGTGTGCGTTCTGCCCGCCGGACATCGGCTTGCCGGTAAGGCGGTACTCACGCCGGAAGATTTCCATGGGGAAAACTACATCAGCCTGTCGCAGACCGACAGTTACAGACAGCTGCTGGATACCCTGTTTGCCGAGCATCAGGTCAAACGGCGAATGGCGGTGGAAACGCACAGCGCGGCCTCGATTTGCGCGATGGTGCGTGCCGGCGTCGGCGTCGCGGTGGTCAATCCGCTCACGGCGCTGGATTATGCGGGAAGCGGGATCGTCATCCGCCGCTTTAGCGTGTCCGTCCCGTTCACCGTGAGCCTGATCCGTCCGCTACACCGTCCGGCTTCCGCGCTGGTGGACGCTTTCACCGAACACGTCATGGAGCACGCGCGTCAGGTGGCGCTTCGCTTACCTGACCTGCAGGACCCACTATGACAGCATAAACGCCACGGCATCCGCAGCATGGATAGCGGTGGTATCAAATACCGGAAGAGGGCTTCGCTCAACGGGTACCAGCAAACCGATCTCCGTGCAGCCGAAGATCACCCCTTCAGCCCCCTGCTGCGCGAGTTTTTCGATGACGCTGACGTAGAAGGCGCGGGAGGTTTCGCTGAAGGTGCCGAGACAGAGCTCGTCAAAGATAATCTGATTGATGCGCACCCGGTCTTCTTCTTCAGGGATCAGGCTTTCGATCCCAAACTCGCTGCGCAAACGCCCGCGATAGAAATCCTGCTCCATGGTGTAGCGCGTGCCCAGCAGCGCTACGCGGCGCATCCCGGATGCCGCAATTGCACGCCCGGTCGCGTCAGCGATATGCAGGAACGGCAGCGAGCAGCGGTTCTCAATATGCGATGCCACCTTGTGCATGGTATTGGTACAAAGCAATATCCCCTCGGCGCCAGCCCGCTCCAGCCCCAGCGCCGCCTGGGCCAGGATCGCCCCGGCTTTATCCCACTCGCCGCTCGACTGGCAGGCTTCGATATCATGAAAATCAACGCTGTGCAGCAGCAGGCTTGCGGAGTGCAGTCCACCCAGACGCTGTTTTGCCCCTTCGTTAATCAGGCGATAATAAGGGATTGTCGATTCCCAGCTCATTCCACCTAACAGGCCGATCGTTTTCATCACCCCTCCTTTTCGTTGATTTCTTCTTTTAACACAACCGATGCTAATAAAAAAAGGCGCTCTGTTCAGCGCCTTGTTAAACAAAAATCGGTTATCTCCTGCATACGCTGGAATACGTAGACAGGCAATACGATCACACGCCGATGTTCCGCAGTTTCTCCCCGGCCATCAGCTTGCGCTCGATGTGTTCCAGCGTCACGCCTTTGGTTTCTGGAATCAGCCAGAACGTGACGCCAATAAATGCCACGTTCAGCACCGTATAGAGCCAGAACGTTCCCGCTGCACCAATCGCGTCCAGCAGCGTCAGGAAGGTCGCGCCGATGATCATGTTCGATACCCAGTTGGTGGTCGTGGAACAGGTGATGCCAAAGTCGCGGCATTTGAGCGGCTGAATTTCGGAGCACAGGATCCACACCACCGGCGCGGCGCTCATCGCGTAACCTGCGATACACATCATGGTCATCCCGACAGAAAGCCAGGAGAGTCCGCTGGAAGCCGTGCCGTTATCAAACTGCATCAGGCAGTAGCCGAGGATCAGCGTGCCGAGCGCCATCACGCTGAAGCCAATTTTCAGCGCCGGTTTGCGGCCCGCCTTGTCCACGGTGAATACGGCAATAAAGGTGGCAAACATGAAGGTCAGCCCGACCACCAGGGTGGCGATCATCTGCTGTTCGGTGGTGGTGAACCCCGCCATTTTGAAAATGCGCGGCGCGTAGTACATGATGATGTTCATGCCGGTGAACTGCTGCATCGCCTGCAGCAGCATGCCGAGGAAGACCGCCCGGCGCACGTTGCGGTTGATTTTAAACAGCCCCCAGCCCCCCTGCTTGAGCTTCAGGCTTTCGCGGATCTCGTTCAGCTCCTCGCGGGCTTTTTCAGAGGTATCGCGCAGCATGCGCAGCACCTCTTCCGCCTCCACGTGGCGCCCTTTTTGCGCCAGCCAGCGCGGGCTGTTCGGCAGGAAAATCACTAAGACAATCAGCACCACCGCTGGCAGCGCCAGCACGCCGAGCATTGCGCGCCAGTTGCCGCTGTAGCTGAAGTAGGTGTCAGACAGGAACGCCAGCACGATACCGAGCGTGACCATCAGCTGATACATGCTGATCATCTTCCCGCGCACGTTCTCGCTCGCCATTTCGGAGAGATAAAGCGGCGCCGTGTAGGAGGCAATCCCCACCGCCACGCCCAGCAGCACGCGGGAAAGCAGCAGAACCTCAACGTTTGCGGCAAAGGCGGAGCCAATGGAGCCGGCGACAAAAAGAATCGCCCCGGCCATCAGGCTGTATTTGCGCCCCAGGCGAAACGAGAGCCAACCGTTGAACAGCGCGCCGATGGCCGCGCCGAGCATCATGCTGCTCACCACCCACTCCTGCAGGCGGCTGCTCAGGGTAAAGTGATCGGTAATAAAGGGCAATGCACCGGCAATGACGCCAATATCCAGTCCAAATAACAGGCCCGCCACGGCGGCGGCAATAGAGACAAACTGGTTCATGCGGCGAGTATCACGCAGCGCAGCGGGCATTAGGGTAGAGTCATTTATAGATGTCATATTTTCCTGCCTGAACAGTGAAATTCGTTAAGTGAAATTACGAGATAGCGAGAAAAAGTGTCAGGCGGGAAAAGGTGAAGATATGGATTATTTCGCTGCGACATAGCGTTCTGTGATGGACATTACAATTTCAACTAACGCTGAATAATCACATGCTTTTACTAATCATCTAATTTTTAAAGATTAAAAGTGTGATGGCTGTCGTTCATGATTTTTTAGTATGGATTTTCCGTGTTTATCCATATGGATTTTGACAATTTTTAAGCAAAAAAAACCTCTGCCCAAAAGCAGAGGTCCAGACCCGATGCGGGCTATCGCGCCAGCCAGCCGCCATCGACCGCCAGGGTGTAGCCGTTGATGTAGTCCGATGCCGACGAGGCCAGAAAGACCACCGGCCCCATCAGATCGCCCGGAAGCCCCCAGCGCCCCGCCGGAATGCGGTCGAGGATTTCCGCGCTACGCTGCTCGTCCGCACGCAGCTGCTGCGTGTTGTTGGTCGCCATGTAACCCGGCGCAATCGCATTCACATTGATGTTGTGTTTCGCCCACTCGTTTGCCAGCAGGCGGGTCACGCCCATCACGGCGCTTTTGGAGGCGGTGTAAGACGGCACGCGGATCCCCCCCTGGAACGAGAGCATGGAGGCAATATTCACGATCTTGCCGCCGTTCCCCTGCGCAATAAAGTGCTTTGCCGCCGCCTGGGACATGAAAAATACGCTCTTGATGTTCAGATCCATCACGTCGTCCCAGTCGCGCTCGCTGAAATTGATCGCATCTTCACGGCGAATCAGCCCGGCGTTGTTGACCAGAATGTCGATGTGACCGAATTCCGCCACCGCGCGATCCAGCAGTTCAGGAATGGCATCGATTTTACGCAGGTCGGCGGTCAGGCTCAGGAAGCGGCGGCCCAGGGCCGTCACGCGCTCGAGGGTTTCCGTCGGTTCAACGATATTAATTCCGACGATATCGCAGCCCGCTTCCGCCAGGCCTAACGCCATCCCCTGACCCAGCCCGGTGTCACACCCGGAAACCACCGCCACTTTCCCCTGCAGAGAGAATGCATCCAGAATCATGTTTATTCCTTACTCTTTCAGAGCCTGTCACTCACAGGCAGGTTTATGCGTCACTGCCCGCGACTAGCGCAGATCGCTGACCGCAACATGGTCCATATCATCAAAGACCTGGTTTTCACCCACCATTCCCCAGATAAAGGTGTAGGCTTTTGTCCCTACGCCGGAGTGAATAGACCAGCTCGGCGAAATCACCGCCTGCTCGTTATGCATCACGATATGGCGCGTTTCCTGCGGCTGTCCCATCATGTGGAACACGCAGGCGTCCTCATCCATGTTGAAGTAGAAGTAGACTTCCATGCGGCGCTCGTGGGTATGGCACGGCATGGTGTTCCACAGGTTGCCCGGCGCAAGTTCGGTCAACCCCATGCTGAGCTGGCAGGTCTCCAGCACGTCCGGCACGAAGTATTTATTGATGGTGCGGCGGTTGCTGGTGAGGTTGTCGCCCAGCGTCACGGGCGCGACGTCTGCCGGGGTCACTTTTTTGGTTGGACAGGTGGCGTGGGCCGGCGCGCAGTTGTAGTAGAATTTCGCAGGCCTGCTGGCGTCGATGCTGGCAAAAACCACGTCCTTCGCCCCTTTACCCACATACAGCGCCTCGCGATGGCCAATCTCATAGCACCGTCCGTCTACGGTGATGGTGCCCGGCCCGCCGATGTTAATCACCCCCAGCTCGCGACGTTCGAGGAAATAATTTACGCCCAGCTGTTTACCGACCTCACCGCCCACGGAGACGCTTTTCGTGACGGGCATTATTCCGCCCACAACAATGCGGTCGATATGGCTGTAAACCATGGTGTACCTGTCACCCTCGAATATCTGCTCGACTAAAAATGCCTTGCGCAGCCCCTGCGTATCCAGCGTTTTGGCGTGCGCGCTGTGGATGCTTTCTCTGACGTCCACGGTAACCTCCAGATGTGGTCATGCCCGAAGGCGGGAAGTAAAACGAAACAGCGTTCCGTTTTACATAATGAGCACATACTATCGGCATAAAGTGGGCTTTTCAATTATATTTAAAACAACGTTTCATTTTTATTTTTGTTTATCGCGGAATTGATGCCCGGATCACGCTAAAACCGTCGGGAGATAAAGATCACGATAAAAAAAACCTCCCGGAGGAGGTCTTTTTTTAATGAGGAAAAATTAGCGTTCAATGGCCAGCGCCACCCCTTGTCCGCCGCCTATACAGAGCGTGGCAATCCCTTTGCGGGCGTTGCGCTTCTTCATTTCGTGGACCAGCGAAACCAGGATCCGGCAGCCGGACGCCCCGATCGGGTGCCCCAGCGCGATCGCCCCACCGTTTACGTTGACCCGCAGCGGATCCCACTCCAGCATTTTTCCGACGGAGATCGCCTGCGCGGCATAGGCTTCGTTCACTTCGATCAGATCCACATCAGAAAGCTGCCACCCCGCACGCTCCAGACAGCGACGGGTCGCATAGACCGGCGCGATCCCCATTAACGCAGGATCCACGCCCACGCTGGCGAATGCCTTAATGCGGGCCAGCACGGGAAGATCGAGTTCGAGGGCTTTGCTTTCGCTCATCATCATCACGGCAGCAGCGCCGTCGTTAATGGAAGAGGCATTTCCCGCCGTGACCGAGCCCTGCATTTCAAACGCAGGATTCAGCCTCGCCAGCCCTTCAGCGCTGGCGTCGGTGCGCGGCTGCTCATCGGTATCCACAACGATAACCTCGCCCCCCTGACGCTGCGTGCTGACCGGGACAATTTCGTCGCGAAAACGGCCGGAATCAATCGCCGCACGCGCTTTTTGCTGCGAGCTTAACGCATAGGCATCCTGGACCTCACGGCTGATGCCGTACTCGCGCGCCAGGTTTTCCGCCGTTACGCCCATATGATAATCGTTGAAGGCATCCCACAGCCCGTCATGCACCAGGCTGTCGAGCAGCTGACTGTTACCCAACTGCGCGCCGGTACGGCTGTCGGTCAGGACGTGCGGCGCGCGGCTCATATTCTCCTGCCCGCCCGCAATGATCACGTCCGCCTCACCACACTGAATGGCCTGCGTCGCGAGATGCAGCGCTTTTAATCCTGAACCACAGACGTCGTTGATAGTGATAGCGGAGACGGTATTGGGCAGTCCGCCCTTCAGCGCCGCCTGTCGCGCTGGGTTTTGCCCGGCACCGGCCGTGAGGACCTGTCCCAGAATCACCTCATCAACTTCATGTGCAGCGATCCCGCTACGTTCCACCAGCGCTTTCACTACCACGCTGCCCAGGTCAACCGCCGAGTGACGCGCGAGCGCTCCCTGAAAACAGCCGATAGCTGTACGCAACGCACCCACTATTACGACATCTTTCATCACGACCTCTGTGTTAAATGACATGACGATAGTAGAGGATTGTTACTGGCAATTATCTTAATTGTTTAAAAATAGTGAGTTTAATCACAAGGATCAGCGTGCATCCTGCAGATACTGCCGCAGCCAGCTTCCGGCAACGCCGGGAGGGGATCGTTTATTCCACAGCAGATCGATGCCGATCGCCCGCGGCCAGCCGGGAACATTGAGCTGTACCAGGGATTTCGCGGCGGCAAATTCCTCCACCAGCGCGCACGGCAAGACGCACCAGCCAAATCCCTGTACCGCCATACTCAAGAGTAACAGGTAATTCGGGGCTGACCAGACGGGCCCGCGCGCGATCTCCGCCTCACGCTCAAGATAGGTGCTCAGCCGCAGCTCTCGCCAGCCGTGCAGCTCGTCACGCTGAACGTCATCCTGCCCGGCCAGCGGATGCGTGGTCGCGACATAGATCGCCATGCGGGTCTGCATCGGCAGCCGGATGGCGCCAATATCCGTAGGATAACCGTCTCGCGCTTCGGTGAGGCCAATCTGCGCGCGCTCCTTTTGCAGCAGATCGATCACGTCCTCCTCCTCGCCAATCAGACATTCGAATTCCGTATGGGGAAAGCGCGCGTCAAACTGCTTCATCATCTCTTCCAGCACATCCGGGTTGAGGGTATCGGAAAGGACAAACGTCAGACGCGCCTCCGTTTGCGCCGTGAGCGACACCGCCAGCTCATCCAGCCGCGTGCTGGCGGCGAGAATAGCCTGCACGTAGCCCAGCACCTGTTCCCCCTGGGCCGTTAACACCGGCTGGCGGGCCGAACGGTCAAACAGCTCAAATCCCAGATCGGCTTCAAGGTTGGCAATGGACGTGCTGACCGTCGACTGGCTTTTACGCAGCCGGCGTGCGGCCGCAGAGAAAGAGCCTGCTGCAACGGTCTCGACAAACGCGGTCAGGGCTTCGGGTGAATAGCGCATAACCTATCTACTTTTACGATGGATACTATCTTTAATATATCAGCTTTAGCGATAAAAATAGGCCACATCAACGCCCATACTGGCGAATTAACGAGGTCTATCGCTATGCAACATCAGGATGCACTCCAACGTAAACTGCCGGAGCGGATCTTTCATGCTGTCTGTTTTGAAGGGATTGCGACGGCGATCCTCGCCCCTACCGCGGCGTGGCTTATGCAGCGTTCCGTGGTGGAAATGGGTGGGTTGACCATTATTCTGGCCACCACCGCCATGCTGTGGAACATTATTTATAACGTCGGCTTCGACCGTTTCTGGCCTGTTCAGCGCGTCAAACGTACGGCAAAAGTGCGTGCGCTGCATGCGCTGGGGTTCGAATGCGGCTTTATTGTGATAGGCGTGTCGATTGTTGCCGCCGTGCTGGGCGTCACCCTGCTGCAGGCATTCACACTGGAAATAGGTTTCTTCCTGTTCTTCCTGCCGTACACCATGTTCTATAACTGGGCGTACGATAATCTGCGTGAGAAATTTCTTAAGCGCCGCCAGCAACGACGCGCCCTGGCAGGCTGAACCGCCTCTGGCCGGACGCCCGTTCCGGCCCGACGTCTTCGAAGCAACTGCGCTCTTAAGGCATAACTATGGTAAATTGCACGCCATTCTGATGGTTTGATAGTTGATACGTTGCTCTAATGTCGAAAATTTGGTCAAAAGATGAGACTCTCTGGAGTTTCGCTCTCTACGGCACGGCCGTGGGCGCAGGAACGCTCTTCCTGCCCATTCAGCTGGGCTCCGCAGGCGCAATCGTCCTGTTTATTACCGCCCTCGTGGCCTACCCCTTAACCTACTGGCCGCACAAAGCGCTGGCGCAATTTATCCTGTCGTCGAAAACAAAAGGCAACGAAGGGATCACCGGCGCCGTTTCGCACTATTACGGCAGGAAGATCGGCAACCTGATCACCACGCTCTATTTCATCGCCTTCTTTGTGGTGGTGCAGATTTATGCGGTGGCCATCACCAACTCGTTAACCGAGCAGCTGGCAAAACACCTGACGGTAGACACCACCGTTCGCGTGCTGGTTAGCCTGGGCGTGGTGCTGGTCCTGAATCTGATCTTCCTGATGGGACGGCATATCACGATAAAAGTGATGGGCTTCCTGGTGTTTCCGCTGATCGCCTATTTCCTGTTTGTCTCGCTCTACCTGATCGGCAGCTGGCAACCCTCGCTGCTGACCAGCCAGATGGCCGTCGATCGCCATACGCTGCACCAGGTCTGGATTTCGATTCCGGTGATGGTGTTTGCGTTCAGCCACACGCCGATTATCTCGACGTTTGCCGTTGACCGCCGCGAGAAGTTCGGGGACGAGGCCATGGCTAAATGCAAGAAAATCATGAAGGTGGCATACCTGATTATCTGCCTTAGCGTGCTGTTCTTCGTCTTCAGCTGCCTGCTCTCTATTCCGCCGTCGTATATTGTGGCCGCCAAAGAGGAAGGGGTGACAATCCTGTCTGCGCTGTCGATGATGCCCTCCTCACCGGCGTGGCTGGGGATTTCCGGGATTGTCGTGGCGATTATTGCGATGTCGAAATCGTTTCTCGGCACCTATTTTGGGGTGATTGAAGGGGCGACGGAGATCGTGAAGTCGTCGCTGAACCAGGTGGGCGTGAAAAAGAGCCGCGCCTTTAACCGCGCGATTTCCATCATGGGGGTGTCGTTAATCACCTTTGCCGTCTGCTGCATTAACCCGAACGCCATTTCGATGATTTACGCCATCAGCGGCCCGCTTATCGCCATGATCCTGTTTATCATGCCGACGCTGTCGACGTATCTGATCCCCTCCCTGAAACCGTACCGTTCCATTGGCAACCTGCTGACGCTGATTGTCGGGGTGCTGTGCGTGTCGGTGATGTTTGTCGGCTAATTCCCTTTCCTGCCCGGCGCGCTGCCGGGCAGGCCATTCAACCCCGGCCTCCTGCTTACAGCGGAAAAGGCCTGTCCTGCACCACCGTTTTCATGACAAGCGTTGAGCGAAGATGCTGCACGCCGGGCATAGCGGAGAGCTTCTCGTCGTAAAGCTTCTGGAAAGCGGAAAGGTCGCGGGTCACGACGTGCATCAGATAATCAGGATCGCCAAACAGGCGCTGGGCCAGCACGATCTGCGGGATCTCTTCCACCGCCTCTTCAAACGCGCTGACCGCCTTGCGGTCCCCCTCTTTCAGCGTCGCGAACACTATCGCCAGGAAATTAAATCCCATTTTGGCGGGGTCGAGGCTGGCACGATATCCCGTTATGGCCCCGCTTTGCTCCAGCGCCCGCACGCGACGATGGCACGGCGAAAGGCTCAGATTCACCCGCTCAGCCAGCTCGGTAAGCGACAGGCGGCCGTCAGACTGCAGCTCAGCAAGAATTTTTCTATCGATGCTATCCATGTGGAAGATTTTCTCATTTTCACCGTGTTATGAGCATAACATTGAAAGCCTATTTCGCAGTGTTAGCGATATTCTTTTTCGCAACGTATAACGCACTGCGGGAGTATTTCAGGACGATGGAAATGAGTATTGTGGCCGGCTTTTGGGTGGTTTCGTTTCTGCTCATCATGACCCCGGGGGCCGACTGGGCCTACGCCATTAGCGCCGGAATTAATGGACGCCGCGTGGTCCCGGCGGTGATGGGGCTGATGTCCGGGCATCTGCTAGCCACATTGATTGTGGTGGCAGGCGTGGGGGTATTGATTGCTCAACATCCGCTGGCGTTAGCCGGGCTGACCGTGGCGGGAGCCCTGTATCTCCTGTGGCTTGGCATAACGTTATTGCGTCACCCGGCCGCACCGGAAAAGGCCATCCAGCATGCGGGTAACTGGACGCAGTGGGCGGTGAAAGGACTCTGCATTAGCGGCCTTAACCCGAAGGTTTTTTTGCTGTTCCTGGCCCTGCTTCCGCAATTCACAGACCCAACCGGGAGCTGGTCGTTAGCAATGCAAATGTCCACGCTTGGGATGATGCACCTTATCACCTGTACGCTGGTCTATCTGCTGGTGGGGTATGGTTCGAAAGCGGTGCTGGCGACTCGGCCACAGGCGGCCCGTCTGGTGAGCAGGGCATCGGGAGGGTTGATGGTGCTGATCGCGATGGTATTGCTGCTTGAGCAGGTGAGATAACTGTCTTTTTTGCCGGGTGGCGCTGCGCTTACCCGGCCTACATTTCACAACGATATCAATTAATTGCACAATTCATTGTAGGCCCATGCAAGCGTAGCGCCGCCGGGCGAAACTCACAAATCGCACGTTGTCAGCAGTCTGAAAAAACACCGGCCATCGCCGGTGTGAGTTACGCCCGAATGTCGTCATATTCCCGCGTTTTATCAAACTCATGTTTCGCAAACGGGCACAGCGGGATAATTTTGCGGTTCTCACCGCGCATCTTCTCCACCACTTTCGCCACCAGCTGTTTACCGACCCCCTGCCCTTTCAGGCTCTCATCCACATCGGTATGCTCAATGATGCTCAGGTGCTCGCCGGTCGGCACGAAGACAATCTCCGCGACCTGATTGCCGTTCGCATCATTCACGTAAAACTTGTTATGGCCTTCCAGAATATCCATGGTTCCTCGCTTATTTTTGGCGATACTTCAGCGCACCGCTCGGGCAGGTATCAATCACGCGTACAACCGTTTCAACGTCCACTTCATCGGGAATAATCCACGGTTTACGTTTCAGATTAAACAGCTTTGCGCTCCCACGCACGCAGTTACCGGAGTGTTTGCAGATCCCGGTGTTGAAGTAGACGTCAATTTTCTCGCCGGTATAGGCCCGGTAACCCGCATCCAGTAGCTCTTTATCCATGACATTGCCTCTGTAATTATTATCGTGCTGAATGAAGCATAGCCTTACGGGATCCTGATGGCTATAACGCCGAAAACGAAAAGCCAGGTCACAACTCTTTTCTTGCCAGATTGCGTCCGCTATTTGCCCATGTCAGGCTCGGCAAATGTCACTTTTACATAACATCCGCAGGTTGAATGAAACGCAGACTCTCTTTTCAGGTAAAGCTATTTTTAGCGCTGGTGTGCTTTTCCTGCCTGCTGTTAGTTCTGCTGGGAACGATCCTGTTTCATTTTATTGACCGGCAGCTCCATCACGATCTCGGCCAGCGCGCCCGGGTGCAGGCCAGCCAGATCGCGCTGATGCCGGGTCTGGCGGCAATGGTTGCGGCCAGAGATATCCCCGGCATCGCCCGGTTAATCCAGCCGCTGCGCGCCGAAAGCGATGCCAGCTACATTGTGATTGGCGATACAGAGGAACAGCACCTCTATCATTCGGAATCCCCGGAGCGGATTAATTTACCGATGATCGGCGGGGATAATGCGGAGGTATTAAAGGGCAAAACCATTATTTCCGTGCGCCAGGGCGGGATTGAGGTTTCACTGCGCAGCAAAGCGCCGATCTTTAACGCGCAGCACCAGGTGATTGGTATTGTCTCGGTCGGCTATCTGACCTCCTATATTGCCAATATTAATGCCCGCATTCTCTGGCAGTCCGGGCTGTACGGCGCGGCTCTTCTGCTGCTGCTGTTTATGTTCTCCTGGCTGTTTACCCGCAATCTCAAAAAACAGATGTTCCGACTGGAGCCGAAAGATATCGCTCAGCTGGTGTTGCAGCAGCGCGCGCTATTAGAAGCCATGTATGAGGGGGTATTTGCCGTCAATGATGAGAAGCAGCTGATTTTAATTAACCGCGCCGCACGAGAAATGCTGGATATCCGGCAAAGTGAGAAAGAACTTATCGGTAAACCGCTGGAAGACGTTCTGCAGACGTCGCCGGGCTTTTTATCCCAGCGCTACGCCTCGGTGAGCAGCGGTAGCCACGACCAGATTGCGGTGCTGAACCAGCGGGAGGTGATCGTCAACCGCGTCGCGATTGAGGTCGAACCGGGCGTTGAAAGCGGCTGGGTCTACAGCTTTCGCGACAAAAATGACATCAACACCCTCAGCAGCCAGCTCAGTCAGATCAAGCGCTATGCGGATAACCTGCGCATTATGCGCCACGAGCAGCTGAACTGGACCGCCACGCTGGTGGGCTTGCTGCAGATGAAACACTATGACGAGGCGATTCGCTACATTCAGGTGCAGTCCGAAGGCGCGCAGCGCGTGCTGGACTTTGTCTCCGCCCGTTTTTCCTCTCCCGCGCTGTGCGGGCTGCTGCTCGGAAAATACGTCAGCGCGCGCGAAAAAGGCATCGAACTGCTGTTTGATCCCGCCTGCCAGCTCACCCGCATGCCCGCCACGCTCAACGAAACGGAGCTGATGTCCATTATTGGTAACCTGCTGGATAACGCGGTGGACGCGACCCTTAAGGCTCCGGTCCCCGCGCCGGTGGAACTCTACATTTCTGACCGAAACCAGGAGCTGCTGATCGAGGTGGCCGACCGGGGCTGCGGGGTGGAGGATGCAATGAAGCCGCATATTTTCCGCCAGGGATTCAGCAGCAAGCCGGAACGTGAAAACGACATTGTGGGTACCGAGCACGGTATTGGCCTGTATCTGGTGGCAGGATATATCGACAAGGCTGGCGGCAGCATTGAGATTGCCGACAACACGCCACAAGGGACCATTTTTTCTGTGTTTATTCCGAATGGGCTAAAGCATGACCCGAGCACTTGATGTTGTGATCGTTGAAGATGAGCCGCACCTGGCAGAGCTGCATCGCGAGTATATCGAGCAGAATTTTCATTTGCGCGTGGTGGGCATCGCCGCGTCGATTGAGCAGGCATGCAGCCTGATTCGTCAGCATCAGCCGCGGCTTATCCTGCTGGACAACTATCTCCCGGACGGTAAAGGCGTGGAGCTCATCGATAACCCGCTGCTGAAAAGCTACGAATGCTCGGTGATCTTCATCACCGCCGCCAGCGATATGCAGACCTGCAGCCACGCCATGCGCAGCGGCGCGTTTGACTACCTCATCAAGCCCGTCTTTTTCCAGCGCCTGCACGCCTCGCTGGAGCGTTTTATGCGCTTCATCCACACCGTACAGCAGGTGAAGGTGGTCGACCAGCATGCGCTGGATCGCCTGTTTCATCTGCCTGCCGCGGAAGCCTCCGTAACGCCATCCACAAAGGGCATTGAACCCCAGACGCTGGAGCGGATAAAACGCCTGTTCGCCGAGCATCCCGACAGCGCGATGTCGGTTGAAGAGGTGGTGGAAAACGTGGGGATCAGCAAAACCACGGGGCGTCGCTACCTCGAATACTGCGTGGAGAGTGGGTTAATCAGCGTTGAAATGCTGTACGGCAATATTGGTCATCCTCGCCGGTTATACCGCAAAGCCCCCGATAAACCGTAATCCGCAACCGTTCGTTGGCTAACGTTCGCGGATTTTATGGTGTTAATTGCTGAAACGACGGCGACAATCACACTTCGGAATCATTGCCCTCGCCTCCCTATTGTCGGAGGCGCGCTTTACGCTATGTTGACAATTAGTTCCTCAAATGTAACTAAAAGGTTAACTATAATGTCGAACACGTTCCGAATTTCTCTGCTTACCGCTACCGTACTGTTCTCTGCTTCTGCACTGTCTGCCCTGCCGCAGGGTTATCCTGCTGAGTATCAAAAAGTGGTTGATGCCGCCACGAAAGAGGGCAAGGTTGTCATCTATTCCACCACCGACATCAAAGCTGCCGGCCCGCTGATCCAGGGCTTCGAAAAAACCTACCCGGGCATTAAAGTCGAATACAACGACATGAACAGCACCGAGCTGTACAACCGTTTCATCAGCGAACAGGCTTCCGGCGGCGTGAGCGGCGACGTGGTCTGGAGCTCTTCGATGGACACGGGCCTGAAGCTCGCCACCGACTACGCCATGGAGTACAAATCTCCGGAGCAAAGCCAGCTGCCGAAATGGGCGGTCTGGAAAGATAAGGCCTACGGCACCACCTATGAGCCGGTGGTCTTCATCTACAACAAGCGCCTGATCCCGGCCGGTGACGTGCCGGATTCTCACGCCGCGCTGGCGAAGCTGATTGCCAGCCAGACGGACAAATTCAAGAACAAAGTCACCACCTACGATATCGAAAAATCGGGTCTGGGCTTTATGCTCTCGGTGCAGGATCACAACGCCGATCCGAACTACTTTAAGACCCTGGCCGACGTCGCCAAAGGGGGCCTGTCGGTGCAGTCGTCTACCGGCACCATGATGGAGCGCGTCTCCTCCGGTGAAAACCTGATCGGCTTCAACATCCTCGGTTCCTACGCGGAAGCGCGTGCGAAGAACGATCCGTCACTCGGCATTGCCTATCCGAAGGATTACACCCTGGTGCTGTCGCGCGTGTCGTTCATCAGCCAGCAGGCGCAAAACGGCAATGCCGCGAAGCTTTGGCTGGACTACGTGCTCTCTGAACAAGGGCAAGGCATTCTGGCCAACCAGGCGGACATTCCCTCCATTCGTAACGATATCGAAGGGAAAAATGATATCGACGGCCTGACCAAAATCCTCGGCAACGCGCTGAAGCCGATCCCGGTTGATGAAACGCTGCTGGAATACCTGCAGCCGAAAAAACGCCTCGAGTACATCAAAGAGTGGCGTACCGCCGCCGGTAAATAAGCGTCTGAGCGCGGCGCTGGCCGCCGCGCGCCCTTATCGACTGAGTTCGTTTTTCTGGGCTGCAACACCAGGGATACCCCATGAATACATTACGCAGAAAGTGGCAAAGCCTGCCGCGAGGCATCGTCGTGCTGATAACCGCCCTGGTTATCTACACGCCGCTGTCGTTTATCGTGCTCCAGAGCTTCCTGTCCGCGCCGTTCTTTTCGCCGTCAAAAGAGTGGAGCTTTGAATCATTTGATTTTATTTTCACCGACCCCGATTTTTATAAGGCCCTGAAAAGCGGCTTTATTCTGGCTTTCGGGCTGGTCTTTATCTCTATCCCGCTGGGCGGCGTGCTGGCGTTTCTGATGGTGCGTACCGACCTGCCCGGTCGCCGGCTGATTGAGCCGCTGATCCTGGTCCCGATTTTCGTTTCACCGATGGTGCTGGGCTTCGGCTACGTGGTGGCCGCCGGTCCGGTGGGCTTTCTCTCCCAGTGGGCGGAGGCGCTGATTGGCTTTGTGCCGTGGAATATCTACGACATGTCGAGCATTGTGGTCATTGCCGGCCTGACGCACGTCCCGCACGCCTATCTGTATATCTCGTCAGCGCTGCGCAGCGTGGGCTCCGACGTGGAAGAAGCCGCGCGCACCGCGGGCGCGTCGCCCTGGCAGGTGATGACCTCCGTCAGCCTGCCGATGGTGCGCCCGTCTATTCTGTACGCCACCGTGCTGCTGTTCTTCCTCGGGCTGGAAGTGTTCGGCCTGATGCTGGTCCTCGGCGACCCGGAAGGCAACATGGTGCTGGCGACCTATCTTTATAAGCTGACGAACAAGATGGGTACCCCGTCCTATAACCTGATGGCGGCGGTTGCCGTAGTGCTCATCTGCATCACCATCCCGCTGGTGATGCTCCAGCGTCGCCTGATGCGCACCGCCAACCGCTTCGTCACCATGAAGGGCAAGGCCTCGCAGGCCCGGGCTCTGCCGCTGGGTAAATGGCGCTGGGTGGCTGGCGCGGTGATTGCCTTCTGGCTCACCGTCACCATTGGCGTTCCGTTGCTCGGCGTGGTGCTGCGCGCGTTTATCTCCAACTGGGGCGTGGGCGTTTCGCTGTGGGACGAGCTTTCTCTGAACACCTTCCGTACCATCTGGGCGCAGCCCAACCTGCTGCGCGCCATCGTCAACTCCATGGCGATTGGCGTGATTGGCGGCGCGCTGGCCGTGGTGTGCTACCTGTTTGTCGGCATCGCCATGCACCGCAAGCCGGATAACACCACGCGTTTCCTGGACTACAGCGTGCTGGTGCCGCGCGCCGTGCCTGGCCTGCTGGCGGGTCTGGCCTTCCTGTGGGTGTTCCTGTTCCTGCCGATGTGGCTGGATAACTCGCTGAAATCCGGCTGGCTTTCCGGGTTTGCCTGGACCGACTGGATGCGTGAAAACGTCATCGTCTGGCTGCGCTCGCTGCGCAGCACCATTTTCAGCGTCTGGCTGGCCTATACCGTGGTGTGGATGGCTTACGGGCTGAGGCTCATCTCTTCCACGCTGCTGCAGGTGGGGCCGGAGCTTGAAGAAGCCGCGCGTAGCACCGGGGCGACGCGCGGGCAGATCACCCGCCACGTCACCATCCCGCTCTCCCGCTACGGTCTGATCGGTTCGTGGCTGCTGATGTTCCTGATCTTTGAACGCGAATATTCAACGGGTGTGTACCTGCTTTCACCCGGCACGGAGACCATCGGCTCGATGCTGGTTTCCCTCTGGGCCGCGGGTGCCATTGATATCGTGGCGGCGCTCTCTTTCATTAACATCCTGCTGGTCGTGGTAGGTCTGGGCATTGCCCTTCGTTTCGGAGTGAAAATACATGATTGAATTAGCGGTTGACGATCTGCACTTAACCTACGGCGACAATCCTGTTTTAAAAGGTGTCTCCATGAACCTGAAGCGCGGCGAAGTGGTCTCCCTGTTAGGCCCCTCCGGCAGCGGTAAAACCACCCTTCTCCGCGCCGTCGCGGGTCTGGAAAAACCGACCCAGGGGTCGATTGTGATTGGCAACAATAAAGTTTACGACGGTACGCCGCGCAGCGAGGTCCCGGCGGAAGAGCGTAACCTGGGGCTGGTATTCCAGTCATACGCCCTGTGGCCGCACAAAACCGTGTTTGAGAACGTGGCCTATCCGCTCAAGCTGCGCAAAGTCCCGGCCAAAGAGATCCAGCAGCGCGTGCAGGACGTGCTGGACCAGCTTGGTCTGGGCCATCTTGGCAAACGTCACCCGCATCAGCTCTCCGGTGGGCAGCAGCAGCGCGTGGCGATTGGCCGGGCGCTGGTGTACAACCCGCCGGTGATTTTGCTGGACGAGCCGCTTTCCAACCTCGACGCCAAGCTGCGCGAAGAGGCCCGCGTGTTCCTGCGCGAGCTGATTATCAAGCTCGGGCTATCGGCGCTGATGGTGACGCACGACCAGAACGAAGCGATGTCCATTTCCGACCGCATCCTGCTGCTGAACAACGGCAAAATTGAGCAACAGGGTACGCCGCAGGAGATGTACGGCTCACCGAAAACGCTGTTTACCGCCGAATTTATGGGCAGCAACAATCGCCTGCACGGCAAGGTCACCGAAGTGCGCGACGGGAGAGCGCGCATCGAAGGGAAAGGCTGGGTGCTGTGGGGCCAGGCGGGCGAAGGGGTACAGAGCGGTAATGACGCCACGGCGGTGATCCGCGTCGAGCGCGTCGCGGTGGTCGAGGGACCAGGGGAAAATCAGCTTGAGCTACCGCTGCTCACCAGCATGTATCTCGGCGACCGCTGGGAGTACCTGTTCCGCACGGTGGGGGATGATTTTGTGATCCGCGCGTATGGGCATGAGGTTCGGGATCCGCAGCACTGCCATCTTTCGCTGCCGGAGAAGCATGTGTGGGTGTTTCCGAAAGGGTGAATTTAAGAGGAAAAGGCTGCGGGATGCGGCCTTTTTACGTTAGAAAACAGGAACAGCGTACCAAAGATCCTCATTTTTTAGATAGGGCAGAATCGTCTGCCGGGGCGGAGTAAATCTATAAATGACTTTGAGGTCTCTGTTAAACCCGTGGTGATTCAGGGGCGGTTTGCCCCCTTATTCTTTGGGATAAGAAAATTCAGCAGTGACTAAATGCGATTCTGATTTACCTGATTGGACGTCATACGCGAAGTTATACCGCTCTCCAGGTGCAAACTTAAATCCGAACACAGGAAGACACCCGCCCTTTTGAACATACACGGGCTTGTCATCAAAAATCTTGTGGAGAGAGTCGCTATTATCACTGTTGATTTGGATAGCAGTGATCCGTTCCTGTGGCTCCAGTGGTGACACCACACAAACTTGATTATCTTTGATTAATGCCGTTGTAGATTCACGATCTACCATTCGATCACCCGGCCCAGGGCATCCCGTTAAGATGAATACAACACCCAGCAACATTTTGTTCTTCATGTTTAACGCCCCTTCCCTGTTACGATTTTTTGGTAAAGCGAAGGGACATCCTGCAACAAATCTACGCCCCTGTACATCCCCATGCGCCCTGGTCTCTGATAGTAAGACCACTTACTGATCCCATAAACCAGTAGCAACCAGTAATCAGCTAAAATAGAGGCTTGCTGTTCAAGAGAGTAATCAGTGAGTTTTTCTTTATCCAGCCTGTAGGTATATTCAGCAGCCCAGCTAAAAGCTCCCCGCATTCTCACCCATTGCCCGTGTTGGTGTTGCCAGACATGCCCCAGTTCATGGATGAAAACATATTTATCTTCGATAAAGACCGAGTTTGCGGAAAAGTCTTCTCTGTACATCGACTTTCTGTACCATAACTCTCCGTTTGGAGTCATCGCGTAGTTTTGTTTTTGTAGTCCGAATGGTAAATAACTGTCGCAATGAATCCAGACACGGCTATAAACTATCGAATCACCGAACACCCTACGAGCCATTGCAATCTCGCCTAATGTCATCCGGCGTAATTTTCCTTCCTCTGCCTGTGCGCTCATAAACTGTCCTCCTTGTATGATTTATATCAGGGTATCCAGGGAGCATAAAACGCGCAACTAACAGATTTAGGACAATAGAAGACATAAAGCCCCGTTGATGATGCAGCAACAAGCGGAGCGTAGCGACTTCATCAGATTGTCAGAGGGATCACACCTTATCAGGGTGCTCGTGTACCGTCAGGAGCGTGAGCGAAGCGCTGGCAGAGCCTGCATATCGTGTGCAGGTACGTTTACCACTATACACCTGTTTACGTGCCTCATAAGGCCGCACATCGGGCTTTAATGCGTGATCAATCTGTTGATGGCATAACGATGCCTGGATGGGCTTTATCTTCACGTTTTGCTATCGCGGTGTGAGGATGCTACTGCCGCCAACGCTGAGTTATACTGTCATCTCACCATGTAACTTAGCGTGACAGTTACCAAGGGCGGATCAAAATGGTAGAACCCATAGGCAACAAAAAATAGGTAACTATTTAAGTTCCTGATAGAGAAGGCTTCAAAGACTTGTTTACAAGTGGAAATTCTGGAGCGGGCGAAGGGAAATCACCCCCGCTCCAAAGTTCTCGTAATCCCATGGATTTATTAACAAAAACGTGATGCATTGTAGGAGGGTTTTGTAGGAGGAACTACAACGTTTTGCAAACCGCTTCACTCCAGAACGCTGATAAGTTTTAGCGCGTCATTTCTGACAGAATCTTGCATTCGCTCAGAGTCAGCGATCAACGCCAAAGCCTCAATACTTAAACCATCCCTGATCACTTTTCGCGCTTTACTGAGACGGCCCCGGCAACTTTTCTCTGTATAACCCTCACTTGAGTGCATTTGCTCAATGATATAAGCGCTTGGTAAATTTAAATCGGCAAAATGATGGTAGTAGTGACCTGCCCCCACGATTAGATACAACACTCAGTTAGTAACGTCGGAATCTTCATTCTCAGAATGACCCTTTCTCCAGCCCGCTGCAAATTCAGACGGTGTCTGATAATTCAGCGTGGAGTGCGGGCGGCATTCGTTATAATCCTGCCGCCAGTCATTAATAATTTTCCTGGCATGAACGATATCGCTGAACCAGTGCTCATTCAAACATTCATCGCGAAATCGTCCGTTAAAGCTCTCAATAAATCCGTTCTGCGTTGGCTTGCCCGGCTGGATTAAGCGCAACTCAACACCATGCTCAAAGGCCCATTGATCCAGTGCACGGCAAGTGAACTCCGGCCCCTGGTCAGTTCTTATCGTCGCCGGATAGCCTCGAAACAGTGCAATGCTGTCCAGAATACGCGTGACCTGAACGCCTGAAATCCCAAAGGCAACAGTGACCGTCAGGCATTCCTTTGTGAAATCATCGACGCAGGTAAGACACTTGATCCTGCGACCGGTGGAAAGTGCGTCCATGACGAAATCCATCGACCAGGTCAGATTGGGCGCCGCCGGACGGAGCAGCGGCAGACGTTCTGTTGCCAGCCCTTTACGACGTCTTCTGCGTTTTACGCCCAGGCCACTGAGGTGATAAAGCCGGTACACGCGCTTATGATTAACATGAAGCCCTTCACGGCGCAGCAACTGCCAAATACGACGGTAGCCAAAACGCCTGCGCTCCAGTGCCAGCTCAGTGATGCGCCCTGATAAATGCGCATCAGCAGCCGGACGGTGAGCCTCATAGCGGCAGGTCGACAGGGATAAACCTGTAAGCCTGCAGGCACGACGTTGCGACAGACCGGTCGCATCACACATCAACATCACGGCTTCCCGCTTCTGGTCTGTCGTCAGTACTTTCGCCCAAGAGCCACCTGAAGCGCCTCTTTATCCAGCATGGCTTCGGCAAGCAGCTTCTTGAGTCTGGTGTTCTCTTCCTCAAGCGACTTCAGGCGCTTAACTTCAGGCACCTCCATACCGCCATACTTCTTACGCCAGGTGTAAAACGTGGCATCGGAAATGGCATGCTTGCGGCAGAGTTCACGGGCGGGTACCCCAGCTTCGGCTTCGCGGAGAATACTGATGATCTGTTCGTCGGAAAAACGCTTCTTCATGGGGATGTCCTCATGTGGCTTATGAAGACATTACTAACATCGGGGTGTACTAATCAACGGGGAGCAGGTCATAACAACTTGACTATCAGCTTACACACCTTAGCTATCGGTGTTTGTCGTTTGCTGTTCCCTTCAATCAAACACGAACGGAACGTTTTTTACCTTCTTCATGTTCGCGGTATAAATGCAGCCGGATAAGCTGGGCGAGAGAAAGTGGATCTCCTAGATTTGGAAGCGACTCTTGCAGGCATAGCGTCCGAAAATTTCCGCGACGGCAAGGCATTCCTTATACTTAACAGTCAGTCATGATTGCATTTTTGACATGGCAGAGTAAGAATATTCTTAATGGTATTTTTTCTCATGACTAAAAACAGCTTAAAGGGTGATATGAACACACGCTTGGTAATAATGTTTTCTGTTAGCGTTATGCTTACAGGATGTGTAAAACACGTCGACCGTTCTCCAAAAGGAGATGTATCCCTTTTGACTTCGAATGAGCTTTGTCGGGCTGCTGGCTATGCTTACGCCACAGGTAATTCTGAACGTTTTTACGCTGCTGTAGCTGAAGGAAAGAAAAGGGATGCAAATCATACAATAGGTATTACCGGACCTGAATGCGGCACGATGAGCAATCTGGGAGCATTTCAGGCTCAACAAGATGCCCAAGAGAATCAATTAGCACAAGCTCGCTTTGCCGCCGGAATGCAGAACCTTTCAAATACCTTAGCCCAGCAACAACAGATGCAAATACAGCAACAAGCGGCCTTCGATGCCAATATGCAAGCGACACAAAACAATTATCAATTACAACAACTGAACAACAATATAAGCCAACTTAATAACAACTTAATCAATTGACTTAAGCATATAATTTTGCATCTGGCATCAACACAACATGCCAGCGGAATCGAAAGCATTCAATTTTCAAGGTGATGTATGCCCGTATCCAGTTATTACCAAGCCCAACCGGATAGTTATGTGCGCTTTGATTGGCGTGGCAATTCCATAGAAGGCGAGTTTTTCAGCTATGAGGAGTGTGGCCGAGATATCGATCCAAAATGGGGATACATCCGACCATTTGATAGAGTCATCAGACAACAACTAATCGATAATTTGCAAGCAACTCACGGGATTGATCTCCAGACATTCACCTCTCAAGGCGACCTGATCACCTGTGATGCTTTTGTCACCCATAAAGATCTGCAGGCAGCACACCAAGTTCTCGTAGAGTCCTTTGATTTCGTTGATGAATCGGAGCTTACAACTGAAAGGGAACACATCGGTAACTGCCGTGTCGATTTGATAAGACGCCAATACATTGTCGGCAGCAATCTTAAAGAGCCCAAAGAGTCTTTGGACAACCTCAATGCAGAGTTTCTTAAATGGGTAACACCTTTCTACACGCCGTTGCGTTACGAGCGGAAATGGTTAACCAAGCATCGTGAAGGGTTATTACGTTTTGGCGCGCTCGTTGCTGTCGCTGTTTTTGCCTATATCCACTACGGCTGATAATAGAAAAGCGAGACCTGTCCTGCGGTTTTGAGAAACCAACTTCATTCCGCACCATATTTACATACTGCACTTAATAAAAATGCGATAAGGACAAATCGAATGAAAAAAGTAATGATGAAAACTGTTTTAGCCAGTTTGGTTGTATCCAGTATTACTGTGTTGACAGGTTGTGTAACCTCACCAGATATGGAAGCAGCTAAACAACCGCTGGGTAGTATAGTCAGTGTTGTTAACGTTCCCGGGGTTAAAAAGGATGCACTTTACAGTAGTTCCAAAATTTGGGTTGCAAAGGCCTTCACTGATTCTAACAGCGTAATCCAATATGCCGATAAAGAAGAAGGTTCGATTGTTGGCAAGGGGAATGTTAAATACCCATGTGACGGTTTTAATGATTGCTTAGCTAATGAAGATGTTCGATATAAATTCACTATGAAAATCGACACAAAGGATGATAAAGCTCGCATCACCTTTGATGATATCCACATTTATCGTCCAGCCCATGTAAACAGCGGGATTGCGTTCCCTGCCATAGATTCGCCAAATATGACTGTTGGTGGACAAGCAAAAGCTAAAAAAGCGTTGAATGATATTGTGGAACAATACAAACGCGAGATCGTGACTGAAAGTAGCTCTGCTGCAAAAGACTGGTAACAGCCATCAGCTCAAAAACTTACCGGATAAGTTTTTGAGCTTTTATATCTGGGATTATGTGTGGCCGCATAATGATAGTTATGACAAGTTATCACACGGCATTTTTATTGCATTCGAAAGCAACCTGTTTCACTTGGCTACGCTAGCAACTCTATGAGAGCGCCGCAAATTCCGCGCCATGATTTCCACTACCTTCTTTAAAAAACTCGCCAGAGAGCTTCCTGGCGGGTTAAATGCGCATGTCATCACCTATACAATCAGCCAAATGTCACGATGAAACGAAGTTCATAACCTCTACCAGTAGGCCAGACTTTTTTTACTGAAGATACTTTCCACCCATCGACGCTCCATTCACCTTCTTTCCCATCACTGAGTAAACCAACAATGTCGGCAATTTTTCCGGGAGAATGAGGAAACATCTTTTTCATTATTTCAAATGAACCGTTTATAAAATAACCTCGGGCAATTTTGATGGCATTTGGCTCTTGATTATTCATATTAAGGATGAGCATCAATTTCTTTGTTTTGTCCTGATTACCTGATACGTAGTAAGCGATGTTATTGTTCATAGTATCGCTACTATTCGGCGTTTCTATCTCAAAATAGGGTGTTCCGCACGTATAGTCTTCGCTGCCTTCAGCATATGGTTTATAGGTTGACGGAGTTTTAATGAATGGCATTCCTGAAAGAAAATGGCAAGCATCTGAAGGAACCGGGTCAGGTATGCTAACGGCGAAACCTGGAGAGGAGATAATGGACAGCAACAAAAAAATAAACTTTTTATTCATGGCAAAAAATCCTGATCAAGCGAACCCAGTAAGATGTGTTTTATTGACCCGAGCACCATGCATGAAAGGTTACAATGTCAGGTCGTAACAATCCGTGTAACTAGTTTATCGGTCAGTTCAGCAGACACTTTATACCGCCGCCATGGGATCGATGTTGTTTCGTTTGGCAACTCGCTTCATGACCCGGATTGCTACTACCTCATTCGCACCTTTGACAGCGCTGAAAAATGGCTGCGGCTCTCAATGCTTTTTACGCAAGCGATGACTGGCACAGCGGTCCACGCGAAAACATCGTTGGCAGCATAGAGACCAGCATTAAAACAGTGATGAATCTACCAACTAAAAACGTGGAAGGGCTGCGGGTGCAATCGTAGGTTATATGGATTCACCAGACGCATTTTAAGCGCCTCAAAATTTGGCACTATGAAAATACTACCCTTAATAAAAAAAGCGCCACATAGCTTCCTGGTGCGTTTGGCACATCTTACGATTTATGTCTGCGCCGCGCGTCGATGACGCCTTGATAGATGCATGAATTTCACGCTGCCCTATCAGGGCGCGATAACGAACCGGAACGGTGATCCGCAGAACATAAATACCACTTGGACGTCGATATAGATTATCACGCTGCGCCATCGGCTGTATGACACCTTTGTAGGAGGATCACGAGCGCCGTCACGTATGGTTTAGAAAAAGATAGTGGAATGAATACGTTAGGGGAATTCTGGAGCGGGCGAAGGGAATCGAACCCTCGTATAGAGCTTGGGAAGCTCTCGTTCTACCATTGAACTACGCCCGCTTTGAGGTGCGTAAGGCATTATAGACCTTACGCACCTTCATACAAGCCTCTTCACAACTAACCGGCGATTAAATAATCACTTAGCACTTCGGTTTGCTGCCGGGCGCAGGAAGATAACGCTGCGGATCGATGGCCGTCGCCTTGTAGCGAATCTGGAAATGCAGCTTCACTGAATCCGTACCGGTGCTGCCCATGGTGGCAATCTTCTGCCCGGCTTTGACGTTCTGCCCGTTGTTGACCATCATCGTGTCGTTGTGCGCATAGGCCGTGATGTAGTCTTCCCCATGCTTAATCATGATCAGGTTACCGTAGCCGCGCAGCTGGTTACCCACGTAAACCACCTTCCCGGCCCCGGAGGCATAAACCGGCGTACCGCGCGCAGCGGCGATATCAATACCCTTGTTGCCACCTTCAGAGAGTGAGTAAGGGGCGACCACTTTACCGCTGGCAGGCCAAATCCAGCAGCGCTGTCCAACCGGCGGCCATGACGATTGCGGCACCTGATAGGACGGCGTCACTTTGGCGGTTTTGCCTTTCGAAGAGGATTTTTTACCGGAGGACGATCCGCCGCTAACCTTCAGCTGCTGCCCCACCTCGATGGTGTAGGGCGGAGAAAGGTTATTCAGCCGCGCCAGATCCTTCACGCTGGTTCCCGTTGCGCGCGAAATCCGGTACAGGGTGTCCCCGCGTTTGACGGTGTAGACCGAACCGGAATAGCTTCCCGTATCCGAAGATTTGCTCCCTGAACAGCCCGCCAGTAATAGCGTCAGCGTCAGGCAAAAAATAGCGGTAAGGGGTTTTCTCGTCAGGCTTCCTGCAAACAAAACAGATCCTCGGTCAGCGTGAATGGCGTACTATGATAACAGCCAAAACGAACAGGGGTCATGCCCTTTTCCGCTCTACGAGCCAAACCGTTCGTATAAGAATGCAGTATAATGCTTCGGCTGATGGTGCTGAACCACTCGGCAATTTGGCACTGGAGCATCAATGAGTATTCAAGAACACGTTATTTTGGTAAACGACCAGGGAATGGTGATTGGCACTCAGGAAAAATATGCCGCGCACACGTTACATACCCCGCTGCATCTGGCGTTCTCTTCCTGGCTTTTTAACGCAAAAGGGGAATGTCTGATCACCCGACGCGCCTTAAGCAAAAAAGCCTGGCCCGGCGTCTGGACCAACTCCGTCTGCGGCCACCCGCAGTCGGGCGAAGAGACAGTCCAGGCGATAATCCGCCGCTGCCGCTTCGAAGTGGGCGCAGAACTGACCGATATCACCGCCGTCGCCCCTGAATTTCGCTATCGGGAAACCGACCCGTCCGGGATCGTGGAAAATGAAATTTGCCCGGTATTCGCCGCCCGCATCACCAATGACGTGACGATAAACGAAGATGAAGTGATGGACTATCAGTGGGTTGAGCTTGATGCGCTATTCCGCGCGCTGGACGCGACGCCCTGGGCCTTTAGCCCGTGGATGGTCATGGAAGCGACAACCGCCCGCGAAAAACTTAAAGCCTTCGCGGCGCAATAAAAAAGCCCCTTTCGGGGCTTTTTTTACATCTTAACGTCTTACTTGACCGGGCGCATCGCCGGGAACAGGATCACGTCGCGGATGGTGTGGCTGTTGGTGAACAGCATCACCATACGGTCGATACCAATACCCAGACCCGCCGTTGGTGGCAGGCCGTGCTCCAGCGCGGTCACGTAGTCTTCGTCGAAGAACATCGCTTCGTCGTCGCCTGCCGCCTTCGCGTCAACCTGATCCTGGAAGCGCTGAGCCTGGTCTTCCGCATCGTTCAGCTCGCTAAAGCCGTTGCCGATTTCACGGCCGCCGATGAAGAATTCGAAGCGGTCAGTGATCTCCGGGTTCTGGTCATTACGACGCGCCAGCGGAGAGACTTCCGCCGGGTATTCGGTGATGAAGGTCGGCTGAATCAGGTGCGCTTCGGCCACTTCTTCGAAGATCTCGGTCACGATACGGCCCAGACCCCAGCTCTTCTCAACCTTGATACCGATGCTTTCGGCGATCGCTTTCGCAGAATCGAAGTTATCCAGATCGGCCATATTGGTTTCCGGACGGTACTTCTTGATCGCTTCGCGCATGGTCAGTTTTTCGAACGGCTTGCCGAAGTCGAAGACTTCTTCACCGTAAGGAACCTGCGTGGTGCCCAGAATATCCTGCGCCAGCGTACGGAACAGGGATTCGGTCAGCTCGATCAGATCTTTGTAATCCGCGTACGCCATATAGAGTTCCATCATGGTGAACTCTGGGTTATGACGAACGGAGATCCCTTCGTTACGGAAGTTACGGTTGATCTCGAACACGCGGTCAAAACCACCAACCACCAGACGCTTCAGGTACAGTTCCGGCGCGATACGCAGGTACATGTCCAGGTCCAGGGCGTTGTGATGGGTGATGAACGGACGCGCAGACGCGCCGCCAGGGATCACCTGCATCATCGGGGTTTCCACTTCCATAAAGTCGCGGTTCACCATGAACTGGCGGATACCGGCCATGATCTGGGAGCGAATTTTGAAGGTCTTGCGGGATTCATCGTTAGAGATGAGATCCAGATAACGCTGACGATAGCGCGCTTCCTGATCCTGCAGGCCGTGGAATTTGTCCGGCAGCGGGCGCAGGGCTTTGGTCAGCAGACGCAGCTCGGTGCAGTGGATAGACAGTTCACCGGTTTTGGTTTTGAACAGTTTACCTTTTGCGCCCAGGATATCGCCCAAATCCCACTTCTTGAACTGCTCGTTGTAGATGCCTTCCGGCAGATCGTCACGGGACACGTACAGCTGGATACGGCCGCCAACGTCCTGCAGGGTCACGAAGGAGGCTTTACCCATGATACGACGGGTCATCATGCGGCCCGCAACGGCCACTTCAACGTTCAGCGCTTCCAGCTCTTCGTTCTCTTTCGCGTCGAAGTCAGCGTGCAGTTGGTCTGAGGTGTGGTCACGACGAAAATCGTTCGGGAACGGCACGCCCTGCTCGCGCAGCGCTGCCAGCTTCTCGCGGCGGGTTTTCAGTTCGTTGTTAAGATCGACTACCGCGTCAGCGCCCTGTGCTTGTTGTTCAGACATGTTGGTTCCTCATAACCCTGCTTTCAAACTTGCTTCGATAAATTGGTCCAGGCTGCCGTCCAGCACCGCCTGCGTGTTGCGGGTTTCAACCCCGGTACGCAGGTCTTTGATGCGGGAGTCATCAAGGACGTAAGAACGGATCTGGCTGCCCCAGCCGATGTCAGACTTGTTGTCTTCCATCGCCTGTTTCTCAGCATTTTTCTTCTGCATCTCCAGCTCATAAAGCTTCGCTTTCATCTGCTTCATGGCCTGGTCTTTGTTCTTATGCTGGGAACGGTCGTTCTGGCATTGCGTTACCAGCCCGGTTGGAATGTGGGTAATACGCACCGCAGATTCCGTACGGTTAACGTGCTGACCACCCGCGCCGGATGCGCGGTAAACGTCGATACGCAGGTCCGCCGGGTTAATTTCGATATCAATATCTTCATCAACTTCTGGGTAAACAAACGCGGAGCTGAAGGAGGTATGACGACGGCCGCCGGAGTCGAACGGGCTCTTACGCACCAGGCGGTGAACGCCCGTTTCGGTACGCAGCCAGCCGTAGGCGTAATCACCGATGATCTTGATGGTGACGGATTTAATTCCGGCCACTTCACCTTCAGACTCTTCGATAATTTCGGTTTTGAAACCGCGCGCTTCGGCCCAGCGCAGGTACATGCGCATCAGCATGCTGGCCCAGTCCTGCGCTTCGGTACCGCCGGAACCTGCCTGAATATCGAGATAGCAGTCAGCGCTGTCGTATTCGCCGGAGAACATGCGACGGAATTCAAGCTGCGCCAGCTTCTCTTCCAGCACGTCGAGTTCTGCTACGGCTTCGTTAAAGGTTTCTTCGTCGTCGGCTTCGACGGCCAGCTCCAGCAAACCGGAAACATCTTCCAGCCCCTGGGCCATTTGATCCAGCGTATCTACGATAGCTTCGAGAGAGGAACGCTCTTTACCCAGCGCCTGTGCGCGTTCAGGTTCGTTCCAGACGTCCGGCTGTTCCAGCTCGGCGTTTACTTCTTCAAGACGCTCTTTCTTGGCATCGTAGTCAAAGATACCCCCTAAGAACGTCAGAGCGCTCCGTGAGGTCCTGAATACGGTTTTTTACCGGATTAATTTCAAACATGGTCTGTTTTCTTTTATGGACTTGTCAAAATGCGGTGATAAGAGCGGGATTGTACCGAATCCACGCCCTTTTTTATAGAGATTACTGCCGCTAAATTGGCCAGATATTGTCGATGATGATCTGAAGGGTGCGGTTGCCGCGAAACTCGTTGATGTCCAGTTTGTACGCCAGCTCGACCTCGCGCACGCCGTTGTCCGGCCATACCGCCGTGTCAACGTTAAAGGCAATGCCGTCCAGCAGCGGGCCGCCGCCGACCGGTTCAACCATCACCTTCAGATGACGCTCGCCGACGATGCGCTGCTGCAGCAGGCGGAAACGGCCATCGAACAGCGGTTCCGGGAACATCTGCCCCCATGGACCGGCATCGCGGAGCATTTGCGCCACGTCCATCGTCATCTCAAGCGGTGAAAGCTCGCCATCGGACACCACTTCCCCCTGCAGCAGGGCCGGGTCAATCCAGTCGGTGACCAGCTCGCCGAACAGGCGCTGAAACTCGTCGAATTTCGCCTCTTCCAGCGACAGGCCTGCCGCCATCGCATGGCCGCCGAACTTGTTCATCAGGCCCGGATACAGCGTATCGAGACGCTCCAGCGCGTCGCGCATGTGCAGACCCTGAATCGAGCGGCCAGAGCCTTTCAGCGTGCCGTCGCCCGCGGGGGCGAAGGCGATCACCGGGCGGTGGAAGCGCTCTTTGATGCGCGACGCCAGAATGCCGACCACGCCCTGATGCCACTCGGGATGGTACATTGCCAGGCCGCCCGGCAGCGTATCGCCGCTGCGTTCAAGCTTTTCACACAGGGTCAGCGCTTCGGCCTGCATTCCCTGCTCAATCTCTTTACGTGTCTGGTTCAGGGCGTCCAGCTCGTTGGCCAGCACGCGCGCCTCACCGATGTTGTCGCACAGCAGCAGCGCGACGCCAACGGACATATCGTCCAGTCTTCCGGCCGCATTCAGGCGCGGCCCGAGCGCAAAGCCCAAATCGCTTGCCGCCAGCTTGAGCGGGTCGCGGTTGGCAATTTCCAGCAGCGCCTTGATCCCCGGACGGCACTTGCCCGCCCGGATACGGCTTAAGCCCTGCCAGGTCAAAATACGGTTATTGGTATCGAGCGGGACCACGTCCGCGACGGTACCCAGCGCCACCAGGTCGAGATATTCGGCCAGGTTCGGTGCGGCAATACCGCGGGATTCGAACCAGCCCTTGTCGCGTAACAGGGTACGCAGCGCCAGCATCAGATAAAACGCCACGCCTACGCCCGCGAGGGATTTCGACGGAAAATCACAGTCGCGCAGGTTGGGGTTAATAATCGCGTCGGCGGCAGGCAGCGTTTCACCGGGGAGATGGTGATCGGTAACCAGCACCGGGATCCCCAACGCGTGGGCATGATCGACCCCCGCATGGGAAGAGATCCCGTTATCGACGGTCATGATCATCTGCGCACCGCGGGCGTGGGCCTGATCGACCACTTCCGGGCTGAGTCCGTAGCCGTCTTCAAAACGGTTCGGCACCAGATACGTGACGTTATCGCAGCCCAGCGCGCGCAGGCTGAGCACGCTCAGCGCGGTGCTGGTTGCGCCGTCGGCATCGAAATCCCCTACTACCACAATACGCGTGTTCTCACGCAGGGCGTTGTAGAGCATTTCAGTGGCTTTTTCGATGCCGTTCAGCTGCTGCCAGGGCAGCATCCCTTTTACGCTACGTTCAAGATCCTCAGCACGACGCACGCCGCGGCTGGCGTAGAGGCGCTTCAGCAGCGGCGGGAGATCGTCCGGCAAATCAACCGGTTCAACCGCCTCGCGGCGGCGCAATTTTATCGGGGCTTTCACGCGGATTATTTACCACTAACCTGTTTCTGGTGCGCGTCGAGGAACTCTTTCATCTCTTTTGGTCCCTGATAGCCCGGAACGACGTACCCGTTGCTCAGGACAATCGCTGGCGTACCGCTCACGCCAAACTGCACGCCCAGCGCGTAGTGGTTAGCGATATCAATGTCGCAGGAGGCCGGCTTAACGCCTTTGCCGTTCATCGCGTCGTCAAACGCTTTGTTACGGTCTTTTGCACACCAGATGGCCTTCATGTCCTGCTCCGGCTGGCTCTGCACGCCCGCGCGCGGGAAGGCCAGGTAACGCACGGTAATACCCAGCGCGTTGTAGTCTTTCATTTCTTCATGCAGCTTGTGGCAGTAGCCGCAGGTGATATCGGTGAAGACGGTAATCACGTGTTTTTCCTGCGCCGCCTTATAGACGATCATCTCTTTTTCGAGCGCGTTCAGGTTTTTCATCAGCAGCTGGTTGGTCACGTTGACCGGCTGCGCGCCGCTCACGTCGTACATTGGCCCCTGAATAATGTGTTTGCCGTCTTCGGTGACGTACAGCACGCCGCTGTTGGTCAGTACCGTTTTCATCCCGGCGACCGGTGCTGGCTGAATATCGCTGCCGGTGACGCCAAGCTTAGCGAGCGACTGTTTGATAGCGGCGTCGTCAGCATGGGCGAAACCGGTGAAGGAGGCTGCCAGCAGGGTGAACAGCGCGAAACTCTTTTTCATAGTTGATCCTGTTACAATTCGTCGGCACTCACGCACGAGGGTGGTGCTGTTGGTGTAGCTGCCGCAGGCGTTCCGTCGCGACATGGGTGTAAATTTGCGTCGTGGAAAGATCGCTATGTCCCAGCAGCATCTGCACCACGCGTAAATCCGCGCCGTGGTTGAGCAGATGCGTCGCGAAGGCATGACGCAATACGTGCGGCGAAAGCTTTTCACTGTCGATGCCGGCCAGTGTGGCGTAATGCTTGATGCGATGCCAGAACGTTTGCCGCGTCATCTGCTGTGCGCGCTGGCTCGGAAACAGAACGTCAATAGACGCGCCGTTGAGCAGCCACGGGCGACCGTGCTCCAGATACGTTTCCAGCCAGTAAACCGCCTCTTCGCCCAGCGGAACCAGCCTTTCCTTGTTTCCTTTACCGATGACGCGCACCACGCCCTGACGCAGGCTGATGTCGCTCATCGTCAGGCCAACCAGCTCCGAAACGCGCAGGCCGGTAGCATACAATAGCTCAAGCATGGCTTTATCGCGTAACTCCAGCGGCAGGTCAACAGCCGGTGACTGTAATAATCTCTCAACTTGTGCTTCGCTGAGATCTTTCGGCAGCCGCTGCGGGAGCTTAGGGGATGCCAGCAGCGCGCTGGGATCGTCTTCGCGGATCTTCTCACGGTAGAGATGCTGGAAAAGCCGACGCATGGCGCTGAGCAAGCGTGCGGAACTGGTGGCTTTGTAGCCCCCTTCTACACGTTCACCGAGCAGCGCCTGCAGGTCGTCGCTTTGCGCGCTCGCCAGCGAGAGCTGCCGACGGGCCAGCCACTCCACCAGCATGGTAAGATCGCGCCGGTAGGCGCTGAGCGTATTCTCGGCCAGATTTTTTTCCAGCCACAGCGCGTCGAGAAACTGTTCAACGAGTGCGAGATCCTTTTCCACATCAGCCCCTTTGATTCTGCAGTCAGGCCATTATGCCTGATTGTGACCGGTTTCTGGTACACTACGCGCAAAGTCAAAGCATGAATTGAGATAGTTACGCGATGAATATTGGTCTGTTCTATGGTTCCAGCACCTGCTACACCGAAATGGCGGCAGAGAAAATTCGCGACATCATTGGCCCGGAACTGGTGACGTTGCATAACCTGAAAGATGACGCGGTCGCGCTGATGGAACAGTACGATGTGCTGATCCTGGGCATCCCAACCTGGGATTTTGGTGAGATACAGGAAGACTGGGAAGCCATCTGGGATCAACTCGATTCAGTCAATCTCGACGGCAAGATCATTGCCATGTACGGCATGGGAGATCAGCTGGGTTACGGGGAATGGTTCCTGGACGCACTCGGCATGCTGCACGACAAGCTCGCGCCGAAAGGGGTGTCGTTCATCGGCTACTGGCCAACCGAAGGTTACGAGTTCACCAGTAAAAAACCGATTATTGCCGACGGCGAGCTGTTTGTTGGGCTCGCGCTGGATGAAACCAACCAGTACGATCTTAGCGATGAACGTCTGCAGACCTGGTGCGAGCAGATTCTCGGCGAAATGGCAGAAAAGTTTAGCTAACGCGCATTACCCCTGCGTCGTCTGTTGCAATAGCATCCGGCGCAGGTCTCGCCACTCGGCAGCATCCATACTGTCAGCCGCCAGCCAAAGATGCTGGCAACGCCCGCCGTCCACCTTGCGTAGCCGTAACATCATGCCGCAGTTGAGCATCCAGGGCATACCGAGAATATCCCACTCTTTTCCCTGCCAGCGCAGGCGGGAATCCATCAGTAACTTGATCTCTCCCTGACGGGCATTAATGCGACGCTGGCTGCGTACGCTGTCAAAAACGACAAACGAAAGTAGCAGCAGCCACAGCGGCGTGTAGCTCAGCGGCCACGGCATCAGTAAAACAAAGGCCGCAACCAGGCCGTGGAGCAATAAAGACATCCACTGCGAGCGCCACGAGACGCGAAGATCAGATTGCCACAGGACCACGTTCCCGATTCCGTGTTTGAATTAATTGCACCATCCGTTGCAACTCGGTGTCGGCGGGTTTGCCGTGGTTCATCAGCCAGTTGAATAAATCCGGATCGTCAGACTCAAGCAGGCGGACAAACAGACGCTTATCGTCGTCGCTTAAGGTGTCATACTCATATTCGAAGAAAGGCATGATGGAAATATCAAGTTCACGCATGCCGCGACGGCACGCCCAGTGAATACGGGCCTTGTTGTTAATATCCATGTTCAGTTTCCTGCATTACGTTTGGCACAGTCGGTACCCCATTCGGTGTTCTTTATTTCTCTACGGGGACACCAGCTAGTGTAACGTGTTTTTGACCGTTTCATTACTGGAATATTGCGATCAACGAGCAGGCTTCCAGAATAATCCCTACAAACACAGCGGATTACACTATTTTGCGTGGCGCTACGCAGAACCGGTTTATGGCACAAATGGCCTGTTGAAAGCGCTTGCATTGCCTGCAGGCTCTTTTACCATTAGGCATTATCAAAGCGTTAAGCAATTCAGGATATCGTTATGGCCTTTACACCATTTTCTCCTCGCCAGCCCGCCGCCTCTGCGCGTCTGCCGCTGACGCTTATTTCTCTTGATGACTGGGCGCTGGCAACGCTCACCGGTGCCGACGCCGAAAAATATCTGCAGGGCCAGGTGACCGCCGACGTCAGCCAGATGACCGAACACCAGCACCTGCTGGCCGCCCATTGCGACCCAAAAGGCAAAATGTGGAGCAACCTGCGTCTGTTCCGCCGTCAGGACGGCTTTGCCTTTATTGAGCGCCGCAGCCTGCGAGACGCCCAGCTCAAAGAGCTGAAAAAATACGCGGTCTTTTCCAAAGTCACCATTGCCGCAGACGACGAACATGTCCTGCTGGGTGTGGCCGGCTTCCAGGCGCGTGCGGCGCTGAAAAACCTGTTCAGCGAACTGCCGGATGCCGAAAAGCAGCTCGTCAGCGAAGGCGCTACCTCTATCCTGTGGTTTGAACACCCGGCAGAGCGTTTTCTGTTAGTCACCGATGCTGAAACCGCCGAGCGCGTCACCGAGGCGCTGCGCGGCGAAGCGCAGCTTAACAACAGTCAGCAGTGGCTGGCGCTGAACATCGAAGCGGGTCTGCCGATCATTGACGCCGCAAACAGCGCGCAGTTTATTCCTCAGGCAACGAACCTGCAGGCGCTGGGCGGCATCAGCTTTAAAAAAGGCTGCTACACCGGCCAGGAGATGGTCGCACGAGCAAAATTCCGCGGGGCAAACAAACGCGCGCTATGGACACTCGCGGGCCATGCCAGCCGGGTACCTGAAGCAGGGGAAGATTTAGAGCTGAAGATGGGTGAAAACTGGCGCCGTACCGGCACCGTATTAGCCGCCGTACAGCTGGATGATGGACGTCTTCTGGTGCAGGCCGTTATGAACAACGACATGGAAGCGGACAGCGTGTTCCGCGTGCGTGACGATGTGAACACACTGAGCATCGAGCCTCTGCCCTATTCACTGGAAGAGTGATGCTGTATCGCCCGGTGGCACTGCGCTTACCGGGCCTACTAATCCCGTAGCTCGGGTAAGGCGAAGCCGCCACCCGACAAAAAACTACACCTGCCCCACGTACAAATAAATCGCCAAAAAGTGGCACACGCTGCCGCCCAGCACAAAGCCGTGCCAGATGGCATGGTTGTACGGAATCCGCTTGCAGACGTAGAAAATGACGCCGAGCGAATACACCACGCCGCCTAAGGCCAGAAGCGTTACGCCCCCTATCGACAGTTTGATTGCCAGCTGGTACACCACGATCAGCGACAGCCAGCCCATGGTCAGATAGGTGACCAGCGACAGCACCTTAAACCGGTGCGCGATGGTGAGCTTAAACAGGATCCCGAGCAGCGCCAGACTCCAGATAACGATCATCAGCCCGCGCGACAGCGGTGAGTTGAGCCCCACCAGCAGAAACGGCGTATAGGTACCTGCAATGAGAAGATAGATAGCGCAGTGGTCAAATTTCTTGAGCCACATCTTGGCCCGCTGATGCGGGATCGCGTGATACAGCGTCGAGGCCAGAAACAGCAGGATCATGCTCCCGCCATAGAGGCTGTAGCTGGTAATCGCCATCGCGCTGGCATTGGCGTCTACCGCCTGCACCAGCAATAACACTAAACCGACAATCCCAAACACCAGGCCAATGCCGTGGCTGATGCTGTTGGCTATTTCCTCAGCCAGCGAATATCCCTGTGCGATTAATGGTCTACTCACCATACAAAACTCCGGGAAAACAAAAGATGATTATTCATCGCATCACTATGCTAACTGAGAATGATTCCAGTGAACACCTGTTAGCTAAAATAATTTCACATCAGAATTTATGACTATAAATCATAGGCATAAATAAATTTTTCACCTAACATTTGTTCACATTAAAATTTAACCATTAAGAATCAAGAGCATAAAAATGGATCCTGTCGTCAGGCCCCATGTTATGATGGATACATGAGGTCTGAATAAGAGTTATGCCATTGTGAGTATGTTCACCCACTCCGCCATTGCCAGTCTCAATAACCTGGAGATGATGGTCTACAACTATGTCATTAAAAACCGTGACAAAGTCATGTACATGACCATCCGCGAGCTGGCGGATGCGGCGGGTGTCTCGACGACCACTATCCTGCGCTTTTGCCGCAAGCTTAACTGCGAAGGCTACTCGGAGTTTCGCGTTCGCTTTAAGCTTTATCTTGAACAAAACGAGCCCCAGCAGGCGAATTTCGGCGCCAGCGAAATAATCAGCTTCTTTAAAAGCGTAAATAATGAAGAGTTCGACGCGTTATTAGATAATGCGGTCGATATTATTTTATCGTCGGAACGCATTATATTTGTCGGCGCAGGGACATCAGGCTCGCTGGCAAAATATGGCGCACGTTTCTTTTCTAATATCGGAAAATTCAGTAACCATATTGATGACCCTTATTTCCCGGTCACCAATGACATGGCGAAAAATGCGCTGGCGATTGTGCTCTCCGTCTCGGGTGAGACCGAGGAGATCCTGCGCTTCGCCAGCCAGTTTAGCCTGCATCACTGCAAGGTGCTCTCCATTACCAGCCACGAGCACTCGCGTCTCGCAAAACTGGCGGACTTTAATCTCTCCTGGCACGTTCCCCAGACGCGTATTGCAGGCGTCTACGATATCACCACGCAAATTCCCGTCATCTATATTCTGGAATCTCTCGGCCGTAAGCTGGCGAAGAAACTTGCAGAATAAAACATCCTGTTTTTTTGATGTGACAAATCACATTATGCCCAATTTGTTATATCGTGACATTTAATTTCGCTTTGCTAGACTCGATGCCAATAAGCCATTTATTGAGAATAGCAGCGATGAAAAAATTGACCTTACCAAAAGATTTTTTATGGGGTGGCGCGGTTGCCGCTCACCAGGTTGAAGGCGGCTGGAACAAAGGCGGCAAAGGGCCAAGCATTTGCGACGTATTAACCGGCGGCGCACACGGCGTGCCGCGCGAAATCACGCAGGACGTGGTGCCGGGAAAATACTATCCCAACCATGAAGCGATTGATTTCCACGGCCATTACAAAGAAGACATCAAGCTGTTTGCCGAGATGGGCTTCAAGTGTTTCCGCACCTCGATTGCCTGGACGCGTATCTTCCCGAACGGTGACGAAACGCAGCCAAACGAAGAAGGGCTGAAGTTTTACGACGACATGTTCGATGAGCTGCTGAAATACAACATCGAACCGGTGATCACCCTCTCCCACTTTGAAATGCCGCTGCACCTGGTGAAGGAGTACGGCAGCTGGACCAACCGTAAAGTGGTCGATTTCTTTGTACGCTTCGCGGAAGTGGTCTTCGAGCGCTACAAAAACAAGGTCAAATACTGGATGACCTTCAACGAAATCAACAACCAGCGTAACTGGCGCGCCCCGCTCTTCGGCTACTGCTGCTCGGGCGTGGTCTATATGGAACATGAAAATCCGGAAGAGACCATGTACCAGGTCCTGCATCATCAGTTTGTGGCCAGCGCCCTGGCGGTGAAGGCCGCGCGCCGCATCAACCCGGAGATGAAAGTCGGCTGCATGCTGGCGATGGTGGCGCTCTATCCGTTCTCCTGCAAACCGGAAGACGTGATGTTCGCCCAGGAATCGATGCGCGAGCGCTACGTCTTTACCGACGTCCAGCTGCGCGGCTACTACCCGTCCTACGTGCTGAACGAATGGGAGCGTCGTGGCTTCTCCATCAAAATGGAAGCGGGTGACGAGCAGATCCTGCGCGAAGGCACCTGCGACTACCTGGGCTTCAGCTACTACATGACCAACGCGGTGAAGGCGGAAGGCGGCACCGGCGATGCCATTTCCGGTTTCGAAGGCAGCGTGCCGAACCCGCACGTGAAGGCGTCCGACTGGGGCTGGCAGATTGACCCGGTGGGCCTGCGCTATTCTCTGTGCGAACTGTACGAGCGTTACCAGAAGCCGCTGTTTATCGTTGAAAACGGCTTCGGTGCCTACGACAAGGTGGAAGAAGACGGCAGCATCAACGATGACTACCGCATCGACTACCTGCGTGCCCACGTGGAGGAGATGATCAAAGCCGTCACCCACGATGGCGTCGATCTGATGGGCTATACGCCATGGGGCTGCATCGACTGCGTGTCGTTCACCACCGGCCAGTACAGCAAGCGCTACGGCTTTATCTACGTGAACAAGCACGACGACGGCACGGGCGACATGTCGCGTTCCCGCAAGAAGAGCTTCGAGTGGTATAAAGGCGTGATTGCCAGCAACGGCGAGGCGCTGTGATTTTTTGCCCGGTGGCACTGCGCTTACCGGGCCTACACGAATAGGAGGCCGGGCCGCCACCCGGCTTATTTCCCGCCCGCTAACTCAATAAAACTCCCCGTCACGTACGACGCCTTTTCGCTCAGCAGCCAGACAATCGCCTGGGCGACCTCTTCCGGCTGGCCGCCGCGCTGCATCGGCAGTAACGCTTTCACGCGGTCCACTCGCCCCGGTTCTCCGCCCGAAGCATGAATATCGGTATAGATCAGGCCCGGACGGACGCAGTTGACGCGAATGCCCTGCGCCGCCACCTCCAGCGACAGCCCCGTTGTCAGCGAATCCACCGCCCCCTTGGACGCGGCGTAATCCACATATTCACCCGGTGCGCCCAGGCGGGACGCCGCGGAAGAGACATTCACTATCGCCCCGCCCTTGCCGCCATGTTTGAAGGACATGCGTTTTACCGCTTCCCGGCAGCAGAGGAAGTAGCCCGTAACGTTGGTCGCCAGGACGCGGTTAATACGCTCGGCGGAGAGATTCTCGATGGTGGATTGCTCAAACAGAATCCCCGCATTATTGACCAGCGCGGTCAGCGGCTCGCCTTCACGATCGAGGCTTTCAAACATCGCCAGCACCTGAGCTTCATCACTGATGTCTGCCCGAACGGCAAAGGCTTTACCGCCCGCCTCAACAATCTGGTTGATCACATCCGTTGCGGCCTTAATGTTGTGATGATAGTTCACCGCCACGGTGTAGCCTTCGCGGGCCAGCTGCAGCGCAGTGGCCTTCCCAATGCCCCGGCTGGCGCCGGTCACAAGTGCAATGCCCATTTTCTTCTCCCAATAAAAAAGCCGGGTGGCGGCTTCGCCTTACCCGGCCTACGTTACGACATCAGCAATGTTACTGGTATTCGCTCATCGGCACGCAGGAGCAGAACAGGTTACGGTCGCCGTAGACATCATCAAGACGCTTCACGGTCGGCCAGTATTTGTTCGCCACGCCCGCCGGGAAGACGGCCAGCTCGCGGGAATAGCCGTGGTTCCACTCGGCCACCAGCTCGTGCTGGGTGTGGGGAGCGTTGACCAGCGGGTTATCTTCCAGCGTCCACTCGCCGTCCTGCACGCGGTCAATTTCCATGCGGATGGCCAGCATCGCGTCGATAAAGCGGTCCAGCTCGGCTTTACTTTCGGACTCCGTTGGCTCCACCATCAGCGTGCCCGCAACCGGGAACGACATGGTAGGCGCGTGGAAGCCGTAGTCGATCAGACGCTTGGCAATATCCAGCTCGCTAATGCCGGTCTGCTCTTTCAGTGGACGAATATCGAGGATGCACTCGTGCGCCACGCGACCGTCGCGGCCGGTATAGAGCACCGGGAAGGCAGACTTCAGGCGCGTCGCAATGTAGTTGGCGTTCAGAATGGCCACCTGGCTCGCCTGCTTCAGCCCTTCCGCGCCCATCATGCGGATGTACATCCAGCTGATTGGCAGGATAGAGGCGCTACCGAACGGTGCCGCAGAGACCGCGCCCTGACGGGTCAGCATGCCTTCGATCTGCACAACGCTGTGGCCTGGGACAAACGGTGCCAGGTGCGCCTTCACGCCGATTGGGCCCATGCCCGGGCCGCCACCGCCGTGCGGGATGCAGAAGGTTTTGTGCAGGTTAAGGTGCGACACGTCCGCGCCGATAAAGCCCGGAGAGGTAATGCCCACCTGCGCGTTCATGTTCGCGCCATCGAGGTATACCTGACCGCCGAACTGGTGCACCACTTCGCACACTTCACGGATGGTCTCTTCGTACACGCCGTGGGTGGACGGATAGGTCACCATGATGCAGGAGAGCTTGTCGCCCGCCTGTTCGGCTTTCGCGCGCAGGTCAGCCAGGTCGATGTTGCCGTTCTTATCGCACGCGACCACCACGACTTCCATGCCCGCCATCTGGGCTGAGGCCGGGTTGGTGCCGTGGGCGGAGCTTGGGATCAGGCAGATATCGCGATGGCCTTCGTTACGGCTTTCGTGATAGTGACGGATCGCCAGCAGGCCGGCATATTCACCCTGCGCGCCGGAGTTCGGCTGCATGCAGAGCGCGTCGTAACCGGTCAGCTTCACCAGCCAGTCGGAAAGCTGGTTAATCATCACGTGATAACCTTCCGCCTGCTCCGGCGGGCAGAACGGGTGCAGCTCGGAGAATTCAGGCCAGGTGATCGGGATCATCTCTGCCGCGGCGTTCAGCTTCATGGTGCAGGATCCCAGCGGGATCATCGCCTGGTTCAGCGCCAGATCCTTGCGCTCCAGAGAGTGCATGTAACGCATCATCTCGGTCTCGCTGTGGTAGCGATTGAAGACCGGGTGCGTCAGGATGGCGTCGTTACGCAGCATGCTGTCCTGAATGGAGCGGCTGTCGAGCGCAACTTCTTTGTCGAGTGCGTCAATGTCCAGACCGTGCGCGTCACCCAGCAGCACGCTGAACAGGTTCAGGATATCGTCACGGGTGGTGCTTTCATCCAGCGTAATGCCGACGGCGTTGTGGATGTCGCTGCGCAGGTTGATCTTTGCCGCGTCCGCGCGTGCCAGCACGGCGGCTTTGTCCGCCACGTCCACGCACAGCGTGTCGAAATAGTGGGTATGGCGCAGCTTAAGACCTTTTTGCTGCAGGCCGCAGGCCAGGATATCGGCCAGGCGGTGAATGCGGCTGGCAATGCGTTTCAGGCCTGCCGGGCCGTGGAACACGGCGTACAGGCTGGCGATGTTTGCCAGCAGAACCTGCGAGGTACAGATGTTGGAGTTCGCTTTCTCGCGGCGGATATGCTGCTCGCGGGTCTGCATCGCCATGCGCAGCGCGGTATTACCGGCAGCGTCTTTGGAGACGCCGATAATACGGCCAGGCATGGAACGTTTAAATTCATCTTTCGCGCCGAAGAACGCCGCGTGCGGGCCGCCGTAGCCCATCGGTACGCCGAAGCGCTGTGCTGAGCCGAATACGATATCCGCGCCCTGTTTGCCCGGTGCCGTCAGCAGCACCAGCGCCATAAAATCGGCGGCAACGCTGACAACCACCTTGCGGGATTTCAGCTCGGCAATCAGCGCGCCGTAGTCGTGCACTTCGCCGGTGGTGCCCACCTGCTGCAGCAGCACGCCGAAGACGTCCTGGTGATCCAGCACTTTGTCAGCGTCATCGACGATCACGTCAAAGCCGAAGGTTTCCGCACGGGTGCGCACCACGTCCAGCGTCTGCGGATGCACGTCCGCCGCCACGAAGAAGCGGTTGGCATTTTTCAGCTTGCTCACGCGCTTCGCCATCGCCATCGCTTCGGCGGCGGCGGTCGCTTCATCCAGCAGAGACGCGGAGGCGATATCCATCCCGGTCAGATCCAGCGTTACCTGCTGGAAGTTCAGCAGCGCTTCCAGACGACCCTGGGACACTTCTGGCTGATACGGCGTATAGGCGGTGTACCAGCCCGGGTTTTCCAGCATGTTGCGCAGGATCACCGGCGGCAGCTGCACGTTGGTGTAGCCCATGCCAATGTAAGACTTATAGCGCTTGTTCAGGCCGGCGATAGCCTTCAGCTCCGCCAGCGCGGCGAACTCCGTGGTGGCTTCCCCCACCTGAGGCGGCGTGGCAAGCTGGATGTCTTTTGGCACAATCTGGCCGATCAGTGCGTTTAATGAATCCGCGCCAACCGTCTTCAGCATCTCCTGCTGTTGCTGAGCATCCGGCCCAATGTGACGTTCAATGAAGGCGCCACGGTTTTCAAGCTGGCTTAAAGTCTGTGTCATGAGCGATGGTTCCTGAAACGTGCAGTGAATCGTAGTTATCTGTAACGCTGTTGCCCGGTGGCGCTAACGCTTACCGGGCCTACGTTGATCTCCAGGCCGGATAAGCGCAGCGCCATCCGGCACAACGTTATTCGTCTTCCAGTAGTGCTTCGTATGCGGTCGCATCCAGCAGCGCGGCAACCTGGGATTCGTCGCTGGCTTTGATCTTGAAGATCCAGCCGCCTTCATAAGGCTCGCTGTTGACCAGCTCCGGGGAGTCGCTCAGCGCGTCGTTGACCGCAACAATCTCACCGCTTACCGGTGCGTAGATGTCTGATGCCGCTTTTACGGACTCCGCCACGGCGCAGTCGTCGCCCGCGCTCACGGTCGTGCCCACGTCAGGCAGGTCAACAAACACCATGTCGCCCAGCAGCTCTTGCGCGTGCTCGGTGATCCCGACGGTGTAAGTGCCGTCCGCCTCTTTACGCAGCCACTCGTGTTCTTTGCTGTATTTCAGTTCTGCTGGCACATTGCTCATTGAAGTTCTCCTGATAAAAATAGTTAGGCGACCGGCTTACCGGCGCGAACAAAAATCGGTTTGGTCACGTTGACCGGCATTTCGCGGTTGCGGATTTGCACCACCGCCGTTTCGCCAATGCCCGCCGGCACGCGTGCCAGTGCAATACTGTAGCCCAGCGTCGGTGAGAAGGTTCCGCTGGTGATCACGCCTTCGCGAGGATTGCCGTCAGCATCGGTAAAACGTACAGGCAGTTCGCCGCGCAGTACGCCTTTTTCCTTCATCACCAGGCCAACCAGCTGTTCGGTGCCCTTCTCGCGCTGCATCTCCAGCGCTTCACGGCCAATAAAGTCACGGTCAGCCGGTTCCCACGCGATGGTCCAGCCCATGTTGGCGGCCAGCGGAGAGACGCCTTCGTCCATCTCCTGACCGTAGAGGTTCATGCCCGCTTCCAGACGCAGCGTATCGCGCGCGCCCAGGCCCGCAGGCTTCACGCCCGCCTCCACCAGCGCACGCCAGAAATCAGCGGCCTTTTCGTTCGGCATCGCAATTTCGTAGCCCGCTTCACCGGTGTAGCCGGTGGTGGCGATAAACAGATCGCCCGCCTGCACGCCGAAGAACGGCTTCATGCCTTCGGTGGCTTTACGTTGCTCATCGTTGAACAGAGACGCGGCTTTCGCCTGCGCGTTAGGCCCCTGCACGGCGATCAGCGACAGGTCATCACGGACGGTGATGTCGATGGCATACGGTTCGGCGTGTTGGGTGATCCAGGAGAGGTCTTTTTCGCGGGTGGCGGAGTTTACAACGAGGCGGAAGAAATCTTCGGTGAAGTAGTAGACGATAAGGTCATCAATCACGCCGCCCGAGGCATTCAGCATGCCGGTATAGAGCGCTTTACCCGGCGTCTTCAGTTTGGCGACGTCGTTTGCCAGCAGATAACGCAAAAACTCCCGGGTGCGGCTACCGTGCAGATCGACAATCGTCATATGGGACACGTCGAACATACCGGCATCGGTGCGCACCGCGTGGTGCTCATCAATCTGCGAGCCGTAGTGCAGCGGCATCATCCAGCCGTGGAAGTCCACCATGCGGGCGCCGCACAACACGTGTTGTTCGTACAAAGGAGTCTGTTGAGCCATCTTGTCCTCGTTGAAAAATTCACCGTGAAACCCGGTATCGGCCCCGCGTTCGGGCACCGACGCAAACGTTCTCTTTTACCTGAACTTACCACCGAAAACGGCGGTTAACCATAAGGCAAAACAGGTCATCACATTAGCTTATGACCAAAAAACGCTGAAAAGCCTACAGAGTTATCCACTGGAAAAATGCGATTAACCCCGCACAAAATTAACAATGATCTAACAGGATTTAGCACATGGTGATATTTCGTGCGGTAAAACGGGCCGAATTTCCGTAACGAGAAAAACACGACATTAGATTATCTAATGCGAAAAATGACGTGAAATTAGAATATTTCAAACGAGGGAATTTCCCCGGCGCAGAGGCCGGGAAAAGAAAGTGTGACAGGGGTCTACATTAACGCAGCCAGTCCGGGAGGTCGTTCAGACCCATCGCCTGACGGAGGAGTTGGGGTTTAACACCCGGAAGAGTGTCAGCAAGCTTAAGGCCGATGTCGCGCAGCAATTTCTTCGCCGGATTTGATCCGGCAAACAGCTCGCGGAAGCCCTGCATGCCCGCCAGCATCATGGCCGCGCTGTGCTTGCGGCTGCGCTCGTAGCGACGCAGGTAGAGATGCTGGCCGATATCTTTGCCTTCACGATGCAGGCGACGCAGCTCATCTACCAGCTCCGCCGCGTCCATAAAACCAAGGTTGACGCCCTGCCCGGCCAGCGGATGGATGGTATGCGCCGCATCGCCCACCAGCGCCAGACGGTGCGCCGCAAACTGGCGCGCGTAGCGGCCGGTTAACGGGAACACCTGACGCTCGCTTTCAAGCGTGCACAGGCCAAGGCGGTTATCAAAGGCCACGCACAGCGCCTGGTTAAAGGCCTCCGGCGTCGCCTCATGCATCTGCTGGGCTTTTTCCGGCACCAGGGACCAGACAATTGAGCACAGGTGCGGATCGGCAAGCGGCAGGAACGCCAGTATGCCGTCGTTGTGGAAAATCTGGCGCGCCACGCCGCCGTGCGGCTCTTCGGTACGGATCGTCGCGACCAGAGCATGATGGCGGTAATCCCAGTATGTCAGCGGGATATCGGCTTTATTACGCAGCCAGGAGTTGGCACCGTCAGCACCGACCACCAGACGCGCGGTCAGCATGTCGCCACTCTGCAGGGTGATAAACGCCTCGTTTTCGCCCCACGCCACCTGCTGGATCTGCGCAGGCGCAATCAGCGTCACGTCGCCGCACTGCTGTGCTTTCTGCCAGAGCGCGTGGTGGATCACCGCGTTTTCAACGATGTGCCCCAGATGGCTATAGCCCATGCTTTCATCGTCAAAAGCAATATGACCAAAGCTGTCTTTATCCCACACTTCCATGCCGTGATAGCAGCTGGCGCGGTGCGCCACAATATCTGCCCAGACGCCAAGGTGCGTCAGCAGCTTTTCGCTGGCCGCATTGATCGCCGAGACGCGGAGTTCCGGCGGCGCATCCGGTGCAACGGGCTGAGGCTGCTTTTGCTCCAGCACCGCCACGCGCAGGCCGCTGCCCTGTAACCCGCAGGCCAATGCCAGTCCAACCATTCCGCCGCCAACGATGGCGACATCAACATTTTGCACGGTGATAACTCCTTAACGCGCGACCCAACCCAGGGTCCGCTGCGCCAGCACGTCACGTGCCGGAATGAATAATTCCATCGCCATCAGCCCAAGGTTGCGACCCGCAACCAGCGGTGCCCAGCGATTGGCAAAAAGATGAACCAGACCATCGGTCACACCGATGGTGGCCTCTTTATCCGCCTGTCGGCGCTTCTGGTAATGACTCAGCACCGAATAGGCCCCACAGTCTTTTTGCTCGCCCCACGCCTGCGCCAGAGATTCGGCCAGGCTCATGACATCGCGTAAGCCAAGGTTGAAACCTTGCCCCGCGATGGGGTGCAGCGTCTGCGCGGCATTACCGACGAGCGCCAGACGATGGGAGATGGACTGAGACGCCGTAGTAAGCGAAAGCGGGTAGACCGTCCGCTTGCCGGCATGGGTAATACGCCCCAGCCGCCAGCCAAAGGCTTTCTGCAGCTCGGTACAAAAACGTTCGTCGGACCAGGCCTTCACCTCTTCAGCCTTATCCTGCGGATGGCACCAGACAAGGGAACAGCGCCCGTCCGACATCGGCAGCATCGCCAGTGGGCCATGCTGCGTAAAGCGCTCAAACGCCCTGCCGTTGTGGTCAGCTGCGGTAGCGACGTTCGCAATGACCGCCACCTGGCCGTAAGGCTGCTGGCGCCACTCCACGCCGCACTGGGTACCGAGCGACGAGCGCGAACCGTCCGCAGCGACCAGAAGTTGACCTTCAAGGACGGTGCCGTTTTCCAGCGTCACGCTGACCGACGCTTCGCTTCGGCTCACGCTGGCCACGCGCGCGGGGCAATGCAGCGTGACGCCCGGCGCGTCCTGGAGCAGGCGGAACAGACGTAATCCGACGTCGTGCAGCTCAACAACCTGACCCAGGGCATCAATCCGGTAATCCTGCGCGTCCAGCGTGACAAAGCCTGCATGTCCGCGATCGCTGACGTGAACGGTCCCGATCGCCGTAGCACGGTCGGCAATCGCCTGCCAGATCCCAATGCGGGAAAGCTGCTGGCAGGTGCCCTGCGCCAGCGCAATGGCGCGGGCATCAAAACCGGGGTGGTTCGACGCCTCTGGCGCAACGGCTTCTACCAGGTGCACCGGAAGCTGGCCCTGCGTCATATGCGAAATGGCCAGCGCCAGCGTGGCCCCGGTCATGCCGCCGCCCACGATAATCACGCTCATGCGCGTGCCGCTGCCATCAGCGCCTCGATATCGTCAGCGTTTTTCACGACGCTGGCGGTCAGGTTTTCGTTACCGGTTTCGGTAATCACGATATCGTCTTCAATACGAATGCCAATCCCGCGGTATTCTTCTGGCACGTCGGCATCCGGAGCGATGTAGAGACCCGGCTCCACGGTTAATACCATGCCCGGCTCCAGCACGCGCGAACGGTCGGTGCCGTATGCGCCAACGTCGTGCACGTCCAGCCCCAGCCAGTGGCTCAGGCCGTGCATGAAATACGGTCGGTGCGCATTTTCAGCAATCAGGGTGTCGACATCCCCTTTCAGGATCCCGAGCCTGACCAGACCGGTAATCATGATGCGCACCACTTCGCCGGTCACTTCCTGCATGGAAGTCCCCGGACGATACAGTTTGAGCGCTGTCTCAAGGGATTCGAGAACAATGTCGTAAATCGCGCGCTGTGCTGGCGAGAATTTACCGTTCACCGGGAAGGTACGGGTGATGTCCCCCGCATAACCCTGATATTCGCAACCGGCGTCAATCAGCACCAGATCGCCGTCGCGCAGCGCACTTTCGTTTTCGGTGTAGTGCAGAATGCAGCCGTTTTCGCCGCCGCCGACAATGGTGTTGTAGGAGGGATAGCGCGCGCCGTGGCGGTTAAATTCGTGGTGAATTTCGCCTTCCAGCTGGTATTCGAACATCCCGGGACGGCATTTCTCCATGGCGCGGGTGTGTGCCAGCGCGCTGATTTCGCCCGCGCGGCGCATCACATTTAGCTCTTCCTCAGACTTGAACAGGCGCATCTCATGCACCACCGGACGCCAGTCCGTCAGCGTGGCCGGTGCGGACAGGTTCTGGCGCGAGCCTTTGCGCAGCTTATCCAGCGCGGTGAAGACAATCTCATCGGCGTAGGCATATTCGCCCTGCGCGTGATAGAGCACGTCGAGGCCGTTAAGCAACTGATAGAGCTGCTGGTTGATTTCGCTAAACGCCAGCGCACGGTCAACGCCCAGCTTCGCCGGCGCGGCCTCCTGGCCCAGGCGGCGGCCAAACCAGATTTCGGCCGTCAGGTCGCGCACGCGGTTGAAAATCACGCTGTGGTTGTGGGTGTCATTGCTTTTAATCAGCACCAGTACCGCTTCCGGCTCGTTAAAGCCGGTGAAGTACCAGAAATCGCTGCTCTGGCGATAGGGATATTCGCTGTCGGCGCTGCGCGTCACTTCGGGCGCGGCAAAAATCAGCGCGGCGCTGCCCGGCTGCATTTTCGCCAGCAGCGCCTGACGGCGGCGCGAATACTCTTGACTCGAGATAACCATGACACCCTCCTGTGCGTTATTTTTCTTAATGTAAGGTTGGCTTACGAACTTCCGGTGCGGTCGGCTGTGAGCGCGTAAAGTTGTCGTGGCACAGCAGTGCCGCCACGCGCACGTACTCGATGATCTCTTCGAGAGACATTTCCAGCTCTTCCTGGTCTTCGTCTTCATCGTAGCCAAGCTGGGCAATGTTGCGCAGGTCGTCGATCGCTTCACCCGCTTCGCCGGTCACTTTATCCAGTTTAGGCTGCGTGACGCCCAGCCCCAGCAGATAGTGGTTTACCCAGCCGGCCAGCGCATCGGCGCGATCGAACACGCTGACGTCGTCGCCGTCAGGCAGATAAAGCTGAAAAAGGAAGCCATCGTCTTCCAGCGAATCGCTGATAGCGGCGTGCATTTTACGCAGCGCTTCCGCCAGCTCGTGACCAAACGCCAGCCCTTCATTCGTGAGGTCGTGGATCAGCGGCTGCCAGGAGCTGTCGCTGTTTCCGCCGCACAGCATGCCACTGATCAGACCGTGCATTTCGGCAGGGGTTAAACCGACTCCCTGCTGGTTCAGTAACTGGTTTAAATCCTTGTAACCAGGCATTTCGTTCTGTATAGACATGCGCATTCGTCATCATTGGGGGGAAGTTTCATGATATGCTACCACTTTGGACCCTGGTGATACCAGAAAAGGGCTTGTATCTTCACATCAGGGTAGCTATAGTGTCGCCCCTTCGCAGCCCCCGGGGCAGTAAGCGAAGGCAGCGCAGTCAATCAGCAGGAAGGTGGCATGTCTGCACAACCCGTCGATCTCCAGATTTTTGGCCGTTCACTGCGAGTGAATTGTCCGCCTGAACAAAGGGATGCTTTGAATCAGGCTGCGGACGATTTGAATCAGCGGTTGCAAGATCTAAAAGAACGCACTAGAGTCACAAATACTGAGCAGCTGGTTTTCATCGCCGCGTTGAACATCAGCTATGAACTGACTCAGGAAAAAGCGAAGACCCGCGACTACGCGGCAAGCATGGAGCAGCGCATAAAAATGCTCCAGCAGACCATAGAACAAGCATTGCTTGATCAAGGTCGCAATCCCGAAAGACCGGGACCCAAGTTTGAATAACACTTCTCAGTTGACTATGGTAGAGTAACTGTGAAGACAAAATTTCTCTGAGATGTTCGCAAGCGGGCCAGTCCCCTGAGCCGATATTTCATACCACAAGAATGTGGCGCTCCATGGTTGGTGAGCATGCTCGGTCCGTCCGAGAAGCCTTAAAACTATGACGACACATTCACCTTGAACCAAGGGTTCAAGGGTTACAGCCTGCGGCGGCATCTCGGAGATTCCCTCTCTTTTCTTCTACCGACTACCATGACTCAATTCCCTGAAGTTTCAGCTTCACGCCAGGACATTCGTCAGCTCATTCGCCAGCGCCGTCGTGCGTTAACCCCAGAACAGCAAGCGCATTTTGCCCATCAGGCCGCCGCCCGTATGATGGCGTATCCCCCTGTCGTGATGGCGCGCACGGTTGCCCTGTTTCTGTCGTTTGACGGCGAACTGGACACCCAACCGCTGATAGAGCAGCTCTGGCGCGCCGGGAAGAAGGTATACCTGCCGGTGCTGCACCCGTTCAGCGAAGGCAATCTGCTTTTTTTGCACTATCACCCGCACAGCGAGCTGGTGGTGAATCGTCTGAAAATCACCGAGCCGAAACTCGATGTGCGCGACGTGCTGCCGCTGTCACAGCTGGATGTGCTGATTACGCCGCTGGTGGCGTTTGATGAGCAGGGACAGCGCCTGGGAATGGGCGGTGGTTTTTACGACAGAACGCTACAAAACTGGCAGCAGTATGGGTTGCAGCCGGTAGGCTACGCGCATGATTGCCAGGGCGTGGAGGCGTTGCCGGTGGAGAAATGGGATGTGCCGTTACCGGCGGTGGTGACGCCCAGCAAAATCTGGGTCTGGTAGGATAAAGCCGGGTGGCGGCTGCGCCTTACCCGGCCTACATAAATCCTCAAACATTGTAGGTCGGGTAAGCGTCAGCGCCACCCGACACCACAGACCGCACCATCAGTAAAGCAGACGCGCGCGAATCGTCCCTGGAATGGCCTTCATGCTCAGCAACGCTTTCTCGGCCACATCGTCATCCGCTTCGATATCAATGACCACATAGCCCATCTGCGAGTTGGTCTGCAGATACTGCGCGGCAATGTTGACGCCCTGCTCGGCAAAGATCTGGTTGATCGCGGTGAGCACGCCTGGACGGTTTTCGTGGATGTGCAGCAGACGACGACCGCCGTGCAGCGGCAGAGACACTTCCGGGAAGTTCACCGCAGAGAGCGTAGAACCGTTGTCGGAGTATTTGCTCAGCTTACCTGCCACTTCCAGACCGATATTCTCCTGCGCTTCCTGCGTAGACCCGCCGATGTGTGGCGTCAGGATCACGTTGTCGAACTCGCACAGCGGAGAGGTGAACGGATCGCTGTTGGTGGCGGGCTCCGTTGGGAAAACGTCGATGGCCGCCCCTGCCAGATGCTTACGCTTCAGCGCATCGCACAGCGCAGGGATATCGACCACCGTACCGCGCGCGGCGTTAATCAGCAGTGAGCCCGGCTTCATCAACGCCAGCTCTTCTGCGCCCATCATGTTTTTGGTGGACGCATTTTCCGGCACGTGCAGGCTTACCACGTCACTCATGTTCAGAAGGTCAGACAGGTGTTGAACCTGGGTGGCATTGCCCAGCGGCAGCTTGCTTTCGATATCGTAAAAATAGACATGCATACCGAGAGATTCCGCCAGAATCCCCAGCTGGGTACCGATGTGGCCATAGCCGATGATACCCAGTTTTTTCCCACGGGCTTCGTAGGAGCCCGCAGCCAGTTTGTTCCAGACGCCGCGGTGTGCTTTAGCGTTAGCCTCCGGAATGCCGCGCAGGAGCAGCAGCAGTTCGCCAATCACCAGCTCCGCCACGGAACGGGTGTTAGAGAACGGGGCGTTGAAGACAGGAATACCGCGTTTCGCAGCAGCATTCAGGTCAACCTGGTTGGTACCGATGCAGAAGCAGCCGATAGCCACCAGCTTTTCCGCCGCGGCAATCACATCTTCAGTCAGGTGAGTACGGGATCGCAGGCCAATGAAGTGGGCATCACGGATGGACGCTTTCAGCTCTTCGGTATCGAGCGCGCCTTTGTGAAATTCGATGTTGGTGTAACCTGCCGCACGAAGGCTATCGATTGCTTTTTGATGCACGCCCTCGACCAGCAGGAATTTAATCTTGTCTTTCTCCAGTGATACCTTTGCCATTTACCCGACCCTGTTTTTGTCTGAACTGATGTTGTGCTGGATATAAATCCGCTGTAGCCAACATATCAAAAAAAACTATTGCAGCAATATGAACGTTTGCGTCAGTACGCTGAAGGAAAGTCATACAGCGCAAAATGGCAGAGGAAAATGCTATAGAAATTTACAAACGCGGAAGGATCGGCAAAAGAGGCATAAAAACGTGACACAAGTCACCGAATTTAGCGTTTCAAAAATTTTTTAGCGGGGGGAGGACTCCCCCCCGTCAGATCATTTTACGATGGTTTTCACGCCGTCAGCGGTGCCGATCAGCGCCACATCCGCGCCACGGTTGGCGAATAGCCCTACGGTCACTACGCCTGGAATGCCGTTGATGGCGTTTTCCAGCGCAATCGCGTCAAGAATTTCCAGACCGTGAACGTCGAGGATCACGTTGCCGTTGTCGGTCACTACGCCCTGACGATATTCCGGACGACCGCCCAGCTTGACCAGCTGACGGGCAACCGCGCTGCGGGCCATCGGGATCACTTCAACCGGCAGCGGGAAATTACCCAGAATGTCCACCTGCTTGGAGGCGTCGGCGATGCAGATAAACTTGTCCGCAACGGAGGCGATGATTTTTTCGCGCGTCAGCGCCGCGCCGCCGCCTTTGATCATCTGCATGTGGCCGTTGATTTCATCCGCGCCATCAACGTAAATCCCCAGACGATCCACTTCGTTAAGATCGAAAACGGTAATGCCGAGGCTTTTCAGCTTTTCCGTGGAAGCATCAGAGCTGGAAACCGCGCCCTCGATCTGCCCCTTCATCGTGCCCAGCGCATCGATAAAGTGTGCCGCGGTTGATCCCGTACCGACACCGACAATGGTACCCGGCTGTACGTACTGGAGAGCGGCCCATCCTACTGCTTTTTTCAGTTCATCCTGCGTCATGATCGTTTTGCCTGTGGTGTGAAAACTCAGGGCGCATTATAGAACACGTCGAATGGAATTCGTCTGCCACAAAGGGAAAATTGTGTCATAGTGCAGAATAAGCAAAATTAAGGAGCCAGCCAGAGCAATGAAACGTCCGGACTACAGAACACTACAGGCACTTGATGCAGTTATTCGTGAACGAGGCTTTGAGCGCGCGGCGCAAAAGCTTTGCATCACGCAGTCCGCCGTCTCTCAGCGTATCAAACAGCTTGAAAACATGTTCGGCCAGCCGCTGCTGGTGCGTACCGTGCCGCCACGTCCAACAGAGCAAGGGCAAAAGCTCCTCGCTCTGCTGCGTCAGGTTGAACTGCTGGAAGACGAGTGGCTGGGTGACGAACAAACGGGCTCTACGCCGCTGCTGCTCTCTCTGGCGGTCAACGCCGACAGTCTGGCAACCTGGCTGCTGCCGGCCCTGGCACCGGTCCTCGCGGACTCCCCTATCCGCCTGAATTTGCAGGTTGAAGACGAAACCCGCACCCAGGAGCGCCTGCGTCGCGGTGAAGTGGTTGGAGCGGTCAGTATTCAGCCTCAGGCGCTGCCAAGCTGCCTTGTCGATCAGTTAGGCGCCCTGGACTACCTGTTTGTGGGTTCAAAAGCCTTTGCGGAACGCTACTTCCCCAACGGCGTCACCCGCGCGGCGCTGCTGAAAGCCCCTGCCGTGGCCTTCGACCATCTGGACGATATGCATCAGGCGTTCCTGCAGCAAAACTTCGACCTGCCGCCGGGCAGCGTGCCGTGCCATATCGTGAACTCGTCAGAAGCCTTCGTGCAGCTTGCACGCCAGGGCACGACCTGCTGTATGATCCCGCACCTGCAGATTGAGAAAGAGTTGAAAAGCGGTGAGCTGATTGACTTAACGCCGGGGCTGTATCAGCGTCGGATGCTCTACTGGCACCGTTTTGCGCCGGAAAGCCGCATGATGCGCAACGTCACTGACGCGCTGCTGGCGTACGGGCATAAGGTATTGAGACAGGATTAAAAAGAAAAGCCGGGTGGCGGCTACGCCTTACCCGGCCTACAGATTACTGAGCAGGCTTCGGCTGTGCTGCAACAGGTTCCAGCTGGAACACCACATCCACCTGATCGTCGAACTGAATGGTTGGCTGCTCGTAAGTTTCCTGAGCGGACACCGGGGCGGCATCAGCCTTCATCATACGAACCATCGGGCTTGGCTGGTAGTTAGAGACGTGGTAACGCACGCTGTAAACCGGACCGAGCTTGCTCTTAAAGCCAGAAGCCAGCTGTTCCGCCTGGTGAATGGCATCATCAATCGCCGCTTTACGCGCTTCGTCTTTGTATTTCTCCGGTTGCGCAACGCCCAGCGACACGGAACGGATCTCGTTCAGGCCCGCCTTCAGCGCACCGTCCAGCAGCGAGTTAAGCTTATCCAGCTGACGCACGGTCACTTCAACGGTACGCACGGCACGGTAGCCTTTCAGGATGCTTTTGCCATTCTGGTAGTCGTAATCGGGTTGAGTACGCAGGTTCGCAGAGTTGATATCTTTTTTACCGACACCGTTCTGCTCGAGGAAAGAGAGGTATTGCGCAACGCGATCGTCAGCCTGCTTCTTGGCCGTCGCCGCATCTTTCGCCGCCACATTCACCTCAATTGCCAGGGTTGCAACATCGGGTACCGCGTCCACGCTTGCGGTGCCTGACGTGACGATGTGCGGGCCATCCGGCAATTCGCTTGCCTGCACCGACACCGCACCGAAACTTACTAATGCCGCCAGGGCCATCACTTTAAACTTCACTGTCATTCCTCCATGTTGCGAAGAGTGCCCCAATAACAGGGCGCATGCCAGCAAGCTTAGCGGGTCTTGTTCAGTTGTCCATAAGACAAGGATTAGTTGAACAATTCCTGGACATGATGAATCCCCTCTTTTGCCAGCTGAAAGGCAATAGACCACATCACCAGCCCCACAAGGGTATTAATGATGCGCTGGGCTTTGGCCGTACGCAGGCGGGGCGCCAGCCATGCCGCCAGAATGGCGAGACCGAAGAACCAGAGGAACGAGGCGCTGACCGTGCCGAGCGCAAACCAGCGTTTCGGTTCAACGTCCAGTTGACCGCCCAGACTGCCCAGCACGACGAAGGTGTCGAGATAGACATGAGGGTTTAGCCAGGTCACCGCCAGCATGGTGACGATAATCTTCCAGCGGCCCTGCTTCATGACCTCCGCGCTCGCCAGCTCGAGGTTGCTGCTCATCGCCGTTTTCAGGGCGCCGAATCCGTACCAGAGCAGAAACGCCACGCCGCCCCAGGTGACCAGCGCCAGCAGCCACGGAGACTGCATCAGCAGCGCGCTGCCGCCAAAAATCCCGGCACAGATCAGCAGCAAATCGCTCACCGCGCACAGCAGGGCAATCATCAGATGGTACTGGCGGCGAATGCCCTGATTCATCACGAACGCATTTTGCGGTCCTAGCGGAAGGATCATGGCTGCACCTAAGGCAAGCCCTTGAAAATAATAAGATAGCATGACGATTTTCTCGCAGTGTTGTTCTGGAAGCCGACTATACTGCGCGAATTACATAAGAGGAAATGGATAATATTAATTGGGTATTAGCGGAGCTTATGAAAGTAAAGCCCGGTGGCGCTAGCGCTTACCGGGCCTACGGGAGACGTTATTCTGCTTCTTTGACTTTTTTGACGTTCACGTCCATCTGCGGGTACGGGAAGCTGATGCCGTTGGCGTCGAAGTCGCGCTTAATGCGTTCCAGCACGTCCCAGTACACGTTTTGCAGATCGCTGCTTTTGCTCCAGATACGCACCACAAAGTTAATGGAGGAAGCGCCGAGTTCATTCAGGCGAACCGTCTGTTCTTTGTCTTTCAGAATGCGATCGTCAGAAGCAATGATGTTGGTAATCAGCGACTTCACCTGATCGATGTCGGAGTCGTATGCCACGCTGATAATCAGTTCGTTACGACGCACCGGCTCACGGGAGAAGTTGATGATGTTGCCCGCGATAATTTTCCCGTTCGGCACGACCACGATGCGGCCATCGACGGTGCGCATGGTCGTTGAGAAAATTTGTACCTGCAGCACGGTTCCGGCAATGCCGCCAAGGTCAACGTACTCGCCGGAGCGGAACGGACGGAAGGTCACCAGCAGAACGCCTGCCGCCAGGTTTGAAAGCGAGCCCTGCAGCGCCAGACCAATAGCCAGACCGGCGGCACCGAGAACGGCGATGACGGAGGCGGTTTGCACTCCAACACGGCCCAGCGCCGCAATCAGCGTAAAGGCGATAATGCCGTAACGCACCAGTGCGGAGAGGAAGTCAGCCACCGTGGCGTCAATGTGACGGGCCAGCATCACGCGGTTAACCGTATTCGAGACAATACGCGCCACGATCATCCCGACGATGATGATGGCAATCGCCGCGACGATGTTCACGGCATAGCTCAGCAGCAGGGCCTGGTTGCGCACCAGCCAGTTACCGGCGTTATTGATGCTGTCTACAACATCGAGTTGTTCCATTTATTCTTCCTTTTGTTAAACCAAAACACAAAATCCATCCCCCATGGAGACAGGCAGGTCTGTAAAGGGTAAACAAAAAGCACTGGTTTTGCCAAACAGATCACAAAAGCAGGTCTGGCAGGGTATTGAAAAAGCATAAAAAAAGGCCCGCATTTGCGGGCCTTCTGATGCTGTTAGCAGCTCAAATTACAGAACGTCGATCGCGTTCAGTTCTTTGAAAGCCTGCTCCAGACGGGTCACCATGGACGTCTGCGCTGCGCGCAGCCATACGCGTGGATCGTAGTATTTCTTGTTCGGCTGGTCTTCGCCTTTCGGGTTGCCCAGCTGGCCCTGCAGGTAAGCTTCGTTCGCTTTGTAGTACTGCAGGATACCGTCCCAGGTTGCCCACTGGGTGTCGGTATCGATGTTCATTTTCACAACGCCGTAGCTTACGGAGTCTTTGATTTCCTGAGCAGAAGAACCGGAACCGCCGTGGAAGACGAAGTTCAGGCTGTTGTGCGGCAGGTTGTGTTTCTTGGAAACGTATTCCTGAGAATCACGCAGGATGGTTGGGGTCAGAACCACGTTGCCTGGTTTGTAAACGCCGTGTACGTTACCGAAGGACGCTGCGATGGTGAAGCGTGGGCTGATTTTGCTCAGCTCGGTGTAAGCGTAATCAACGTCTTCTGGCTGGGTGTACAGTGCAGAAGCGTCCATGTGGCTGTTGTCCACGCCGTCTTCTTCACCGCCGGTGCAACCCAGTTCGATTTCCAGGGTCATGTCCATTTTGGCCATGCGCGCCAGGTACTTAGAGCAGATTTCGATGTTTTCGTGCAGTGACTCTTCAGACAGGTCGATCATGTGAGAAGAGAACAGTGGCTTACCGGTTGCCGCGAAGTGTTTTTCACCCGCGTCCAGCAGACCGTCGATCCACGGCAGCAGTTTCTTCGCGCAGTGGTCAGTGTGCAGGATAACTGGAACACCGTAGTGCTCAGCCATCTGGTGAACGTGGTGCGCACCAGAGATAGCGCCCAGGATTGCAGCACCCTGAGGAATGTCAGTTTTCACGCCTTTACCTGCGATGAACGCAGCGCCGCCGTTAGAGAACTGAACGATAACCGGTGCTTTAACTTTTGCAGCGGTTTCCAGTACGGCGTTGATGGAGTCGGTACCCACGCAGTTAACTGCTGGCAGAGCGAAGTTGTTTTCTTTAGCTACCTGGAACACTTTCTGTACGTCATCACCAGTGATAACGCCAGGTTTTACGAAATCAAAAATTTTAGACATGTTGCTTAGTCCTGTATCTTCGGCCGTTAGAAAAGGTGCGAGCTCTTAAAAGCGCGCTGAAAATTGGGCAGGTTTCCCTGCCCTTGAATGGCTTACTTCTTAGCGCGCTCTTCGAGCATTGCTACTGCTGGCAGTACTTTGCCTTCCACGAATTCGAGGAATGCGCCGCCACCAGTGGAGATGTAGGAGATCTTGTCAGCGATACCGAACAGGTCGATTGCTGCCAGGGTGTCACCACCGCCTGCGATAGAGAACGCTTCGCTGTCTGCGATAGCGTTAGCAACGATTTCAGTCCCTTTGCGGAAGTTCGGGAATTCGAACACGCCAACCGGACCGTTCCACAGGATAGTTTTTGCGTTTTTGAGGATTTCAGCCAGTTTCTGTGCAGAAACGTCGCCCAGATCCAGAATCTGCTCTTCGTCTTTGATGTCGTTTACAGACTTCAGAGTCGCGGTTGCGGTTTCGGAGAACTCGGTCGCGACGCGAACGTCAGTTGGAACCGGGATATCACAGGTACCCAGCAGGCGTTTGGCTTCGTCAACCAGGTCTGCTTCGTACAGGGATTTACCCACGTTGTGGCCCTGAGCGGCAACGAAGGTGTTCGCGATACCACCGCCAACGATCAGCTGGTCAGCGATTTTAGACAGGGAATCCAGAACGGTCAGTTTGGTAGAAACTTTAGAACCACCAACGATAGCCACCATTGGACGAGCAGGTTCTTTCAGTGCTTTACCCAGCGCTTCCAGTTCGTCAGCCAGCAGAGGACCGGCACACGCAACGTCTGCGAATTTACCGATACCGTGGGTAGACGCCTGAGCACGGTGCGCCGTACCGAAGGCATCCATCACGAACACGTCGCACAGTGCAGCGTATTTTTTGGAAAGGGTTTCGTCGTCTTTCTTCTCGCCTTTGTTGAAGCGAACGTTTTCCAGAACAACCAGTTCACCGGCTGCTACGTCAACGCCATCCAGGTAATCTTTCACCAGGCGAACCGGGTTGGACAGTTTGTCTTTCAGGTAATTAACCACTGGCAGCAGAGAGAACTCTTCGTTGTACTCGCCTTCAGTTGGACGACCCAGGTGGGAGGTGACCATCACTTTCGCGCCCTGCTTCAGAGCCAGCTCGATGGTTGGCAGAGATGCACGGATACGCGCGTCGCTGGTCACTTTGCCATCTTTAACCGGTACGTTCAGATCGGCACGGATGAAAACGCGTTTACCAGCCAGATCCAGATCGGTCATCTTAATTACAGACATGGTGAATCCTCTCGTTGATTCTTAAAGTTTTGCAGACGCACGATGCGTCTTACCTGAAACCTTGAGCAGCCATTGCTAACGTGGTGTCGAGCATTCGGTTAGCAAAGCCCCATTCGTTATCACACCAGACCAGCGTCTTGATAAGGTGTGCGCCACTGACCCTCGTTTGCGTGCCATCGACGATGGCGCTGTGCGGGTCGTGGTTAAAATCTACTGAGACCAACGGTAATTCCGTATAGTCAACTATACCATGAAATGCCCCCTGTGCCGCTTTTTGCAGCAACAGGTTGACTTCACAGGCTTTTACCGGTTTTTTCACCGTTACGCTAAGGTCGATTGCGGTGACGTTGATCGTTGGGACGCGCACGGCAATCGCTTCAAAACGGTCATTGAACTGCGGAAAAATTCGGGTGATCCCTGCCGCCAGTTTCGTATCCACCGGAATGATTGACTGGCTCGCTGCACGCGTGCGCCGTAAATCCGGGTGGTAAGCGTCAATGACCTGCTGATCGTGCATGGCGGAGTGAATCGTGGTCACGGTGCCGGACTCAATGCCATACGCATCGTCTAACAGTTTGATGACCGGAATAATGCAGTTGGTGGTACAGGAGGCGTTGGAAACAATGCGGTGTTCGGCCCGCAGCTCATGCTGGTTGACGCCAAACACGACGGTCGCGTCGAGGTCGTTACTGCCGGGATGAGAAAACAGAACTTTTTTCGCGCCGGCTGTCAGATGCGCTTCGCCATGTTCGCGATTGCCATACACTCCGGTACAGTCAAGTACGACATCCACACCCAGTTCACGCCAGGGTAGCCCGGAGATGCTGTTCTCATGCAGCACACGAATAGCGTCATCACCCACAAAAAGCTGATCTCTTTCCTGACGCACATCCCAGGCAAAGCGTCCGTGGCTGGTGTCATACTTCAATAAATGCGCCATGCCCGCAGCATCCGCCAGTTCATTGATTGCCACCACGGTTATTTCCGCCCGACGTCCGGATTCATACAAAGCACGAACCACATTACGCCCGATGCGACCGAAGCCGTTAATCGCTACGCGTACGGTCATAGATCTCCTGCAAAGCAATCCCAGAGTGTGAGGTGGCTGAAAGAGTAATCCAGCTACGCCCGAAGGGGAATCCTTGCTGTCACAAACTGCGATTGATTGGTCAATTGTCGAACATTTAATCGACTGAAACGCTTCAGCAAGAATAAGCGAATCGGGGAATAAAAGGAATGTCTGTCCAGATGAATAAGCGAGCTATATGACTTGCGTCACATTTTCGGTGGAATAATGACGCAAAAAAAGCCGGGTGGCGCGCTAGCGCTTACCCGGCCTACTTTCGAGCCATTTGTAGACCCGGTAAGCGTAGCGCCACCGGGCAAAACGGCGATTACAGCAGTTCTTTCGCTTTAGCGACAACGTTCTCAACGGTGAAGCCGAACTCTTCGAACAGTTGCTCTGCCGGCGCAGACTCACCGAAGGTGGTCATGCCGACGATAGCGCCGTTCAGGCCCACGTATTTGAACCAGTAGTCAGCGATACCCGCTTCCACTGCCACGCGAGCGGAAACCGCTTTAGGCAGTACGGATTCACGGTAAGCGGCATCCTGCTTGTCGAACGCGTCGGTAGACGGCATGGAGACCACGCGCGCCTTCACGCCTTCGGCAGTCAGTTTTTCCCATGCGGCAACAGCCAGCTCAACTTCAGAACCGGTAGCGATGAAGATCAGCTCTGGCTGGCCCGCGCAATCTTTCAGCACGTAACCACCGCGAGCGATGTTCGCCAGCTGCTCTGGCGTACGCTCCTGCTGTGCCAGGTTCTGACGGGAGAGGATCAGCGCGGTAGGACCGTCCTGACGCTCAACGCCGTATTTCCACGCTACCGCGGATTCAACCTGGTCACACGGACGCCATGTGCTCATGTTCGGGGTCACGCGCAGGGAAGCCACCTGCTCTACCGGCTGGTGAGTTGGACCGTCTTCGCCCAGACCGATGGAGTCGTGGGTGTAAACCATCACCTGACGCTGTTTCATCAGCGCCGCCATACGCACGGCGTTACGCGCATATTCAACGAACATCAGGAAGGTAGAGGTGTACGGCAGGAAACCACCGTGCAGGGAGATACCGTTGGCAATCGCAGTCATACCGAATTCACGTACACCGTAATGGATGTAGTTACCGGCAGTGTCTTCGTTGATTGGCTTAGAACCGGACCACAGGGTCAGGTTAGATGGCGCCAGGTCAGCGGAGCCGCCGAGGAACTCAGGCAGCAGAGGACCAAACGCTTCAATGGCATTCTGAGACGCTTTACGGCTCGCAATTTTAGACGGGTTCGCCTGCAGCTTAGCGATGAACTCGTTCGCTTTCGCGTCGAAGTCAGACGGCATGTCACCTTTCATACGACGGGTGAATTCAGCCGCTTCCTGTGGGAAGGCTTTCGCGTAAGCCGCAAACTTCTCGTTCCACGCCGCTTCTTTCGCCTGGCCTACTTCTTTTGCATCCCACTGAGCATAGATCTCAGATGGGATTTCGAATGCAGGGTATTTCCAGCCCAGCGCTTCGCGGGTCAGTGCAATTTCCGCGTCGCCCAGCGGCGCGCCGTGGGAGTCGTGCGTACCCGCTTTGTTCGGGGAACCGAAGCCGATGATGGTTTTGCACATCAGCAGGGACGGTTTGTCCGTCACAGCGCGCGCTTCTTCTACTGCACGTTTAATCGAGTCAGCATCGTGACCATCAACGCCACGCACAACGTGCCAGCCGTAAGCTTCGAAACGTTTAGCGGTGTCGTCAGTGAACCAGCCTTCAACGTGACCGTCGATGGAGATACCGTTGTCGTCATAGAACGCAACCAGTTTACCCAGCTTCAGGGTACCTGCCAGGGAGCACACTTCGTGAGAAATGCCTTCCATCATGCAGCCGTCGCCCATGAACGCGTAGGTGAAGTGGTCAACGATGTCGTGGCCAGGACGGTTGAACTGCGCCGCCAGGGTCTTCTCAGCGATCGCCATACCCACAGCGTTAGCAATACCCTGACCCAGCGGGCCGGTGGTGGTTTCTACGCCAGCGGTGTAGCCCACTTCCGGGTGACCTGGAGTTTTGGAGTGCAGCTGACGGAAGTTTTTCAGCTCTTCGATAGGCAGATCGTAGCCGGTGAGGTGCAGCAGGCTATAGATCAGCATAGAGCCGTGGCCGTTAGACAGTACGAAACGGTCGCGGTCAGCCCATGACGGGTTCTGCGGGTTGTGGTTCAGGAAATCGCGCCACAGGACTTCGGCGATATCAGCCATACCCATAGGGGCCCCTGGGTGGCCGGATTTGGCTTTCTGTACTGCGTCCATGCTCAGCGCACGAATAGCATTAGCAAGCTCTTTACGTGAGGACATTTTAACTCCAGATCGGACTGTTAAAGGCCATGCCCTTGACGACAGCGCGTTTTGGGCTACGCCGGAAAAAAGTGCCAACAATGTAACCCAAGCGGCATGCCATGTACATGGACCATTCTTTTGCAGCTTAAGAAATCTCTGGATCATGCTCGCATGTTGCGCAATCTGCTCGCCCGGCCCTGTAGATATTCCTTATACTTAGCCCGACACCGGCTTCGCTGACGGTGCACTTTTCGGATTTTATTCAGATTAACGAGTACGGAAGCAACCTCATGAAAATGCGTGCAATAGTGCTGGCCCTGGGTACAACGCTCCTGCTGAGCGGCTGTCAGAATATGGATTCTAACGGCCTGATGACCTCAGGCGCAGAGGCCTTTCAGGCCTATTCCCTGAGCGATGCGCAGGTAAAAGCGCTGAGCGACCAGGCCTGTAAAGATATGGACGGAAAAGCCACGCTTGCGCCGGCTAACAGTACCTACACGCAGCGTCTGAATAAGATTGCTTCCGCGCTGGGCGATAACATCAACGGCCAGCCGGTGAACTACAAGGTTTACATGGCGAAAGACGTCAACGCCTTCGCGATGGCGAACGGCTGTATCCGCGTTTACAGCGGCCTGATGGATATGATGACCGACAACGAAGTGGAAGCGGTCATCGGCCATGAAATGGGCCACGTTGCGCTGGGCCACGTGAAGAAAGGGATGCAGGTTGCCTTAGGCACCAATGCCATCCGCGCAGCGGCGGCCTCAGCAGGCGGTATCGTTGGCAGCCTGTCCCAGTCACAGCTTGGCGACGTGGGTGAAAAACTGGTGAACTCCCAGTTCTCCCAGCGTCAGGAGTCCGAAGCGGATGACTACTCCTACGATCTGTTGCGCAAACGCGGCATTAATCCATCCGGTTTAGCCACCAGCTTTGAAAAACTGGCCAAACTGGAAGCAGGACGTCAAAGCTCTATGTTTGACGATCACCCTGCCTCAGAAGAGCGCGCACAGCATATTCGCGACCGTATGGCCGCAGACGGAATTAAATAATTTCAGAAGGAGGCAGTTTTGCCTCCTTTTTATTTCGCATGAAATGTTAACTTAACAGCACGTATCGATAACACCTCTGAAAGCCCCGCCAAATCTGCCCTGTCACATTGAAACGTCTGGTCACATAATTATTGCAAAGGTCACTTTTTCCGGTAATTATCACCCCTGCAGTTATTCAATTAATATATCCAGACAGAGACGTTCCCTCCGTGAAAAAAGAATTATCATTAATTGCTTTAAGTTTATTTTCCGCATTACCTGCCGCTGCAAGCCAGCAATCCGGCAGCCAGGGTTTTATTGACGACAGCCATCTGGACCTGTTTTTACGCAATGCGTACATCAGCCGTGATTATCATCAGGGCCAGCAGGACAAAGCCGAATGGGGTCAGGGGATCATCGCCACGTTTGCATCCGGCTATACCGAAGGGCTGGTGGGCTTTGGTGTGGACGGTATTGCTCAATACGGCGTGCGCCTGGACGGCGGTCGCGGCAAGAGCGGCGCAGGCGGCATCGACTTCTTTAAGCAGGAAGACGACGGCCGGGCAAAATCCGATCTGGCAAAGTTTGGCGCAACCGCCAAAATGCGCATCTCGAATACCGTACTGAGCTACGGGAATCAGCGTCCTGAGCTGCCCATCGTCAATGCCGACAGCTCTCGCCTGCTCTTTGAAAGCTACACCGGCACCATGCTGACCTCAAAAGAGATCGACGGTCTGGAAATTAACGCCGGTTATTTCACCGACGAGCAGCGTAAAAGTGACGACCGCCACGACAGCGGGCTGAAGAGCCTCTCCTTCGGCGGCGCGAGCTATCAGTTCAACGATCAGTTCAGCGGCGCGTTTTACGCCTCTCACAATGAAGAGGTGATGAACAAGCAGTATCTGGGCCTGAACTTCAAACAGCCGTTCAGCACCGGGCAGCAGCTGGTGCTCGACTTCAACGGCTATAACTCCCGTCTCGACCAGAGTTACGCGGACAGCCTCGATACGGGCCGCAGCAACGCTATCTGGAGCCTGGCGGCGAGCTACATCTGGGATATTCACACGTTCAAAGTGGCGTACCAGCAGAGCAGCGGCAGCACCGGCTACAACTACGGCGGCTACCGCGATCAGGGCGGCGTGGGTGATGGCGGTAACACCATCTGGCTGGCAAACTCCTACTGGTCTGATTTTAACGGCGAAGATGAACGTTCCTGGCAGGCATCCTACGGTCTGGACTTTGGCGGCCTTGGCCTGCCGGGTCTGAGCTGGACCACCGCCTACGTGCGCGGGGACAACATCAAAACCGCGGAAACCAGCAACGGCAAAGAGCACGAGTGGTTTAACCAGATCCAGTACCAGGTGCAGGATGGCCCGGCGAAGGATCTGAAACTGAAACTGCGCTATTCCGTGTTGCGCGTCTCCAGCAACGCCAGCGACTATAACGTGGGCGGGGACGAGATCCGCGCTTACGTGGAATACCCGTTTAACGTGTTCTAAAGGCAATAAAAAACCTCTCCAGGGAGAGGTTTTTTTACGCCAGAAGAGGCTTATTCGCCTTTTTTGGCTGCCTGGATGTAGAGCATTTCCAGTGCCAGGGTCGCTGCGGCCAGCGCAGTGATCTCGGACTGGTCGTACGCAGGCGCCACTTCCACCACGTCCATCCCGACAATGTTGAGATCCTTCAGGCCGCGCACCAGCTTGATGGCGCGGTCTGAGGTCAGGCCGCCGATTACCGGGGTACCTGTACCCGGTGCAAATGCCGGATCCAGGCAGTCAATGTCGAAGGTCAGATACACAGGCATATCACCCACGATCTGCTTCACCTGCGCGAGGATGTCATCCACGCCGCGGTCGTTAACCTGACCTGCATCCAGCACGGTGAAGCCGTTATCTTTGTCGAACTCAGTGCGAATACCGATCTGCACGGAATGATTCGGGTCGATCAGACCTTCGTTCGGCGCGGTAAAGAACATGGTGCCGTGGTCAAACTCACAGCCGTTCGCGTAGGTGTCGGTATGCGCATCAAAGTGTACCAGCGCCATTTTACCGAAGTGCTTCGCGTGGGCACGCAGCAGCGGCAGGGTCACGAAGTGGTCGCCGCCGAAGGAGAGCATGCGCTTACCGGCAGCCAGCAACTTCTCGGCGTGGGCCTGCAGCTTTTCGCTCATCTCACGCGCATCACCAAAGGCATACACCAGGTCACCGCAGTCCACCACGTTCAGGCGCTCGCGCATGTCGAAGTTCCACGGGAAACGGTTGTGCTCCCAGGCCAGGTTAGTGGAAACCTGACGGATCGCCGCCGGGCCATGACGCCCACCCGCACGGCCTGACGTTGCCATGTCGAACGGCACGCCGGTGATCACCCAGTCCGCGTCACTGTCGTACGGCTGGAAGTTCATCGGAAGGCGTAAAAAACCAAACGCGTTAGATACCAGAGAGTTATCGTACTGATGACCTAAAGTGCTCATGTCCTGACCTCTTTTAAAGTCGATACATTAAAAACAGATGAAAAAAAATCCCCTCCGCGTCGTTAAACCCGACGAGGAAGGGATTGATTCGTAAATCGCTAATTGAGGCGAATTATCGCCGGTAATGCACACGGGTTCAAGAGAGTATAGCATTCTGCCGGATGGCGGCCTCGCCTTATCCGGCCTACATTCGTAGGCCCGGTAAGCGCAGCGCCACCGGGCATCAGCGACTATTCGTCTTCCAGGTACGTATAACCGTACAGACCCGCTTCAAACTCTTCCAGGAACTGCTGCTGCAGCGCATCGTCCAGCCCGGTGTTTTTCACCTGGTCGCGGAACTGCGTGAGCAGGGTTTTCGGATCCAGCTGAACGTATTCCAGCATGTCCGCCACGGTATCCCCTTCGTCAGACAGCTCAACTTCCACGCTGCCGTCAGGGAAGACAAACACGTCGACCGCCTCGGTATCGCCGAACAGGTTGTGCATGTTGCCGAGGATCTCCTGATACGCGCCGACCATAAAGAAGCCCAGCATTGGCGGGTTCTCCGGGTCGTATTCCGGCATTGGCATCGTCGTGGCGATACCGTCGCCGTCCACGTAGTGGTCGATGGCGCCGTCAGAGTCGCAGGTGATGTCCAGCAGCACCGCGCGACGTTCCGGGGCGTGATTCAATCCTTCCAGCGGCAGAACCGGGAACAGCTGATCGATACCCCAGGCATCCGGCATCGACTGGAACAGCGAGAAGTTGACGTAAATCTTATCCGCCATACGCTCCTGCAGCTCGTCGATTATCGGACGGTGGGCGCGGTTGCTCGGGTCGAGCTGCTTCTGCACTTCATGGCACATATTCAAATAGAGCTGCTCTGCCCACGCGCGCTCCTGCAGGCTGAAGGTGCCTGAAGAGTAGCCGACGTGAATGTCGTGCAGATCCATCTGGCTGTCGTGCAGCCATTCGCGCAGGGAACGACGCGTACCCGGCTCGTGCATCTCCTGCCAGGTTTCCCACATGCTTTGCAGGGAACGCGGGGCATCGTCTGCCGGCGGCGTCGCTTCGGTGGTTTCGCTGCGCTCAACGCCGATAATGTTAGAGACCAGCACCGTATGGTGCGCGGTCACCGCGCGACCGGATTCGGTAATCACCGTCGGGTGCGGCAGGCCGTTCTCTTCACAGGCGTCGCCGATCGCCCAGATGATGTTGTTCGCGTATTCGTTCAGGCCATAGTTCACGGAACAATCAGATTGTGAGCGGGTCCCTTCATAGTCCACGCCCAGGCCGCCGCCCACGTCGAAGCACTGAATATTCACGCCAAGCTTGTGCAGCTCAACGTAGAAACGCGCCGACTCTCGCACGCCGGTGGCGATATCACGAATGTTGGCCATCTGCGAGCCGAGGTGGAAGTGCAGCAGCTGAATGCTGTCCAGACGACCACGCTCGCGCAGAATTTCTACCAGCTGCAGCACCTGGTTGGCCGCCAGGCCGAACTTGGATTTTTCACCGCCGGAGGACTGCCATTTTCCGGAACCCTGCGACGCCAGACGCGCACGCACGCCAAGGCGCGGCACCACGTTCAGACGCTCGGCTTCTTCCAGCACGATGGCGATTTCAGTCATCTTCTCGATAACCAGATAGACCTTGTGGCCCATCTTCTCGCCAATCAGCGCCAGACGAATGTATTCACGGTCTTTATAGCCGTTACAGACGATCACTGAACGGGTCATCCCCGCATGCGCCAGCACGGCCATCAGTTCGGCTTTGGAACCCGCCTCCAGCCCCAGCGGCTCGCCGGAGTGGATCAGCGATTCAATCACGCGGCGGTGCTGGTTTACCTTGATCGGGTAAACCAGGAAGTAGTCGCCTTTATAGCCGTAGGATTCACGCGCGCGTTTGAACGCGGCGTTAATCGAACGCAGGCGATGTTGCAGGATCTGCGGGAAGCAGAACAGTGCAGGCAAACGCTGGCCCTGAGCCTCACGGGCTTTCACCAGTTTGGCGAGATCCACGCGCGCTTCAGGGACGTCCGGATCCGGGCAGACGCTGATGTGGCCCAGTTCGTTGACGTCGTAGTAGTTATTGCCCCACCAGGCAATATTGTAAGTGCGCAGCATCTTGCTGGCTTCCTCGGAGCTCATCGCAACCTCCTGCATAGAACGTAGTACACCCTGTTCGCCCGCTGACGAAGGCGAAAAAGAAGACATGTCGTCAGACATAGCGAACCTCAACTCTTTGTATTAAGTGTAAAACAGTTGACTACTATCGCAGCGTTATACGGCGATAACAACCCATAAACGGCTCCGTTTCCCAGCAGAGTATGCTGAAATCCAGACCGTGCGACCGGTTTCTTATTCATATCATTGTAAAACACGTATCCGAACTCTGTATGACAAGGTTCGGCGAAACCACGAGAAAACTCTTGTATTAACAAGAGCGCCCTTGTTCAGTTTTCACAAAGCGTGACCGGCCCTGGAATCCTGAGAAGCGCCGAGATGGGTATAACATCGGCAGGTTTGCAGACTAGAAATGCGGGTTGCGGGAATCAAATGCGCGCCAGAACGGCTACGCTGAATTAGCGGAAAACGATGGTTCATTATCTCGTATCACCTCCACGGCCGCCTCTGCTGAAACGGACCCCAAGCCAAAGCTAAAAGTTCACTGCTTTACCCGGCTGGAAGTGGCGACACGATGAGTTCATCGAGCGCTTATTTTATATGAGCCGCGCGCCGCGTTTTATACCGAGAAGGGGGCTAAAAAGCAAAACAAAAATGCGCGTGTTGCCAGCACCGTCAGGAATTTTTGCCAGCAGCAATTTCAACTGAGTGAGAGATGAGTCAAAAAAAACTGGAAATCGGGTGAAGAAGTGACCTAAAATAGCCATCCAGATGTTAATCCATCTATACTGATTAACACTCATACTGCCAGTGTCAAAAACCTGCAGGCCTTGGTAGAATTATCTCCTTTGGCTATTCCACACAGCAGCTTGAGCTAACCAAATTCCTCTTAGGTGAAATAAAACATGGCAAAACACCTGTTTACGTCCGAGTCCGTATCAGAAGGACATCCTGATAAAATTGCTGACCAAATCTCCGATGCGGTGCTGGATGCGATCCTCGCGCAGGATCCAAAAGCACGCGTCGCGTGTGAAACCTATGTCAAAACCGGCATGGTTCTGGTTGGCGGTGAGATCACCACCAGCGCATGGGTTGATATCGAAGAGATCACCCGTAACACGGTGCGTGAGATCGGTTATGTGCATTCTGATATGGGCTTTGATGCCAACTCCTGCGCGGTACTGAGCGCAATTGGCAAACAGTCTCCAGACATCAACCAGGGCGTTGACCGTGCCGATCCGCTGGAACAGGGCGCGGGCGACCAGGGCCTGATGTTCGGCTATGCAACCAACGAAACCGACGTGCTGATGCCAGCGCCGGTCACCTACGCACACCGTCTGGTGCAGCGTCAGGCTGAAGTGCGTAAAAACGGCACCCTGCCGTGGCTGCGCCCGGATGCGAAGAGCCAGGTCACCTTCCAGTACGACGACGGTAAAATTGTCGGTATTGACGCGGTGGTTCTGTCTACCCAGCATGCCGAAGAGATCGATCAGAAATCCCTGCAGGAAGCAGTGATGGAAGAGATCATCAAGCCGGTTCTGCCAACCGAATGGCTGAGCAGCGCCACCAAATTCTTTATCAACCCAACCGGACGCTTTGTTATCGGCGGCCCAATGGGTGACTGCGGCCTGACCGGTCGTAAAATCATCGTTGATACCTACGGCGGCATGGCGCGTCACGGTGGCGGTGCATTCTCCGGTAAAGATCCATCAAAAGTGGACCGTTCTGCAGCGTACGCGGCACGTTATGTGGCGAAAAACATCGTGGCTGCCGGCCTGGCTGACCGCTGTGAGATTCAGGTTTCCTACGCTATCGGCGTGGCTGAACCCACCTCCATCATGGTGGAAACCTTTGGTACCGAGAAAGTGCCTTCAGAACAGCTGACCCTGCTGGTGCGCGAGTTCTTCGACCTGCGCCCATACGGCCTGATTCAGATGCTGGATCTGCTGCACCCAATCTACAAAGAAACCGCTGCATACGGTCACTTTGGTCGTGAACATTTCCCATGGGAAAAAACCGACAAAGCCGCCCTGCTGCGTGAAGCTGCCGGTCTGAAGTAATCGACTGTCATCGCTTTTAAAAGGCCAGCCTTCGGGCTGGCCTTTTGCATTTGTGCGATCATCCTTGCCCGGCGGCGCTTCGCTTGCACGGGCCTACGGGTTTTGGGCATTTGTAGGCCGGGTAAGGCGCAGCCGCCACCCGGCTGAAAGGTGTACCCTTTGGAACCGATTACACCGCACCGGCAGCTCTCCGCTTTCAGAATATTCTCTTTGCATGATCGCCATTCTTCTGCTGTTACATTCCCTTTCAGTTAAGTCTGAAATATCTCCTTTCGCGATGCGCCTCACTTCATTTACCTCTATATTTTCAAAGCTTTAATTTTATTTACGGTTGCACACGAGTGTAACCGATTACACCAATGTGATTAATCTCACATATTTTTACGGGTCGCTCACCTACCCTTACCATCAATAAAACTGATAACCCAACTGGAGGGCATAATGCCTGACAATAAAAAACAGGGGCGTACGTCCAACAAGGCGATGACATTCTTCGTCTGTTTCCTCGCCGCCCTGGCAGGATTACTTTTTGGCCTGGATATCGGCGTGATTGCCGGTGCATTACCTTTCATCACTGACGAGTTCCAGATTAGCGCTCACACCCAGGAATGGGTGGTCAGCTCCATGATGTTCGGTGCGGCCGTTGGGGCCGTCGGCAGCGGCTGGCTCTCCTTCAAACTCGGACGTAAAAAGAGCCTGATGATTGGCGCGATCCTGTTCGTGGCCGGCTCACTTTTCTCTGCTGCTGCACCTAACGTTGAGGTTCTGCTGGTTTCCCGCGTGCTGCTCGGTCTGGCCGTGGGCGTGGCGTCCTATACCGCCCCACTGTATCTGTCGGAAATCGCGCCGGAGAAAATCCGCGGCAGTATGATTTCGATGTACCAGCTCATGATCACCATCGGTATCCTGGGCGCGTACCTTTCCGATACCGCGTTTAGCTACAGCGGCGCATGGCGGTGGATGCTCGGCGTGATCATCATCCCTGCGGTTCTGCTGCTGATTGGCGTCTTCTTCCTGCCGGACAGCCCGCGCTGGTTTGCTGCAAAACGTCGCTTCCACGATGCCGAACGCGTGCTGATGCGCCTGCGCGATACCAGCGCGGAAGCGAAAAACGAGCTGGAAGAGATCCGCGAAAGCCTGAAGGTCAAACAGTCCGGCTGGGCGCTGTTTAAAGAGAACAGCAACTTCCGCCGGGCGGTGTTCCTCGGCGTGCTGCTCCAGGTGATGCAGCAGTTCACCGGGATGAACGTCATCATGTACTACGCGCCCAAAATCTTTGAGCTGGCGGGTTACACCAACACCACCGAGCAGATGTGGGGGACCGTCATCGTGGGTCTGACCAACGTGCTGGCGACCTTTATCGCCATCGGTCTGGTGGACCGCTGGGGACGTAAGCCAACCCTGACGCTGGGCTTCCTGGTGATGGCGGCCGGTATGGGCGTCCTCGGTACCATGATGCATGTGGGCATTCACTCCCCAACCGCCCAGTACTTTGCGGTAGGCATGCTGCTGATGTTTATCGTCGGGTTTGCGATGAGCGCCGGGCCGCTGATCTGGGTGCTGTGCTCTGAGATCCAGCCGCTGAAAGGACGTGATTTTGGTATCACCTGCTCTACCGCAACCAACTGGATTGCCAACATGATCGTCGGCGCAACGTTCCTGACCATGCTCAATACCTTGGGCAATGCCAATACCTTCTGGGTCTACGCCGGTCTGAACATCTTCTTTATTGTGCTGACCATCTGGCTGGTTCCAGAAACCAAACACGTGTCTCTGGAACATATTGAACGTAACCTGATGAAAGGTCGCCCGCTGCGCGAAATCGGCGCTCACGACTGATCCTCTTGCGGGAGGCGCCTCTTGCGCCTCCCCGCTTCCCGCTTTATGCTCTGCCCCTATGAAAGCTCCCCGTCTCCCCATCGCCATTCAGCAAGCCGTTATGCGCAGCCTGCGGGAAAAACTCGCCCAGGCGAACCTGAAGCTTGGTCGCAATTACCCTGAACCCAAACTCGTCTACCAGCAGCGTGGCACCTCGGCCGGTACCGCCTGGCTGGAATCCTATGAGATCCGCCTGAACCCGGTTCTGATGATGGAAAACCAGCAGGCGTTTATTGATGAGGTGGTGCCGCACGAGCTGGCGCACCTGCTGGTGTGGAAACACTTCGGACGCGTCGCCCCCCACGGCAAGGAGTGGAAGTGGATGATGGAAGCGGTGCTCGGCGTTCCGGCGCGCAGAACCCATCAGTTCGAGCTGGAATCGGTGCGTCGCAATACCTTCCCCTACCGCTGCCTGTGTCAGCAACATCAGCTTACCGTCCGCCGCCATAATCGCGTGGTGCGCGGCGAGGCAACCTACCGCTGCGTGAAATGCGGCGAGCCGCTGGTGGCGGAATAATTATCTGAACGTTCAGGAACTTTCCTGATCTGACTGATTGCATACAGGAACAACATTCGTTACGTTGCGGGCTCGTTTTGACACGGAGTGTAAGATGTCCCGTAATTTTTCTCTCGCGGTCGCCTTTCTGACGACGGCGCTCTCAGGCCACGCCCTGGCCGACGGTATCAACAGTTTCTCTCAGGCCAAAGCGGCCGGTGTAAAGGTCAACGCTGACGTACCGGGCGATTTCTACTGCGGCTGTAAAATTAACTGGCAGGGTAAAAAAGGGGTCGTAGACCTTGAGTCCTGCGGCTACAAGGTGCGTAAAAACGAAAACCGCGCCAGCCGTATTGAATGGGAACATGTCGTTCCGGCATGGCAGTTTGGCCACCAGCGCCAGTGCTGGCAAGATGGCGGACGTAAAAACTGCGCCAAAGATCCGGTATACCGCCAGATGGAAAGCGACATGCATAACCTGCAGCCCGCGGTGGGCGAAGTGAACGGCGATCGCGGCAACTTCATGTACAGCCAGTGGAACGGTGGCGAAGGTCAGTACGGCCAGTGCGGTATGAAGATTGATTTTAAAGAGAAAGTCGCCGAGCCCCCTGCCCGCGCGCGCGGCAGCATTGCCCGCACCTATTTCTATATGCGTGACCGTTACGATCTCAACCTCTCCCGCCAGCAGACCCAGTTGTTCAACGCCTGGGACAAGCAATACCCGGTGACGGAGTGGGAATGCCAGCGCGACGAGCGTATCGCCAGAGTCCAGGGGAATCACAACCCTTACGTCCAGCGGGCTTGCCAGGCGCAAAAGAGCTAACCTACACTACGGCAATTCGCTTATATCGCATGACACATGGAATTTCTGACTATGCGCATTCCCCGCATTTACCATCCTGAACTGATTACCGCAGGCCGTGAAATCGCCCTGTCTGATGACGCCGCCAACCACGTTGGCCGCGTGCTGCGCATGGGCGCCGGCCAGGCAATACAATTGTTCGACGGCTCTAACCAGGTTTTCGACGCGGAAATCACGCGGGCGGATAAAAAAAGCGTACACGTGAACGTCCTGCGCGGTGAAGTGGATGACCGGGAATCACCGCTGCATATCCATCTGGGCCAGGTGATGTCGCGCGGCGAGAAAATGGAGTTCACGATTCAGAAATCCATTGAACTGGGTGTAAGCCTCATTACGCCACTTTTTTCTGAGCGCTGTGGCGTTAAACTGGATGCGGAACGTCTGAACAAAAAGATCCAGCAGTGGCAGAAAATTGCCATCGCGGCTTGCGAACAGAGTGGCCGCAACCGTATTCCGGAGATCCGCCCGGCGATGGATCTGGAGGAGTGGTGTGCAGAAGAGGACAGTGGGCTGAAGCTCAATCTTCATCCGCGCGCCAGCGCCAGCATCAATACGCTGCCGCTGCCCGTTGAGCGCGTTCGCCTGCTGATTGGGCCTGAAGGCGGCCTGTCGGCGGACGAAATTGCGATGACGGCACGTTACCAGTTTACTGATATTCTGTTGGGACCTCGCGTTCTGCGCACTGAGACAACGGCACTCACGGCCATTACCGCGCTACAGGTACGGTTTGGCGATCTGGGTTGACGCATTATTGGAGAGAAAGATGATCAAGCTCGGCATCGTGATGGACCCCATCGCAAACATCAACATCAAGAAAGATTCCAGCTTCGCCATGCTGCTGGAAGCGCAGCGTCGCGGCTATGAACTCCACTATATGGAGATGAACGATCTTTACCTGATCAACGGTGAAGCCCGCGCCCGCACCCGCATCGTTAACGTCGAGCAGAACTACGACAAATGGTATGAATTTGGCACAGAGCAGGACATTGCGCTGGCCGATCTCAACGTCATTCTGATGCGTAAAGATCCGCCGTTCGACACCGAGTACATCTACTGCACCTATATCCTTGAACGTGCAGAAGAGAAAGGGACGCTGATCGTCAACAAGCCGCAGAGCCTGCGCGACTGCAACGAGAAGCTCTACACCGCCTGGTTCTCTGACCTGACGCCGGAAACCCTGGTGACCCGCAGCAAAGCGCAGTTGAAGGCATTCTGGCAGAAGCACGGCGATATCATCATGAAGCCGCTGGACGGGATGGGCGGCGCGTCGATTTTCCGCGTGAAAGAAGGTGACCCGAACATTGGCGTGATTGCCGAAACCCTGACCGAACTGGGCACCCGTTACTGCATGGCACAGAACTATATTCCGGCGATCAAGGACGGCGATAAACGCGTGCTGGTGGTGGATGGCGAACCGGTCCCTTACTGCCTGGCGCGTATCCCGCAGGGTGGCGAAACCCGTGGTAACCTGGCGGCCGGCGGTCGCGGTGAGCCGCGCCCGTTGACCGAAAGCGACTGGGAAATTGCCCGCCGCGTTGGCCCAACGCTGAAAGCCAAAGGCCTGATCTTCGTCGGACTGGATATCATCGGCGATCGTCTGACCGAAGTGAACGTCACCAGCCCGACCTGCATTCGTGAAATTGAAGCGGAATTCCCGGTCTCGATCACCGGAATGCTGATGGACGCCATCGAAAAACGCCTGCAGAAATAACCCACCAATGAGTGACAGCGCCCGGCTTTCTCCGCATACTGGTCGCTGTCGCTTTTTAAACCAGGAAACAGTACCTCTGACAATGAATTTACAGCATCACTTTCTTATTGCCATGCCTGCTCTCCAGGACCCGATTTTTCGCCGCGCCGTGGTTTATATTTGTGAATACAATGAAGACGGCGCGATGGGTATTATCATTAATAAACCGCTGGAAAATCTTCAGGTTGAAGGGATTCTGGACAAGCTGAAAATCCCGGCTGAAGCGCGACTGCCGGAGATCCGGCTTGATAAGCCCGTGATGCTGGGTGGACCTCTTGCAGAAGATCGCGGCTTTATCCTGCATACGCCGCCGGTGTTCTCTTCCAGTATTCGAATTTCGGATAACACCGTCATCACCACCTCACGTGACGTGCTCGAAACGCTGGGCACCGCAGAGCAGCCTTCTGAAGTGCTGGTGGCGCTGGGCTATTCGTCGTGGGAGAAAGGCCAGCTTGAGCAGGAGATCCTCGATAACGCCTGGCTCACCGCCCCTGCGGACATGAATATCCTGTTTAAAACGCCGATTGCCGATCGCTGGCGCGATGCGGCGAAGCTGATTGGTATTGATATTCTGACCATGCCTGGCGTAGCGGGGCACGCCTGATGAGCGGAACGCTTCTGGCCTTCGATTTTGGCACCAAAAGCATTGGCGTCGCCGTGGGGCAGCGCATCACCGGTACCGCGCGTCCGCTTACCGCCCTGAAGGCCAACGACGGTACGCCGGACTGGAATCTCATTGAGCGTCTGCTCAAAGAGTGGCAGCCGGATGACGTGATTGTCGGATTACCGCTCAACATGGACGGTACCGAACAGCCGCTGACCGCCCGGGCGCGTAAGTTCGCCAATAAAATCCATGGTCGCTTTGGCGTCTCCGTGAAGCTGCACGACGAGCGTCTCAGCACCGTCGAAGCGCGTGCGGGTCTGTTTGAGCACGGCGGCTTCCGGGCGCTGAACAAAGGCAGCGTGGACTCCGCTTCTGCCGTCATCATCCTCGAAAGCTATTTCGAGCAGGGCTTTTAAGCACAGGGGCCTAGAGCCGCCCCTGCGCCCGTCTCTCCGCCAGGCTTTGGTCAAAGTTCTGCATGCCTGCCTGCTGTCCGGTTTGAATAATGCCGGGCAGCTGCCACGTTTTTCCTTCTCGTATCAGATTCGCCGCCGCCGCGGTATTCACCAGCAGCTCATACAGCGCGACGCGCCCGTCCTGTAAGTCAGGAACCAGCTTCTGCGCCAGCACCGCCCGCAGGCTGCCGGCCAGCTGGTTACGCACCGGATCTTTCTCCTGCGCCGGGAACGTATCGACCAGCCGCTCAATCGCCTGCGATGCCCCGCGCGTATGCAGCGTCGCCAGCACCAGGTGCCCGGTCTCCGCTGCCGTTAGCGCCAGGCGGATCGTTTCGCTGTCGCGCAGCTCTCCCAGCAAAATCACGTCCGGATCCTGGCGTAAGGCACTGCGCAGCGCGTCGGCAAATGACGGGCTGTGCTGGCCGATCTCCCGCTGCTGGATCAGGCAACGCTCGCTCTGATAGATAAACTCCACCGGATCTTCGAGCGTGAGAATATGGCCGTCAGTATGGTGGTTGAGAAAATCGACCATCGCCGCCAGCGTCGTAGATTTGCCGCTGCCGGTCGCCCCCGTCACCAGAATCAACCCGGACGCATTGGTTAACAGTTCCGGGATAACCCTCGGTGCGCCCAGCGAAGCGAGCTGCGGACAGGTACGCGGCAACAGCCGTAGCGTCACAGAGACTCCGTGCATCTGCTTAAAGGCACTGCCGCGCAGGCGCTGGCCTCCCGCCACCGTCGCGGCAAAATCCACCTGCCCGTTGGCCCACCATATCCCCTGCTGCTCATCGTTGAGCCACGCTTTTAACAACGCCCCGAGGTCCGGAGAAGGAAACGGTGCCGGTTCAAGGCGGCCCGTTCTGCGCCAGCGAGGTGGCGAATCACTGCACAGGTGTAGATCGGAGACGTTATGCTTTACACTAAGGGCCACAATTTCTTCCACATCCATAGACTACTCCTCGGAAAATGAACGACATTGCGCATAACCTGGCACAGGTCCGGGACAAAATCTCAGCCGCCGCAACGCGTTGCGGCCGGGCTTCAGAAGAAATTACGCTACTTGCTGTCAGCAAAACCAAGCCTGCGAGCGCCATCGCAGAAGCCATTGACGCAGGCCAGCGGGCGTTTGGTGAAAACTACGTCCAGGAAGGCGTGGATAAAATTCGCTACTTCCAGGAACAGGGGAAGACGGATCTGCAGTGGCACTTTATCGGCCCACTGCAGTCGAACAAAAGCCGTCTGGTGGCGGAGCACTTCGACTGGTGCCATACCGTTGACCGTCTGCGCATTGCGACACGCCTGAACGACCAGCGTCCGGCAGAGATGCCAGCGCTTAACGTGCTGATTCAAATCAACATCAGCGATGAAAACAGCAAGTCCGGTATTGCGCTGAGCGAGCTGGATGCGCTGGCAGCCGAGGTGGCCGAACTGCCGCGCTTAAGCCTGCGTGGTTTGATGGCAATCCCGGCGCCTGAGTCAAGTTATGAAAGGCAGTTTGCCGTGGCACAGCAAATGGCTGTAGCATTTGAGGCGCTTAAAGCGCGCTATAACACGGTAGACACGCTTTCTCTGGGCATGTCGGATGATATGGAAGCCGCCATTGCGGCAGGCAGCACGATGGTGCGCATCGGCACGGCAATTTTCGGTGCGCGCGACTACTCAAAATAATAAGGAAACCTGAGGAACGCCATGAAGACGTTGACTTTCCTGCTCTCAACGGTCATTGAGCTGTACACGATGGCGCTTTTGCTGCGCGTCTGGATGCAGTGGGCCCGCTGTGATTTTTACAATCCGTTCTCGCAGTTTGTCGTGAAAATCACGCAGCCTGTTGTCGGACCGCTGCGCCGTATTATCCCGGCCATGGGGCCCATCGACAGTTCGTCTCTGCTGGTGGCGTTTATTCTGAGCGTTATCAAAGCGATTGTGCTGTTTATGGTCTTCACCTTCCAGCCGATTATCTGGATTGTCGCCATCCTGATTTTGATCAAAACCATCGGCCTGCTGATCTTCTGGGTGCTGCTGGTCATGGCGATCATGAGCTGGGTGAGCCAGGGCCGTAGCCCGGTGGAGTACGCCTTGATTCAGCTGACCGAGCCGCTGCTGCGCCCGATCCGTAACCTGCTTCCGTCTATGGGCGGCATCGATTTTTCGCCGATGATCCTGGTTCTGCTGCTCTATGTGATCAACATGGGGGTCGCTGAACTGCTGCAGTCCACGGGCGATATGCTGCTGCCGGGGCTGTGGATGGCGCTATGAGTGCCGTAAGCACCTGCGCTGACGGGCTGGTTTTACGGCTGTATATTCAGCCGAAAGCCAGCCGTGACGGTATTGTTGGACTGCATGGCGACGAGTTAAAAGTCGCCATCACTGCCCCGCCGGTTGACGGCCAGGCGAACGCGCATCTGACCAAATATCTGGCAAAACAGTTTCGCGTCGCCAAAAGCCAGGTCATCATTGAAAAAGGCGAACTGGGGCGACATAAACAGGTAAAAATCCTTAATCCGCAATCTATCCCGACGGAAGTCGCGGCTCTGACAGAACAGGACTAAACCATGCAGAAAGTTGTTCTCGCGACCGGCAACGCCGGTAAAGTGCGCGAGCTGGCCTCGCTATTAAATGATTTTGGTCTGGACGTGGTCGCCCAGACCGATCTTGGCGTGGATTCCGCCGAAGAGACGGGGCTGACGTTTATCGAAAACGCGATCATTAAAGCGCGCCACGCTGCGCAGGTAACTGGCCTCCCCGCGATTGCCGACGACTCCGGCCTGGCCGTAGACGCCCTCGGCGGCGCGCCGGGGATCTACTCTGCCCGCTATTCCGGCGTTGACGCCACCGACCAGCAGAATCTGGAAAAGCTGCTTGTCGCCCTGAAAGACGTCCCGGACGAACAGCGCACCGCGCAGTTCCACTGCGTGCTGGTCTATCTGCGTCACGCGGAAGACCCGACGCCGATCGTCTGCCACGGCAGCTGGCCGGGCGTGATTACCCGTGAAGCGGCTGGCAACGGCGGCTTTGGTTACGACCCGATTTTCTTTGTCCCTTCCGAGGGCAAAACCGCTGCGGAACTGACCCGCGAAGAGAAAAGCGCGATATCCCACCGCGGACGCGCGCTGAAACTGTTACTGGAAGCACTGCGTAATGGCTAATTTGCCACCTCTGAGTCTTTATATTCACATCCCGTGGTGCGTGCAAAAATGCCCGTACTGTGATTTCAACTCGCACGCGCTGAAGGGCGAAGTGCCGCACGATGACTACGTTGCGCATCTGCTGGCCGACCTGGATGCCGATGTACCTTACGCACAGGGACGTGAAGTTAAGACCATTTTCATTGGTGGCGGTACGCCGAGCCTGCTGTCAGGCCCGGCGATGCAAACGCTGCTGGACGGCGTGCGCGCGCGCCTGAACCTGGCAGCGGATGCTGAAATTACGATGGAAGCCAACCCCGGCACCGTTGAGGCCGACCGTTTTGTCGACTATCAGCGCGCGGGCGTGAACCGCATCTCCATCGGCGTGCAGAGCTTTAGCGAGCCGAAGCTGAAGCGCCTGGGGCGTATTCACGGCCCGGAAGAGGCGAAGCGCGCAGCAAACCTGGCGACCGGCCTTAATCTTCGCAGCTTTAACCTGGATCTGATGCACGGCCTGCCGGATCAGTCGCTGGACGAGGCGCTGGACGATTTGCGCCAGGCCATTGCGCTGAATCCCCCTCATCTGTCGTGGTACCAGCTCACCATCGAGCCCAACACCCTGTTTGGCTCGCGTCCGCCGGTGCTGCCGGATGACGACGCGCTGTGGGATATCTTCGAGCAGGGTCACCAGCTGTTAACCGCTGCGGGCTATCAGCAGTACGAAACGTCGGCCTATGCGAAGCCGGGCTATCAGTGTCAGCACAACCTGAACTACTGGCGCTTTGGCGACTATCTGGGCATTGGCTGCGGCGCGCACGGCAAGGTGACCTTCCCGGACGGGCGTATTCTGCGTACTGCCAAAACCCGCCACCCGCGCGGGTATATGGAAGGCCGCTACCTGGAGCGTCAGCACGACGTCGAGGCGGCGGATAAGCCGTTTGAGTTCTTTATGAACCGCTTCCGTCTGCTGGAAGCCGCGCCGCGCGCTGAGTTTGCGCTGTACACCGGGCTGCCGGAGTCGGTGATTCGCCCGCAGATCGACGAAGCGCTGGCGCAGGGGTATCTCACGGAATGTGAGGAATACTGGCAGATCACCGAGCACGGCAAACTGTTCCTTAACTCCCTTCTTGAGCTGTTCCTCGCCGAAGAAGCTGAAGGCTGATTCAGGATTTTGCATCCCGTTCTGCCGGCTGAGGGAAAGGCTGGCAGAGTGTGGAGATGATCGACCTGAAGAAACAGTCGATCACCATGGGTAAAGGATGTTAAAAAGTGTTCACCATGTCCCCGAACACCTGTCTACCATGTCCCCGGACCGTACACCCTAAAAGGGAGAGGGTTAGGGTTAGGGGTCCTTACTTCAGCGTCCCCACCAGCGCCTTCCGGCTATCTTCCAGCGACACCACGCGCTTACACACGTCTTTGCTGAACTGCTGGAAATCATCTTCCTGGTTTTTCCACTCGTTCTGAATGGAGGTTTGCAGGCCGCCCAGACTGCCCAGCACGCCCTGCAGCGGGTTACCGCCGCCTTTCAGCACCGCTTTGGCGCCCATCTCGTTGATGCTGTCCTGCAGGATGCCGCCCATCGCCTGGTTCACCAGCTGCTGCCCGTCGGCACGGACCTGATCAATCGCCTTGTAGTGGAACGTCAGGCCGTCGGAGCGCGTCTCGATAATGCGGTTCATCTGTTCTTTAAGCTGCTTGTCCAGCTTCGTCAGGCGGGTGCGCATGTTACTGCTCTCACCCACCTCTTTGGTGATGATCTTATCCAGCGCCACGCGGCTCTTTTCGACGCGCGTCAGGGCACCTTCATTAATCCACGGTAGCGCGGTACGCAATTCGGACTGGTAGTCTTTCGCCTGCTCGCGCTGTGCGGCAGTCAGGTTGTACTGCTTGCCGTTATAGGTGACGTTCCCTTCTGGCGTAATTACCAGATTGCCGTTCTCGCCTTTGACCTGCACGGTTTGCGGGCTTAACACCACGTCATCACGCGGGGTGACGCTACATTGATAATCCGCATGGGCGGTGAATCCGGTTGCCATCAAAGCAACTGCCAGCAACGTTTTGCGCATCTTAAACACTCCCTCAGACAAAATGGGCCAGCTAATGCTGGCCCTTGACTGCTTTATTAGTCCCACCAAACGTCGAAAAGTTCGCTGACGCGGACATCTTCGAGCTTGTGGTCTTCAAGCCATTTACGGACCAGGGCCTGATGTTCTTCGGTGCATTTACCCACTTCCTGGGTGCAGATCAGACCTTCCCAGGCCAGATAGCCGCTACCGTCGAAGGCCAGTTTGTTTGGCTCGATCACCTCGTTGATGAACGCATCCACGTCCTGATCGATCTGCTCAACGCTGGTGCCTTCCGGGAAACGCCACGCAACGGAGAAGCCCACTTCCTGGAATTCTTCGATGTGCATCTTTTTACGCAGACGACGGCTACGATTCTTTGCCATTATTTCACCCTCTCGAACATTAAGTCCCATACACCGTGACCAAGACGATGGCCACGCTGTTCAAATTTCGTTACCGGACGCGATTCCGGACGCGGTACATAGTCGTTGCTCGCAGACTGGTTTTTGTAACCGTCGAGCGACGACATCACTTCCAGCATATGTTCCGCATACGGTTCCCAGTCGGTCGCCATATGGAAGACACCGCCCAGCTTCAGCTTGCTTTTAACCAGCTCGGCAAACGGCGCCTGAACGATACGGCGTTTATTATGACGCGCTTTGTGCCACGGGTCAGGGAAAAAGAGCTGAACCATGGTTAAAGAATTGTCAGGAATCATTTTGTGCAGCACTTCCACCGCGTCGTGACACATTACGCGCAGGTTCTCAACGCCCTCTTCATGGGCCGTTGCCAGACACGCGCCCACGCCCGGCGAATGCACTTCGATACCAAGGAAGTTCTGCTCCGGGCGCGCTTTCGCCATGGTCACCAGCGAGGCGCCCATACCGAAGCCAATTTCCAGCGTGACCGGCGCGTCGCGGCCAAACAGCTCGCTGAAATCCAGAGGCTGCTCGCTGAACTCAACGCCCATCACCGGCCAGTAGTTGTCCAGCGCGTGTTGCTGACCTTTTGTCAGGCGGCCCTGACGACGGACAAAGCTGCGAATACGGCGCAGCGGGCGGCCGTTTTCATCAAATTCCGGTGAAATGACGTCGTTTTTCATAAAAGAGTTGTCTGCTTGTGAGAATGTTCGGGAAACGGGCATTATCCAAAGTTAAGGCTTCTATGCAAGCATGGGAAAGATCCGGTTTACAGCAGATTGACGCTGTGCTGCAATCTGCGTCCCTGATTATGCGAATCGATGACCATGCAAGCCTCTCAATTTTCAGCCCAGGTGCTGGACTGGTACGACAAATACGGGCGTAAAACCCTGCCCTGGCAAATTGAAAAAACGCCGTACAAAGTATGGCTCTCCGAGGTGATGTTGCAACAAACGCAGGTCGCCACGGTGATCCCTTACTTCGAGCGTTTTATGGCGCGCTTCCCGACGGTCACCGATCTGGCCAACGCCCCGCTGGACGAGGTGCTGCACCTGTGGACCGGGCTGGGCTATTACGCCCGCGCGCGCAACCTGCACAAGGCCGCACAGCAGGTCGCGACGCGCCACAACGGGAAATTCCCGGAAACCTTCGACGAGGTGGCGGACTTACCCGGCGTCGGGCGTTCGACCGCAGGCGCCATTCTCTCCCTGTCTTTAGGCAAGCATTTCCCGATCCTCGACGGCAACGTCAAGCGCGTGCTGGCACGCTGCTATGCCGTTGACGGCTGGCCGGGGAAGAAGGATGTTGAAAAACGCCTTTGGGAAATCAGTGAAGCGGTTACCCCAGCCAACGGCGTCGAGCGTTTCAACCAGGCGATGATGGATCTCGGCGCCATGGTCTGCACGCGCTCAAAACCCAAATGCGAGCTCTGCCCGGTGAATAATCTTTGCGTGGCGTATGCCAACCATTCCTGGGCGCAGTATCCGGGCAAGAAACCCAAACAGACGCTGCCGGAGCGCACCGGCTATATGCTGCTGATGCAGCACGGTGATGAGGTCTTTCTCGCCCAGCGTCCGCCGAGCGGTCTGTGGGGTGGTCTATACTGCTTCCCACAGTTTGAAGATGAAGACTTGCTGCGTGAATGGCTTAAACAGCGCGGGATTGCTGCCGATAACCTGACGCAGCTGACCGCGTTTCGCCACACCTTCAGCCATTTCCATCTGGATATTGTGCCGATGTGGCTTCCCGTGTCCTCCGTCGCCTCGTGCATGGATGAAGGCACCGCTCTCTGGTATAACTTAGCGCAACCGCCATCAGTCGGACTGGCGGCTCCCGTGGAGCGCCTGTTACAGCAATTACGTGCCGGTGCAATGGTTTAGCATCGACAAGAAAAAGAGGAATGAGTATGGCCAGAACGATTTTTTGTACTTTCCTGCAGCGTGACGCTGAGGGCCAGGATTTCCAGCTTTATCCGGGCGAGCTGGGTAAACGCATCTACAATGAAATCTCCAAAGAAGCCTGGGGACAGTGGCAGAAAAAGCAGACCATGCTGATCAACGAGAAGAAACTCAGCATGATGAACCCGGAACACCGCAAGCTGCTGGAGCAGGAGATGGTGAGCTTCCTGTTCGAAGGTAAAGACGTGCACATCGAAGGCTATACGCCACCGGAAAAATAACATCGAGCGGCTGTTGCCCGGCGGCGCTTCGCTTGCACGGGCCTACGGTTTTGTAGGCCGGGTAAGCGCAGCGCCACCCGGCGAAAGCAACGACTAAGCAAACACAACACGCACTCCCGGAATGATGAAAAAACTTTTAGCGCTAGCCCTTGTTGCGCCGTTGCTTGTCTCGTGTTCGTCAAAAAAAGGCGATGATTACAACGAAGCCTGGATCAAGGACACCAACGGTTTTGACATTTTGATGGGGCAGTTTGCCCACAACATCGAGAACATATGGGGATTTAACGAAGTTCTTATTGCCGGACCTAAGGACTACGTTAAGTACACCGACGCCTATCTGACCCGTAGCCACATCAACTTTGATGAGGGGACGATCACGATTGAGACCATCGCAGGCACAGACCCTGCGGCTCGACTCCGTCAGGCCATTATCAAAACCCTGCTGATGGGTGACGATCCGGGCTCTATCGATCTCTACTCCGATGCCGACGATATCACCATCTCGAAAGAGCCGTTCCTGTACGGTCAGGTCGTCGATCAGACCGGCCAGCCGATCCGCTGGGAAGGTCGCGCCACGAAATTTGCCGATTACCTGCTGCAGACGCGCCTGAAGAGCCGCTCTAACGGTCTGAAGATTATCTACAGCGTCACCATCAACCTCGTCCCGAACCACCTCGACAAGCGTGCGCATAAGTATCTGGGCATGGTGCGTCAGGCCTCGCGTAAATACGGCGTGGATGAGTCGCTGATCCTGGCGATTATGCAGACCGAATCCTCGTTTAACCCGTATGCGGTAAGCCGTTCCGACGCCCTGGGGCTGATGCAGGTGGTGCAGCACAGCGCCGGTAAAGACGTGTTCCGCGCGCAGGGCAAATCCGGCACGCCGAGCCGCAGCTATCTGTTCGACCCGCAGAGCAACATTGATACCGGCACGGCCTATCTGGCGATGCTGAACAATGTCTACCTCGGCGGCATCGACAACCCGACGTCGCGTCGCTATGCGGTGATCACCGCCTATAACGGCGGCGCGGGCAGCGTGCTGCGCGTCTTCTCAAATGACAAAGTGCAGGCCGCAAACATCATCAACAGCATGGCGCCAGGGGATGTCTACGCCACCCTGACCACCCGCCACCCGTCCGCGGAATCCCGTCGTTATCTGTATAAGGTGAATACGGCGCAGAAGAACTACCGTCGCCGGTGATCCGCACACCTTCTCCTGCAAGGAGAAGGTGTTCTGCTTCTCCCCACCCATACGAAAATGTTATTTGCATCACAATCCAAACTGCAAATTAATGTGGATTGCATTTTTTTGCGGGAGGTAACAAAACATATCGTTGCCAACTGATAGAATTGCATCAAATAACAACCCTGAATGTTTCTATAACAACATATCTCCCGCTCACTTGTGAGGAAAGTAACATGAACCTTAAGCTGCAGCTTAAAATATTGTCGTTTCTGCAGTTCTGCCTGTGGGGTAGCTGGCTGACTACACTCGGCTCCTATATGTTTGTGACGCTGAAGTTCGATGGTGCGTCAATCGGTGCCGTCTACAGCTCGCTCGGTATTGCGGCTGTCTTCATGCCAACGCTGCTGGGGATCGTGGCGGATAAATGGTTAAGCGCCAAATGGCTGTACATGCTTTGCCACCTGGTGGGCGCGGGGACGCTGTTTATGGCAGCCCAGGTGACCACGCTGGGGGCGATGTTCATGGTGATCCTGCTCAACTCGCTGGCCTATATGCCAACGCTTGGGCTGATCAACACCATCTCCTACTACCGCCTGAAGTCCGCGGATATGGATATCGTGACCGATTTCCCGCCAATCCGTATCTGGGGCACCATCGGCTTTATCATGGCAATGTGGGGCGTAAGCTTCGCGGGCTTCGAACTGAGCCATATGCAGCTCTATATCGGTGCGGCGCTCTCCGTATTGCTGGCGATCTTCACCCTGACGCTGCCAACCATTCCGGTGTCTAACCAGCAGAAAAACCAGAGCTGGAGCACCATGCTCGGCCTGGATGCCTTCGCGCTGTTCAAAAACAAACGCATGGCGATCTTCTTCATCTTCTCCATGCTGCTGGGCGCGGAGCTGCAGATCACCAACATGTTCGGCAACACCTTCCTGCACAGCTTCGATAACAATCCGCTGTTCTCCGGCAGCTTTATCGTTGAGCATGCGTCGGTGATGATGTCCATCTCTCAGATCTCTGAGACGCTGTTCATCCTGACCATCCCGTTCTTCCTGAGCCGCTACGGCATCAAGAACGTCATGCTGATCAGTATCGCGGCGTGGATGCTGCGCTTCGGTCTGTTCGCCTACGGCGACCCAAGCCCGTTCGGCACCGTGCTGCTGGTGCTGTCGATGATTGTTTACGGCTGCGCCTTCGACTTCTTCAACATCTCCGGCTCGGTGTTTGTGGAAAAAGAGGTTAAACCTGAAATCCGCGCCAGCGCGCAGGGTATGTTCCTGATGATGACCAACGGCTTCGGCTGTATTCTGGGCGGCGTGGTGAGCGGTAAAGTGGTTGAGATGTACACCACCAACGGCATCACCAACTGGCAGCCGGTGTGGCTGATCTTCGCGGCGTACTCGCTGGTGCTGTTCTTCGCGTTCATCGCACTGTTCAAGTACAAGCACGTGCGTGAACCACACGGTGCGCAGCCAATAGCGCATTGATTGTTGTGCCCGGTGGCGCTGCGCTTACCGGGCCTAAAAAACCAGACCGTAGGCCGGGTAAGGCGAAGCCGCCACCCGGCTATTTTATTGCAGAGAGCACCCACCCCACCGACAGCAAATCCGCGCTGCCGCCCGGGCTCAGGTTCCGTTCAATCAGTGCGTTATCCATTCTGCTCAACGCCTCGCGGTCCCAGCCGTTATCCAGCAGTTCCCGCGCGTAGCCCTGAACATAGCGCAACCCTTCCATGCCGCCGCGAGAAACCAGATTGCTGTCCTGATTGACGGCCATCAGGCGCAACAGCAGGCCGTGAAGCGACTGTCCGTTCCACGAATCCAAAGCCTTACGCACCGTCGCAAAGCCGCTCTCCGCCTCACCGCGCGCGCCGGTTAAGCCGTACTGCTTAAACTGCCGCTCGCCCGCCGTCGCCTGTCCGCTGCGTGCGGCCAGCTCCCGCGACACCAGCCCGCGGCAGATGTTACTCACCTCACAGCAGAGGCTCTCTGTGGAGATATTTTTCACACGACCGGCGGCGAAGCACAGTAAACCCAGGGCAAAAATCCCGCCCTTGTGGGTGTTCACTCCGTTCGTCGCGGCATACATCGCCTGCTCGCAGGCCAGCCCCATCGGGCGGAGAAGGCGTAGCTGTTCGCCAGCGGGTTTATCCGCATGCGCGCTGCCCAGCTCGGCAAAGCGCGAAAACCACGGCGCAATCGCCGCAATGCTGCGGACGAACAGCGCGTGGTCCATATCGCGATGGGAACCGTTGTTGAGCCTGTCCACCAGCCCCGGCTTGGGCGTCAGCTCCAGCTCCTGCCACAGCGCCGCTTCGGCAAGCGCGGGCACGTCAGCCGGGCGCGGTTTAGTCGCGAGCAAACCAGTCATCGATCGTCTTCTCCACGCGGGAAACCACCTGCTCAATGGGGTGATTGCGCGAACGGGAACAGGCGTGGGCGGGCGCGTCGCAGATCAGGCAGCGCCTGAGATTCCCCCCCAGCGACTGACGCCCGACGTGGCCGTGCTGAGGGCAAATCACGTCCAGATCCCACAGCCTGCCGAGCGGGTGCGTCTGCTCCAGATCCGCACAGTGCGCTTTGATTTCCACCGCCGGATGGGCCACGCACCACAGGGCTTCGGGCCCGGTCGGGAGCCACAGCACCTGGCGGTCCAGCACCTGCCAGCGGTTTTCCCACAGCAACTGGTCGCACATCTGCAGCGCCACGCCCATGGTATTGCGGTAGCGCAGGCAGTCCTTGATTTCCCCCGGCGTGACCAGCGTGAGGGAGATCACCGGTTGTTGATAGTGCTCAAGCATGTCAGCCTGGCGCGCTGCGCGGCGCTCTTTCGCCGCCAGCAGTTCGTCAAGGCTGACACCCGCCCGCACGGGTGTCGCTAAAGTCATACGTCCTCCTTCACCTGTCGCACGGTGTCGATCACGCTGCCGTCGCGGTAGCGGATCACCCCGACGATTTTGTCGGTGAACTCAATCGGTTTCGGGACGCCGGTCAGGGAGATCGCCCGTTCATACAGCGCGTTGATATCCACAACCTTCAGCCCGGCCTCCAGCAGCCGCTCGCGGATTTCCGGGCGCGCCGGGTTGACCGCGATGCCGTGATCGGTGACCAGCACGTCGATGCTCTCCCCCGGCGTAAGGCGCGTGGTAACGCGCTTCACCACCGTCGGAATGCGGCTGCGCAGCAGCGGCGCGACCACAATGGTCAGGTTCGCCGCGGCGGCCACGTCGCAGTGCCCGCCGGACGCGCCGCGCATCACGCCGTCGGAGCCGGTGATAACATTGACGTTGAACTCGACGTCGATTTCCAGGGCGCTGAGGATCACCACGTCGAGCTGGTCGCAGCTTGCCGCCTTGCTGCCGGGGTTGGCGTAAACGTTGGTGGAGATCTCCACGTGGTTCGGGTTACGCGCCAGCGAGGCCGCCGCCTGACCGTCAAAGCACTGGGTATCGAGCAGCTTTTCGATGAGCCCCTTCTCGTGCAGATCCACCAGGCTGCCGGTGATGCCGCCGAGCGCAAAGCGCGCCTTCACGCCGCCGCGCTCCATCTTCTCTTCCATAAAGCGGGTGCAGGCCGTGGCCGCCGCGCCGGAGCCGGTCTGCATCGAGAAGCCCGGCTTGAAGTAGCCGGAATGCTCGATCACGTCCGCCGCATAGCGGGCGATCATCAGCTCGCGCGGGTTGCTGGTGACGCGCGCCGCGCCGACGCTGATTTTCGCCGGGTCGCCCACGCTCTCGACCTGAACGATGTAGTCCACCTGGTCCTGCACCAGGCTGGCGGGCATATTAGGAAATGGCACCAGTTCTTCAGTCAGCAGCACCACCTTGTGGGCAAAGTGCGCGTCCACCATGGCGTAGCCCAGGGAGCCGCAGCACGATTTGCCGTGCGTCCCGTTGGCGTTGCCAAACTCATCGCTACACGGCACACCGAGAAACGCCACGTCGATATTCAGCTCGCCGTCCTGGAGCAACTTCACGCGCCCGCCGTGGGAGTGAATTTGCACCGGCTCGTCCATCAGCCCGTGGGAGATGGCATCCGCCAGCCTGCCGCGCATGCCCGAGGTGTAAATCCGGGTGATGACGCCGCTTTCGATATGCTCGATCAGCGCGTCGTTGCAGGTCATCAGCGAGCTGGAGGCCAGCGTCAGGTTTTTGAAGCCCATCCGCGCCAGCAGCGCCACGACGGTGTTGATCACCCGGTCGCCTTCGCGAAACGCATGGTGGAAGGAGATGGTCATCCCGTTCTGCAGACCGCAGCGCTTAACCGCCTCTTCAATGGAGGCACACAGCTTGCGGCTGTGCTTCGCATCGCTGTCCGCCAGCCACGGCGTGGCGCTGTGGGCGGTATCAAAGGGTTTTAAGTCCCGCAGATGGGGAAAATTCACGTGAAGAAGTTCTGTCTGATTCATCATCTCATCCTTACCGACGCACGCCGGAGGCCGCCGCGCGCTCCAGCACCACCTGCGCGTGGTTAATAATCGGTGCATCCACCATTTTGCCGTTGAGCGACACCACGCCCAGGCCGTTACGCTCGCCCTCTTCTGCCGCCTCAATCACCCTTCTGGCGTGATCCACCTCTTCCTGCGTCGGGGCGTAGGCGTTGTGCAACAGGTCAATCTGGCGCGGGTTAATCAGCGATTTGCCGTTGAAGCCCATCTTGCGGATCAGATCGACCTCGCGCAGGAACCCGGCCTCGTCGTTAACGTCTGACCACACCACGTCGAAGGCGTCGATACCCGCCGCGCGGGCGGCGTGCAGCACGGCGCAGCGGGCGTAGAACAGCTCGGTGCCGTCGCCGCGCTCGGTCTGCATATCCATCACGTAGTCAAAGGCGGCCAGCGCAATGCCGATGAGGCGCGGAGAGCTGCGGGCAATCGCCACGGCGTTGATGACGCCAATGGCCGATTCAATCGCCGCCATCACGCGGGTGGAGCCGACCTCGCGGCCGCACGCCTGCTCGATGCGCTCGAGGTGGCCCTCCAGCTCGTAAATGTCGTCCGGGGTATCGGTTTTCGGCAGACGGATCACGTCCACGCCGGCCCGCACGGCGGCTTCCAGATCCAGCAGACCAAACGGCGTGCTCAGCGGGTTAATGCGCACCACGGTTTCGATATCCTGATACATCGGGTGCTGCAGCGCGTGGAACACCAGCATGCGCGCCGTATCCTTCTCGCGCAGGGCAACGGCGTCCTCAAGGTCAAACATGATGGCGTCGGGACGGTAGATAAAGGCGGTGGAGAGCATGGCGGCGTTAGCGCCCGGCAGGAACAGCATACTGCGGCGGAGTTTGCTCATTTCAGCGCCCCCCAGTTGATGGCCTGTTCATCGGCGGCACGCAGCAGCGCGCTTTGCAGGCGGGCGCGGATCACACAGTCCAGCGCCCCTTTGTCTTCAATAATGATTAATCCCTGGTGCACGTTCATGGCGCGCAATGTGTCGTTGACCACCTGGCGAATCTGCTCGCCAAACTGCTTAATCACTTCGCTGTGGATGACGATCTCCAGCTCGCCGTGAGCGGGAGCAATTTTCACCATCAGGTCGCTGGACTCCTGCGTTCCGGCCAGCGCCTCCCTTACAATTTTCATGATAAATTCCTGGTAGTTAAGCGACTTCGGCACTCGCACGGTAATGCGTTTCGAGGTGCGCGAAGGTGGAGTCCGGGACAATCTCCCGGATCCGGGAAAACTGCTGTGTCTTCAGTAATCGGCGCACTTCGGACGCCGATATGGCGTTACCGGTGGCCTTGATGCGCGGCATTTCCACCACCTCAATATGCGAGGCCAGCAGGTCGTGCAGCGTCTGGTTGTACTGGCGGGTGATGTCGCAGAACGGCTCCGAGCCGATGAAGCGGTGCGTGATGCCGAGCGCCGGGGCAATGAAATCCCGGAAGATCAGCACGTCGATCTCGCTCCACGCCTGCTGCACCTTGCCGGTCTCCTTCAGGAAGTAGGCCGGAAACGTGGCGCGGGAAATGATGTACTGCGAGCCCTCATGCACCACCACGTTCGGCAGGTGCGCCACGCCCGCGCGCACCATCTCGAGACGCGCGCTGAACGGGAAGAACGACACGTCTTCACGCACCACGAACAGATGCAGGGCATCGCACCGCTGCGCCGCCTGCTCCACCAGATGGCGGTGGCCGAGGGTGAACGGGTTGGCGTTCATCACGATGGCGCCAATATTCTCCCCACATTTGCGGCTCGCGCGCAGGGAACGGCAGTAGCGCGCGATCCCCTGCGGGGTGTTCTCCATCAGCACCGCGTTGTTCCCGCTCTGGGCGATAGGCCAGAAGCCGCTGCGGGCAAAGCGCTCCCGGTTGCACGGCCGGGTGCAGAGGAAGAGGTGAAAATGGCCGCGCTCCAGCGCCGCATTTTGCACCTCCGCCAGCAGCCGCGCGCTGAGGTTCTCGCCGCGAAGCTGCTCGTTGACCGCCACGCACTTGATGACGTTGACGGCAAGCCCTGCGCACCCCACCAGCTGCGGGCCGGACCAGGCTTCGACGAACAGCGTGATGTCGTTGTCCAGGCCAAGTCCGCTGTCTGCCAGCAGGTAACGGATCTGACTTAAGCGTTCCGGATGTTTCGCCACCAGCGTGTGGCGAAAATCGATGGGTTGCGAATGCATGCTGCCGCCTTACTTAATGTGCTGCCGCAAGCCCGACGGCTGGCGCTTCCACGATCACGTTGCTGAGATGACCGATATGCTCGATCTCCACCTCAATGCGATCGCCCTCTTTCATAAACAGCGGCGGATTGCGCTTTTTACCCACCCCGCCCGGGGATCCGGTGATGATCACATCGCCAGGACTTAAGCGGGTGAAGGTGCTGATGTACTCGATCAGCTCCGCCACCTTGTGGATCATGCTGCTGGTGTTGTCTTCCTGCACCATGCGGCCGTTCAGCCAGGTGCGGATTGCCAGTTGGTGCGGATCGGGGATCTCGTCCGCCGTCGCCATCCACGGGCCAAACGCGCCGGTTTTGCGCCAGTTTTTACCGGCGGTGAACCAGGTGTGCTGCCAGTCGCGGGCGGAGCCGTCCATGTAGCAGCTGTAGCCGGCCACGTGGCGCAGGGCGTCGTCGCGGCTGATGTTCTCCCCGCCTTTACCGATGATCACCGCCAGCTCGCCTTCGTAGTCGAATTCGCTGGAGTGGCGCGGCTTCAGCACCGGCTCGTTGTGGCCGGTCTGTGAGTCCGGGAAGCGGACAAACAGCGTCGGGGCCGGGTTGTGCTGGTCAAACTCCTTGCGCTTGTCGGCGTAGTTCATGCCCACGCAGAGGATTTTTTCCGGCTGCTCAATCACCGGTAAGAAGGTGATGGCGCTCATCGGCACGTCCACGGCATCGTTCAGGTAGCGGGTGGCCTGCGCCAGCCCGTTGCCCTGCAGCAGCGCCTTAAGGTCGCTGTAGCGGTCGCCCAGACGGCGGCCCAAATCAATCACGCCGTCGGCCTGGACGATGCCGTAGCTGCGTTTTCCCTGGTATAAAAAGCTTGCGAGTTTCATTGTTCTTTCCTGAAAACTTAAACGAGGAAGTTGCCCAGAATCAGCAGTGAGATGGAGACGTTAATCGCCCCGCCGATACGGGTAGCAATCTGGGCGAACGGCATCAGGCTCATGCGGTTGCCTGCGGTCAGGATCGCCACGTCGCCGGTACCGCCCTGGCCGCTCTGGCAGCAGGAGACGATGGCGACATCAATCGGGTGCATGCCAATCTTTTTGCCGACGAAGAACCCGGTCGCCACCAGCGCGGAGACGGTGCTGATAATCACCAGCAGGTTGGTCAGCGTGAAGGCGGCCACCAGTTCATGCCATGGGGTGATGGCCACGCCAACGGCAAAGAGAATCGGGTAGGTCACGGAGGTCTGGAAGAACTTGTACACCACCTGCGAGCCTTCCAGCAGGCGCGGAGAGGCACCGTTGCAGAGCTTCACCAGCACCGCCATAAACAGCATGCCGACCGGCGCAGGCAGGCCGATCAGCTTGTGGCCGAGCATGCCCAGCATGTAGAGCAGCACCGCCAGCAGCGCGCCGGAGGCGATGGTAGTGACGTCCGCTTTGCCGGAGAACGCGGGCTGAGAGACGGTGGCATCGGCATTGGCGCGGTTAGGCATCAGCTGGCCTTCACCGGTCAGGTGCGGGTAGCGTTTACCCAGCTGGTTCAGGCAGCCGGAGATGATGATCGCCGTCAGACCGCCGAGCATGACCATCGGCAGCACGCGTCCGAGCGCCACGCCCTGATCCATGTGCAGCAGGGTGGCATAGCCGATGGAAAGCGGGATTGCCCCTTCCCCGACGCCGCCCGCCATGATCGGCAGGATGATAAAGAAGAAGATCTGGAATGGCTCAAGACCCAGCGCCAGGCCGACGCCCATCCCCACCAGCATGCCGACGATTTCGCCGCACAGCATCGGGAAGAAGATGCGCAGGAAGCCCTGAATCAGCACCGTGCGGTTCATGCTCATGATGCTGCCGACAATAATGCAGCAGATATAGAGGTAGAGAATGTTGGTGGATTTGTAGAACTTGGTGGTGGACTCGACCACCACGTCCGGCAGCAGGCCATAATAGACCAGCGCGGAAGGGATAAAGGTGGCGCAAATCGCCGCCGCGCCGAGCTTGCCGACAATCGGCAGGCGTTTGCCAAACTCGCCGCAGGCAAAGCCGAAGAAGGCCAGCGTCGCCACCATCACCACGATATCGCTCGGCAGTTTTCCGCCCAGGCAATCAATGGCGATCAGCGCGCCCGCCAGAACGAACAGCGGCAGAGGAATAATCCCGATTTTCCAGGTATCCATAATATGCCACCAGCGCTCTTTAAGCGAAGGCCGCTGAATTTCAATCGGGTCGTGGGTAACAGAGAAAGAATCGTCAGTTGTGCTCATAATAAGCCCCTTGGTTATTTTGTGCGTTCAGCTTAGAGTCACAAAGGCTTACTTTATGTGAGGAATGGCATATTAAAAGCGAAGTTTTAATGGCTGCTATGGTTTTAATGGTTTCTTTTATTTAATGTGATTTACGCCTTATTTATGGCCGTGGTTTTTATGGTTTCTTTTCTGAATTGAACAAACAAATAACATTTATTCGTGCAGCCAGAGGCCACCCGTCTTTGGGATAACGCTTTTACAACGCCCGCTGTGCAAGGGATCACAAGTTTTCGGCAAAGCGGACGTCCGCGCGAAAAAAGATGATATATTGGCGTTCTTTGTCGCTACCTTGCGTGAGAGTTATGAAAGTCTCTTTCCAGATAAAGCTGTTTATTTCGCTGGTTGCCTTTTTCTCAGTACTTTTTGCGTTACTGGGCGGATATTATTATGCCGATGTCGGAAAACAGCTTTATCAGGAAATGAGCACGCGCGCCAAAATACAGGCTGAAGAGATTGCGCTTATTCCAACATTGCGACATGAAGTTGAACAAAAGAATATCATCGCCATCCATGACTTTATGCAAAAGATGTCTGCGCACAGTGACGCCAGCTTTATTGTGATTGGTGATAATAAGGGCCAGCATCTTTTTCACTCCGTCTTCGCCGACAGAGTGGGCACCACGCTGGTAGGCGGTGACAACGAAGCCGTATTGCAGGGTAAAAGCACCACCACCATCCGCAAAGGCGGGTTGGGTATTTCGCTGCGCAGTAAGGCCCCCATCTTCAACGCTGCCGGACAGGTGGTCGGCATTGTTTCGGTCGGCTATCTCACCAGCTACCTGGACACCATTACCGTCAGTAAAGTGGTCAATATCCTGATTGCCGCGGTGCTGCTGCTGATTGCTCTCTTTATCTTCTCCTGGTTCTTTACCCGCAGTATTAAGAAGCAGATCTTCTCCCTCGAGCCGCGCGAGATCGGCCTGCTAGTGCGCCAGCAGAAGGCGTTGATGGAGTCTATTTATGAAGGCGTAATTGCCATTGACGATCAAAGGCGGATTGAAGTCATCAACCAGGCGGCGCGCAAGCTGCTGGGGCTGAGCCAGCCGGCCCGTGAGCTTCGCGGGCAGCTGATAAGCCAGGTGATCGATCCGGTCCCGTTCTTCGACACGCAGACGATGCTGGCGAAAGATACCCATGATGAGATTTGCCGTTTTAACGATCTCACGGTGATTGCCAGCCGGGTCCACATCATGCTTGAGGGATCGCTGCAGGGCTGGGTGATCACCTTCCGCGATCGCAACGAGATCGACTCGCTGAGCGCCCAGCTCAGCCAGGTCAAACGCTACGTCGATAACCTTCGCATCATGCGTCATGAGCAGTTAAACCGGATGACCACCCTCTCCGGTCTGCTGCATATGGGCCGCTATGAGGAGGCGATTGGCTACATTCAGGCGCAGTCTGAACACGCTCAGGAGCTGCTGGACTTTATCTCTTCGCGCTTCAGCTCCCCGACCCTGTGCGGCCTGCTGCTGGGGAAAGCCGCCCGCGCGCGGGAGAAAGGGGTCGAGCTGAGTTTCGACCCGGCCTGTCGGCTGGACAAGCCGTTCCTGCCACTGGGGGAACAAGAGCTGATTTCGATTATTGGCAACCTGCTGGATAACGCTATCGAAGCGACGCAGCGGTCGCCGCTTCCCCACGCCCCGGTGGAGGTGCTGATAAAGCTCAGCGATCAGGAGCTGATTATTGAAGTGGCCGACCAGGGCGTTGGCATCAAGCCGGAGATCCGTGAGCGGATCTTTGAGCGCGGCATCACCACCAAAACGCGCGGCGATCATGGGATTGGTCTGTATCTGATCGAAAGCTATGTCACACAGGCTGGCGGCGCGATAGAAGTTGCCGATAATATCCCGCGCGGCGCCATTTTCTCCCTGTTTATCCCGGCCACGGGAACCGCCCGGCAACTGGAAGACACCGACTATGCAACATGAACTTATCGACGTACTGATTGTTGAAGACGAGAACGAGCTGGCGCAACTGCACGCGGAGCTGATAAGCAAGCATCCGCGTCTGAGGCTGGTGGGCATTGCCTCGTCGCTGGCTGCGGCCCAGGCAGAGCTTGCAAGCAAACAGCCGCAGTTGGTGCTGCTGGATAACTATCTGCCGGACGGCAAAGGGATCTCGCTGATCAATAACCCCATGCTGGCCCGCGCCAACTGCTCGGTCATTTTTATCACTGCCGCCAGCGATATGGACACCTGCAGCCAGGCCATCCGCAACGGCGCGTTCGACTACATCCTCAAACCCGTCTCCTGGAAGCGGCTCAGCCAGTCGCTGGAGCGGTTTGTGCAGTTTGCCGAACAGCAGCGCGTCTGGAAGATTGTCGACCAGCAGAACGTCGATTCGCTGTATCAGCTTCAGGCGAAAAACTACCGCCAGGACAACGGCAGCAAGGGCATCGAGGAAAATACCCTGGCGCGGGTGCAGTCGCTGTTTAACGACAAGGCAACGCACTGCTTTACCGTGGATGAGGTGGTGAGCGAGACGGGATTGAGTAAAACCACCACCCGTCGCTATCTGGAGCACTGCGTGGAGAACGGGTTTCTCAGCGTGGAGATGCTGTACGGCAAGATTGGGCATCCGAGAAGGATGTACCGGCGCGCAGAAGCCTGAAGCTATATTGTAGGCCCGGTAAGCTTGCGCCACCGGGTAAATCGCCGGGTGGCGCTAACGCTTACCCGGCCTACGTTCGGGGGAGAGTCTACTTCAACACATATCCATATAGCCGCTTAATCCCGTCGGCATCCTTCTCGCTGTAAACGCCCTGCAGCTCCGGCGAGAAGCCCGGCAGCAGGTTGATGCCCTCCTCCAGCGCAAGGAAGTAACGCTGTACCGCCCCGCCCCAGACTTCACCCGGCACCACGCACAGCACGCCCGGCGGATAGGGCAGTGCCCCTTCGGCAGCAATCCGCCCTTCGGCATCCCGTATGCGAACCAGCTCCACGTTCCCGCGAATATACGCCTGATTGGCATCCTGCGGGTTCATCAGCACCTCAGGCAGGCTCTCCTTGCGGAACATCGCCTTCTGCAAATCCTTCACGTCGAAGCTGACGTAGAGATCGTGCATCTCCTGGCACAGTTGACGGATCGTGTAGTCGCGGTAACGCACCGGGTATTTTTGGTAGATGGTCGGCAGCACGTCGGCGAGCGGCGTGTCGTCTTCAATATGCTGTTCAAACTGCCCCAGCATTGCCACCAGCTGAGCCAGCTTCTCGCTGCTTTCGGCAGGCGTCAGCAGGAACAGGATCGAGTTAAGGTCGCATTTTTCCGGCACGATGCCGTTTTCACGCAGGTAGTGCGCCAGAATCGTCGCCGGGATCCCGAAATCGGTGTACTCCCCGGTTTCGGCATCAATGCCCGGCGTGGTCAGCAGCAGCTTGCACGGGTCAACAAAGTACTGCTCGCTCGCATAGCCCTCAAATCCGTGCCATTTGGCCCCCGGCTCGAAGCTGAAGAAGCGCAGCTCGCTGGCAATGGCGTGCGTCGGATGATCCTGCCACGGCCGCCCCGCCACCACCGGTGGGATAAACGGCTTGATCATATGGCAGTTAGCGATGATGGCCTTGCGCGCCTCAATGCCCAGCTCCACACACTCGGCCCACAGCCTGCGCCCGCTTTCCCCTTCGTGGATTTTCGCATTGACATCCAGCGCCGCGAACAGCGGGTAAAACGGGCTGGTGGAGGCATGCAGCATAAAGGCGTTGTTCAGCCGCTTGTGCGGGCAGAAACGCGCCTGGCCGCGGATATGGTTATCCTTTTTATGGATCTGCGAAGTTTGCGAGAACCCGGCCTGCTGTTTGTGCACCGACTGGGTCACAAAGATGCCCGGATCGTTCTCGTTCAGTTCCAGCAAGAGCGGGGACGTTTCCGCCATCATCGGAATAAACTGCTCGTAGCCTACCCAGGCGGAGTCAAAGAGAATGTAGTCGCACAGATGGCCGATCTTGTCGATCACCTGACGGGCGTTGTAGATCGTCCCGTCGTAGGTGCCAAGCTGAATGATCGCCAGGCGGAAGGGACGCGGCTCGTCGGCTTTCTCCGGCGCCGCCTCGCGGATCAGGTCCCGCAGATACGCGTCGTCAAAGCAGTGGTCGTCAATCCCGCCAATAAAGCCAAACGGGTTACGTGCGGCCTCAAGGTAAACCGGCGTGGCGCCCGCCTGGATCAGCGCCCCGTGGTGGTTAGATTTATGGTTGTTGCGGTCGAACAGCACCAGATCGCCGCGGGTGAGCAGCGCGTTGGTCACCACCTTGTTGGCCGCCGACGTGCCGTTCAGCACGAAGTAGGTTTTATCCGCGTTGAAGACTTTCGCCGCAAACTTTTGCGCATGCTTGGCGGACCCTTCGTGGATCAGCAGATCGCCCAGCTTCACGTCGGCATTGCACATGTCCGCGCGGAACACGTTCTCACCGAAGAAATCATAGAACTGCCGCCCTGCCGGGTGTTTTTTGAAAAACGCGCCGTGCTGGTGGCCCGGACAGGCGAAAGTGCTGTTGCCCATCTCCACATACTGACTCAGGGTGTCGAAAAACGGCGGCAGCAGGTTCTCTTCGTAACGGCTGGCAGCAGTCTCCAGTTCCAGAAACTCCTGAGCTTTACCCGAGATGACCGCGGTGGCGCCGTCAGGCACCTCCGTCGGCTCCTGAGAGAAAATAAACACCGGTAAATGAAAGCCCGTGCGTTTCAGCAAGGCAAGGATGCCGCTGCGACTCTCTGTCGTCGTCATGACGACGGCTGCCACATCGGTGAAATCCGTGCTGTCCAGCGTCACCTTTTCGCGATGCGTAGACACCGTTGAGAGCAGCTCGCGGCTGACGGCGATTTTCATGGTTTTCATAAGCGCAATTACCCTCACCGAACGGTGAGACAGGGAGGAGAAAATTCGCGCAATAATGTCACCTTTTATTTTGAGGTGCAAGAAGGAATCAGTATGCACGTATATCACCCAAAGCTAAGGCCCGCGCAGCGCTGACGTGCCATAATAATGCAATATCAATGATTAAATAACAGGAGTTAAGCGTGGTTATCGGGCCATTTATCAACGCAGGAGCCGTATTGCTGGGCGGCGTACTCGGCGCAGTGCTGAGCCAGCGGCTGCCGGAGCGTATCCGCTCATCCATGCCCTCGATATTCGGCCTGGCCTCGTTAGGGATCGGTATTCTGCTAGTGGTCAAATGCGCCAACCTGCCGGTGATGGTGTTGGCCACCCTGCTCGGCGCGCTGATTGGCGAGTTTTGCTATCTGGAAAAAGGCATCAATAATGCGGTAGGCAAAGCCAAAAACCTGATAGCCCGACCGGGCAAGGCGAAGCACGGCACGCACGAGACGTTTATTCAGAACTATGTCGCCATCATTATTCTGTTTTGCGCCAGCGGCACCGGGATTTTCGGTTCGATGCAGGAAGGGATGACGGGCGACCCGAGCATTTTGATTGCAAAAGCGTTTCTGGATTTCTTCACCGCCACTATTTTTGCCACCACGCTCGGCATTGCCGTCGCGGCGATTTGCGTGCCGATGCTGCTTATCCAGCTGGCACTGGCTACCTGCGCCACGTTAATTCTCCCGCTCACTACGCCGGCGATGATGGCAGACTTCACCGCCGTCGGCGGCCTGCTGCTGCTGGCAACAGGGCTGCGCATCTGTGGGATCAAGATGTTTGCCGTGGTGAACATGCTGCCCGCGCTGCTGCTCGCCATGCCGCTCTCCGCGCTCTGGACGCACTTTTTCGCTTAAGGATGCGGCGAAATGGTGAGAGATTGCGCAGTCCGTAACGAAAACAACATTTTTCGTTGACGCCACCGGGCAGATCGGGTTTAATGCGCCCCGTTGCCCGGATAGCTCAGTCGGTAGAGCAGGGGATTGAAAATCCCCGTGTCCTTGGTTCGATTCCGAGTCCGGGCACCACTATTTAAAGAACCCGCCCTCATGGCGGGTTTTTGCTTTCTGAGTCAACAACTTGTTGGTTTATCAGTAGTTACCCCTCTTATCTTTCCTCCGGCCCCGCTTCCCGGTGGTACAAAATGGGCATTATGATAAAGCCTACCAAAGACCGAAACGGCACCTACTATACAGTGGACACATGCCGGATTGCCCAGGGCCTCCGAAAACGTCCAGTCGTGCTGCACATCCGGCCTGATTGATGGTGAAATTCCCGACAAAAACGGCTGGCTTTCCGCTGGTGTTGCCCTTTCCCTACTACAGCGGCCACTCAAGCGAGAACGGGCTTCTCATTGATGCCATTGAGCAAAAATCTGGCCTGATACTTTCGGTGATGCCCGGTGAAAGCCGTCTAGCAGGCCGAGGTGTGTAGCTGCAAAAAGCGACTTCTGCTTCAGACCCCGTAACCACATTGCTACTATATTGTGCATGCGTTGGCACGCATGGCAGTCAGAGGGAGCCGTTTATCAGTCTAAACAGACGCCGGTAAAGCAATTGAGAGGAATTACAATGGATGCAGCATTGCTTAACATGATGCAATCAGGTGGAAGAAATAAAGCCTGGGCGGAAACGATGGTGAATATGGAAGCCAGGAAACTGGTAAATACAGCCAACACTCTGTCGGCTTTTCATCTCAGCGATGGTCTGACTCGAATGAAGTTCATTCAGGAAATTCGGGACCTCATAGAACAACAGTTTACGCTAGCTCGTCAGGCTAAATCAGATAAAGAATGCATGGACTGCGTTAAAATACTTCGAGAAGAAAACTATAACCTCCTGGAACAAGCTCGTTTATTACGAACGAAGGCAGCGAAGCTTTACGCGAAAGTCGAGTTCATCCGAGAGAATAACAAAATTGTTGGGTATGTTATCTCGGCAGTTAGTGTTGTCCTGGCCGGTGCTGAAATAGCCGCAGGATTTACACTGATTGGCACGATGACCCCTCTCGGAGTTCTTGCTGGTGCGATTCTGGTTACTGACGGGGCAAACAGCATCAGTAAAGAAGTGGCTCGCTACGCAACGAACAACACTACCAGTGAAGGGCTGGTCGCGAATGCCGCGATGTCTACAGCTGAGTTTATGGGCTTTAGTCGTGAGAATGGTTTAGGTGTCTACAAATCAATCTCACTGGCCGCTAATGCGTATACCATTTTTGGCTTGTTACGGCGACCTGGTACCTGGCGACTGTTTCGTTATCTACCCACAGACTATTACCGAAAGGTGAGCACATTGAGCCGCCCGCAGCTTACAATGAAAATAGCAGGTTACGGCGTGAAAGCTAAGATTATTTTTGATCTGTTGTCCGTCAGCGACCCGTCTCAGAATTAGTCAGCATTTTACGGTAACGCCAGGATTTGTAGCCAAGTTTTGCTGGCGTTATATACCAGATAAAAGGTAGTACAATCAATAACGTGAGCGCAAGTGTCAGACTTGTATCCCTGGATGCAAGTAAAAGAGTTAAAGCCAGTATGATAAAGGCAATAATAGTTATCCACTTCATTGCCTTAAAACGATTGGCCAGATCATGAGTTACGCTATCAAACGAACCACCGTAATTCTCGATATTGTTTTTTAGCTTTTGAAGATCTCGTTTACTAAAACCTGATTTTAAAAGTGCTTCTTCGCTGGTCATTCTACTAACCATCCCATAACTCACTGAAACATGTGACGAAGTTTAACTGAATTTGACGGATAAATCGCTACCTGTCGATATTTGTCAAATTTATATTTATATCAAATAGTTGAAGATATCTTACAGTGGCGGTGACCAGACTCTTCAATCGTGTCCATGACAACGTCCTTGTGTCGTTTTGAGCCAGAGTAAATCCAAACCCAAGGCCAGGAAGTTGTCCTCATCCAGCGTTCTCAAACCTCTGAATACCGCCCGCAATTATGCTTTTGTTCTCTCCCCAACCTAGGGATCGTTCCCACCTGCGCCCAGCAGTTTGTTTTTGAAGATAAACAAACACGCCTCGTTGAAGTTCTCCGCCCCCAGTCGTTCCGAGAGCGCCATTCGTTTGCGATAGAGACTTTTCACCGACGTATTCAGCTCGCCTGCAATCTCCTCCATTGACATCCCTGCTCTCAGCAACCGCAACATGATCGTTTCATGCGTGCTCAGCCGTAAATTCAGCAGCCACTTCGTGGTCAGGCGACGGCCCTTCATATTGAGCACCAGGTTAAACAGCGAGGCCATATCCGGCGCCGTCAGCGACGTGTTCATAAACAGCTTCATACTGAGCAGATTCTCCTCGCGATGGCGCATATCAAGCATAACGCAGCAAATCGTTTTTTTCGTTCTGGCCGGATGGCGTATCAGGTAATCATATAAACGGAGCGGCGCACGACTATCAATCAATACAGAATATTCATCTGCACCGTTATCAAATATGTTTCTGTCAATCGAATCGAGCAGGATAATATCCGGAAAAAATATCCGCATCCCCCTGACAAGGTAGCGATCCTGAGTCACTAACACTATTGAAGTTGCCACTAACCATCCCTTTTAGATTAAAGCAAGAACGATCCTGCGAAAAGAAGACCGCCTTCGTTTTATAGCGCTGTTATATTAACGATAGATGTATTCTGGCTTTGGACATCCCTCAATACACACATTGATGAGTAAGACTTCCTGTAGACTATCATTCAATGTCTGTCTTTAATTATAAGTAAAAAAAAATCGCAGAAAAGACACTTCTCTAAACATTAAGAATTTTTGTCATGAAACTTCCCAAACATGCACCAGAAAGTACTTTAATTGAGGCTAACAAGCGTCATTAAAAATATATACAAAACTGTCACAATAAAATAAAATCATTATATTTCAATTATTTGCAATTAATCACTCAATTCAAAATAAACACAAAAAACTGCTCATTACAGAATTATCTCAAAACGACACAGCCGCTTTTCAGCATATTTATCGGGCAACATATCGGGTGTACATTACCTCCCATCCAGTCCACTAAGATGAGGCGCCATAATTACCTTTAAGTAAGTACCCCTTAACGTTACTGCATTCAGATTTAATGTTCTCATTTATGGCCTTTAACGCAGAGTTAAAAGGCAGCCGTGTTATGCAATGGATTCATGATAAACAAATGGCAAATAGATATGGAAAGATCGCTTCGCTTCAGTACATTATTCTTTTATCGCACCCCAACATTATTGTTTCTGTTATTACTCTTTCCTGTTCTGGTTCAGGCGACGGAATCCGTTTATGAGCAACAGATTCAACAGGCGCGTAATGGTAATTACACGTCGTTTCTCGATTATCTTCAGCGTTATCAGCAGCAGCATGCCCTGACGCCTGAGCACGTTGCGGACTGGTTACAGGTGGCGGCCTGGGCAGGTCATGATGACGAGGTTATTCAGGTCTGGCAGCGCTACAGCATTTATATGCCGCTGCCCGCCCGCGGCGTTGCGGCTGTCGCGCAGGCCAGACGAAATCAGAAAGCGTGGGAGCCCGCTCTGGCGCTCTGGAAAGAAGCGCGCAGCCTTGCGCCGGATAACGACGATTATCGTATCGGCTATATCAAAACCCTGGCCGATGCCCGTAAAGATACGCTTGCCCTGCAGGAGGCCCGACGGCTGGTGGCGGAGGCCCCCTCGCAGGCGCATCTTCAGACGCTGGCATACGTCTGGCTACGCCAGGGAAAAAGCTGGGATCGGCTTTTAGCCGACACGCGCGCGCTGTATATCGCGCCAGAAAATCACGCGCTTCTCCGCGAGCGGGTCGACGCGCTAACGGATAACCGGGTCAATACCCCCGCGCTCCTGCTTTCACAAAAGGTGGCGCTAGCCCCCGCGGAGCGTCGTCGTCTTGAGCTGAATGCCGCCGCCGAAAGCGTTCGCCTTGCAGATGTGCCGGGCAGAACAGAAAAGGAGCGCCTGCAGCTTGCGCAATCCGCGCTGAATCGTTACGACGCGCTGCTTTCTCGCTGGCAGAGCGAGCCGCAGGCGGCGGAAGACGTCGTGCTTGCGCGTATCGACCGGCTCGGCGCGCTGTATGCCCATGCCGATTACCCGCGGGTCATCAGCGAATATCAGGATCTGACGGCAGCCCGGCATCCGGTGCCGGGCTGGGCAATCGGCTGGGTGATCTCCGCATATCTGCAGGAGAAAAACGCTGCCGCCGCCTTCGCGCTTCTGCAACGCTATCCGCAGTACGCATCTGATCCGCAGGACGAGGAGCACGCGCTTTTCTACGCCTGGCTGGATACGGGAGAGTATCCGTCCGCCCGCCGGTATGCAGAGCGCCACACCCGCAACGTTCCCTGGACCCGTTACGATTTCGGTTCCCCTACCCCTCAGCCGAACGATCGGTGGCTTACCGGTCAGTCGCTTCGTTTTAACTATTTGCTGGCGACGAATGCCCTGCCGGAAGCCGAAAAGCTGGCGCGACGTCTGGCAGCAACCGCGCCGGGCAATCAGGGATTGCAGATTGACTACGCCACCCTGCTTCAGGCGCGAGGCCTGCCGCGCGCGGCCGAGCAAACGCTGAAAATGGCGGAGGCGCTGGAGCCCTCGAATCTGGAGCTTGAGCAGCAGCAGGCTTACGTCGCCATGGATCTGCAGGAGTGGCGGCAGATGGATTTACTGGCCGACGACGTCGTTGCCCGCGCGCCGCGCGATCGCAGCGCAAGGCGTCTGGACAGGCTCCGCACCGTCCACCATATGTCCGAGCTGCGCCTCAACGCGAGCAAGGGTTTGCACTCCGATAACCCCGTCAGCGGGACGCACGATCTCAACTGGGACGCCACGCTCTATGGCCCGCCCGTAGCGGATAACTGGCGGCTGTTTGCCGGCACCCGCTATGCAGAGGGCAATTTCGATGAAGGCAAAGGCTCCAGCCGTCACCTGTTGGGCGGCATCGAATGGCGGCCACGCGATCTCCAGCTCGAAGCCGAGCTCTCAAGCAACCGCTATCACGGGGCGAACAAGCCGGGCGCTCGCCTCTCAACGACGTACAGCCTCACCGATAGCTGGCAGGTCAGCGGCAGCCTTGAGCGCCTGTCGCGCAACACGCCCCTGCGGGCGTTACGCAACGGGATCAGCGCCAACCGGGGGGAAGGCGGGGTGCGTTGGTATCAAAACGAGCGCCGTGAGTACCAGTTCAGCGCCGCCGTCAGCCGCTTCTCGGATCATAACCGCCGACAGGAATACACCCTCACGGGCAAGGAGCGTCTCTGGCAGACCCCGTCCCTGACGATGGATCTCGAACCGGGGATCGCCGCCAGCAAAAACAGCCTGCGGGACACCCTCTATTACAACCCGGCGCGGGATCTCTCCGTGACGGCCGCCCTGGCCGTTGACCATGAGCTGGTCCGCCATTACAACACCCTCTGGAGCCAGCAGTTCGTGGCGGGAGGCGGCCGCTACTGGCAGAAAAATCAGTCCGCTGGTGCCATCGCTGTGCTGGGTTACGGACAACGCGTTCAGTGGAACAACGTCATGGATACCGGCGTGATGCTGAACTGGGACAAGCGCCCTTACGACGGCAAACGCGAGAGCAACCTCTCCGTCACGTTTGATGCGACTTTACGCTTTTAAGGATGATGATAATGAACACACGTTTTTCCGCGAGCCTGATACTCATCGGCTGGCTCTGCCTCAGCGCAAATGTCTGCGCGCAGGCATTTTCGTTTATTGCGCCCAAAGATCGGCCGCAGCTGGAGGCGAGCAAACCCTGGCCGCAGAACCAGTTTCTGGTGCTGGCCTACCACGACGTCGAAGACGATGCCGCCGATCAGCGCTACCTCTCCGTGCGCACCAGCGCGCTAAACGAGCAGATCGGTTGGCTGCTGCACAACGGTTATCACGTCATCAGCGTGCAGGACATTCTGGATGCCCATGACGGAAAAAAAACGCTGCCGCCCAAAGCCGTTCTGCTCAGCTTTGACGACGGCTACAGCAGCTTTTACACCCGCGTCTGGCCACTGCTTCAGGCGTGGAACGTCCCTGCGCTCTGGGCGCCGGTGGGCAGCTGGGTGGATACGCCGGAAAATCAAAAAGTTAACTTCGGCGGCCTGATGACGCCACGCGATCGCTTCGCGACGTGGGATATGGTGCGCGAGCTCAGCCGGTCTCCGCTGATTGAGATCGGGTCGCACACCTGGGCCTCGCATTACGGCATTGTTGCCAACCCGCAGGGCAGCCGCGAACCGGCCATCGCCAACCGCTTTTACGATAAAGCGACGGGCCGCTATGAAACCGATCGGCAATTCAGCCAGCGGATCGGCGATGACGTTCGCAAAGTGACTGAAAAAATCACGCAGGTGACGGGCAAGGCGCCGCGCGCCTGGGTCTGGCCCTACGGTGCCGCCAACGGCACGTCGCTCGCCATCGCCAGACAGCAGGGTTATCAGCTGGCCTTTACCCTTGAGGACGGGCTGGGGAACGTGAAGGAGCTGGGGAACATCCCCCGTCTGCTGATCGCCGGCAATCCCTCGCTCAAGGCATTTGCCAGTACGGTCAGCCAGGTTCAGGAGCACGAACCCGTGCGCGTCATGCACGTCGATCTCGACTACGTTTACGATCCCAATCCGGCCCAGCAGACGCAAAATATCAACAGGCTGATCCAGCGGGTCTACGACATGAAAATCAGCCATGTTTTCCTGCAGGCGTTTGCCGACCCGCAGGGCGACGGCAGGATCAAGGCGCTCTATTTTCCCAACCGCCAGCTGCCGGTCCGGGCCGACCTCTTTAATTTTGTCTCCTGGCAGCTGCAAACCCGCGCGGGCGTAAAAGTCTTCGCGTGGATGCCGGTGCTCTCGTTCGATCTCGATCCTGCCCTGCCGCGCGTGCAGCGTCGGGACCGCTCGTCAGGCCAGCGGCGCGAAGCCACCGATCCCTATATCCGGCTCTCCCCGTGGGACCCGCAGGTGCGCCAGCAGGTGACGGACATCTATGAAGATCTGGCCCGCTATGCCAGCTTCAACGGGATCTTGTTCCATGACGATGCGGTGCTGACCGACGTGGACGATGGCCCTCAGAGCACAACACGTCAGAAAAGCCAGACGCTTATTGGGTTTACCCACGCCCTGAGCCTCGCGGTGAAGCATATCCGTGGCCCGCAGATAAAAACCGCGCGCAACATGTTCGCCTTGCCCATTCTGCAGCCCGAAAGCGAAGCGTGGTTCGCGCAGAATCTTGATGATTTTCTGGCGGAGTATGACTGGACGGTGCCGATGGCCATGCCGCTGATGGAGTCCGTCCCGGCAGACGAGAGTGATGCCTGGCTGACGCGTCTGGTTAAAGTGGTCGCCGCGCGTCACGGCGCGCTCGATAAAACCATTTTCGAGCTGCAGGCCCGGGACTGGGAGCGGAAACCGCAGCGCGCCGTTTCCGACAGCCAGCTGGCACAGTGGATGCGCGTGCTCCAGCTGAACGGCGTCAAAAACTACGGCTACTACCCCGACGATTTCATCAACAACCAACCTGATATCTCACGCATCAGGCCTGTATTTTCTTCGTACTGGTACCCTGACAATGACTGATCGCATTATCGCCTTTTCCATTTTATGTCTGGTATTCGGGTTGCCGTTAGGCGTGGCCGCCCTCTTTACCGGCGAGCTGATTCTGGATTTTGTGTTCTTCTGGCCGCTGTTCATGTCCGTGCTCTGGATAACCGGCGGGCTCTATTTCTGGTTTCAGCTTGAACGCCACTGGTCGTGGGATAAAGAGACGCCCGCCCCGACGCTCGCCGGTGAGCCGCTCATCTCCATTCTTATCCCCTGCTTCAACGAGGGAAGGAATGCCCGGGAGACCATCAGCGCCGCGCTGGATCAGCGGTATGAAAATATCGAAGTTATCGCCATCAACGACGGCTCGTCTGACAACACCGCGCAGGTGCTGCAGGCGCTGGCGCAGGAGCAGCCGCGCCTGCGGGTGATTAATCTTGCGGAAAACCAGGGGAAAGCGCTGGCGCTCAAAGCCGGGGCAGCGGCGGCCCGGGGCGATCTGCTGGTCTGCATTGACGGCGACGCCCTGCTCGACCGCGATACGGCAGCGTATCTGGTGGCCCCGCTGATTCAGTATCCCCACGTCGGGGCGGTCACCGGGAATCCGCGTATTCGCACGCGCTCCACGCTGATCGGCCGCATTCAGGTGGGCGAGTTCTCATCGATTATCGGGCTCATCAAGCGGACGCAGCGGATCTATGGCCGGGTCTTTACCGTCTCGGGCGTTATCGCCGCCTTTCGCCGACAGGCGCTGGCGGACGTCGGGTACTGGAGCCCGGACATGATCACCGAAGACATTGACATCAGCTGGAAGCTCCAGCTGCGCCACTGGGATATCTTTTTCGAGCCGCGGGCGCTGTGCTGGATCCTGATGCCGGAGACGCTCAAGGGCCTGTGGAAACAGCGTCTGCGCTGGGCCCAGGGCGGCGCGGAGGTGTTTCTGGTCAACCTTCGCAGGATTGTGCGCTGGGAGCATCACCGCATGTGGCCCCTGTTTCTTGAGTATGCCCTGTCAACGCTGTGGGCCTTCGCCTACGCCATGACGGTGCTGTTATTTATCCTCAGCCATATCACGCCGATTCCCGCCAGGCTGACCGTGGAGAGCCTCTTTCCACCGGCGTTTACCGGGCTGCTGCTGGGGGTGATGTGCCTGCTGCAGTTCCTGGTCAGCCTGTTCATCGAGCGGCGCTATGAACGGCAGGTGGCCAGCTCGCTTTTCTGGGTGATCTGGTTCCCGATGGTGTACTGGATGATCGGCCTGTTCACCACCCTCGTCGCGTTTCCAAAAGTCATGCTTAAACGCCAGCGCGCCCGCGCGCGCTGGATCAGTCCGGACCGGGGAAAAGGAAGCCTTCAATGAACGAAAATACCTTAATTCTGACCGAACATCGGCTGTTGCCACGTCTTTTCGATGCCGCGTTAACGCTGGTGGCGTGGGGAGGCTTTCTGTTTTTCCTGTATGCCCGGCTCTGGATGCAGCTCACCGAGGAGAGCGACCACCGCTGGAGCGTGATTATTGAGTCCTTTAATACGGTGTTGCTCTACCTGCTGTTCGCCGCGCTCAACGGCTGGCTGCTGATTTTGTGGTATCAGTACAATCGCCGTCGGGCCCACGCGAGGCGGCGTCAGCCGGGTTATTTTCACCAGGAGGAGCTGGCCCGCAGCTTTAATGTCTCACCGCAGATCATCTCTGAGATGAGCCAGTACAACCTGCTGACGGTCTATCATGACCAGATTGGCCGCATCATCGATCTGAAAATCAACGGGCAGGAAGAGGAAGAACAGTAACGAAAAGCCCCCGCAGGATGCCCTGCGGGGGCTTTTTTATTGCGGGTAAGAGCTACTTATCTTTAACCACGATCAGCGGCTCAATATCGCTCTCTTTCTTCACCACCAGCGAGTCATCGCCGCGCAGGCAGGTCCCACCGTAGTTCCCGCCCACGGTAAAGGTACAGACCTGTATGTACTTGCCGTCGACCTTCGGCAGGCACCACAGCTGCTGGTAGATGTTTTTGCGGTCAACAAACTTGCCGCTGGATTTATCCAGCAGTTCGTCCTGGGCGCTGATCAGATCGATATTGCTGCCGCAGCGTCCGGCAATCGGCTTAACGGCGTATCCGGTCTGCTTCAGCAGATCGTTGACCTCAAAATCGGTGTCGAGCAGGTAGCGGTGGTTCGGGAACAGTTGCCACAGCACCGGGAGAATCGCCTTGTTGCCGGGAATAACGGTCCACAGGGGTTCAAAGACCAGCACCTCCGGGCGCAGCAGGACGTCAATGAGGCGCACTTCGCCTTCAGGATGTCCGGTGCGGATCGGCACCGCAGCGTATTCGGTTTCGCTGACCTCGCGGATCTGCTCAATCGCCGTCTCCCACGCCCAGGTTTTCCACACGCAGTTGACGTGGCGGCCTTCGTCGTCAATCAGCTGTCCGGCGGCATCCCAGCTGAGCGCCCCCAGCCCGTGGAGGATTTTGGTCTCGAACCCGGCCTGCAGCAGAGAACGCTGGATAAAGAGCGCGTGATAGTCCTCTTCGACATCGTTGTCCTGCATGATGTGCACGAACGGCCGCGCGTGGCTGTGCTTCCAGGCGCCGGTCAGCTCTTCCAGCAGGCCTTCTGCCGGGTTATGCCCGTTACCGCGATAGCCATTTTTCACCCACTCTTCGAGAATCAGCCCGCCCTCGGTATGGCAGGAGGCGGAGTCGGCGTTGTACTCGTAGACCTTGATGCCGCGCTCATCCATGCAGAAATCCATACGACCGGTGATCATATGGTGACGACGCCACTGCCAGGAGAGGCGCAGGCGCGGCCAGAGGATTTTCGGGATGTCGAAAAGCGCCAGCAGGCTGTCGTCTTTCAGCACCTTATCCGTGGCGTGCAGGTACATCAGGTGCAGCTCGTTGGTGGCTTTGATCAGCTCCTGTTCGGCGCTTTCGGTAATGGTGAAGTACTGGCAGGGATCTTTGTTGATCACGTGACCGTTGGCGCGAATATACGCCTGCTGCAGCGCGTCATTTTCGTTGAGCCATTTCCCGTCGAACTGACGTGTGTTTTTCAGCCGCGCACCGCTGATTTTCAGCAGTTCGCCGTCGATTTCCGGCTGGGGAATGCTGTGTTCCGTATCGTCGGTCTGGATCATCCAGCCGAGAATTTCCGTGTCGCTGAAGGTGTCGTGGATCGTATAACGCCCGTTCTCCACGCTCAGGCGCAGCTCGCGCGTCCACTGCTGCCCGAGCGGCAGCGGGGAGTGAATCACGTTCTGCTCCGCAATTCGCACCTTATTGTCCAGAAGCTGGGTGATCACCGCCACGTGGCCGGTCTCGTGAAACTCGCCGCCCTTTTGCCAGATCAGCAGCGCCCCGGCGCGCGGCGCGCGTTTTGAGCCGTTGGCAAACGCCTGAAGGGGCAGAATGTTATCGTTGACCACCTGACGCAAAAAGCGCAGAGAGAAAATTTCCCACGCCATACCGACGTCGGTAAACACGAAGCCATAGTTGAGGAACAGGAAACGGCGGGCAAACTCAACGCATTGCCACTTGTGGCCCATGTATTCGTTGCCGATGTAGCTGCGGAAATCCGCATCTTCCGGATAGTTTCGCGGGTCCAGACTGCCGTAATTTGAAGAGTAAATCGCCACGCCACCGGGCGCATAGCCTAACAATGTCCCGAATGGCGCATCAATGCTTAACGTTCCTTTACGCATGTATCCAACCTAAAACAGGCAGGCGGCAATTTTTATGGGTTGTCGTCGTCTGCACGTTGTAATTAACCTGACAGAGGAGCGTTTATCATACACCTGTGTGGTAAATAATTCGCCTTACCCGGCCGACAAAACGCAAAACCCTGTAGGTCGGGTAAGCGAAGCGCCACCCGACACGTTTAAGGCTCACATCTTAAACAGCCAGCACGCCGCGAAATGCCCTGGCGCGATCTCCTGCATGGCAGGCTCCTGCGTCTGGCAAACCGGCACGGCGTGCGGGCAGCGGCTGCAGAACTTACAGCCCGGCAGCGCGGACGTAGGGCCGGGCATTTCGCCGCGCAGGGTTGCGTCTTCGAGGTTGCGAATCCGCGGGTCGGGCTGGGGAACCGCCGCCAGCAGCGCGCGGGTATAAGGGTGCGCCGGACGCTGATACAGCTCATTCGCCGGGGCCACTTCTACCAGCTTACCGAGGTACATCACCCCAATGCGGCTGGAGATATGGCGCACCATCGAGAGATCGTGGGCGATGAACAGATAGGTCAGCCCCAGCTCCTGCTGCAGGTCCTGCAGAATATTCACCACCTGCGCCTGCACCGAGACGTCCAGCGCCGAGAGCGGCTCATCGCACAGCACAAATTCGGGACGCACGGACAACGCGCGGGCAATACTGATGCGCTGGCGCTGCCCGCCGCTGAACTCATGCGGAAACCGCTCAAGGTGTTCCTGCTTCAGCCCCACTTTGTAGAGCAGCGTTTCCGTCCGTTCGCGCTGTTCTGCACGGCTGTAGCCGTGGATCTGCATCGGCTCGGCCACCAGCTGCCGCACCGTCATGCCGGGGTTAAGCGAGGAGTAAGGGTCCTGGAAAATCGCCTGCATCCGCTTACGCAGCGGCTTGAGCTCTTTTTCACGGGCGTGGGCAATCGCCTGTCCGGCAAAGTGGATTTCGCCCGCGGTGATATCGAAAAGGCGCAGGATGGCGCGCCCGAGGGTGGATTTCCCGCAGCCGGATTCCCCCACCAGGCCAAACGTCTCGCCGGGCTGGATATCAAAGCTCACGCCATCAACCGCCTTCACCGCCGCGCCTTTACGCAGCAAACCGCCGTTAAGCGCATAGTGTTTGCGCAGATCGCGCACGCTTACTAAAGGGGCCTGTTGTTCACTCATGCCTGAATCTCCTTATCGGCCCATAGCCAGCAGGCGGCGCGATGGCCTTCACCCATGGCGTAAAAAGCGGGCTGCCGTTCACACTGGGGCATGCGTTTCGGGCAGCGTTCGGCGAACGGACAGCCCGGCGGCGGGTTAAGCAGGCCAGGCGGCGCGCCTTCAATGGGCGATAAACGTTGGTTGACCTCATCCGGGCGCGGCAGCGAGGCCAGCAGCCCCTGGGTATAAGGATGCGCAGGGCGATAAAAAATGTCCTCCACGCTCCCCTCCTCCATCACCAGCCCGCCGTACATCACCACCACGCGGCTGCAGACCTGCGCCACCACGCCGAGATCGTGGGTGATCAGCAGAATTGCGGTTTGGGTCTGCTGTTGCAGGCTTTTCAGCAGACGCAGGATCTGCGCCTGAATGGTAACGTCCAGCGCGGTGGTCGGCTCATCGGCAATAAGCAGCTTCGGGTTACAGGAGAGCGCAATGGCGATCATCACCCGCTGGCGCATCCCGCCGCTGAACTCGTGGGGATACTGGTCGTATCGGCGTTCCGCCTCGGCAATGCCCACCTGTTCCAGCATGGCGATCGCCGCCGCTTTGGCCGTTCTTTTGGTGAGCCCTTTATTGCGCATCAGGATCTCGGTCATCTGTTTGCCGATGGTCAGCACCGGGTTCAGGGCGGTCATCGGATCCTGGAAAATCATCGCGATCTCGTTGCCGCGAATGGCGCGCATCTGCGCAGGGGTTTTCTGCGCCAGATCGTCATTCTGGAAGCGAACGCTGCCGCCGGTTATCCGTCCGTTGCTCCCCAGAAGCTGAATGATCGACTTACAGGTGACGCTTTTCCCGCAGCCCGACTCGCCGACGATGCCGACGAGTTCCCCCGGCTGCACCTGAAAGCTCACGCCGCGCACCGCGTGAACCTCGCCCTCGCGGGTGCGGAAGGTGGTTTGCAGGTTCTCCAACGCTAATAAGCTACTCATCGCGATTCGCTCCTGGCTCAAAGGCGGTACGAAACACATCGCCCAGCACGTTAAAGCTGAACACCGTCAGCAGGATAAGAATGCCGGGGAACATCGCCAGCCACGACGCTTCGCCAATATAAGACTGGGCGTTGTTGAGCATGCTTCCCCACGACGCCGCCGGTGCCTGCACGCCCAGCCCTAAGAAGCTGAGCGTCGACTCCATCAGAATGGCCGAGGCGATATTGAGCGTGGCGGCCACGATAATGGTCGGCAGCACGCCGGGAATAATGTGGCGAACGATAATGCGCAGCGGGTGCTCCCCCGACGCGCGGGCATAAAGCACATACTCGCGCTCTTTCACCGACAAGGTTTCAGCGCGCACCAGCCGCGACATGTTCATCCACGTCAGCAGGCTGATGATCAGAATGATGTTATCCACGCCCGGCTTGAGGTACGCATTCACCACCAGCAGCAGGAAGAAGGCCGGAATGGCCATCAGGATATCCACGGCGCGCATCATCAGGTTGTCCAGCCAGCCGCCAAAGTAGCCGCTCACCGTTCCCACCACCGTGCCGATAAGCGTGGAAAAGAGCATGGCGAGAAAACCGACCATCAGGGAGATCTGCCCGCCATACAGCGCGCGGGTGAAGTAGTCGCGCCCGTACTCGTCGGTGCCGAACCAGTGTGCGGCATCCGGCGGCAGCGTACGTGCGCCGAGCGCCATCCGATCCGGATCGTAGGGACTTAACCCGGCACAGAGCGCGGCGATAACAAATATAAAAAGCACAAACAGGGAGAACTGCGCCGGACGGTTGCGGCGCAGCTGGTGACGAACCTGCTGCCAGCGTCTGCTCATCCGGGTTACCTCAGCGTACGAATGCGGGGATCGGCGAAGCGATAAAGCAGATCGGCGATCAGGTTACCGACGATCAGCATCATCGACGAGAGCATGATGATCGCCATGATCAGCGGGTAGTCCAGCGAGGCGATCGACTGGATCCCGAGCAGCCCCATCCCCGGCCAGGAGAAGACGCTTTCCGTCACGTAGGCCCCCACAATCAGCTCGCCGAACGACAATCCGAACAGGGTGATCACCGGCAGCAGCACGTTTTTCAGCACGTGGCGGAACAGAATGCTGGAACGCGTGGCGCCGTAAGCCAGCTGGGTCTGCACGTAGTCGGCAGAGAGCTGCGAGATGGTGTTGGAGCGGATGTAGCGCACGTAGCTGGAGAGGTTGTAGAACGTGAGGGCAATACACGGCAGCACGCCATGACGCAGCACGTCCAGCACATTATCCTCCATGCCGATGGTGCGCATTCCCATGCTGGGGAACCAGTTAAGCTGCACGGCAAAAACGGTGATGAGCAAAATGCCGAACCAGAAAATCGGCACCGAGATGCCGATATAGGCGAACAGGTTCAGCAGGTGATCCAGCCAGCGGTGCTTAAATGCCCCGGCCAGCAGGCCCAGCGGGATCGCCAGCACGATCGCCAGCAGCAGCGACGCGCCCATCAGCCCCAGCGTGGCCGGAATGCGTTCGCCGATCATCTCGAGCACCGGACGGTGGTAGATCAGCGAATAGCCGAGATCGCCCTGCAGGACGTTTTTCAGCCACAGGACGTACTGCGTGACCAGGGGCTTATCCAGCCCCAGGCTCTGGCGAATACGTTCGATATCTTCCGGAGCCATACGCGGCGTAATGTACGCCGCCACCGGATCGCCGGGCGCGAGCTTGACCAGCAAAAACGCCACCAGCGAAATGAAGAACAGCATCGGCAGCAGCTGCAGCAGCCGACGCGTGAGAAGTGTGTTCACGACATGCCCTTACCAAGGCCCCGACCCGATGGCCGGGGCAATCGCTTATTTCTGATAGATTTTTGACAGATCCTGGAACAGATAGACCGGTTTCGGCTCCGCTTCCTGGGTGCCGCCGAAACGCTTGTCCACCGCGACGGTCGCATTGGTATAGGCGATCGGGTAGTACGTCATGTCGTTCGCCACGGTCTGCTGAATTTGCTTGTAGATATCGGCACGTTTCGCGGCGTCGGTTTCCACGGCGCCTTTATCCCACAGGGCATCAAACTGCGGATTTTTGTAGTGCGCGTAGTTATAGGCTTCGTTGCTCATGAACAGCGATTTGTAGCCGTCCGGCTCTGAGCCCATGATGTAGCCGCCCAGGTTCAGCTCCCACGCGGTGTTGTTCATATCGAGGCTGCGCTGGGACATGGCGTTGGAGTCCAGCGGCATCAGCTCCACGTTCACCCCAATGCCCTTCAGCGCCTGCTGAATGTAGAGCGCCATGCTCTCCTGGGTTTTGTTGGTATTCACATACGCCAGGCGCAGCTTGAGGTTGTCCGGCGCGCCGGACGCTTTAAGCAGCTCTTTAGCTTTTTGCAGGTCGAATGTGTATTGCTCGACGTCATCCGTCTTGTAAAGCGTATCGGGCGTCAGGAAGGACGTCGCGGGTTTGGCGTAGTCCAGCGAGGTAAAGGCGGTCTGGGTCAGCTCGTCTTTGTTGATGGCGTACGCAATGGCCTGACGCAGTGCTTTGCTCTTCATTACCGGCACGTTCTGGTTGAACGTCATATAGGCCAGACGGCCTTCCGGATAGACCACGAAGTCAAACTTACCGGTATTTTTCAGGCGGTTCACATCCTGCGGGTCAACCATCTTGAGGTTGATTTCACCGTTTTGCAGCGCAAGGTTGGCGGCGTTACTGTCTTTGGCGAAACGGTAGGTCACTGAATCTAGCTTCGCTTTGCCGTTCCAGTAATCGTCAAAACGGGTCAGGGCGTAATATTGTCCGGCGCGGTACTCTTTAAATTTGAACGGCCCGGAGCCGACCGGTGCATCGTTTTTGCTGCTCTTTTCCAGGTCGCCTTCGCTGGCGAACACGTGCTGCGGGATCGGGTAGATCTGTACCAGCGTGCCGGTAAAGGCCGCGCTGACCTGCGGTAAGGTGAACTTAACGGTGCGGTCGTCAACCTTGCTTACCTGTACCGGCTTATCGCCGTAGGTGAACATGCTGCGGAAGAAGCTGTGCTGTTTGGCATCCAGCAGCTTATTGAAGGTGAAGACCACGTCGTCCGCCGTCAGCGGCTGGCCGTCCTGCCATTTCAGGTTGGGTTTTAACGTCAGGGTGTAGCTGAGGTTGTCGGCAGAGGACGTCAGGCTTTCCGCCAGGCCCCATTCGATCTTACCGTTGTTGAAGCTATAGAGCGGGGCATAGAGCGCCTGCATGATCGTCAACGTGGTACGGTCGCTGGCGTAGAGCGGATTTACAGCTAACGGGTCGCCGGAGGTAATACCGATAATCAGCGAACCGCCCGCTTTTGGCGCATCGCTTTTTGCCGCTGGGGGCGTATTTGTCTCTTTATTTTTCGCATCATCACAGCCCGCCAGGCCTAACGCGAGCGAAACAACCACTGCCGATAACAGAAGCTTGCGCATCTCACTAACTCCTTGCCTTATAAAGTGTTTATGACTGCATCTTTTATTTATGTTGAAGCATCATATGCAGCTTTATCCGTTTACGCATTAATTATGAAAATGCGATTTTCGATTAAGCTTATACCGGATTTGATATATATAAGCGCCGGAAGGAATAGCGGCAGATCGATTACGCTCAGTTCGTTAAACGCTTCACAAATCTCCTGCTACACTGCCTCAACACATCACTCAAAAGGCAGGCCAACATGTCAGACAACACGTATCAGCCACCCAAAGTGTGGGAATGGAAAAAGAACAACGGCGGCGCGTTCGCCAACATCAACCGCCCCATTTCCGGCGCGACCCATGAGAAAGATCTTCCTGTCGGCTCTCACCCGCTGCAGCTCTACTCGCTGGGCACACCGAACGGCCAGAAAGTGACGATCATGCTCGAAGAGCTGCTGGCGCTGGGCGTGACGGGCGCGGAGTACGACGCGTGGTTGATCCGCATCGGCGAGGGCGACCAGTTCTCCAGCGGCTTCGTAGAGGTGAACCCGAACTCGAAAATACCGGCGCTGCGTGACCACTCCACGAACCCGCCAACGCGCGTCTTTGAATCCGGCAATATCCTGCTCTATCTGGCGGAGAAATTCGGCCACTTCCTGCCGAAAGATCCGGCGGGACGCACCGAGACGCTGAACTGGCTGTTCTGGCTGCAGGGCGCGGCGCCGTTCCTCGGCGGCGGCTTTGGCCACTTCTATAACTATGCCCCGGTGAAAATCGAGTACGCGATTGACCGCTTTACCATGGAAGCCAAACGCCTGTTCGACGTGCTGGATAAACAGCTGGCGCGCGGTCGCTACGTGGCGGGTGAGGAGTACACCATTGCCGATATCGCCATCTGGCCATGGTTCGGCTGCGTGGCGCTGGGCAGCGTGTATAACGCCGCTGAGTTCCTCGACGCAGAAAAGTACACCAACGTGCAGCGCTGGGCGAAAGACGTGGCGAATCGCCATGCCGTTAAGCGCGGACGCATCGTTAACCGCACCAGCGGCGAGCTGAACGAGCAGCTTCACGAACGCCACGCGGCGAGCGACTTCGAGACCAATACGGAAGATAAGCGTCAGGCGTAATGTTCTGCCGGGCGGATCGCCGCCCGGCAACAGAGATCCTTGCCCAGGGCATGATTGGCCTAAAGGTTGAGCCGGTATTGCTGGCACTATCTGTGCGTTTTTCTCACCTCAGAGTGAGAAGCGACGTATCAACCGACAGCAGTCACAAAGGATCTGTTATGAAACTGATTAAAACAACGCTGGTTATCAGCGCCCTCATTTTTTCCACCTCGGGAATGGCCATCGATAAAACCGCCGCTGGCGCGGTAGCAGGCGCTGCCATTGGCGCGGCCACGGGCAAAGATCTGAAATCCACCGTTGGCGGTGCCGTTGTTGGCGCAGGCACGGGTGCCATGTTCAAAAACGGCGACAAAGGTAAAGCCGCGCGTAAAGGCGGCGCCGTAGGAGCTGCCGTGGGCGCAGGCGCCGCGGCGGTTACCGGCAAGAGCGTGCTGAAAGGTGCAGCCGTGGGCGCGGGCACGGGCGCGCTGATTGGTGAAGCGACGCACTGATAAACTTCTCCGGGCGTCGCAGCGCGTGCCCGGCCTCATGGCTGTTCAGTAATAACCCCGCACCCAATCTCGCATTTTTGCGAGCCGCTTTCCGAAATAGCATTTCCCCTCTGTCGCAGCGATGTTAACAATTGCCAGTCGTAGCCTGAAGATTACAATGCATTTGCTTATCGTAAACTACAGGCTACAATAATGGCTAAGGTTAAACACTACATCACAGCTGATGGGTATGACCCTTTTGATGCATATCTAAGAAGTGTGAAAGATCCCATAGCAAAAGCCATGATTGCCACGCGTGTCGCCAGAATGTCAACGGGTAACTATGGTGATTGTAAACCATGCAGAGAGAGCGTTTCAGAGCTCAGAATTAACCAGGGGCCGGGTTACCGTGTCTATTTCAGCGAAGTCTCCGATCCGGCAGATGGCGCAGTGAGTCTGGTGCTACTGACTGGAACGAAAAAAAAGCAAAGTGCAGATATTGAAAGAGCCGTTGAGTACCTCAACGACTACAAGCGCAGGATATAAAAGGAAATCGCAATGGCTAAATCAGTACTCCATGATGACGCAATGGTACAACTCCTGAAAGATTCTCCGGATTTTGCGCCCGTATATCTTCATCAGGCTTTCATTGAAATTGACGAGCCCGGAGGCTATGAGGCATTCATGCTGGCTTTACGACATGTTATAGAAGCCTCCGGCGGGATGACTGTCATTGCAAAACGCGCAGGCATTTCTCGCGAATCACTCTACAAATCACTTTCACCAAACGGTAATCCCTCATTTAAGCGTATCGCCGAAGTGGCATCTGCAACGGGCTACCCAATATCCCGAATTGCAACAGCAGGATTAAACACAACAGCGTGAGAGCCACTCCAAAATAGGCCCGGATATGCGACCCGGGCAATACATCAATGGTGATCGTCATACTGATGCTCAATCACCATTCCTTCCGCCACGCTCGCCACATGGCGTGCACGAGGATGATAGACCGGTGCAGGGGCGGCATACGTTGTTTGTACAGGTGCAGGCGCAACGCTTACCGCCTCGGGAACCGTGGCTGACTGCGGAACAATCACGACCTTATACCCGGCAGGAACATCGACCGTGACGCTCTGGGCCATCGCTGTATTGACCACGGCAAAACCTGCCAGGGCAGCAAATAAAATAATACGGTTTTTCATAAATTGAATTATTTCCGGCTTCAAGTAGATAATTCATTATGTCGGCGAATTCTTAAGACAATATTAATTTTCATGTTCTGGAATGTGCAGAAAATGCCAAATATATTGTTACAAGCGAATAATTTAATATTTAAAAAATATTGACTTACGTTTTTTTAAAAAGGCGGCAAGAAATACGCTTGCATGCCGCCTCGCCTGTTATGTTAATACTTTATATCCCGCGCTTTTTGCCGCCCGGCCTGTTTCATCTGACGTTTATCCTGGCGGCAGTCGTGATTACTCTGGCTATTGTTCGCCACGCAGGTCTGCTTCACCTGCCGTGACGCGTCGCGGGTTTCCTGCCTGACATCACGCGCCACGCGCCGCTCCTGCGCCTGCTGGGTCGCACTGGTGGAAACCGAGAAAAGCGTCAGAAAAATGAGAGAAAGGACAGGGATAAAAGATAACGATCTGTTCATAGCAACACCTCGTAGAAGAGAGTCCAGAACGTCAGGGGTTAGCAAAAGAATAGCAGTTTCAGAGCACGCGGAATGGGGAAGGCGTTAATAATGTAAGGCCACTCAAGGCGGCCTTACAACGTTGCGTTATGCCGTCAGGCGGAACTTCTGCACCGAGCGCTGAAGATCTTCGGTCTGACGCTCCAGCGCCGAAGCCGCCGCGGAAACCTCCTCCACCAGCGAGGCGTTTTGCTGGGTGACGCCGTCCATCTGCGTAATGGCGATACCGACCTGCGAAATGCCCTTACTCTGCTCCTCAGAGGCAGAGGCGATTTGCTTCATAATGGTCGTCACTTCCGTCACGTCCCGCAAAATCGCATCCATGGTCGTCCCCGTGTCGCTTACCAGCTTTGCACCCTGCTCGACGCGGGAAACGGAATCGGTAATCAGCCCTTCAATCTCTTTCGCCGCGTTGGCGCTGCGGCTTGCCAGGTTGCGAACTTCGCCTGCGACGACGGCGAAGCCTCGGCCCTGTTCACCCGCGCGCGCGGCTTCAACCGCCGCGTTGAGTGCCAGAATATTGGTCTGGAAGGCAATGCTGTTAATGACGTTGGTGATTTCAGCAATTTTCTTCGAGCTTTCCGAAATACCGCTCATGGTGCTTACCACCTCTTCCACCAGCGAACCGCCGCGGCTGGCGGTGGTTGAGGCCACATCGGCCAGCTGGCTTGCCTGACGGGCGCTCTCCGCGTTCAGTTTCACCGTAGCGGTCAGCTGTTCCATGCTGGCTGCCGTCTCTTCCAGCGCCGCCGCCTGCTCTTCGGTACGGGAGGAGAGATCGTTGTTACCGCTGGAAATCTCCGTCGCCCCGCGCCAGATATTTTCACTGCCGGAGCGGATCGTGCTGACCGCCTCGCGCAGGCTGTCCTGCATGGCGCTCAGCAGCGGCACCAGCTGTCCCACGCAGTTTCGGCCGAACGGCTCAATGGGCTGGCTGAGATCGCCCTGAGCAATCTGGCGGAACTGCTGGCGAATGCGGTCCAGCGGTTTGACCAGCATCGCGACCAGGTAACGGTCGGTGAAGAGCAGGATCAGCAGACCGACGATCGTGGCGACGATAATCACCGTACGGGTCATGCTGGTCAGGCCGTCCACCACCACGCGGGTGCTGTCGAGCGACTTCGCTGCAGCATTGTTGAACTCTTCAGCCGCCGCGCCGAACGCGCGGCTCAGCGTTGGCGTGACGTTATTGGCCTGCTGACGATAGCCGTCCAGCGCGCCCAGTTTCGCCTGCTGCATTTGCGGCGTCACGCCCTGTTCGAGCAGCGCCTGCCAGGCACCGATCACCCGGGAAGAGACCTGGGGATCCATTGGGCCTGGGGAGATCGCTTTCATCTCGGCCAGCTTCTTGCCCATGTTATCCAGCGCCTGCTGGGCAGAGGCCAGATCCGGCGTGCCGCCTGCGGCTTTGACTTCCATTGCGCGGCTCAGACGGGTCACAAAGCGGAAATACTGATCGTTGCCCTGGCTGAGCACCGTCATCTGCTTGACCAGCTGGCGGTCCACCTCGTTGCCATCTGAAACGCGAGACAGAGACCAGGTGCTGTACAGCCCAACACCCGCCCACATTAAACAAAAGATCCCGAGAATCGCCAGCATGACGAAACGGATCGTGAAATTACGGAGCATATTCATAAGTCTTCCTTGCCGTGAGGGTGAATTCGCCCAGAGGCGAGTCTTACCCTCGTTATCGGCAGAAACTGACGAAGTTATACTATTTCGCGCGTAATTTTATAAAAATCTTCGCTACCCTGCCGTTCGCCGGAAAAGGATAATCACTGCGGGGAAAATCTTACTGCTCAATACATGTTTTCATATTTCAGCAGCCGTCGAAATGTAAAACAGACAAACAGTTAATTAACCTCACAACCCGAAAGGATGAATACCCTGATGAATGAGACGGTCAAAGAACCGCACGACCGGTCAAGAAACCCTTTAATTTGTATGCAAATCATTCCAAAGCATTTAGCTCATGAATTAAATTAAATTTATTAATCAGATTTAATTATTTAAACGCTAATTATTGTGCAGGATATTTTTTTAGATTTCATTACATCCTTACCTGCTGAGGAAGTTCTTATTTTAAATAAATTCATTTAAAAAGAGCCGGACAATTTTCGACTCATCCAGAGAACTTCAAATGCGCAAATTAATGAATCGTACATTGCTTTCGCAATGTGTATTAGTGGCTTTAACGTCATTTGGCGCCCAGGCTAACGTAACGCCCGCTACGCCCTGCCAGCCGGGCGTGACATCGCAGACCTGCGGCTTAACGAAATATGTAGATAATAGTTTCTATGAAGATCCCGGCGTGACTAATGCCATTATGGCCGACACCACCGCAAATAATATCTTTATGGATGGAAGCCGTGAATCAGGGGATACCCAGTCATTAACCGTTTCTGGTACCGACATGTCCGGCCATTATATTCAGGGCAGCAACGGGGGGACGGCTAATATTACGGTGAATAACGGCGCCACCGTCGATATGATCGAAGTGGGCAATACCGGTGCAACCACCAATACGACGGTGACCATCGATGACGCCACGCTGAATGGCGAAAATGACGCCGGAAGCTACGAGGGCAAGAAAGCCTATATGATGGGTTCCGCCATTTATCTCGACCCCATGGATAAAGGTTACCACACCGTCAACGTTGAGGACGGCAGCATGCTGCACGGCAGTATTCTCAGTGCGGGAGCCGGTGCACAAAATATTGCCATCAGCAACAGCACGATGGATAAAGGCGGTATTTACGCGGGTAGCGATAAATCTGATACCAATATTACGCTGACTAACGCTTCCGTGGATGCCTCGCAGAGCGAAATCGCGCAGAACATCGACACGCTGGCGGTAAAACTGAGCGGATACAAGCCCTTCAGCGACATCAACCTGGATGCCTTTGGCGATGTCGCCATCGCGATGTACGGAACGAAGGCTGATTCGCTGGCGCTGGATAACAGTACGGTCACCGGCGACATTGGGGCCTTTAACGAAAACGGCACCACGCTGATTTCATTGACCAATAACAGCGTGGTAAATGGCAATGTGACCGTCGATGGTAACGCCGCAAATTCCGTTCTGGTGGATAACAGCACCGTGAATGGCGAGATAAATACCAGCCAGAGTACGGGCAATAGCACAATTACGCTGCAGAACAACGCGACCGTCAACGGTGATATTACAACGGGTGCAGGTGATGATACGGTCGTGCTGACCAATGATTCACATGTCAATGGCAATGTTAACGGTGGTGACGGCAGCGATACCCTGTCAATGGATGCGGGCAGTTCTATATCCGGACAAATAAGCCAGTTTGAAACGGTAAATACCACCAGTGATAACAGCATTGCCATTGATAAAATTAACGATGCAACCAGCTGGAGTTTGCAAAACGGTTCAACCCTGATTGCCAACACCACCGGCAGCAATGCGCTGGTTACCATGAGCACCGACAGCTACGTGAATTTCGGTAATATTACCGGCGCCAATAACGCCGTGGTGGTGAACAGCATTACGCCGTCAGCGCAAAATCAGCAGGGAATAGTCCTGGGGACCTTCACCACGTCGGGCAGCAGTGCGCCGCAGAATTATGCAGCAGCCACGTTTACCAACGGCGACCAGACCGTGGAGAATCGTAGCGGCGCGTATAACTACAACAACAGTCTGAATATTGTTGCGGCCGACAGCGCGCCTCAGGCTCAGCTGACTGCAGATAATAGCCAGAGCTGGAATATTGAATTTAACAGCCAGAAGGGCAACCTTGCGAGCGACATTCAGGGGCTGGTAGCCGGCCTGGATGCAGCGGAACAGGCCGGGCATCAGGTAGCGGATGACATCAGCAACCACATGAACCAGGTGCATCTGGCAAACCTGCTGGGAGAACAGCAGGACGGTGCGCAGGTCTGGGGCGATTTCCTTTATCAGAACGGTAATTTCAGCAACGACGTCGACTATAAAAGCATCACTCAGGGTGCGCAGGGCGGCGTAGACTGGACGGCGCATCTGGACAACGGCGACAGCGTCACCGGCGGTATCGCGCTGGCGTGGACGCGCAGCCGCGTGCAGGACACCAGCGACGGCGCGGATAGCTTCAAAGACAGCGTTTACGGTAACTACTACAGCCTGTATGGCGGCTGGCAGCAGGCGCTGAACGGCCGAACCTGGGGTCTGTTTGCTGACGGCAGCTTCAGCTACGGCGATATGCGTTACTCGCTGTCTGCCAACAACGTGACGGGCGATACCAGCGGCATGACGGAAGCGCTGCACGGCTCCACCGATGGCAGTCTGTATCTGGCGCAGGCCCGCACCGGGGTGAACGTGTTGCTGCCAGGCGAAACGCTGCTGCAACCCTACGCCACTCTTGGCTGGGATCAGACCAAAGCGAACGGCTTCTCTGACAGCGAAGTCACCTTTGCCGACAGCCAGGTCTCTTCCTGGAATGGCGGCGCGGGCGTGAGGCTCACCACCACCCTTCGCGATTTGAACAAGAACGTGAAGGTGATGCCGTGGATCGACGCGCGCTTCCAGAAAGAGTTCAGCGATGACACCGACATTCAGGCGGCGGATTATCACAATACCTCCGGTCACAACAACACCATGGGCATCTTTGGGGCAGGTATCAACGCCACCATCGCCCATAACTTCACCCTGACTACCGGCGTCTATGTCGGTACTGGCGATGTGGATAACGATGCCAGCGTACAGGCGGGGATGAGCTATAGCTTCTGATTGTCGTCTGATTGCCCGGTGACCTGCGTGTACCGGGCAGTGCGGGACTCAACGTCTGACGCATCCCGGGGAAAATTGCTGGCAGGGAGTTCTGCCATCGCTTCTACCCGGGATTTGTGTTTTGATAAGGACAGAATGAAAACGCCGTTTCAAAAATTCATCGATAAGAAAAGGAGACATCATGTCCTGGTACCCTGCCCCTGACCGCTACGAGAACATGCAGTACCGCCACTGTGGCAAAAGCGGCCTTCGCCTGCCCGCGCTGTCGCTTGGCCTGTGGCATAGCTTCGGCCATATTCAGCCTCTTGATGCCCAGCGGGCGCTGCTCCGTAAAGCCTTCGACCTCGGCATTACCCATTTCGACCTTGCCAACAACTACGGCCCGCCAGCAGGCAGCGCGGAAGAGAATTTTGGCCGTCTGCTGCGGGAGGACTTTGCCGCGTATCGCGACGAGCTGGTTATCTCCACCAAGGCGGGTTACGACATGTGGGCCGGGCCATACGGCTCAGGCGGATCGCGCAAATATCTGCTCGCCAGCCTCGATCAGAGCCTGAAACGCCTGGGCGTCGACTACGTGGATATTTTCTATTCCCACCGCGTGGATGAAACCACGCCGATGGAAGAGACGGCCTCTGCGCTTGCCCACGCCGTGCAGAGCGGCAAAGCGCTGTATGTAGGCATTTCCTCCTATTCAACCGAGCGCACGCAAAAAATGGCCGAGCTGCTGCGCGAGTGGAAGATCCCCCTGCTGATCCACCAGCCGTCCTATAACCTGCTCAACCGCTGGGTCGATAAGACCGGTTTGCTGGATGCGCTGGCGGCCAACGGTACCGGGTGCATCGCCTTTACCCCGCTGGCGCAGGGGCTGCTGACCGGAAAATACCTGAACGGTATTCCTGAAGATTCACGCATGCAGCGTGAAGGCAAGAAAGTCCGCGGTCTGAACGAAAAAATGCTGACCGAAGCCAACCTGAACAGCCTGCGTTTGCTGAGTGAAATGGCGCAGGCGCGGGGTCAGACTATGGCGCAGATGGCGTTGAGCTGGCTGCTGAAAGACGCGCGCGTGACGTCAGTGCTGATTGGCGCAAGCCGCCCGGAACAGATTGAGGAGAACGTTCGGGCGCTGGATAACGTGTACTTCAGTGAGGACGAACTCAAGGGGATTGACCAGCATGTTGCGGATGGGGAGTTGAACCTGTGGCAGGCGTCGTCTGATAAGTAAGGCCGCACCGAGCAGTCCCCTCTCCCCTTTGGGGAGAGGGTTAGGGTGAGGGGTAAGGCGTACTTTACTTCTTACTGATCTTATCCAGATACCCCATCACAAACGCAGACAGCACAAACGTCAGATGGATAATGACGTACCACATCAGTTTGTTATCCGGCACGTTCTTCGCGTCCATAAACACGCGTAGCAGGTGGATAGAAGAGATCGCCACAATCGACGCGGCCACTTTATTCTTCAGCGACGAGGCATCCATTTTGCCCAACCAGCTGAGCTTCTCTTTGCGCTCGTCGATATCCAGCTGAGAGACGAAATTCTCGTAGCCGGAGAACATCACCATTACCAGCAGCCCGCCCACCAGGGTCATATCCACCAGCGACAGCAGAACCAGAATCAAATCCGCCTCGGCAATGGAAAAGATATTCGGCAGAACGTGCAGGATTTCCTGAAAGAACTTAATCGTCAGCGCGATAAGCGCCAGCGAAAGGCCAAAATAGACGGGGGCCAGTATCCAGCGAGAGGCGTACATGGCATTTTCAAAAAAGCGTTCCATAAAGTCCTGTTTGCAAAAGAAACCAGCGCCCAGTATATCCCAATGGCGCTGACTGTTTGCAATAGCTCACCAGTATGGTCACTCAGACGTTGTCCGGGTTAACCTCGGGACGGGCGTATTCCGGCCAGACCAGCACCACCAGCTCCGGGTAGGCTTCCAGACTGAACTCACGAAAACACTGACGCAAATTTAATACGTCCAGATCGGAATAAGAGACCTTCTCGCCGTTAAGGCAGCGTTTTTTGATATTGTCATAATATTTATACACGGCTGAATTGAGATCGCTACAGCGACGCTGTGCTTCAAACAGTCCGGGGGTGTCATTAATTTCCGACATTTTCATGCGTTTAATTGTCGCGTGTAAAAAGTCGATATATTCATGGTTCACCCGCCAGTACCAGACAGGCGTAACGGAGTTCATCAATACAGAGAAATGGTCTTCCCCTTCCTCTTTTGTCATGAGTTCCGGTTGCGGCGGTTCACTGGTGTCTTTCGACACTTTCGTTTTATTGAACTCCTGCATCAATAAAAGCACACCAGCGGTCAGTAATAGTAATGTGATGACCGTAAAAAAGATGCTGTTCATGGGTAGGCTCCATTTTTTTTGATTTTAAATTTGCCTCATGATATTGTCAACGAATCTCACGCCTTTACCAACCCCACCCTGTTGAAATTAAAGGAAATTAAAAATGCTGCCCGACTATCTCGTCCCGGCTAAGTACCACATTACGCCTGTGGAACAGCAACCGACGGAAGCAGAAAAAGAGGTCAGTTTCACTCAGGGGAAAAGAAAGCTCTCTGATTTCGAGCCTGATATATTAATTGGTGTTTCCCGTACCGGCAAATCCCGTAATATGTTGCTGGAAGAGCACGATCGTCATATAAAAGACCGCTTATTTCGCGCCATAAAAATTGAAGCCTTTGTCCACCTGTTGAATGATCTGCAGGCCGAAGGTGAAATAGATGCCCAGAAACTAAGTCAAATATTGGCCGAAAAAACCAAAGAAATTAACGAAGCGGGCAATGAAATTTGGCTTAACTTAATTACGCGCGAAAAAAACAACCCAATTTTTTATAGCCTGGGGGAGGATTAACGTGAAGGAAGTTAAAAATAACGACGTTTATTTGACTTTGGATGATAAAAAAAGTGATGAATTTATCTTAAAGCAAAATCTCGACGCGCTGCGAAACACAAAAAATGACGAGATGACGCGCATTACACAAGACCTGGTATCGATCCCGGCGACGCTGGTCCGGCTGAAATGGCAGAATCGCCGTGAGATTTATCCGCTGCAGGTCAAAGAAGAAATTTACGGTGCCGTGATGAACGCCATCATGGAACAGCGGCCAGAGCTAAAAGAGAAGCTTCTGGGACGCCTTGAGGCCAACTACCAGTATCTGCTTGCCAGAGAGATCGCCACCCTGCGTCTGACGCGCAAACTGTCAGACGGCGAGTACCGTACCTCAAACGTCACCTGCGTTGCGCTTGATGAGGACGCGCTGGCAACCCCCTCTACCGCACCGACGGAAAATAAGAACGCATAAACCCAACAGGCATAAAAAAAGCCGGCTTTCGCCAGCTTCTTTATCACTTCGCGGCCGCTTTCTCTTCGCCGACCAGCCCAATCTTCAGATAACCCGCCTGATGCAGCGTGTCCATTACCTTCATCATGGTTTCATAATCCACGGTTTTATCCGCACGGAAGAAGACCGTGGTGTCTTTTTTACCGCCGGTAAGCTGATCCAGCGCCGGGATAACAGAGTCGGCCGTTACCGGGTCGTTACCGAGGAACATCGATTTATCGGCCTTCACGGACAGATAGACAGGCTTTTCCGGGCGCGGCTGCGGCTGGCTGGACGAGGCTGGCAGATTCACCTTCACGTCCACCGTCGCCAGCGGCGCGGCCACCATGAAGATGATCAGCAGAACCAGCATGACGTCGATAAACGGCGTCACGTTGATCTCATGCATTTCGCCGTTATCGTCCAGATTTTCGTTTAGACGCATCGCCATAATATCAACCCACGCGCAGTTTGGACGCCGCGTGCACCGGCTTAACGGCGCTGGCATTCAGGTCGAGATCGCGGCTCTGCAGCAGCAGAACCTGCGCGGCAACGTCACCGAGGGTGGCTTTGTAGCTGCCAATCATGCGCGCGAAGATGTTGTAGATAACCACCGCCGGAATCGCCGCGACCAGACCAATCGCCGTCGCCAGCAGCGCTTCTGCGATACCCGGCGCAACGACCGCCAGGTTGGTGGTTTGGGTCTGCGCGATACCGATAAAGCTGTTCATGATGCCCCATACCGTACCGAAAAGACCGATGAACGGCGAAATCGCGCCGATGGTGGCCAGATAACCATTGCCGCGCCCCATGTGTCGGCCAACCGCCGCCACGCGACGCTCCAGACGGAAACCGGTACGCTCCTTGATGCCTTCGTTATCTTCACTGCCCGCGGAGAGTTCCAGCTCGTTCTGTGCTTCATTCACGAGCAGGGTGGTCAGGCTTTTCGCGTGGAAGGATGAGGTCATATCTGAGGCCTGATCCAGAGAGCGGGCTTCTGCCAGCTGTTGCTGTTCCCGCTTGAGGCGACGCTTCTGCGAAAGCAGCTCGGCGCTCTTGCTGAAGAAGATAGCCCAGGTGACAACGGACGCCAGAATCAGGCCGATCATCACAATCTTAACCACGATGTCAGCATGCTGATACATGCCCCAAACGGAGAGATCCGCCTGCATCAAATTATTACCCACTCTGTATCTCCAGGACGCAAATCACAAAATCTGAACGTAATAATATCAAAACATCGTCGAATTGATAGTAGTTCTCATTAGTATTTGCATAGTGACGCAATTTTCGTTCACTTTCCTTGCGCTTACGCAGTAAAAATTTCTTATGCGCTTTTTTGCTAATATTTTCTGCTTATTCGATAAGCCTGCGGGTGCAGTTTTTTCCAATCGTGGTAGTCTGGACGTCCAGACGTATAAAAACAGGGTTAGCGAACATGACAACGAAGCATCTTGATACCACGCTGGTACAGGCAGGACGCAGCAAAAAATATACTCAGGGATCGGTCAACAGCGTGATTCAACGCGCCTCATCGCTGGTGTTTGACACCGTTGAGGAGAAAAAAAACGCCACGCGCAACCGCGCAAAAGGCGGGCTGTTTTATGGCCGTCGCGGCACGCTAACCCACTTTTCTCTGCAGGAAGCGATGTGCGAGCTGGAAGGCGGCGCAGGCTGCGCGCTGTTCCCGTGCGGCGCGGCGGCGGTCGCCAACACCATTCTGGCGTTTGTGGAACAGGGCGACCATATCCTGATGACCAACACCGCCTATGAACCCAGCCAGGACTTCTGTACCAAAATCCTCAGCAAGCTCGGCGTGACGACCGGCTGGTTCGACCCGCTGATTGGTGAAGGTATTGCCGAACTTATTCAGCCAAACACGCGCATTGTGTTCCTGGAATCGCCGGGGTCACTCACCATGGAAGTTCACGACGTGCCGGCTATCGTCAAGGCCGTGCGCAGCAAAGCGCCAGAGGCGATCATTATGATCGACAACACCTGGGCGGCAGGCGTGCTGTTTAAAGCGCTGGAATTCGACATTGATATTTCCATCCAGGCGGCGACGAAATACCTGATTGGCCACTCTGACGGCATGATTGGTACTGCGGTTTCCAACGCGCGCTGCTGGGATCAACTGCGTGAAAACGCCTATCTGATGGGCCAGATGGTGGATGCCGACACGGCTTACATGACCAGCCGCGGAATTCGCACGCTGGGCGTTCGCCTGCGTCAGCACCACGAAAGCAGCCTGAAGGTGGCCGAATGGCTGGCGCAGCATCCGCAGGTTGAGCGCGTAAACCATCCGGCGCTGCCGGACAGTAAGGGGCATGAATTCTGGCAACGTGACTTTACGGGCAGCAGCGGTTTGTTCTCGTTTGTGCTGAAAAAACGGCTGAATAATGACGAGCTGGCAAGCTATCTGGATAATTTTAGCCTCTTCAGCATGGCCTACTCCTGGGGCGGTTTTGAATCCCTGATCCTGGCTAACCAGCCGGAGCAGATCGCGGCCCTGCGCCCCGGTGGTGAAGTGGACTTCAGCGGTACCCTAATACGACTGCATATCGGTTTAGAAAATGTTGACGATCTGATTGCGGATTTAGCAGCAGGGTTCGAGCGTATCGTGTAGAGTGCTGGCTGAAAATGTACTCTCTGGACGCTTTTGTGGACACCGCAAGCAGAAAAGTCTGCATGAGTTGCGCCCGGGATCAAACCCGACGGGCGAATTAGGGAGTACAATAGCGCTATATCTGCTGTTCCACAGGAAAGTCCATGGCTGTTATTCAAGATATTATCGCGGCGCTCTGGCAACATGATTTTGCCGCCCTGGCGGATCCTCACGTCATAGGCGTCGTCTATTTCGTGATGTTCGCAACGCTGTTTCTGGAAAATGGATTACTGCCAGCCTCGTTTTTACCCGGTGACAGTCTGCTTTTGCTTGCCGGGGCGTTGATCGGCAAAGGCGTCATGGACTTTACGCCCACGATGGTTATCCTCACTTCCGCAGCCAGCCTGGGCTGCTGGCTGAGCTATCTGCAGGGCCGCTGGCTCGGCAACACGCGCGTGGTCAAAAGCTGGCTGGCGCAGTTACCCCATAAATACCATCAGCGTGCAACCTGCATGTTTGACCGGCACGGCCTGCTTGCGCTGCTGGCCGGACGTTTTCTGGCGTTCGTTCGCACCCTTCTGCCGACGATGGCGGGCATTTCCGGTTTGTCGAACCGCCGATTCCAGTTCTTCAACTGGCTGAGCGCCCTGCTTTGGGTTGGCGTGGTGACGACATTCGGCTACGCGCTGAATATGATCCCCTTCGTGAAACACCACGAAGATCAGGTGATGACCTTCCTGATGGTGCTGCCGATGTTCCTGCTGGTGGCGGGTCTGGTGGGAACCATCGCGGTAGTGATTAAGAAGAAGTACTGCAGCGCATAATTCAACAAAGCCGGGTGGCGCTATCGCTTACCCGGCCTACGTTTTTCGTCAGGCTCCCTGCATCGTTCTTATACGTGACGCATCCTCTCCCGGCGTGACGCCGAAATAGCGCTTAAACTCCCGACTGAACTGCGACGCACTTTCATAGCCCACCCGCATCGCCGCCGCGCTGGCCTTCATGCCGTCGTGGATCATCAGCATCCGCGCCTTATGCAGCCGGTAGGTTTTGAGGTACTGCAGCGGCGAAGTGCTGGTCACCGATTTAAAGTTATGGTGAAACGCCGAGACGCTCATATTGGCTTCCGCCGCCAGCTGGTCGACGCTGAGGTTTTCGGTGTACTGGCTTTCGATACGCTTGAGCACGCGGCTTATCAGGCTGAAGTGGGTCTGTCGGCTCACCAGGGCAAGTAACGCGCCGCCGCCCGGGCCCAGCAGCACGTGGTACAGAATTTCTCGGATAATCTGCTTGCCCAGTATGCGCGCGTCCAGCGGCCTCTCCATGACGTCCAGCAGACGCTCAATGGCGCAAAGGATCTCTCCCGACAGCGTCGCCGAATTGATCCCGCTTGAGGCCATCGAAGGCTGGAAGAGTTCGTCTTCGCCAATCTCCATCAGCAGCTCCTGCAGCTGGAGGATGTCGACATTGACGCGGATCCCCGCCAGCGGAACCGCCTCTGTCGCGAAGGTTTCACATTCGAAGGGTAAAGGTACTGTCAGCAGCAGATATTCATTGGTGTCGTAGCGGAACACGCGCTCGTTGATATAGCCAATTTTATGGCCTGAAAAGAGAAAAACGATGCCCGGCTGGTACATGACCGGCGTGCGCGTTCCGGGCTGCGTGCCGTAGAGCAGGCGAATGTCCGGCAGCAGATCGCTGGCACGATTTTCATTATCTATCAATCTCTTAATCTGCGCAGTGAGCTGCTGGCAGATAGCCTCACGGTTCATCTTGCGTTACTCCGGGTGCGGTTTTCGACGTTGACAGTGTGCGTTGTTTTCCGCGCTTTCTCTAGCGCTCTGTAGAAATGGGCAAGACATCGGCAGGAATGTGCATTGAGGGCGTAGCCCCGGACGGCCACAATGAGCAGCATCAGGTCGCCCTCTGCGCACCACGGTTTTTCACCCACTAAAGGGAACGAGCAATGAACAACTTTAATCTTCACACCCCAACCCGCATTCTGTTTGGTAAAGACGCTATCGCTGACCTGCGCGCACAGATCCCTGCTGACGCCCGCGTGCTGATCACCTACGGTGGCGGCAGCGTGAAAAAAACCGGCGTGCTGGATCAGGTTTACAGCGCGCTGGACGGTCTGGACGTGCGTGAGTTTGGCGGCATAGAGCCAAACCCGTCCTACGAAACGCTGATGAACGCGGTGAAAATCGCCCGCGAAGAAAACATCACCTTCCTGCTGGCGGTCGGCGGCGGCTCCGTGCTGGACGGCACCAAATTCATCGCGGCGGCAGCGCACTATGCTGACGGCATCGATCCGTGGCACATTCTGGAAACCCGCGGGAGCGACATCAAAAGCGCCATCCCGATGGGCTCCGTGCTGACCCTCCCGGCCACCGGTTCTGAATCCAACAAGGGCGCGGTGATCTCCCGTAAAACCACCGGCGACAAGCAGGCCTTCATGAACGAACACGTTCAGCCCGTGTTCGCCATCCTGGACCCGGTTTACACCTACACCCTGCCTGCGCGTCAGGTCGCGAACGGCGTGGTCGATGCCTTTGTTCATACCGTCGAGCAGTACGTCACGTATCCGGTGAATGCCAAAATTCAGGATCGTTTTGCGGAAGGCATTTTGCTGACGCTGATTGAAGAAGGTCCGAAAGCGCTGAAAGAGCCGGAAAACTATGACGTTCGCGCCAACGTGATGTGGGCCGCCACCCAGGCGCTGAATGGCCTGATCGGTGCTGGCGTGCCGCAGGACTGGGCGACCCACATGCTGGGCCACGAGCTGACGGCGATGCACGGTCTGGATCATGCGCAGACGCTGGCCGTTGTGCTGCCTGCGCTGTGGAATGAAAAACGTGATACCAAACGCGCCAAACTGCTGCAGTACGCTGAGCGCGTGTGGAACATCACCGAGGGTTCTGACGATGCGCGTATTGATGCCGCCATCGAAGCGACCCGCAGCTTCTTTGAAGGTCTGGGCGTGCCAACGCGTCTGTCTGGCTACGGTCTGGACGGCAGCTCTATCCCTGCCCTGCTGGCGAAACTCGAAGAGCATGGCATGACCCATCTGGGCGAGCACGGCGACATTACCCTGGACGTCAGCCGCCGTATTTACGAGGCGGCACGCTAAGCGTTTTTGTCCCCCCGACTTTCGTTTTTTGACATTTCGTCCAGACTTAATGCACACCCCATCGCCGGAGTCTCCCTCCGGCGATGCGCACCTGAAGGAGGAAAAATGGCAAACCAAACCGTAATCAAGCTGCAGGACGGCAACGTGATGCCCCAGCTGGGGCTAGGTGTATGGAAAGCCGGTAACGACGAGGTCGTCTCCGCCATTCATAAAGCCCTGGAAGTCGGCTACCGGTCGATTGACACCGCCGCCGCGTACAAAAACGAGGACGGCGTGGGGACCGCACTGGCCAGCGCCGGTGTCCCCCGCGATGAGTTATTCATCACCACGAAACTGTGGAATGACGATCAAAAGCGTCCCCGCGAAGCCCTGCAGGAGAGTCTGGAGAAGCTCCAGCTCGATTTCGTCGACCTTTATCTCATGCACTGGCCGGTTCCGGCCATCGACCATTACGTTGATGCCTGGAAAGGGATGATTGAACTGCAAAAAGCGGGGCTGGTGAAAAGTATCGGCGTCTGTAACTTCCAGGTTCATCACCTGCAGCGGCTGATTGACGAGACGGGCGTCGCGCCTGTGATTAACCAGATCGAGCTGCACCCGCTGTTGCAGCAGCGCCAGCTTCACGCCTGGAACGCCACGCATAAGATTCAGACCGAATCCTGGAGCCCGCTGGCTCAGGGCGGTGAAGGGGTATTCGATCAGAAAATTATCCGCGACCTGGCGGATAAATACGGCAAAACCCCGGCGCAGATCGTCATTCGCTGGCATCTGGACAACGGCCTGGTGGTGATCCCGAAATCGGTCACGCCATCGCGCATCGCCGAGAATTTCGACGTCTGGGATTTCCGTCTGGACAAAGATGAGCTGGGGGAAATTGCGAAGCTGGATAAGGGCAAGCGGCTTGGGCCAGACCCGGATCAGTTTGGCGGATAGTCGCGTAAAAAAGCCGGGTGGCGGCTGCGCCTTACCCGGCCTACGCGCTGACCAGTAGGCCCGGTAAGCGCTAGCGCCACCGGGCTTTGTTACAGGTTTAACCGATCTTACGTTTTACGGTCTTCTTCGTTCCCGCTCCACCGTTCGAACGCTGATGCACAATCGGCGTGTGCTTGGTCAGCGCCGGGCGCGTATTGCGGTTCTGGCGACGCGCTTCGCGCATCTCCTCCAGCGTCGGGGCCGGTACCAGACAGTCGCGGCGCGAGCCGATCAGGTGCTTTTTGCCCATCTCTTCCAGCGCCTGGCGGATCAGCGGCCAGTTGGCCGGATCGTGGTAGCGCAGCAGCGCTTTGTGCAGACGACGCTGTTTATCCCCTTTCGGCACCACCACGTCTTCACTCTTATAGCCAATCTTACTCAGCGGGTTCTTGCCGGTGTAGTACATGGTCGTCGAGTTGGCGAGCGGTGACGGATAGAAGTTCTGCACCTGATCCAGACGGAAGCGGCGCTGCTTCAGCCACAGCGCCAGGTTCACCATGTCTTCATCACGCGTGCCCGGGTGGGCGGAGATGAAGTACGGGATCAGATACTGCTCTTTGCCCGCCTGCTTCGAGTAGGTGTCGAACAGCTGTTTAAAACGATCGTAGCTGCCCATGCCCGGCTTCATCATCTTCGACAGCGGGCCTTCTTCGGTGTGCTCCGGCGCAATCTTGAGATAGCCACCCACGTGGTGCGTCGCCAGCTCTTTGATGTAGCGCGGATCTTCCACGGCGATGTCATAACGCACCCCGGACGCGATGAGGATCTTCTTGATGCCTTTCAGATCGCGCGCGCGGCGGTAGAGGTTGATCGTCGGCTCGTGGTTGGTGTCCATGTGCTCACAAATGCTCGGATAGACGCAGGAGAGGCGACGACAGGTCTGTTCCGCGCGCGGTGATTTGCAGCGCAGCATATACATGTTGGCGGTTGGGCCGCCAAGATCGGAAATCACGCCGGTAAAGCCCGGCACGGAGTCGCGGATGGCTTCGATCTCATTGATGATCGAATCTTCAGAGCGGCTCTGAATAATGCGCCCTTCGTGCTCGGTAATGGAGCAGAAGGAACAGCCACCGAAGCAGCCGCGCATGATGTTGATCGAGAAGCGGATCATCTCATACGCCGGGATGCGGGCGTTGCCGTACGCCGGGTGCGGCACGCGCTTGTACGGCAGCGCAAAGACGCTGTCCATCTCTTCGGTGGAGAGCGGGATCGCCGGCGGGTTGATCCAGATAAAGCGCTCGCCGTGCTTCTGCATCAGCGCGCGGGCGCAGCCCGGGTTGGTTTCATGGTGCAGAATACGGGACGCGTGCGCGTAGAGCACCTTGTCGGCTTTCACCTTCTCGTAGGAGGGCAGCAGTACGTAGGTCTTTTCCCACGGCTTCGGGCGCGGCGGCTGCACGACGATCGCCTTCGCTTCCGCCTTCTTTGGCTCTACCGGTTTGTTATCGGCACACGGCAGATCGTCGCCGTACGGATGTGGGATCGGGTCGATTTTGCCCGGCATATCGATGATGCGGGAATCTACCCCGCGCCAGCCCGGCAGCGCCTCTTTCACCATGATCGCAGTATTGCGCACGTCGCGGATGCTGCTCACCGGCTCGCCCTGCGACAGGCGGTGCGCCACTTCCACCAGCGGACGCTCGCCGTTTCCGTAAATCAGCATGTCGGCCTTGGAATCCACCAGCACCGAGCGGCGCACGGTATCTGACCAGTAGTCGTAGTGTGCGGTACGGCGCAGGCTCGCCTCGATGCCGCCCAGGATCACCGGCACGTCTTTCCAGGCTTCTTTGCAGCGCTGGGTGTAGACGAGGGTTGCGCGGTCCGGACGTTTGCCCGCCACGTTATCCGGCGTGTAGGCGTCGTCATGGCGCAGCTTACGGTCGGCGGTATAGCGGTTGATCATCGAGTCCATGTTGCCCGCGGTCACGCCGAAGAACAGGTTCGGTTTACCCAGACGCATAAAGTCGTCTTTGCTGTTCCAGTCAGGCTGGGAGATGATCCCCACGCGGAAGCCCTGCGCCTCAAGCATGCGGCCACAGATGGCCATGCCGAAGCTCGGGTGGTCAACGTAGGCATCGCCCGTGACCAGAATGATGTCGCAGCTGTCCCAGCCCAGTTGGTCCATCTCTTCCCGGGACATCGGCAGGAACGGCGCCGGTCCAAAGCAGGCCGCCCAGTACTGGGGCCAGGAGAAGAGGTCACGATCCGGCTGGATCAGGGAAATTGCGCTCATAATGCTTCCGAAGAAAAAATAGACAAAAGGGCGGGGATTATACGCTGGATCATTGTGGGAAATGAAGGGGTATTTATTGCCCGGTGGCGCTACGCTTACCGGGCCTGAGGGGCTGTAGGTCGGGTAAGGCGAAGCCGCCACCCGACTCGTTTTACGGCGCCGGGTTGACCAGCATTTGTCCCACCGAACCCCTGTCCATCATCTCCAGCGTCTGGCTGTGGAACAGGAACGGGAAGTGCGGCCACGAAGGCTGGCCGTAGTAGACGAGCAGCTCAACCTGGCCGTCCACCCAGACGGTATCTTTCCAGCCGCGATCTTCCGGGAACGGCATCGCGCCGTTGACGTTGCGGATCAGGAACGACACCCCTTCAATATGGAACGACTGCGGCATATCTGAACGCACCGTCCAGCGCTCCCAGGTGCCCTGCTGCGCGGTGATATCAATGCGGTTGACGTCCCACAGCGCGCCGTTGATGCCCGGATCATCGCCCAGGCTGATATCACGGCTGCGCACCGGCGAGCCGCTCATGATCTCCTGCGGCAGCAGACGCATGGGCAGGCTATCGGTCACCAGCGGCAGCAGACCGGTTGGACGCAGGGTCAGCACCAGGGTCGAGACAAGTATACTCGACGGTTCAAAGAACCCGCGAATGCGGTCGACAATGCTGGCCGCTTCACCGCAGGTGACAGAGACTTCATCCCCGTTGGTCATATCAATGAGAATTTCGCGACGCTCACCCGGCGCGAGCGCCAGCTGTTTGACGGACACCGGCGCCGGTAAAAAGCCCTGATCGCCGGAGATCACGTGCAGCGGACGGCCATCGCTCATCTGCAGCTGATAGCGGCGCGAGTTAGACGCGTTGAGCAGGCGCAGGCGCACCCAGCCACGGGACACTTCGACATACGGGCTCTGCGCGCCGTTAACCAGCAGCGTATCGCCGACGAAGCCACCGCTGCCCGGCTCGCTGTATTCCGGCGTGCCGAAATTATCCAGACGTTTGTCCTGGATGATAATCGGGAAGTCATCCACGCCGTAGTGGTTCGGGATCGGCAGGGATTTGCTGACTTCATCTTCCACCAGCCACATGCCGGCCAGGCCGTTATAGACCTGCTGCGCCGTGCGGTTAGGCGTGTTGGCGTGATACCACAGGGTTGCCGCACTCTGGCGAATCGGCAGAACGGGCGCCCAGTCGGCACTGGGTGACATCATGCGCGCCGCGCCGCCAATCAGCGGGCCAGGCACCTGCAGGCCGCTGATGGTCATGGCGATATTTTCAGGGGTACGGTTACTGTAGATGAGCTTAACGTCATCGCCATTCCACACGCGTATGGTCGGCCCAAGGTAACGTCCGTTAATGCCCCAGACCGGCGCACGCGTCCCCTGGGTAAAGGACCAGTGGCTGCGCTGCAGCGTCAGGAAAAGCGGCTGACCGCGACGGGATTCAATGAGTGGCGGAATAGGCAGCGGCTGTTGCTGCCCGGCGGCGCTGGCTGTCAGCGGCATCGCACCCGCACAAAGGGCGATCCCCGAAGCCTGAATAAACTGACGCCGACTGAGTGACATATAAGCTCCATCTGAAACGACTAACAACGCGGGAATTCGTTTTCCCTTCAACGCCGGATTAAATCTTACCGGCGGCTTCTCTCTCTGCGACTTCTTTGTCGAGCAGCGCAATATGCTCAGCCATCAGATCACGGCAGTGCGCGGCCAGCTCGCGCACCTGATCTTTACCGTATTTGCTGGTATCGACGGGTGGCAGCATTTCGACAATCACCAGCCCGTTATTCAGGCGGTTAAGATTAATCTTATTCGAAGTATTGGAAACGCACACAGGAATAATTGGAACACCTGCCGCAATTGCGGCATGAAACGCACCGGTTTTAAACGGCAGCAGGCCGCGGCCGCGGCTACGCGTCCCTTCCGGGAACATCCAGATTGAAATTTTGCGCTTTTTAAAATGATTCACCACTTCCGCAATAGTGCTGTGCGCTTTTGCACGGTTATTACGGTCGATCAGCAGGTTACCGGTAAGCCAGTACAGCTGACCAAAAAACGGGATCCACAGCAGGCTTTTTTTGCCCACCGTCACGGTCGGTGGAAGCACGATATTAGAGGCCGTCACCATATCGTAGTTGTTCTGATGGTTGGCGATATAGATGGCGTTACCGAAATTCTCCGCCCCTTCCGGCAGACGTTTTTCAACTTTCAGACCAAACAGCGGCGCAAGGCGCCCGAACATATGGCCAAAGGTGGCGACATGCTTCGGATTACGCGGGCTGAACAGGCAATAAATAGAGCCGAAAATACAGACCAGAATGCAGTAGATAACGGTAAGAATAAGACGAACAATATATAGCATAGCGACCTCTGAAGCCCCAACAGCTGACAATTATACTTCACCTGTGGCCAGGTAAGGACTTTATTACGAGCGCGTATTGTTAATCGCAACGCACGAATTAACAACGATTTTACGGGAAATTTTATTGAAATTCCCCCTCCGGACAGAGGGGGATATCACGACATTACTCTTCGCTGTCACCCGCAGCGCTGCGTGCAGGAGAGTCAATCTCCACGCGATCGATACGCTGCAGACCGCGCATCAGCGAGCCGCGGCGACCGCGCTCACCCACCACCTTCTGCAGCTCTTCCGGACGAAGCTTGATTTTGCGCTTGCCGACGTGAATGGTCAGGGTGCTCTGCGGCGGCAGCAGGAAGAGGTGCGCCAGGCCATCTTCGCCTTTCGCGGCCTCCGCCGACGGGATGTTGATGATCTTGTTGCCCTTGCCTTTTGACAGCTCAGGCAGATCGCTGACCGGGAACATCAGCATGCGTCCGGCGGTGGTGATCGCCAGCAGCATGTCGCTTTCGTTCTCAATCACCAGCGGTGCCATCACGTGAGCGTTGTCCGGCAGGCTAATCAGCGCCTTACCGGCACGGTTGCGGGAAACCAGATCGTTGAAGGTACAGATAAAGCCGTAGCCCGCATCAGACGCCAGCAGCAGCTTCTGGTCATCGGCTTCCATCAGCATATGGTCAACCGTCGCGCCCGGCGGCAGCGTCAGCTTACCTGTAAGCGGCTCGCCCTGCCCACGCGCGGAAGGCAGCGTGATCGGGTCTATGGCGTAGCTGCGCCCAGTGGAGTCGATAAACGCCACCGGCTGGTTGCTCTTGCCTTTCACCGCCGCTTTAAAGCTGTCGCCCGCTTTGTAGCTGAGCCCCGGCGCGTCGATATCATGGCCTTTGGCGCTGCGCACCCAGCCGCTCTGCGACAGGACAATGGTCACCGGCTCGGACGGCTGCATGTCGTGCTCGTTCATCGCCTTCGCTTCTTCGCGCTCGTGCAGCTGAGAACGACGGTCGTCGCCAAACGCGTCGGCATCGGCCTGCAGCTCTTTCTTCAGCAGGGTGTTCATCTTGCGTTCGGACGCGAGGATCGCCTGCAGCTGATCGCGCTCTTTTTCCAGCTCGTTCTGCTCGCCGCGGATCTTCATCTCTTCCAGTTTGGCGAGATGGCGCAGCTTCAGCTCAAGGATCGCTTCGGCCTGGGTTTCGCTGATGCCAAAGCGCGACATCAGGGCGGGCTTCGGCTCGTCCTCGGTACGGATGATCTCAATCACCTCGTCGATATTGAGGAACGCCACCAGCAAACCTTCAAGGATATGCAGGCGCTTAAGCACTTTCTCGAGACGATGGTTCAGACGACGGCGTACCGTATCGCGGCGGAACGTCAGCCATTCGGTGAGGATCTCCAGCAGGTTTTTCACCGCCGGGCGTCCGTCGAGGCCGATCATGTTCAGGTTGATGCGGTAGCTTTTTTCCAGATCGGTGGTGGCAAACAGGTGGTTCATCACCTGCTCCATGTCCACGCGGTTGGAGCGCGGCACAATCACCAGACGGGTCGGGTTCTCGTGGTCCGATTCATCGCGCAGGTCATCCACCATCGGCAGCTTTTTATTGCGCATCTGGGAGGCGATCTGCTCCAGCACTTTGGCACCGGAAACCTGATGCGGCAGCGCGGTGATGACCACGGCGCCGTCTTCTTTATTCCACACCGCACGCATGCGTACGGAGCCGCGACCGTTCTGGTAGATTTTGCGGATTTCCGCGCGCGAGGTGATGATTTCGGCTTCGGTCGGGAAATCCGGACCCTGCACGATATCCAGCAGATCGTCGAGCGAGGTTTTCGGCTGCTCAATCAGGGTGATGGCGGCTTTCGCCACTTCACGCAGGTTGTGCGGCGGAATGTCCGTCGCCATACCGACCGCGATCCCGGTGGTGCCGTTCAGCAGGATGTTCGGCAGACGCGCGGGCAGCATCTTCGGCTCCTGCAGCGTGCCGTCGAAGTTCGGTACCCAGTCAACGGTCCCCTGCCCCAGCTCGCCCAGCAGCACTTCGGCATATTTAGAGAGGCGGGATTCGGTATAACGCATCGCCGCGAAGGATTTCGGATCGTCCGGCGCCCCCCAGTTCCCCTGACCATCCACCAGCGGGTAGCGGTAAGAGAACGGCTGCGCCATCAGCACCATTGCTTCATAACAGGCGATGTCGCCGTGCGGATGGTATTTACCCAGTACGTCACCGACGGTACGGGCGGATTTCTTGAACTTGGCGGTGGCATTCAGCCCCAGTTCGGACATCGCATACACGATGCGGCGCTGAACGGGCTTCAGGCCATCCCCGATAAACGGCAACGCCCTGTCCATGATGACGTACATGGAGTAGTTCAGGTAGGCGTTTTCCGTGAATTCATGTAGCGCGAGGCGCTCTGCCATATCGCTCATTACGTGTAATTCCTCAACTCAGAAACCGAAGGGTTTCAGGCAATATTGCCGCAGATACTACCCTATCTGACGAGTTGAGTCACAAAGAAAAAGGGCCGCTTATGCGGCCCTTTTCGGGTTATTTGTTCAGCTTAATGACCTGCTTCACGTCGATTTCAAAATCGTTCCACTCTTTATCGACCTTGCCCTGGATTTCCACTTTATCCTGCGGGGTGACGGTCACGCCGTTCCAGCGCTTGTGGTCAATTTCCACGTTCACCGTGCCGGTCTCATCGCGGAAGGTGTAGCGGTCATCGGACAGGCGCTGGGTGATGTTCCCGCGCAGCTTCACCCAGCTGTCGTCCTTCATCTCTTTCACCTTCACCGCGGTGGTGAGGTTGGCGTCGTTATCGACAAAACCGCCTGCCTGCGTCTGGGTCTGGCTTTGCGTGGCGGACGGGCCGTTAAATCCGCCCTGCGCGGCAAAAACGGGGGCAGTGGACATCATCATGATGGCGGCAATGGCAGCGAATTTTTTCATATTAACTCTCCCTTTAATCTGGTTTCGCAGTCCATTAAACAGGGTAATCCTTAACAACTTCTTAAGGGAAAAATTTATTTATTATTGCTGTACAGCAGGCGCTTACAGAGGGTTTACTGACGGCATCAAGGAGGGAATATGCGCATTTTACTGGTAGAAGACGACACGTTAATCGGCGACGGTATCAGGGCGGGTTTAAGCAAAATGGGCTTTAGCGTGGACTGGTTTACCGACGGTAAAACCGGTCAGACCGCGCTCGCGTCTGCGCCCTATGATGCCGTGGTGCTGGATCTGACGCTGCCGGAAATCGACGGTCTGGACATCCTGCGCGCGTGGCGCGAAAGCGGGCGCAGCGAGCCGGTATTGATCCTGACCGCGCGGGATGCGCTTAACCAGCGCGTGGAAGGGCTGCGTCTTGGCGCGGATGATTATCTCTGCAAGCCGTTCGCGCTGATTGAAGTGGGTGCCCGCCTCGAGGCGCTGGTTCGCCGCAGCCACGGCCAGACGCATAGCGAGCTACGCCACGGCAAGGTCACGCTCGATCCGACCCGTCTCGTCGCCACGCTGGACGGTGAACCGTTGACGCTGAAGCCGAAAGAGTTCGCGCTGCTGGAACTGCTGATGCGCAATGCAGGCCGCGTGCTCCCTCGCAAGACGATTGAGGAAAAACTGTATACCTGGGACGACGACGTCTCCAGCAACGCGGTAGAAGTCCACGTTCATCATCTGCGCCGCAAGCTTGGCAGCGAGTTTATCCGCACCGTGCACGGCATCGGCTACACCCTGGGTGACGCATGAAGCTGACGCAACGCCTGAGCCTGAAGCTGCGCCTGACGCTCCTCTTTTTAGCGCTCTCCCTGACGGCATGGTTTGCCGCCAGCCTGGTGGCCTGGCAGCAGACCACCCACAAGCTGGATAAGCTCTTTGACACGCAGCAGATGCTGTTTGCCAAACGGCTGCTGACGATGGATCTTGACGAGATCCGCGCCCCCGAGCGGATGCGCGAGATCCCAAAAAAAGTGAAGCATGGCCGTCTCGATGACGACGCGCTGGCTTTCGCCATTTACAGCGTCGACGGCAAAATGCTGCTGAACGACGGCGAGAACGGGCGCGATATTCCGTACCACTATCGCCGCGACGGGTTTGCTAACGGGCAGCTCCAGGACGACAACGACGAATGGCGTTTCCTGTGGCTGACCTCACCCGACGGGAAGTACCGCGTGGTGGTCGGTCAGGAGTGGGAGTACCGCCAGGATATGGCGCTGGACGTGGTCAGCTCGCAGCTCACGCCCTGGCTGGTGGCGCTGCCGGTGATGCTGCTCTTGCTGGTTCTCCTCCTGAGCCGGGAGCTGAGGCCGCTCAAAAAGCTGGCGCAGACCCTGCGCTCCCGCTCGCCGGATGCGACCGATGCGCTTGTGCTTCAGGGTGTGCCCACGGAAGTGCGCCCCCTGCTCGACGCGCTGAATCACCTCTTCGCACGTACCCAGGAGATGATGACCCGCGAGCGCCGCTTTACCTCCGATGCGGCTCACGAGCTGCGCAGCCCGCTGGCGGCCCTGAAGGTGCAAACTGACGTGGCGCAGCTCTCGCAGGACGATCCGCAGGCGCGGGAAAAAGCGCTGGCACAGCTGCATGCGGGAATCGACCGCGCTTCGCGGCTGGTGGATCAGCTCCTCACCCTGTCGCGTCTGGACTCGCTGGATAACCTTGACGATGTCGAACCGATCACGCTTGCCGATTTACTGCAGTCGGCGGTGCTGGATATCTGGCATCCGGCGCAGCAGGCAGGGATTGATATTCGCCTCATCAACCATGCCCCGCAGGTCAAACGTCAGGGGCAGCCCCTGCTGCTCAGCCTGCTGGTGCGCAACCTGCTGGACAATGCCATCCGCTACAGCCCACGCGGCAGCGTGGTGGACGTGACGCTGGACGCGCGTAGCTTTAGCGTGCGCGACAACGGTCTCGGCGTTGACCCCGAGGTGCTGGCGCGCATCGGCGAGCGTTTTTATCGTCCACCGGGCCAGAACGCCACGGGCAGCGGGCTGGGGCTTTCTATCGTCAGGCGCATTGCCGCGCTGCACGGGATGCGCGTCTCGCTAAGCAATGCGGCGGAAGGCGGCTTTGAGGTAAAGGTCAGCTGGTAGCGGATTATTGCATCTCCAGCAAAAGACTTTGCACATTTTGCTCATTTTTCCGCTCCGTCCTCGCGCGTAGAATACCCGGCATACTCTCATCGTCGAGGACAAAAAATGAGCAACATTCTGATTATTAACGGTGCAAAAGAATTTGCGCACTCTAAAGGCCAGCTGAATGACACCCTGACCGAGGTCGCGGACGGTTTCCTGCGCGACGCCGGGCATGATGTTAAGGTCGTGCGTGCAGACAGCCGCTACGACGTGAAGGCCGAAGTGCAGAACTTCCTGTGGGCTGACGTGGTGATCTGGCAGATGCCAGGCTGGTGGATGGGCGCGCCGTGGACCGTGAAAAAGTACATGGACGACGTGTTCACCGAAGGTCATGGCTCGCTGTATGCCAGCGATGGCCGCACCCGCTCTGACGCGTCCAAAAAATACGGTTCAGGCGGCCTGATTCAGGGCAAAAAATATATGCTGTCACTGACCTGGAACGCACCGCTGGAAGCCTTCACCGAGAAAGATCAGTTCTTCGAGGGCGTGGGCGTAGACGGCGCTTATCTGCCGTTCCACAAGGCGAATCAGTTCCTGGGCATGGATCCGCTGCCGACCTTTATCGTCAACGACGTGATTAAAATGCCTGATGTCCCGCGCTATATCGCAGAATATCGCAAGCATCTCGCGGAAATTTTTGCTTAACTGGTAGCCTGGAATTAAAGGAGTAGTAAACATGCTTACCGTTATCGCAGAAATCCGTACTCGTCCAGGTCAACATCACCGCCAGGCGGTGCTGGATCAGTTCGCGAAAATCATCCCGACCGTACTGAAAGAAGAAGGCTGCCACGGCTACGCGCCGATGGTGGATGCCGCCACTGATGCCAGCTTCCAGGCGACCGCGCCGGACTCGATCATCATGGTTGAGCAGTGGGAAACCGTCGCGCATCTTGAAGCGCATCTGCAGACCGCGCACATGAAAGCGTGGAGCGACGCGGTGAAGGGCGACGTGCTGGAAACCCACATCCGCATCCTGGAGCAAGGGGTTTAAGTTCGTGGAATTTGCCGGGTGACACTGCGTTTACCCGGCCTACAAAACCTGAACCGTAGGCCCGGTAAGCGCTAGCGCCACCGGGCTTTGTTGTTTTTAGCTGCTCTTCTTCCCCGGCTTTAACCCGCGATGGAGTTCGTTGATGCGCTTCATCGACTTGATGGCGCGCTGCGGTTCGGTGGCGGCGACGGACAAAATGATCATCTCCAGACAGAGCAGCACCGTGCCGTGGAGCGGGATTTTACCCTTTTCACCGCCGCGCGGAACGTGGATCACCACGCTCGCCTCCTTACTGAAACGCGAATCGAGGGCGTTGGTCAGCAGGATGGTGGGAATGCCCAGACGTTTTGCTTCACGCAGGGTGGTTTGCCCCTCCCGGTGCGCGGATTTCTGCGCCATCATCACCAGCACGTCACCGCGCTGAAGCGCAATCAGCTGCTCGGCAAGCCCTATCCCGGTACGGTTGAGCGGCGTGGCGGGTAACCCCATACGGCTGAACAGCCTGGCGGTGTACTCGGCCAGAATACCGGAGGCGCCAATGCCAAATATGGCGACCTGCCTTGCCTGCGCCAGCAGTGAGACCGCCTGCGCCATCGCGTAGCGGTTGTGGGGCTCGGATAACACCTCGCAGGTGTGCTGATGTCCCTCCAGCACGAAATCAATGCTCGCGTTGACGTCGCTGGCGAGCGTGTTCACCGTGGTGGACATCTTTTCGCTGGAGGTGACCACCGGGCCAAACCACTGCTCCAGCGTCTGCTTGAGATCGCGCAGCCCGGCGAACCCCAGCGCCTGTATGGCGCGGACCACCGTGGCATCCGAGGTTTTCACTACGGCGGCAATCTCCATGGCGGTCTGCTCCATCACCGCTTCGCGGTTGTCATGGATATAGCGTGCGACCTGCAGCAGACGCGGCGTCAGCTGATGCGCCCGCGCGCGAAAGCGGTCGCCATAGACATCCACGCGCCCCTTCTCTTTGCGGATCACCGTGAGGCCTCCGGCAGCGGACGCCCGGCAATCTGTGACTGCACCTGCGCGGCCATCAGCCCTAAAGACGCGAACGAATTCGAGATCGCCTCTTCACGCGAGATCAGCACGTAATGCCCGGTTCGGCAGGCAGTCAGGAACTGACACCAGCCCGGCATCACCGCCTCCATCGCTGCCAGCTCGTCCTGCGGTTTACCGCCCGTATCCCCGCGCCAGGTAGCAAAGACGAAATCGGCATCCAACTCCGGCAGGCGCTCGGCGCTGAAGTCGATGCGCCCCCCTTCCGGGATGGACTCAATCAGTGGCGGGAATTTGAATCCGGCGTCGCGCAGAACGCGGCCCAGCGAGTGGTAGCTGTGCATGGCGTTGATTTTCCCCTGATTGGCCTGAATCACCGATACGGTGATTTTGCGCGTGTCGATGGTCGCCTTCAGCGCCTTGATTTGCTCCTGATATCGCCGCTCCAGAACCTTGAGCCTTGCCTGCGTGCCCGTGAGCTGCGCCAGCTTGCGGTAGATTTCCGGCGCGCCGCCGTCGAGATGATCGATACTCACCGTCGGGGCAATTTTTTCCAGCTGTTCCACCGGGGTGTTGCGGGTCGGTTCGGTAACGATCAGGTCAGGTTTTGCGGCGGCGATGGCTTCGATGTCGATATCGGCCGTGCCGATAAATTTGATATCGGAATTATCGAAGTCGACGCCGGTTAACATGCCGCTGGAGCGCAGAAAGTGGCTGCCGTCCGGCCGCGTGCGGCCATGGCTCGCCACCGGCGGCACGCCAAGCTCAATCAGCGGAATGGTGATATCCAGATCGTGTAAGGAAACAATCCGCTTCGGATGAACCGGCACAACCACCTTGCGTCCCAAATCGTCGGTAAATACCTGCGTCGGCTCCGCCGCGCTCACCGCGAACCCCACCAGCAACAGCATCGAAAACAGTACGCGCATCATAGTCCCCTAAAATCTGTCCCGACGCTGCCAGAGCAGCAGCAGGAAAAACGGTCCGCCAATCAATGAAATCACAATTCCCGCCGGCAGCTGCAGCGGGAGGAATGCCAGACGGCCGACGTTATCCGCCAGCAGCACCAGCAGCGCCCCCAGCACGGCGCTTCCCGTCAGGAGCGCGGTTTGCCCGCCGCGCAGCAGCAGGCGCGCCATGTGCGGGGCAATCAGCCCCACGAAGCCAATGCTGCCCACGCAGGAGACGCAGGCCGCCGTCAGCACCACCGGAGCGAGAACCCGCAGCAGCGCCAGCCGGGTTGTGCGCACGCCAAGGCCCGTAGCGGCCTGATTGCCGAGCAACGCCACGTCCGCGGCCCGGGCGGTAAAGAGCAGCAGCGCAAACGCGGGGGCAGCCCAGAGCGCGGCCAGCCCTACCAGCGTCCAGTTTGCCGCGTGCAGGCTGCCCGCCAGCCACAGCATCGCCGTCTGCACGTCGCGCACGTCGGCGGTGGTCATAAAGACGCCCATTGCCGCGGCAAACGCCCACGACACGCCGATGCCGATCAAAATAAACCGCGGGCGCGAGATATCGCGCGCCAGAGCTATCACCAGCAGCGCGGTGAGCAGCCCGCCGGCCATGCCAACCAGCGGACGCCAGGCCAGGCTCAGCTCCGGGAACTGAAAAATCAGCAGCAGTACCGCCGCGCTACAGCCCTCCTTCACGCCGATAAGCCCCGGGTCAGCCAGTCCGTTGCGGGTGATGGACTGCATCGCCGCCCCCGCCATGCCGAGCATCGCGCCGCACAGCACTGCCATCAGCAGGCGCGGCAGGCGGATATCCATCACGACGTAGCGCGTCTCCGCCGTCAGACTTTCAGGCGAAAACAGCGCCCGCCCGATGGCAGAGGCGGGGATGGGCAGAGAACCGTGCGTCAGGCCAAAGCCCAGCAGGCCTAGCGCCATCAGCGCGAAAAGCGACAGGCACGCCAGCGCCTTCGGGCGAACCAGCGCCGACAGGCGACCAACACGGATCGCGCGGAGTCCGGCCCGGTTCATTTGAACATCCTCGAGGCCATAAGGATGAACGCGGGCGCGCCGACAAGGGCCGTCATGATGCCGGTTGCCAGCTCCCAGGGGGTAAACAGCGTGCGGGCAGCGATATCCGCCAGCAGCAACACCAGCGCACCGCAGAGGGCCGACAGCGGCACCATCGCGCGTAAATCGACCGACACCAGACGGCGAATGAGCTGCGGTACTACAAGGCCGATAAAGCCAATCGGTCCGGAGATGGAGACGGCCGCGCCGCAGAGCAATGCAATGGCCAGCAGGGCAAGGAGGCGGGTTTTCAGCAGCGACACGCCAAGCCCCTGCGCCATTCTGTCGCCCAGCGCCAGCATGTTGAGCGAGGGCGACAGCCCGATAGCAAGAACAAAACCAGCGGCTGCAGCCCACAGGGCGCTCTGGAGCATCTGCGCGTTGATCCCGGCGATATCACCCGCCAGCCAGGTGCGCAGAGAGAGCAGCGTCTGTTCATCCAAGATTAACACCGCGGCGGTAATCGACGAGGCAAACGCCGACATCGCCACGCCGCACAGGGTGACCTTCATCGGCGTGAGCCCGGTACGACCGGTCGAGGAGAACATCAGCACCAGCAGAAACAGCGCGGCGGCACCAGCGGCGGCAATCAGCGGGCGACCAAACGTCAGCGAAAGCCCAAGCGCGCTGGCGATCACCACCGCCAGCGCTGCCCCGGCGTTGAGTCCCAGAATATGCGGCTCGCCGAGCGGGTTGCGGATCACGGACTGCAGCAGCACGCCCGCCACGCCGAGCGCGGCGCCTGTCACCATTGCGGCGCAGAGGCGCAGCAGCCGTAGTCTGATGATGATGTTATGGTCGAAATTGCGCGGGTCGAAGTGAAAGAATGCCTCCACTACCGTTTGCGGGGCGATAAAGCGTGCACCGATCCCCAGATGAGCAATCGCCCCCATTGCCAACAGCAGGGTGAAAATCAGGAAAGCCAGAGAGATGCGCATCATGGCTTCTGAATGCTCTGGCGAAACGGCATAAAGAACGGTTTGCCGGTCAAGGGGTTGATGGACATATGCACGTCCATATCAAACACCGCTTTGATCAGATCCGGCGTGCAGGCGTCGCCTTCATGTAACACCCCCTCGACTTTTCCCTGGCGTAAAAAGACCAGGGAATCACCGTAGTTCACGGCAAAGTTGAGATCGTGCAGCACCACCACGACGGTACGCCCGTGCTGGCGGGTCAGGGCGTGCAGCAGTTCCAGGATCTCCACCTGGTAGCGAAGATCGAGGAACGTGGTGGGTTCATCCAGCAGGATATACGGCGTTTGCTGCGCCAGCGCCATGGCGATCCAGCAGCGCTGACGCTGGCCGCCGGATAAGCTTTCCACCGGCATATGGGCAAACGCTGCCGTGCCGGTCAGGCGCAGGGCCTCTTCCACCGCCAGTTCGTCCTCGTCGCTCCACTGGCGCATAACGTTTTGCCAGGGAAAGCGGCCGCGCGAGACCAGCTCAAAAACGGTTAACCCTTCCGGGAGCAGCGGGGACTGCGGGAGAATACCAAGCTGGCGGGCGACGGCTTTGGTCGGCTGCTCGTGGATCGCCTTGCCGTCGAGAACCGCCGCGCCGCCAAGCGGCTGGAGCAGCCGCGCAATGGTGCTCAACAGCGTGGATTTCCCGCAGCCGTTTGCGCCCACCAGAACGGTTATTTTCTGCTGGGGGATCGCAAGGGAGATATCATCAACGATGATTTTTTTCTGATAGCCCGCAGAGAGGTTCTCCAGAACCAGTCCCGGTTGTTTTGTGTTGTGAGCCACGTGAACGCCAACGTAATAAAAAAGCGCAACAAATATAAATAAAAATCATTCTCTTTTGAGAGTTTGACGCCACGCCATGTAGTAGTCAAGCGAAGAAACACCCTGAAAAAACCAGGGGTAACGGAGCGTTACCGTGCAGACCACAAAACTAATAAATCATTATTTTTCAATTGAATAATTAATTAGCCTTGTGCTTTTCCGTTGCGTTTCATGCATGTAGCCGATTTTTATCATTTTTCATTTACTACTACATTCCCGCATGATTGAATGATTCTCAATTACATGTTCGATGCCGGTTCTGGCTAACGAGCAGAGCATTAAAGGGCAATGACTCACACATTCTTCCGTGAAGGTGATTCACGGGTATTTTGGGATAACAGATGTAATGGCTACGTTCACACCTTCACTCTCTGGGGTAAAAGGGCGCGCGCTCTTTTCACTGCTGTTTATGGCGCCGCTGGCCCAGGCGGCGGACACCACCGCGGCTAAAGACGGCGAAACGCTTACCGTCACTGCCGATCCAAATACGCCGGCGGAAGCCACCAACGGCTACCAGCCGCTGAACACCTCCACCGCAACGCTGACCAACATGCCGATGCTGGATATCCCGCAGGTGGTGAATACCGTCAGCGATAAAGTGCTGGAGGATCAGCACGCCACCACGCTGGATGAGGCGCTCTATAACGTTAGCAACGTGGTCCAGACGAATACCCTCGGCGGTACGCAGGATGCCTTCGTGCGCCGCGGGTTTGGCGCGAACCGGGACGGCTCGATCATGACCAACGGCCTGCGCACCGTCCTGCCGCGCAGCTTTAACGCCGCCACCGAGCGCGTGGAGGTGCTCAAAGGCCCGGCCTCAACGCTGTATGGCATTCTCGATCCGGGCGGCCTGATTAACGTCGTCACCAAACGCCCGGAGAGAACCTTCGGTGGTTCTCTGTCCGCCACCTCCTCCAGCTTTGGCGGCGGCACCGGACAGGTCGATGTGACCGGCCCGATCGACGGCACGCGTCTGGCGTATCGCCTCACGGGTGAGTATCAGGACGAAGATTACTGGCGTAATTTTGGCAACGAACGCAGCACCTTTATCGCCCCGTCGCTCACCTGGTTCGGCGATGATGCCACCGTGACCGTGCTCTATTCGCATCGCGACTATAAAACGCCGTTCGATCGCGGAACGATCTTCGATCTCAACACCAAAAAGGCCGTTGATGTCGATCGTAAAACCCGCTTTGACGAGCCGTTTAACGTGACCGATGGTCAGTCCGATCTGGCGCAGCTGAACGCGGAATACCGTCTTAACAGCCAGTGGACCGCGAAGTTCGACTACAGCTACAGCCAGGACAAATACAGCGATAACCAGGCCCGCGTGATGGCCTACGATGCAAAAACCGGCAACCTGACCCGCCGCGTGGATGCGACCCAGGGCTCGACCCAGCGCATGCACAGCACCCGCGCGGATCTGCAGGGGAATGTCGATATTGCAGGCTTTTACAATGAGATCCTGACCGGCGTATCGTATGAGAATTACGATTTGCTGCGTACGGACATGATGCGCTGTAAGAACGTCAAAGGTTTCAACATCTACCATCCGGTTTACGGCAAACTCAACAAGTGTACAACCGTCTCCGCCGCAGACAGCGACCAGACGCTCAAGCAGGAGAGTTATTCGGCCTACGCGCAGGATGCCCTGTACCTGACGGATAAGTGGATCGCCGTCGCCGGAATGCGCTACCAGTATTACACCCAGTACGCGGGTAAAGGTCGTCCGTTCAACGTCAACACCGACAGCCGCGACGAACAGTGGACGCCAAAGCTGGGGCTGGTTTACAAGCTCACGCCATCCGTCTCGCTGTTTGCCAACTACTCGCAGACGTTTATGCCGCAGTCGTCCATTGCAAGTTACATTGGCGACCTGCCGCCGGAAACCTCAAACGCCTACGAAGTGGGCGCGAAGTTCGACCTGTTCGACGGCGTTACCGCCAATATCGCGCTGTTTGATATCCACAAACGCAACGTGCTGTACAACGAAAGCGTGGGAGGTGAAACCATCGCCAAAACCGCGGGACGCGTGCGATCCCAGGGCGTGGAGGTGGATCTTGCCGGATCGCTGACCGAGAACACCAATATCATCGCCAGCTACGGCTACACCGACGCGAAGGTGCTGGAAGACCCGGACTACGCGGGCAAACCGCTGCCGAACGTGCCGCGCCACACCGGCTCCCTGTTCCTGACGTACGACATTCATAATGCGTTTGCCGGGAATACCCTGACGCTGGGCGGTGGCGGACACGGCGTGAGCCGTCGTTCAGCGACCAACGGCGCGGATTATTATCTGCCGGGCTATTTTGTGGCGGATGCTTTTGCGGCCTATAAGATGAAGCTGCAGTATCCGGTGACGCTGCAGGTCAACGTGAAGAACCTGTTTGATAAGACCTACTACACCTCGTCCATTGCGACAAACAACCTGGGTAACCAGATTGGCGACCCTCGCGAAGTGCAGTTTACGGTGAAGATGGAGTTTTGATGTAAAAAAGCCCGGTGGCGCTGGCGCTTACCGGGCCTAGGATCCATTCCCTCTCCCTGCGGGAGAGGGTTAGGATGAGGGCATCAAGCCTCAATATCCGCCATATCGCCTTTCTCCTGCAGCCAGTTACGACGGTCTTCCGAACGTTTCTTGGCAAGGAGCATATCCATCATGGCGTTGGTCTGCTGTTCGTCTTCATCACTGATCGTCAGCTGCACCAGACGGCGCGTGTTCGGATCCAGCGTCGTTTCGCGCAGCTGCATCGGGTTCATCTCGCCCAGCCCTTTAAAGCGCTGCACGTTCGGTTTGCCCTTCTTGCGCTTCAGCTGTTCAAGCACGCCCGCTTTCTCTTCTTCCGTCAGCGCGTAGTAAACCTCTTTGCCGAGGTCGATACGGTACAGCGGCGGCAGCGCCACGTAGACGTGACCGTTTTTCACCAGCGTGCGGAAGTGCTTCACAAACAGCGCGCACAGCAGCGTAGCGATGTGCAGACCATCGGAGTCCGCATCCGCGAGAATGCAGATCTTGCCGTAGCGCAGCTGGCTCAGATCGTCGCTGTCCGGATCGATGCCGATCGCGACCGAGATATCGTGGACTTCCTGCGAGGCCAGCACTTCATCAGACGAGACCTCCCAGGTGTTCAGGATCTTACCCTTGAGCGGCATGATCGCCTGGTATTCACGATCGCGCGCCTGCTTGGCCGACCCGCCCGCCGAGTCCCCTTCCACGAGGAACAGTTCGGTACGGTTGAGATCCTGCGCGGTACAGTCTGCCAGCTTGCCCGGCAGCGCAGGGCCGCTGGTCAACTTTTTACGCACCACTTTTTTCGCCGCACGCAGACGACGCTGGGCGCTGGAGATCGCCATTTCGGCCAGCATCTCCGCCGCCTGAACGTTCTGGTTCAGCCACAGGGTAAAGGCATCTTTCACCACACCGGAGACGAACGCCGCGCACTGGCGTGACGACAGACGTTCTTTGGTCTGACCGGCAAATTGCGGATCCTGCATCTTCACGGAGAGCACGTAGGCGCAGCGGTCCCAGATATCTTCCGCCGACAGCTTCACGCCGCGCGGCAGGATATTACGGTATTCGCAGAATTCGCGCATCGCGTCCAGCAGCCCCTGACGCAGGCCGTTGACGTGGGTTCCGCCGAGCATAGTGGGGATCAGGTTAACGTAGCTTTCGGTCAGCAGCTCGCCACCTTCCGGCAGCCACAGCAGCGCCCAGTCCACCGCTTCGGTATCGCCGCTAAAGTTGCCGACGAACGGTTTTTCCGGCAGCGTTGGCAGGCCGTTTACCGCTTCGCACAGGTAGTCGTTCAGGCCATCGGCGTAGCACCAGGTCTGCTCGGTATTATTAACGTGATCTTTAAAGGTGATTTCCACGCCCGGGCAAAGCACCGCTTTGGCTTTCAGCAGGTGCGTCAGGCGGGATACGGAAAAGCGCGGGCTGTCGAAGAAACTCTCGTCAGGCCAGAAGTGGACGCTGGTGCCGGTGTTGCGTTTGCCGCACGTGCCGACAACCTGCAGATCCTGCACCTTCTCGCCGTTTTCAAACGCGATGTTGTAGACCTGACCATCGCGACGGACGTTCACTTCCACGCGTTTGGACAGGGCGTTGACGACGGAAATCCCCACGCCGTGCAGGCCACCGGAGAACTGGTAGTTTTTGTTGGAGAACTTACCGCCCGCATGCAGACGACAGAGGATCAGCTCAACGGCCGGGACGCCCTCTTCCGGGTGGATATCCACCGGCATGCCGCGCCCGTCGTCAATAACTTCCAGCGACTGATCGGCATGCAGAATGACGTCAACGCGTTTGGCATGGCCCGCCAGCGCTTCGTCCACACTGTTATCAATAACTTCCTGGCCCAGATGGTTTGGGCGCGTCGTATCGGTGTACATCCCCGGGCGGCGGCGAACCGGCTCAAGCCCGGTGAGGACCTCAATGGCATCAGCGTTATAGGTTTGCGTCATGATTTAAACTAGCAATTCGCATTGATTGTCAGTGGCTGTGCAGTCCAAGAAAATCGACAATCTGGGTGAAATGATTCTCAAAGCCCGTGAAAGCATGGTTTCCGCCCTCTTCTATAGTCTGGCGGCAGGAGGCGTAATACGCCACTGCCTGGCGGTAATCCAGCACTTCATCACCCGTCTGCTGCAGCAGCCAGATGAGATCCGGCGCCTCGAGCGGGTCGACCTGCATAACTTTGAGATCGTAAATATGGCGTGACTCTAGCACATATTGCTGGCCGGTGTAGGGGTTCTCGTTTTCGCCAAGAAAGTCCCGCAGCAGCTCAAATGGCCGTACCGCCGGATTAACCACCACGGCGGGCAGCATAAAGCATTGCGAGAGCCAGGTGGCGTAATATCCCCCCAGCGATGAACCGACCACACCAAAGGTTTCGCCGCCGTGCGCAAGCACGATGGATTCCAGCATTTCCGCGGCTTCTGCCGGGTAAGGCGGCAGCTGTGGGATAATCATCTCAACGTCAGGGTGATGCTCGCTCAGCCACTGGCGAAACTGTGTCGCTTTTGCGGAGCGCGGCGAACTGTTAAATCCGTGCAGATAAAGGAGCGTAGACATCAATAGCCTTCTGAAGCGGTGTCCGGGCGGAACTGTGCGCCGGTCAAACGGCAGACTTCCGTGGTCAGCGTGCCGTCGGGATGCAGTTCCAGCCAGCGCCAGCCTGGCGCGATGGTATCCAGCGTAAAGTTGGCGCAGTGCGGCTTAAACTGAACGCAGGTCGACGGCGTCGCCAGCATGCGGCGCCCGTTCCAGTCGAGATCCTGCTCCTGGTGAATATGTCCACACAGCAGATTTTTCACCCGCGGGAACTTCGCCAGCACGCGATCCAGCGCCGCGGAGTTGCGCAGGCTGTGCTGATCGAGCCAGCTGCAGCCCGCCGGCAGAGGGTGATGATGAAGCAACAGCAGCGTGTGACGTTCAGGTTCAGCCGCCAGTTTGGTCTCCAGCCAGTCGAGTTGAAACTCGCTTAGTTCACCGTGCGGGACGCCGAACACCTGGCTGTCCAGCAGGAGGATCTGCCACTGTTCACCCGCAAAAACACATTTCGCCGGAGAAATCCCCGCATCCTGGAGAGAACTGTACATTGCGGGCTGAAAATCGTGGTTACCCGGCAGCCAGACGCAGGGCGCGCTAAAGCTCGCGATGCCTTCAGCAAAATGCTGGTAGGCCGCGGAAGATTGGTCCTGCGCCAGATCGCCCGTTGCGACAATCAGATCGCATGCACGGTTTTCAGCGTGAATGGCGCTCAGTACCGCCTGATAACTCTCCCAGGTATTCACCCCCAGCAGCGTTTCATGCTTTTCGGCAAAAAGGTGGGTATCGGTGATTTGTAATATCCTGACTGGCGCCCCACCAGCAACAGTCAGGTTCAACAGGCTTTCCAAATGGTGTCCTTAGGTAGGTTTATGACGCTAACAAACCGGAATCGCCATTGCTCCATGTGCTAAACAATACCTTAGCCAGTCGGCTAAAAACTGGTTAATTTGATGCTTTTCGTCGCGTTGATGCAACTTTTTATTCGGGTAATCATACCGCGCCTTGAAGCGAAAGATCTGCTGGCTTGAACACACTTCAGCGACCATCGCGTCGTGATAGAGGCGTACCGTCATCGACGGCAGGCTCCAGTAGCTAATGCTGGGTGCCGTTTGCTCAATCTCCACCAGCGTAGTGTAGCGCGTTGATTCTGTTATCGTTAATCGATACTGCGCGTTGCTCACCTGATAGCTTACCGTTTCGCCGGGTGCGTCGTTTCTCGGCAGCAGGCGGCGCAATTGTGCAAAATTCGTTTCGCACAGGCGCATCATTTCTGGGAAGTCAGGCGTATAGCGCTTCATTTTTTCCACTCGTTTCGTAATGTCTGATAATGCAGCTGCAGCCATTGCAGGGCGATGACAGACGCTGCGTTGTCGATTTTCCCCTCTTCTACCCACTGATAAGCCTGTTCCCGGCTCACCACATGAACCCGAATATCTTCGTTTTCATCAGCCAGACCGTGAATGCCTTCCGCGGTCGTGGCGTCCACTTCACCCACCATAATGGATAAGCGTTCGCTGGTGCCACCCGGACTCGCCAGATAGCTCAACACCGGTTTGGTGCGGCCCACCACCAGCCCCGCCTCTTCCAGCGCCTCGCGCCGGGCGACGTCTTCAACCGTCTCGCCTTCTTCGATCATCCCGGCCACCATCTCCAGCAGCCACGGGCTCTCACTGACGTCATAAGCGGCGATACGGATCTGTTCCACCAGCACGACTTCGTCACGCACTGGGTCAAAGGGTAGCAAGACTGCCGCATGCCCGCGCTCAAAAATTTCGCGTCTGATTTCGCCGCTCATTTCACCGTTAAACAGGCGATGCCTGAAACGGTAAAGATCCATTGAAAAAAAACCGCTATAAAGCGTTTCTCGTGCAATAATTTCTACATCGTTTTTGGCGAATGTCACAGGCAACTTTTCTGGTTTTTGCATGAGTCGAGTCCTGGTAGCAATGGTGATGAAATTGTGAATTTCAAGGCTGTTTGGCTGCCGTTTGTAAGGCTATATGATAGATTGGTGCAAATTACCGCCAGATGGCACGTAACGCCAACCTTTTGGTGTGGATGATTCTGTTAGAATCGGCAATTATTTTTTAATTAGATCAGCGCTAATACTGCTTCACAACAAGGAATGCAAATGAAGAAATTGCTCCCCATCCTTATCGGCCTGAGCCTGACGGGCTTCAGTGCAATGAGCCAGGCGGAAAACCTGTTACAGGTCTACCAGCAGGCACGTCTGGGCAACCCTGATTTACGTAAATCAGCGGCCGATCGTGATGCTGCGTTTGAAAAGATTAACGAAGCGCGTAGCCCCTTGCTGCCACAGTTAGGGTTAGGTGCAGATTATACCTACAGCAACGGTTTCCGCGACGCTAACGGCGTAAACTCCAATGCTACCAGTGCCTCACTGCAATTAACACAGACGCTGTTTGATATGTCCAAATGGCGTGCCCTGACCCTGCAGGAAAAGAGCGCGGGCATCCAGGATGTGACCTATCAGACCGACCAGCAGACGCTGATCCTGAACACAGCTACGGCGTACTTCAACGTGCTGAGCGCCATTGACGCGCTCTCCTACACCGAAGCGCAGAAACAGGCCATTTACCGTCAGTTAGATCAAACCACCCAGCGCTTCAACGTGGGTCTGGTGGCGATCACCGACGTGCAGAACGCCCGTTCACAGTACGACACCGTGCTGGCTAACGAAGTGACCGCGCGTAACAACCTCGACAACGCGCTGGAATCCCTGCGCCAGGTGACCGGGAACTACTATCCTGAGCTGGCCTCCCTGAACGTCGACAGCTTCAAAACGGATAAGCCGCAGGCCGTTAACGCCCTGCTGAAAGAGGCGGAAAACCGCAACCTGACGTTGCTGCAGGCGCGTCTGAACCAGGACCTGGCCCGCGAGCAAATTCGTCAGGCGCAGGACGGCCATCTGCCAACCCTGAGCCTGAGCGCCTCTACCGGCGTTTCTGACACCACCTACAGTGGCTCTAAAACCAATTCTGCCCAGTATGACGACAGCAATATGGGTCAGAACAAAGTGGGCCTGAGCTTCTCCCTGCCGCTGTATCAGGGCGGTCAGGTTAACTCCCAGGTGAAACAGGCGCAGTACAACTTTGTTGGCGCGAGCGAGCAGCTGGAAAGCGCCCATCGTAACGTGGTGCAGACCGTACGTTCATCCTTCAACAACGTGAACGCCTCAATCAGCAGCATCAACGCCTATAAACAGGCCGTTGTGTCTGCACAGAGCTCCCTGGACGCGATGGAAGCGGGTTACTCCGTCGGTACACGTACTATCGTTGACGTGCTCGACGCCACCACCACGCTGTACAACGCGAAACAGCAGCTCTCCAGCGCGCGTTATCAGTACCTGATTAACCAGCTGAACATTAAGCAGGCTCTGGGTACGCTGAACGAGCAAGACCTGCAGATGCTGAACAGCGCACTGGGCAAGCCGGTCTCCACCTCTCCGGACAGCGTTGCACCGGAGAACCCGGAGCAGGTTGCCGCGGTTGATAACTTCAACGCTAACAGCACTACCCCTGCTGCACAGCCTGCTGCCGCGCGCACCACAGCGCCTGCCAGCAAGGGCAACAATCCGTTCCGTAACTAAGCATTGCCCGATGGCGCTTCGCTTATCGGGCCTACTGAATCGTAGGCCGGGTAAGCGCAGCGCCACTCGGCGCAAAATCACATCCGAACGTAAGCCAACGTAAAGATCCCCCTGATTCCGCCCCTCTTCGCTTCATTTTCAACCACTCATCCTCTATCCTGAGCGTTATTACCACTGGGTCCTGGAAGACAAACATGAAACGGACAAAAACGATCAATCACGCGTCGTTCCGCAAGAGCTGGAACGCACGTCACCTCACCCCTGTTGCGCTGGCGGTTACCGCTGTCTTTATGCTGGCAGGCTGTGAGAAAAACGATGAAACGGTTTCGCTGTATCAAAACGCGGACGACTGCTCCGCCGCAACCGGCAAAGCGGCCGAATGTAAAACGGCCTACACCAACGCGCTGAAAGAAGCGGAACGCACCGCGCCGAAATATGCTTCACGCGAAGACTGCGTAGCGGAATTTGGTGAAGGTCAGTGCCAGCAGGCACCGGCTCAGGCAGGCACGGCACCTGAAAATCAGGCACAGGCGCAGTCCAGCGGCAGCTTCTGGATGCCGCTGATGGCAGGCTACATGATGGGCCGTCTGATGGGCGGCGGTGCGGGCTACCAGCAGCAGCCGCTGTTTAGCTCGAAAAACCCGGCCAGCCCGGCTTACGGTCAATATACCGATGCCAGCGGTAAAGGCTACGGCGCAGCGACTCCGGGCCGCACCGTAACCGTACCGAAAACCGCGATGGCGCCGAAGCCTGCGACCACCAGCACCATCACCCGCGGCGGGTTCGGTGAGTCTGTGGCGAAACAGACCAGCATGCAGCGCAGTGCATCAGGCACCTCTACTCGCTCAATGGGCGGCTAATCATGGAACGAGTCAGTATTACCGAGCGCCCGGACTGGCGCGAAAAAGCCACCGAGTACGGCTTTAACTTCCACACCATGTACGGCGAGCCGTACTGGTGTGAAGACGCTTACTACAAGCTCACCCTGGCCCAGGTTGAGAAGCTGGAAGAGGTCACGGCTGAGCTGCACCAGATGTGCCTCAAGGTGGTGGAAAAAGTCATCGACAGCGACGAGCTGATGGCCAAGTTCCGCATTCCAAAGCACACCTGGAGCTTTGTCCGCCAGTCGTGGAAAACGAATCAGCCTTCGCTTTACTCTCGCCTGGATCTGGCGTGGGACGGCGTGGGTGAACCGAAGCTTTTAGAAAACAACGCCGATACGCCAACCTCCCTCTATGAAGCGGCATTCTTCCAGTGGATCTGGCTGGAAGATCAAATGAACGCCGGAAACCTGCCGGAAGGCAGCGACCAGTTCAACAGCCTGCAGGAGAAGCTGATCGAGCGCTTTGCCGAGCTGCGCGAGCAGTTTGGCTTCAACCTGCTGCATCTCGCCTGCTGCCGCGACACGGAAGAAGATCGTGGCACGGTTCAGTATTTGCAGGACTGCGCCGCCGAAGCGGAAGTGGCGACCGAGTTCCTCTATATCGAGGATATCGGCCTGGGTGAAAAAGGTCAGTTTACGGACATGCAGGATCAGGTCATCAGCAACCTGTTCAAGCTCTACCCGTGGGAGTACATGCTGCGCGAGATGTTCTCCACCAAGCTGGAAGATGCGGGTGTGCGCTGGCTGGAACCGGCCTGGAAGAGCATTATCTCCAACAAGGCCCTGCTGCCGATGCTGTGGGAGATGTTCCCGAATCACCCTAACCTGCTGCCAGCGTACTTTGCGGAAGATGATTACCCGCAGATGGAGAAATACGTCGTTAAGCCGATCTTCTCCCGCGAAGGCGCGAACGTGTCGATCATCGAAAACGGTAAAACGCTGGAAGCGGTTGAAGGGCCTTACGGCGAGGAAGGGATGATCGTCCAGGCGTTCTATCAACTGCCGAAATTTGGCGACAGCTATACGCTAATTGGCAGCTGGCTCATTAACGATCAACCTGCCGGAATTGGCATTCGCGAAGATCGCGCGCTGATTACGCAGGATCTGTCGCGGTTCTACCCGCATATTTTTGTGGAGTAAGATCTGCCGGGTGGCGGCTTCGCCTGACCCGGCCTACGGTTTTGTAGGCCCGGTAAGCGTAGCGCCACCGGGCATATTTTCACCCTACCTGCACCGACAGCATACTCAGACTTCCCATCTCTAATCCATCGACCGGGATCGTAACCGGCTCCTCACCGTCCCATGCGCCAAGCACGTACAGCAGCGGCAGGAAATGCTCCGGCGTCGGGTTAGAGAGCGAACCGCCCTCGTGCTCCAGATAGTTCACCAGCGGATGCGCCTCAGCCGGGCCTTGCCAGGTCAGGTTCGCTTTAACGTAGTCGTTAAAAGCGGTCGCCCACGGGTATGGCGTGTTTTCGCCATGCCAGCGCGCCGTACGCAGGTTGTGCACCACGTTGCCGCTTGCCACCAGCATGATGCCTTCATCACGAAGCGTCGCCAGCTTGCGCCCCATCTCCAGATGCCAGGCAGCCGGTTTGGTGCTGTCGATGCTCAGCTGCACCATCGGGATATCCGCATCAGGATACATTTTTATCAGCACGCCCCATGAGCCATGGTCAAAGCCCCAGGCTTCTTTATCCAGCGCAACCGGAACAGGCGCCAGCAGTTCCACCAGCCTTTGTGCCAGCTCAGGCGAGCCGGGGGCCGGATAGTGCGTGTCATACAGCGCCTGCGGGAAGCCACCAAAATCATGAATGGTTTTTGGCGCTTCCATGGCGGTCACGCCCGTGCCGCGGGTGAACCAGTGCGCAGATACCACCACAATCGCTTTTGGACGCGGCAGCGTCTCGCCCAGATGACGCCATGCGCGGGTATAAACGTTATCTTCCAGAACGTTCATTGGGCTGCCGTGGCCTAAAAACAGGGCTGGCATACGGGAAGAAGTCATGATGATATCCTTACAGAAGGTGTCAATTTAATGGTGCTACATTACGCGCAATCGGACAAAGATGAACGCTGATAAGCGTGAAGATCATCATCAGGAATTTTGAATGTAAGGAATGTGTAAAGCCGGGGGTCGCCCCTCGCTTTGCCAGAAATGAATCATTTATATTAATGATAATCATTATCATAAGGAGCAATCCATGTCAGTCCCTCTGATCCTGACCATACTGGCGGGCGCCGCGACCTTTATCGGCGCAATCCTCGGCGTGCTTGGTCAGAAGCCGTCAAACCGCGTGCTGGCCTTCTCGCTGGGCTTTGCTGCCGGGATCATGCTGCTTATCTCCCTGATGGAGATGCTCCCTGCTGCGCTGGGCACCGACGGGATGTCTCCCCTGCTGGGCTACGGCATGTTTGTCGTTGGCCTGCTGGGTTACTTTGCCCTCGACCGGATGCTACCCCACGCGCATCCGCAGGATTTAATGCAGAAAAACGTAACGCCTGTGCCGCGGAATATTAAGCGAACGGCGGTTCTGCTCACGCTGGGGATTAGCCTGCATAACTTCCCGGAAGGGGTCGCGACCTACGTGACGGCCAGCAGCAATCTGGAAATGGGCTTTGGCATCGCGCTGGCGGTGGCCTTACACAATATTCCTGAAGGACTGGCGGTCGCCGGACCGGTGTATGCCGCCACGGGCTCGAAACGTACCGCGGTATTCTGGGCAGGAATTTCCGGGATGGCTGAAATCCTCGGCGGTGTCCTGGCCTGGTTGATTCTCGGAAGCCTGGTCTCCCCTGTCGTGATGGCCGCCATTATGGCCACAGTTGCCGGGATTATGGTGGCGCTTTCCGTCGATGAATTAATGCCGCTGGCGAAAGAGATCGATCCCAATAACAACCCCAGCTATGGCGTGCTGTGCGGAATGTCAGTCATGGGCTTAAGCCTGGTGTTATTGCAATCTGCAGGTATCGGTTAGGATTAGTCTGCCTCCGTATAATACGGAGGCAGACTTTCGAAACGTTAAGATATAGATAGAAATGATACGTTATTTTGTTGCCTACAAAGCCTTTGCAAAATATATAGCTCATAGAAATAGAATGATGAAACCTTATCAGTCCATTATCTGAGTTACTGCATATATTATGAATGTTAGCCGATGCTTACAATCAATATTAATTATATATTAAAATAATCTTAAAATTGCTTTAAGATGCAGTAATCGCATCTCCCCTTCGTCCTCCCATATACTCCATTTGCGTTTTGAAACTTATATTCAGAGTATGAATTCGTTTGAAAAAGGATATTTTCATGTATATGGGTAAAAAAATTCTATTAGCTGTAACTATCGCTGCCGCAGTATCGGGTTCCGCCTTTGCTGCCGAGCAGGGGTCGGGAAAAATCAAATTCAAAGGCGTTGTGATTGATGCGCCTTGCAGCATTGCACCAGACAGCGTTGATAAAGAAGTCGATCTCGGTGAAGTGACCACAGCCGTGATCAATGCCAACAAGAAGTCTTCCGCAGTTCCGGTTGATATCAATCTGGAAAACTGCCAGCTTGACGATCCGGCCGACGAGACTGACACACCAGTGACCAAAGTCGATGTCACGTTTACCAGCTCAGCGACAGACGCGACCGACACCAGTCTGATGACCAATACCTATGCAAGTGGTGCACAGAACGTGGGCGTTCGTCTTCTGAATAACGCCGAAGCCAACATCACGCTGGGTGCTGCTAATGAGGTTGCTCTGCTGGCAGGCTCAACGACTCAAACGCTGCACTTCAAAGCATTAATGGAAGTGGTAACGGGTAAAACGGCGACTGCTGGCCAGGTGGAAGCCACAGCCAACTATATTCTGGCGTATAAATAACTACGCCATGTTTCAAATTAAACCGGCTGGCATTTAATGTCAGCCGGCGTTGAATGTATTTATTTGAGTAACAGGGCGATGACATATAAATTACAATGCATAATTATTATGACGTCCCTGTTTATGGTGGAGCTTGCCTCCGCTACCGAATTTAACATCAATGCCATCGATAAAGATCAGCGTAGCAGCGTTGATTTATCTCTTTTTAAAGATCAAATATCGATCACACCAGGCGACTATTTTGTTACCGTTTCAATTAATGATATCCCGCTGGCAAATGGCTGGCAGCTCCGCTGGCAGGAGATAGACAAGAGCGTACAAGTCTGTATTCCACCTGAACTGGCCGATACATTTGCTCTGCAGGACAATATCCGTAGCGCATTGGCGGAAAAAGACGGGTGCGTCGACTTTGCATCAAAACCGGATATTAAATTTAATTTTGAGCAATCCAGCCAGACGCTGAAGGTCACGATACCTCAGGCCTGGTTACAGTACCGTGCCGCAGACTGGATGCCCCCTTCAACCTGGGACAACGGCGTGCCGGGCGTACTACTGGATTACAATCTTTTTGCCAGTCATTACCAGCCGAACGATGGCAGCAGCACGGATAACGTCAACACTTATGGCACTGCCGGCGCGAATATGGGCGCGTGGCGACTGCGCGGTGATTATCAGTATACACAAACCCATACCGACGCAGGTTCAGAGAATGACGGGCGCTTTTCACGCCTCTATATGTTCCGTCCTCTCCCCTCGCTCGGAGCCAAACTCACACTGGGTGAAACGGATTTCCAGTCCGCTATTTTTGATGCCTTCACCTATACCGGTGCCTCCCTGATTAGCGATGAGCGCATGCTGCCATGGTCGCTGCGCGGCTACGCGCCACAAATTACCGGCATCGCGCAAACTAACGCCACGGTAACGGTTAGCCTGGCTGACCGTGTCATTTACCAAAGCAACGTTCCGCCAGGGCCGTTTGTTATTCAGGATCTAAACCAGTCTGTACAGGGTACGCTGGACGTCAAAGTGACAGAAGAAGATGGGCGCGTAAGCACCTTCCAGGTTTCTGCGGAATCGGTGCCTTTTTTAACCCGCAAAGGTCAGGTTCGCTATAAGCTGGCGGCAGGAAAAGCGCGCAAAGACGCCTCGCATGACGTTGAAGATAACGCGTTTATGAGCGGCGAATTCTCCTGGGGGATGCTGTCACAAACCTCCCTCTACGGCGGTACGCTCGCCGATGGCGATCGCTACCGGTCCGTTGCCGCCGGAATAGGTCAAAACATGGAGTACCTGGGCGCGCTCTCTTTTGACGTGACGCAGGCAACCAGCCAGTTGCCCAATCAGAATAGCCAGACAGGTTACAGCTACCGTTTCAACTACAGTAAGCGTTTCGATACCACCGGCAGCCAGCTTACGCTCGCCAGTTATCGCTATTCCGACCCGCAGTTTCTCAGCTACGCCCGTTTTCTGGATGATGGCAATAACGATCGGCAGTCAGAAAAACAGACGCTCAGCGTGACGGCAAGCCAGTACATTTCGGCGCTATCGCTCAACCTCTATGTGAACATGCTGCGTCAAACCTGGTGGAACGATTCCTCCTCCACGACGGGCAGCGTGACCGCAGGCTATAACTTTGATATCGGTCGCTGGAAAAATCTGGGCCTCACCGTGTCGTGGAGTAAAACCCACTATGAAGACGAAGACGACGATACGCAGTTCTATCTCTCACTGAGCGTACCGCTCGATCCCGATCATCGTCTGAATTACGACCTGCGCAACAGCGACAGTCTGAGTCAGAACGTATCGTGGTATGACACATCAGACCGCAACAACACCTGGGGCGTTTCGGCAGGTACCGAAAGCGAGAAGTCAGATGCCGGCACGCAGGTGAGCGGCAACTATCAACATTATTCTCCTTATGGCGACCTGAATCTCTCCGGGAGCGTTAAGGCTAACGAATACAATTCCCTGAGTGCCAGTTGGACCGGTTCATTCACCTCGACGGCTAAAGGCGCTGCGCTGCACCGCCGCAGCTACGGTAACGAGCCGCGCGTGATGGTCAGTACCGATGGCGTAGGCAACATCCCGCTGAACATGTCGCGGGATGAAACCAATCGCTTCGGGATTGGCGTTTTACCGTCCATCTCCAGCTATTCGCCTTCCAGCGTGCAGGTCAATATGAACAACCTGCCCGATGGCGTAGACGTTGACACCCGCGTCGTCACCTCAACCTGGACGGAAGGTGCCATCGGGTACCGTCAGATCGCGACGCGTGCAGGCAATGATATCGCAGGCATCTTACGTACTTCCTCTGGCACACCGCCGCTGGGCGCCATTGTTCGCCAGCTGGAAGACGATCGGCAGATTGCCATGGTCGCCGATGACGGCCACGTCTGGCTCGGCGCCGTAGAGCCAGAACAACAGTTTCGCGTGACGTGGGGAGACAATCAGCAGTGTCGCTTCACGTTACCTTCACACCTTGAAAACAGTATGCAGTTGATACTGCCATGTCAGTAAGAAATCATGATGAAATTAAACTTATTCAAAAGCCTGTGCCTGATGCTGGTCGCCACAGCATTCACCACTCACGCGGCCGTAAACCTGGACCGCACGCGCATTGTCTTTCCGGAAAGCGACAAGGCCAGCAGCCTGAAGATTGAAAACCAGAGTAAAGCGCTGCCCTATCTGGCGCTCTCCTGGATTGAAGATGAGAAAGGCCGTAAAGAAGACAGGCATTTCATGGCGCTGCCTCCGATTCAACGCATTGAAGCGGGTTCCGCATCACAGGTCAGGATCGTAAAGCAAGCGGCCACCAGTCAGTTACCGAAAGACAGAGAATCCCTGTTTTATTTCAACCTGCGCGAAGTGCCGCCGAAAAGCACCAGCGCCAGCGATGAACGCAGCGTCATGCAGGTGGCGATGCAGAGCAGGATCAAGCTGTTCTGGCGCCCTAAAGCGATAACCAAAAAACCCGGCGAGCAGGCGGAAATGCGGATGGAAGTTTCAGCCACTGCGAATGGGCTGACCATACATAACCCGACGCCGTACTACATCACGCTGGCGTGGCTCAGTAAGAATGCCAGAACCATGCTGCCAGGCTTCGACAGCCTGATGCTTGCGCCTTTCGCGACAGCAACAACCTCTACCGGTGACTACCACGGTAACTATTACAGCATCGGTTATATCGACGATTACGGCGCGCTGAAAAAGGTCGACGTACAGTGCGCGGGAACGGCGCAGTGCTCGCTCACCGAACGGAAGATCGAAAAAGATGCGCAATCTCGCTAACGTATTGTTCATAGTGCTGCTCTCAGTGCTGCCTTTAAGAGAAGCGCTGGCGCTCGACTGCTACCTCGGCGGTTCGGGCGGCCCCGTAGAAGAAACTAAAACGATCTCGCCGTTTGCTATCCCCAGTAATGCACAGGCAGGTGAGAAAATTTGGGAATCGGATGACATCAAAATCCCGGTGACATGCAACCACAATGTCACAAGCAGCTTTCAACCGGAGGATATTTTTGGCTGGGTGAATCCTTATCCTTCAACCTCCGATCCCTATTATGAACTGGGCGTAACCTATGAAGGGATAGACTACGATGCAAAAGGCCAGCCTAACGGCGTCGATACCCGACAATGTCTGGACAACCAAAACATCACGATTTATACCCCCGAGCAGATCCGACAAATGGGATGGGAAAATCGTATCTGTTCCGGTAACCCGGATGATATCCACACTTCACGAACCTTTATTGCTCGTCTGCGCTTATACGTAAAAATTAAAGCCATGCCGCCTCACGGCTACGTCAGCACGCTGAGCGATTACATCGTTGTCCAGTTTGACGGAAAAGGCGGCGTGAACCAGATGTCGGATGCGAAAAACCTCAAATATCACATCAACGGGCTGCAAAATATTACCGTTCTGGACTGCGGGGCAACGTTCAGTATTTACCCTGAGAACCAGGAGATTGATTTCGGCACCTTTAGCGCACGCGATATTGTGAATCAACAGACGCGTAAACGGACCTTTTCGGTGAAGACGACGAAAGTGCAGGATGCCCAATGTTCAGATGGCTTCAAAATGGACTCGTCGTTCTATACAAATGAAGCGCTTACCGCCAACGATACCGCACTGCTGATAGGCAATGGCCTGAAGCTGAGGATCCTTAACGGAACCGAGCCCTACACCTTTAACCACTACAACGAATACGTGGATTTTACGGGCAGCACGCTTGAGCATGAGCAGCAATACACCGCAGAACTGTCGCCGGTCGAAGGAAAAGCGATCCAGTCCGGCCCGTTCGAAACGGTGGTGCTGTTCAAAATTAACTACCACTAGAGACAAAAAAGCCGGGTTTCCCCGGCTTTTTCACATCAGCCATTTCAGCTGGCTTTGCGCTCGTGCGCCTGGCGATACTCAATCAGATCTTCAATCGTTACCACCGGCATGTTGTGCAGACGTGCGAAGGTGATGCACTCTGGTGCACGCGCCATGGTGCCGTCGTCGTTGGTCAGTTCACACAGCACGCCCGCAGGTTTGAAGCCAGCCAGCGTCACCAGGTCGATCGTCGCTTCGGTGTGACCGCCGCGGGTCAGCACGCCACCCGCCTGCGCGCGCAGTGGGAAGACGTGGCCTGGACGATGCAGATCGGATGGCTTCGCATCATCAGCAATCGCGGCACGTACGGTGGTCAGACGGTCAGCCGCAGACACACCGGTGGTCACGCCATGCGCCGCTTCAATGGTCACGGTAAATCCGGTACCAAACGCGCTGGTGTTGTTTTCGACCATCATCGGCAGCTCGAGCTGCTTACGACGATCTTCGGTAATACACAGGCATACGATGCCGCTGCCGTGACGGATGGTCAGCGCCATCTGTTCAACGGTCATGTTTTCGGCGGCGAAAATCATGTCGCCTTCGTTTTCACGGTTTTCATCGTCAAGCACCATCACACCGCGGCCTTCGCGCAGTGCATCCAGTGCATGTTCAACACGTTGAGTTGAAGTGCCAAAAGAGGAAAGTAGCGTCTGATTCATGGTAAAAAAACCTCATTAACATTATGGTTACCAGAATCAGGGCAGTCTTAGGAGCGCCGTATAAGCGGCAAAAAGATAACGTGAGCGGGCCCATGCCCGACTGGATCGTTACTCTCTCCCATCCGGACTCTAACCGTCGGCCCCGGAATTACACCGGATCTGCTGACCTTTGAGAATTCACCCAAAGCGCTCGCGGGCTTTCAGCGTTAAGCTGATTTACCGCCGGTGGGGAATTTCGCCCCGCCCTGAGAATAAGCGAGATAACTATAACGCTATTGATTATCCTGGGCAATGCATAAGCATCAAACAATTTTGTTTACCCCGGGCATGACGCGCTACAATGGACACTAACACCTTTTCATCAAGGGAAACGACAATGATTGACCCGAAGAAAATTGAGCAAATTGCGCGTCAGGTTCACGAGTCTATGCCAAAAGGCATTCGTGAATTTGGTGATGACGTTGAGAAGAAAATCCGCCAGACGCTGCAGGCGCAGTTGGTTCGCCTTGATCTCGTCAGCCGCGAAGAGTTTGACGTGCAGACCCAGGTTCTGCTGCGCACCCGCGAGAAGCTGGCACTGCTGGAACAGCGTCTGACCGAGCTGGAAAACCGCAATGCGCCGGAAGAAGTGAAGCCAGCGCCAGCCATTCCGCCGGTGGATAACCAGGAGTAAGTGCGGCCTGTTGAGCCCGGTGGCGGCTACGCCTTACCGGGCCTGAATGAACGCGTAGGTCGGGTAAGGCGCAGCCGCCACCCGACATAAAAAAACGGGCCAATAGGCCCGTTTTTTACTGACTGTCTTTCTGGATCTTCTTGATGATGTTGGTGGTGGAACACCCATCCTCGAAGTTGAGCACCATCACCTCACCGCCGTTGGCCCAGACCTCTTCGCTGCCCGCGATTTGCTCCGGCTTGTAATCCCCGCCCTTCACCAGCAGGTCCGGCAGAATACCGGCAATCAGGCGCTGCGGCGTGTCTTCTTCAAACGACACCACCCAGTCCACGGCTTCCAGCGCGCCGAGCACGATCATACGCTGCTCAAGCGGGTTCACCGGACGCGTTTCACCCTTCAGACGTTTGGTTGAGGCATCGCTGTTCACCGCCACAATCAGGCGATCACCCAGCTTTCGCGCATTCGCCAGATAAGAGACATGGCCCGCGTGCAGGATGTCGAACACGCCGTTAGTCATCACCACTTTTTCACCGCGCTTGCGCGCAGCGGCGACAGCCACTTTCAGCTCGTCTTCGGTCATCACACCGAAACCGGTGTCCGCACGGCCGCGCACCGCGTTTTCCAACTCGATTGGGGAAACGGTTGAGGTACCGAGTTTACCAACGACCACACCTGCCGCGGCGTTGGCGAAGTAGCACGCTTCTTCCAGGGAGTTCCCCGCCGCCAGCGTCGCTGCCAGCACGCCGATCACCGTATCACCGGCACCGGTCACGTCATACACTTCCTGCGCCTGGGTTGGCATATGCAGCGGCGCCTTGCCCGGCTGCAGCAGCGTCATCCCCTGCTCGGAGCGGGTCACCAGCAGCGCAGATAATTCGAAGTCAGCAATGATCTTCATGCCGCGCTCAACCAGCTCTTCCTCGGTTTTGCATTTGCCCGCCACCGCTTCAAACTCGGAGAGGTTTGGCGTCAGGAGGGTTGCGCCGCGATAGCGCTCAAAGTCGGTGCCCTTAGGATCGATCAGCACCGGTACGCTGGCCTTACGCGCCAGCTGGATCATCGTCTGCACGCTGGCCAGCGCGCCTTTCGCGTAGTCGGACAGCACCAGCGCGCCGATATTGCCTAACGCCTGGTTAATGCGCTCGTGCAGCGGCTCGGGAGCAACGCCTTCGAACCCTTCTTCAAAGTCAAGGCGGATCAGCTGCTGGTTACGTGACAGCACGCGCAGCTTGGTGATGGTCGGGTGGGTCGGAACAGAAACGAAGTCACACTTCACGTTCACGTCCGCCAGCGACTTGCTCAGCGCGCGCGCCGCATCGTCGATACCGGTCAGGCCAACCAGACGCGAGTGCGCGCCCAGAGAGGCTATGTTCATCGCCACGTTTGCCGCGCCGCCGGGACGCTCTTCAATGGTGTCGACCTTAACCACCGGTACCGGTGCTTCCGGAGAGATGCGGCTGGTCGGGCCGTACCAGTAGCGATCCAGCATCACATCCCCAACAACCATTACCCCAGCACGTTCAAACTCTGGCAGTGTTACTTTCATTCCTGACTCCAGAAAGATTCACAATTTGCGCGCGATAATATCACACTTGATTTGTTACGCACGGTTCCACCAGCCACTTCTGCCAGCTGGCCGTTACCTGAGCGCGCTCTGCGACAAAACAGTCCAGCGCCACGTGCCCCGGCTGCTCCTGTAGCGCCAGGTGATGCAGCTCGTCGCGCAGCGTGGTGTAGGCGCGGGTTAAAGCCTGCGCCTCCTGCTCGTCCATAATGTCGTTTTGCGCCAGCAGCTCCAGAATGCGCACGTTATCGGACCAGCGGGTCAGCTTCGGCTTGTCGTGCGCGTGGAGCAGCACCAGATACTGGGTAATGAACTCAATATCGGTAATCCCGCCCTCGTCGGCTTTGATATCAAAGCGATCGCGGTGTTTATTACCCAGGTGCGCGCGCATTTTCTCGCGCATCTCGCGCACTTCGGTCTGCAGCGTACTGCCCTCGCGCGGGGTGGTCATGACGTCCTTACGAATGGCATCGAACTGCGTTTTGAGTTGCGGATCGCCATACACCACGCGGGCGCGCACCAGCGCCTGATGCTCCCATGTCCAGGCTTCATTCTTCTGGTAATCGGCGAAGGATTCCGTTGAGGTGACCAGCATGCCCGCCGCGCCGGACGGACGCAGGCGCGCATCGACTTCATACAAAATGCCCGACGAGGTGCGGGTGCTGAACAGGTGCATAATGCGCTGGGCCAGGCGCAGATAGAACTGACGCCCGTCAATCTCGCGCTCGCCGTCGGTCATCACGTCAACCGGGCAGTCGTGCAGGAAAATTAAATCCAGATCGGAGCTGTATCCCAGCTCCCAGCCGCCGAGCTTGCCATAACCGACCACGGCAAAGCCTCGCCCCTCACGGTCAGCAAGGTGCTTCGGCTGGCCGTAGCGGGACACCATCTGCACCCACGCCTGCTGCACGACCGCGTCGATGATCGCCTCCGCGAGCCAGGTTAAGTGATCGCTCACTTTCATTACCGGCAGCGTTCCGGCGATATCCGCCGCCGCCACGCGCAGCATCTGGGCCTGCTTAAACTGTCGCAGCGCCTCCAGCTGCTGCTCTTCGTCCTCTTCCGGCACGCGCAGCAGATACTGACGCAGCTCGTCACGGTAGGCATCCGTCGCCGTGGGTTGATACAGGGTGTTCGGGTCGAGCAGCTCATCCAGCAGCAGCGGATAACGCGCCAGCTTGTTGGCCACCATCGGGGAGGCGGCGCAGAGGGAAATCAGGTGCTTCAGCGCCCCCGGAAACTCGCTCAAAAGCTCAAGGTACGTGGTGCGCGTGATGATCCCGCTCAGCAGCGGCATCATGCGCGACAGCGGCACCGGCGCATCCGCCCGCGAGCAGACCTCGCTCAGCAGGTGCGGCATCAGGTGATCCAGCACCTGACGGCCGCGCGGGCCAATGGCGCGCTTGTTCAGCTCAAGACGGAAATCGGCAATCAGCGCCACCACGCGATGGCGCGCGTCGTCGGTTAAATGCGTCAGCACCGGCGTGGTGTCATCTTCCTGGAGCGCGTCCTGCCACAGCTCGCGCCAGTGCTCGGAAAGGGCATCGTCCTGCGATTCGCTTTCGTCATCACCGATCAGCTCGTTGAAGATGCGGCGCACGCCTGCCATATGGGCATCGAGCCGTTCGGTCAGCGTTGACCAGTCATCCACGCGCATCCCCCAGGCCAGACGCGCCCGGTTAAGGTCATCCCCCGGCAGGGTCTGGGTCTGTTCGTCGTTGATGCTTTGCAGCAGGTTTTCCAGACGGCGCAGGAAAAGATAGGCCTCGCGCAGGGTTTGCGCGTCGCCGTCCGGCAGCAGGTGAAGCTGCTCAATGGCGCTCAGCGTCGGCAGCAGCGAGCGGGACTGTAGCGACGGCTCGCGCCCGCCGCGAATCAGCTGGAAGACCTGGACGATAAATTCGATTTCGCGAATGCCGCCCGCGCCGAGCTTGATGTTGTCCTTCAGCCCGCGACGGCGCACCTCACGGGCGATCATCCCTTTCATATTTCTCAGGGACTGGATCACGCTGAAGTCAATATAGCGACGGAACACGAACGGGCGCAGCATGGCGCGCAGCTCGTTGGCGTAGGCGTCGTCGCTGTCGCCCATGATCCGTGCCTTGACCATCGCGTAACGCTCCCAGTCGCGCCCCTGCTCCTGGTAGTAATCCTCCAGCGCGGCAAAGCTCAGCACCAACGGCCCGCTGTCGCCAAACGGACGCAGGCGCATGTCCACACGGTAAACAAAGCCGTCCTGCGTCGGCTGATCCAGCGCCTTAATCAGACGCTGACCGAGACGAGTAAAGAACTGGGCGTTGTCCAGCTCGCGACGGCCGCCGCGCGTGGAGCCGTTCTCAGGCCAGGCGAAAATCAGGTCGATATCGGAGGAGAAGTTCAGCTCGCAGCCGCCCAGCTTGCCCATCCCCAGAATCAACAGCGGCTGAGGAACCCCTTCCTCGCTGCACGGCGTGCCCCACTCTTTACAGCAGGCGGCGTAGAGCCAGTCGCGCGCGGCGACAATCAGCGTCTGCGCCAGCTCGCTTAACTGCTGCAACGTACTCTCTTCACTCACCAGTTCCAGCGCCTGCACCCAGGCAATGCGCACCATCACACGACGGCGGAACTGACGCAGGACGCGCATCAGCGTCGCCTCATCCGCGACGTCTTCAAGCGCGGCCTGCAGCCAGGCGGCATAGTGCCGCCACTCGTCCGCCTGCGGCGGTGCGTTCTCAAGCTCCGTCAGCCAGTCCGGGTAGACGGCAATGCTTTCCTGCACAAAATCACTGAAGACGAGCACGCTTTTCGCCTGCTCGCTTAACGATGACGCCGGTAATGACTCAGGCAGACGTTCGCAAACGGTCTGCCACTGCTGCTGTAACGGTGAAGAAAGCGGCATTCTAGGGGTTCCTTGCCAGAGTTAACGTTTTCCGCTGTGCAGCCAGTACGGCTCCTGCGAAATGGCCTCGTTACGGAAATGCTCTATCTCAATATGCTGACGGGTTTCGATGGCATGCTTCAGCCCCTGCCAGTTTTCCAGCCACGCCTGCGCCTGTGGCCCGTCGTAGGCACCGGAAAGGAGCAGCATGCTGTCGATGTTGCGCGAAAGACGGGGAAGCTGATCGCCATACTTATCGCCGAGCGGATACGCAAAGGTGCTCTTCAGTTCGGCCGCATGACGGGAAAGATGAATATCTGCGAAACGCTTAAAGTTTTCCGCGATTTTGGCCTCGGCTTTCGCATCCAGGAAGGCGCGCCAGCCGCGCGTCACCAGAAACTCGGTCAGCGCCAGTTTTGCCGAAGCGGCTTGCGGACTGTAGATCGCTGTTTGCGCAGATACGTCCGAGAGCATCAGCGTTTCGGTTTGCGTCAGCAGATCACGTAAGTGAGCGCTCGCTTTGCGAGGAACAATACCGCCGAAGAGCGTCAGGGTATGGCGCACCAGGGCAATGGCCGCCAGCACGTGGGATTTGGCGTTTTTCACATTTCGTACCCACAGCTCTTCATGGTACTGCCACTGAGAAAGCGCCAGCTCCAGCGCGGCTTCCAGCCCCTGCTCAACGCTGGCTTTCGGCGCAACGCGCAAAATGGTCGTCTCTTTCAGCACGCGCGGCACATTTCCGGCGGCCAGATGGTAACCCCGCGCGGCTTTGCTCAGGCTCCCCTGGCGCAATCCGGACTGGTTCACCAGCTTGCGCGCCAGCTTCAGCACGTCATTTGCATCCCCTTCCAGCAGCTCAAGCTCCAGTTCGTAGATCGGCTCCTGGTACTCACCCGCCTTCACCTCACCCAGATCGAGGGCGATTTCGATGCGGCTTTTACCTTCCGTCACCAGCCATTTCTCGCGCCAGAAATCGGTGCTAAACAGCGGCTGCACCTGCTCCGCCAGCGTGGCAGGCAGCTCGCCTTCCGGCCAGACTTCCGCCGGAAAACGTTCCAGCTCAAGTTCTGGCTGACTGATGTCGATATTGTATTCCGGACGCTGATGTAACCCGCCGACCACGCGGCCGGCAATTTTCATCGTCATCTCGTAGCGCCCACTCGCGCCACGGATGCGCAACCCCATATCGTGGCGGCGTAGCCAGTTATCCGGCGTTTCGTAATAAATATTAAGCAGTTGTACCGGTGCATGGTGTTCGCCGGAGAGCGTATGCAGATGCTGGCGGAGTGCGTCAACGCTGTCTTTTTCGACGATAAATTTTAATTCGATTTCCTGAGCCATAGCCTTGTACTTTTGCGGGCGTCACAGACGCGTCAATGAGGGCGAACTTCCTCGCCATTTGTTTGTCAGTACATAGTATTTTGCGCCAAATTGCCATGCAATGAGCAATTTGACGGGCGTAAATGTGTAGAGTCGTGACACAGATGATTCTGATTGCTGATGAATGCTTTGCGTAGAGACACTGTTGCCACTACTATCGTTCCACTATTTATGAAAATAACGACTAATGATGCTTAAATTACGCCTGATTGGACTTACTTTACTCGCTTTTAGCGCCGCAACCGCAGTGCACGCTGAAGAGAAGCGTTACGTTTCTGACGAACTGAACACCTGGGTACGCAGTGGCCCCGGAGATAATTATCGCCTCGTGGGTACGGTAAATGCCGGCGAGGAAGTCACCCTGTTACAGACCAACGCGGACACCAACTACGGTCAGGTTCGCGACAGTTCTGGCCGCACGTCCTGGATCCCACTGAAAGAGCTGAGCACCGTGCCAAGCCTGCGCACCCGCGTACCGGATCTGGAAAATCAGGTGAAAACCCTGACCGACAAGCTGAACAATATCGACGGAACCTGGAACCAGCGTACCGCCGAGATGCAGCAGAAAGTGGCGCAGAGCGACGGGGTGATTAACGGCCTGAAAGAAGAGAACCAGAAGCTGAAAAACGAGCTGATTGTCGCGCAGAAGAAAGTGAATGCCGCCAACCTGCAGCTCGATGACAAACAGCGCACCATCATCATGCAGTGGTTTATGTATGGCGGCGGCGTGCTGGGCGTCGGTCTGGTGCTGGGTCTGGTTCTGCCGCACCTGATCCCAAGCCGTAAACGTAAAGATCGCTGGATGAACTAATTCGTCTTCTCTGCCAGACTTACGTATCATTCTGGAAAAGAGAAAACGGGAGTGTCAGGCGTGAAGAGTTATCTGGTCGGTGGTGCGGTACGTGATGCGTTGTTAGGTCTGCCGGTCAAAGATAAAGACTGGGTGGTGGTTGGCGCCACCCCGGAAGAGATGCTCGACGCGGGCTACCAGCAGGTAGGCCGCGATTTTCCCGTCTTTTTACACCCGAAAAGCCGCGAAGAGTACGCCCTGGCGCGTACCGAGCGGAAATCAGGTTCGGGCTACACTGGCTTTACCTGCTACGCCGCGCCGGACGTCACGCTGGAGGACGATCTCCTGCGTCGCGATCTGACCATTAACGCGCTGGCGCAGGACGAGCACGGCCAGATTATTGACGCTTATGGCGGCCAGGACGATCTGCGCAACCGTCTCTTACGTCACGTCTCCCCTGCGTTTTCTGAAGATCCGCTCCGCGTGCTGCGCGTGGCGCGTTTTGCCGCGCGTTACGCCCATCTCAGCTTCCGAATTGCCGATGAGACCATGGCGCTGATGACCGCCATGACCGAGGCGGGCGAGCTAGAACACCTGACGCCAGAGCGCGTCTGGAAAGAGACCGAGAATGCGCTCACCACGCGTAACCCGCAGGTCTTTTTCCAGGTGCTGCGCGACTGCGGCGCCCTGAAGGTGCTGTTCCCGGAAATAGACGCGCTGTTTGGCGTACCGGCTCCGGCGAAATGGCATCCGGAGATTGACACCGGCGTGCACACGCTGATGACCCTGAGCATGGCGGCCATGCTCAGCCCTGACGTGGACGTGCGCTTTTCCACCCTGTGCCACGATCTCGGCAAAGGCTTAACGCCAAAAGAGCTCTGGCCGCGGCACCACGGGCACGGTCCGGCAGGGGTGAAGCTCGTCGAAGGGCTGTGCCAGCGCCTGCGCGTGCCGAACGAAATCCGCGATCTGGCGAAACTGGTGGCCGAATTCCACGACCTGATCCACACCTTCCCGATCCTGAAACCGGCCACCATCGTTAAGCTGTTCGATAACATCGACGCCTGGCGCAAACCCCAGCGCGTGGAGCAGATCGCGCTCACCAGCGAGGCTGACGTGCGCGGGCGTACCGGGTTTGAAGCCTGTGACTACCCGCAGGGACGTTTACTGCGTAAAGCCTGGGAGGTAGCCAAAGCGGTGCCGACGAAGGACGTTGTCGAGGCGGGATTCAAAGGCCCGGACATTCGCGAAGAACTGACGAAACGGCGGATTCAGGCGGTATCAGAGTGGAAGGAAAAGCATTGCCCTCAGCCAAAAGACTGAGGGCAGTCGGTCAGAAGAAGACCACGTAAACCGCAGCCGCGACGATAAAGCGGTAGATCGCGAACGGAATGAACGAGATACGCTTAATCAGCTGCAGGAAGGTTTTGATGGCAATCAGCGCCACGATAAACGCGGTGATGAAGCCGACGGCGAACATCGGAATGTCGCCCGTGGTGAGGAAACCGATGCTTTTATAGAGGTCAAGCGCGGTGGCGCCCATCATCATCGGCACCGCCAGCAGGAATGAGAACTCTGACGCGGCGTAACGGCTTACGCCCATCAGCATCCCACCGGAAATGGTTGCGCCCGAACGGGAGAAGCCCGGCCACAGCGCCAGACACTGAAAGCAGCCAATGATAAACGCCTGACGATACGTCATATCGTCCAGCCCTTCCGCGCGCGGCGTTTTTGGCTTCAGCACTTCCGCGGCGATCAGCAGGAAGCCGCCCACCACCAGCGCGTACATCACGTTAATCGGGTTGAACAGCGATTTAATGGTGTCGTGGAATACCAGCCCCAGCACCACCGCCGGGATCATCCCGAGCAGAATATGGATCAGCGACAGGCGGCCTTTACTCATCCCTTCGTGCTGCGGCGGACGGCCAAAATGGATACCGATCAGGCCAAACAGACGGCGCCAGAACATCACCACCACCGCAAGAATAGACCCCAGTTGGATCACCACTTCAAACGTTTTGGCGGTATCGCCTTCAAAGCCCAGCAGATGACCAACAATGATCATATGGCCGGTACTGGAAACCGGTAAAAACTCCGTCAATCCTTCGACCACACCCAGTATTGCCGCCACCAGCAGCGAGTGCATATCGCTCATCTATAAACCCCTAAAAAAATATAAAAAAACGGTCGCCCCAACGGCTACCGTGAAAGATACAGCTATAAGACAGATATAACCTAAAAGGGTTTAGCTATTATGACGTTAAATCTTGCCTTTCAGATTTGTGCCACGCTCGATAATGACGCCCACGTTGGCGGCGCGCGCCACCGCGCCCGGTTTGCTCAGCTTGATGCGCACCCACGGTGAGTTGAATTTTTTCAGCAGCAATTCTGCGACCTCTTCCGCCACCCGTTCGACCAGCGCAAAACGTTGCCCTTCCACGTGGCCGATGACCGTTTCACTGATGTCGGCGTAGCTGAGACAGTCGTTCACGTCATCGCTTTTTGCCGATTTGCGGTTATCCCAGCCCATTTCGATATCGAACACCAGCTTCTGCTCGATGGTCTGTTCCCAGTCGTAAACACCAATAGTGGTGATTACCGAAAGTTGCTCTATAAATACAATATCCATCACGACCTGCCTGCTTTTTGGCTAAACCGGATACCACTTCCGGCGAATTATGCGTATTATCCACAGATGCTGAGAATACAGATACATTTTCAAAACGGAACAGCGTTATGAGTGCAATCGCGCCTGGAATGATCCTCCTCGCCTATCTTTGCGGCTCAATCTCCAGCGCCATTCTGGTCTGCCGCATCGCCGGGTTACCTGACCCGCGTGAAAGTGGTTCCGGGAATCCGGGAGCGACCAACGTACTACGAATTGGCGGCAAGGGAGCAGCCGTAGCGGTTTTGATTTTTGATGTTCTGAAAGGGATGCTACCCGTATGGGGCGCGTATGCGCTGGGCGTCACGCCGTTCTGGCTGGGCCTCATTGCCATTGCTGCCTGTGTCGGCCACATCTGGCCCGTATTCTTCGGTTTTAAAGGCGGTAAAGGCGTGGCAACCGCCTTTGGTGCCATTGCGCCTATCGGCTGGGATTTAACCGGCGTGATGGCTGGCACCTGGCTGCTCACCATTCTGCTGAGCGGCTATTCGTCGCTGGGCGCGATCGTCAGCGCGCTGATTGCCCCGTTCTACGTCTGGTGGTTCAAACCTCAGTTCACCTTCCCGGTATCAATGCTCTCCTGCCTTATCCTGCTGCGTCATCACGACAATATTCAGCGCCTGTGGCGTCGTCAGGAGACCAAAATCTGGACGAAGCTCAAGAGGAAGAAAAAAGACGCTCCGTAAGGTTAGTTATGCCTTATAGCCAAATGTGATTTTGGTCACCTTCTGCCTGTGGTAACTGTTAATGACACAATACAACCATATAAGAAGAAAATGGCAGAAATCACAGAAACAACTCCCCTTTCAACGGCAGGAAAACGTTCCGATGGCGACATCCAGTGGGTGCGCAGCGCATCGGATGTTTCACGCCTCGTTAATGATGGTTCTCAGGGCCGGGCCAATGCTCGCATCGTGATCGGTATCGCGCTGGGCGGGATTTTCCTCGATGCCTACGATCTGGGCGCGCTGGCCTTCGGCATAAAAGATATCACCCGCGAATTTAACCTGACGCCCGCCGGTACCGGCATGGTGGCGTCCGCCATTACGTTTGGCGCGATTGTCGGGGCGCTGCTAGGGGGTTATCTCACGGATAAAATCGGGCGCTATCGCGTCTTTATGGCCGACATGCTCTTCTTCGTGGTGGCCGCCATCGCCTGTGCGCTGGCCCCGAACGAATATGTGCTGGCGGGTGCCCGCTTTGTCATGGGGCTTGGCGTCGGGATCGACCTTCCCGTAGCGATGGCATTTTTAAGCGAGTTCGCCAGGCTAAAAGGCCCCGGCAATAAGGCCTCCAGCGTCGCCATGTGGTGCCCCACCTGGTATGCCGCCATCAGTATCTCCTACCTGCTGGTGCTCTTCTTCTACGCCGTGCTGCCGGAAAGCCACAGCGACTGGCTGTGGCGCCTGATCCTTGGCTTCGGCGCGGTACCCGCGCTGGTGATTATCGCCATCCGCAGCCGCTATATGAGCGAATCGCCGGTCTGGGCGGCAAATCAGGGCAACCTGAAGGAGGCGGCGTCCATTTTACGTCAGTCGTATAACATCAATGCCCACGTGCCGCAGGATGCGCTCAGCCAGCCAGCTCCCGTCGTGAATAAAGCGAAATGGTCCAACTATCTGAACCTGTTCCGCGGCGTCTACTTACGCCGCACGACGCTCGCCACGCTGCTGTCCGTCGTCTCTTCGTTCGCCTATAACGCGGTGGCGTTTGGTCTGCCGGTGATCATCTCCAGCTTCTTCGTCCAGTCGATGCTGACCACCATCCTGATTTCTCTGGTGCTTAACCTGCTGTTTGCCTTCGTCGGCGGACTGCTGGCGGTACGCTACGTGCCGCGCTTCGGCGCATGGTGGATGTCGCTGGCGGGTTACGCCTGCCAGCTGGTCGCGCTGCTGGGCCTGGGGCTGATTGGTCGCCCGGAAGGTGCCACCGAAGGCGTGCTTGCCGTGGCGATGCTGGCGCTCTTCCTGTTCGGCCAGGGCTTCGGCCCGGGCGCGCATACCATGACGTTTGCCTCACTGAGCTACCCGACCTCGCTGCGCGGCGTCGGCGTTGGCCTTAACCAGACGCTGATGCGCAGCAGCTCGACGCTGTCGCTGTTCCTGTTCCCGCTGCTGGTCGCCTCGCTGGATACCGCCGTGTTCTGGGTGATTGCGCTGGCGCCATTTATCGGCCTGGCCTCGCTGCTGGCGATCCGCTGGGAGCCGTCGGGGTATGATGTGGATGCGGAGGATTACCGCTAATGACCTCGCTTCGGTGGGTTAACCCCACCGAAGGATTCTTACAAATCATTCAGCAGCGTTCGGGAAAGTTTTTTCAGCATCTCAAGCTCTTCATCATTCATCCGCATGCTGCAGCGTATCTGGTCCGGCAGCGCCATCACCTGCTTTTTCAGTGCGTTAGCCTTATCCGTCAGAACGACATTTTTCATTCTTTCATCACCCACAACCGCGATACGGTTGAGAAACTCTTTTGCCTCAAGCTTTTGCACCAGCGGGGTCAATGTGCCCGAATCAAAAAACGTCTTATCGCTGAGATCGCGAAGTGGAATGTTGTCTTTCTCATAAAGCGCCATCAAAACAACAAATTGCGGATAGGTAAGATCCATTTCCTGCAATAAGGGACGATATTGCCGAACGAACGCGTTGGTGACCGAGTACAGTGAGAAGCAAAGTAAATCATCTAACGTCTTGTTTTCTTTCATTTCTCTTTCAACCCTTAGTCAGTTTTATAAAAAAATTATAAATAAAGTTTGACTAAAAGTATCTTGCGCGCAAGTATTACAACAACAACTTAATAGCGCACTACTTAAATAACGTCACTGTCTAACACTCGCTTAAAGAGGTACTACCATGAAAACATTAGCCGCCATCCTGGTTTCTTCCGTGTTCGCGTCTGCTGCAGCATCCGCCCACACCACCAATACCCCTACCCCGACCGCAGGCGTACAGGCATTTCTTAATGTTCTGAATTCGGGCAAGGGTAAGCCAATGGAACAGATGACCCCGCAGGAGGCCCGTCAGGTACTGATCGGCGCGCAGCAAGGCGCAAAACTGCCGCCCGCTCAGGTTTCAGAAAAAACGATCCAGGTAAATGGTCAGGCGATCAAACTGAAAATAGTGAAACCTGAAAACGCGACCGGCACGCTCCCGGCATTTATGTTCTTCCACGGCGGCGGCTGGGTGCTGGGTGATTTCCCAACCCACGAACGCTTAATCCGAGATCTGGTTCGCGCGTCAGGTGCCGCAGCGGTTTACGTTGATTACACGCCGTCACCTGAGGCCCATTTCCCGGTGGCCATTCATCAGGCCTTTGAAGCGACAAAATGGGTAGCCGAGCACGGTCAGGAAATTGGCGTGGACGGTAGCCGTCTGGGTCTGGTCGGTAACAGCGTGGGCGGCAATATGGTGGCTTCCGTGGCGCTACAGGCAAAACAATTTAATGGGCCAAAAATTCGCTACAACGTCATGCTCTGGCCTGTGACCGATGCGAATTTTGATACTGCCTCGTATAACCAGTTCGAGAACGGCTATTTCCTGTCGAAAAACATGATGAAATGGTTCTGGGATAACTACACCACCAACGCGGCCGATCGCAACAATATCCTTGCCTCTCCGCTTCGCGCCAGCGCCGCGCAGTTGAAAGGCTTCCCGGAGACGCTGATTCAGACAGCAGAGCTGGACGTTCTGCGGGATGAAGGTGAAGCATTCGGGCGTAAGCTGGATGCGGCTGGCGTCCCGGTGACCGTCACGCGCTATAACGGCATGATCCACGATTACGGCCTGCTCAATCCACTGAGCGAAGAGCCTACGGTCAAGGTTGCCCTGGAGCAGGCTGGCGCAGCGCTGCATGAGCACCTGAAATAACGGCATCGCGATGTTTGTCAGACAGCACGTCCTCCGGGCGTGCTTTTTTATTTCGTCTTAACCGCCATCCATAAGCGACTCATATGACAGCCTTCATTTCTGCCAGGGCATACTGAAACGACCCGATGATGAGCAGATGGATGCAGCATGTTAGCAGCTCAGGTCACTGATAATTCGTACAAAGGCTGGCAGGCGTCGCTTGCCCTGCAGTTTTGTCACACCCCTGAGAAAACCCTCCTGCACTCCGCTCATCACGTCGGGCCGCTTATCGTTCAGCGTCCATTTTATCCCGAAGGCGAAACCTGCCACCTTTATCTGCTGCACCCGCCGGGCGGGGTTGTGGGCGGCGATACGCTGGATATCACCGTGCGTCTGGACGCCAAAAGCCATGCGCTTATCACCATGCCCGGCGCCAGCAAGTTCTATCGCAGCAGCGGCCCGCAGGCTCGCCTGCATCAGCACTTTTATCTCGATGAGGGATCCACGCTGGAGTGGCTGCCGCAGGACACCATTATCTTCCCCGGAGCGAATGCCGCGCTGCGCTCCGTCTTCCACCTGAAGGCCTCCAGCACGCTGCTGGCGTGGGAGCTGTACTGCCTGGGAAGACCGGTAATCAATGAGACCTTCAGCCACGGCACGCTGGAGAGCCGCCTTGAGGTGTGGGTGGATGACGAACCCCGCCTGATAGAGCGCCAGCACCTCGGCGACGGCGATCTTACGCCCGTTGCCGGACACCCGTGGATCGGTACGCTGCTGTTCTACCCGGCCAATGAAGAACATCTCGACACGGTGCGCGCGCTGCTCGCGCCTCTGGGCCATTTTACGGGGGCAACGCTCACCGACGAGCTGCTGTCGGTGCGTTTTCTCTCCCACGACAACCTGATTTGCCAGCGGGCGATGCGCGATATCTGGCAGTCGCTTCGCCCGCTCCTCACCACCAAAACCGCCTGTTCGCCGCGTATCTGGCAGACATAAGAGAAACGTTATGGAACTGACCCCCAGAGAAAAAGACAAGCTGTTGCTGTTTACCGCCGCGCTGGTTGCCGAACGCCGCCTTGCGCGCGGGGTAAAGCTCAATTATCCGGAATCGGTCGCGCTGATCAGCGCCTTCATCATGGAAGGCGCGCGCGATGGCGAAACCGTCGCCTCGCTGATGGAGGCGGGCCGCCACGTCCTGACGCGCGACCAGGTGATGGAGGGCGTGCCGGAGATGATCCCGGACATTCAGGTGGAAGCAACCTTCCCGGACGGATCCAAGCTCGTCACCGTCCACAACCCGATCGTCTAAGGAGCGCGTGATGATCCCAGGCGAATACCAGATCCAGCCCGGCACGATTGCGATCAACGTCGGGCGCGAAACCCAAACCGTGATTGTCGAAAATCACGGCGACAGGCCGATCCAGGTCGGATCGCACTATCACTTTTACGAGGTCAACCCGGCGCTGAAGTTTGACCGTGAGGCGACCCGAGGCTACCGGTTAAACATCCCGGCAGGCACCGCCGTGCGCTTTGAGCCCGGCCAGAAGCGGGAAGTGACGCTGGTTCAGGTCTCGGGGGCGCAGCGCATTGTTGGCTTTCGCGGTGAGGTGATGGGCGAGGTGAAACATGGCTGACATTTCACGCCGGGCCTACGCCGATATGTTTGGCCCCACCACCGGGGATAAGGTGCGGCTGGCCGACAGCGAGCTGTGGATTGAAGTGGAAGACGATCTCACGATCTACGGCGAAGAGGTCAAGTTCGGCGGCGGGAAGGTGATCCGCGACGGCATGGGTCAGGGGCAGATGACCGCAGACGACTGCGTGGATCTGGTGCTGACCAACGCGCTGATCGTCGATCACTGGGGGATCGTGAAAGCCGATATCGGCGTCAAGAACGGGCGGATCTTTGCCGTCGGTAAAGCCGGGAACCCGGACATCCAGCCCGGTGTGACGATCCCGATTGGCGCGGCGACGGAAGTGATTGCCGCCGAAGGGAAGATCGTCACCGCAGGCGGGATCGACACCCACATCCACTGGATCTGCCCGCAGCAGGCGGAAGAGGCGCTGGTCTCCGGCGTCACCACCATGATCGGCGGCGGCACCGGTCCGGCGGCGGGCACCAACGCCACCACCTGCACGCCGGGGCCGTGGTATATCGCCCGCATGCTGCAGGCTGCCGATACGCTTCCGGTGAATATCGGCCTGCTCGGCAAGGGGAACGGCTCCAACCCGGATGCCCTGCGCGAGCAGATTGCCGCGGGCGCCATCGGGCTGAAGATCCACGAAGACTGGGGCGCGACGCCTGCGGCAATCAACTGCTCGCTGGAGGTGGCCGAAGAGATGGACATTCAGGTGGCGCTGCACAGCGACACGCTGAACGAGTCCGGGTTTGTCGAAGACACGCTGGCGGCTATCGCCGGGCGCACCATCCACACCTTCCACACCGAAGGGGCGGGCGGTGGCCACGCGCCGGATATCATCACCGCCTGCGCGCACCCGAATATTCTGCCCTCCTCCACCAACCCGACGCTGCCCTACACGGTCAATACCATCGACGAGCATCTCGACATGCTGATGGTTTGTCATCACCTCGACCCGGATATCGCCGAGGACGTGGCGTTTGCAGAATCCCGCATTCGTCGGGAGACCATCGCCGCGGAAGACGTGCTGCACGACATCGGCGCGTTCTCGCTCACGTCGTCAGACTCGCAGGCCATGGGCCGCGTCGGGGAAGTGATTATCCGTACCTGGCAGGTCGCGCACCGCATGAAGGTCCAGCGCGGCGCGCTGCCGGAAGAGACCGGCGAAAACGACAACTTCCGCGTGAAGCGCTATGTCGCCAAGTACACCATTAACCCAGCGCTGACCCACGGTATCGCCCATGAAGTGGGTTCGATTGAGGCGGGCAAGCTGGCAGATCTGGTGGTCTGGTCCCCGGCGTTCTTCGGCGTCAAGCCCGCCACCATCGTCAAGGGCGGGATGATCGCCTGCGCGCCGATGGGTGACATCAACGCTTCAATCCCCACGCCGCAGCCGGTGCATTACCGCCCGATGTTTGGCGCGCTGGGCGCCGCGCGCCACGCCACGCGACTGACGTTTGTCTCGCAGGCGGCTCACGCGAACGGTATCCCCCAGCAGCTCAGTCTGCAGAGCGCCACGGCGGTGGTGAAAGGCTGCCGGACGGTGAAAAAGGCCGACATGATCCACAACGCTCTGCAACCGAACATCACCGTTGATTCGCAAACCTACGAGGTGCGCGTCGACGGCGAACTGATTACCAGCGAACCGGCTGACGTTCTGCCGATGGCGCAACGCTATTTCCTGTTTTGAGGAGTAATGATGATTTATCTGACCCAACGCCTGGACCATGCACATCCGACTACCGCCAGCGTCACGCTGCCGATTGACGTACGGGTGAAAAGCCGCGCCCGCGTAGCGCTGAACGACGGCCGCGAAGCCGGGCTGATGCTGCCGCGCGGCCTGCTGCTGCGCGGGGGGGACCTGCTGACCACCGACGACGGCAGCGAAGTGATCGAAGTGATCGCCGCCCCGGAGTCGGTCTCCGTGGTGCGCTGTGCCGATCCGTTCCTGCTCGCCCGCGCCTGTTACCACCTGGGCAACCGCCACGTGCCGCTGCAGGTGATGCCCGGCGAGCTGCGCTATCACCACGATCACGTTCTCGACGACATGCTGCGCCAGTTTGGGCTGGAGGTGACCTACGCCAGCCTGCCGTTTGAACCGGAAGCGGGCGCGTATGCCAGCGATGCCCATAGCCATTCTCACGCCCATTCACATTAAGGACTCATCATGCGCAAGTTACTCCCCCTGTTACTGCTGGCTTTTTCCGTTCCCGCGCTCGCGCATCCCGGCCACGGTGCCGACAGCTTTCAGGCCGGTTTTTTCCATCCGCTGACCGGGCTCGATCACCTGCTGATGCTAGCGGGCGCAGGCGTGCTCTCGGCACTGAGCGGCCGCAAGCTCCTGCTGCCGTTTGCCACCCTCGGGATGATGCTTGTCGGCGCCGTTGCGGGCAGCCTGCTCGGCGGCTTTAGCGGCATGGAGATGCTGATTATTGCCTCGCTGGCGGTCAGCGGCGTGATGATGTTTAAAACCGAAAATCGTCTGCTGCTCGCGGTGCCTGCCCTAGCGATGTTCCACGGCTGGGCGCACGGCGTGGAGATGTCCGGCCATAGCTTCTGGCTGTTCACCAGCGGGTTTATGTTCGCCAGCGCCACGGTGCTGTGCGCCAGCTTTGCCGCTGGGCTGCTGCTGCGCCGTCACGACGGTCTGCGTAAAACCTTCGGCGGCGGGCTGATCGTCTCCGCCCTGCTGGCGCTGATGAGCTGATGGAGCACGCCCGCCAGTGGCTGCGCCTGATGCAGCTCTCCAGCAGCAGCCTGCCGGTCGGGTCGTTTACCTGGTCGCAGGGGCTGGAGTGGGCCGTGGAGGCGGGCTGGGTCGCGAACGCCGACGCCTTTAAACGCTGGCAGATCCAGCAGATGGAGCAGAGTTTTTTCTGCGTCGATCTGCCGCTGTTTCACCGTCTCTGCCAGGCCTGCAATCGGAACGACCTGGCGACGGCCAAACGCTGGACGGCATACCTGCTCGCCTGTCGGGAAACGCGCGAGCTGCGCGAAGAAGAACGCAACCGCGGAGCGGCCTTTACGCGTCTCATCAAAAGCTGGGAGCCGGACTGCCCGGCAGAATGGCTGGCGCTGTGCAGGCAAAGCCAGCTCTGCGGCATGGCGTGGCTCGGCGTGCGCTGGGGCATTGACGTGCGCGAGCTGGCGCTGAGCCTCGGCTACAGCTGGATTGAGAGCGCGGTGATGGCGGGCGTCAAGCTGGTGCCGTTTGGGCAGCAGGCGGCGCAGCAGCTGATTATCGAGCTGAGCGACCATTTTGCCGCCGGGCTTGAACAGGCCTTTTTACGTCGCGACGACGCGCTGGGGGCAGCTACGCCGCTGTCCGCCATCGCCTCCGCGCGCCACGAAACCCAATATTCACGACTATTCCGTTCCTGAGGAGTCAACATGGCTGATTACAAACATCCCCTGCGCGTGGGCGTGGGTGGCCCGGTAGGGTCGGGCAAAACCGCGCTGCTGGAAGCGCTCTGCAAGGCAATGCGCGACACGTATCACCTGGCGGTGGTGACCAACGATATCTACACCAAAGAGGATCAGCGCATCCTGACCGAGGCGGGCGCGCTGGCGCCAGAGCGCATCGTGGGCGTGGAGACCGGCGGCTGCCCGCATACCGCTATCCGCGAAGACGCCTCGATGAACCTGGCGGCGGTGGAAGCGCTCAGCGAGAAGTTCGGCAATCTGGATCTGATCTTCGTGGAAAGCGGCGGGGACAACCTGAGCGCGACCTTCAGCCCGGAGCTGGCGGATCTGACCATCTACGTGATTGACGTGGCCGAAGGGGAAAAAATTCCGCGCAAGGGCGGGCCGGGGATCACCAAGTCCGATTTTCTGGTGATTAACAAAACCGATCTCGCGCCGTACGTCGGCGCCTCGCTGGAGGTGATGGAGCGCGACACCAACCGCATGCGCGGCGAGCGTCCGTGGACCTTTACTAACCTGAAAGCGGGAGACGGTCTGGGAACGATCATTGCGTTTCTGGAAGAGAAAGGGATGCTGCGGGTGTAGTGCGGGTTATTGCCGGGTGGCGGCTTCGCCTGACCCGGCCTACGGTTTTGTAGGCCCGGTAAGCGCAGCGCCACCGGGCAAAAAAACTCACGCCTCAGGCAGTTCCGCCAGCGGCCAGCGCGGACGCACGGACACGCTCAGGTCAGACGTTGCGCCAGCGTTCAGGCGCACCATCCCCGCGTAGGCGATCATCGCCCCGTTATCGGTGCAGAATTCCGGACGCGCGTAGAACACTTCTCCGCGACGCTTTTGCATCATCTCGGCGAGCTTCGCGCGCAGCGTGCGGTTGGCGCTGACGCCGCCCGCCATCACCAGACGCTTGAAGCCGGTCTGATCCAGCGCGCGCTTGCACTTGATCATCAGCGTATCCACCACTGCATCTTCAAACGCGCGGGCGATATCGGCGCGGGTCTGATCGCTGTCGTCGTTATTGCGGATCGTGTTGGCCGCGAAGGTTTTCAGCCCGGAGAAGCTGAAGTCCAGCCCCGGACGGTCGGTCATCGGACGCGGGAAGACAAAGCGCCCTTCCGTTCCCTGCGACGCCATTTTGGACAGCATCGGGCCGCCTGGGTAATCGAGTCCCAGCAGCTTGGCGGTTTTGTCGAACGCTTCACCGGCGGCGTCGTCGATCGACTCGCCCAGCAGCTCGTACTTGCCAATGCCCGTCACGCTAATCAGCTGGGTATGTCCACCGGAGACCAGCAGCGCCACAAACGGGAATTCAGGCGGATTCTCTTCCAGCATCGGTGCCAGAAGGTGCCCTTCCATATGGTGAACCGGGATGGCCGGCACGTCCCACGCGAAGGCCAGCGAACGGCCAACCGTTGCGCCGACCAGCAGCGCACCGACCAGGCCCGGACCGGCGGTATAGGCTACGGCATCAATATCGGTTGAACTTAACCCGGCCTCTTTCAGCGCCGCCTGGATCAGGGGAACCGTTTTACGCACGTGGTCACGAGAGGCCAGTTCAGGCACGACGCCGCCGTAGTCAGCGTGCAATTTCACCTGACTATACAGTTGGTTGGCCAGAAGCCCTTTTTCGTCGTCGTAAATGGCGATGCCGGTTTCATCGCAGGATGTTTCAATACCCAGTACACGCATGACTTGTTTTACCTCGTTTCAATACCGCGCAGTGTAGAGCCTGGGCGGATTGAAGTAAAACTTTGTTCGCCCCAGGAAGAAGGCTCGTGTATACTCCTCACCCTTATTAAAGTCCCTTTCAAAATCGCATCGGTGCTTTACAAAGCAGCAGCATTTGCAGTAAAATTCCGCACCATTTTGAAATAAGCTGGCGTTGATGCCAGCGGCAAACCGAATTTATTAAAGGTGAGAGTTACATGCCGGTAATTAAAGTACGTGAAAACGAGCCGTTCGACGTAGCACTGCGTCGCTTCAAACGTTCATGCGAGAAAGCAGGTGTTCTGGCTGAAGTTCGTCGTCGTGAGTTTTATGAAAAACCAACGACCGAACGTAAGCGCGCTAAAGCTTCCGCTGTGAAACGTCACGCGAAGAAACTGGCTCGCGAAAACGCACGCCGTACTCGTCTGTACTAATTGGTTGAGGGCCTCAGCCCTCAATTGACAGACAGAGTAATAGTCGTAAGGCCGTGCTTCCGGAAGGAATGCGCGGCTTGTTTTCGTTTATAAGTCGCTTAAATTTTGGGGCATATGGCCGGAAGAATCCCACGCGTTTTCATCAATGACCTGCTCGCCAGAACCGACATCGTCGATCTCATCGACGCGCGGGTAAAGCTGAAGAAGCAGGGCAAGAATTACCATGCGTGCTGTCCGTTCCATAACGAAAAAACCCCCTCCTTCACCGTAAACGGTGAAAAGCAGTTTTACCATTGCTTCGGCTGTGGTGCTCACGGTAATGCCGTCGATTTTTTAATGAACTACGACAAGCTCGAGTTCGTTGAAACCGTCGAAGAGCTGGCGGCAATGCATAACCTTGAAGTGCCGTATGAAGCTGGCAGTGGGCCAAGTCAGATCGAGCGCCATCAACGGCAAACGCTGTATCAACTGATGGATGGCCTGAATTCGTTTTACCAACAGTCTCTTAAGCACTCTGCGGCTGAGCCTGCGCGTCAGTATCTGAACAAGCGCGGACTGAGCGACGATGTCATTGCGCGTTTCGCTATTGGCTACGCCCCGCCCGGCTGGGACAACGTGTTAAAACGTTTTGGCGGCAATAGCGAAGATCGTAAGTCTCTCATCGATGCAGGCATGCTGGTCACCAACGACCAGGGACGAAGCTACGACCGCTTCCGCGAACGGGTAATGTTCCCAATCCGCGACAAGCGAGGCCGGGTAATTGGTTTTGGTGGTCGCGTGCTGGGTGATGCCCTGCCGAAGTACCTCAACTCCCCGGAAACCGATATTTTCCATAAGGGCCGCCAGCTTTACGGCCTTTATGAGGCGCAGCAGGATAACGCGGAACCTCCGCGTCTTCTGGTCGTCGAAGGCTATATGGACGTCGTTGCGCTGGCGCAGTACGACATTAACTACGCGGTTGCGTCGTTAGGAACGTCCACGACGGCGGATCACATCCAGCTGCTGTTCCGCGTGACCAACAACGTGATTTGTTGTTACGACGGAGACCGCGCCGGACGCGATGCCGCCTGGCGCGCGCTGGAAACCGCGCTACCCTATATGACCGACGGGCGTCAGTTGCGCTTTATGTTCCTGCCCGACGGTGAAGACCCGGATACGCTGGTGCGTAAAGAGGGCAAAGCGGCGTTTGAAGCGCGGATGGAGCAGGCACAGCCGCTCTCCACGTTTTTGTTTAACAGCCTGATGCCGCAGGTCGATTTGAGTACTCCTGACGGGCGCGCGCAGCTCAGCACGCTGGCGCTGCCGTTAATCAGTCAGGTGCCCGGCGAAACGCTGCGCATCTACCTGCGTCAGGAGTTAGGCAACAAGCTCGGCATTCTGGATGACAGCCAGCTTGAACGTTTAATGCCTAAACAGGCTGAAAACGGTGCGGTTCGCCCCGCGCCTCAGCTAAAACGCACAACCATGCGTATACTGATAGGGTTACTGGTACAAAACCCCGAGCTGGCGCCACAGGTGCCGTCGCTGGCGGGTTTGAACCACGAAAAATTGCCCGGGCTTGGCTTATTTTCAGAACTGGTCAACACCTGTTTGTCTCAGCCAGGTCTGACCACCGGACAACTTTTAGAGCATTATCGCGGCACAAAAGAGGCCGCTACCCTTGAAAAATTGTCGATGTGGGACGATATAGCAGATAAGGACATTGCAGAAAAAACGTTCACCGACTCACTCAACCATATGTTTGATTCGATGCTTGAGCTGCGCCAGGAAGAGTTGATAGCTCGCGAGCGCACACACGGTTTGAGCAGCGAAGAACGCCGGGAGCTCTGGATGATTAACCAGGAACTGGCGAAGAAATAAATAAATTTAACGGCTTAAGTGCCGAATATCGATCGGGAAGCCCCCGGCAGCCGCACTGAGAGGCAGCGGCAAAAATATAAGTACGCCCTCGCTTTAAAGGTTGGCAGCCCCATCGCCGACACCAATCAAACGAATTAAGTGTGGATACCGTCTTATGGAGCAAAACCCGCAGTCACAGCTGAAACTTCTTGTCCAACGTGGTAAGGAGCAAGGCTATCTGACCTATGCCGAGGTCAATGACCATCTGCCGGAAGATATCGTCGATTCAGATCAAATCGAAGACATCATCCAAATGATCAATGACATGGGCATTCAGGTGATGGAAGAAGCACCGGATGCCGATGATCTGTTGCTGGCTGAAACCTCCAACAACACTGACGAAGATGCGGAAGAAGCTGCTGCACAGGTACTGTCCAGCGTGGAATCTGAAATCGGGCGTACCACTGACCCGGTCCGCATGTACATGCGCGAAATGGGTACCGTTGAACTGTTGACCCGCGAAGGCGAAATTGACATCGCAAAACGCATCGAAGACGGGATCAACCAGGTTCAGTGCTCTGTTGCCGAGTACCCGGAAGCGATCACCTATCTGCTGGAGCAGTACGATCGCGTTGAAGCGGAAGAAGCGCGCCTGTCTGACCTGATCACCGGTTTTGTCGACCCGAACGCTGAAGAAGATATGGCACCTACCGCCACTCACGTCGGTTCTGAACTGTCTCAGGAAGAGATGGATGATGACGAAGACGAAGATGAGGAAGAGAGCGACGACGACAGCGCCGATGATGACAACAGCATCGACCCGGAACTGGCGCGCGAGAAGTTTGCCGAGCTGCGTACTCAGTACGAAGTGACGCGTGACACCATCAAAGCGAAAGGCCGCAGCCACGCAGCCGCTCAGGAAGAGATCCTGAAACTGTCTGAAGTGTTCAAACAGTTCCGCCTGGTGCCAAAACAGTTCGACTACCTGGTGAACAGCATGCGCGTGATGATGGATCGCGTACGTACCCAGGAACGCATCATCATGAAGCTGTGCGTTGAGCAGTGCAAAATGCCGAAGAAGAACTTCATCACCCTCTTCACCGGCAACGAAACCAGCGAAACCTGGTTCAACGCGGCTATCGCGATGAACAAGCCGTGGTCTGAAAAGCTGCACGACGTGAAAGAAGACGTGTATCGCGGCCTGCAGAAGCTGCAGCAGATTGAAGAAGAGACCGGCCTGACCATCGAGCAGGTTAAAGATATCAACCGTCGCATGTCCATCGGTGAAGCGAAAGCCCGCCGTGCGAAGAAAGAGATGGTTGAAGCGAACCTGCGTCTGGTTATCTCTATCGCCAAGAAATACACCAACCGCGGTCTGCAGTTCCTGGATCTGATTCAGGAAGGCAACATCGGTCTGATGAAAGCGGTAGACAAGTTTGAATACCGTCGTGGTTACAAGTTCTCCACCTACGCAACCTGGTGGATCCGTCAGGCTATCACCCGCTCTATCGCGGATCAGGCGCGCACCATCCGTATTCCGGTGCATATGATTGAGACCATCAACAAGCTCAACCGTATTTCCCGCCAGATGCTGCAGGAGATGGGTCGCGAGCCGACGCCGGAAGAGCTGGCCGAGCGCATGCTGATGCCGGAAGACAAGATCCGTAAAGTGCTGAAGATCGCCAAAGAGCCAATCTCCATGGAAACACCAATTGGTGATGATGAAGATTCGCATCTGGGTGATTTCATCGAGGATACCACCCTCGAGCTGCCGCTTGACTCTGCCACCACCGAGAGCCTGCGTGCCGCAACGCACGATGTTCTGGCTGGCCTGACCGCCCGTGAAGCGAAAGTGCTGCGTATGCGTTTCGGTATCGATATGAACACCGACCATACCCTGGAAGAAGTGGGTAAACAGTTCGACGTTACCCGCGAACGTATCCGTCAGATCGAAGCGAAGGCGCTGCGTAAGCTGCGTCACCCAAGCCGCTCTGAAGTGCTGCGTAGCTTCCTGGACGACTAATCTGTTCTGACAGTGAAAAAGCTCCCCTCGGGGAGCTTTTTTATTGCCTCGACCTGTGGGAAAGGGTCAGGGTGAGGGCATCAGGCCGTAGAAGCCCTAAAGCCCCCGTACCATCAGCGCCTCATCCAGCTCCCGATACGCCTCTACCAGCTTGTCCAGCGTCGCCCTGTTGAGCCCGCTCGGGTTCGGCAACACCCACACCTGCGTAACGCCAATCATGATGCTCTGCTTACCCCACTTAGCCCCGCGCTGGCTGAATGCCTGCTCGTAGGCCTGCTTGCCGAGGATCGCCAGTGCGGCCGGCTGGTAGTCTTCAATCTTCTTCACCAGCTCCCGCCCGCCGCTGCGCAGTTCATGCAGGTTGACCTCGCTTGCCTGTACCGTCGGCCGCTCGACCAGCATGGTAATTCCGCAGCGCGTATCCAGCAGGAGCAGCTCCTCTTCGGGCTTGAGTAACCTGTCGGTAAATCCGGCCTGATAGATCACCTTCCAGAAGCGATTGCCCGGATGGGCAAAGTGAAAACCGGTGTGCGCCGAGGACTTGCCCGGGTTGATTCCGCAGAACACCACCCGCAGGCCAGGGGCCAGAATATCGTTGATCATCTTTACTCCCGCTGATACATCGTTATGGAAGTATAAAGGATTGATAATGCGTTGTTTATAAAAACAGCAGGCAGGTGTGAATGGCTGGATTGCTGCGGGGAGTTACTTTATAATTCACCGCCACGGCCCCTTAGCTCAGTGGTTAGAGCAGGCGACTCATAATCGCTTGGTCGCTGGTTCAAGTCCAGCAGGGGCCACCAAATTTTAGCAGTAAATACATATACTTAGGCCACTCACGCGAGTGGCCTTTTTGTTTATTTAAATCCCGTTGGCAGCGAAATGGCAGTAGGAGTTCCATAAAAAAACCCGCCAGCAGCGGGCTAGTACGAAAGTTGTTGATGCAACCCCTTCGGATGCAGTGGTTATGATGCGCGGGGGCAACATCCTTGTACTCCAGCGCATTCCTGGACACACTGATATTAAGGTAACGATGCGCTACGCTTACTTTGCACCTGACCACCTGAACGAAGCGACATTGCTCACCCCACCAACAATTTTATAAATCATTGTTTTTAGAAGACAATATATGGAATGGGATACATTATTAGTATTGATCTGTGTACTTCTTTGCGGATTGTGGATGATTTTTCATTCAGCAAAAGCTCTTAGAAGTGGGGTCTTCGTCGGTTGGTATAAAGGCACATATGAAAACTACTACATCTACCGCTCCGAAACACCTATCTACTTCTACTGGTATAACACTGTGTTTTCGCTGTTCGGCTCCTTTATGATTGGTTTAGCCCTTTACCTCCTGAATGGCGATTATCATTTTTTATAGACATCGTTGGCAGCAAACCTATTCACTATGCTTTCATATTTGACATTATTCGATGCAAAAAACCATAAAAAAACAAACTAACTTATTGTTTTATAAATCTTTAAAATTGAGTTCAGAATCGCCAGGTCGCGGGTTCTAGTCCAGCAGGGGATACCAAATTTAAGCTGTAGAATCATATGATTAAGCCACTCGATTGAGTGGCTTTTTTGTTGGCTGAATAACGGGTGCCCCCTTGTTGTCCCCTGAGTTTTCCCCCAAGCATTTGCCAGGTTACACCCCGCCTCTGATTTTTGCTGCACCCTATGCAAGCACATACGGAATCAATCACACGTAGTCCGGCGTGCCGCTCACCCTCACAAACCCTAAAAACTAAAGAAATCCCCCATCGCGCCGATCATCATCCGTGTGTATTATTTCCTGTAGCTTTTACAACAACTAACCTTAACTCAAATACTTAAGCGCCAAAGCGAAAGGCATCATGAGCACACCGATCAAACGGCTAGAAATCATTAAAAATGCCATTGAACTGGAAGATGACGACATCATCCAGAGCCAGCTGACACGCCTGAAAAATGAAGCGTTTGACGATGAGCTACAGGCAATCGTCGTGGCGCTTGAGGAGAAGAACTATACCGCGGCCATGGCGGCCATTACCGCCTGGCTGCAGGGCCAGCGCGCCGTGACGCCGTGGCGCGATCCGCAGGTGGCGGCCAGCAAGCTGGAGCTGAAGGCGCTGGAAGAGCGTCTGCGCGATCTGATTGACCGCCGCAACGCGCGGGTGCAGCAGCTTGATGAGTTCAACGATCTCTATTTCTCCCGCCTCGGGCCGCTGATGCAGCAGATCCTCGCCCTGCGTAAAACGCTGGCGGAGCTGAACCTGCGTCGTCAGCAGGCGGAAGCGCGTCGGCGCGAGGAGGATTACCGTCGCTGCCAGCACTATATGGCGCAGGCGGTAGAGGTGCTGGCGACGCTGACCCAGCGCTGGCGCGATCTCCCGGCGGACTCCGTGCAGGCCGCCGAGGCGCGTAAGCATCTGGAGCAGCAAAGCAATCTGATTGCCAACCTGCTGGCCGAAGCGCTGGAGCTGGAGAGCGGCTTAACGCGCGAGGAGGAGCCTGCGCGTCAGGCTCGCGACGAGGCCAACGAAGAGTACGAGAAGTATCGCGAACAGCATCACGATGCCGAAGTGCGGCTGCGCAAAGGTAAGCATCTTTCACAAGAGGACCAGAACGAACTCAAGCGTCTCTGGCGGCAGGCGAGCAAGCTCTGCCACCCGGATCTGGTGGCGGACGATCTGAAAGAAGAAGCCAACAACATGATGGTACAGCTTAACCAGGCGAAGCAGCGCGGGGATGTGAAAGCCATTCGTTCGCTGGTGGCCCGCCTGCAGCAGGGCTTCGAACCATTGATGGCAAGCGACAGGCTGAACGATCTGGAACGTATCCGCAAAAAAATGGCGCAGGTTCGCGAGCAAATCGACATTTTAGTGAACGAGCTGGCGGAGCTGGAGAAAGAGGAGTCCTGGCTGCTGGTCTCCTCGCTGAGCAATATGGAAGCGTACTTTGCTCAGCAGGAGAAAGCGCTGCACGAGGTCCGCGCCTCGCTCGAACATCAGGTGAGCGAAGCGCAGCTGGATTCGGCAGCCTGATTATTTGGCGTGCCAGTATGCGCTGGCACGCACCAGCTGTGGGTCAATCGCGTCGGTTTCAAACTGACGGCTCAGGCGTTTCACCACCTTCCCTTCCCCGGTCAGCCAGATAAAGTAATCGTCCTCCGGAACGCTCAGCGCCGCCAGATGGTCAGCGACTGCCTGCTCGCTATGGCCCACCACCCAGGTGATGTTGAAATCGCTCAGGTCCGCCAGATAGTCCTTATACGATTCATCCCCAACCGTCACGACCGCGTGTATGTCCGGGCGAACCGGCAGTTGAGCAATGCTCTCTAAGCGTCGGCGCAGCGCGGGCATGCCGGATTCATCGCACACGTACAGCTGCCAGGCGTAATCCTCCGGCACCACCAGCGAACCGCGCGGGCCGCCGATGGTCAGCTTGTCTCCCGCTTTCGCCTCAACCGCCCAGCTGCTGGCAATGCCGCCGTCATGAATGAAGAAATCGAGAACCAGCTCATGATTTGCCTCATCGTATAGCGGCGTATAGTCGCGCGCCTGCGGACGCACGCCGTCGCCCCAGTCGATGCCTTCATCGGTGACCACCGGCGGCGTAAACGTCGTCCCGGGTGCCGGGAAAAAGACTTTGGTATGGTCGTCGAAACCGCGGGAGCTAAAGCCCTCCAGCGCCTCGCCGCCTAAAACAATGCGCTGGAAACCCGCGCTGGCGCGCTCAACGCGGAGCACCGTCAGCTCGCGAAAACGCAGGTCATTACGAACACGCTGTGGATAACGAGTAGATGCCATTTTTAGACCCTTTTCTGGTGAATACGATATATCTAAATCAATTTTCAAATGATAATGATTACTAATAAGGAAAAATGCAAGATCTTTTAGATTGCATCTGAATATATCTTAGATATAGTTTAGATATATCAAAATAAAGGGAATACTATGCGACACGAACACGAGGGCGGCGGACGTCGGCCGCGCTTTTTCGGCCACGGCGATTTGCGGCTGGTGATTCTGGATATCCTGACCCGCAACGCGAGCCACGGCTATGAGCTGATTAAAGAGATCGAGAACCTGACCCAGGGGAACTACACCCCGAGCCCGGGCGTCATCTATCCAACCCTGGATTATTTGCAGGATCAGGCGTTTATCACCATTACAGAAGAAGAGAACGGGCGTAAGCGCATTGCGATTACCGCTGAAGGACAACGCTGGCTGGACGAAAATCGGGAACAGCTGGAACAGATCCAGGTGCGTATCAAAGCGCGCAGCGTCGGCTTTCAGCTACGCAAAAACCCGCAGATGAAGCGGGCGCTGGATAACTTCAAGGCGGTATTAGACCTGAAGGTGAATCAGGGAGAGCTCAGCGACGCGCAGCTTAAGCAGATTATCGGCGTAATCGACCGCGCGGCGCTGGAGATCTCCCAGCTGGATTAAGCCGGTGCGTGCTCGCTCACGCGGAAGACGCGTACCAGCTCTTTCAGGTGCATCGCCTGTTCGTTAAGCGATGCCGCCGCCGCGACGGATTCCTCCACCAGCGCGGAGTTTTGCTGGGTAGTGGCATCAATCAGGCCAATCGCGCTGTTGATCTGCGAGATCCCCTCCGTCTGCTCATGGCTGGCCTGACGGATCTCGCGCAGGATCGCATCCATCTCCTCCACGTTGCCAACCATGCCGTTAATCAGCCCACTCGCTTTTTCGACCAGGTTCATCCCGTCCTGGGTCTGGCTGGTGGAGCTCTCAATCAGCTCGCGGATTTCGCTGGCAGACGACGCGCTCTTCTGGGCAAGCTGGCGCACCTCTCCGGCCACTACCGCAAAGCCGCGGCCGTGCTCACCGGCGCGCGCCGCTTCCACCGCCGCGTTCAGCGCCAGAATATTGGTCTGGAACGCAATAGCGTCGATCAGGTCGATAATGTCGGACATCCGGTTGGAGGTCTCGTTAATCAGGCGCATTTTGCTGGTCACCTGCTTCATCATCTCACCGTTGTTTTTGACCACCGTGGCGGCATCGGCAGAAAGGTTGGTCGCTTCACCGGTATGCGAGGCGGTATTTTTCACCGTGGCGGTGATCTGCTCCATCGAGGCGGCAGTCTGTTCAACGGAGCTGGCCTGCTCTTCCGTGCGTGCGGCCAGATCCTGGTTCCCGGCGACAATCTGCGCGGCAGCGCTGGAGATATTCTCCGAGCCGGTTTGCACCTGCTGCACAATGTCCAGCAGACGCGTCTTCATCTCCATCAGCGCATGCAGCAGCAGGCCCGTTTCGTCTTTGCCGTGTGGCGTAATGCTGCCCGTGAGATCGCCCTCTGAAATGGCTTTTGCAAAATTCACCGCCTCACCGAGCGGGCGGGTGATGGCGCGCACGATAAACCAGCCAATCAGGCTGCCTGCCGCAACGCTAAAGAGCGTGAGCAGGATCAGCAGCAGACGGTTAGACCTGAAATCTCCTTCCACCTGCGTGCCCGCACGCTGCATCTCGCTGTTCTGAATGGCGATCAGCTCCTTCACCTTCGCTTTATAAGCCTGCTGCACGGTGAGGGTGGTGGTCATCATTTCCTGTATGGCGCCCGCACGGTTGTTGTTCTGCACCGCCTGCAGAATGCGGTAGCGTGAATCCAGGTACTGCTGGCGCACGCTGCGGATATCCGCCAGCACCTGCTGAGACTGTTGATCCTGCAAGGCGTTGTTCAGCTCGCCCAGGATCACCGTGATATGCTCGCTGATCTCTTTGAGGCGCTGCTGAGATTGCCCCGTGTAGGTACCCTGCTCGTCCAGCAGCATCAGCTGTTGAGTGCTAATAAATTCCTGGAAGTTATCAATTAACTGGTTCGCTTTTACCGTGGTCGGATAGTCATGGGTAACAATGGACTGCATCCCATTATTTGCCCGGTTCAGGCTCAGCAAAGACACACTTGCGCTGATCGCCATCAGGACAATAAAGAACCCAAACGCCAGAAATAATTTCGTGCCGATCTTTACGTCATGAAAGAACATATTTTCTCCATCGATGTGATTATTTCTCAGACGATCGCTGTTATCGGTAACGATTTCGCTAACTTTATGAGTTTGATCGTTTTTTTATTTCATAATCCTCACAATACATAGGTGCAGGCTATTAATATGGCCTCATCGATCGTTACCAGACCGCCAAACGGGGTATTTTCGAAATAGCATTCTGAAGAACTGACTTAGGCAGGAATAAATAACTGAGGCACTTTCTTTAGTTATTTAATATTAAATTAACAACAAACCCCATTAATAGTCACAATCAGAAAAATAAAAAACCGTTTATTCCCTACGGTATAAACGGCTTTTTTGGAACATGACTGACTCAATGGAGCACGGTCACCGCATCCTTAAGGCGTCCGGCGCGGTGCTTCACCATGGCCGAAATGTGCGCGCTCTCCTCGACCAGATCGGCGTTTTTCTGCGTGATGCTGTCGAGTTCAGCTACCGCGCGGGTTAGCTCTGATAAGCCGGTTGCCTGCTCGGAGGTCGCGTGGCTGATCTGGGCGATAAGCTGGGTCACGTTTTTCACCTGCACAACGATATCATCCATCGTACGGCCCGCGGCGTGAACCTGCTCAGAGCCGGACTGCACCTTGCTGGCGCTGGCATCAATGAGTTTACGAATATCGTTAGCCGCACTGGCGCTGCGGCTGGCGAGATGACGGACTTCGCCCGCGACCACGGCAAACCCTTTGCCCTGCTCCCCTGCCCTTGCCGCTTCAACTGCCGCGTTTAGCGCCAGAATGTTGGTCTGGAACGCGATATCGTTAATCAGGGAGGTGATCGAGCCAATGCGCTGCGTGCTGTCGGCAATGTCATCCATCGTTTTAACGACGGTCTGCATCGCGTTGCCCCCTTTCGTCGCCGCGCTGCTGGCGGCCACGGAGAGTTTGTCCACCTCGGCGGCGGTTTCGGAGTTACTCTGAACGGACGCGGCCATCTGGTTCATTGTCGCGACGGTCTGCTGCACGTTCGCGACGGTCTGACGGGTCCGATCGTTCAAATCTTCATTCCCCTGCGCCAGCCTGTCGCTGCCGTCACGGACGCTCACCACCTGGCTCGACACGTCATTGATCAACCAGCGGCACATCAGGCCAAGTTGTCCTACCGCGCGCAGCGTCAGGCCCAGCTCATCGCTGCGGCTAAGATGCTGCACGCTGTTGCGCTCGCCGGTGGCGACCTTCAGCGCCTGTCGCGCCACATTCTCTATCGGGCGGACAATCTGTTGCTCAAACAGCAGCGTTCCCATCAGCATCACCACCGCAGCGGCGGTAAGCGGTAACCAGCCTGCGGAGGTGGCAGCCAGCGTGGCGGCGAGTCCGGCAAAGAGCACCGCCATCACGCTGCGCACGCGCCAGCGCAGCGGCATGGCCGGGAGTTTACCCAGCCAGCCCTTTCCCACCACCAGCCCTTTGTGAATACGTTTTTTACAGCGCCCGTCGTTCAGCGCCCGGTAGAGCGGCTCCACGGCGGCGATCTCTTCCGCTGTGGCTCTGGTGCGAATCGACATATAGCCCGTCACCTGCCCGCGGCGCACCATCGGCACCGCGTTAGCACGCACCCAGTAGTGGTCACCGTTTTTGCGCCGGTTTTTGACAATCCCGCTCCACGGCTCGCCCTGCTGCAGCGTGTACCACATATCGGCAAACGCAGCTTTTGGCATATCGGGATGGCGCACCATATTGTGCGGCTGGCCCGTCAGCTCATCGAGCTGATAGCCGCTCACCTGCACAAAGGTGTCGTTGGCGTGGGTGATGTAGCTGTGGACGTCTGTGGTAGACATTAAGGTGGTGTCATCGTCCAGAGGATATTCATTCTGGGTGACATAGGTTGGAGAGGACATCGTGAGCATCCCTTGCAGGTTATTTGAATGTTAATTTTGTGGGTCAATGTTTTTTCGGCGGTAAACAATTTATCTTTAGTTGTTAAACTTGATGAAGATCGCAGATTTGACTTAAACCATACTTTTTGTACGATATTTTAATTCATTGATTTAAAATACTTTCGCAAAGAAATTACCGACAAAGTATGACCTGTTAATGCCCGCTTAAGTTGCAGCGTATGCACCTCTTTAGTGCAGCGACGCTCTTCCCCCCTTTCTTCATACTTGCTGCCCCGTACCGCTAAATCCCGTTTGGCTTCTATCGGCATGATTAAATATTGTGCAACATTATTTTAACCTGGCGTTTATCCCGATTTTCGTTAAGGCCTCTGAAGTGGCGTAATCCCTGCAATACTTAAACCAGTATCATGTGATACGCGATCCCCGGGAGCACATTTTGAACAGGTTACCTTCCAGCGCCTCGGCTCTTGCCTGTACCGCGCACGCACTGAATCTCATTGAGAAGCGAACGCTTGATCATGAGGAGATGAAACAACTTAACCGTGAGGTCATCGATTACTTTAAAGAGCACGTCAATCCAGGGTTTCTGGAGTATCGCAAATCTGTTACCGCCGGCGGGGATTACGGAGCCGTAGAGTGGCAAGCGGGAAGTCTCAACACGCTTGTCGACACCCAGGGACAGGAGTTTATCGATTGCCTGGGAGGTTTTGGAATTTTCAACGTGGGGCACCGTAATCCAGTTGTGGTTTCCGCCGTACAGAATCAACTTGCGAAACAACCTCTCCATAGCCAGGAACTGCTCGACCCGCTTCGCGCCATGCTCGCGAAAACGCTGGCGGCCTTAACGCCCGGCAAACTGAAATACAGCTTCTTCAGCAACAGCGGCACAGAATCGGTCGAAGCGGCGATTAAGCTCGCCAAAGCGTACCAGTCGCCGCGCGGGAAATTCACCTTTATCGCCACCAGCGGCGCGTTCCACGGTAAATCCCTCGGCGCACTGTCGGCGACCGCGAAATCCACTTTCCGTAAACCGTTTATGCCGCTGCTGCCGGGCTTCCGCCACGTGCCGTTCGGCGACATTAACGCCATGCGCACCGTGCTGAGTGAATGCCGTAAAACCGGCGATGACGTGGCGGCGGTGATCCTGGAGCCCATTCAGGGTGAAGGCGGCGTCATCCTCCCTCCGCAGGGCTATCTGCCTGCCGTGCGTCAGCTGTGCGACGAGTTTGGCGCGCTGCTGATCCTCGACGAAGTCCAGACCGGCATGGGGCGTACCGGCAAGATGTTCGCCTGCGAGCACGAAAACGTGCAGCCGGACATTCTGTGCCTGGCGAAAGCGCTCGGCGGCGGCGTGATGCCGATTGGCGCGACGGTCGCCACCGAAGAAGTCTTCTCGGTGCTGTTCGACAATCCGTTCCTGCATACCACCACCTTTGGCGGTAACCCGCTGGCCTGTGCGGCGGCGCTGGCGACCATCAACGTGCTGCTGGAGCAAAACCTGCCTGCGCAGGCGGAGCAAAAAGGCGACATGCTGCTGGACGGCTTCCGCCAGCTGGGCCGGGAATACCCTGACCTTGTGCAGGAAGCGCGCGGCAAAGGGATGCTGATGGCGATTGAGTTCGTTGATAACGAAATCGGCTACAGCTTCGCGAGCGAGATGTTCAGGCAGCGAGTGCTGGTGGCCGGAACGCTTAATAACGCAAAAACCATTCGTATTGAACCGCCGCTTACGCTGACCATTGAGCAGTGTGAGCAGGTGCTAAAAGCGGCACGTAAAGCGCTGGCAGCACTCAGAGTGCGCGTAGAAGAGATCTGATCAATCCCCCCTCTTAACCGAGGGGGATTTCATTTTTCTGGTATAAATATTACAAATTGAAATAATAGTATTATATTTCAGACATACATTTATACTTTTAAAATTATAAAGTTCCTTTTCTCTTACATGATTTTTTTTGCAACCAAACCGATATCCATACACCACCTTTATCTATTTGACCGCAAACAGGCCGCCCATTGTTAAAACCCGGTAAAAACACCACTACTTACATCATTTAAAAATATTAATTAATTCTAATATTATACCTAAAAAAAACTAACGGCATATTATACCACCATACATTGAAATAATATTTCACGACTCCTAGAATACCTGCCGCGGAACATCATAAACATGATGAAAAGAGCTTTTCAATAAGCCCGTCCATTATGCGAAATGCATATTCTAAATAACGGAACTTGTTAAACGTTATTCAAGTTCACGCTGTGAAAGCATATAGCTTTTACTCAATTTCAATTTGACAGAAAGATGTTTATTTAAAAGGATTTGTATGAAAAAGCACGTTTTAGCAATGGTCATTGCAACGGCAATGGTAAGTGGCGTAGCGATGAACGCACAGGCAGACACCGTCACGGTTTCTGGCGGTACGGTTAACTTCGTTGGCCAGGTTGTTAATGCTGCATGTTCGGTCGCAGCTGACTCCGTAGATCAGACTGTAACGCTGAGCCAGGTTCGTACTGTGAAATTGACGACAAAAGGAATGCAGGCGAACCAGAAAGAAGATTTCAAAATCGTTCTGGAAGATTGTGACACCACGGTAAGCCAGAACGCCGCTGTGATTTTCAACGGTCAGCAAGACGCAGCACTGGCAGGTTCACTGGCTAACACAGCGGGCGCTGGCTCAGCAACTAACGTCGCACTGCAACTGTTCGGACCGGATGGTAACGTACTCAATATCGGTGATACCTCCTCCAACGTGAAGCTGATCAATGGCGAGAACACCATCCCGCTGAGCGTTGACTACATCGCTACCGGTGCGGCCACGCCGGGTAACGTATCCTCGACTGCAACATTCCAGATGGTTTACTCCTGATTCGTTAGCTGCAGTAACACCCTCGGAATCTGATTCGGGGGTGTTTTGCCGATCCATCGAAACGGAGTCACTATGCGACAGGTCACCAGGCAATCAGTGCTGTTTTTCAGCGTATTGCTGTGCGTTGCACTGCCCGCCTCGGCAATTGACGACGGAAGCGTGCATTTTCAGGGGCAAGTCGTCAACACCGGCTGTTCCGTCAGTGCAGAAAGTCAGGACCAGATTGTGCGTATGGGCCAAATACGCAATAACGAATTTGCCGCAACGGGCGATTGGGCAGCACCAACAGCCTTTCAGATAACGCTAGAAGACTGCGATACCAGCGTCAGTCAACGTGCGGGCGTACTGTTCAGCGGCGAGTCCGATGCAAAAGACCCGCAAATTTTTCGCGCAGGTTATGGCGCAGGCGCAGCGCAGGGGATTGGTGTGGGAATATTTGACGCAACCGGCCATCTACTTATTCCGGATACAGCCCCGCCCTGGTACGCCCCCTTGCAGAACGGCGCCAATGTTCTGCGTTTTATGGCGAAATACCGCTCCACACAACCGCACGTTCAGGCTGGTACGGCCGACGCCCAGGTATGGTTTAACGTCGTCTACCAGTAAAACACTCAGAGGCCCGAGTGCCTCGTCATGAGAATTGAGGGAACAATGCAAATGAACACATCACCTACGTCTTTGTCTCGCCTGATGATGGCTGGTACGTTGCTGCTGACAATGGGTCTGGCAACGAATGCCTCTGCAGGTGGAATTGCTTTAGGGGCTACCCGCGTCATTTATCCGCAAGGGGATAAACAGGTTTCATTACCGGTGATCAATTCGTCGGCAGACAATACGTTCTTAATACAATCATGGGTAGCCAACGTTGAGGGTATCAAGTCACCAGACTTTATCCTTACGCCACCGTTGTTTGTTATCCACCCTAAGAAAGAGAACACGCTGCGTATTATGTATATCGGCCCCGACCTTCCTGCCGATCGCGAAACTGTTTTCTATCTGAACAGCAAGGCTATTCCGTCTGTCGATAAAAATAAGCTTCAGGGCAATACGCTGCAAATAGCAACACAGAGTGTGATTAAGTTATTCATTCGCCCTAAGAAATTAACATCCCTTTCCGTGGATGCGCCCAAAACGCTGACGTGTCGGACAGAAAATGGAAAAGTCATCATAACGAATCCATCACCGTATTACGTATCGTTGGTGCAGTTCTTTGTTGGGGGAACCCGTCTTCCCAATTCAATGGTCGCACCTAAAAACACGTTGACGGTGGATATCCCCGGCGGCGGTTCCGGCAGTGTGAAATTCCAGACAGTGAATGATTTCGGCGCAAATACCCCTACGCAGATTTGTTCCCATTAACAACCTGAAATGAAATAGCAGACCTGCATTTTGTCTTCAAGGAAGGAAGTACTTAGCATTTACTGCAGGGAAAAGAGATGAAACGTAATACTTCACTGATTTTTAGCACATTTTCTTTAACATCCCTTACGCCAGTGGCGATGGCGATAGCAGGATTGCTATCGCCATCAGATGCAAGTGCAGAATATTTTTTCAACCCGGCATTTTTGTCTAGCGATCCCTCTGCCGTTGCTGACCTGTCGCGGTTTTCCACCAATGGCCAGGCACCAGGCGTTTATCGTGTTGATCTCTGGCTTAACAGGGCGTTTGTGGCGACTCGCGATATCACCTTTACGGCAAGAAATACCGCGTCGACGGCACAACCGCAGGCGGATGATACCGGTCTGACCGCCTGTTTATCAGCAAAAGCGCTGGAAAACCTGGGCGTTAACCTTCAGGCGTTTCCTGCCCTGACGGCGGAAAAAACGGACAGCTGTATTGATATTGCGTCAATCATTCCCGCCTCATCAACCACCTTTGATTTTGAGCATCAGCGGCTGGATATCAGTATCCCGCAAGCCGCCCTGAGGAATAGCGCACGCGGATACATTCCGCCTGAACAATGGGATGAAGGCATTAATGCCCTCCTGCTGAATTATAACTTCACCGGCTCTCGTAGCCGCGATCGGGGGGAGAGCAACTCAACCAGTAAAAGCTATTTCCTCGGGCTTAACAGCGGATTAAACCTTGGCCCGTGGCGGTTAAGGGATTACTCAAGCTGGAATTATCACAACAGCGATGACTCACGCAGCGACAACTGGCAGCACATTAATACCTATGTTGAACGCGCGGTCATTCCGCTGAAAGGAAGACTGACGCTGGGTGACAGCTACACCCCATCAGACGTGTTTGACAGCCTCCCTTTTCGCGGTGCGCAAATCGCCTCTGATGACAATATGCTGCCCGATAGCCTGAAGGGTTTCGCGCCCACGATCCGTGGTATCGCAAAAAGCAATGCTCAGGTAACCATTAAGCAAAATGGCTACACCATTTATCAAAGCTATGTTCCACCGGGTGCATTTGCGATTAGCGACCTGTTTCCCACGTCCTCAAGCGGTGACCTCAGTGTTGAGGTAAAAGAATCTGACGGTAGCATCAACAGCTATTCCGTGCCTTATTCCACCGTTCCCGTACTCCAGCGTGAAGGCCGCGTAAAGTACGCATTAACAGCGGCCGAATACCGCAGCAGCAGCGATCAACAGGACGAGGTTAATTTCGTTCAGGGGTCTCTAATCTGGGGGCTTTCACATGGCTTCACGCTGTATAGCGGATCGCAGATAACCAACAATTACCACTCGCTGGCATTCGGCACCGGCCTGAATATGGGTGAACTGGGCGCTATCTCTGCGGATGTGACTCACGCGAAGAGCACGCTGGCGGATGACAGCACGCATTCAGGGCAATCGATCCGTTTTCTGTATGCAAAATCCCTTAACGGCCTCGGCACTAACTTTCAGCTGCTGGGCTACCGGTACTCGACCTCGGGATTCTATTCCCTGGATGAAACAGCCTATAAGCAAATGCGCGGCTACACAGGTGACCACGAGGACAACGATACCGAACAGCAAAATCCCTGGATGGATTATTACAATCTGTACTACACCAAGCGAGGAAAGGTTCAGTTCAACATCTCTCAGCAGCTTGGTCATGCTGGTTCGCTCTTTGTCACGGGCAGCCAACAGACCTACTGGCATACCGATGAAAAAAATACGCTACTCCAGGTAGGCTTTAGCGGGACCATTAAAGATGTGTCCTACAGCCTGTCCTACAACTACAACAAATCACCGGGCATGTCGAAAAGCGACGAGATTTACGCGCTGAATTTGTCGCTGCCATTGAGCCTGTGGCTGCGTCCACAAAACGATGTCAGCCAGAAGCATAACTATGCTTATGCCACCTACAACATCAGCACCGACAAAAAGGGTGAAACCTCGCAAAATGCCGGGATCAACGGCACATTGCTTGAGGATAACAACCTGAGCTACAGCGTTCAGGAAGGGTATTCAAGCCAGGGGACAAAATCACAAGGCTCCAGCAGCCTTGAATACGATAGCGCCTATGGCAATGCGAACGTGGGCTATAACTACAGCGGAAACGGCGACTACCAGCAGGTGAACTACGGTTTGAGCGGCGGCGTCATTGCTCACCGGAATGGCATCACCTTTAGCCAGCCGCTGGGTGATACCAACGTGCTGATTGCCGCTCCGGGCGCGAGTAGCGTCAAGGTCGAAAACGAGCCGGGTATTCATACCGACTGGAGAGGCTATGCCGTGGTTCCCTACGCGTCCTCGTATCATCTCAACCGCATGGCACTGGACATCAACTCACTGGCTGACGATATGGATATCGATGATGCCGTAACCAATGTGGTCCCAACCCGTGGCGCGGTTGTGCGTGCAACCTTCAAAGCCCGGCCTGGTACGCGTGCGTTAATGACCTTAACCCATCGGGGCAAACCCGTTCCTTTCGGCGCCATGGTGTCACGTGATGACAATGGCAGCGATACGATTGTGGGTGAAGACGGAGAGGTCTATCTCTCTGGCCTGAGCCCGGCGGGAACGCTGAAAATTCAGTGGGGTGAAGGGTCAGACAAGCAATGTAGCGTGAAGTATCAATTACCTGAAAGTAAACAGCCGCTGCTGCGGTTGAAAACGGAGTGTATATAAATGAAATTATGGATGATTTTATTTTATGTGGTCGGGCTGGCATTCTCACCTGAGGGAATAGCCGATATTTGTAAAAATGCTAACGGTGGCATCTCGATTGTTAACTATGATTTGACCACCACGCTGAACACCAATCAGAACATTAAAGGTGGCTCCACAGAGCTGGAAAAAAATCAGGATGTGCAGGTTAACGCCACCTGTCCACCGGGTGAGTGGGAAAAACGCACCTATCGCTCCTATTTGAGCCCTTTTCCGGTCGTCAAAACGGATGGTGAATGGAAATATCTCCAGCTTGACCCGGATTATATTATTGGCGCCATGAAAATAAATGACGCAACCATTGGTGAGTTTTATCCCCCCATTGAGTACGTTCACATGGGCGGCCACGATGAGGTGGATACCGGCGGCGTTTTCCCGGTCAACGATAATGACCTGATCTTTAAATTACAAATTGTCAGGCCTTTTATCGGCACCGTGGTTATCCCGCCAAAATTGATGTTCAATGTGTACGTCACCACGACGAATAACGATCGCCTGACCAATATTGTCTACCAGATTACCTACAGTGGCGTTATTACCGTGCCGCAAAACTGCGTCATTAATGCCGGGCAAACCGTAACGGTGGATCTGGGTTCTCTTTATCACGGTGATTTTACGCGCGCCGGGCAGATGCCGGACAACGCTCAGCCCAAAACCTTCAATGTGCCCATTGAATGTAATGCTGACGTGAACTCGCCGGCACAATTAACCTTGCGCGTTATGGGCACATCGGACCCTCGCTACCCTGAAGCGCTGGCATCGGATAATCCTGATGTTGCCGTCGTGGTTACCAGTGAGCAAGACAACATACTGAAACCGAATGTCTTTTCAAGTAGCGCACCTTTTACGACTGATGAGGCGGGCAAGGCCAACGTGACGCTGAAAGCATATCCTATCAGCACAACGGGCAATTCCCCGGAACTGGGCGTGTTCACCGCTCTGGCCTTGTTACGCGTTGATTTCGCATAAGGATTGGGTGATGAAAAAGCGCAATTTTCTCCTGTTTCTGCTGGCAAATCTGGCGTTGTCCTTACAGACAGCCAGAGCAGATAATGACAGTTTCAATGTTCAGTTTATCGGCACCATCGTGGGGGAGTCCTGCAACGTCGACACTGGCAGCGTTGAGCAGACGGTCGAACTCGGTGACTTTACCGCGGATGATTTCCCGTCGGTTGGCACCACAACGCCGGATACAAAGTTTGATATCACGTTGAAAGGTTGCACCCGCGCCATTACCGGTACCAAAGTTTGGTTTACCGGGAATGTGGATGCGAACAACCCGACATTGCTGGCACTTTCTGATAACGGAAAGGGAACGCCTGGCAGGATGGCAACGGGCCTCGGCGTTGAGCTACTGGATTCCAATCGCACCCCAATACCGATCAATAATACGGAGTCCTCGCTTTATCCGCTGCTGCCGGGGGATAACACGCTCACGTTTTATTTGCACTATAAATCCACGCTGCCCGTCGTGACGTCAGGAAATGCGACTGCCGTTATGTATTTTGACCTGCTTTATCAGTAAGGAATATGAATGAAACCGTTTCTCCGGTTATTTTTCTTCTGCATTATCCTGATGCACCTGGGCAGTGCGAGTACAATGGCGCACGACGGGACCGTTTATATTGTAGGCACCGTAAAAAGCAAAACCTGCATCATATCGCCTGATTCGGAAAATCTTATCGTTCGTATGAGCGACGTCGCCACAGGGCAATTTACGAACCAGAAAAATAATACGCCATGGGAACATTTTGCTATCAATCTTGAAAACTGCGGCGCAGGGTTGAATAACATCAGTACCCATTTTGAAGGCACGCCCAATCAGGGCAACGCAGATTTGCTTTCGCTGACAGGCGGTCCGGGTTATGCCAGCGGCGTGGCTATCGGTATTTATAATCCGGACAAAACGCTTATACCGCTGGGCGATGAAAGCCAGCTGTTTACGCTGTCAAATAACCAGCTTACTGCCACCCTTGATTTTTATGCCCGTTATCTTGCTGACGGAGGCGCTGTATCGCCTGGAACAGCCAATGCTGCAGCAACCTTTATTTTGACTTATGCCTGATAACACCGTGATGAAACTGCGCATCCTGATCCCTGTTTTAGCACTCTTAACGTTCATCTCTTTTGCGCATGCAGGCGTCGTGATAGGGGGGACACGCTTCGTCTATCCTGAAAAACAGCACTCCATTACCGTTTCAGTGCGCAATAAATCCACGCTTCCCTGGCTGGTCAGCGCAAAAATTTATGCTGGCGGAAACTGGCCAGGGGCAACCTCTGCCCCCCAGGCGACCTCGGCGCTTGTTGCAACGCCCGCGCTTTTTGCACTACAGGGCGGACGCGAAAATAGCATCAGGATTTTTCGTGCCGATGAGGGTTTGCCTGCTGACCGTGAAACGCTTTTCACCCTCAGCATCTCAACCATTCCAGCCAGTAAAACCAGCAGCGACAACGTGCAAATGGCCGTACGTTCAAGCTTCAAAGTGTTCTATCGCCCTGAGGGATTAAACGGCAATCCAGAAAACGCGTATCGGGAAATCCTCTGGTCATATTCAGCAAACCAGCTCGTAGTGAAGAACCCGACCCCCTACTACGTGACGCTCTTCCAGACGCGTATTAACAACCAATCCATTGATAACGCGGGCATCATTGCCCCTTTCAGCCAGCGAACAATGGACGAGTGCCAGAAGGCGCCTCGCTGCGAAATACGCTGGCAAACCATAAACGACTATGGCCGGGTTATGCCGCCCGTGGTTAACATCCTTAATCTGAAATGAGTACCCATCATGTTTTTCATAAAGCACCCCTTCCTCGTTCTGACCGTTTTCGTCACACTGACCGCACCGGCGCTGAGCCAGGCCGCTGAGTTTACCGCTGAGCAGAAGACGGAAATCGGCAAAATCGCCGAGGATTACTTTACCGCCCATCCGGAAAAAATGGGTGAAGCGATATCTATCTACCTGGCTAATCATCCTGAGTTTCTGGTTGCCGCGAGCGAAAACCTACGCCAAAGCCAGCAAGCGGCCTCGCAAAAAATGAAAGAGATGCAGGACGCAGCCAAAAAAGCGCAGTAAAGCAAAATCTAAAGCCGGGCGGACTACGCTCATCCGGCCTACAAAACCATTCCACCTTTTCCCCAAAAGCCCGGTAAGCGCAGCGCCACCGGGCAAGACCATTACTCCGGCAATAACCCGACAAAGCTGCGTTTTTTGCGCGGCTCCGACATCAGCTCCTCCAGCTTATCCACGCACGCGAGATAGTGCGGGGTTTGCTTATGCGCCAGCACCGCCTCTTCGTCTTTATAGGCTTCGTAGATAAAGAACCGGGTTTTCACCCTCGGGTCCTGCAATACGTCAAAACGCAGGTTCCCCGGCTCCTGGATTGCGCCCTCGTGGTTGGCGCGAAACACCTCCAGAAACTCGTCCACCCGCTCGGGCTTAATGTTGATCTCTACCAGCGTCACGTTCATTTTGCTTCTCCCTGTTTCTCTTCCTGCCAGAACTGGAACGCATCACGGGCATTCCAGTTCTCGTGCACCACTTTCTTCACCGCCTTCAGCATGGCGAGCGGCGCACTGGACTGGAAGATGTTGCGCCCCATGTCCACGCCGGACGCGCCCTGGTCTATCGCGCGCCAGCACATCTCCAGCGCCTCGTGCTCCGGCAGCTTTTTGCCCCCTGCGATAACGATCGGCACCGGGCAGCTGGCGGTCACTTTTTCAAAACCCTCATCCACGTAGTAGGTTTTGACGAACTGCGCCCCCATTTCGGCGGCAATACGGCTTGCCAGCGAGAAATACCGAGCGTCACGCGCCATCTCTTTCCCCACGCCCGTCACCGCCAGCGTCGGCATGCCGTAGCGCGCCCCTGCATCGACAAGCTTGATGATGTTGTTGATCGACTGATGCTCAAACTCGCTTCCGATGTACACCTGCGCCGCCACCGCGCAGACGTTCAGGCGCAGGGCGTCTTCCATCGCCACCGCCACGCACTCGTTGGACAGCTCGCCCAGAATCGAGTTACCGCCGGAGGCGCGCAGCACCACCGGTTTGTTCGTCGCGGCGGGCACCTGGCTCCTGAGGATGCCGCGGGTACACATCAGCACGTCGGTTTCACCAAACAGCGGCGCGATAGAGAGGTCGATACGCTCAAGGCCGGTAGTCGGCCCCTGAAAGTAGCCGTGGTCAAAGGCCAGCATCACCGTACGGTTGCTCTGCGGATTGAAGATGCGCGCCAGCCGCGACTGCATGCCCCAGTCCAGCGAGCCGCAGCCCTTCAGGGTGAACGGTACATTTTGCTGCGGCGTGCCGATGCCAAAATCCTTGCCGTCTTTGATGTCGTCTAAATCAGCCATTTGCTCCCCCGTCAGAAATCGTATTTGCTGATGTTCTCTTTGGTGAACACCACGCGTTCCGGCAGCAGCACGATGCCGTTGCCCTTCGCCTCATACTGGTAGCCCTGCACGCTGTTCGGCTCGACCTTCAGCGTCCCGATATTTTTCACGTCCACGCTGTCGCCAACGTTAAGATCGCCTTTTTTCAGCAAACGATCGGCGACATTGACCGCAATTTTGCCCTGTTGCACCACGTCCCACAGGCCGAAGGCCTTCACCGTGCCGCGCTCAACGTACGGGCGCATCACGTTCGGCGTGCTGAACCCGACAATCGCCACGCCTTCCCGCTTCAGGTTTTCTGCCGCCTGCGCGGCAGCAGGAAGCGCGTTGGCGTCTGGGGCGACGATCGCATCCAGATCCGGATAGGCTTTTAAGATCCCTTCGGCGGTCTGCAACGATTTGGTGGCGTCGTTATAGCCAAACTGGGTGGTGACGATCTGCCACTGAGGATGGTCTTTCTCGATTTTGGCCTTCGCCTCTTTCACCCACTGGTTCTGATCGGTAACGGTCGGGCTGGAGTAGAAGAACGCCACTTTCGCGTTCGGTTTGGTGACCTGCTTGCCCGCCATCTCCACCAGCAGGCCGCCCAGCTGTTCCGGCGTCCCCTGGTTGATGTAGATGCTGCGGCACTCCGGTTTGGTGTCGGAATCCCAGGTCAGGACCTTGACGCCGCGCTGCATCGCGCGCTTCAGCGCCGGACACAACCCATCCGGCGACACGGCGGAGACGATAATGGCGTTATAGCCCTGGTTGACGAAGTTATTGATGAGCTGCACCTGGCCGGAGACGCTCGGCTCGGTCGGGCCGTCGTAGGTCACGTCCACGCCAAGATCTTTCCCCGCCTCTTTCGCACCGTTGCCGCCGCTGGTGAAGAAGCCGACGCCCACCAGCTTCGGGATAAAGGCAATGCGGTCCGCCGCCTGCGCCGAAGCGAAGCTGAGGGCCATTGCCAGGACGAGCAGTTTTGTTTTCATCTTACGCTCCGGATAGTTTTCTAAAGAGAGATCGCACCCATTCGCGGTGCAGACTCAGCGAACGCCCCATCACCACCACAACCAGCAGCGCCCCCGACAGCGCGCTCGACACCTGGTTGGGGATGCCGACCATCTGTAAACCCTGTTGCAGGTACCCCACCAGCAGCGCCGCCAGCGCCGTACCGACAACCGAACCTGACCCGCCGTAGATATTGGCTCCGCCGAGCACGGCGGCGGTGAGCGCAGGCATTAATAGATCGCGCCCCAGATCCGAACGCGCGGAGCCGAAATAGGAGACCATCACCAGCGCGGCAATCGCCGAGGCCACGCCCACCAGGCCGTACAGCACGTAGGGCATGCCGTTCACCGGCAGCGCCGCATAGCGCGCCGCGCGCGGGTTCTGCCCAATAAGGAACAGATGACGGCCAAAGCGCCCGCGGTGGGTAATGAGCCAGAAGAAGACGGTGATTACCGCGAACAAGACCAATGGGATCGGCAGACCCAACACCGTGAGGTTAGCGAACGCCGTGAAGCTGTCCGGGAAGCCGCCGATGCCCTCGTAGCCCGTCGCGCCCGCCATGCCGGAGAGCAGCAGCGCGCCGCCGCCGTAGAGGTAGAGCGTGCCGAGGGTGATCACCAGCGGGCTGATGCCGGTGTAGTGGATCAGCGCCGCATTCACCAGCCCGCACAGCAGACCCAGCAGCAGCGTCAGCGGAACGGCGACCGCCATCGGCCACCCCGCCTGCATCATCACCCCCAGCGCAATGGCGCACAGGCCGATGGTCGAGCCGAGGGAGATGTCGATCCCGCCGCTGACGATCACCAGCGTCAGCGGCAGCGCCACAATACCGATGCAGATGAAGTCGCTGGTGCTGAACAGCAGCATGTTGATATCGAGCATCCGCGGGTTGATGGCCCCGAAAAGCAGGATCTCCAGCACCAGCAAAATGAGCAGCGCGCTTTCCCAGTTAAGCCTCATTTACGCCACCTCTTTTTTACGTTTGGGAAAGGGGGTGACGTGCTTTCCCCCTCTGTTGCTCGGCTGGAAACGACCGTACTTCAGCGCCCGCTGATGCCGCGCCAGCGCCTGACGCAGACGCCCGTCGAGCACCAGCACGCCCAGCAGCACCAGCCCGGCGATAAAGTCGTTCCACCAGGCCGGAAGCCTGAACAGCACCAGCACGGTGTCGATTTGGGTGAGGAAGAACGCACCGAGCAGCGCGCCGATCAGCGTGCCCGTGCCGCCCAGCAGTGAAATGCCCCCCAGTACGCAGGCGGCGATGGCCTTCATCTCCAGCCCGCTGCCGGTCTGATTGGGCACGAAGCCAATCTGTGCGGCAAAGACAATCCCGGCGCAGGCCGCCAGCATGCCGTTGAGGGTAAAGGCGATCATGCGGGTGCGATTCACCGCCACGCCCAGCTGGCGCGCGGCGGCGAGGTTATCCCCCACCGCGTAGAAATCACGCCCGAACGCGGTGCGCGACAGCGTCCACGCGCCGGTGACCACGATAATCAACACCACCATGCCAAGGGGCGACACGCCGATGGCCGCAGGCTCAGAGAGGGATTTCAACCCCGGCGGCAGCCCTTCAATCCACTTTCCGCCCGTCCAGAGCAGCATCGCTCCACGGTACAGCCCCAGCGTGCCGAGGGTGGCGACAATCGCCGGGATGTGTAATCCCACCACCAGAAAACCGTTGAATGCCCCCGCCAGCGCGCCAACTGACAGCGCGAAGAGAATGGAAACGGGCAGGCTGTAGCCACTGTTCAGCGCCACGCCGACGGCGATGGCGGACAGCCCGACGGTCGACCCCACGGAGACGTCGATATTGCGGGTCAGCATCACCAGCGCCGCGCCGATCGCCAGCAGGATCAGGATCTGCGAACTGGCGAAGATCATCCCCAGCGTCTGCAAACTCAGGTACGACGGATTGAGCGCCACCAGCACGGCGAACAGCGCCAGAATGGCGAGAAACGCGCTCAGCTCGCGGTTTTTCAGTAAGATCTTCATGATTGCCCTCCAAACGCCAGCGCCATCATGCGATCGAGGCTGACCGCATGGCGCGGCAGCTCGCCGCTGAGTACGCCCTGATGCATCACCAGCACGCGATCGGCAAGGCCGGGAAACTCATCGAGATCGCTTGAGATCATCAGCACCGCCACGTTCTGCGCCGCCACGCTTTTGATAAGCTGGTAGATATCCGCACGCGCCGAGACGTCCACCCCGCGCGTCGGTTCATCGACGATCAGCAATAACGGGTTGGCTTCCAGACAGCGTGCCAGCAGCACCTTCTGCTGGTTGCCGCCGGAGAGCGTGCGCACGGTTTGATCCGCATGGTTGAGCTTGATCCCCAGCGCCCGGTGATAGCGCTCCACCACCGCGGACTCTCTTTTCCGCTGCTGCCAGAGCGACGGCTCGTTCAGCGCCACGGTGTTCCAGCGGATCGGCGCGTCGAGGAACAGGCCGGACACCTGCCTGTCTTCCGGCAGGTAGACCAGGCCTTTGTCCAGACGTGAACTTACCGGTGCGGCGGTGATGTCCTGGTTCTCCAGCCAGACGCGCCCCCCGCGCACAGGCCGCAGGCCATAGAGCGTTTCGGCAAACTCGGTGCGCCCGGAGCCTACCAACCCGGCCAGGCCGACGATCTCCCCGGCGTAGATCTCAAGGCTCAGATCGATAAACCCTTCCCCGGTAAGATCCTCCACCCGGAGCACCGGAAAGTCCTGCGGCTGGGTGCGACGGTTGCCCGGCAGCGCCAGCCACAGCTTTTGCGTATCGCTGAGGGATTTCTCGCGGCTTACCGGCGTCATGGCGGCGATCAGGGCGCTATCGTCGAACTGCGCGGTTTCACCGCTGAGCACCACCGCGCCGTCGCGCATCACCGAGACGTGGCTCGACAGCATGCGAATTTCCGGCAGCTTGTGCGAGATAAACACGATCCCGACGCCGAGCGCCTGCAGAGCGCGGATCTGACGAAACAGCCGTTCGGTTTCGCCCGGCGTGAGGGAGGCCGTGGGCTCGTCGAGGATCAGGATCCTGGCGTTGCGCATTAATCCGCGCAGGATCTCTACCATCTGCTGATCCGCCACTTCCAGGGTGCTGGCGGCGGCGTCGAGGTTCAGCCGGCACTGCAGCTGCTCAAGTTTCTCCGCCAGCCGCTTTTCCCGATCGCGTTCGCGCGGCAGGCGGAACAGGATGTTTTCCCGCACCGTCAGGTTGGGGAACAGCAGCGGCTCCTGCGGCACGAGGTAAATGCCGAGCCTGTGCGCCTGCACGGGCGTCAGCCGCGCATATGACTGCCCCTCGACGGAAAGTTCACCCTCATCCGGCGTCTCGACTCCGGCGATGATCTTCATCAGCGTCGATTTTCCCGCGCCGTTCCCGCCCATCAGCGCGTGCACCTGGCCCGCAAGCAGCGTGAAATCAATGCCTTTTAGAACCGGCACGCCTGAGAACTGCTTGCTGATATTCCGCGCGTCGAGAAGTGGTATCATCATCGCTCCGCTATTGAACAAATGATTTTTAGATTTAATAATGTTCAAAAGCGTAGACGGTGAACTATATTTACAACCGTGCAGGGATCACAGTTTTATCGATTGAGATTCAGATAAACCAGAAACGATCGAAATGATCCGTTTTGTCGCGTGGCTCACACTTTCCCTCCGCGCCATCACGAACATATGATCTAAATTTTTATAAGAGTTCAATTATGAGCGATAAACGCACTGCGGAAGAAGGACGGTTTGCCGGACTGGCGCTGGCGGAAGAGGAGCTGGTGGCGCGCGTGGCCTGGTGCTACTACCACGACGGGCTGACCCAGAACGATATCGGCGAGCGGCTCGGGCTGCCGCGATTAAAAATCTCCCGCCTGCTGGAGAAAGGCCGCCAGTCCGGGGTGATCCGCGTGCAGATTAACTCCCGCTACGAGGGCTGCCTGTCGCTTGAAACCGAGCTACAGCAGCGCTTTGGCCTGAAGCTGGTGCGCGTGATGCCTGCCCTAAATACGCCGCCGATGAACGTGCGGTTAGGCATTGGCGCGGCGCAGTCGCTGATGGGCGTGCTGGAGCCCGGCCAGCTGCTGGCGGTGGGGTTCGGTGAAACCACCATGAGCAGCCTGCAGCACCTGAGCGGCTTTATCAGCTCGCAGCAGATCCGCCTCGTGACGCTGTCCGGCGGCGTCGGGCCGTACATGACCGGTATCGGCCAGCTGGATGCGGCCTGCAGCGTCAGCATGATCCCCGCCCCGCTTCGCGTGTCATCCGCCGAAGTGGCCGGGATCTTAAAGCGCGAGACCAGCGTGCGGGACGTGATCCTCGCCGCCACCGCCGCCGACGTCGCGGTGGTTGGCATTGGTTCAGTGAACCAGCGCCGTGACGCCACGATCCTGCGCTCCGGCTATATCAGCGAAGGTGAACAGCTGATGTACGCCCGCAAAGGCGCGGTCGGCGACATTCTCGGCTATTTCCTCAATGCCGAAGGGGAGTGCGTTGAGGAGCTGGAGATCCACAAAGAATTACTCGGCGTCTCGCTTGATGAGCTGGCGCAGCTGCCCACCATCGTTGGCGTGGCCGGCGGGGAAGAGAAAGCCGATGCGATTTATGCCGCACTGAAGGGTCGCCGTATCAATGGCCTGGTGACGGAAGAGACGACAGCCCGCGCGGTGCTGGCTCTGGCCAAATAAGAGCCCGCCCTGCGCTAACAGCGAGGCAAGCTCATGAGTTACCTTTTAGCGTTAGATGCAGGGACCGGCAGCGTTCGCGCCGTGATTTTCGATTTGCAGGGCAACCAGATTGCCGTCGGCCAGGCCGAGTGGAAGCACCTGAGCGTGGAGAACGTGCCGGGCTCGATGGAGTTCGACCTCGACACCAACTGGCAGCTGGCCTGCCGGTGCATTCATCAGGCGCTGGAGCGTGCGCGCCTGAGCGCAGCAGATATTCAGTCCGTCGCCTGCTGTTCGATGCGCGAAGGGATCGTGCTGTACGATCGTAACGGCGAGGCCATCTGGGCCTGCGCCAACGTCGACGCCCGCGCCAGCCGCGAGGTGGCCGAACTCAAAGAGATCCACGACAACCGTTTTGAATCCGAAGTGTATGACGTCTCAGGCCAGACGCTGGCGCTGAGCGCCATGCCGCGCCTGCTGTGGCTGGCGCACCACCGTCCGGATATTTACCGCAGGGCCGCGACTATCACCATGATCAGCGACTGGCTGGCGGCGAAGCTCTCCGGCGAGCTGGCGGTCGACCCGTCGAACGCGGGCACCACCGGCATGCTGGATCTCTTCTCCCGCGACTGGCGTCCGGCGCTTCTCGACATGGCCGGGCTGCGTGCCGATATTCTCTCTCCGGTAAAAGAGACCGGCACCGTACTGGGTGCTATAACCCGGGAGGCCGCGCAGCAGAGCGGCCTGCGCGAAGGCACGCCGGTGGTGATGGGCGGCGGCGACGTGCAGCTGGGCTGTCTGGGGCTGGGCGTGGTCTGCGCTGGACAAACGGCGGTGCTGGGCGGCACCTTCTGGCAGCAGGTGGTCAATCTGCCGCAGGTACGCACCGACCCCGACATGAACATCCGCGTGAATCCGCACGTCATCCCCGGCATGGTGCAGGCGGAGTCGATCAGCTTCTTTACCGGGCTGACTATGCGCTGGTTCCGCGACGCCTTCTGCGCGGAGGAAAAGCTGATTGCCGAGCGGATGGGGATGGACACCTATTCCCTGCTGGAAGAGATGGCCAGCCGGGTGCCGGCGGGCTCCCACGGGGTAATGCCAATCTTCTCCGACGCCATGCATTTCAAGCAGTGGTACCACGCCGCGCCGTCGTTTATTAACCTCTCCATCGACCCGGAAAAATGCAATAAAGCGACGCTGTTCCGCGCCCTGGAAGAGAACGCGGCGATTGTTTCGGCCTGCAACCTGGCGCAGATTTCACGCTTTTCCGGCGTGACGTTTGAGAGCCTGGTGTTTGCGGGCGGCGGGTCAAAAGGTGCCCTGTGGAGCCAGATCTTAAGCGACGTCACGGGCCTGCCGGTGCGCGTGCCGGAAGTGAAAGAAGCCACGGCGCTGGGCTGCGCGATTGCCGCGGGTACGGGCGCGGGGCTGTTTGCCGATATGGCCTCGACGGGCGAGCGGCTGGTGAAATGGAGCCGCGAGTTCACGCCAAACCCGGCGCACCGCGAGCTGTACGACGGCATGATGCAGAAATGGCAGGCGGTATACGCGGACCAGCTCGGGCTGGTGGACAGCGGACTGACCACGTCGATGTGGCAGGCGCTGGGGCTGGTGCGGGCAGCGGCGCCGTAAATAACGCCGGATGGCGCTACGCTTATCTGGTCCTGGGGTTTTGTAGCCCCGGTAAGCGCAGCGCCACCAGGGAAGTTCTTTGAGATCTATCACAATCATTCGATCCCGCTTTTACCTTTCCGCTGCCGCTGGCTAAATTAGTAACTCATCCGACCACATAACAATAATTTTACACTGGAAGAGACTATGAGCCGCTACCCGTCGTTATTCGCCCCTCTCGATCTGGGGTTCACCACACTCAAAAACCGCGTGTTGATGGGCTCGATGCACACCGGGCTCGAGGAGCATCCGGACGGGGCCGAGCGTCTGGCAGCTTTCTATGCCGAGCGCGCGCGCCACGGGGTGGCGCTGATTGTCACCGGCGGCGTGGCCCCTTCCCCTTCCGGCGTCGGCATGGAGGGCGGTGCGGTGCTGAACGATGCAGCACAGCTGCCGCATCACCGCATTGTGACCGACGCGGTACACAACGAGGGCGGTAAAATTGCCCTGCAAATTCTGCACACCGGACGCTACAGCTACCAGCCGAATCTGGTTGCGCCATCGGCCATTCAGGCGCCGATTAACCGCTTCACTCCGCATGCTCTGAGCCACGACGAGATCCTGGCGCTGATTGACGACTTCGCCCGCTGCGCCGCGCTGGCGCGTGAAGCGGGCTATGACGGCGTTGAGGTGATGGGCTCCGAAGGCTACCTGATTAACGAGTTCCTCGCCGCCCGCACCAACCAGCGCGACGACGAATGGGGCGGCGACTATGCCCGCCGGATGCGCTTTGCCGTGGAGGTGGTGCGCGCGGTACGTGAACGTGCGGGTGCGGACTTTATCATCATCTTCCGCCTGTCGATGCTCGACCTGGTGGAGGGCGGCGGGACGTTTGACGAAACCGTGCAGCTGGCGCAGGCGATAGAAGCCGCGGGGGCCACCATTATCAACACCGGCATCGGCTGGCACGAGGCGCGCATCCCGACCATCGCCACGCCGGTGCCGCGCGCGGCGTTCAGCTGGGTAACGCGCAGGCTGAAAGGCAAAGTGTCCGTTCCGCTGGTCACCACCAACCGCATTAACGATCCGCAGGTGGCGGACGATGTGATTTCGCGCGGCGATGCCGACATGGTCTCTATGGCGCGCCCGTTCCTGGCCGATGCCGAGCTGCTGTCCAAAGCGCAAAGCGGCCGTGCGGATGAGATCAACACCTGCATCGGCTGTAATCAGGCCTGTCTGGATCAGATCTTCGTCGGGAAGGTCACCTCCTGCCTGGTTAACCCCCGCGCCTGCCATGAAACCAAAATGCCGATCGTTCCGGCGGTCAATAAAAAACGCCTGGCCGTCGTGGGCGCTGGCCCGGCAGGCCTGGCGTTTGCGGTCAATGCCGCCTCGCGCGGGCACGGCGTGACGCTGTTTGATGCGTTGGGAGAGATTGGCGGGCAGTTTAATATCGCCAAACAGATCCCCGGCAAAGAGGAGTTCTACGAAACGCTGCGCTACTACCGCCGGATGATCGAGCTGACGGGCGTCGAGCTGCGGCTTAACCAGTTTGTCCACGCGGCGGATCTGACTGATTTCGATGAGGTGATCCTGGCGAGCGGGATCGTACCGCGCACGCCTGCGATCGAGGGTATCGATCATCCAAAAGTGCTGAGCTATCTCGACGTGCTGCGTGACAAAGCGCCGGTTGGCGAGAAGGTGGCGATTATCGGCTGCGGCGGGATCGGTTTTGACACCGCGATGTATTTGAGCCAGCCGGGCGAAGCCACCAGCCAGAACATTGCCGAATTCTGCGTGGAATGGGGTATCGACACCAGCCTCAGCCAGTCCGGCGGCCTGCGACCCGAAGGGCCACAGCTGCCGAAAAGCCCGCGCCAGATCGTGATGCTGCAGCGTAAAGCCAGCAAACCGGGCGAAGGGCTGGGGAAAACCACCGGCTGGATCCACCGCGCCACCCTGCTCTCGCGCGGGGTGAAGATGATCCCGGCGGTGAGCTACCAGAAGATCGACGACGACGGGCTGCACGTCACGATCGGCGGCGAGCCGCAGCTGCTGCGCGTGGATCATGTGATTTTGTGTGCCGGGCAGGATCCGAAGCGGGATCTGGCGGATCCGCTGCGCGAGGCCGGTAAAACGGTGCATCTGATCGGCGGGTGCGACGTGGCGATGGAGCTGGATGCGCGGCGCGCGATTGCGCAGGGGACAAAATTAGCTCTGATGATCTAGAACATTGCCGGGCGGCGCTGCGCTTGCCCGGCCTACGGGTCCGAGGCCATTGTAGGCCCGGTAAGCGCAGCGCCACCGGGCAAAACAATCTTACCGACGACGTCCCAGCTTCACCGCCTTCAGCACCACGAACTTGTTATTGGTCGCAATGGTCACGCAGTTACCGAAAATCTTCTTCAGCTTGTGGAAGTAGTCCAGGTGGCGGTTCGCCACGATGTACAGCTCGCCGTTAATCTTCAGGCAGCGGCGCGCGTGGTGGAACATCTCCCAGGCGACGTTATCCGTCAGGGCGTGCTTCTGGTGGAACGGCGGGTTACAGAACACGGCGTTGAAGCGGAACGGCTCTACGCCCGACAGCGCGTTGTTGATCATAAACTCGCAGCGGTCCAGCGCGTCCGGCATATTGGTTTCCACGTTCAGACGGCTGGAGGCCACCGCCATCGGCGATTCGTCGCTGAACACCACGCTGGCCTCCGGGTTCTTCGCCAGCAGCGTCAGGCCAATCACGCCGTTGCCGCAGCCCAGATCGACAATTTCCCCTTCCAGATTTTCCGGCAGGTGTTCCATAAAGAAGCGCGCGCCGATATCCAGACCGGTGCGGGAGAAGACGTTCGCGTGGTTATGGATGGTCCAGTCTGTCCCTTCCAGCTTCCAGCTCAGCGTTTCTGGCGCGTCGGCCAGCTCAGGGGCGGCGAACGTACAGTTGATCAGGCGCGCTTTTTTCCAGGCCAGCGTGGTGGTGGTCGGGCCAAGGACCTTCTCAAACAGCTCCAGCGTCGAAGTATGAATATCGCGCGCTTTGGCACCCGCGATGATGCGGGTTTCTGGCGTGACGACCTTACGCAGCGCGCGCAGCTGCTGCTCCAGCAGCGCCATGGTTTTTGGCACTTTGATGAGCACCACGCCCGGCGCCTGCGGGTAGTCCGCGGTGCTGTCGAGGAACTTCACGCTGGATTCGTCGATGTCGTTATGGCGCAGGTTTTCACGCGTCGCCAGCTCGCTTAAGTAGGAATCGCCGATGCTGTACGGCGTGTGCTCCGCCAGGGCGCAGCCCAGCGCGCCGAAGGCGTCATTCAGGATCAAAACCGGGCCGCGGATTTCAGTCTCATCCAACTGCTGCAGCAGATATTCATCCGCCGCTTCCCACGCCTGAAGCGGGTTAACGTCGTCCGTTTCCGGGAAACGTTTAAGGTTGAGTGAACGGAAACCGTTGTCTAAGTGGCTCATCGGCCCTCCTGAATGGTAAAATTTGGCGTATCCCTGAAAAGGGTGCGTGAGTATACCCGTTTTATTGTCGATTTGGGGCGTTGATGAACCAACTTACTTATCTCCAGGGCTACCCGGAGCATTTACTTTCTCAGGTTCGCAGCCTGATTGCCGAGCAGAAGCTCGGCGCGGTGCTGGAAAAACGCTACCCCGGCACCCACGATTTCGCGACCGATAAAGCCCTCTGGCAGTATACGCAGGATCTGAAAAACCGGTATCTGAAGAGCGCGCCGCCGATCAACAAGGTGATGTACGACAACAAGATCCACGTGCTGAAAAACGCGCTCGGCCTGCACACCGCCGTCTCCCGCGTGCAGGGCGGCAAGCTGAAGGCCAAGGCGGAGATCCGCGTCGCGACGGTTTTTCGCAACGCGCCGGAAGCCTTTCTGCGGATGATTGTGGTGCACGAGCTCGCACACCTGAAAGAGAAAGAGCACGACAAAGCGTTCTATTCTCTGTGCTGCCATATGGAGCCGCAGTACCACCAGCTGGAGTTTGATACCCGGCTGTGGCTTACGCATTTATCGTTAAAAGGTAATGCGGAATAGCGCACGCGAATTGTCATGATGACGTGCTACAGTGGCTAAAAGTTCCCCGCTACGGAGTACGTAAACGTTTATGATACGTTTCGCAGTCATTGGAACGAACTGGATCACGCGCCAGTTCGTCGACGCCGCCCACGAAACCGGCAAACTGAAACTTACCGCAGTCTATTCCCGCAGCCTTGAGCAGGCGCAGAGTTTTGCCAACGATTACCTGGTCGAGCATCTCTTCACCTCGCTTGATGACATGGCGCAAAGCGACGCCATTGACGCGGTCTATATCGCCAGCCCGAACGCCCTGCACTTCCCGCAAACGAAGCTGTTCCTCAGCCATAAAAAGCATGTGATTTGCGAGAAGCGGCTGGCGTCGAACATCGAAGAAGTGGAAGCCGCCATCGCGCTTGCCCGCGAAAACCAGGTGGTGCTGTTCGAAGCGTTCAAAACCGCCAGCCTGCCGAACTTCCTGCTGCTGCAGCAGTCCCTGCCGAAGGTGGGCAAAGTACGCAAAGCGTTTATCAACTACTGCCAGTACTCGTCGCGCTACCAGCGCTATCTCGACGGCGAGAACCCGAACACCTTTAACCCGGCCTTCTCGAACGGCTCGATTATGGATATCGGTTTCTACTGCCTGGCCTCTGCCGTGGCCCTGTGGGGCGAGCCGCACGGCGTCACGGCCACCGCCAGCCTGCTGGAGAGCGGCGTGGATGCGCACGGTGTCGCGGTGCTGGATTACGGTGATTTCAGCGTGACGCTGCAGCACTCCAAGGTGAGCGATTCTGTCCTGCCGAGCGAAATTCAGGGCGAAGCGGGCTCGCTGGTTATCGAGAAGATCTCCGAGTGCCAGAAGGTGAGCTTTGTCCCGCGCGGCGGCAAAGCGCAGGAGCTGACGCAGCCTCAGCATATTAACACTATGCTCTATGAGGCAGAGGTCTTCGCCCGTCTGGTGGAAGACAACGAAGTGAATCACCCAGGCCTTGCGGTGAGCCGCACCACGGCGAAGCTGCAAACGGAGATCCGCCGTCAGACCGGCGTGGTATTCCCGGCAGACGGCGTGAGCGCGGAAGTTATCGCGTAAAGCTGTGTAATGAAACGGCGCAGACCATTGACGAAACCGATGGTCTGACATATTTTGTTACCTGCAAAGGGGAGTAACTTCTTCGCCGGTGGATCGTCATTACGATGCGTGCAATACCGCATCCGGTCGCCGGGCAACCCTCGTGGTTGTAAGTGAGACCTTGCCGGAAGGCGAGGTCTATGCATAAAAAGCTAACGGCTATCGTCTTCTGACCATGGCCGTTTTTGTTTTTTATGTGTAAGGAAAATAGTATGCATTCTGTCGGCACTCCAATGTTGTGGGGCGGATTCGCGGTTGTCGTGCTCATCATGCTGGCGATCGACCTCTTTTTGCAGGGCCGTCGCGGCGCGCACGGCATGACCATGAAACAGGCCGCCGTCTGGTCGCTGGTCTGGGTTACTCTCTCCCTGCTCTTCTGCGCCGCCTTCTGGTGGTATCTGGCCTCGACCGAAGGCCGCGCGGTGGCCGATCCTCAGGCGCTCGCCTTCCTCACTGGCTATCTGATTGAAAAAGCCCTGGCGGTTGATAACGTCTTCGTCTGGCTGATGCTGTTCAGCTACTTCGCCGTGCCTGCGGCTCTGCAGCGTCGCGTGCTGGTGTACGGCGTGCTGGGTGCAATTATCCTGCGTACCATCATGATCTTCGCTGGCAGCTGGCTGATTACCCAGTTCGAGTGGCTGCTGTACGTCTTCGGCGCGTTCCTGCTGTTCACCGGGGTCAAAATGGCGCTGGCGAAAGAGGACGGCTCCGCGATTGGCGATCGCCCGCTGGTGAAGTGGATCCGCGGCCATCTGCGCATGACCGACAAGATCGAGAGCGAGCACTTCTTCGTGCGCAAGAACGGCCTGCTGTTTGCCACCCCGCTGCTGCTGGTGCTGATTCTGGTTGAGCTGAGCGACGTGATTTTCGCCGTGGACAGCATTCCGGCCATTTTCGCGGTGACCACCGACCCGTTCATCGTTCTGACCTCTAACCTGTTCGCCATCCTCGGCCTGCGCGCGATGTACTTCCTGCTGGCGGGCGCGGCGGAGCGCTTCTCCATGCTGAAGTACGGCCTGTCGGTGATCCTGGTGTTTATCGGTATCAAGATGCTGATCGTCGATTTCTACCATATCCCGATCGCCATTTCGCTCGGCGTGGTGTTTGGCATTCTGATCGTGACGCTGATTATCAATACCTGGGTTAACCGCCAGCACGATAAGAAGCAGCAGGCTTAATGCGTTTTGCCCGGTGGCGCTGGGCTTACCGGGCCTACAACGTCACCCCGTAGGCCGGGTAAGCGCAGCGCCACCCGGCACTTTCGTTAATCAATAGTTAAAAAACATGACGCAACACGTAAAATCCAGCATTTTACGCTTCCCTCCTTTCGCGCATTCCCTATACTCGACCAGGCAAACATTTACTTACATCCGGACATAAATGTGACTAAGAGCACATTCGGAATGGAACGCAATTTCACTCAGGAATAATGTATGAGCACACAATCGACGGGTCTTTTTGCGCGCCTGGCGCAGGGAAGTCTGGTTAAACAAATTCTGGTAGGACTGGTGCTGGGTATTCTGCTGGCCATGGTGTCAAAACCTGCTGCGGAGGCCACGGGGCTGCTCGGGACGCTGTTTGTGGGCGCCCTGAAAGCCGTCGCGCCGGTACTGGTTCTGATGCTGGTCATGGCATCGATTGCCAACCACCAGCACGGACAAAAAACCAACATTCGCCCTATTCTGTTCCTGTATCTTCTGGGAACCTTCTCTGCAGCCTTAACGGCCGTGGTGTTTAGCTTCCTGTTCCCGTCCACGCTGCACCTGACCAGCGCGGCCGGTGATATCACGCCGCCGTCCGGCATTGTGGAAGTCCTTCGCGGTCTGCTGATGAGCATGGTCTCTAACCCCATCACCGCGCTGATGAGCGGAAACTACATTGGCATCCTGGTCTGGGCGATTGGTCTGGGCTTCGCGCTGCGTCACGGCAACGAGACCACGAAAAACCTGGTCAACGATTTGTCCAACGCTGTCACCTTTATGGTGAAGCTGGTGATTCGCTTTGCGCCAATCGGTATTTTCGGCCTGGTCTCCTCCACGCTGGCAACCACCGGTTTTGACGCGCTGTGGGGCTACGCGCAACTGCTGGTTGTGCTGGTCGGCTGTATGCTGCTGGTGGCGCTGGTGATCAACCCGCTGCTGGTGTTCTGGCAGATCCGCCGCAACCCGTATCCGCTGGTGCTGACCTGCCTGCGCGAGAGCGGCGTGTATGCCTTCTTCACCCGCAGCTCTGCGGCGAACATACCGGTGAACATGGCGCTGGCGGAGAAGCTGAACCTGGATCGCGATACCTATTCCGTGTCGATCCCACTGGGTGCGACCGTGAACATGGCGGGTGCGGCGATTACGATCACTGTACTGACCCTGGCGGCGGTGCATACGCTGGGTATTCCGGTGGATCTGCCAACCGCGCTGCTGCTGAGCGTGGTGGCATCGCTGTGCGCCTGCGGCGCATCCGGCGTGGCGGGCGGTTCGCTGCTGCTGATCCCGCTGGCGTGTAATATGTTCGGCATCCCGAACGAAATCGCCATGCAGGTGGTTGCCGTCGGCTTTATCATCGGCGTGCTGCAGGACTCCTGCGAAACCGCGCTGAACTCCTCTACCGACGTGCTGTTTACCGCGGCGGCCTGTCAGGCGGAAGACGCGCGTTTAGCGAAGAACGCCCTCCGCAGTTAAAAAGAAAAGCCCGGTGGCGGCTACGCCTTACCGGGCCTACAGGGTTTAGTAGGTCGGGTAAGCGCTAGCGCCACCCGACAAAGTACTTACAGCGTCACACCGCTCTTAAAGATTGCCAGCTCGCGGAAATCGTTCTTCTCGTTGCAGGTCTGCTTGCCGCTGGCAATTTCCACAATCGCATCCACGAATTCCGTCAGCAGCTGCGGCATCGCCTTGCCGTGGATAAGCTGCCCGGCATCAAAGTCAATCCAGTGTTTTTTCTTCGCCGCCAGCTCGCTGTTGGTGGCGATTTTCACCGTCGGCACAAAACCGCCGTACGGCGTGCCGCGACCGGTGCTGAACAGCACCATATGGCAGCCGGCTCCCGCCAGCGCGCTGGTGGCGACCGCATCGTTACCGGGCGCGCTCAGCAGGTTCAGACCGTGCGTTTTCAGGCGCTCGCCGTAGCGCAGAACGTCAACCACCTGGCTCGCGCCTGCTTTCTGGGTGCAGCCGAGGGATTTCTCTTCCAGCGTGGTGATCCCCCCCGCTTTGTTACCCGGCGACGGGTTCTCGTAAATGGGCTGATTGTGGGCAATGAAGTACTGCTTGAAGTCGTTCACCATGGTGACGGTCTTCTCAAACGTCTCTTCATCGCGGCAGTGGCTCATCAGAATACGTTCCGCACCGAACATCTCCGGCACCTCGGTCAATACCGTCGTGCCGCCGTTGGCGATCACATAGTCCGAGAAGCGCCCCAGCATCGGGTTGGCGGTGATACCGGACAGGCCATCAGACCCGCCGCATTCCAGACCAAACTTCAGCTCGCTCAGCTTGCCCGGCTCGCGCCTGTCGTGGCGCATCACCTCATACAGCTGATGAAGCTGTTCGACGCCCGCTTCCACTTCGTCGTCCTGATGCTGGCACACCATAAAGTGCACGCGCTCAGGGTCAAACTCACCGAGCGTCTCGCGGAAGGCGTCCACCTGATTGTTCTCGCAGCCCAGGCCAATCACCAGCACCGCGCCCGCGTTCGGGTGGTGCACCATGTTTTGCAGCATGGTTCGGGTGTTGATGTGGTCGTCACCCAGCTGGGAGCAGCCGTAGGTGTGGCTGAACAGATGCACGCCGTCAGTGCCTTCGGCATCGTTGGTCTCTTTCAGGAAGCGCGTCTGGATCTGACGCGCAATCCCGTTCACGCAGCCGACGGTCGGGAGGATCCACAGCTCGTTGCGGATCCCCACGTCGCCGTTTGCGCGGCGGTAGATCTGCACCTCACGATCCGCCGCCTGCTCTTGTGCCGCAGGTAAATCAGGTTGATAGCTGTACTCGTCCAGATCGCTCAGATTTGTGCGGGCGTTGTGGGAATGGATGTATTCACCCGGCGCGATATCCGCCAGCGCATGACCGATGGGCAGACCGTACTTCACCACGTTTTCCCCTTTGGCAATGGGGATCAGGGCAAACTTGTGTCCACGTCCAACGGACTGGCGTAACGTCACCGACTGGTTGTCGAAGGTGACTTCCGTCCCTTCGGTTAAATCTGCCAGCGCGACGGCCACGTTATCCAGCGAATGGATTTTGATGTATTGCATATCAACCTCAAACGGCCCTAGTTCAGTTCAATGGCGAAGTAGTCACGCGCATTGTTAAAGCAGATGTTTTTCACCATGTCGCCCAGCAGCTGAATATCCGCCGGCGCTTCGCCTGCGTGCACCCAGCGGCCAATCATCTGGCACAGAATGCGGCGGAAGTATTCATGACGGGTATAGGACAGGAAGCTGCGGCTGTCGGTCAGCATGCCGACAAAACGGCTCAGCAGGCCAAGCTGCGCCAGCTGCGTCATCTGACGCTCCATGCCGTCTTTCTGATCGTTGAACCACCAGCCGGAGCCGAACTGCATCTTGCCCGGCATCCCTTCGCCCTGGAAGTTGCCGATCATCGTGCCCAGCACTTCGTTATCGCGCGGGTTCAGGCAGTAGAGAATGGTTTTCGGCAGCAGGTTTTGTTCGTTCTGTTTGCTCAGCAGTTTTGACAGCTCTTCCGCCAGCGGACGGTCGTTGATGGAGTCAAAGCCCACGTCCGCACCCAGCAGTTTAAACTGGCGCTGGTTGTTATTGCGCAGCGCACCGATGTGGTACTGCTGTACCCAGCCGCGACGCGCGTATTCGGCACCGAGGAACACCAGCACCGCGGTTTTAAACTGCGCCACTTCGTGCTCGCTAAGCGATTCACCGGAGAGGCGACGCGCCAGAATGCTGTCCAGCTCGGCCTCGTTTGATTCCGCAAACAGCACCACGTCCAGCGCGTGGTCAGAGACTTTACAGCCGTGCGCCGCGAAGTGATCCAGACGTTTGGTCAGCGCGGTTTGCAGATCGGCGAAACGACGGATGTCGGTATCGGACACTTCCGCCAGCTTCGCCATGTAGTCGTTGAACGTGGCCTGCTCAATGTTGAAGGCTTTGTCCGGGCGCCAGCTTGGCAGCACTTTGATATCAAAAGTGGTGTCTTTGGCGACAACGGCATGATGCTCCAGGGAGTCAATCGGATCGTCGGTGGTGCCGACCATCTTCACGTTCATCTGCTTCATGATGCCGCGCGCGGAGAAGTTATCCTGCGCCAGGAGCGCATTGCACTGGTCCCAGATTTCATCGGCGGTCGTTGGAGAGAGCAGTTTGCCGGTGATGCCAAACGGGCGACGCAGCTCAAGGTGCGTCCAGTGATAGAGCGGGTTACCGATGGTGTGCGGGACGGTCGCCGCCCAGGCGTCAAACTTCTCACGATCGGTCGCATCGCCGGTGCACAGGCGCTCAGCCACGCCGTTGGTGCGCATCGCACGCCATTTGTAATGGTCACCCTTCAGCCAGATGTCATACAGGTTTTTGAAACGGTAATTTTCGGCAACCTGCTGCGGCGGCAAATGGCAGTGGTAGTCGAAAATCGGCTGATCTTTTGCATAGTCGTGGTACAGGCGGCGAGCAAATTCGGTATCTAACAGAAAATCGTCGGTCATAAACGGCGTCATTATCGTCTTCCTCATTACGGGAGCGTCAGAAAGCGTATGTTCATATGCTGCAAAGTTATCACACCAATTTCCACCATCCGACGTTTTTTTCGTGAGTGAGATCAATAAACGCAGACAAATACATTACCCAAATTGGGGTAAATCCTTCTACAAGCCGCGCCAGTACTGGCTTGAAGCGACACGAATAATGTCCCCACAAAGAATCATACATTTGTGATGTCACTCACCTTTTAAAGCTGTATGACAAGTTATCTTTTCGCCGTCGCAAACTATAAGCCGACGGAATGCATTCCTGGTGTCAGTTACACCAGATTTAACGGTACGGAAACCGACTTATGCAGATGACTTTTGGCAAGGTTCGGGCCGTTCCGGGACATTTCCCGGTTACGCCCCTCCCGTTACTGAACGGCTCCCGGCAACGGTTGAGCGGTTACCGTGTCCCGGCACGGCAATACTATAACGATGAGGTTTTACATGCGTAAAATTAAAGGGTTACGTTGGTACATGATCGCACTGGTGACGTTAGGCACCGTGCTGGGCTACCTGACGCGTAACACCGTCGCAGCCGCAGCGCCGACGTTAATGGAAGAGCTGCATATCTCCACGCAGCAATACTCCTACATCATTGCTGCCTATTCCGCGGCGTACACCATCATGCAGCCTGTTGCAGGCTACGTGCTGGATATCCTCGGTACCAAAATCGGCTATGCCTTCTTCGCCATCGCCTGGGCGGTGTTCTGCGGAGCCACCGCGCTGGCGGGCAGCTGGGGCGGCCTGGCGCTGGCGCGCGGCGCGGTCGGTGCGGCAGAAGCCGCGATGATCCCGGCGGGACTGAAGGCCAGTTCCGAGTGGTTCCCGGCAAAAGAGCGCTCTATTGCTGTCGGCTACTTCAACGTGGGTTCGTCCATCGGGGCGATGATTGCGCCGCCGCTGGTGGTGTGGGCTATCGTGATGCACAGCTGGCAGATGGCTTTCATCATTTCCGGCGTGCTGAGCTTCGCCTGGGCAATCGCGTGGCTGGTTTTCTATAAACACCCGCGCGATCAGAAAAAACTCTCCGAAGAAGAACGCGAGTACATCATTGGTGGTCAGGAAGCGCAGCATCAGACCAACAACGGCAAAAAAATGACCGTCTGGCAGATCCTGGGCACCCGTCAGTTCTGGGGGATCGCCCTGCCGCGTTTCCTGGCGGAACCGGCCTGGGGGACCTTCAACGCGTGGATCCCACTGTTCATGTTTAAAGTCTACGGCTTTAACCTGAAAGAGATCGCAATGTTCGCCTGGATGCCGATGCTGTTCGCTGACCTGGGCTGTATCGTGGGCGGCTACCTGCCACCGCTGTTCCAGCGCTGGTTTGGCGTGAACCTGATCGTTTCCCGTAAGATGGTGGTCACCATGGGCGCACTGCTGATGATTGGCCCGGGCATGATCGGCCTGTTCACCAGCCCGTACGTGGCCATCGCCCTGCTGTGCATCGGTGGTTTTGCGCACCAGTCCCTGTCCGGCGCGCTGATTACGCTCTCGTCTGACGTCTTCGGTCGCAACGAAGTGGCCACCGCCAACGGCCTGACCGGGATGGCCGCCTGGACCGCGAGTACGATGTTCGCGCTGGTCGTCGGCGCGCTGGCGGATACCATCGGCTTCAGCCCGCTGTTTGCGGTACTGGCGGTCTTCGACCTGCTGGGCGCGGTGGTGATCTGGACGGTGCTGAAAAGCAAATCGGCAGAGGAGCTGGCGAAAGAGTCTCTCGGAGGACCGGCGACGCAGAGTTAGCCTTGCTGTGCCGGGTGGCGCTACGCTTACCCGGCGTACAAAACCCGTAGGCCCGGCAAGCGAAGCGCCGCCGGGCATTTAAAGGCCGCTCAGTAGCGGCTTTTTTAATGGCAAAATCTGGAGAGTGGCACGCAAAAGTGGTATAACAAATCATCTGCCGTACCCTGTCTGGAGCGCATATGGAAATCACCGAACCACGTCGTTTATATCAACAACTTGCTGCGGAGCTGAAAGATCGCATCGAGCAAGGTGTCTATCTTGTCGGTGATAAACTGCCCGCCGAGCGCTTTATCGCGGATGAAAAAAGCGTCAGCCGCACCGTGGTGCGTGAAGCGATCATCATGCTGGAAGTCGAAGGCTACGTTGAGGTACGCAAAGGCTCCGGCATTCACGTCATTTCCAATCTGCCGAAACACTCTCCCGTCGCGGACGAAAGTCTGGAATTCGCCAGCTATGGTCCGTTTGAGCTCCTCCAGGCTCGCCAGCTGATTGAAAGCAACATTGCCGAATTTGCGGCGACGCAGGTGACCAAGCAGGACATCATGAAGCTGATGGAAATCCAGGAGAATGCCCGCAAGGAAAAATGTTTCCGCGATTCTGAGTGGGATCTGCAGTTCCACGTCCAGGTCGCCCTGGCAACCCAGAATACGGCGCTGGCGGCAATCGTTGAGAAAATGTGGACTCAGCGCGTTCACAACCCGTACTGGAAAAAACTGCACGACCATATCGATTCCCGTACCGTCGACAACTGGTGTGACGATCACGATCAAATCCTTAAAGCGCTGATTCGTAAAGATCCGCACGCCGCTAAGCTGGCGATGTGGCAGCACCTGGAAAACACTAAGCAGATGCTGTTCAATGAAACCAGCGACGACTTCGAATTTAACGCTGACCGCTATCTTTTCGCCGATAATCCCGTTGTTCATCTCGATACGGTCCCCAGTGCCGCAAAATAGATGACCTTCCCGCTGGCAGGCGCTTCGCTGCGCCTTCCGGCGAACGTGGGTAAGCAAAACATATATAGTGTCAGCCTTTGTAAATCCCCTCGCTCACTTTCTGGGCTTACGCCAAAATCAACTCACGCCTGCAAATTCTGTGACGCAGAACGTTGGGCTTTGTTACAATTGGATTCACTTCGTTATTTTGTAAGTTAGTGCTTGCTAACCAGCCAATTAACAGGGAACAGTGTTGGCCACACCGCAATGTGTCCGCGAGCGACCATAATGAAATCACAACCATGTCGCCGTGCTGTTTGTCCCGGATAACAGGCATGACGTTAACCGATTTCCAGGAACACTGAATGGAACTTTTGACCCAACTACTGCATGCCCTCTGGGCGCAGGATTTTGAAACGCTGGCCAACCCTTCCATGATTGGCATGCTCTATTTCGTCTTGTTTATGATCCTGTTCCTTGAGAACGGCTTGCTGCCTGCTGCTTTCCTGCCCGGTGACAGTTTACTGGTGCTTGTCGGCGTGCTGTGCGCTAAAGGGGCGATGGCATTCCCGCAAACTATTTTGTTACTGACCGTCGCCGCGAGTCTCGGCTGCTGGGTCAGCTACATCCAGGGAAGATGGCTGGGCAATACCCGGATCGTCCAGAACTGGCTCTCGCACCTGCCTGCACATTATCACCAGCGGGCGCACCACCTTTTCCATAAGCACGGGCTTTCTGCGCTGCTGATTGGCCGCTTTATCGCCTTTGTACGCACCCTGTTGCCGACCATTGCCGGTCTGTCGGGGCTGAGCAGCGCGCGCTTCCAGTTCTTTAACTGGATGAGCGGCCTGCTGTGGGTACTGATTCTGACGACGCTCGGCTATGCGTTGGGGAAAACGCCAGTCTTTATGAAATATGAAGACCAGCTGATGTCCTGCCTGATGCTGCTGCCTGTGGTGCTGCTGGTCTTCGGTCTGATCGGCTCGCTGGTCGTCCTGTGGAAAAAGAAATACGGAGCCAGAGGCTAACGATGGCTATCTCACCGCTCGCCCTGCGCCGTTTTGCCTGCGCCGTGATAACACTGGTGGTGCTCAGCGCCATGCTGCTGGCATGGAGCGCGCTTTCGCACCAGGAATCCACGCTGGCCATTCGCCCGGTGAACCAGGGTGCCAGCGTGCCTGACGGTTTTTCTGTCTGGCATCATCTGGATGCGAACGGGATACGTTTTAAGAGCATCACCCCGCAGGACGATGTGTTACTGATCAAGTTTGATTCCCGTGCGCAAAGTGCCGCCGCAAAAGTGGTTCTCGACCGTACGCTGCCGCACGGGTATATCATCGCTCAGCAGGAAGATGACAGCCAGCCTGCTGCCTGGCTGTCGCTGATTCGCGATACGTCGCATCGGTTTGGATAATTACCAGGATTCCGAATCTTTTCACTCACTTTGGTGAATCCCCCGTTTACTTACTATGCTTAAGTACGCGGAGCACCCCTCGACTGTACTCCGCATAACTTTGGATAGCGGCTTACGCCGCAACACAATGGAAGGTTTCGATAATGAAATTCCGCATGACTCTGGCTCTGGCCCTTTTTTCTTTAAGCACAGCATCCTTCGCAAATTCTCTCTGTCAGGAGAAAGAACAGGATATTCAGCGTGAGATCGGTTATGCCGAAAAGCATAACAATCAGCACCGTGTTGATGGTCTTAAAAAAGCGCTGAGCGAAGTGAAAGCGAACTGTTCAGACAGCAAGCTGCGTGCCGACCACCAGAAGAAAATCGCTGAACAGAAGGACGAGATAGCCGAGCGCCGTCGCGACCTGCAGGAAGCGAAAGAGAAAGGGGATGCGGAAAAAATTGCTAAGCGCGAGAAGAAGTTGAAAGAAGCGCAGGACGACCTGAAAGCGCTGGAAGCTCGCGATTATTGAGTTAACGGAAATCTCAACAGGAGAGAATCATGTCAAAAGATACGACGTCTGAACATCTGCGCGCTGAACTGAAATCCCTGGCCGATACCCTGGAAGAGGTGCTGAACTCCTCTGCTGACAAGTCAAAAGAAGAGGTCAGCAAGCTGCGCAGCAAGGCGGAGCAGGCGCTGAAAGAGAGCCGCTATCGCCTGGGTGAAACCGGCGATGCGCTGGCAAAACAGACCCGCGAAGCGGCCGCGCGTGCGGACGAATACGTGCGTGATAATCCATGGACGGGTGTCGGAATTGGTGCCGCAGTCGGTGTGGTACTGGGTGTCCTGCTGACGCGTCGTTGATATGGAAGATCCTCGTCACGCACAAGGGCCTGCTAACAACGTCCTCGGCATCGGCCAGCGTATTTTGACGACGCTGGTCGGGATTGCCGAAACGCGCGTCCGGCTGGCAGTGGTCGAACTGGAGGAGGAGAAAGCGAACCTCTTCCAGATGCTGCTGATGCTTGGACTGACCATGCTCTTCGCCGCGTTTGGTCTGATGAGCCTGATGGTGTTAATCATCTGGGCCATTGACCCGCAGTATCGTCTTAACGCCATGATTGCCACGACCGTCGTTCTGCTGGTCGCGGCGCTGATTGGCGGCATATGGACGCTGCGTAAAGCGCGTAAGTCCACGTTCCTGCGCCATACGCGTCAGGAGCTGGCTAACGATCGCGCCCTGCTGGAGGATGACAAGCCGTGAGCGGTAAAGCCGAACGTCAAAAGCGAAAAGCGTACCTGCTAAGCCAGATCCAGCAGCAACGGCTGGATCTGTCGGCCAGCCGTCGCGACTGGATTGACGCGACGCGACGGTTTGACCGGGGCTGGAACACCTTCCTGAGCCTGCGTTCATGGGCGCTGGTCGGCAGCAGCGTGATGGCTATCTGGACGGTTCGTCATCCAAATATGCTCATCCGCTGGGCGCGCCGTGGTTTTGGTGCCTGGAGCGCCTGGCGTCTGGTGAAAGCCACGATCCGTCAGCAGCAATTACGCTAGCCTTCTCGCCGGGTGGCGGCTACGCCTTACCCGGCCTACTTACACGCGTAGGCCGGGTAAGCGCAGCGCCACCCGGCAAAATCCTCCCCTCCCTTACTCAATATCTTTGAAGAAGATTGACAGTTTTCCTTGCTAACAATCGCCCACCGTCACGTTTATGATGCTCTCCATCGACAGCAACGACGCGGTATCTACCCGGAATTGCAGAGAAATAACGTTCAGCCGCTGATGTGGTTTCCTGGAGAGTAAAATGAAAAAATTAGAAGATGTTGGTGTACTGGTCGCGCGTATTCTGATGCCAATTCTGTTCATCGTGGCAGGTTGGGGAAAAATCACCGGTTATGCAGGCACCCAGCAGTATATGGAAGCCATGGGCGTTCCGGGGTTCCTGTTGCCACTGACCATTCTTCTTGAGTTCGGCGGCGGCCTGGCAGTGCTGTTCGGCTTCCTGACCCGCACCACCGCGCTGTTTACCGCAGGCTTCACCCTGCTGACCGCGTTCATCTTCCACAACAACTTTGCGGAAGGCGTGAACTCACTGATGTTCATGAAAAACCTGACCATCGCGGGTGGCTTCCTGCTGCTGGCCGTCACTGGCCCGGGCGCATACAGCATCGACCGCGTTCTGAATAAGAAATGGTAAGCACGCTATACTGAATAAACACAAAGCGAGGAGACATCTCCTCGCTTTTGCTATCTGACGGAGGAGAAAAAATGGGACAACTCGTAGACGGCGTCTGGCAGGATGTCTGGTATGACACCAAATCCACCGGAGGTCGCTTTAAGCGCTCTGTTTCGGCCTTCCGTAACTGGCTGACCGCCGACGGCGCACCAGGCCCGAGCGGCGAAGGCGGCTTCGCGGCTGAGAAAGATCGTTATCATCTTTATGTTTCCCTCGCCTGCCCGTGGGCCCACCGCACGCTGATCGTGCGCAAGCTTAAAGGTCTCGAATCCTTCATTCCGGTTTCCGTGGTCAACCCGCTGATGCTGGAAAACGGCTGGACGTTTGACAGTGATTTCCCTGCGGCAACCGGCGACGATCTTTATCACCATGATTTCCTGTACCAGCTCTATCTGCGCGCCGATCCGCACTACACCGGGCGCGTGACCGTGCCGGTGCTGTGGGACAAGAAAAACCAGACGATTGTCAGCAATGAGTCTGCGGAAATCATCCGCATGTTCAATACCGCGTTTGACGCGCACGGCGCCCGTGCCGGAGATTACTATCCGGTGGAGCTGCGCGAGAAAATTGACGAACTGAACGGCTGGATTTACGACAACGTCAATAACGGTGTCTATAAGGCCGGTTTCGCCACCAGCCAGGAAGCGTATGACGAAGCGGTCGGAAAGGTGTTTGAATCGCTGGAACGCCTGGAACAGATCCTGGGCCAGCATCGCTACCTGACGGGCGATCGCCTGACGGAAGCGGACATTCGCCTGTGGACCACGCTGGTTCGCTTTGATCCGGTCTATGTCACCCACTTTAAGTGCGACAAGCACCGCATCAGCGACTACCTGAACCTGCATGGTTTCCTGCGCGACATCTACCAGATGCCGGGCATCGCGGAGACGGTCGACTTCGACCATATTCGCACCCACTATTTCCGCAGCCACAAGACCATCAACCCGACGGGTATTATCTCCATCGGGCCGTGGCAGGATCTGGATGAACCGCACGGGCGCGACGTCCGTTTTGGATAAATAGTAAGGGCATCACCAGATGCCCTTTTTTAATTCACAATCTCCATCTATTCTTACCTCGATCGCTTAGAAAACAAGTGATTGACTGACTAATGAGGCAAGGAAAATGGACTGGTATTTAAAAGTACTGCGCAACTACATTGGATTTGGTGGCCGCGCCCGCCGCAAAGAGTACTGGATGTTCGTTCTGGTGAACTTCATCCTCATCATGGTGCTGGGTATTGTGGATAAAATTCTTGGCTGGGAGCGGGCTGGCGGTGAAGGCGTGCTGACCACCATTTATGGCCTGTTAGTCCTGCTGCCATCGTGGGCGGTATTGTTCCGTCGGCTGCACGACACCGATCGTTCAGCGTGGTGGCTATTGCTGCTGTTGATCCCGATCGTGGGCTGGATCGTGATTCTTATCTTCAACTGCCAGAGCGGCACCCCAGGTGAAAACCGCTTTGGTCCGGATCCTAAGATCGTCGCGTAAATTACTGCCCGGTGGCGCTTACGCTTACCGGGCCTACTCGTTTATTTATTGTGGTGGGCGAAGAGTTTGGGTATTTCGCGCAGGCACCACGATTTGGCTTCGCCCATGCTGTCGCGACGCCACGCCATAATGATATCCACTTCGCTGGTGTACTCCGGACTCACGACCCGCAGCCGCCCTTCCGCAATATCTTTCTCCACAAACGGGTACGGCATCGTCGCCACGCCCAGACCGGCCAGCAGCGCCTGCCGTTTGTCTTCCAGTGAGGTCACCGTCAGACGTGGCTGTTTATCCAGCAGCTGCACCGTCAGTACCGGACGCTCGCGCGCGGTATCCGCGACCGCCACGCCGCGATATTTCACGCGCGTCACTTCAGAGAGCGGCTCCGGCTCCTGGTGAATCGGATGGTTGGGGGCGGCAACGTAGACGTTCATGACGCTGTAGAGCTTGCGCGAGTTGATTTCTGACGATGAGCGGAAGTGCATGTCCGGCGCAATAACGATATCTGCCCTGCCCGTCTCCAGGCGCTCCCACGCCCCTGCCAGCACCTCGGTGATGATCGACAGCTGCGTATTAGCCTTCGCCGCCAGGCGGTCCACCAGCGGGAACAGCGCTTCGGTCGGCACCAGCGCTTCGGTCACGAGCGTCAGATGGGTTTCCCAACCGCGCGCCAGCGCTTCGGCGTCGGTCGTCAGCTTATCCGCCGCTTCCAGCAACACGCGGCCGCGCTCCAGCAGCATTCGACCGACGTTGGTGAATTTTGTTCGATGACCGGAGCGGTCAAACAGCACCACGTCCAGCTCTTCCTCCAGCTTCTGCATGGTGTAGCTCAGCGCAGACGGAACGCGCCCCAGTTCATCGGCCGCCGCCGCAAAACTGCCGCGCCGGTCAATCGCGTCCATGACGCGAAGCGCCTCAAGCGTCAATGCTCTCTCTTTAGCCATCTCGTTCTCATTCAGGAAATTTGAACATACCAGGCAGAATATCTGGCTAACAATGAAGCGTCCATACCTTTACCATTGTTTTAGTGTAAAGAGAGGTCAAGTTTATGATTACGACAAGAACAGCTAAACAGTGCGGACAAGCCGATTTCGGTTGGCTGCAGGCCCGCTACACCTTTTCCTTTGGACACTACTTTGACCCTAAACTCCTCGGTTACGCTTCACTGCGCGTGTTGAACCAGGAAGTGCTCGCCCCGGGCGCCTCCTTCCAGCCGCGTACGTACCCGAAAGTCGATATCCTGAACCTGATCCTGGAAGGCGAGGCAGAATACCGCGATAGCGAGGGCAATCATGTCCAGGCAAAGGCTGGCGAAGCGCTGTTAATTTCCACGCAGCCGGGCATCAGCTACAGCGAGCATAACCTCAGCAAAGACAAAACGCTGACCCGCATGCAGCTGTGGCTCGACGCCTGCCCTGAGCGGGAAAATCCGCTGGTACAGAAGTTAGATTTAACGGGCGATAAGCAACAGCTGATTGCATCCCCTGATGGCAGTAAAGAGAGCCTGCAGCTGCGTCAGCAGGTGTGGCTGCACCATATCGAGCTGAAGAAAGGTGAGCAGGCAAGCTTCCAGCTTCACGGCCCGCGCGCCTATCTGCAGTCGATTCACGGTACAGTGCATGCGGTGACGCACGCGGAACAGAAAGAAGCGCTCACCTGCGGCGACGGCGCGTTTATTCGTGATGAAGCGAATATCACCCTTGTGGCGGATACGCCGCTGCGCGCACTGCTGATTGATTTGCCGGTTTAAAGAACGCCCTCACCCTAACCCTCTCCCACAGGGAGAGGGAACCGATAGAGCCCTGAACTCGCTACACCTTACTCGCCATGATCTCAATAATCTGCCGGTCCGTTGCCTGCATCGAGCGGCACGCCAGGGCGCACAGGTTCGCGATCGACTGCTCCACATCGTGCGCGACAATCCCCTCGTTGCCCGTCACGCCCGACTCATCCAGCGCCATCATCACCGCTTTCCAGGCGCTGCTGACGCTGGTGGAAACCTTCATGGCGCAGCTGTTTGACGCCCCGTCGCAGATCATCCCGCTGACGTCACCGATCATACTGCCGATCGCCATCGCGATGGTCCGATAACGGCCCCCCATCAGCCATGCCATGCCCGCCGCTGCGCCCATCGCCGCCGTTGTCGCCGCGCACAGTGCGGACAGGCGAGGAAGCTGGTGATGGATATAGATCGCCGACAGATGCGACAGCATCAGCGCCCGCGCCAGCCGTTCGTCACCGGCCTGAAGGTGCTCAGCCACAACAACGACGGGCATGGTGGCGGTGATCCCCTGGTTACCGGAGCCCGAATTGCTCATCGCCGGCAGCGTCGCGCCCCCCATCCGGGCATCCGAGGCGGCGCTGGTGCGAATAACAATGTCTGAACCCAGATCCTGCGCCAGCCATCCGCGCGAGCGCTGCTTCTCAAGCGTTGCGCCAATATGCAGCCCCCACTTCCCGCTGAGCCCTTCGCGGGAGAGCGCATCGTTCAGTTGCCCTGCTTCCAGGATGAAGCGAATGGCCTCAAACGGCACCTGCTCGACAAATTCCAGGATCTGCGACAGCGTAGCGTGCGACAGTACCGCCAGCGGGTTGTCATCCACCTCGGTCACGGGCTTATCCAGCGTAAAGCGCGTTTCCCCCTGGCAAACCACTTCCACCACCCGGGTATGCCCGCCCGCGATGGTCACCATTGCCGAGAGATCCCCGGCATAAACGCAGGCGCGGGAATAGAGGATCTCATCGCAGGGCTCCTGCAGTTTTACCTGCACTTGCCCTGCCTCAAGCAGGGCTTTGGCGCGGACCAGTGCATCGGCTGTGGCATTTTTCAACACCTCCAGTCCGGCGTGCGCGTTACCGCCAATCGCGCCCAGCGCCGCCGCAATCGGTAATCCGACCATGCCGGTACCCGGTACCGTCACGCCCAGCCCGTTTTTCATCAGGTTCGGCGAGACCCACGCCTCAATCCGAGTGACCTCCCCCGGCAGGAGGTCTGCGGCAATCGCACAGGCCAGTGCCAGAGAGACGGGCTCGGTACACCCAAGGGCAGGCTTCACTTCTTCCTGCACCGCGCGAATAAATTGATTCCATAAAGGATGAGTTTGCTCAGACATCGTTACGACCTTAATGACCCTCAGGAGAATGCGAGGAAAGGAGAAACACAAAGCAGCAGTCCGGTGATGATGATTATCACCAGCGATACGCCTTTATATTTATGCAGCGCCGGTACCTTGTAGACCAGCCATGCCGGGATCAGACAGCCCACCATGCCGAAGATGGGGCTACAGATGGAGGTGAAGCTCAACACCGGCGCGTTCAGGACTATCGCGCTCCAGGCCAGCAGAATGGCGAACAGCATAATCCCGCGCTGGACGGCGTTTTCATTGATTCTTTCTGCCGGCATTTTGCGGCGCAGGATGTTCATGACGATACCCTGCGTGGCCTCGCGGAAGCCGAGGTAGACGCCGAAGAACGCGGTCATCACGGCGAAGATATTGAGGATTACGCTGACGATTTTGACCCAGCCCGCGCCGTCGCCGCTGATAAACTGCGCCGCAATCGCCAGGGCAGAGATATTCTGCTCGTAGGCTTTGACCGCCTCATCGTGCCCCATCGCCAGGGTGAAAGAGACGGCATAGAAGAAGACCGTCACAAACAGGACGCCAAAAGCAATGTTCATCGCCCGTAGCGCCTTATGACGCGCCACCTCCACCGATTTTTCACGTGAACGATACGAGATCACCATCGGGCTCAGGGTCTGAATAAAGAGAATGGAGGTTAAGGTAAAGGGCAGCGTAATGATGGCGTTTTTAATCAGCAGCCCCATCGGCGGCAGCATGCCCACGTTGGCTAAATGCCAGAGGCCGATCATCGACAGGCCCAGCGCGGCAACTACGAATAATTTGGTCAGCACCATCAGGCTGGACACTTTAAACAGCAGCTTTTCACCGCGTGAAGAAATCGCGACCAGAATGCAAATCAGGAATAAACCGTAGAACGGATTTTCCGAGAGCAAACCGTCGGTCACGCCGAAGGTGTGCAAATACGAGGCGCTGTCGTTGGTAATGGCCGTGGAATAGACAAACATCCAGATCACCAGCATCACGAAATAGAGCGCACCTAATAAAATCCCCCAGTTCTTACCCAAATACCCGCTAATTACGCTCGGGTAGTCTTTGCATTCCGGGGATTCTGCCAGCGTGTTAATAAACAACCGTTGGAATAAATACATGGCGGGATAACCAATAATGGACGAGAGCAAAAAGACCCACAGCCCCATTAATCCGACTTGTACCGGGAGAAAAACAATCCCCGCGCCGATAGCCATCCCAATACTCATGATGACCCAGCCCGTGTCGGTGCTGTCGAATTTGATCGCCTCTCGCCACTCGCTTTCACTCATTCCCGCCCGCCTTGCCGCGGGGGAATCATTCACAATGACACTGCTGTTTGTTGCCGTATCCATGGGGCACTCGCTTATTTTGTAGGGTAAACAGTTGTTTTTATAAGGTTCCGATCGCCAGCGATGGCGATTCAGATGGCAGCAGGTGCTTGTTATTGATGTGAGAAAATATTAACCGGAGCGAGGGAGAAAAAAGTCACAATTTTTATGTGTCTTTTCTGCATTGAGAGTAAAAAATTCTATTAAACCATAAAAAACAGATAGTATTTTCTAAAAGTGATGCAGTTCAAAAAAAATCATATCATCATTAAAACGATAATATTTCAGAATTTATAAAGATGGATCACCTCCTCTCAGCCATTACTTTTTTATAGGATGATATTTCAACAAACCACCTGATGATTACGGTTATACTATGGACAGCGTTGAAGAGCTCAATGGAACCTACTTTTATAAAGGTGTATGCAACATCTCAGCATCTGAGTTATTTTTTTGGATTTTTCTGGATGCCACCGATGAACAGTTCGGCGGATTAAAGGATGTCATAATGATGGCCACTATGATTCTTGGTTTACCGATACTTGAAACCAGAACAAAGCCAGAAACGGCTACAATCGGCACATCTGTAGCATCTAAATACCTGCGAGATCTACTGAATGTACAGCTACCACATCGACTACCTACAATTACACTTGCAAGCTTTAAATACCGAAAACCAATGTATACCAAAAACTTAGGTGCGTTCATTGGCCGTTGGATACCTGCTCTAGGGATAACCATACTTGCTGCAGATGTTGCAATGATAAGTTACAAAACGCTTTCAAGATATAATACGATTGCTCACCCAAAAGACCGGATTTGGTGAAGATGAACAGTGAAGCTGATGTTTTAAAATTCTTCAGGGACAATTTACCAGAACAAGGAACATTTACCGGTAAGCGAATCCCACTTGAGATGGATGATGTTCTACAGGATTACACCGACCTGGATGATATCGTATATGCGATTGAGAGATTCGAAAAAGAGTACCTTATCGAAGTTAACACAGAAAATTATTTCCCCTGGACTCAAACCTGGTTTTTCAGGAAATGGTTTACTAAAGAACCGGTTGAGCAAATATCAAAACCATTGACGGTAAGAATGTTTGCCGACGCGGTTAAAGCAGGTAAATGGATACACGAATGATATTTTGAAGGAGTATTTATAATGGCCGTACCTGTTCACATTTGGTTCTATGACGACGCTGGTTCACTCATTAAAGGTTCATGTGATGTTCAGGATCGTGAAGGGAGTATTGAAATTAGAGGTTTAACCCATAATTTGAGTATTCCAACCGACCCACTCTCCGGAAGATTAACCGGAACGAGGAAACACGCTCCTTTTCTTTTCGAGAAGGAAATTGATAGCTCATCTCCCTATCTTTATAAGGCGGTAGCGACAGGACAAAACCTTAAGAAAGTTGAGATTAGATATTACCGAATTAATGACGCAGGTTTGGAGGTAGAATATTTTAAAACTGAGCTGGACTGTGTGAAAGTTGTCTCTATCTCCCCAATTGTTAACGATACTCGTCACTGTCCTGGTACTGGCCACCTTGAATCTATTCAATTGCGCTACGAAAAAGCGACCTGGACCTATTGCGACGGGAACATTCAATTCTCTGATGCCTGGAATGAACGTGTATCAGCATGAAAGTCAGGATCATTCCTCACAGAATCTAATTAAAGCGATTCTGTGAGGTTTCAGTTTAAATGATTGATTCCTGCTTACTCAGCCAGCGCGTTAGCCATATCCGTTCTAATCTGTTTGCGCTGTTCCGGCGTCAATACCTGACTGACGTCGAAGTAATATTTCACGCGGTAATAGCGGGTCTGCTCTTCAATTTTGCTGAATGCACTAAGCTGGCTTTTCACCGTGCTTTCGTCCCATTTGCCCGCCTGGAACATGTCGATCAGCGCACCGTCCTTCACGCCCGTCATCGGGATCTTGCTGACATTTTGTTCCAGCTGCTTATGCAGATCTTCAATCTTTTTCACCTGCTCATTGCTGAGCTTCAGGTGCTGTACCAGAGGATCCTGGGACGGTGACGGGGCAGCCTCAACGTTCGCGGCCTGCGCCGTAAAACTGCACACCACCAGTGAAGCAGCAGCCAACGCAATGCGGGTCATTTTCATCATCTTACAGTCCTTACATGCTGTTATAGGAAAAAGCAGGAGTATTGTTTTTCAAGAGCGGATGAATATGTGTGAGTAATTATATAAACAATTTTGTATGTTTAGCGGGCAAAAAAATGCCCCCTGCGTTGAGGGGGCATGAGAACTCACATTTAGATAGATTGGGTAAACGTTCGCGAAATCACATCCTGCTGCTGCTCGCGTGTCAGCGCATTAAAGCGCACCGCATAGCCCGAAACGCGGATCGTCAGGTTCGGGTAATTCTCCGGATGCGCAATGGCATCGAGGAGCATCTCCCGGTTCATCACGTTAACGTTCAGGTGCTGCCCACCCTCAATAGACGCTTCGTGATGGAAGTACCCGTCCAGCAGCCCTACCAGGTTGGTTTTGCGCACCTGCTCGTCTTTGCCCAGCGCCTGCGGCACGATGGAGAAGGTGTAAGAGATCCCGTCTTTGGCATAGGTGAACGGCAGCTTGGCGACCGACGTTAACGAGGCCACCGCCCCTTTTCTGTCGCGGCCGTGCATGGGGTTCGCGCCTGGGGCAAACGGCGTGCCGCCGCGTCGTCCGTCCGGCGTGTTCCCGGTCTTCTGCCCGTAAACCACGTTGGAGGTGATGGTCAGGATCGACTGAGTCGGCACCGCGTTGCGGTAGGTTGGCAGCGCCTGAATTTTCTTCATAAAGCGTTCCACCAGGTCGCAGGCGATGCTGTCCACGCGGTCATCGTTGTTGCCGTACTGCGGATAATCCCCTTCTATCACGAAATCGACCGCCAGACCGGTATGGTCGCGCACCGGCTTCACCGTGGCGTATTTAATGGCGGACAGGGAATCCGCCGCTACCGACAACCCGGCAATGCCGCAGGCCATGGTGCGGTAAACGTCCCGGTCGTGAAGCGCCATCAGCGAGGCTTCGTAGCTGTACTTATCATGCATATAGTGAATGAGATTCAGGGCGCTGATGTACTGCACCGCCAGCCAGTCCATGAAGTGATCGAGGCTCGCCATTACGGTGTCGTAATCCAGTACCTCATCCAGCAGCGGATCGGTTTTCGGCCCCACCTGGATCTTCAGCTTCTCGTCCACCCCGCCGTTGATTGCATACAGCAGCGTTTTCGCCAGGTTGGCGCGTGCGCCGAAGAACTGCATCTGCTTGCCGATCACCATCGGGCTGACGCAGCAGGCAATGGCGTAGTCGTCGCTGTTGAAGTCGGCGCGCATCAGATCGTCGTTCTCGTATTGCAGCGAGGAGGTGACGATCGACACCTGCGCGGCGTATTTCTTGAACGCGATCGGCAGCTGTTCAGACCAGAGGATCGTCAGGTTCGGCTCCGGCGCGGGCCCCATGGTGTGCAGGGTGTGCAGATAGCGGAAGCTGTTTTTGGTCACCAGCGTGCGGCCGTCCAGCCCCATGCCGCCGATCACTTCCGTGGCCCAGATCGGATCGCCGGAGAAGAGCGTGTCGAATTCCGGCGTGCGCAGGAAGCGCACCATGCGGATCTTCATGATGAAGTGGTCGATCAGCTCCTGCGCCTGCACCTCGTTCAGCCGCCCCGCCTGCATGTCGCGTTCGATGTAGATATCGAGGAACGAGGCCGTGCGCCCCAGCGACATGGCTCCGCCGTTCTGGGATTTTACCGCTGCCAGGTAGGCGAAATAGAGCCACTGCACCGCTTCCTGGGCGTTCATCGCCGGGCGTGAGATATCAAAGCCATAGTTCGCCGCCATCTGCTGGATCTGCAGCAGCGCGCGCTTATGCTCCGCCAGCTCTTCGCGCAGGCGGATCGTCGCCTCCAGATCTTCGCCGCGCTCCAGCCGGCCCTGCAGATCGGCGAACTGAAGCTCACGCTCGCGCACCAGATAGCGGATACCGTAGAGCGCCACGCGGCGGTAATCACCGATAATGCGCCCGCGCCCGTAGCCGTCCGGCAGACCGGTCAGCACGCCGGATTTGCGGCAGCGCATCATCTCTGGCGAATAGACGTCAAACACGCCCTGGTTGTGGGTTTTGCGCAGGTCGGTAAACAGGTATTCAAACTGCGGATCCATCTCCCGGCCATAGGCTTCGAACGAGCTGCGGATCATGTTGATCCCGCCGTACGGATGCAGGGCGCGCTTGAGCGGCTTGTCGGTTTGCAGGCCGACGATCGTCTCCAGATCCTGGTCGATGTAGCCCGGCCCGTGGGCCGTAATGGTGGTGGCAATGTTGGTGTCAAAATCCACCGGGGCGTGGGTGGCATTCTCCTGACGAATGCCGACCATCACCTTCTGCCACAGCGCCGTCGTTGCTGGCGTCGCCTGCGCGAGGAAAGCTTCATCGCCTTCATAAGGGGTGTAGTTATGCTGAATAAAATCGCGGACGTTGACGGCGTTTTTCCATTCTTCACCGCGAAACCCGGCCCATGCGTCGCTGTAGGGCGCGACGCCCGTTTCGATTGTTACTTTCATCAGATTCTCGCTTTATCAGGCGTAAGCCGCAGCCGGGGTAACCTTCCCAAGACGGAGGGCGTCCAGCGCGATCATTTTTTCTTCGTTGGTAGGGATCACCGCGCAGATCACGCGGGAGGTATCAGTGGAGATGACGCGCTCACCCGCGCTGCCCGGCAGGGCATTTTTGGCGTCGTCGAGGCGGATGCCGAACACGTTCAGATGTTCCGCCACCAGCGCGCGGACAAGCGTTGAGTTTTCGCCGATGCCGCCGGTAAAGACCACCCCATCGAGGCGGTGCAGCGACGCCGCATGCCCGGCGATATGTCGCGCTATACGGTGAACGAAGGTCTGGATAGCCAGCTGCGCCCGCTCATTGCCAGCGTGCCAGGCTTTCTCCAGCGCCCGTAGGTCTGAAGAGATGCCGGAGATCCCCAGCAACCCGGACTCTTTGTTGACCACGCGCTCAAGATCCTCAAACGACTGGCCGGTCTGCTGGGCAATCCACGCCATCGCGCCAAAATCCACATCGCCGCAGCGCGTGCCCATCATCAGTCCTTCCAGGGGGGTCATCCCCATCGAGGTATCCACGCTTTGGCCGTTGCGCACCGCGCAGATGGACGCTCCGTTGCCGAGGTGGGCAACCACCAGGCCGCTGTCATCGGGGGACAGCCCGAGGAGCGAATGCGCCTGCGCGGCCACGTAGCGGTGAGAGGTGCCGTGGAAGCCGTAGCGGCGCACGCCCAGCGCTTCAAAATAGCGGTACGGCAAACCGTACAGGTACGCCTGCGGCGGCAGCGTCTGGTGGAAGCTGGTATCAAATACCGCGACCTGCTGCACGCCCGGAAACAGGCGCTCTGCGGCTTCCACGCCGCTCAGGTTGGCGTAGTTATGCAGCGGCGCCAGCGGGGAGACCTGGCGGATCTGCTCAATCACCTCTTCCGTAATCAGGGTCGACTCGCTGAAGAGGTCACCACCGTGCGCAATGCGGTGGCCAATTAAGGCCACGCTGCTCATCAGGTCACGCTTCTCCAGCTCCAGGGCGATGGCAGCCAGCGCCCCTTCGTAGTCCTGGTGAGCCAGTCTGGCTGGCTCACCCCCGTTCACGGAAATAAAGGCTTTATCCGTGTTGATGCCGTCTGCAATGCCCGTCATCAGGGCGTCGCAGCTGCTGGCATCGAGCACCGAAAACTTAACAGAGGACGAACCGCAGTTAATTACCAGTACAACCGGAAACTCAATCATCATGTGACTCCGCTCTTCCTGAGCAATGGTTTAGAACAGTTTGTAAACGATATTCAGAATGGTCAGCAGGCCCACAACCGTGACGAAGATGTTCTCGGGTTTGCCCTTATATTTCGCCATGGCCGGTGCTTTGCGGATGGCGTACATCGGCAGCAGGCACAGCAGAGAGGCGATGATTGGCGCGCCCATGGCTTCGATAAGGTCGAGAATGTTCGGGTTGGCGTACGCGACAACCCAGGTGGAGCCCATGATGAACACCATGCTGATGGTGTTCAGTTTGCCGACAGAGACCTTCTTCTTATCGCCTTTGTAGCCGAACTTGAGGATCAGGCCATTCAGCCCTTCCAGCGTGCCCAGGTAATGACCGAAGAAAGATTTGAAGATAGCGACCAGGGCAATAATGGAAGCGCCATATTCCAGTACCGTCGCGAACGTCGATTTAGTGCCGGACATGGAGGCAAAGTGGTTCGCCAGGTAAGAGAGCACCGGAATGTTCTGCGCTTTGGCGTCCGCCATGTTCTGCGGAGAGAGCGTAAACAGGCAGCTAAAGGCGAAGAACATCACCACGGCGACCATCAGCATGCTGGCGCGACCGATGATTTTGGAACATTTCTGCTCGGTGAATTCTTTACCGAACTCCGGCTCGTACTCTTCGCGCTTGGAGACCACAAACGAGGAGACGATAGGCGAGAAGTTGAAGGAGAAGACCATGATGGAGATCCCCAGCCACACCGTAACCAGAATGCCGTCATGGCCGGTGAAGGCGATATCGCTCAGGTTGACCTGGTCGATCACCGCGGAGTTCCAGTAAGGGATCAGCGACAGGGAAATCAGTACCAGACTGGCAATAAACGGGAACACCAGGAAGCTCATCACCTTCACCATCAGGTCTTTACCAAACCAGATAACAAAAGCCATCAGCAGCAGCAGGAACAGCGCCACCACGCCGCGGTTTAGCGCAGGCAGCTGGAGCTGGTTTTCCCAGAAGGTCATGAAGGTGTTAGTAATAGTGACGCCGTAAATCCACAGCAGCGGGCAAATGGCAAAGAAGTAGAGGAACGTGATCACCACCCCACCGGTTTTACCGAAATGCTCTTCCACCGTTTCGGTGATGTTGCCGGAGACGTTGCTGCCGGACAGGCAGAGGCGCGCCAGCGCGCGGTGGCAGTAAAACGCTATCGGGAACGCGAGAACCAGCATCAGCAGGATAGGGATTAAGCCCCCAAAGCCTGCGCGAATGGGGAAGAACAGCACGCCTGCGCCAATGGCGGTACCAAACAGGCCAAGCGTCCAGGTGGTATCAGACTTACGCCAGGAGGACGTTTTTGTCTGGCCAACGATAATGCTTTCTGTGTTGCTCATAGGTCACCTTTATGCGTCAACGAAGCCGGTAATTTGGGAAACACGGGAGAGATCGATATTGCCGCCGGAAATAATGCAAACGGTTTTGCGGCCCTGAATATAGTGGTCAAGCTTGCCGCTTAATAACGCGGCACAGGCCAGCGCGCCGGCGCCTTCCGTCACCACTTTATTTCGCTGAATAAGGGCAATCATGCTGTTGCGAATATCGTCTTCGCTCACCAGTACAATGTCATCGACCAGTTCACGAACGATTTCGAAGGTTAATTTACCCGGACGAGAGACGTCGCAGCCGTCGGCTAACGTGCCGGTAACGCGATGGTTGGTTATTTCTCCTGCCTGCCAGGAGGCTGCCATTCCGTGTACGTTTTCAGACTGTACGCCGATAATATTAATGGTCGGATTGATGGATTTAATCGCCGTTGCAATCCCGGCAATTAATCCGCCGCCGCCGATAGGGACAATGACGTTATCCACGTCGTATAAATCTTCGAGAATTTCCAGACCGATGGTGCCCTGCCCGGCGATCACTTTGGCGTCATCGTAAGGCGGGATAAAAATGCGCCCTTCCATCTCGACGATTTCGCTCACTTTAGCGATGGTGTCGTTGAAGTTCTCACCGTGGAGCACCACTTCTGCCGAGTAGTCGCGGGTTGCGGCCACTTTAGATTTTGGTGCGCCCATCGGCATCACCACTTTACCGTCGATGCCGAGCATGGCGCAGGAGAGCGACACTCCCTGCGCGTGGTTTCCCGCAGAGCAGGCGACCACGCCTTTGCGCTTTTCAGCATCGGTCAGCGAGCTTAATTTATTAAACGCGCCGCGAATTTTGAACGAACCGGTACGCTGCATGTTCTCAAATTTAAGGAATATTTCGCCCTTACACCGTTCGCTGAGATAATTCGAGCGCGGCATACCGGTTTTATATATCTTGCCTGCCAGTCGTTTTCTGGCGTCCTGAATATCTTCAATGGTTACCGGGAGATCGTAGGTAATATGCATAATATCCTCGTTATAATAATTCATTCTTTTCAGGCAAAGTCAGGGTATCAGAGCGTTAATACGTTAAGCTCTGGGTATTTTTAAAATTAAAACTTATTATTCATCGTCGTCTTTCGATATTCATCGACGAATATTGTTTAGCCAGCTCAACTAATACTGACGCCGATTTTTTAATCCTGTAATTTTTAGACCACACGGCAGCATAACGCGCCACGGGTAATTCGTCTTCCACGGGCAGCACAATAAATTGATCCGAACCGAATGGGGCAATCATGTCGCGGGGAATCACCGTCAGATAATCGGCATTCAGGACAAGGTTATAAATGGTGACGACGGAATCGGTCTGGACGATGTTTTCGATGCTGATGTGGTTGTCTTGCAGAGTGGTCAGAAGTTCTTTGTAGTAGCCCATATCGGTTTGCGGCATCACCCACTGCTCGTGCGTAAGCGATGCCAGTGTCGTCGGGCCGGTGCACGTTCGCGTTTTGCTGGCGACCAGCACAAACTCAGACTCAAACAGCGGTTCGACGTGCAGATCCTGAAGCAGCATTTCATCGCTCAGCGTGCCGATAGCGAAATCCAGACGACCATCGCGAATGGCCGGGAGGAAGGAGGAGAGCTGAGCTTCATACATTGAGACGCGCGCTTTCGGGAACACTTCCTTGAATTTTTTGATCATCTCAGACAGGAAGGTAAAACCAATCAGCGACGGATAGCCAAAGGAGACATCCATAACGGTGCTAAAACTGAGACTGTTGATTTCGCTCACCATGTTTTTCATTTCACGGGTGATCGACTCGGAGTACGAGAGCAGAACCTGGCCTGCAGCCGTCAGTTTTACGCCCGTATTTTTACGTACCATCACTTCCACACCGAAGTAAGATTCGATATCGCTGATGATTTTGCTGACGGCGGGTTGCGTCAGGCCCAGTTGTCTTGCAGCAGAACCTATGGAGCCACTTTTAATGACTTCCTGAAATACCACGAGGTGCTGTGTTTTCGGTAGAATAATAGTGTTCATAATATTCTGCGCTTATTTCCCTATGACGGGGTGAATTCTACTCAATAATGTTTCAGGGGGTATGTGCTGTTACTCACAATTTGCTTTGAGCAACCCTTAACTCACGTTTTAAAAAACCCATTAAAAACCTTATAAATCAATGCATTGAAGGTAATTAAATACGCTACAACGCTGATATTGATCAACAAAAATAGCGCTAATAAATTTATTTTATGGCGATAACCCGGATTTATTTCACCGTTCTTAAAAAATCAATAAAGACGATATTTCAGGCAATTAAAGGCTAATAAATAACCGTCATTTGTTTGAAACATACTTTCATTTAAGCCATTTTTTACGACATAAATTTTCAAATTTCAGGAAAAGAGTGGAATACGTCACATATTCACGGAGGAAATGTATTTGATTTCAATAAGCGCATATCAAACGAGAAAAGATTTACGAACATTAAGCTAACAATCATAACAAATTATCAATACTACAGATCGCCGTTTTTTTAGATTTAAATTTTGTGATGGCGATCGTCTGCAGATGCCGAGGCAGAACCGGCGAGTGAAAAACAGTGAAATGTGCTTAATGTCGCAAATATGAGAATTGATGTCGTTTGTGTGGTGCCGGATGGCGCTGCGCTTACCCGTTCGTCGTGGTTGTCCGCCGGGGTAATTCCCGGCGACTTATCCAGCCCCTCGTCACAATGATTGCCGTATTAACCTACTATTTCCAGACACCACAACGACTCTTGTCGTTTGTAGGCATCAGAACTTTTTGGTCCGGAAGCGGGTATACATCATCAGATAGCGTTTCAGATTGCGTAGCGTCATCAGTTTCATCAGGGTTTGCGGGCGCATCTTTTTGTTGCGAATGTAGTACAGAGTGAAGAGCTGATATTTTTTACTCGATACGTCTAATTTGGCTTTGTGTTTCCGGTAAAAACGTAGATAACCTGAAAACTTTCGTCCTGAGCAGGTAATGCGGGCTTCGCCGTGATTGACATAAAGCACCTGTGTGATGTCATCCAGTTTGAAAGGTTCACCAAAAGTTTCTGCAAGCCGATAAAAAGCATCATAATCCTGAGCAGCCGGCAAGGCGTCGTCGAACAGGATCTGCTGCATTCTACTGGTTAAGGTCAGCATTTGGTTGCCTATAATATTCCGTTTATCAAACAGGCTTTTTTTATAAGCCGGTTTCGGATACACCTGTAATTCATCAGGATGATGATATCCGGTACCGTCACAGAGATAATCATTTGCGTACAAAAAACTGTGCAACTGAAGTTTATGTTGCCAGGTAAGAAAAGAGGACAGGCGTGTCGGCAGCCATTCATCATCATCATCCAGACCCGTAATAAGGTCACCACGGGCCATTCTTATAGCCTGATTTCGGACTGCACAAGCGCCAGAGTTAAATTCATTGCGAATATAGGTAATGCGTGGGTCATTCAGCTCGGAGATATACGTCAAGAGTTGGTCAAATGACGATGAGAAATCGTCAATGATAATGAGTTCCCAGTTCACATAGTCTTGATTCAGTACCGATTGTATGGCTCTGATCGTCAATGCCTGGCGGTTCCAGGTTGGCATATAGATGGAGATGAGTGGTCGGGATAGTGGCGTGTCACTTTCATTTTGTTCATGTTCCGTCAATAACCCGACATCATGGATATCACTTCCAGTAAAATCCACGCAAGTACAATCAGCGTGACTAAAAATTGTACCTTCCGTTTTACAGTAGCTAAGATTAGCGCCTGCAAGGTTGGCACAGGAGAAATCGGCTCCTCGAAGATCACAAAACGAAATATCGCATCCCGATAAATTAATATTGCGTAAATAGAGCCCCCTGAGATCCATAAACCTCAGATCTGCACCAGCTAAACCAGGCTGATATCGGTGATTTTTAAGTATATTTTTATGATATTGGATTAGTTTTTTTAGTTTGTTTTTTCTGTCCATGCTCAACCGAATACCGATGAGAAAATTAGGCATTGAGTTAAGCGTTCTTATCATTCTATAGCAATAGCCCCCCTTCATTTTCAGAAATTAATTAGGGACAAACTGTATTTATTAACGTTTTATTTATTTTTCTCATACATTGTGACCTGCCCCCACGATTAGATACAACACTCAGTTAGTAACGTCGGAATCTTCATTCTCAGAATGACCCTTTCTCCAGCCCGCTGCAAATTCAGACGGTGTCTGATAATTCAGCGTGGAGTGCGGGCGGCATTCGTTATAATCCTGCCGCCAGTCATTAATAATTTTCCTGGCATGAACGATATCGCTGAACCAGTGCTCATTCAAACATTCATCGCGAAATCGTCCGTTAAAGCTCTCAATAAATCCGTTCTGCGTTGGCTTGCCCGGCTGGATTAAGCGCAACTCAACACCATGCTCAAAGGCCCATTGATCCAGTGCACGGCAAGTGAACTCCGGCCCCTGGTCAGTTCTTATCGTCGCCGGATAGCCTCGAAACAGTGCAATGCTGTCCAGAATACGCGTGACCTGAACGCCTGAAATCCCAAAGGCAACAGTGACCGTCAGGCATTCCTTTGTGAAATCATCGACGCAGGTAAGACACTTGATCCTGCGACCGGTGGAAAGTGCGTCCATGACGAAATCCATCGACCAGGTCAGATTGGGCGCCGCCGGACGGAGCAGCGGCAGACGTTCTGTTGCCAGCCCTTTACGACGTCTTCTGCGTTTTACGCCCAGGCCACTGAGGTGATAAAGCCGGTACACGCGCTTATGATTAACATGAAGCCCTTCACGGCGCAGCAACTGCCAAATACGACGGTAGCCAAAACGCCTGCGCTCCAGTGCCAGCTCAGTGATGCGCCCTGATAAATGCGCATCAGCAGCCGGACGGTGAGCCTCATAGCGGCAGGTCGACAGGGATAAACCTGTAAGCCTGCAGGCACGACGTTGCGACAGACCGGTCGCATCACACATCAACATCACGGCTTCCCGCTTCTGGTCTGTCGTCAGTACTTTCGCCCAAGAGCCACCTGAAGCGCCTCTTTATCCAGCATGGCTTCGGCAAGCAGCTTCTTGAGTCTGGTGTTCTCTTCCTCAAGCGACTTCAGGCGCTTAACTTCAGGCACCTCCATACCGCCATACTTCTTACGCCAGGTGTAAAACGTGGCATCGGAAATGGCATGCTTGCGGCAGAGTTCACGGGCGGGTACCCCAGCTTCGGCTTCGCGGAGAATACTGATGATCTGTTCGTCGGAAAAACGCTTCTTCATGGGGATGTCCTCATGTGGCTTATGAAGACATTACTAACATCGGGGTGTACTAATCAACGGGGAGCAGGTCAATTGTAGTGAGCCAGGGGGGTCTGTAGAGCCAATATTGTCAGTAAATAAATATGAATCGCAATCCAGAGACATACATATAAACTGAAGGCAGACGGAAATGAAGGCTGTAGCGGTTGCAAGGTTTCAGGATAGTCGGGATGGAACAGCCGTTGGTGTGCCTCGTTTGTATCACAGTCTGTGTCACAGTTTTGCCTTAGAAAGCCTGAGACACACCAACGAATGGTTTTAGAAGAAGTTGAAGCTGACCGATAAGCCGGGTTCTGTCGTGGACAGTCATTCATCTAGGCCAGCAATCGCTCACTGGCTCAAGCAGCCTACCCGGGTTCAGTACGGGCCGTACCATGTGAACCCCTATTTGGCCTTGCTCCGGGTGGAGTTTACCGTGCCACGGACTGTTACCAGCCGCGCGGTGCGCTCTTACCGCACCCTTTCACCCTTACCTGATCCCGCTTGCGCGGGCCATCGGCGGTTTGCTCTCTGTTGCACTGGTCGTGGGTTTCCCCCCCAGGCGTTACCTGGCACCCTGCCCTATGGAGCCCGGACTTTCCTCCCCTCCGCCCGTCTCCCCCGAAAGGGACGACGACGAAGCGGCGACTGTCTGGTCAGCTTCGGCGCGCAGTATAGAGGGTTTGCGCGCCGCTGTCACCCTCGGCTGTGGGTAAGCCGTGATTAACGCGCCACTTCCACCTTCGCCAGTTTTTCGTAGTAGCATGCAATTGCGCTGTGATCGGCCGTGCCCAGGCCATCGGCACGCAATGCCTGCATCATCTCCATGACCGCCGCGGTCAGCGGCAGCTGTGCGCCCACGCCGTGGGAAGTGTCCAGCGCGTTCGCCAGATCTTTAATATGCAGGTCGATGCGGAAACCGGGTTTGAAATTGCGATCCATGACCATGGGCGCTTTGGCATCCAGCACCGTACTGCCTGCCAGACCACCGCGAATAGCCTGGTAGACCAGGTCTGGATTGACGCCCGCTTTGGTTGCCAGCGTCAGCGCTTCAGACATGGCGGCAATGTTGAGTGCCACAATCACCTGGTTTGCCAGCTTGGTCACGTTACCCGCCCCGATCTCCCCGGTGTGTACCACGGAGCCCGCCATGGCTTTCATCAGGTCGTAAAATTTATCGAAAATAGCTTTATCGCCGCCGACCATGACCGACAGCGTGCCGTCGATGGCTTTCGGCTCGCCGCCGCTGACCGGTGCATCCAGCATATCGACGCCCTTCGCCTTCAACGCCTCGCTGATTTCACGGCTCGCGAGCGGTGCGATAGAGCTCATATCGATCAGCACCAGGCCCGGTTTCGCGCCGTCGATAATGCCGTTTTCACCCAGCGCGACTTCTTTGACGTGCGGGGAGTTTGGCAGCATGGTGATGATGACATCGCACTGCTCGGCAATGGCTTTCGCGGTGGTGGCTGCTTCTGCGCCAGCCGCTATCACCTCAGCCACGGCCTGTGGATTATGATCGGAGACCACCAGCGAGTAACCTGCTTTGATGAGGTTCTTACTCATTGGTTTACCCATGATCCCCAGGCCAATAAAACCCACTTTCAGCGTCATAATCTGTTTCCTCAATGATGGTTATTTTTTAAAAGCGTCCGCTAATTTCTGCGTAGCCGAGCGGAAAACGCCGAGGTCGCTGCCGACAGCAACAAACGTGGCCCCCCACTCCAGGTAGCGGCGGGCGTCAGCCTCAACCGGCGCCAGAATGCCGCACGGCTTGCCGTGTGCTTTGGCGCGGGCAAAGATGTGCTGGATCGCGCGCTGCACGTCAGGGTGGCTGGCGTTACCCAGATGGCCAAAGGCCGCAGCCAGATCGCTTGGGCCGACGAAGATCCCGTCCACGCCGCTTGTGGCGGCAATCGCGTCGACGTTATCGACGCCCTGCTGGCTCTCGATCTGAACCAGAATGGTGATGTTGCTGTTGGACTGCGCGAAATAGTCCGGGACGGTGCCAAACATATTGGCGCGGTGCGAAACGGAAACGCCGCGGATCCCTTCGGGAGGATAGCGCGTTGACGCCACGGCCAGCGCCGCTTGCTCTTCCGTCTCCACAAACGGGATCAGGAAGTTGTAGAAGCCGATATCCAGCAGACGCTTAATAATCACCGGTTCGTTGGTGGGGACACGCACCACCGGGGCGCTGTTGCTGCCTTTCAGCGCCATCAGTTGCGGAATAAACGTGCTGATATCGTTTGGCGCATGTTCGCCGTCCAGCACCAGCCAGTCGAAACCGGCCAGGCCCAGCACTTCGGTGCTGATAGGGTTTGCCAGCGCGGACCAGCAGCCAATCTGAATCTGGTGCGCCGCGAGAGCCGCTTTAAATTTATTCGGGAAGATAGCGTTATTCATCGTATTTACCTTTTTAATTCCGCAGCCTTTTTCAGCATCTTTTTATTTATTCAGACACCGCGCCAGCATGATATTTATTATTCGGACATATTCTGGCGTAATAAAATCGTCATTCAGTATAAGATGCAATCCACGACCGCACATTGTTTTAATGCTCAGGTATTACGCTATTTTTTGATAAAAATTTTTGCATATGCACAAAGCACTGGGCGCTAATGCACAGAATCAAGGATTACGGGCTCGCGAGCGATCGGGATCACATTTTGATATTGAATCTGCTGACATGCTTTATTTCTGAAAGCCGCGTATTTATTTCTACCATCAGAAAAATGGCTGAACCTATTATCAGAATTTTGCTGGAGAATACTGACCAATGGCCGACATTGAAATTCGACAGGCACCGCCGACGGCGTTTTATATAAAAGTGCACGACGCCGATAACGTGGCGATTATCGTCAACGACAATGGCTTAAAAGCAGGAACCCGCTTCCCGGACGGGCTGGAACTGACTGAGCATGTTCCGCAGGGACACAAAGTCGCCCTGGTGGATATCCCTGCTGAAAGCGAAATTGTGCGTTACGGTGAAGTCATCGGCTATGCCGTTCGTTCGATACCGCAGGGAAGCTGGGTGGAGGAGTCGCTGGTGGCGCTGCCAGAAGCGCCGCCGCTGAACACGCTTCCGCTGGCAACCCGCGTGCCGGAACCGCTTCCCCCGCTGGAAGGCTATACCTTTGAAGGCTATCGCAATGCGGACGGCAGCGTCGGCACTAAAAATCTGCTCGGCATTACCACCAGCGTGCACTGCGTGGCGGGCGTCGTGGATTACGTGGTGAAAATCATCGAACGCGATCTGCTGCCAAAATACCCGAACGTCGACGGCGTGGTGGGACTGAACCACCTCTACGGCTGCGGCGTGGCGATTAACGCGCCCGCTGCGGTGGTGCCTATCCGCACCATCCACAATATCGCTCTGAACCCCAACTTTGGCGGCGAGGTGATGGTCATTGGCCTGGGATGTGAAAAGCTCCAGCCCGAGCGCCTGCTGCAAGGCACGGAAGATGTCAAAGCCATTCCGACAGACGAGGCCAGTATCGTGCGCCTGCAGGACGAACGCCACGTCGGTTTCCGCTCAATGGTCGACGATATTTTGCAGGTAGCAGAACGCCATCTGGACAAGCTCAACCGCCGCCAGCGCGAAACGTGCCCGGCGTCGGAGCTGGTGGTCGGAACCCAGTGCGGCGGCAGCGATGCCTTCTCCGGCGTGACGGCCAACCCGGCGGTGGGCTATGCGTCCGATCTGCTTGTTCGCTGCGGCGCCACGGTGATGTTCTCCGAGGTGACTGAAGTGCGTGACGCCATCCATCTGCTGACGCCGCGCGCCGTTAATAAAGAGGTCGGCAAGCGACTGCTTGAGGAGATGGCCTGGTACGATAACTATCTCGATATGGGCAAAACCGACCGCAGCGCCAACCCGTCTCCGGGCAACAAGAAAGGCGGCCTGGCAAACGTGGTGGAAAAAGCCCTCGGCTCTATTGCCAAATCCGGGCAGAGCGCCATTGCAGAAGTGCTCTCTCCGGGCCAGCGCCCGACGAAACGCGGCCTTATCTACGCCGCAACGCCAGCCAGCGATTTTGTGTGCGGCACGCAGCAGGTGGCATCCGGCATTACGGTACAGGTCTTTACCACCGGGCGCGGCACGCCGTACGGCCTGATGGCGGTGCCGGTGATCAAGATGGCGACCCGCACCGAACTGGCAAACCGCTGGTATGACTTAATGGATATCAACGCGGGCACCATCGCCACAGGAGAAGAGAGCATTGAGGACGTGGGCTGGAAGCTGTTCCACTTCATTCTGGATGTCGCCAGCGGGCGAAAGAAAACCTTCTCGGACCAATGGGGATTGCATAATCAGCTGGCGGTGTTTAACCCGGCACCGGTGACGTGATTTTCCGTCCCACATCTATCCCGCATTTAGGTAACCCGTCGGACACGCCGCAAACCTTCCAGGTTGAGGCGATACCTGCTAGCTAAAAGACACATAACGATCCGTAGGTCGGATAAGGCGTAGCCGCCACCCGGCAAAAACCGGCAGGGGATGCCTTACTCCCCCTGCTGCTCCAGCGCATACTTATACAACGCATTTTTCTTCACGCCGTGAATTTCTGCCGCCAGCGCAGCGGCTTTCTTCAGCGGCAGTTCCGACTGCAGCAGCGCCAGCGTGCGCAGCGCGTCGGCAGGAAGGGCGTCTTCTTCCGCCTTGTGCCCTTCGACGATCAGCACCATTTCACCCTTGCGGCGGTTTTCGTCTTCCTTCACCCACGCCAGCAGCTCGCCCACCGGCGCACCGTGGATGGTTTCCCAGGTTTTGGTCAGCTCGCGCGCCAGCACCACGTAGCGGCCTTCCCCCCAGACGGTCACCATATCTTCCAGGCTCTCCAGCAGGCGGTGCGTGGATTCGTAGAAAATCAGGGTGCGCGGTTCCGCTTCCAGCTCTTTTAAGACGTCGCGGCGGCCTTTGGATTTAGCAGGCAGAAAGCCTTCATAGCAGAAACGGTCAGACGGCAGACCTGCGGCGCTTAACGCCGCAATCGCGGCACACGGGCCCGGCAGGGGCACAACGCGAATACCGGCTTCGCGACAGGTACGCACCAGGTGATAGCCCGGATCGTTGATCAGCGGCGTACCGGCATCGGAGACCAGGGCAATGTTCTGCCCCTCTTTCAGCTTCGCCACCAGCGTTTCGGATTTTTGTTGCTCATTGTGATCGTGCAGCGCAAACAAACGGGCGTTAATCGCGAAATGTTGCAGCAGCAGGCCGGTATGGCGGGTATCTTCAGCAGCAATTAAATCAACAGCTTGCAGTACGGTGAGCGCACGTTGGGTAATATCAGACAAATTCCCGATAGGAGTAGGTACAATATAAAGCTGGCCTTGAGAATTATCTGCCGTTTCGTGTTGTTTCATTGTTTCGTCCGTATTGCCGATTTAATATTGAGCATTGCGTAAAAAAAATCACTGGATACAGTATGGTACCGTTAACGTTTCTTCGAAAAAAAGCCACGCGCAGCGTGCCGCTTCTGCTGGCAGCCCTGATCTTTGCAGGCTGTGGCACCCAGGCACCTGACCAGAGCACCGCCCATCTCCAGGGTTCTGCTCAGGCTGATTCTGGCTTTTATCTGCAACAAATGTCGCAGAGTTCAAATGATACCAAGACCAACTGGCAATTACTCGCCATTCGTGCACTGCTGAAAGAGGGTAAAACCCAGCGGGCAGCCGAACTGTTTAACCAGTTGCCAAAAGATCTTAACGACGCACAGCGTCGCGAGCAGAGCCTGCTCTCTGCCGAGCTGAAAGTCGCGCTGAAAGATTACGCCGCCGCGAAGAAGATCCTCGGTGATATCGACGTAAGCGCTCTGGATAAAAACCAGCAGGCGCGCTTCTGGCAGGCGGGTATTACCGCTGAGCAGGGACGCCCTTCCCTGACGCTGCTCCGCGCGCTCGTCGCGCAAGAGCCGCTGCTTGGCGGTGCTGATAAGCAGAAAAATATTGATGCCACCTGGCAAGCGCTGGCGTCGATGACGCAGGAACAGGCGCAGGCGCTGGTCATCAACGCGGATGAAAACGTCCTGCAGGGCTGGCTGGATCTGCAGCAGATGTGGTTTAACAACCGCAGCGATCCAAAAATGTTGAAAGCCGGCATTACGGACTGGCAGACGCGCTACCCGCAAAACCCGGGCGCGAAAATGCTGCCAACCCAGCTGGTGAACGTGCAGAACTTTAAGCCAGCTTCCACCAGCAAAATCGCCCTGCTTCTGCCGCTCAACGGCCAGGCGGCGGTGTTTGGACGTACCATTCAGCAGGGTTTTGAAGCGGCGAAAAACGGCACGACGTCGGTAGCCGGCAGCGCCGTTCCCGCACAGGCAGCCCAGGCGGCTAATGTGAATAATGATGTTGTCAGCCCATCCGCCGCAGAGACCAGCGACCTGACCACGGCGCAAACGCCAGCGCAGGGCACGATGCAAAACCCTGTGACGGCCCCGACGACGCCTCCAGCTGAAGCTGCACCGGCTACAGCAGCACCTGCGGCCCAGGCTCCGGCCGAGACGCAAACGGCGTCAGCTCCTGCCACAACAGCAGAACAGCCTCAACAGCAGCCTGCACAACCCGCGGCTCAACCTGCCGCGCAGCCGCAGGCCGTGGCAACCACCAGCGCCAACCCGGGCGCTGAATTGAAAATCTACGACACCAGCTCGCAGCCGCTTGACCAGGTGCTGGCGCAGGTACAGCAGGACGGGGCGAGCATCGTTGTCGGTCCGCTACTGAAGAACAACGTGGAAGAGCTGATGAAGAGCAATACCACGCTGAACGTGCTGGCGCTCAACCAGCCAGAGCAGGTTCAGAACCGGGCGAATATCTGCTACTTCGCGCTCTCTCCAGAAGATGAAGCCCGCGATGCGGCGCGTCATATTCATGAGCAGGGTAAGCAGGCTCCGCTGCTGCTCATCCCACGCAGCACGCTGGGCGATCGCGTGGCCAATGCCTTTGCCGATGAGTGGCAGAAGCTGGGCGGCGGCGTGGTGCTGCAGCAGAAATTCGGTTCCGTCTCTGAACTGCGCGCAGGCGTAAACGGCGGGGCGGGTATCGCACTTAACGGTAGCCCGGTCACCGCGAGCCTGCCACAGCAGCAGGGCGTGACGATTGGTGGCCTGACGATCCCTGCGCCGCCAACCGACGCGCAGATTAGCGGTGGCGGTAAAGTGGATGCGGCCTATATCGTTGCCACGCCGCAGGAGATCGCCTTTATCAAACCGATGATTGCGATGCGTAACGGCAGCCAGAGCGGCGCAACGCTCTACGCCAGCTCCCGCAGCGCACAGGGCACCGCAGGCCCGGATTTCCGTCTGGAAATGGACGGTCTGCAGTACAGCGAAATCCCGATGCTGGCCGGCAGCAATCCATCCCTGATGCAGCAGGCGCTGAGCGCGGTGCGTAACGATTACTCTCTGGCGCGTCTGTATGCGATGGGGGTTGATGCGTGGGCGCTGGCGAACCACTTTACCCAGATGCGTCAGGTGCCGGGCTTCGAGCTTAACGGCAACACCGGCGATCTGACCGCGACCCAGGATTGTGTGATTAACAGGAAGTTATCATGGCTCAAATACCAGCAGGGGCAGATCGTCCCGGCCAGTTAAGCCGCAAACAAACCGGCGATGCGTGGGAGTTAAAGGCGCGTCGCTGGCTTGAAGGCAAAGGACTGCGTTTTATCGCCGCCAACGTCCGTGGACGTGGTGGCGAAATCGACCTGATCATGAAAGACGGTCAGGTCATTGTGTTTGTTGAAGTGCGCTTTCGACAGTCCTCCCGTTTTGGCGGTGCTGCCGCCAGCGTGACGCTCGCCAAACAACATAAATTATTACAGACTGCCCACTTGTGGCTTGCCCGCCATAATGGGAGTTTTGATACTGTGGATTGCCGGTTCGATGTGATAGCCTTCACCGGAAATGAGATCGAATGGTTTAAAAACGCTTTTGGCGAAGACGCATAATTAAGATTTAAAAGGGATAACGTGCTCGAAAGAATTAAAGTGTGCTTCACAGAAAGCATCCAGACTCAGATTGCCGCGGCGGAAGCCCTTCCGGATGCTATCTCGCGTGCCGCAATGACGCTGGTGCAATCCCTGCTAAACGGCAACAAAATCCTCTGTTGTGGCAACGGCACGTCAGCCGCCAACGCACAGCATTTTGCTGCCAGCATGATCAATCGTTTTGAAACAGAACGCCCCAGTTTACCTGCCATTGCACTTAATACCGATAATGTGGTCTTAACGGCGATTGCTAACGATCGTCTGCATGACGAAATTTACGCAAAGCAGGTGCGAGCCCTGGGTCATGCCGGAGATGTGCTGCTGGCTATCTCCACGCGCGGCAACAGCCGGGATATTGTCAAAGCCGTTGAAGCCGCCGTCACCCGCGACATGACTATCGTGGCCTTAACCGGCTATGACGGGGGTGAGCTGGCGGGTCTGCTTGGGCCGCAGGATGTGGAAATCCGCATTCCGTCTCACCGGAGCGCACGCATACAGGAGATGCATATGCTCACGGTGAACTGCTTATGTGACTTGATCGATAACACGCTTTTCCCTCACCAGGATGATTAAGGAGTTCTTATGAAGGCTTTATCGACCCTCGCAGTCCTTATGTCTGCATTACTGCTTCAGGGATGTATCGCTGCGGCCGTTGTGGGTACTGCCGCAGTAGGCACCAAAGCGGCAACCGATCCGCGCACTGTGGGAACACAGGTGGATGACGGTACGCTGGAGCTGCGCGTCAACAGTGCGCTGTCGAAAGACGAACAGATCAAGAAAGAGGCGCGTATCAACGTGACGGCTTATCAGGGCAAAGTGCTGCTGGCAGGCCAGGCGCCGAATATGGAGCTCGCCTCGCGTGCGAAACAGATTGCGATGGGCGTTGAAGGGACCACAGAGGTGTTTAACGAAGTGCGTCAGGGCAAGCCAATTGGTTTGGGTGATGCCTCTTCCGATACCTGGATCACCACCAAAGTACGTTCCCAGCTGCTGGGCTCGGACCAGGTGAAATCTTCCAACGTGAAGGTGACAACGGAAAACGGTGAAGTGTTCCTGCTGGGTCTGGTGACCGAACGTGAAGGGAAAGCAGCGGCCGATATCGCCAGCCGGGTGAGCGGCGTGAAGCACGTCACCACCGCGTTTACTTACATTAAATAAAAAAATCCCCTCAAGTGAGGGGATTTTTTTGTAGGCCCGGTAAGCGTAGCGCCACCGGGCGTTTTTCACAGAAGCGCAATGCTTCCCACCATCACCCCGCTCAACGCCACCAGCCCCGCGGTGAGCCACAGCGCTTTCGCCGGGAATGATTTACGCAGCATAATCAGCGACGGCAGGCTGATGGCCGGTAACGTGATGAGCAATGCCAGTGCCGGTGCGGTGCCCATGCCGGCCAGCATCATGGTCTGAACAATAGGAATTTCTGCGGCGGTAGGGATCACAAACAGGCAGCCTGCAACGGCCATCGCAATGACCCACAACAGCGTGTTGTCGATAGCGCCATCCGCATGCGGGAAGAGCCAGACGCGCGCCGCGCCGAGAACCAGCACCGCCAGGATATAGACCGGGATGGTGCTCCAGAAAAGCTGCCATAGCGCCCTGCCCCAGCGCGCAAAGAACCCGCCCTGCGGCTCGCTGACGTCCAGCTCAACAGACGCGGACTCTGGCGCCTTATCCTTCACCAGATTCTGCACCAGCGTCGCCACCACCAGCACCGTTAGCAGTCCGGCCACCAGACGAATGAACGCGAAATGCCAGCCCAGGACAAAACCCATAAACACCAGCGTTGCCGGGTTGAGCAGCGGGTTGCCCATCCAGAACGCCAGCGCGCCGCCCATCGACACGCGCTGGCGGCGCATCCCTGCCGCCACGGGCGCAGCGCAGCAGGAGCACATCATGCCCGGCAGGGAGAAGATCGTTCCCAGCAGCGTCCCCTGAAAGCGCGGCTGTCCGAGGGTTTTCATCAGCCAGTTGCGCGGGATCAGCACCTGAATCAGTGAGCCCAGGATCACGCCTAAGACGGCGGCCTTCCAGACGGCAAGGAAGTAGACCATGGCATAGTCCCACGCCGCCTGAAGCGGGCTGGCATCCGCCTGAGCGAGAATAGATTTACCGATGCTGTGCGTTTCGGCGGCGGTGAAGGCTTTACCGTAGTACGGCTGCCATTTCACGTACCAAAGGCCAACGATGACCACGAGAAAGAAGAGTGCGGGCTTCCACCATTGAACAGGTGTTGCCGCCTGAGATGAAGACTGACCAGTCATAGCATTCCCCGGAGAATATGAGTAATTAGCCGGGGGAGTTTACGCCTCGCCCTGCGCGATTTCACGCAGTTTTGCCGAAGGGATAATGTTTACGCCCGCTTTCGACGGAGCCAGTCCCTCTTTTAACATCGCACGCGCGACGTCCCGCGCCTCGATAGATTTCCAGTTGCCGGGCAGGATCCGAAACAGCGGGGCAAATATCGACTCGTTAAAGCGGCGCTCGTCCCGGTGGCCGATCAGCATTGAGGGGCGCACAATCGTCAGCTGCTCCCATTTCTGCGCAATCAGCGCATCCTCCATCTTGCCCTTCACCTTGTTGTAGAAGAAAGGCGATCCGGCACTGGCGCCCAGCGCGCTGACCACCAGAAAATGTCTGGCTCCCAGCTTTTTCGCCGTAAGCGCGGTGTCCACCACCAGCGTATAGTCGGCGTGGATAAATGCCTCTTTGCTCCCCGCCTCCCGCCGCGTGGTGCCCAGACAGCAAAAGGCGATATCAATCGGGTCCTGGACCTGCGCCAGCGCATCCGTCAGCTGGGGATCGTGCGGATTAAAGACGCCGGAGATGTCCGCCAGCGGTCGACGCGTCGGGGCGGCGATGTAGTTCACGCGGCGATCCTGGATCAGCAGCCGCAGCAGATGATCGCCCACTAGCCCGGTAGCCCCGGTAATCAGTACCTGACTCATCGTATCCCCTTTACAGAATTGTCCGTTTGCGAACTCAGCGTCGTCGACCACACTTAGAAGTCTGTTACAGGTAAGTATTTACCACAAGCGGAGAAAAATCAGTCTGAAGCCAAAACAACGGAGGAAGCATGGGCAAGAAAATCGCAGTCTTGATTACCGACGAGTTTGAAGATTCAGAATTCACCTCTCCTGCAGAGGCGTTCCGCAAGGCGGGACATGAGGTCATCACCATCGAGAAAGAGGCGGGCAAAACGGTGAAAGGCCATAAGGGCGAGGCCAGCGTGACCATCGACGAGACTATCGATAACGTTAGCCCCTCAGATTTTGACGCCCTGCTTTTACCCGGCGGCCATTCACCGGATTCCCTGCGCGGAGACGAGCGCTTCGTAACCTTCACCCGGGACTTTGTCTCTACCGGCAAACCGGTCTTTGCCATCTGTCACGGCCCGCAGCTGCTCATCAGCGCGGAGGTTGTACGCGGGCGTAAGCTCACGGCGGTGAAACCGATCGTTATCGATCTGAAAAATGCGGGCGCCGAGTTTTACGATCAGGAGGTGGTCAACGACAAAGACCAGCTGATCACCAGCCGGACCCCGGACGATCTCCCGGCGTTTAACCGCGAAGCGCTACGCCTGCTCGGCGCGTAACCAGTGCAGCTTCTTGCCAAAGCCCAAGGTGTTGTCGGTAAATTTCAGCTCATCGAGGCGGATTTCCCACACCGGGGCTTTTAGCGCAGCGGCGACCGGAAAGCGGCGCGTGTAGTGCTTGCGACGCGCGTCGCTCTCTTCTCCGCCCAGGCGACGGATTTCCCCCTTAAACTGTACCCCACGGATCAGCGCGACTGTCTTCGGCTGGCCATTTACCGTGCCCGCGACTTTTGCCTGCTGACCAGCCATCTGCGCATGACGCGTTTTGTCTTCGCTCATGACGTAAAATGCGACGCGCTCCGGATCGTAGTAGTAAAACGCGTTTGCGCACCACATCTCACCCTCGCTGTAGACGCACCAGGTGACGACGTGCTGCTTCGCCAGCCAGCGGTTAATGGCGGCCAGTGTTTCCATTTTCGTTCTCTCTCATGCTATGGTGCGTCCACCTTAACATACTGAATCTGTTTACCGTGTGCTGGTTTCTCTATCTTGTCCGAACCGCTGATAACGCACTCTACACCGGGATCACCACCGATGTGGCGCGGCGTTTTTTACAACATCAAACGGGGAAAGGGGCAAAAGCGCTGCGGGGGAAAGGAGAATTACAGCTCGCCTTTTCGGCGCCCGTCGGTGACCGATCGCTGGCGCTCAGGCTGGAATACCGCATCAAACAGCTGACGAAGCGCCAGAAAGAGCGCCTCGTGACCGGAGACGGCTCCTTTGAGGCGCTACGCGAGAGCCTGATTAAAAGCGATTGAAATGGTCGTGGTATTCGACCAGACCATTGACGCCGTTGAGCGCGTCGTCCGCCAGACGGTGCACCTGGAAAGCGTATTCCGTACCCGGCCAGCGGCAGCGCAGATCGTAATGCGCGGCCTGCTCGAAGCCCAAACGGCCATAGAATGCCGGATCGCCCAGCGTTACAACGGCCGCATAACCGAACTCATTGAGCGAATCCAGCCCTTCATAGACCAGCTGGCGCGCCAGCCCCTGCCCGCGATAGTTTTCATCCACCGCCAGCGGTGCCATACCGACCCACTGCAGCTCTTCGCCCTGAACGATGACAGGACTGAAGGCAACATAGCCCACCACCTGACCTTCATCATCGGTGGCAACCAGCCCCAGCGTGATCAGGCCGTCTTCACGGAGATCGTGGACCAGTTGGGCTTCCGCATCGCTCTCAAAAGCGCGGCGTAATAACGCATCGATACCCGGTGCATCAATCCCAATTTCGACTCGAATCAGCATGGCTCACCTACTGAAGTGTGTTTACTGTCCGGCGGGGTTTTCAGCCCGGCCTCAACGAAATCTGCCATTTGCATTAACATCACGCGCAGCGCTTTCGGCATCTGCTCCAGCTCAATGGCATCCATTAAATTCTTAACGTACAGGCCCAGCTCCGTGTCGCCTTCAATCACCAGACGGCGCTGGAAGAAGAGCGTATCCGGATCCTGCTTGCGCGCGGCAATCATCAGCAGATCGCTGGCGTTGGCGCTAAAGCTCACGTCCGCCTCGGCGGTTTCGCGGACGATCAGCTGGTCATTCTCAACGGAGGTAAACCAGCGCAGCCCGATGTCACGTACCTCAATGCTCAACCAGCGGCCTTCCAGGAATTCCAGCTCGCCATCCTGCAGCGCCTGGCGGAACTGCCAGCTCAGGACCTGCTCCAGCACCTGACGTTTAAGCGCGAACGGCGCCAGCTTTACCGGCACGCTCAGCATTGATGGGCCAAATTGTACGAGACGTGAACGCAGTTTATCCAGCACGAGCTTTACTCCCTGATATCTATAGTCCTGCTATTTTGCCATATCCGACGCATAACATAGCGGCGTAAATCAACAAACCGTCGTCCGGACAACCTCATTATTGGTGCCATCAATACGCCATTAGCTGCCTTAAATCAAAAATTGTCGCGTATGGGTTAATTAAAATCCCAGCTCGTTAACATTTTTGCGATCGACAACATCAGGATAAATTATGGAGCTGCTCTGCCCTGCCGGAAACCTTCCGGCGCTTAAGGCGGCCATCGAAAATGGGGCCGATGCGGTCTATATCGGGCTGAAAGATGACACCAATGCCCGCCATTTTGCTGGCCTCAACTTTACGGAGAAAAAGCTTCAGGAAGCCGTTAACTTCGTTCATCAGCACCGCCGCAAGCTGCATATCGCCATCAATACCTTTGCTCATCCTGACGGCTACGCCCGCTGGCAGCGCGCGGTGGATATGGCGGCACAGCTGGGTGCCGATGCGCTGATTCTGGCCGACCTCGCCATGTTTGAGTATGCGGCAGAACGCTATCCCCATATTGAGCGCCACGTCTCTGTTCAGGCATCTGCCACCAACGAAGAGGCCGTGCGTTTTTATCACCGAAACTTTGACGTGGCCCGCGTGGTGCTGCCGCGCGTACTCTCTATTCATCAGGTTAAGCAACTCGCGCGCGTCACGCCAGTGCCGCTGGAAGTTTTTGCCTTTGGTAGCCTGTGCATTATGGCCGAAGGCCGTTGCTATCTTTCCTCCTATTTGACCGGCGAGTCGCCAAATACCGTCGGGGCCTGCTCCCCTGCCCGCTTCGTTCGCTGGCAGCAAACGCCGCAGGGGCTGGAATCTCGCCTGAATGAGGTGCTGATCGACCGCTATCAGGACGGTGAAAACGCCGGTTATCCCACCCTGTGTAAAGGCCGCTATCTGGTCGACGGCGAGCGTTACCATGCCCTGGAAGAGCCCACCAGCCTTAACACGCTGGAGCTGCTGCCGGAGCTGCTGGCGGCCAATATCGCCTCGGTGAAAATCGAAGGTCGCCAGCGCAGCCCGGCGTACGTGAGCCAGGTGGCGAAAGTGTGGCGTCAGGCTATCGACCGCTGCCTGGCGGACCCGCAGAACTACGCGCCGCAGCAGGCCTGGATGGAGACGCTCGGATCGATGTCCGAAGGCACGCAAACCACGCTGGGCGCGTATCACCGTAAATGGCAGTGAGAAAATCATGAAATATTCATTAGGGCCGGTGCTTTACTACTGGCCAAAAGAGACGCTGGAAGATTTTTACCAACAGGCCGCCACCAGCAGCGCCGATGTGATTTACCTCGGCGAAGCGGTGTGCAGCAAACGTCGGGCGACGAAAGTGGGCGACTGGCTGGAGATGGCGAAAAGCCTGGCGGGAAGCGGCAAACAGGTGGTGCTTTCCACGCTCGCGCTGGTGCAGGCCTCTTCTGAACTGGGCGAGTTGAAACGCTACGTTGAGAACGGCGAGTTCCTGCTGGAAGCGAGTGATCTCGGCGTGGTGAACATGTGTGCCGAGCGCAAGCTGCCGTTTGTCGCGGGTCATGCCCTGAACTGCTACAACGCGGTGACCCTGCGCCTGCTGCTCAAACAGGGGATGACGCGCTGGTGCATGCCGGTGGAACTCTCCCGCGACTGGCTGGCAAACCTGCTCACGCAGTGTGAAGAGCTGGGCATTCGCAACAAGTTTGAAGTGGAGGTGCTGAGCTACGGGCATCTGCCGCTGGCCTATTCCGCCCGCTGCTTTACCGCACGCTCGGAAGACCGTCCGAAAGACGAGTGCGAAACCTGCTGTATTAAGTATCCGAACGGGCGCAACATGCTGTCGCAGGAGAATCAGCAGGTGTTTGTTCTCAACGGTATTCAGACCATGAGCGGCTATGTCTATAACCTCGGCAACGAGCTGGCGTCGATGGACGGGCTGGTCGATATGGTGCGCCTGTCGCCGCTGGATACCGGCGTGTTCGCGATGCTGGACGCCTTCCGCGCTAACGAAAATGGCGCTGCTCCGCTGCCGCTGGCGTCAAACAGCGACTGTAACGGCTACTGGAAGCGTCTGGCCGGGCTGGAACTGCAGGCCTAAAAAAGGCTCACTTTGTTAACAACGGTTATCATTTTTTAATGCAGTATTAAAGATTCACCGTCGACAAAGTGAGCTGTTATGACTGACAAAACCCTTCCGTTTTCGGTGCTGGATCTGGCGCCGATCCCACAAGGCTCCTCGGCAAGAGAAGCCTTTTCGCACTCTCTGGATCTGGCTCAGCTGGCCGAAAAGCGTGGCTATCACCGCTACTGGCTGGCCGAACACCACAACATGGTGGGCATTGCCAGCGCCGCCACCTCGGTACTGATTGGTTATCTGGCGGCAAATACCACCACGCTGCACCTGGGCTCCGGCGGCGTGATGTTGCCGAACCACGCCCCGCTGGTGATCGCCGAGCAGTTCGGCACGCTGAATACCCTCTATCCGGGCCGTATTGATTTAGGGATTGGCCGTGCGCCGGGTAGCGATCAGCCGACCATGCGCGCCCTGCGCCGCCATATGAGCGGCGATATCGACAACTTCCCGCGCGACGTGGCCGAACTGGTGGACTGGTTCGACGCGCGTGACCCGAACCCGCACGTGCGCCCGGTACCGGGTTACGGCGAGAAGATCCCGGTATGGCTGTTGGGCTCAAGCCTCTACAGCGCGCAGCTTGCCGCCCAGCTGGGGCTGCCGTTTGCGTTTGCCTCGCATTTCGCACCGGATATGCTGCATCAGGCACTGCATCTCTACCGCACGCACTTCAAACCGTCCGAGCGTCTGGAGAAACCGTACGCGATGGTCTGTATCAACATTATTGCCGCCGACAGCAATCGCGACGCGGAATTCCTCTTCACCTCCATGCAGCAGGCGTTTGTGAAGCTGCGTCGCGGTGAGACGGGCCAGCTTCCGCCGCCGGTGGAGAATATGCATCAGCTGTGGTCAGCTTCAGAGCAGTATGGCGTACAGCAGGCGCTGAGCATGTCGCTGGTAGGCGATAAAGCGAAAGTGCGTCACGGGCTGGAGGCGGTGCTGCGCGAAACGCAAGCGGATGAAATTATGGTTAACGGCCAGATTTTCGATCACCAGGCGCGTTTGCATTCGTTTGATTTGGCCATGCAGGTGAAAGAGGAGATATTGGGGTAGTTTTTTGCCGGATGGCGGCTTCGCCTTATCCGGCCTACGCCATCCCTGTAGGCCCGGTAAGCGTAGCGCCACCGGGCTTTCTGTTTATTGATACACAGGCAGCAGATTAAAACTCGACAGCACGTGTACCAGGGCATTGCCTGCGCCAAACACCAGGATCAGCGCAATCATCGGCTTGCCGCCCCAGACGCGGAATTTCGGGCTGCCGAAGCGTTTACGTGATTTGCGGGCCAACAGCGCCGGCACAATCGCCGCCCAGATGGTTGCCGCCAGACCGGCATAGCCGATGGCGTACAGGAAACCGTTCGGCCACAGCAGGCCGCCCACAATCGGCGGCAGGAAGGTCAGCAGCGCGGTTTTGAAGCGGCCCATCGCAGAGTCATCAAAGCCAAACAGATCCGCCAGGTAGTCAAACAGGCCCAGCGTCACGCCGAGGAAAGAGCTCGCCACCGCGAAGTTAGAGAAGATCACCAGCAGCAAATCCAGGCTGCGGCTGTTCAGCACGCCGCTCAGGGCCTGCACCAGCACATCAATGTTACCGCCCTTCTGCGCAATACCGATAAACTCCGGGCGCGGGATATTGCCCATCGTCCCGAGCAGCCAGATGACGTACAGCGCCAGCGCCAGCAGCGTGCCGTAGACCAGACACTTCACAATCGTGCGCGGATCTTTGCCGTAGTACTTCATCAGGCTCGGCACGTTACCGTGGTAGCCAAACGACGCCAGGCAGAACGGCAGGGTCATCAGCAGATACGGCGTATAGGAGGTATTCACTTCGGCAACGTTAAACAGCGTGGCAGGCGTCACGTGCCCCAGCAGGCTGCCGAAGGTCAGGAAGAAGGTGATCACCTTCGCGCCCAGCACGATCGCCGTCATCCGGCTCACCGCTTTGGTACTCATCCAGACGATAAACGCCACACCCAGCGCAAAGCACAGCCCGGCCAGACGCGCCGGTACGTTCAGCGACATCTCCGAGAAGGTGTGATGCAGAATCGAGCCGCTCGCCGAAATATACGCATAGGTCAGGATATAGAGCACAAACGCGATGGACAGCCCGTTCACCAGGTTCCAGCCTTTGCCCAGCAGGTCTTTGGTGATGGTGTCGAAGCTCGCGCCAATGCGGTAGTTCAGGTTGGCTTCGAGGATCATTAGCCCGGAATGGAGCATACAGAACCAGGTAAAGACCAGCGCGGCCAGCGACCAGAAGAACCACGCACCGGACATGACCACGGGCAGGGAGAACATCCCGGCACCTATAATGGTTCCGCCGATAATCACCACGCCGCCAAGCAGCGAAGGTGACGTTTGGGTGGTGGTTAGTGTCGCCATACAGCCTTTTCTCCAGTCAATCATGCGGTTTTGCATTTTAATGTGACGCACTGTACCAGTACAAGAGTACAAAGGGAATAAAAAAAGCCCCGATAGCATGTATCGGGGCTGTATATTTTACTTTACATCAGAAGCGTAAGGCTTACGCGTCACCGAAACGACGACGGCTGGTGCCTTCTTCACGACGCGGGCCACGGCTTTCACGGCGCTCGCCGGAGAAACGACGACCTTCACCACCGCGACCTTCGCTGCGACCGCCTTCACGACGCTCGCCGCCGAAACCGCGACCACCGCCACGACGTTCGCCGCCACGGTCAGGGCGTGGCTGTGCATCGCCCAGCAGCTGCATGTTCATCGGCTTGTTCAGGATGCGGGTACGCGTAAAGTGCTGCAGTACTTCACCCGGCATGCCTTTCGGCAGCTCGATGGTAGAGTGGGAGGCGAACAGCTTGATGTTACCAATGTAACGGCTGCTGATGTCGCCTTCGTTAGCGATAGCGCCAACGATGTGACGAACTTCAACGCCATCATCACGGCCCACTTCAATGCGGTACAGTTCCATATCGCCTGCGTCGCGACGTTCGCGACGAGGACGGTCTTCACCACCACGCTCTGGACGGTCACCACGTGGGCCACGATCGTTACGGTCGCCACGACGTTCGAAGCGGTCGTCACGGTCACGGAATTCACGCTTAGGACGCATCGGTGCATCTGGTGGCACGATCAGACTACGTTCGCCCTGAGCCATTTTCAGCAGTGCTGCAGCCAGGGTTTCCATATCCAGCTCTTCGCCTTCAGCAACAGGCTGAATCTGCGACAGCAGCGCACGGTACTGATCCAGATCGCTGCTTTCCAGCTGCTGCTGTACTTTGGCGGCGAATTTTTCCAGACGGCGTTTGCCCAGCAGCTCTGCGTTTGGCAGGTCCGCTTCTGGAATGGTCAGCTTCATGGTGCGTTCGATGTTACGCAGCAGACGACGCTCGCGGTTCTCAACGAACAGCAGCGCACGGCCAGCACGACCCGCACGACCGGTACGGCCGATACGGTGAACGTAAGACTCGGAATCCATCGGGATGTCGTAGTTAACAACCAGGCTGATACGCTCAACGTCCAGACCACGTGCTGCCACGTCGGTTGCAATCAGGATATCCAGACGACCGTCTTTCAGACGCTCCAGAGTCTGCTCACGCAGGGCCTGGTTCATGTCGCCGTTCAGCGCTGCGCTGTTGTAGCCGCTACGCTCCAGGGCTTCAGCCACTTCCAGGGTCGCATTTTTGGTACGAACGAAGATAATCGCCGCATCAAAATCTTCCGCTTCCAGGAAACGTACCAGCGCTTCGTTTTTACGCATGCCGTATACAGACCAGTAGCTCTGGCTGATATCCGGGCGAGTGGTTACGCTGGACTGAATACGCACTTCCTGAGGTTCTTTCATGAAGCGTTTGGTGATACGACGAATCGCTTCCGGCATGGTGGCAGAGAACAGCGCGGTCTGATGACCGTCCGGGATCTGCGCCATGATGGTTTCAACGTCTTCGATGAAGCCCATACGCAGCATTTCATCTGCTTCATCCAGTACCAGACCGCTCAGTTTAGAGAGGTCCAGGGTACCGCGCTTCAGGTGATCCAGCAGACGGCCCGGCGTACCGACAACAATCTGTGGGCCCTGGCGCAGGGCGCGTAACTGCACGTCATAACGCTGGCCGCCGTACAGGGCAACCACGTTTACGCCGCGCATATGTTTAGAGAATTCCGTCATGGCTTCTGCAACCTGAACAGCCAGTTCACGGGTTGGAGCCAGAACGAGGATCTGCGGTGCACGCAGGTCCGGATCAATGTTGTTCAGCAGCGGCAGCGAGAACGCTGCAGTTTTACCGCTACCAGTCTGGGCCATGCCCAGCACGTCACGACCAGAAAGCAGGTGTGGGATACACTCAGCCTGGATCGGAGATGGTTTTTCGTAACCCAGATCGTTAAGGGCTTCAAGGATAGGAGCCTTCAGGCCCAGATCTGCAAAAGTGGTTTCGAATTCAGCCATGTAGTACGAGTGCCTCAATGTCAATGGCGGCCAGTCTACTTAGCTCATCGTGAAAATGATTAGCAATTTTCATTGAAAAGTGTGAACCGGCTCAAAGTAGGTGTATTGACGAACAACAACGCCCTCACCAGTTAAGGTGATGGCAATCAAAAGATTACGGGCTGATGTTTATGTCGTCAGCTATTGCTGGTCCGATTCTGCCAGGTCGTCTTGCTCCTGGCCCAAGAGCGATAATTCCAACAATGCATAACGGTGCTCAACGAAGTTGTGTACGTTGTTAGCAACCGCTAATTTGAACAGTGCCGTAGCGCTGTCCTTATCCCCCAGACTTAGGTAGTACTTACCTAAATAGAAGTTGGTTTCACTGAGATGCTCAGCGAGCGAGGTGTTATCCGTTGCGTCCGCCTTGAGGCGTTCCATCAGCGTTGCTTCGCTAATGTTGCCCAGGTAGAACTCGACAATGTTCCATCCCCACTGTTCCTTGTCCGATTTATCGAAGCGCTGTTTCAGTGCTTCTTTTGCCTGCTTCTCATCGAGCTTCCGCTCAACGATGTAAAGCCACAGGCTACGGAAAGGATCATTAGGATCGTCTTGATAAAACGCCAGCAGATCATCTTGCGCTAACTTGTCACGACCGCCGTAATACAATGCGATACCGCGATTCAAGTGCGCGTAGTTGTAAGTTGGATCAAGCTCAAGTACAGAATCAAACGCTTCATAGGCAGCATCAAAATTGCCTGCCTGCGTTAAATAAATGCCTAAGTAATTGAATACTTCAGGCATATCAGGTCGGATAGCCAGCGCTTGTGAAAAATCATTTCGCGCCAATGCCCTCAGACCGAGACTATCATACAACACTCCGCGCTCATATAAAAGCTGTGCGCGTTCGTCATCGGTTAAAGCCCGACTGGCAAGTATTTGTTCCATGCGTGCCAGGATCACTTCCTGCTGCAAAGTCGGTTGCAATGGCACTGCGAGGACTTCGCTCTTACGCCAGGCAGAGTTGCTGCATCCTGCCAGCGTTAAAGCTGTCGCAACGAAACACCAGCGCAAAAAAGGCTTCATTTCCCACTCCCGAAGACAACTATTGGATGAACGTCCTGTCCCCCGGCGGCTTAACAAGGCGTCCTGCCTGATAATAGGCCCTCCGCAAAGCGGAGGGCAAATGGCAACTTACTCGCCTTGCTGTTCTGCTGCCTGTGCTTCTGGCGCAGCAGCTGGCTGAGACTGCTCGGTTGCTTCTTTAATGCTCAGACGGATACGGCCCTGGCGATCGACTTCCAGAACTTTAACCGGCACTTCCTGACCCATCTGCAGGTAATCGGTCACTTTCTCAACGCGCTTGTCAGCGATCTGAGAGATGTGAACCAGACCTTCTTTACCGCCGCCGATGGCAACGAACGCGCCAAAGTCAACGATACGGGTCACTTTACCTGCATAGACGCGGCCCACTTCGATTTCTGCAGTGATTTCTTCGATGCGACGGATCGCGAATTTCGCTTTCTCGCCGTCGGTAGCTGCGATCTTCACAGTACCGTCATCTTCGATTTCGATGGTGGTGCCGGTCTCTTCGGTCAGCGCACGGATTACGGAACCGCCCTTACCGATAACATCTTTGATCTTGTCTGGATTGATCTTGATGGTGTGAATACGCGGTGCGAATTCAGAGATATCACCGCGTGGCGCGTTGATAGCCTGTTCCATCACGCCCAGGATGTGCAGACGTGCACCCTTAGCCTGGTTCAGCGCAACCTGCATGATCTCTTTGGTGATACCTTCAATTTTGATATCCATCTGCAGCGCAGAGATACCGTCGCGGGAACCCGCTACTTTGAAGTCCATATCGCCAAGGTGGTCTTCGTCGCCCAGAATGTCAGACAGAACAACATAGTTGTCGCCTTCTTTCACCAGGCCCATTGCGATACCCGCAACGGCGGCTTTGATTGGCACGCCTGCATCCATCAGCGCCAGAGAGGCACCGCACACGGAAGCCATGGAAGAAGAACCGTTAGATTCGGTGATTTCAGACACCACACGTACGGTGTACGGGAATTTGTCTGCTTCTGGCATCACTGCCAGCACGCCGCGCTTCGCCAGACGACCGTGACCAATTTCACGACGCTTCGGTGAGCCAACCATGCCGGTTTCACCTACGGAGTACGGAGGGAAGTTGTAGTGGAACAGGAAGCTGTCAGTGCGCTCGCCCATCAGTTCGTCGATGATCTGCGCGTCACGGGCTGTACCCAGGGTCGCGGTAACCAGCGCCTGCGTTTCGCCACGGGTGAACAGCGCGGAACCGTGAGTACGTGGCAGCACGCCAGTACGCACGTCCAGACCACGGATCATGTCTTTTTCACGGCCATCGATACGCGGCTCGCCAGCCAGAACGCGGCTACGAACAACGTTTTTCTCGATAGCGTGCAGGATTTCGCCAATTTCGTTAGCGTCCAGCGTTTCGTCTTCGGCAACCAGGGTCGCGGTTACTTCAGATTTGATCACATCAACCTGAGCGTAACGCTCCTGTTTGTCGGTGATGCGGTATGCATCGCTCAGACGAGATTCTGCCAGTGCAGCAACGCGTGCGTTCAGCGCGTCGTTGGCCGCTTCTGGCTGCCAGTCCCAACGTGGTTTACCGGCTTCTTTCACCAGGTCGTTGATGTTCTGGATAACAACCTGCTGCTGGTCATGGCCGAAGACCACAGCGCCCAGCATCTGGTCTTCGCTCAGCAGTTCAGCTTCGGATTCAACCATCAGCACAGCGGCTTCGGTACCCGCAACCACCAGGTCCAGCTTACTTTCTTTCAGCTCTTCCTGAGTTGGGTTCAGCACGTACTGGTCGTTGATGTAACCGACGCGCGCGGCACCGATTGGGCCATTGAATGGAATACCAGACAGTGACAGGGCAGCGGACGCACCGATCATCGCCACGATGTCCGGGTTAACCTGTGGGTTAACGGAAACAACGGTCGCGATAACCTGCACTTCGTTAACGAAGCCTTCCGGGAACAGCGGACGAACCGGGCGGTCAATCAGACGCGCGATCAGGGTTTCGCCTTCGCTTGGACGGCCTTCACGACGGAAGAAACCACCCGGGATTTTACCGGCAGCGTAGGTACGCTCCTGGTAGTTAACGGTCAGCGGGAAGAAGTCCTGACCTGGTTTAGCTTTTTTCTGGCCAACAACGGTAACGAATACCGCGGTGTCATCCATGCTTACCATAACGGCAGCCGTCGCCTGACGTGCCATCATGCCGGTTTCCAGCGTGACGGTATGTTGACCATACTGGAATTTACGAACGATCGGATTCAGCAAAGTTCTGTCCTTTCTTAAATGTTTGACAGCACACCACCGGTGTGCTGTCGATTTGACCCGACCTTCTTCGCATCCTCGCGACTAATGACAACCAACACCCTCCTGGGTGAAGCCTCTCATTAGCCGCGCGAACCTCTGCAATGAAGATCATTTATAGCAACAATACAATAGTTTCCAGTGAATTGCTGCCGTCTGCTTGAAAAAAGGGGCCATCAGGCCCCCTTTTCTGAAACTCGCAAGAATTAGCGACGCAGACCCAGACGCTCGATCAGCGCGGTGTAGCGTGCAACATCTTTACGTTTCAGGTAGTCGAGCAGTTTACGACGCTGAGAAACCATACGCAGCAGACCACGACGGCTGTGGTGATCTTTTTTGTGCTCTGCAAAGTGACCCTGCAGGTGGTTAATCTGTGCAGTCAGCAGTGCAACCTGAACTTCGGTAGAACCGCTGTCGTTAGTACCACGACCAAACTCAGAAACGATTTTAGCTTTAGCTTCAACGCTTAGAGACATTTTCAAACTCCAAAGTATAAAGAATGTAAGGATGCCGATCTCTAATTCAGCAATCCCATGTACGCCCCGCAGATTGTTAAACAATTTACCAGGCGTTAAGCGGCGATATTCTACTCGTCTCCCCTGCTTATCGCAAGGTGAGCCGTTATCACCGTCACGCGTCGACCGGATATTCGACGACCAGACGACGCGGCGCAACGCGCCCTTCGCCATCCATTTCGCCCATCCCGATGAATTTCCCTTCGTCACCTTCGGTCACGCGTACCAGGCCTTCCAGCGGCGCATCTGACGTACGAACCGGGTTGCCGTTCTTAAAGTAAACGGACGATGTTAAAGGAAGATTAACAACCGGGAAGTCCGCAGCCGGACTGTCCATCGGCATCAGCAGTGGATCGAGCAGCTCTGCCGGCGCGATCCCCTGGAATTCCGCCTGTTCAACCAGCTCGCGCAGATGTTCCAGGGTCACCATTCGCTCCACCGGGTACTTGCTCACCGCAAGGCGACGCAGGTAAATCACATGCGCGCCGCAGCCCAGCTTTTCACCGAGGTCATCAATGATGGTGCGAATATAGGTCCCTTTCGAACAGTGCACTTCCAGCTCCAGCTCATCGCCTTCGTGGCGAATAAAGAGCAGCTCATACACGGTAATCGGACGGGCTTCACGCGGGACGTCAATGCCCTGGCGCGCATATTCGTAGAGTTTTTTGCCCTGATACTTCAGCGCCGAATACATCGACGGCACCTGCATCGTCTCCCCGCGGAAACTTTCCAGCGCCGCATCAAGCTGCTCCGCACTGAAGGTCACCGGACGCTCTTCCACGACCTGACCATCCGCGTCGGAAGTATCCGTGCGCTGACCCAGCTTAGCGATAACGCGGTAACGCTTATCGGAGTCGAGCAGATACTGGGAAAACTTTGTCGCCTCTCCCAGGCAGATCGGCAGCATGCCGGTTGCCAGCGGATCGAGCGCGCCGGTGTGGCCCGCTCGGTTGGCGTTAAAAATACGCTTCACTTTTTGCAGCACGTCGTTGCTGGAAGCGCCCTGGGGTTTATCCAGCAGCAGCACACCATGCACGTCGCGACCACGACGACGAGGACGACTCATCAGTCCTCCTTGCTGTCGTCCGCCGGGTTAACACGACGCTCATCGTCATGTTTAACCACGCTGGTCACCAGGTTGGACATACGCATACCTTCGACCAGTGAGTTGTCGTAGAAGAAGGTAAGTTCAGGCACGATACGCAGGCGCATCGCTTTGCCGAGCAGAGAGCGGATGAAACCAGAGGCTTCCTGCAGCGCTTTAATGCCGTTCTTCACTGCGGCTTCGTCCTGATCGTTCAGGAAAGTGACGAACACTTTTGCATAGGCCAGGTCGCGGGACATTTCCACACCGGAAACGGTGGTCATCATGCCGACGCGCGGGTCTTTGATTTCACGTTGCAGAATGAGTGCGATCTCTTTCTGCATTTCCTGCGCTACGCGCTGAGGGCGACCAAATTCTTTCGCCATAATAAATTCTCCAGACAAAAAAGGGGCTAAAGCCCCTTTTTGAAATTATTGCCGGGTGGCGCGAGGCGATCCCGGCTTACAATCGGAAATTAAGCGATGGTACGCTGAATTTCGATGATCTCGAACACTTCGATCATATCGCCAACGCGAACGTCGTTGTAGTTCTTCACGCCGATACCACATTCCATGCCGTTACGGACTTCGTTAACGTCATCTTTGAAGCGGCGCAGGGATTCCAGCTCGCCTTCATAGATAACCACGTTGTCACGCAGTACGCGGATTGGGTTGTGACGCTTGATGTTACCTTCGGTAACCATACAGCCCGCGATCGCACCGAATTTCGGTGATTTGAACACGTCACGTACTTCAGCCAGACCGATGATCTGCTGTTTCAGCTCAGGAGACAGCATGCCGCTCATCGCTGCTTTCACTTCGTCGATCAGGTTATAGATGACGGAGTAGTAACGCAGATCCAGGCTTTCGGATTCAATCACTTTACGCGCAGAGGCATCCGCACGAACGTTGAAGCCAACCAGGATAGCGTTGGAGGCAGCAGCCAGGGTCGCGTCGGTTTCGGTGATACCACCTACGCCAGAACCGATGATCTTCACTTTCACTTCGTCGGTAGACAGTTTCAGCAAGGAGTCGGAGATCGCTTCCACAGAACCCTGAACGTCGGCTTTCAGAACGATGTTCACTTCGTGAACTTCGCCATCGGTCATGTTGGCAAACATGTTCTCGAGTTTAGATTTCTGCTGACGAGCCAGTTTAACTTCACGGAATTTGCCCTGACGATACAGTGCCACTTCACGCGCTTTCTTCTCGTCACGCACAACGGTCACTTCGTCACCAGCAGCCGGAACGCCGGACAGACCCAGGATTTCCACTGGAATGGACGGACCTGCTTCCAGCACTTCCTGACCCAGTTCGTTACGCATCGCACGAACGCGACCGTATTCGAAACCGCACAGAACGATATCGCCTTTATGCAGCGTACCTTCACGAACCAGAACGGTAGCAACAGGGCCACGTCCTTTATCCAGGAAGGATTCGATAACCGCACCGCTCGCCATACCGTTACGGATAGCTTTCAGCTCCAGAACTTCGGCCTGCAGCAGGATCGCGTCCAGCAGTTCGTCGATACCGGTACCCGCTTTCGCAGACACGTGTACGAACTGGCTTTCGCCGCCCCACTCTTCCGGCAGGATACCGTACTGGGAAAGTTCGTTTTTAACACGATCGGGATCCGCTTCTGGCTTATCGATCTTGTTCACTGCAACCACAACCGGCACACCCGCTGCTTTCGCGTGCTGGATAGCTTCGATGGTCTGCGGCATGACGCCGTCGTCTGCAGCAACAACCAGAACAACGATATCCGTCGCCTGAGCACCACGAGCACGCATGGAGGTAAACGCGGCGTGGCCTGGGGTATCCAGGAAGGTGATCATACCGTTGTCAGTTTCTACGTGGTATGCACCGATGTGCTGAGTAATACCACCCGCTTCGCCAGAGGCAACCTTGGTAGAGCGAATATAGTCAAGCAGCGAGGTTTTACCGTGGTCAACGTGACCCATGATGGTCACTACCGGTGCGCGCGGTTCTGCCGCAGCACCTGTGTCACGGTCGCTCATTACTGCTTCTTCCAGCTCGTTTTCACGACGCAGGATAACTTTGTGGCCCATCTCTTCCGCAACCAGCTGTGCGGTTTCCTGATCGATCACCTGGTTGATGGTTGCCATCGCGCCCAGCTTCATCATTGCTTTGATGACCTGAGAGCCTTTAACCGCCATCTTGTTCGCCAGTTCGCCAACGGTAATGGTTTCGCCGATCACAACGTCACGGTTAACGGCCTGAGCCGGCTTCTGGAAGCCCTGCTGCAGAGCGGAACCTTTACGCTTGCCGCCTTTACCACCGCGAACAGCCGCACGTGCTTCTTCACGGTCAGCTTTGGATTCCGCGTGCTTGTTACCTTTTTTCGCCGGACGCGCTGCTTTTGCATTACGACCACGGCCACGGCCGCCTTCTACTTCACGGTCGTTATCATCTTCAGCCTGACGTGCGTGCTGAGAAGTGGTCACGTGATAGTCGCTGGTGTCTTCAGACTGCTCAGCGGTATCAACACCGTTCTTCTCATTTTCTTCTGCCATGCGACGCGCTTCTTCGGCGACGCGGCGAGCTTCTTCTTCCAGCTTACGGCGGGCTTCTTCTTCCGCTTTACGCTTCAGCTCGGCAGCTTCATTTTCACGGCGGGCTTTTTCAGCCTGGGCGGTTTTGGTCATTTCGTCTGTCTGTTGATTGCTCACTTTGTCTTTTTCCGCAGCGTCACGCTTCACTTTATCACTTGCGTCGCGTTTCGCTTTTTCTGCGGCCTCACGTTCAGCTTTTAATTCTGCTTCACGTTTAGCGGCTGCTTCCGCCTCACGCTGAGCTTGTTCTTCCGCTTCACGCTGTGCCTGCTCTTCCGCGGCAAGGCGTTCTGCCTCTTGCGGATCACGTTTTACAAAGGTGCGCGTCTTGCGGACTTCAATTTGTACCGATTTGCTTTTGCCACCGGTACCAGGGATGTTTAACGTGCTACGCGTTTTGCGCTGCAGCGTTAACTTGTCAGGCGTAGAGCCGTGTTCACGGTTCAGGTGCGTTAACAAGGTTTGTTTTTCTTGCGCGGTCACCGAGTCATCAGCGGACTTCGGGATCCCTGCATCAGCAAATTGCTGTACCAGGCGGTCCACGGAGGTCTGAATCTCAGCAGCCAGCGATTTTACAGTTACATCAGTCATGCTGTTCCTTCCTGCTACAGTTTATTACGCTTCGTCGCCGAACCAGCAAATATTACGTGCGGCCATGATGAGCTCGCCGGCTTTCTCGTCGGTTAAACCTTCGATATCAGCCAGGTCATCAACGCCTTGTTCAGCGAGATCTTCCAGCGTACAAACACCACGGGCAGCCAGCTTGAACGCAATCGCACGATCAAGACCTTCCAGATTCAGCAGGTCATCAGCCGGCTTCTTATCGCCAAGGCTTTCTTCCTGAGCCAGTGCCAGGGTGGTCAGTGCGTTTTTAGCGCGTTCACGCAGGGCTTCAACGGTTGGTTCATCCAGACCGTCAATTTCCAGCAGCTCTTTCATTGGCACATAGGCCAGTTCTTCCAGCGTAGAGAAACCTTCTTCAACCAGAACAGTGGCGAAATCTTCGTCAATATCCAGGTATTTGGTGAAGGTATCGATCGCCGCATGGGCTTCAGCCTGATGCTTAGCCTGCAGGTCATCAACGGTCATGACGTTGAGTTCCCAGCCGCTCAGCTGTGACGCCAGGCGTACGTTCTGACCGTTACGGCCGATTGCCTGCGCCAGGTTGCCCGCTTCAACAGCGATATCCATGGTGTGTTTGTCTTCGTCAACAACGATAGACGCCACATCAGCCGGAGCCATTGCGTTGATCACGAACTGCGCCGGGTTGTCATCCCACAGAACGATATCAATACGTTCGCCGCCCAGCTCAGTAGAAACTGCCTGGACACGCGCACCGCGCATACCGACGCAAGCACCGACCGGGTCGATACGCTTGTCGTTGGTTTTCACCGCAATTTTCGCACGGGAGCCCGGATCGCGAGCCGCCGCTTTAATTTCGATAACTTCTTCACCGATTTCCGGTACTTCGATACGGAACAGTTCTACCAGCATTTCTGGTTTAGAACGGGTCACGAACAGCTGCGCACCGCGAGCTTCTGGACGCACAGCGTACAGAACACCACGAATACGGTCGCCCGGACGGAAGTTTTCACGCGGCAGCATATCTTCACGCAGGATCACGGCTTCAGCGTTACCCGGCAACCCTTCGGATTTGATCTCCAGGGAGATGTTGTCGCGGTTCACTTTCTTCACCACGCCGGTGATGATTTCGCCTTCCTGATCGCGGAACTGATCGACAACCAGCGCGCGCTCGGCTTCGCGCACTTTCTGCACGATAACCTGTTTAGCGGTCTGGGTAGTGATACGGTCGAAGGTCACAGACTCAATCTGATCTTCAACGTAGTCACCCACGTTCAGACTTTCGTCTTCAAAACGGGCGGCTTCCAGCGTGATCTCTTTAGTCGGCTGGGTCACTTCTTCAACGATTACCCAACGACGGAATGTATCGAAGTCACCGCTTTTACGATCGATTTCTACGCGAACATCGATCTCTTGTTCGTATTTTTTCTTGGTTGCTGTAGCCAGTGCACTTTCCAGCGCTTCAAAAATCTTCTCACGCGGCAGTGATTTCTCGTTGGAGACGGCTTCAACAACAGCCAAAATTTCTTTGTTCATCGCGGGCTTTTCACCTCAATCCAGACTGTTAAAAGTGGGGAACCAGGTTCGCCTTCTGGATATTACTCAGCGCGAACACTTCATCTTTGCCTTCGACTGTCACCGTGATCATTTCACCATCAACGGCTTTGATAATTCCCTGCCATTTACGGCGGTTCTGTACGGCCATACGCAGAACGAGAGCCACTTCTTCACCGGTAAAGCGCACATAGTGCTCGGCCGTGAACATCGGGCGATCGAGGCCAGGTGAGGAAACTTCCAGGTTGTACGCAACGGTAATTGGGTCTTCAACATCAAGAACCGCACTCACCTGGTGGCTGACATCAGCACAATCATCAACATTGATGCCATCTTCACTATCAATATAGATGCGCAGCGTCGATGTACGGCCGCGAACGAATTCGATGCCGACCAGTTCGTAGCCCAGTGCTTCGACCGGTGCAGTAATCATCTCTGTTAATTTTTGCTCTAATGTGGACAAGCCCACCCCCAAGACATAAAAAAAGGGCGTAAAGCCCAGTTATTCTGTAGTCAGATAACAAAAAACCCCGATAAATCGGGGCTTTAGATAACTGAACCCTATAGCCACAACTGTGGCCTGGAGCACTCTCCGAAAGAATTTTTTCAAATCCAGCTACGAAGGCTCTAAGTCTTCACAGTATATTTGAAAAAGAACTTTATGGGAAAGTGGTTGCGGGGGCCGGATTTGAACCGACGACCTTCGGGTTATGAGCCCGACGAGCTACCAGGCTGCTCCACCCCGCGCCTGAAACGTGGCAAATTCTACGCGTTTTGTACAGAATTTGCAAATAATGCTGGGATTTGGTACCGAAGACGGGACGTAAAATCGGCGTTTAGTATATTGATAGTTGACCCCACCTGTCAAGGCGACTTCCGCCAGATCGATCAGACCAAAATTTTTACAAAAAACGCACGAGTCTCTTCCGGTCTTCGCCAAAAGATGATTAAATGAATACTCACTTATTTTGCATAAAAATGCACAAGAGAGCGAAAGCGGTCTCTAATCAGTCAATCAAGCAGGGTTTTATTCTATGACGACGATTCTCAAGCATCTTCCGGTAGGACAACGTATTGGCATCGCTTTCTCAGGTGGCCTGGATACCAGCGCTGCACTGCTGTGGATGCGCCAGAAGGGAGCGGTTCCGTATGCCTATACTGCGAACCTGGGTCAGCCGGATGAGGACGATTATGATGCTATTCCTCGTCGCGCGAAAGAGTATGGTGCAGAGAACGCGCGCCTGATTGACTGCCGTAAGCAACTGGTCGCGGAAGGTATCGCGGCGATTCAGTGTGGTGCATTCCATAACACCACCGGCGGCCTGACCTATTTCAACACCACTCCGCTGGGCCGTGCGGTCACCGGTACCATGCTGGTTGCCGCCATGAAAGAAGACGGCGTCAACATCTGGGGTGATGGCAGCACCTATAAAGGCAACGATATTGAACGTTTCTATCGTTATGGCCTGCTGACCAACGCCGAATTGCAGATCTACAAACCGTGGCTGGATACCGACTTCATCGACGAGCTGGGTGGTCGTCATGAGATGTCCGAGTTTATGATCGCCTGCGGCTTTGACTATAAGATGTCCGTCGAGAAAGCCTACTCCACCGACTCCAACATGCTGGGTGCGACGCACGAAGCAAAAGACCTGGAATTCCTGAACTCCAGCGTGAAGATCGTTAACCCAATCATGGGCGTGAAGTTCTGGGATGAGAACGTGAAGATCCCGGCAGAAGAAGTGACCGTGCGTTTCGAACGTGGTCATCCGGTTGCGCTGAACGGCAAAACCTTCTCTGATGACGTTGAGCTGATGCTGGAAGCTAACCGTATTGGTGGTCGTCACGGCCTGGGCATGAGCGATCAGATTGAAAACCGTATCATCGAAGCGAAAAGCCGTGGCATCTATGAAGCTCCGGGAATGGCGCTGCTGCATATTGCTTACGAGCGTCTGCTGACTGGTATTCACAACGAAGACACCATTGAGCAGTATCACTCTCATGGCCGTCAGCTGGGCAAACTGCTGTATCAGGGCCGCTGGTTCGATCCGCAGGCGCTGATGCTGCGTGATGCGCTTCAGCGTTGGGTGGCGAGTGCAATTACCGGTGAAGTGACCCTGGAACTGCGTCGCGGTAACGACTACTCCATCCTGAACACCGTGTCTGATAACCTGACCTATAAAGCAGAGCGTCTGACCATGGAGAAAGGTGAGTCAGTGTTTTCACCGGACGATCGTATTGGCCAGCTGACCATGCGTAACCTGGACATCACCGATACCCGTGAGAAGCTGTTCAACTATGTTGAGAATGGCCTGCTCTCTGCGAATTCAGGTAACGGCCTGCCGCAGGTTGAAAACCTGGAACACAGCGATAAGAAATAATCGATAATGAAACATGCAAAAGGCGCCCAATGGGCGCCTTTTTGTTCGGCTTTTGTAGGGCGGGTAAGCGCAGCGCCACCCGCCATTTTGCCCGGTGGCGCTGCGCTTACCGGGCCTACGAACGGCAAAAGCTACAGACGAAAAAAAAGACGTCTTTCGACGTCTTTCTTCTGGAATATTGGTACCGAGGATGGGACTCGAACCCACAAGCCCGTTAGGGCACTACCACCTCAAGGTAGCGTGTCTACCAATTCCACCACCTCGGTACGGAATACTTACTGCGGGATATCGCTGGTTGGCTTAGCCGGTGCAGCTGGCTGAGTCTGCTCAGTTTTTGCTGGCGCGCTCAGGTTTTCCCACTCGCTTCCTTTGCTGGTCTTGTTGCTGTTGATATTGCCAAGCACCAGGCTGATGATGAAGAACAGCGTAGCCAGAATCGCCGTCGTGCGGGTCATGAAGTTCGCAGAACCACTTGAACCAAACAGCGTACCGGAAGCGCCTGCTCCGAAGGAGGCTCCCATATCAGCGCCTTTACCTTGCTGCAGCATAATCAACGCTACGAGAGCGATGGCTACAATAAGGAAAACAACTAAAAGAGCTTCGTACATAATCAACCTGTTCCTTGCGGATTTGCCGCATACCAATGCTTCGACCAATTAGCAGGATTTTTGTTTCCCACTGAAGCGGGTGTGAATACTAACCAAAGCGAATCACCTTCGCAAGGGCATTTTCGACGCATTGTATCAACTGCGGAAAAAAACAGCAAAAAGCCATTAATTGCTTAAAACAAAGGCGGCAAACGCCGCCTTTTTAAACATTTAGCGTGCAAGATTATGCAGCTTTTACGGCATCCGCAATACGGTGCGCAAATTCGGTTACCTGCGCTTCGTCTTCGCCTTCCACCATCACGCGGATCAGCGGTTCAGTACCAGACTTACGCAGCAGCACGCGTCCACGGCTGCCCAGGGCCGCTTCAACGTCAGCCATTACCGCTTTCACGTTCTCATTTTCCAGCGGATCGCCTTTGCCGGCAGTGAAACGTACGTTTACGAGGATCTGTGGGAACATTTTCATGCCGCTACACAGATCGTGCAGGCTCATATGGTTTCGCGCCATGGCGGCAACCACCTGCAACGCGGCCACAATACCGTCACCGGTGGTGGTTTTGTCGAGCAGGATCACGTGACCTGAATTCTCAGCGCCGATACGCCAGCCCTTCTCCTGCAATTTTTCCAACACATAGCGGTCACCCACTTTCGCGCGAACGAACGGAATACCGAGCTGTTTAAGCGCCAGTTCCAGGCCCATGTTACTCATCAGCGTCCCGACCGCGCCGCCGCGCAGCTGACCCTGACGCAGACCTTCACGCGCAATAATGTAGAGGATCTGGTCGCCGTCGACCTTGTTACCTTCGTGATCAACCATGATCACGCGGTCACCGTCGCCGTCCAGCGCAATACCCAGATCGGCTTTTTCTGCCAGCACGCGCGCCTGCAGGGCACGAACGTCCGTCGCACCGACCTGCTCATTGATGTTCAGACCATCCGGCTCACAGCCGATGGCGATTACTTTCGCACCCAGTTCGCGGAAGACATTCGGGGCGATGTGATAGGTCGCGCCATTTGCACAGTCCACCACAATTTTGAGGTGGGCCAGGCTCAGCTCATTCGGGAAGGTGCCTTTACAGAATTCGATATAGCGACCCGCCGCATCAACGATACGGTTCGCTTTACCCAGCTCGGCGGAATCAACACAGGTGATCTCTTTTTCCATTTCAGCTTCAATGGCTTCTTCCACCTCATCCGGCAGCTTGGTGCCATCAATAGAGAAGAACTTAATGCCGTTGTCGTAGAACGGGTTGTGAGAGGCCGAGATAACAATCCCCGCTTCCGCACGGAAGGTGCGCGTCAGATACGCGACCGCAGGCGTTGGCATTGGGCCTGTAAAAGAGGCGGACAGTCCAGCCGCCGCCAGCCCCGCTTCCAGCGCGGATTCCAGCATATAGCCGGAAATACGGGTGTCTTTACCGATGATAATTTTACGTGAGCCATGACGCGCCAGAACCTTGCCGGCAGCCCAGCCGAGCTTCAGGACAAAATCAGGGGTGATGGGAGCATCGCCTACGCGCCCACGGATACCGTCGGTACCAAAATATTTACGATTACTCATAGCGTTTGTTTTCCTTCGCTGCCAGTGTGGCTTCCACCACACGCATGGCTTCTACTGTTTCTTTGACGTCATGGACACGAATGATGTGCGCACCCTGCATCGCTGCAATCACCGCGCAGGCCAGGCTGCCGCTCAGGCGTTCGCTCGGGCCTACATTCAGCAACTGGCCAATCATCGACTTTCTCGACATTCCCACCAGCAGCGGCAGGCCAAAGTGATGAAATTCCGATAAGCGCGCAAGCAGCGCATAGTTGTGTGAGAGATTTTTACCGAAACCGAACCCCGGGTCGAGCAGCAATTTCTCTTTTGGGATACCGGCACGTTCACAACGTTCGATATGCTCAATAAAGAAGCGATTTACGTCGGCAAAGACATCGTCATACTTCGGCGCGTCCTGCATGGTTTTCGGTTGCCCCTGCATATGCATCAGGCAAACCGGCAGCCCGGTTTCCGCAGCCGCCTCAATCGCTCCCGGCTCGGTAAGTGAACGAATATCATTGATAATGTGAGCGCCCACTTTCGCCACTTCTCGGATCACTTCCGGTTTGGAGGTATCTACTGAGATCCACACTTCAAATCGCTGCGCGATTGCTTCAACGACCGGCACCACGCGCGCCAGCTCTTCTTCCACAGACACGTCCGCCGCACCGGGGCGCGTCGATTCGCCGCCAACGTCAATGATGGTGGCACCTGCATTAATCATTAAATTCGCATGCTTAACCGCCTCGATAAGCGTGTTATGCGTGCCGCCGTCAGAGAAGGAGTCAGGGGTAACATTCAGGATCCCCATCACATGGGGATGTGAAAGATCGAGATGCGAGTCCTGAGCGAATAATTTCATGGCGAAATCCCTGATATCTAAATGGTTAAACAGAAATGAAAAACCCCGGAGCAAGCTCCAGGGTTTGAGGTACAAACAAACGCTTCAACAGCAGTGACTTACTTATCGCCCAACTGTTCTGACATGGTATTGCCCGGGTTTGGCGTACGCGGTTCATCAACCGGACGCGGCGCACGCGGGGTGCCATTGTTGTCAGAGTTATTGGAAGCGCCTGGGTCTTCCCAGCCTGCTGGCGGACGCACTTCGCGGCGCGCCATCAGGTCGTCAATCTGCGGTGCATCGATGGTCTCATATTTCATGAGCGCATCTTTCATGGAATGCAGAATGTCCATGTTGTCATTCAGGATCTGACGCGCGCGACCGTAGTTACGTTCAATCAGCGCTTTCACTTCCTGGTCGATGATACGAGCCGTTTCATCGGACATATGTTTCGCTTTTGCCACGGAGCGGCCCAGGAACACTTCGCCCTCTTCCTCTGCATAGAGCAGCGGACCGAGTTTGTCGGAGAAGCCCCACTGCGTCACCATGTTACGCGCCAGGTTTGTCGCCACTTTAATGTCGTTCGACGCACCGGTAGAAACATGTTCCGGACCGTAAATAATCTCTTCCGCCAGACGACCGCCGTACAGGGTTGAGATCTGGCTTTCCAGCTTCTGACGGCTGGCGCTGATCGCGTCGCCTTCAGGCAGGAAGAAGGTCACACCCAGCGCACGACCGCGCGGAATAATCGTCACTTTATGCACCGGATCGTGTTCCGGCACCAGGCGACCGATAATCGCGTGACCCGCTTCGTGGTAAGCCGTGGACTCTTTCTGCGCTTCCGTCATCACCATGGAGCGACGTTCCGCACCCATCATGATCTTATCTTTCGCTTTCTCGAACTCCACCATCGACACGACGCGCTTGTTACCGCGAGCGGCAAACAGTGCAGCTTCGTTGACCAGGTTAGCGAGATCCGCACCGGAGAAGCCCGGAGTACCGCGCGCAATGATTGCCGCGTCGATATCTGGCGCCAGCGGTACGCGACGCATGTGGACTTTCAGAATCTGTTCACGACCGCGAACATCCGGCAGACCGACAACAACCTGACGGTCGAAACGGCCTGGACGCAGCAGCGCCGGGTCAAGTACGTCCGGACGGTTAGTTGCCGCGATAACGATGATACCTTCGTTACCTTCGAAGCCGTCCATCTCAACCAGCATCTGGTTCAGCGTCTGTTCACGTTCATCGTGACCACCGCCCAGGCCTGCGCCACGCTGGCGGCCTACGGCGTCGATTTCATCGATGAAGATAATGCACGGTGCTGCCTTCTTGGCCTGCTCGAACATGTCACGCACACGAGATGCACCAACACCCACGAACATTTCAACGAAGTCAGAACCTGAAATAGTAAAGAACGGTACCTTCGCTTCACCCGCGATGGCTTTCGCCAGCAGGGTCTTACCGGTACCCGGAGGGCCGACCATCAGGACGCCTTTCGGGATCTTACCGCCCAGCTTCTGGAAACGGCTCGGCTCGCGCAGGTATTCAACCAGTTCACCCACCTCTTCTTTCGCTTCGTCACACCCGGCGACGTCTGCAAACGTGGTTTTGATCTGATCTTCCGTCAACATACGCGCCTTGCTCTTACCGAACGACATGGCACCTTTGCCACCGCCGCCCTGCATCTGGCGCATAAAGAAGATCCAGACGCCGATAAGAAGCAGCATCGGGAACCAGGAAATGAAGATAGAAGCCAACAGGCTCGGTTCTTCTGGCGGCTCGCCTACCACTTTGACGTTTTTGGTCAGAAGGTTATCAAGCAGCTTAGGATCGTTCACCGGGATGTAAGTCGTGTAACGGTTACTATCTTTCTTGGTAACGTTGATCTCACGTCCGTTGATACGCGCTTCGCGAACCTGGTCCTGATTGACCTCCTGCAGGAAGGTAGAATAATCCACCTTGCGGCCATTCGACTCGCTGGGCCCAAAGCTCTGGAATACTGACATCAGCACAACGGCAATGACCAGCCAGAGTATTAGGTTTTTCGCCATGTCACTCAAGGGATTAACCTCATATTACAACTGTGTTAAAAACAGCGTCAGGATACTCTATATCCAGTTTCATTCAAACTTTCGTCTGAAATCTCCCGGTTATCATTTTCGCCCGGTCGCTACAATATACACTTCACGGGAACGGGCCCGGGAAGAGTCCGGCTTACGAACTTTGACCTTCGCAAACAGGGAGCGAATTTCCTTAAGATACTCCTCGAAACCTTCGCCCTGAAACACCTTCACAACAAAACTACCACCAGGCGCTAGTACATCACGACACATTTCTAACGCTAGCTCCACCAGATACATGGCGCGGGGGATATCCACCGCCGGTGTTCCGCACATATTTGGTGCCATATCTGACATGACAACCTGGACTTTACTGTCACCTACACGATCAAGTAACGCTTTCAGCACTAATTCATCACGAAAGTCGCCCTGAAGGAAGTCGACACCGACGATGGGATCCATTGGTAAAAGATCGCACGCGATGATTCGGCCCGTTCCGCCGATCTGCGTTACCGCATACTGGGACCATCCGCCAGGTGCCGCACCGAGGTCAACAACCGTCATCCCCGGCTTAAAAAGTTTGTCACTTTGCTGTATTTCATCAAGTTTAAACCAGGCACGGGAACGCAACCCCTTTTTCTGTGCCTGTTGAACATATTTATCGCTAAAGTGTTCCTGAAGCCAGCGGCTGGAGCTGGCAGAACGCTTTTTACCTGTCATTTAACATTTCCGTCCTGGTTCATCGTTACTTGCCTGTGACGTAAATTTCTACGCAGCTATTTGGCGATATTAGGGAGATGGCGGTAGAATGAACCGTTTTCAATCCCAACGTAAGCAAAAATATACGATGAATCTGAGTACTAAACAAAAACAGCACCTTAAAGGTCTGGCACATCCGCTCAAGCCTGTAGTGATGCTTGGCAACAATGGTTTGACCGAAGGGGTGCTTGCCGAGATTGAACAAGCGCTGGAACACCACGAGCTGATCAAGGTGAAAATCGCCTCTGAAGACAGAGACACTAAAAACCTGATCGTGGAAGCCATCGTGCGCGAAACCGGCGCCTGTAATGTACAGGTCATCGGTAAAACGCTGGTGCTCTACCGCCCATCTAAAGAGCGTAAAATCTCGCTGCCACGTTAAGGATATCCTGAATTAAACACATTTTCTGTGTGAAACGAGGGATTTCTGTCAGCAGGCGAGCAAAATGCCATGCTCCTTGAGTTGATAAAAGGCCGCTACGCGGCCTTTTTCTTTTCTTTACAATGTATCAACATCTTAGTAGAGAAGCGAATTACAGGTATTCAACCTTAATAATTTCGTATTCCACTTCACCACCAGGGGTGCGGATGGTGACAACATCGTCCTGCTCTTTGCCAATCAGGCCGCGAGCAATCGGTGAGTTCACCGAAATCAGGTTCTGTTTGAAGTCAGCTTCATCATCACCCACGATGCGATAGGTCTGCTCTTCGTCGTTGTCCAGGTTCAGCACGGTAACGGTTGAACCAAAAATCACACGGCCATTATTCGGCATTTTGGTGATATCGATAACCTGTGCATTGGACAGTTTTGCTTCGATATCTTTAATACGCCCTTCACAGAAGCCCTGCTGCTCACGCGCGGCGTGGTATTCAGCGTTCTCTTTCAGGTCGCCATGCTCACGCGCTTCCGCGATAGCGGCGATGATTTCAGGGCGACGTACGGATTTCAGAAAATCCAGCTCTTCGCGCAGTTTTTCGGCACCACGTAAGGTCATCGGAATAGCTTGCATTTGTTATACCTCTTAAACATTCCTGTTGGGAGCAGTGTTCCCTGCTCCAGCCCACCTGAACAGGCCAGAAGCAAAAAGAAAACCGACCCGGGAGCAACGCCCCAGGTCAGCAGCAATTTTTCAATTTGATACGCATTTTACCGCGAAGTTCACTATGGGTCATCGTTTACTTTGCAGTGCCATGCACCGTAGTATGACGGTTTGTTTTCGGGTTGTTAGCGCGAGATTATGCGATTTTCCAGTTTTATCATCGGATTGACTACCAGTATAACGTTCACCGCCCAGGCCGCGAATGTTGATGAGTACATTAATCAGCTTCCCGCAGGCGCGAACCTCGCCCTGATGGTGCAGAAGGTTGGCGCACAGGCTCCCGAGATTGACTATCACAGTCAACAGATGGCGCTGCCTGCCAGTACCCAAAAGGTGATCACCGCCCTCGCCGCTCTGCTCCAGCTCGGGCCTGACTTCCGTTTTACGACCACCCTTGAAACCAAAGGTAACGTTGAGGGTGGCGAACTGAAAGGCGATCTTATCGCCCGTTTTGGAGGCGATCCAACCTTTAAACGCCAGGATATCCGCAATATGGTCGCGGTACTGAAAAAAACCGGCGTGCAGAAAATTGACGGCAATGTACTGATCGACACGTCCATCTTTGCCAGCCACGACAAAGCCCCGGGCTGGCCGTGGAACGACATGACGCAGTGTTTTAGCGCCCCGCCCGCCGCCGCGATTGTTGACCGCAACTGCTTCTCGGTTTCGCTTTACAGTGCGCCAAAGCCGGATGACTTAGCGTTTATCCGCATCGCGTCCTACTACCCGGTCACCATGTTTAGCCAGGTTCGCACGCTGGCCAAGGGTTCCCCCGTTGCCCAGTATTGCGAACTGGATGTGGTGCCAGGCGACCTTAACCGCTTCACGCTCACCGGCTGCCTGACGCAGCGCGCCGATCCGCTGCCGCTGGCCTTTGCAATACAGGATGGCGCAAGCTATGCAGGCGCCATTCTGAAAGATGAGCTGAAACAAGCGGGAATAACCTATTCCGGCACCCTGCTTCGTCAGACGCAGGTCAACCAGCCCGGCACGGTCATCGCGAGCAAACAGTCTGCGCCGCTGCACGATTTACTGCGAATTATGCTGAAAAAGTCGGACAATATGATTGCCGATACGGTGTTCCGCATGATTGGCCACGCCCGTTTCGGCGTGCCGGGAACCTGGCGCGCGGGCTCAGACGCGGTGCGTCAGATTCTGCGCCAGCAGGCGGGGATCGACCTGGGTAATACCATCGCCGTCGATGGCTCCGGCCTGTCGCGCCATAATTTGATCTCTCCGGCCACGATGATGCAGGTGCTTCAGTACATTGCACAGCATGACACTGAGCTAAACTTTATTTCAATGCTGCCGCTGGCCGGACATGACGGTTCACTGCAGTACCGCGCAGGGCTTCACGCTGCCGGCGTGGATGGCAAAGTCTCCGCGAAAACAGGCTCACTGCAGGGGGTTTACAACCTTGCAGGCTTCATCACTACCGCCAGCGGACAGCGCATGGCATTCGTGCAGTATCTTTCCGGCTATGCCGTCGAACCGACCGATCAGCGCAATCGTCGTATTCCGCTGGTTCGCTTCGAAAGCAGGCTTTATAAGGACATCTACCAGAATAACTAGCGATGAAACTACTTATAGTTGAAGACGATCTGTTATTGCAGGAAGGGCTGGCGCTGGGGCTGGCCAATGAAGGGTATGCTCTCGACTGTGCAGGCACCGCAGCAGAGGCGGATGCCCTGATCCAGAGCGGCGAATACAGCCTGGTGATCCTCGATTTGGGCTTGCCGGATAAAGACGGCGCCACGCTGCTCAGCCAGTGGCGACGTCGCGGCATCAACAATCCCGTCCTGATCCTGACGGCACGTGATGCCATTGAAGATCGTATCACCGGCCTCGATGCAGGCGCAGATGATTATCTGGTGAAGCCTTTCGCGCTCGCGGAGCTGCAGGCACGGGTGCGAGCGTTGATTCGCCGTTATCAGGGCCATAGTGATAACTTACTGACCGACGGCGACATTACGCTGAATTTGCAAACCCAGCAGGTGCTGCAACAGGATCAGGCCGTAGAGGTCACGCCAAAAGAGTTCGCCTTGCTTACGCGTCTGATCATGCGCAGCGGGCAAACGGTACACAGAGAAACGCTCCAGCAGGATATCTACTCCTGGCAGGACGATCCCGGGTCAAATACCCTTGAGGTCCACATCCATAATCTGCGGCGTAAGCTCGGTAAAGACAGGATCAAAACCGTTCGCGGCGTCGGCTATCGTCTGGAGAGCCAGAAATGAACAGCATGCGTCGGCGTCTGATGGTACTGCTGGCGGTCATTCTCCTGTTTTTCCAACTGATAAGCGTCATCTGGCTATGGCATGAAAGCCGTGAACAGATTGGTTTTCTGGTCAACGAAACGCTGTCAGCGAAAGCGCGCAATAATCACGTTGAGAAAGAGATACGCGAAGCGATTGCCTCGCTGCTGGTCCCTTCCCTGGTGATGGTTGGCTTTACCCTGCTCTTCTCTTTCTGGGCGGTCACCTGGATAACCCGGCCGCTGAATAAACTCCGCGCCAGCCTCGCTAACCGTTCAGCCGATAACTTAACACCGCTTCCCATGTTTTCCGACATGGAAGAAATTGGCGCGGTGACGACCTCTCTGAACCAGCTGCTGGCCCGGCTGGATAGCACCATTAAGCAGGAACGTCTCTTCACTGCAGACGCTGCTCACGAGCTGAGAACGCCTCTTGCTGGCATCCGGCTCCATCTGGAGCTGATGTCGCAGTCAGGTGCGCCACAGGCCGCCACGCTGATTAGCCGTATCGATCAGCTCATGCATACCGTCGAACAGCTGCTGATGCTGGCCCGGGCCGGACAGGCCATGGCGAGCGGACACTACGAAACCGTGAACTGGACGGAAAATATCATTGAACCTCTCGGCCTGGGGCATGAAGCCAAAGAGCATACGGTGATTTGGCCCGCTAAAAGCGCGCTCACGGTTCAGGGAGACGCCGTTCTCCTGCGCCTCATGCTGCGCAACCTGCTGGAGAATGCCGGGCGCTACAGCCCGTCAGGGACAACGATTACAGTGACATTAACCGAGGTCGACGGCGGGACGCAGATTAGCGTTATCGATCAGGGTCCTGGAATTGATGAAGCGCACCGACAGTCAATTACCGAGCCATTCCGCCGTCTTGACCAGCGCTACGGAGGCAGTGGGCTGGGCCTGAGCATCGTGCAGCGCATCCTCCAGCTCCACCACGGCAGGCTAACGCTTGAGAATGGCGCTGAAGGTGGCTTAATCGCCAGCTGCTGGCTGCCCGCAACGCTGGAATAAAAAAAGCCCCCACAACGGGGGCTTTGAACAGCAATTAGTGCTTGTAGATGAACTCGACGCCTTCTTCGTCGTCTTCATCCCAGTCATCATCCCAGTCTTCATCGTCTTCTTCCGCTTCCAGCTCTTCGAGCTGCTGGCGGTGGTAGTCATCCCACATGAATTCGACTTTTTCAGGCTGTTTGACTTCTTCCGCCTGAACAATTGGGTTCTCAATGATGAAGGTCATCACATCCCAGCACAGATCTTTCACGCCAACTTGGCTTGCCGCAGAGATCAGGTAGTATTTATCTTCCCAACCCATCGCTTCAGCAATGGCTTTCGCTTTTGCTTCCGCTTCGGCTTTGTCCATCAGGTCGATCTTGTTGAAGACCAGCCAGCGTGGTTTGTTCGCCAGTTTCTCGCTGTATTTCTCCAGCTCGCCAACGATGATGCGGGCGTTTTCAACCGGATCGGAACCGTCGATAGGATCGATATCAATGAGGTGCAGCAGCACGCGGCAGCGTTCAAGGTGTTTCAGGAAGCGAATACCCAGACCCGCCCCTTCCGCGGCGCCTTCAATCAGGCCCGGAATATCGGCGACCACGAAGCTCTTCTCGTTATCCATACGGACAACGCCCAGGCTTGGTACCAGCGTGGTAAATGGATAATCAGCCACTTTTGGCTTCGCCGCAGAAACCGCGCGAATAAACGTCGATTTACCTGCGTTTGGCATACCCAGCATGCCCACGTCAGCCAGAAGCATCAGTTCCAGCTGCAGGTCGCGCTTATCGCCCGGCGTACCCATCGTTTTCTGACGCGGCGTACGGTTAACGGAAGATTTGAAACGGCTGTTACCCAGACCGTGCCAGCCGCCTTTCGCCACCATCAGGCGCTGACCGTGTTTGGTCATGTCGCCCATGGTTTCACCCGTCCCCTGGTCAATCACACGCGTACCGACCGGAACTTTAATGGTGACGTCTTTACCGCGTTTCCCGGTACAGTCACGGCTCTGGCCGTTCTGGCCACGTTCGGCGCGGAAGGATTTTTCGAAACGGTAGTCGATCAGCGTGTTGAGGTTCTCATCCGCCTCCAGCCACACGTCACCACCATCCCCACCGTCGCCGCCATCAGGACCACCACGAGGGATATACTTTTCACGACGGAAGCTCACGCAACCGTTGCCGCCATCACCAGCCACGACCAGGATCGTCGCTTCATCAACAAACTTCATTTTACTCTCCGTAACTCATTCGCCTGAGCGGGGGACTACTACAACCGCTTCATTTTTGCGCCAACGTCCCCAAAGACGATGACCAATGGCGGAATACATCGCGCCCGCAACCACGACAAACGCACCGAGATAACCCAACAGGTTGAGCATCGGTCTGACGAAGACATCGGGCCAGGCCATTGATAACAAATCTGAAAATAACAGCGTAAACAGCGGGGTAAGCGTGATCAACGCGCTCACCTGTGCTGCCTGCCAGCGCGCCATCGCTTCGGCCAGCGCGCCATAACCGACCAGCGTGTTCAGCCCACAAAAAATGAGGCACGCCAGTTGCCAGTCGCTAAGCTGAGTAATCACGCCCGGCTTCACTAATGGCAGCAATGCTATTGTACACAAAGTGTACAGCAAAAAGAGGATCTGCTGTGAGGCAAGCCGACGCAATAACACCTTTTGCGCGACGCCATAGCTCACCCAGACCGTTGCTGCCCCCACGCCGAAAATGACACCCCAGGTGTAATCCGTCAGGCGGGTAAAAATCTCGATTAGACTGGTGTTGAAGAACATCACCAGACCGCACAACAGCATGCTCGCCCCGATAATCTGCGTACCGCGCATCTTCTCCTTGAGGATAAAGACGCTGGCGACCATCATGCCCACCGGCGAAAGCTGACCAATCACCTGCGACGCCGTGGGGCTGAGATATTGCAGGGAAGAGCTGAACAGGATGAAGTTACCGAACAGACCGCCCGTCGCGATAGCCAGCAATACCAGCCAGCGCGGTTTACGGAAGAGCCGCAAGGGTGGAAGCTTACCTTTGATGGCCAGAATCGCCCCGAGGCCGATGCTTGCCATCAGAAAGCGATAAAAGACCACCGTAGGCGGCTCCATCACTTCCAGTACCTGCTTCATTGCAATTGGCAGCGCACCCCAGCACATTGCGGTTGTGAGCGCCAAAAGAATTCCTATGCCGGCCTGCTGCTTCATGCCCGTTTTCCCTACAGAAAAAATTACCGGGTTTCCAATGTAAAAAGCCCCGCAACAGGTTGCGGGGCTTTAATCCGTTACCGGACCGAGAAAACCTTACTCAGCAACGATGCTGATGTATTTACGGTTGTTCGGGCCTTTAACTTCAAATTTCACTTTACCGTCTGCTTTAGCAAACAGAGTGTGGTCACGACCGCAACCTACGTTGTTGCCAGCGTGGAATTTGGTACCACGTTGACGAACGATGATGCTACCCGCCAGAACGGATTCGCCACCGAAACGCTTAACGCCCAGGCGTTTAGCTTCTGAATCGCGACCGTTACGTGTGGAGCCGCCAGCCTTTTTATGTGCCATTTAAATCTCTCCTCAGGTCTTAGGCGCTGATGCCAGTAATTTTCACATCAGTGAACCACTGACGGTGGCCCTGCTGCTTACGGTAGTGCTTACGACGACGAAACTTAACGATTTTAACTTTCTCGCCACGACCGTGTGCAACAACTTCAGCTTTGATAACGCCGCCATCAACGAAAGGAACGCCGATTTTGACTTCTTCACCGTTTGCGATCATCAGAACTTCTGCGAACTCAACAGATTCGCCAGTTGCGATGTCCAGCTTTTCCAGGCGAACGGTCTGACCTTCGCTTACTCGGTGTTGTTTACCACCACTTTGGAAAACCGCGTACATATAAACTCCGCTTCCGCGCACGTCCTCGTATGAATCAGAGTGCGCTATAAATATTCACAATAGGGCGCGAATATTACGCAAAACGCGAGCCTTTGACAAGTGCTACCGTCAATACATGAAGAAAAAAAACACAACACGTACGGTAACGTTTATCTGAGCCGTTTTTTCAGTACAATCAGCACTACTATTGATAAACCGAAACCCTTCGTTACCCCATTGAAGATGGGATCAACAGGATAAAAAGCCCGGCTTTTGCGATGAATTTAGAAAAAATCAACGAGTTAACCGCGCAAGATATGGCGGGTGTGAATGCAGCAATCCTGGAGCAACTCAACTCTGACGTTCAGCTGATCAATCAGTTGGGCTATTACATTGTCAGCGGCGGCGGTAAACGCATTCGTCCGATGATTGCCATTCTGGCTGCCAGAGCCGTTGGCTATCAGGGAAATGCCCACATCACTATCGCCGCGCTCATCGAATTTATCCACACGGCGACGCTTCTGCACGACGATGTGGTGGATGAATCGGATATGCGTCGTGGCAAAGCCACGGCTAACGCCGCGTTCGGGAACGCAGCCAGCGTCCTGGTGGGGGACTTTATCTATACCCGCGCCTTCCAGATGATGACCAGCCTGGGTTCCCTGAAAGTGCTGGAAGTGATGTCCGAAGCCGTTAACGTCATCGCTGAAGGCGAAGTGCTGCAGCTGATGAACGTCAACGACCCGGACATCACCGAAGAAAACTACATGCGCGTCATCTACAGCAAAACCGCGCGCCTGTTTGAAGCGGCGGCCCAGTGTTCCGGCATTTTGGCGGGCTGTACCGAAGCGCAGGAAAAAGGCCTGCAGGACTATGGCCGCTATCTGGGCACAGCCTTCCAGCTGATTGACGATCTGCTGGACTACAGTGCGGACGGCGAGACGCTCGGCAAAAACGTTGGCGATGACCTGAACGAAGGCAAACCGACCCTGCCGCTGCTCCACGCCATGCGTAACGGAACGGCCGACCAGGCGAAGATGATCCGTGAAGCGATTGAGCAGGGAAATGGCCGCCATCTTCTGGAACCTGTACTGGAAACCATGGCAATCTGCGGATCGCTCGAATGGACGCGTCAGCGTGCAGAAGAAGAAGCCGACAAGGCCATCGAGGCCCTTCAGGTCATTCCAGACAGCCCATGGCGCGAGGCACTGATTGGCCTTGCCCACATCGCCGTTCAGCGCGACCGTTAATCTCCCTTTTTCTCCCCGCGATCCTGGCGGGGAGATTCCAGTACACACCAGTAAATTCCGCGTTCATGTAAATTCATCGGTTTAGAGACCGCATGAATAAAGCCATGTCTTATTCTGAATATTCCTTCAAGTAACGCGAACTTTTTAGAACAAGAGTTCGAAATGGGTATAGTAAACCCGTCGTTTCAGAAGAAACGGCGTAGGTGAATCCGAACTTAAGGACGGCGTTATGGATACGAAATTTATCGACTGGCACACGGCTGATATTATTGCCGCACTGCGCAAAAAAGGCACTTCACTGGCAGCAGAGTCCCGCCGCCATGGACTGAGTTCTTCAACTCTGGCAAACGCCCTCACCCGCCCCTGGCCAAAAGGAGAATTAATTATCGCAACGGCGCTGGACACGCATCCGTGGGTGATTTGGCCTTCGCGCTACCACGATCCTGTCACCCATGAATTTATCGACAGATCGCGCATGATTCGCCAGAGAAAAGTAAAAAAAGAATCGCAGGAATAAGTTTTTTTTGACAGGAACAGCAACCCCCCGGTCATTTCTGGCAGGGGGCTGCCGGAACGATTACTCGCCCTTCACACGCTCGATATTGGCACCCAGCGCGCGCAGTTTATCTTCGATACGCTCATAGCCACGATCGATGTGATAAATACGATCCACGATCGTTGTGCCTTCCGCGATACAACCCGCCAATACCAGGCTGGCAGACGCACGCAGATCGGTTGCCATCACCTGAGCACCGGACAGTTTCTCAACGCCGTGGCAAATCACGGTATTACTTTCGATCTCGGCACGTGCCCCCATACGGATCAGCTCCGGTACGTGCATAAAGCGGTTCTCGAAAATGGTTTCCGTGATAAAGCCGGTCCCTTCGGCGACCAGGTTCAACAAGGTGAACTGTGCCTGCATGTCAGTTGGGAAGGCCGGATGCGGTGCCGTACGCACATTGACCGCTTTTGGACGCTGTCCATGCATATCAAGGCTGATCCAGTCTTCACCGATTTCGATATCCGCGCCCGCATCGCGTAGTTTCGCCAGCACCGCATCCAGGGTATCTGGCTGCGCGTTGCGACAAACAATTTTCCCGCCAGAGATCGCAGCAGCGATCAGGAAGGTACCGGTTTCGATACGGTCCGGCAGTACGCGATAGACACCCCCGCCCAGACGCTCAACGCCTTCGATGGTGATGCGGTCGGTACCCTGACCGGAGATCTTCGCACCCAGCGCCACGAGGAAGTTGGCAGTATCCACAATCTCCGGTTCACGCGCGGCGTTTTCGATGATCGTGGTCCCTTCTGCCAGCGTTGCCGCAGACATAATGGTCACCGTTGCACCCACGCTCACTTTGTCCATAACAATGTGCGCGCCTTTCAGACGACCATTGACGGACGCTTTAACGTAGCCTTCTTCCAGCTTGATCTCTGCGCCCAGTTTTTCCAGGCCAAAGATGTGCAGGTCAACCGGACGCGCACCGATAGCGCAACCGCCCGGCAGCGAAACCTGACCCTGACCGAAACGCGCCACCAGCGGGCCAAGCGCCCAGATGGAAGCACGCATGGTTTTCACCAGATCGTAAGGGGCAGAGAAGTTATTCACCTTGCTGGCGTCGATCCAGACGGAACCGTTACGCTCGACTTTCGTGCCCAACTGGGTGAGCAGCTTCATGGTGGTGTCGATATCTTTCAGCTTCGGTACGTTCTGAATCTCTACCGGCTCTTCCGCGAGCAGTGCAGCAAAGAGGATGGGCAGCGCGGCGTTTTTCGCGCCAGAAATTGTGACTTCGCCCTGGAGACGCGTTGGCCCCTGTACACGAAATTTATCCATGGTGTGCTCTCTTATAAATTCAACCGTGCTGCGGGCCTGTCGCCCTCAGCTCAAAAACCGTTTAGTTTGCGATCGCGTGCCCACTCTTGCGGGGTGAACGCTTTAATCGACAGGGCGTGGATGCGGTTATCCGCAATATATTCCATCAGCGGCGCGTACACAGCCTGCTGTTTCTTCACACGGCTCATACCGTCGAACATCTCACCCACAGCAATAACCTGGAAGTGACTGCCATCGCCTGTGACGTGGGCTTCCTGAAGGGAGAGTGCATTCATCAGCACTGTCTGGATTTCATGATTTTCCATGGGCTCTTAATCATCTGATAGTGAAAACAAGCCCAACATCTTAGAGCAAAGTGGCGTCGTCTTAAACAAGCAAAAAGCCCCGACGATGAAACTGTCAGGGCTTTCGGAAGTAACGCACTGAAAATATTAACGAGGCAGTACGTCCTGAGGCAGATTGTAGAGCTGCGCCAGAGTCACGACATTCTCGCTCGCGCCGCGAAGCGTGACGCTCGCCCCCTGCTTTTTCCCTACCGCAACCAGATGGGCAAGCAGCGCAACGCCTGCCGTATCTACCCGCGTGACGTCGGTTAAGTCAATAACCGTCACGCCCTGCATGGCCTCATGGCGTTTATCCCATAAGGGGTTCAGCAGATCCTGATCCAGCTCACCGGACAGCTTTAATGTCTCGCCTTCACGCGACCAGCTGAGTTGCTGTGACATTACTTCTTCTCGTCCAGACTAATTTTCTGACGAGCGATGGACTGCAGCTGCGCGGTCAGGCCATCAATCCCCTTGGTGCGCAGCAGGTCGCTCCACTCGTTCTGTTTGGTGGTGATCATGCTTACGCCTTCGGCGATCATGTCATACGCCTGCCAGTGGCCGGTCTGGCTGTTTTTACGCCACTGGAAATCCAGACGCACCGGCGGACGACCGTTAGGATCGTTGATCGTTACGCGAATAGGGACGATGGTCGCATCACCCAGCGGCTGCTCCGGGGCGATCTGATAGGTCTGACCGTGGTACATCGCCAGCGCCTGACCATACGCCTGCTTCAGGTATTCACGGAAAGCGGCAAAATAGGCATCACGCTGAGCCGGGGTTGCGTCTTTGTAATAGCGGCCCAGCACCAGGGCTCCCGCATATTTGATCTGCACGTACGGCAGCAGCTCCTGGTCAACCACGTCACGCAGGTAATCAGGATTAGCACGAATCTTAGGCTGCTCGTTTTTAAGACGATCGAAGGTTTTCTTCGCGGCTTCGTCCATCAGTTTGTACGGGTTACTCTGATCCGCCGCGTGCACCGCGGTGAGAGGGGCAATAACCAGCATGGCAACCATTAACAGTCGTTTAAACATGAATGACTTCTCCTGATATTAATTCGCAGCACCTGGGGTCGGCGCAGCATTGGTATGGTCTTCACTCTGCGCAGGGGCATTGTCAGACTTTTTATCATCCCCTTTACTGTTGTAAAGGAACTGACCAATCATATCTTCCAGCACCATGGCGGACTTGGTGTCCTGGATCACGCTCCCGTCCTTAAGGATAGTCGTTCCCAGCTCGGGGTCTTCAAAACCGACGTTAAGCGCCAGATATTGTTCGCCCAGCAGACCGGAAGTCCGGATAGAAAGGGAGCTGGTGTCCGGAATGTGGTTGTAACGCTCTTCGATATCCATCGCGACACGTGGCAGATAGGTCTTCTCATCCAGCGTAATGTCAGATACGCGTCCGATCACCACGCCGCCAATACGGACCGGTGAACGCGCCTTCAGCCCGCCGATGTTATCGAAGGTGGCATAGATGCGATACGTCGGCTCGGTGCGCACAGACGTGATATCCGCCGCTCTCAGGCAGATAAACAGCGCGGCCAGCAGCGCCAGCAGCAGGAATACACCGACCCAAATTTCATTTTTTCTCGTTTGCATGAACTCAATTCCCAAACATCAGTGCGGTGAGCACAAAATCCAGACCCAGTACGGCCAGCGACGAATGAACGACTGTACGTGTAGTTGCGCGGCTAATGCCCGCCGACGTCGGGATGGCATCGTAACCATTGAACAATGCAATCCAGGTGACCGTAATGGCAAATACCACGCTCTTAATCAGGCAGTTAATCAGATCCATTCGCAGATCAATGGCGTCCTGCATGGCAGACCAGAAGAAACCGGCATCAATGCCTTTCCAGTGCACTCCAACCAGCGAACCGCCCCAGATCCCCACGGCGACAAACAGAATCGTCAGCAGCGGTAAAGAGATGACCCCGGCCCAGAAACGCGGCGAGATCACGCGACGCAGCGGATCGACCGCCATCATCTCCATGCTGGAGAGCTGCTCGGTCGCGCGCATCAGGCCAATTTCAGCCGTTAAGGCCGACCCCGCGCGCCCGGCGAAAAGCAGCGCCGCCACAACGGGCCCCAGTTCACGCAGCAGCGAGAGCGCCACCAGCATCCCGAGGCTGGTTTCCGCACTGTAGGTTGTCAGCACCAGGTAGCCCTGCAGACCCAGCACCATACCGATAAACAGACCGGAGACAATGATGATGAGCATCGACAGCACGCCGACGTTATAAAGCTGACGCACCAATAGCGGCGCGTGCTTGCGGAATTCCGGCTTGCCGACCAGCGCGTTGAATAACATCAATCCGGCACGCCCGAACGTCCTGATGGTTTTTATGCCACGGTGTCCGAGAGCGGCCAACGCATTTAACAGCATGAGTGGCTTAACTCCCTATTCCCAGTAAATCGTCACGATAGTCGCCCGCCGGGTAGCGGAACGGCACAGGGCCATCGGCAATACCGTCGAGGAACTGCCGCACGCGCGGATCGCAATTTTCCTGCAGCGCCTGGGCGCTACCGTGTGCGACGATCTTTTTGTCCGCTACGATGTAGGCGTAATCGGCAATGCTCAACACTTCAGGTACATCGTGAGACACCACAATGCAGGTGACGCCAAGCGCGCTGTTCAGCTCAGAGATGAGCTTCACCAGCACGCCCATCGTGATGGGATCCTGCCCGACAAACGGTTCGTCGAACATGATTAAATCAGGTTCTAATGCGATGGCTCGCGCCAGCGCGGCACGACGCGCCATCCCGCCGGACAGCTCCGAAGGCATCAGCTTCGCGGCGCCCCGCAGCCCGACGGCTTCTAGCTTCATCATCACCGTGCTTTTCAGCAGCGCAGGCGGCAGGCTGGTATGCTCGCGCAGCGGATAGGCAACGTTATCAAAGACGTTCATGTCGGTGAACAAAGCCCCCGACTGAAAGAGCATGCTCATGCGTTTGCGAACAGTATACAGGCGCGAGCGCGACATCTCCGGGATGTTTTCGCCATCAAAGAGGATTTCACCGCTATCCGGTGGGATCTGCCCACCGATAAGGCGGAGCAGGGTCGTTTTACCGATCCCGGACGGCCCCATGATGGCAGTAATTTTGCCACGCGGCACGGTCAACGAAATATCATCAAATATCAATCTGTTGGCGCGAGAAAAACTCACACCGCGGACATCGACTAAATTCGCCATGGTTTGGCTCATTTATGGTTCCTTTCTTATCCTGCTCACGTTAAGGCATGTAGCCTGAATCAGCCCTAAACTCCGCATTTTTGCAGAATAATAACCGTAGAGGTTAGCGAAAGCTGGCATTTGTTTTACTTTTCCGGCGCATAAAGTCAAAATTAGGAATTCGTTACGCCTCAGACTGTATGCAGTCCAGCCATTCCCGAGCAATGGACCGACGAGTATACCTGAAGAAAGGACTTTTGATGCTTTTAGCAACAGCACTGTTAATAATTGGTTTACTGTTGGTGGTCTACAGTGCTGACCGTTTAGTGTTTGCTGCATCTATCCTGTGTCGCCTGAGTGGCGTACCGCCTGTTGTCATCGGCATGACCGTGGTCAGCGTAGGAACGTCGCTTCCTGAAATCATCGTCTCTGTCTCCGCCTCGCTGCATGGTCAGGTAGACTTGGCAGTCGGCACCGCCATTGGCTCTAACATCGTCAATATTTTATTGATTTTAGGCCTGGCCGCGCTGCTCCATCCTTTTCGCGTGCATTCTGATGTTCTGCGCCGTGAATTGCCGCTAATGTTACTCGTAAGCCTGCTGGCAGGGTGCGTATTTTACGATGGCGTACTGAGCTACAGCGACGGCATTTTCCTGCTGGCGCTGGCCGTTATTTGGCTGCTGTATAGTGTTAAGATCGCCCGTCTGGCTGAAAAGCAGGGTCAGGATAGCCTCACGCGCGAGCAGGTCGCCGAGCTTCCGCGAGAAGGCACGCTGCCTGTTGCCCTGCTCTGGCTGGGCGTCGCGCTGATCATCATGCCGATGGCAACGCGCATGGTCGTGGATAACGCGACGGTGCTGGCGAACTATTTTGCCATCAGCGAGCTGACTATAGGCCTGACGGTGATTGCCATCGGCACCAGCCTGCCGGAGCTGGCCACCGCCATTGCGGGTGCACGTAAAGGTGAGGATGACATTGCCATTGGTAATATCATCGGTTCTAACATTTTTAATATCGCCATTGTGATGGGACTGCCGGCCCTGATTTCGCCAGGGCCCTTTAATCCTCTGGCGTTCTCACGTGATTACGGCGTGATGTTGCTGGTCAGCGTGATTTTTGCCCTGCTCTGCTGGCGGCGGCAACGACAGATCGGCAAAGGCGCAGGCGCGCTGCTGACGGGTGGATTTATCGTATGGATGGCGATGCTGTACTGGCTCTCGCCTCTTCTCTCTGGGTAAACGGAAACGCATTATGTCGCAAATAGAATTGCAGCCGGGTTTTGACTTTCAGAAAGCAGGCAAAGACGTTCTGGAGATTGAACGTGAAGGTCTGGCGCAGTTAGATCAGTACATTAATCAGGATTTTAGTCTGGCATGTGAGAAGATATTCTACTGCGCCGGCAAAGTCGTGGTGATGGGGATGGGCAAGTCCGGCCACATTGGACGCAAAATGGCGGCAACCTTTGCCAGTACCGGCACCTCGTCCTTCTTTGTCCACCCGGGGGAAGCCGCGCACGGGGACCTGGGTATGATCACGCCGCAGGATATCGTCATCGCGCTCTCCAACTCCGGTGAGTCCAATGAAATCCTGGCGCTCATCCCGGTTCTGAAGCGACTGCAGGTGCCGCTGATTTGCATGACCAGCCGTCCGGAAAGCAGCATGGCGCGTGCAGCCGATATTCACCTGTGCGTGAAGGTTCCTAAGGAGGCCTGTCCGCTCGGTCTGGCGCCGACCTCCAGCACCACCGCTGCACTGGTCATGGGCGATGCGCTTGCCGTGGCGCTGCTTGAAGCCCGTGGCTTTACGCCGGAAGATTTCGCGCTTTCCCACCCGGGCGGCGCGCTGGGGCGCAAGCTCCTGCTGCGGGTAAACGATATTATGCACACCGGGGATGAGATCCCTCACGTCAGTAAAGAAGCCTCCCTGCGTGATGCGCTGCTGGAAATCACCCGTAAGAATTTGGGGATGACGGTCGTGTGCGACGGTCTGATGAAAATTCAGGGGATCTTCACCGATGGCGACCTGCGTCGCGTGTTCGACATGGGTGTCGATGTCCGCACGCTCGGCATTGCCGACGTGATGACGCCGGGCGGTATCCGCGTGCGTCCGGGTACGCTGGCCGTGGATGTGCTGAACCTGATGCAGTCCCGCCATATCACCTCCGTTATGGTTGCCGATGGCGACCAGTTGCTGGGTGTGGTACATATGCATGATCTGCTGCGCGCAGGCGTAGTGTAATGAAGGATAAGACAATGAGTAATGCGGGTGCATCCCTTGCAACCTGTTATGGTCCGGTCAGTACCCAGATGATGGCAAAGGCGGAAAACATTCGTCTGCTCATCCTCGATGTGGATGGGGTTCTCTCCGACGGCCTGATTTACATGGGCAATAATGGTGAAGAGCTGAAGGCGTTTAACGTTCGCGACGGCTACGGTATCCGCTGTGCGCTCACCTCGGGGATTGAGGTGGCGATCATCACCGGACGAAACGCTAAACTGGTAGAAGACCGCTGTGAAACTTTAGGTATTACCCATCTGTATCAGGGTCAATCCGATAAGATGGCGGCGTTCAATGATTTACTGGGTAAACTGGCTATCGCACCGGAAAACGTGGCCTACGTCGGGGACGACCTGATTGACTGGCCGGTGATGGCTGAAGTTGGGCTGAGCATCGCCGTTGCCGATGCGCATCCGCTGCTGATCCCGCGCGCCGACTACGTTACCCACATCAACGGTGGCCGCGGCGCTGTCCGTGAAGTCTGCGATCTGCTTCTGCTGGCGCAGGGCAAGCTTGATGAGGCCAAAGGGCAATCGATATGAGTAAAACCAGACGTTGGATTATCATTTTGCTTTCGCTTGTCGCACTGGTATTGATTGGCGTGAACCTTGCCGATCGCGACGATACGCAAACGGAAGTGATCAACAATACCGATCCAACCTATAAAAGCGATCACAGCGACACCGTGGTCTACAGCCCGGAAGGCGCGCTGAACTATCGCCTGATTGCCCAGCATGTTGAATATTTTTCCGATGATGGCGTTTCATGGTTTACCCAACCTGTGATGACCACATTTGATAAAGACAAAGTGCCGACGTGGTCAATTAAGTCAGATCGGGCCAAACTGACAAATGACCGTATGCTTTATCTGTATGGCCACGTTGAAGTCAACGCCCTGACCGCTGACTCGCAACTGCGAAAAATTACGACGGATAATGCCCAGATCAACCTGGTAACCCAGGACGTGACGTCGCAGGATCTGGTCACACTGTATGGCACAACATTTAATTCCAGCGGTTTAAGAATGCGCGGGAACTTACGCAGCAAGAACGCCGAGCTGATTGAAAAGGTTAGAACCTCCTATGAAATTCAAAACAAACAAACTCAGCCTTAAAGTAATTATCGCCAGCGCGATGCTGGCGGCCAGTCTCCCCGCGCTTGCTGTAACGGGCGATACCGACCAGCCGATCCATATTGAGTCCGACACCCAGTCTCTCGATATGCAGGGTAACGTCGTCACCTTCACGGGTAACGTCGTCATGACCCAGGGCACCATCAAAATCAACGCCGACAAAGTGGTCGTGACCCGTCCGGGTGGCGAGCAGGGCAAAGAGATTATTGATGGTTACGGCAACCCGGCAACCTTCTATCAAATGCAGGACAACGGCAAGCCGGTGAAAGGCCGCGCTACGCACATGCACTATGAGCTGGCGAAGGATCTGGTCATCCTGACCGGGAATGCGTATCTGGAACAGCTGGACAGCAACATTACCGGCGACCAGATTACCTATCTGGTTAAAGAGCAAAAAATGCAGGCCTCCAGCGAGAAAGGCAAACGCGTGACCACCGTACTGGTTCCGTCGCAGCTGCAGGACAAAGGCAAGGGCCAGGCCCCGGCACAGAAGAAGAGTAACTAATTCGTTATGGCAACATTAACTGCAAAAAACCTCGCGAAGGCCTATAAGGGCCGCCGTGTCGTAGAAGATGTCAGTCTGACCGTCAACTCCGGCGAAATCGTGGGGCTGCTTGGCCCGAACGGTGCGGGTAAAACGACAACCTTCTACATGGTGGTGGGTATTGTGCCGCGCGATGCCGGCAACATTATCATTGACGATGAAGACATCAGTCTTCTGCCGCTGCACGCGCGCGCGCGTCGCGGGATCGGCTATCTGCCGCAGGAAGCCTCCATTTTCCGTCGTCTCAGCGTTTACGACAACCTGATGGCGGTCCTGCAAATTCGTAACGACCTGACCAACGAACAGCGTCAGGATCGTGCCAACGAGCTGATGGAAGAGTTCCACATTGAGCATCTGCGCGACAGCCTCGGTCAGGCACTCTCCGGGGGCGAACGCCGTCGCGTTGAGATTGCGCGTGCGCTGGCCGCAAACCCGAAATTTATCCTTCTGGATGAACCGTTTGCGGGCGTTGACCCCATCTCCGTTATCGACATTAAACGTATCATTGAGCACCTGCGCGACAGCGGGCTTGGCGTACTGATCACCGACCACAACGTGCGTGAAACGCTGGCCGTGTGTGAACGCGCCTATATTGTCAGCCAGGGCAATCTGATCGCCCACGGTACGCCACAGCAGATCCTCGAAGACGATCATGTTAAGCGCGTCTATCTTGGGGAAGACTTCAGACTCTGATAGGGTAGAGGTAACGTAACGCCGAACCGGAGAAAAATGCTCTGAACATGAAGCAAGGTTTGCAATTAAGGCTCAGCCAACAACTGGCGATGACGCCGCAGCTACAGCAGGCAATTCGCCTGTTGCAACTGTCCACGTTAGAACTTCAGCAGGAGCTCCAGCAGGCGCTGGACAGTAACCCCCTGCTGGAACAAACCGATCTTCATGACGAGGTAGATACCCAGCAATCGCAGGATACTGAAGCGCTCGATACCGCGGATGCACTCGAACAAAAAGAGATGCCCGACGAGCTTCCGCTTGATGCCAGCTGGGATGAAATCTACACCGCCGGAACCCCTTCCGGTACGCGTGCAGACTACCAGGACGATGAGCTACCGGTCTATCAGGGCGAAACCACCCAGTCGCTGCAGGATTACCTGATGTGGCAGGTGGAACTCACCCCCTTCTCCGATACCGACCGCGCGATTGCCACGTCGATTGTCGATGCCGTTGACGACACCGGCTATTTGACCGTCACCCTCGACGATATACTGGAAAGCATGGGCGACGACGAGATTGAGCTTGAGGAAGTCGAAGCCGTTCTGAAGCGCATCCAGCGTTTCGATCCGGTAGGCGTAGCCGCAAAAGATCTGCGCGACTGCCTGCTGATTCAGCTTTCTCAGTTCAGTAAAGAGACGCCATGGCTCGAGGAGGCGCGCGCGATCATCAGCGATCATCTGGATCTGCTGGCGAACCACGATTTCCGCACCCTGATGCGCGTCACGCGCCTGAAGGAAGAGGTGCTGAAAGAAGCGGTGAATCTGATCCAGTCGCTCGATCCGCGCCCCGGTCAGTCGATCCAGACCAGCGAGCCCGAGTACGTGATCCCGGATGTACTGGTCAGAAAACACAACGGCCGCTGGGTCGTTGAACTGAATTCAGACAGCATCCCCCGCCTGCAAATCAACCAGCAGTATGCCTCCATGTGCACCAGCGTGCGTAACGACGCCGACAACCAATATATTCGTAGCAATTTGCAGGAAGCGCGATGGCTGATCAAAAGTCTGGAGAGCCGAAATGATACGCTGCTACGCGTCAGCCGCTGTATTGTCGAACAGCAGCAGGCTTTCTTTGAGCAGGGCGAAGAGTATATGAAACCGATGGTGCTGGCGGATATCGCCCAGGCCGTCGAGATGCATGAATCAACCATTTCCCGTGTCACCACGCAGAAGTATCTGCACAGTCCACGCGGTATTTTTGAGCTTAAGTATTTCTTCTCCAGCCATGTGAATACCGAGGGCGGCGGCGAAGCGTCGTCAACGGCCATTCGTGCTCTGGTGAAGAAGTTGATCGCCGCGGAGAATCCCGCGAAGCCACTAAGCGACAGTAAGTTAACCACCATGCTGTCCGATCAGGGTATTATGGTGGCACGTCGTACTGTTGCGAAGTATCGAGAGTCTTTATCCATTCCGCCGTCCAACCAGCGTAAACAGCTGGTCTGACACAACCGATAAGGAAGACACTATGCAGCTCAACATCACTGGACAAAACGTCGAAATTACTGAGGCTTTACGCGACTTTGTGAACGCGAAGTTTGCAAAACTCGAGCAGTATTTCGAAAGGATCAATCAGGTCTACATTGTGTTGAAAGTGGAGAAAGTGACTCATATCTCGGATGCCACCCTGCATGTTAACGGGGGGGAACTGCATGCCAGTGCGGAAGGGCAAGACATGTACGCTGCTATCGACGGCTTGATTGATAAGCTTGCGCGACAGCTCAATAAACATAAAGATAAACTGAAACAACACTAATTGTCCGGGCAGTTAACGGGTGCAGGACGGCCTGTTGTGAAACACAACAGGCCATTTGTACAGTTAGCGCTTAGGTGAAATTATGATGAACAACGATTCCGCTCTTCAACTGAGCAATGTCCTTAACCAGGAATGTACCCGCAGTGCGGTTCACTGCCAGAGCAAAAAACGTGCGCTGGAAATCATCAGTGAACTGGCCGCAAAACAGCTGGGCCTGCCGCCGCAGGTGGTGTTCGAAGCGATTCTGACCCGCGAAAAGATGGGCAGTACCGGTATCGGCAACGGCATCGCAATCCCGCACGGCAAGCTGGAAGAGGATACCCTGCGTGCCGTCGGTGTGTTTGTGCAGCTTGAAACACCGATCGCCTTTGATGCCATTGATAACCAGCCCGTCGATCTCCTCTTCGCGCTGCTGGTGCCTGCTGACCAGACGAAAACCCATCTGCATACGCTGTCGCTGGTCGCCAAACGTCTGGCTGATAAAACCATTTGCCGTCGACTGCGCTCGGCTCAAAGTGATGAAGAGCTTTATCAAATTATCACCGAAGCAGAAGGCAATCAGGATGATGCATAACCAGGAGATGGCCTTCACATCTGTTGTCCTGAGGAGAAACGGAACATGGTGCTGATGATTGTCAGCGGTCGTTCAGGGTCGGGGAAATCCGTGGCTCTGCGCGCGCTGGAAGACATGGGTTTTTACTGCGTCGATAACCTTCCGGTCGTGTTGTTGCCCGACCTGGCCCGTACGCTTGCGGAGAGACAGACCTCGGCCGCCGTCAGTATCGACGTTCGTAACATGCCGGAATCGCCAGAGATCTTCGAGCAGGCAATGAGCAACCTGCCTGATACGTTCTCGCCTCAGCTGCTGTTCCTCGATGCAGACCGGAATACTCTTATCCGCCGCTACAGCGACACCCGTCGTTTGCACCCGCTTTCCAGTAAGAACCTCTCCCTGGAGAGCGCAATCGATGAAGAGAGCGATCTGCTGGAGCCGCTGCGTTCTCGTGCCGACCTGATTGTCGATACCTCTGAGATGTCCGTTCACGAGCTGGCGGAAATGCTGCGTACCCGCTTGCTGGGAAAACGCGAACGCGAACTGACGATGGTGTTCGAATCCTTTGGCTTCAAGCACGGTATCCCGATTGATGCGGATTATGTTTTCGACGTACGCTTCCTGCCGAACCCACACTGGGATCCGAAACTGCGTCCTATGACCGGTCTGGATAAACCCGTCGCGGCCTTCCTCGACAGGCACACAGAAGTTCACAATTTTATCTACCAGACGCGAAGCTACCTTGAGCTATGGTTACCTATGCTGGAGACAAACAATCGTAGCTATCTGACGGTAGCGATTGGCTGTACCGGCGGTAAACATCGTTCGGTTTATATCGCCGAACAGCTGGCCGACTATTTCCGCTCGCGCGGGAAGAACGTTCAGTCCCGTCATCGCACGCTGGAAAAACGTAAAACATGACCGTAAAACAGACCGTTGAGATCACCAATAAGCTGGGCATGCATGCGCGCCCGGCGATGAAGCTGTTTGAGCTGATGCAGGGTTTCGATGCAGAAGTTCTGCTGCGGAATGACGAAGGTACCGAAGCGGAGGCGAACAGCGTCATTGCGCTGCTGATGCTGGATTCCGCCAAAGGGCGTCAGATTGAAGTCGAAGCCACCGGCCCCCAGGAAGAGGAAGCGCTGGCGGCGGTGATTGCGCTGTTTAACGCAGGGTTCGACGAAGATTAAGGTCTCTGCCCTTCAGGCGGGTGGCGCTGCGGTATGAACCGGAAACATGGGTAACACTTTAGACCGGATACATGGGTAACAGTTATAACTGGCATAGAAGAGGAGACTCGCTATGCCCTGGACTGAGACCCGACCTATGCAACGCCTTGATTTTATCCGTGCCTGCCATGCAGGTACGGACTCCTTCTCCGCTCTTTGCCGTCTTTTTGGTATCAGCCGCAAAACCGGCTACAAATGGCTTCAGCGTTTTGACCCTTCTGACCTGTCCTCTCTCTCTGACCGGTCGCGCGCACCATGCTCTCACTCCCGGACGGTTCCTGATGAGGTCGTCGGGCACCTGACTGCCCTGCGTCAGAAACACCCTGACTGGGGCCCGAAAAAACTGCGGATGTGGCTCCTCAATCATCACGTCGATTTTACCGTTCCTGCTGCCAGCACTGTCGGCGATATCCTCAAGCGCGAAGGCCTGGTACCTGACAGAAAGAGAAAGCGCAGAACGCCGGGGAATCGCCAGCCCCTGACCAGCATCAGTGAAAACAATCAGGTCTGGAGCGCTGATTTTAAAGGCAAGTTCAGGCTGCTGAGCAGAGAGTACTGTCATCCCTTTACCCTGACCGACAACCACAGCCGGTATCTGCTGAGCTGCCGTGGAACAGACCGTGAGAGCGAGCCCTTCGTCAGGCACTGTCTGACGGAGGCGTTCCTGGAGTACGGTCTGCCGGACGTTCTGAGAACCGATAATGGTCAGCCCTTCGCAGGGACGGGTATCGCCGGGTTAAGTCGCCTTGCCGTCTGGCTGATAAAGCTGGGCGTCAGACCGGAGCGTATCCGGCGGGGCCATCCCGAAGAGAACGGGCGGCACGAACGCATGCACCGTTCCCTGAAAAGTGCGCTGGCGCAGGGGAACACCTTCATGACGATGGAAGAACAACAGCGGTGGTTCAGTGACTACCGGGAAGAATTTAACTACGAAAGACCGCATGAAGCCCTGGCGGGTGCAACGCCCGGAACGGTGTGGCACCCCTCGAAGCGCCAGTGGGATGGCCGTGTTCCTGACTATGCCTATCCGTCAGGAGGAACGGTCTACAGGGTGAAATCGAGGGGGACACTCTATATGGGGAAAAAGGGGACGGTGTTCCTGAGTGAAGCGCTGACTGATGAGTACATCATGCTGGAAGAACAAGATGATGGCCTGGAGGCCATCATCTTCAACGGAATAACGCTTGCGTACTACGACCGAAAAACCCAGAGTGTGGTGCGGATAGACTAAAAGTGTTACCTATGTTCCCGGTCTGATCTGTCACCTATGTATCCGGTCATACACTGCGCTTACCCGCCCTACATAAGTTTGTTGCTCTCCATAAACCCTTCTCCTCCCAACTGACGCATCTGGCGCATAATCCACGCCTGACGGCTTCGCACGTACCCTGAGGGGGCACTGGCTTTAAAACGGATGGGATTAGGCAGAACAGCCGCGAGCAGCGCCGCCTCAGACATGCTCAGCTTGCTGGCGGGTTTATTAAAATAGCGTTGTGATGCAGCTTCGACACCAAATACCCCGTCGCCAAACTCGGCAACGTTGAGATACACGGTCAGAATGCGCTTTTTGCTCCAGACCGTTTCCATGCCCAGGGTGAGCCCCGCTTCCAGCCCCTTTCGCACCCAGCTGCGGCCGTCCCACAGAAACAGATTTTTGGCCGTCTGCTGCGACAACGTTGACGCGCCGCGCACGCGGTTTTCATGGCGTTCATTATGCGCCAGCGCCTTCTCAATGGCCGCAACGTCGAACCCCCAGTGCTCCGGGAATTTCTGATCCTCCGCTGCGATGACCGCCAGCCCCATGAACGGAGAGATCTCGTCCATGCTTACCCAGTCAGAATGGGCAACATAGCCGAAATCGCCGCTGAGCCACGCGCCGAGCTGACGCTCAACCATCACGGCAGAGAACGGGACCGGCATAATGCTGAACACGGCCAGCCCGCCTCCCCAGAACACCGCCATGACGAGAACGATGCGTAGAAGAAGGCGTTTCACCCATGCGCCTGCGGAAAACGGACGCCTCATTCCGTCAGCACCAGCACGCGGGCGACCAGTTTTTCAATGCCCACGGCGGCTTCCGCGATATTCTTCGCCAGCATATACGCAGGCGTGGTGACAATCTTGTTATCTTCATCAACCACAATGTCATCCACCGGGCACGGAACGTGTTCGCCCCCCATTTCTTCGACAATCTCTGCGGTATCAATATCCGTCCCGATGGTCAGGCGCAGCGGGAAATCAAAAATTTTAGGCAACATCGCCGGTGCTATACAGATAAAGCCCAGCGGTTTTCCTGCCGCATGCATGGCCTGCGACAGCGCTTTGAGATGAGGATCGATCTGACACTCCGCGCCCTGCGCGGCAAAGGTACTGAGATTTTTGGCTGCGCCAAACCCACCTGGCACAATGAGCGCATCAAGCTCTGCAGGGTCTGCCTGAATAAGAGGATGAATGACACCTCGCGCAATGCGCGCGGCTTCAATCAGCACGTTACGGGTTTCCGCCATCGGCTCACCGGTCAGATGGTTAATCACATCCGCCTGATTTTTGTCCGGTGCAAAACAAATCACCTCGGCTCCCTGCTTAGCCAGGGCCAGCAGCGTGATGACGGCTTCATGTATCTCAGAGCCATCGTAAACACCGCATCCGCTTAGCACGACACCAATCTTTTTCATCATGACAATCCTTTTCTGCAACTTGCTGAAGCACATTAATAATTTTGATTAAAACGCTATGCTTCACACATTTCACTGATTCATGTAACAAACCATTTAAGATTTGCTATCTTATCTGCGTGCGGCCTAAATTTTTCAGGCAGCGCCCTTTCAAAAATAACGTTTAAAAACAGGCGCAGCCACGATTTCCCTGGTGTTGGCGCAGTATTCGCGCACCCCGGTTAATCCGGGGTCATTTTTTTCTGGCGTCAACCCAGGCTTTTAGCACCGCCACATCGTTTTGCCATTCCTGTTTCATCTCTTCAACCCAATCACCCACGTTATCTTCCCATGCAGGTAAATCAGGCGACTGAATCTGTTGCCCCAACTGCTGCAGATGGCGTAAGCCAACCGAGCCGGCGGCACCTTTGATTTTATGTCCTTCTTCCACGATACCCTTCTGGTCACGGGCCGTCAGGTTGGATTCCAGCACGCTCAGATAGCCCGGCATCATTTTTTCGAACACCGCCAGACCGTCGGTAATCAGTTTCGGCCCCACCAGATCGATGTACTGCTCCAGCATCGCGGTATCGAGTATCGTTTGGGCTTTTGCGCTATCAACAGACGTCATGGTGCTCTCCTCTTCATCATGGGTATCCCAGAACTTTTTGATCATAGCGGTCAGAGCAGGCACCGCCAGCGGCTTGCTGAGTACATCGTCCATACCGGCGTCGAGATACTCTTTTTTATCTTTCAGCACGTTCGCCGTCAGGGCAACCAGCGGCGGCAGTTCGTCGGCCGCGTACTGACGCGTCAACTCGCGCGAGATATCCAGCCCGGTCATATCCGGTAATTGAATATCCAGCAGAACAAGATCGTATTCGCCGGGTTTAAACATCTCCAGCGCGGCTTTACCGGTCATCGCGACATCCACGCTGTTGCCCAGTTTTTCCAGTACAGAGCGCGCCACAATTACGTTCAGCTCAATATCTTCCACCAGCAGGACGTGCAGGGCAGGCAGCGGCATATCGTCATTTTCAAAGGTATCCTCTACCTCTTCCGCCACCGCAGGGGCATGGACCGTCAGCGTGAAGGTTGACCCTTTGCCCGGCTGGCTGGCAACGGTGATATCGCCGCCCATACTCTTCGCCAGACGTTTAGAGACCGCCAGGCCAATGCCCGTACCGGTGGCCGGTTTCCCACCGTTGCTGTCCTTCACCTGATAGTACATGGCGAAGATTTTGTCCTGCTCCTCCAGCGGAATACCCATCCCGGAGTCTTCCACCTCGAAGTGCAGCATGTCACCTTCGTCATAGCGGATACGCACCGCCACCTTTCCTTTCTGGGTAAATTTCACCGCGTTGCTGATCAGGTTCCACAGGATCTGGCGCAGTCGCGTGCCGTCCGTCACCACTTTATGCGGCAGCGGCAGGGTTGGCTCCATGACAAAGCTCAGTCCCTTCTGCTGCGCCTGCAGGCCAGACAGGTTTTCCAGATCGGCAAGGAAGCTGGTGAAATCCACAGGCTGGTTATCAAGCTGAACTTTACGGCGCTCCATCTTATCCATATCAATAATATCGTTGAAGATATTACCCAGCGTGACCGCTGAAACATGGATAGTCTTGAGGTATTTTTCCTGCTCTGCGGTCAGGTCGGTATCCAGCAGAATACGGCTCAACCCGACGATGCCGTTAAGCGGCGTACGCAGCTCGTGGCTGATGGTGGAGATAAAGGTGGTCTTGTCGCGGCTGGCGCGCTCCAGGGCATCCTGGTAGCGCTTACGCTCGGTAATATCGCGGCCAAAGCCCATCAGGCCGTGGCGTTTCCCCACGCGGTCATAGTAGGGCACCTTACGGATCTCAAAGCAGGCTTTGCGCCCGTCCGGGTAATCCAGCCACTGTTCATAGGTCAGCGAGACGTTATGACGGAAGACTTTTTCGTCGGTCTCCATGACCTTGGCCGCCGCCTCTTCAGAGTAAACGTCCTGCGGCTTCAGGTGTATCAGCTGCTTCTCGCTTTTTCCGGTGAGCAACTCCATCGCCCGGTTACAGCCGGAAAACTCTTTATCTTCATTACGGTAGAACACCAGATCCGGCGACGCATCCAGGAACGATCGCAGGAAAGAAGATTGCTGCTCAAGCTGGATCTGCGTGACCTCGCGCTCTTTCATTTCGATTTTCAGCTGCTCCAGGGTGGCCTGACGCTCGGCCTCCGCTTTCTCACGATCTGAAATCTCCTGATTCAGCTGCGCAATGTTGTCTTTGAGCTGGACGTTGAGCTTCAGGTCGCGCTCGCGCATCTCTTCCAGCTTATCCACCAGCTTAGACAAACGCTGACGGGACTCTTCCAACTGTTCAACCACCACGGAAAGGAAATAGACCGCCCAGGGAGTAATAAGCAAGCCAAAGAAGATGGAGCGGATGACGTCGATACTCTCGACCTGACCATGCAGAACCATGGTAACCGCCATTTGCACGACAATGGCCAGAACGACCAGCGCCAGCGCAAGCAGCATGGAAAAACGCACCAGCCCAAGCTTCATCATCAGGTCGACGTAATACTGGGCAAGCATTCGAATTTGCTTCATAGAGGATCCCTTCACGACGTTATCGCTCAATAATACTCAAATTCGCGGCGGGACGTTGAAGGTTGTGAGAAAAAGTGCGGCGTGAAACAGGAGATTAGCCTCGCTCCCGGGTAACCGGAAGCGAGGCGAGGTCAATCAGGAGCGTTTCAACAGCAGCCAGAGACTGATCAGGAGGAAGCTGGCGCTTGGCAGCAGCGCACCGATAATCGGCGGAATGCCATAAACCAGCGTCAGCGGACCGAAGATCTGATCGAGCACGTAGAACACAAAGCCGAAGCTGATGCCGGTCACGACGCGGACCCCCATCGGCACGCTGCGCAACGGACCGAAGATAAACGACAGCGCCATCAGCATCATTACCGCCACGGACATCGGCTGGAAGATTTTGCTCCACATGTTGAGCTGATAGCGTCCCGCATCCTGTCCGCTCGACTTCAGGTATTTCACATAGTTGTGTAAACCGCTGATGGAGAGCGCGTCAGGATCCAGCGCCACCACGCCGAGCTTATCGGGCGTCAGGTTGGTTTTCCACGTACCGGTTACCGTCTGAGAACCCGTAATCTGTTTCGGATCGGTCAGGTCAGATTCATCAACCTGGGACAACCGCCACTGCTTATGTTCGGCGTCAAACTTCGCCGAAGAGGCGTGGCGAACGGACTGCAGACGGCGCTGGTCATCGAAAGCGTAGATGCTCACTCCGCCCAGCTCATCATTCCCCTTCACCCGTTCGATGTAGACGAAGTTTTTACCGTCTTTCGCCCATAAACCTTGCTGAGTCGAGAGCAGTGAGCCGCCGTACATGGCCTGAGCACGGTAGTTACGCGCCATCTGTTCGCCCTGCGGCGCGACCCACTCGCCAATCGCCATGGTCAACAGCACCAGGGGGATGGCGGTTTTCATTACCGACAGCGCGACCTGCATACGGGTAAAACCCGAAGCCTGCATAACGACCAGCTCACTGCGCTGCGCCAACATCCCCAGCCCCAGCAGCGCCCCCAGCAGGGCCGCCATCGGGAAGAAGATCTGCACATCTTTCGGCACGCTGAGCAGGGTATACATCCCCGCGCCCAGCGCGTCATAGCTCCCCTGCCCGGCTTTTTTCAGCTGATCGACAAATTTGATAATGCCGGAGAGGGACACCAGCATGAACAACGTCATCATGATGGTGGTAAAAATGGTTTTACCGATATAGCGATCAAGAACGCCAAACGCCTGCATTAGATGGCTCCTTTACGCGAGAATCGGGCACGTATGCGGCGCACAGGCACCGTATCCCACAGGTTTAACCCCAGCGCCAGTAAGATGTACAGGCTGTTAACGAACCATGTCCAGACCATAGGGTCCAGCTTACCCTTCGCGCCGTTGGAACGAATCGAGGTTTGCAGCAGGAAATAGATCAGGTAAAGCAGCATCGCTGGCAGCATAGAGAGCACGCGTCCCTGACGCGGGTTCACAACGCTCAGCGGAACGACTATCAGCGCCATCATAAACACGGTGAAGACAAGCGTAATACGCCAGTGGAACTCAGCACGCGCTCGGTTGGTATCGGTATTCCAGAGGGTACGCATGTCCATTTGCTCGGTATCCGTTGGATCGAGCGCCACGGTCTGATGGCCGATAATGGCCTGATAGTTCTGGAAATCCGTAATGCGGAAGTCACGCAGCATCGCGGTGCCTTCGAAACGGGTGCCTTTGTTCAGCGTCACGACCTGAGAACCATCTTTGCGCTGAGCAAGCTGACCGGAGTCGGCAACCACCACAGAAGGACGCGCGTTACCTTTAGGACGCAGCTGCGCCAGGAAGACATCGTTGAATTTGCTGCCGTCAACGCTCTCAATAAACAGCACGGAGTTCCCGTCGGTTGCCTGCTGGAACTGCCCCTGGGCTAATGCCGCCATGCCGGGGTTGGCTTTCGCTTCGGCCAGCACTTCGTCCTGATGGCGAGAAGACAGAGGACCCGCCCACATCACATTCACCGCCGCAACGATACCCGTGAACAGCGCCAGTATCATGGCGGCTTTGACCAGCACCGCTTTGCTCAGGCCACAGGCATGCATCACCGTGATTTCACTCTCGGTGTAGAGTTTCCCAAGCGTCATGAGCAGGCCAAGGAAAAGACTTAGCGGCAGGATAAGCTGCGCCATTTCCGGGATCCCTAAACCAAGCAGGGAAAGCACCAGATTTGTTGGAATTTCGCCGTCAACGGCCGCACCGAGGATCTTAACCAGCTTCTGACAGAAAAAAATCAGCAGCAGGATGAAGAGGATCGCCAGTTGGCTTTTGAGCGTCTCCCGCACCAGATATCTTATGATTATCACTTTAAATACGCCCGTAAAAACCCGTCTCTTTGCTGGAAAATCGCTTGTTTCATGGCTTAAACGTCATTTATTCTCTTGAGTCGTCGAAATCATCGCTAAGATTAAAACATCCAGCGGATTCACGCTTCAGGACTTTTTCTGACGTGTCGAAACCGTAGTAACGTAAGATTAACACGAAGTCACCACAACAGCGGACATGAGTTACGAAAGGTTTCAATTCTATCCGTAGCCGCCGCCGTTGTCTTTAAGATTCAGGAGCGTAGTGCATGGAGTTCAGTGTAAAAAGCGGTAGCCCGGAGAAACAGCGGAGTGCCTGCATCGTTGTGGGCGTCTTTGAACCACGCCGACTCTCCCCGATCGCCGAACAACTCGATAAAATCAGTGACGGCTATATTAGCGCCCTGCTGCGCCGTGGCGAACTGGAAGGCAAACCTGGGCAGACGCTGTTACTGCACCATGTTCCGAACGTACTGTCAGAGCGCATTCTGCTGATTGGCTGCGGCAAAGAACGCGAGCTGGATGAACGTCAGTACAAGCAGGTGATTCAGAAAACCATCAATACGCTGAATGATACCGGTTCAATGGAAGCCGTCTGCTTCCTGACCGAGCTGCACGTTAAAGGGCGTAACACCTACTGGAAAGTGCGTCAGGCAGTCGAAACGGCAAAAGAGAGCCTGTACAGCTTCGATCAGCTGAAGACCAATAAAAGCGAGCCGCGTCGTCCGCTGCGTAAAATGGTCTTTAACGTGCCAACCCGTCGCGAGCTGACCAGCGGCGAGCGCGCCATTCAGCACGGTCTGGCGATTGCCGCCGGTATTAAAGCGGCAAAAGATCTCGGCAACATGCCGCCGAACATCTGTAACGCCGCTTACCTCGCCTCTCAGGCGCGCCAGCTGGCCGACGCCTACAGCAAAAACGTGATTACCCGCGTCATCGGCGAACAGCAGATGAAAGAGCTGGGAATGCACTCTTACCTGGCGGTGGGTAACGGCTCGCAGAACGAATCCCTGATGTCGGTTATCGAGTACAAGGGCAACCCGGCCGAAGACGCGCGCCCTGTCGTGCTGGTCGGTAAAGGCCTGACCTTCGATTCCGGCGGTATCTCCATCAAGCCTGCCGAAGGCATGGATGAGATGAAATACGACATGTGCGGCGCGGCGGCGGTTTACGGCGTGATGCGCATGGTCGCGGAGCTTCAGCTGCCGATCAACGTGATCGGCGTCCTGGCGGGCTGCGAAAACATGCCCGGCGGTCGCGCGTATCGCCCGGGTGACGTCCTGACCACCATGTCTGGCCAGACGGTAGAAGTGCTGAACACCGACGCCGAAGGCCGTCTGGTACTCTGTGACGTGTTGACCTACGTTGAGCGCTTCGAGCCAGAAGCGGTCATTGACGTCGCCACCCTGACCGGCGCCTGTGTGATTGCCCTTGGCCACCACATTACCGGCCTGATGTCTAACCATAATCCGCTGGCGCACGAGCTGATTAGCGCCTCGGAGCAGGCCGGTGACCGCGCATGGCGTCTGCCGCTGGGTGATGAATATCAGGAGCAGCTGGAGTCTAACTTCGCGGATATGGCGAACATTGGCGGACGTCCTGGCGGGGCGATCACCGCGGGATGCTTCCTGGCGCGCTTCACCCGCAAGTACAACTGGGCGCACCTGGATATCGCGGGCACCGCATGGCGCTCCGGTAAGGCCAAAGGCGCAACCGGTCGTCCGGTGGCGCTGCTGTCGCAGTTCCTGCTCAATCGTGCGGGTTTTAACGGCGACGAGTGATACAAAGTGCCGGGTGGCGGCTTCGCCTTACCCGGCCTACACGCCACTCAACCGTAGGCCGGGTAAGCGAAGCGCCACCCGGCTTTGCATTTAAATCCACGACAAGAAGCCCCATATATGAAGAATGCAACGTTCTACCTTCTGGACAACGACACCCATCAGGATGGACTCAGCGCCGTCGAACAGCTGGTGTGTGAAATTGCCGCAGAACGTTGGCGCGCAGGCAAACGCGTGTTGATAGCCTGTGAAGATGAGCAGCAGGCGATTCGTCTCGATGAAGCGCTGTGGGCCCGCCCGCCGGAGAGCTTTGTTCCGCATAACCTGTCAGGCGAAGGGCCACGCGGCGGGGCGCCGGTGGAAATTGCCTGGCCGCAAAAGCGCAACAGCAGCGCGCGCGACATTCTGATTAGCCTGCGGATAGATTTTGCAGATTTTGCCACCGCTTTCACAGAAGTGGTAGACTTTGTCCCTTACGAAGAATCCTTGAAACAACTGGCGCGCGAACGCTATAAAGCGTACCGCCTGGCTGGTTTTAACCTGAATACGGCAACCTGGAAATAATGGAAAAGACATATAACCCACGCGATATCGAACAGCCGCTTTACGAGCACTGGGAACAGCAGGGCTATTTCAAGCCTAACGGCGACGAAAGCAAAGAGTCCTTCTGCATCATGATCCCGCCGCCGAACGTCACCGGCAGTTTGCATATGGGTCATGCTTTCCAGCAGACCATCATGGACACCATGATCCGCTACCAGCGCATGCAGGGCAAAAACACCCTGTGGCAGGCGGGGACTGACCACGCGGGTATCGCGACCCAGATGGTGGTTGAGCGTAAAATTGCCGCTGAAGAAGGGAAAACCCGCCACGACTACGGTCGCGACGCGTTCATCGACAAAATCTGGCAGTGGAAAGCGGAATCTGGCGGCACCATTACCCGTCAGATGCGCCGTCTCGGCAACTCCGTGGACTGGGAGCGCGAGCGCTTCACCATGGATGAAGGCCTTTCCAACGCCGTGAAAGAAGTCTTCGTCCGCCTGTACAAAGAAGACCTGATTTACCGCGGCAAGCGCCTGGTTAACTGGGATCCAAAACTGCGCACCGCGATTTCCGATCTGGAAGTGGAAAACCGCGAGTCTAAAGGCTCCATGTGGCACATCCGCTATCCGCTGGCCGACGGCGCAAAAACCGCTGACGGTAAAGATTACCTGGTGGTCGCGACTACCCGTCCGGAAACCCTGCTGGGCGATACCGGCGTGGCCGTTAACCCGGAAGATCCGCGTTATAAAGATCTGATTGGCAAATTCGTGGTGCTGCCGCTGGTAAACCGCCGTATTCCGATTGTGGGCGACGAACACGCCGACATGGAAAAAGGCACCGGCTGCGTGAAAATCACCCCGGCGCACGACTTCAACGACTATGAAGTGGGTCGTCGTCACGCCCTGCCGATGATCAACATTCTGACCTTCGACGGCGATATCCGCGAAAGCGCAGAAGTGTACGACACCAAAGGCAACGAATCCGACGTTTATTCCAGCGACATCCCGGCCGAGTTCCAGAAGCTGGAACGCTTTGCCGCGCGTAAAGCCATCGTGGCTGCTGTTGACGCACTCGGCCTGCTGGAAGAGATCAAACCTCACGATCTGACCGTGCCGTACGGCGACCGTGGCGGCGTGGTTATCGAGCCAATGCTGACTGACCAGTGGTACGTGCGTGCCGACGTGCTGGCGAAACCGGCTGTGGAAGCGGTTGAAAACGGCAGCATTCAGTTCGTGCCGAAGCAGTACGAAAACATGTACTTCTCCTGGATGCGCGATATTCAGGACTGGTGTATCTCCCGTCAGCTGTGGTGGGGTCACCGTATCCCGGCATGGTACGACAACGAAGGCAACGTGTACGTTGGCCGCAGCGAAGATGAAGTGCGCCAGGAAAACAACCTGAGCGCTGACGTTGCCCTGCGTCAGGACGAAGACGTGCTGGATACCTGGTTCTCCTCCGCGCTGTGGACCTTCTCCACCCTCGGCTGGCCAGAAAACACCGACGCGCTGCGTCAGTTCCACCCAACCAGCGTGATGGTGTCCGGCTTCGACATTATCTTCTTCTGGATTGCCCGCATGATCATGATGACCATGCACTTCATCAAAGACGAAGACGGCAAGCCGCAGGTTCCGTTCCATACCGTCTACATGACCGGTCTGATCCGCGACGACGAAGGCCAGAAGATGTCCAAATCCAAGGGTAACGTCATTGACCCGCTGGATATGGTTGACGGTATTTCTCTGGAAGAGCTGCTGGAAAAACGCACCGGCAACATGATGCAGCCTCAGCTGGCGGAGAAAATCCGCAAGCGCACCGAGAAACAGTTCCCGAACGGGATTGAGGCTCACGGTACCGACGCCCTGCGCTTCACCCTGGCAGCGCTGGCCTCGACCGGCCGTGACATCAACTGGGACATGAAGCGTCTGGAAGGTTACCGTAACTTCTGTAACAAGCTTTGGAACGCCAGCCGCTTTGTGCTGATGAACACCGAAGATCAGGATTGCGGCTTCAACGGCGGCGAGATGACCCTCTCCCTGGCCGACCGCTGGATCCTGGCGGAATTCAACCAGACCGTGAAAGCGTTCCGCGAGGCGCTGGACAGCTACCGCTTCGATATCGCGTCGGGCATTCTGTATGAATTCACCTGGAACCAGTTCTGTGACTGGTATCTGGAGCTGGCGAAGCCGGTCATGAACGGCGGCACTGAGGCGGAACTGCGCGGCACGCGCAACACGCTGATTACCGTTCTGGAAGGCCTGCTGCGCCTGGCGCATCCGGTTATTCCATTCATCACCGAGACCATCTGGCAGCGCGTGAAGGTGATTGCAGGCATCAACGCCGACACCATCATGCTGCAGCCGTTCCCGGCATTCGATGCGGCTAAGGTTGATGAAGCGGCGTCTGCGGATACCGAGTGGCTGAAGCAGGCGATCGTGGCGGTACGTAACATTCGTGCTGAAATGAACATCGCGCCGGGCAAACCGCTGGAGCTGCTGCTGCGCGGCTGTAGCGAAGCGGCCGTTCGTCGCGTCACCGAGAACAACACCTTCCTGAAAACCATGGCGCGTCTGGAAAGCATCACCGTGCTGCCTGCTGATGACAAAGGTCCGGTTTCCGTGACCAAAATCATCGACGGCGCCGAGCTGCTGATCCCGATGGCAGGTCTTATCGACAAAGACGCTGAGCTGGCTCGTCTGGCGAAAGAAGTGGCGAAAGTCGACGTGGAAATTGGCAAAATCGAAAGCAAGCTGGCGAACGAAGGCTTTGTTGCCCGCGCGCCGGAAGCGGTCATCGCGAAAGAGCGTGAGCGTCTGGTTGCCTTCGCCGATGCGAAGACCAAGCTGATTGAGCAGCAGGCGGTTATCGCTGCCCTGTAATGCTTTTACCCCTTACGCTTCAGGGCGTAAGGGGTAACCTTCCTGAAAACTCCTCGCTTGCACTCCCCTTTCTGCGGTGCTATTAACAGCAGTTATGTGTCAATTTTTGTAATGAGTAATGCTATGAGCGTGATTACCCCCGTCGCGACGACGATGCGCCGGATCGCTGAGCAGGATAACCCGGCTATCGCCGCCGTTATTCGCACCGTTTCTGCCGAATATGGACTGACGGCTGACAAGGGCTACACGGTTGCCGACCCGAATCTGGACGCGCTTTTCCAGCTCTACAGCCAGCCTGGTCATGCCTACTGGGTCATCGAGCAGAACGGTCAGGTCGTGGGCGGCGGCGGCGTGGCGCCCCTCAGCTGCAGCGAGCCGGATATCTGCGAACTGCAGAAAATGTATTTCCTGCCAACGGCACGCGGACAAGGACTGGCAAAAAAGCTGGCGCTGATGGCGCTGGACCACGCGCGCAAGCAGGGTTTTACCCGCTGCTACCTTGAAACGACCGCCTTCCTCAAAGAGGCCATCGGCCTGTATGAACATCTGGGCTTTGAGCATATCGATGCGCCGCTGGGCTGTACCGGCCACGTTGATTGCGAAGTCAGAATGCTGAAAAGTCTGTAACTTTCGTTCCTGCCCTCTTCTGTTAAGCGGCTGTAAACTGAATGCTCTACACTCTCAGTTCACACCACAACGGGGGAAACACGATGTCGAAGATAAAAAGCTACGCCGCACCGCAGGCGGGTGCAGAACTTGAGCTGTACGAGTACGATGCGGGCGAACTAAAAGCAGAAGACGTCGAAGTACAGGTTGATTACTGCGGGATCTGCCACTCGGATCTCTCGATGATCGACAACGAATGGGGATTCTCCAGCTATCCGCTGGTTGCCGGGCACGAAGTTATTGGCCGCGTCGTGGCGCTCGGTAGCGCCGCGCAGGACAAAGGGCTCAAAGTGGGCCAGCGCGTGGGCATTGGCTGGACGGCACGCAGCTGTGGTCACTGCGATGCCTGTATCAGCGGCAATCAAATCAACTGCCTCGAAGGCGCCGTTCCCACCATTCTCAACAAAGGTGGTTTTGCCGATAAACTGCGCGCCGACTGGCAATGGGTTATCCCGCTGCCGGACAGCATTGATATCGAATCCGCCGGTCCGCTGCTGTGTGGCGGCATCACCGTCTTCAAGCCGCTGCTGATGCACCATATCACCGCTACCAGCCGCGTCGGCGTCATCGGTATCGGCGGACTGGGGCATATTGCCATTAAGCTGCTGCACGCGATGGGCTGTGAAGTCACGGCGTTCAGCTCGAACCCGGCGAAAGAGAAAGAAGTGCTGGCGATGGGGGCGGATAAAGTGGTGAACAGCCGCGATCCGGACGCGCTGAACGCGCTGGCGGGCCAGTTTGACCTGATCATCAACACCGTTAACGTGGATCTCGACTGGCAGCCGTACTTTGAAGCGCTGGCCTACGGCGGTAACTTCCACACCGTGGGGGCGGTGATGAAGCCGCTGCCGGTTCCGGCGTTTACCCTGATCGGCGGGGATCGCAGCATCTCCGGTTCTGCAACCGGTACGCCGTACGAGCTGCGCAAACTGATGAAATTCGCCGGACGCACCAAAGTGGCGCCGACCACCGAACTGTATCCGATGTCAAAAATCAACGAAGCGATCCAGCACGTGCGCGACGGCAAAGCCCGCTACCGCGTGGTGCTGAAAGCAGATTTCTGATGTGAGTTTGCCGGGTGGCGGCTTCGCCTTACCCGGCCTACTTTCACTGCTGCGCCAATACGTTAAATACTTCCGCTACCGCGACCGCTCCCGGATCCATCACCCCATCCAGGTTATCTTTATTGACATACGACGAGCGTCCCGCGCCGGCTTTCGCCATTTTTGCCGTTGCTTCTGCGCCCTGCTGCGCGGCCTGCGCTGCCGCCTGAATATTGCCTTTCTGTAACGCCTCCAGCGCTGGTTGCAGCGCATCGATCAGCGTGCGATCGCCAAGATCCGCTCCGCCGTACTGCTTCATCTGCGTAAGTCCACTGAGCAAGGCCTCCGGGAGCGTCTGACCATCGTGAAGCTTTTGCCCGGCCGCGGTGAAGAAGATCGACATCAGCACCCCGCTCGACCCGCCCATCACCGTAGCCAGCCGCTCGCCAACCAGCAGCAGCAGCTTAGACACGTCATTAAGCGGGAGCGCGTTCTCCTCCAGGCGATGCGCAATATCCCGCGCCCCTTGCGCAAAGGTAGAGCCGGTATCGCCATCCCCCACTTTAGCATCCAGCGCGTTCAGGCGGTTTTCGAGCTGGAGCAGCGTTGTCGACACGGAGGAGACAAACGCACGCACCTGTGGATTGTCAGACGGGGTATACTCCACACGGTCATGAATGGCGCTATGCGCCACGGTACGCAGTGGCGCAAACGCCACGGGCTTCTGCCAGCCCAGCGTCTCGACATCAGCGTGAATCGCCTTTTCGAAGAAATCAGTGAGCTTCAGCAGCGTCAGCGAAAAGCCTTTCATATCCAGCGCGCTGACCAGCGGCGCTGGGCCAATCAGGTACGCGATGTTCTCTTTCAGCGCCGAGTGCGCCAGCTCTTTGGTCAGCAGCGCCATCTCCAGCGCCGATACACCGCCAAGATTGTTAATCAATACCGCAAAACGCCCCTCGCCCGCCTGCGCGCGTAACGGCGTCACCAGGGTGTCGATAATGGCTTTGCTGTTTTGCGTATCCACCACGGAAGCCCCGGGCTCGCCGTGAATGCCCAGGCCCAGCTCGACATGGCCTTGCTTAATCCGCCCCTCTTCATCGTCGCTGCCCGGCAGGTTGCACGTTTGCATCGCTACGCCCAGGCTCCAGAGGTTATCGCAGGCCTGTTGCGCAATATCCCGCACCTCGCTCAGGGATTTCCCCTGCTCCGCCGCATAGCCCGCAATCTTGTGCACCAGCGCCGTGCCGGCAATACCGCGCGGCTGCTTGTTATCCGGCAGCGCGATATCGTCCGCCACAATCACCATCTCCACCTTCAGGCCGTAGCGTTTGGCCTTTTCAGCGGCCAGGCCGAAGTTCAGGCGGTCGCCGGTGTAGTTTTTGACGATCAGCAGACAGCCGCGATCGCCCGTGACCGCGACGATGGCATTCAGTACCGCATCCACGCTCGGCGAGGCAAACAGATCGCCGCATACAGCCGCCGTCAGCATCCCTTTCCCAACAAACCCGGCGTGTGCGGGTTCATGGCCTGACCCGCCGCCGGAAATTACCGCCACGCGGCTTTTATCCCAGTCGCCGCGCGCGACGATCCTGATGGCCGGATCGATATCAAGCTTGACGAGATTGGCATGTGGCGCAGAAAGCAGTATGCCTTCAATGGCATCGTTGACCAGCTGTTTGCGATCGTTAAAGAAGAATCTGGACATAGTTTCCCACTATTTTGTGAACCGTATGCAAAAGCATAGTCCGCGCTGGATAATGCGCCGCAAAGTCAGCAATTTACTCAGCCGTTTTACCGTCAGGTTGCCTATACTCCACCCAGGACTACGAGAGGAAGCGCATCATGAGTACACCATTGTTAATTGCCCGGACGCTGGAAAAAGAGCTCTATTTACTGCCCGCGATGGCGAACCGCCACGGTCTGATCACCGGCGCGACCGGGACGGGGAAAACCGTCACCCTGCAAAAGCTGGCGGAGTCGCTTTCAGAGATTGGCGTACCGGTCTTTATGGCTGACGTAAAAGGCGATTTAACCGGTGTGGCTCAGGAAGGGACCGCCTCTGAAAAACTGCTCGAACGGTTGAAGAATATCGGCATCACGGACTGGACGCCGCACGGTAACCCGGTGGTGGTATGGGACATCTTCGGTGAAAAAGGCCACCCGGTGCGCGCCACCGTCTCCGATCTCGGTCCCTTGCTGCTGGCCCGTTTGCTTAACCTCAACGACGTGCAGTCCGGCGTATTGAATATCATCTTCCGTATTGCCGATGACCAGGGGTTGCTGCTGCTTGATTTCAAAGATCTGCGCGCCATTACGCAGTACATCGGCGATAACGCCAAATCCTTCCAGAACCAGTACGGCAACATCAGCAGCGCCTCGGTGGGCGCAATTCAGCGTGGCCTACTGACGCTGGAGCAACAGGGTGCCGAGCACTTCTTCGGCGAGCCAATGCTGGATATCAAAGACTGGATGCGCACCGACAGCAGCGGAAAAGGGATTATTAACATCCTGAGCTCCGAAAAGCTCTACCAGATGCCGAAACTCTACGCCGCCAGCCTGCTGTGGATGCTCTCTGAACTTTACGAACAGCTGCCAGAGGCGGGCGACCTTGAGAAGCCGAAGCTGGTGTTCTTCTTTGATGAAGCGCACCTGCTGTTTAACGATGCACCGCAGGTGCTGCTGGACAAGATCGAGCAGGTTATCCGCCTGATCCGCTCCAAAGGCGTCGGCGTCTGGTTTGTCTCGCAAAACCCGTCGGATATCCCCGATAACGTGCTGGGACAACTCGGTAACCGCGTACAGCACGCCCTGCGCGCCTTCACGCCGAAAGATCAAAAAGCGGTAAAAGCCGCTGCGCAAACCATGCGCGCCAATCCGGCCTTTGATACCGAAGCCGCCATTCAGGCGCTGGGCACCGGTGAAGCGCTGATCTCGTTCCTCGATGCGAAGGGTAGCCCGTCCGTAGTGGAACGCGCCATGGTCATTGCACCTTGCTCGCGCATGGGGCCGGTGACCGACGATGAGCGCAACGGCCTGATTAACCACTCTCCGGTTTACGGGAAATATGAAGACGAGGTGGATCGCGAGTCCGCGTTCGAGATGCTGCAAAAAGGAGTCCAGGCGACAACGGAATCGCAGGATGCGCCTGCCGCTAAAGGGCAGTCTGTCGCCGTGGATGACGGCATTCTTGGCGGACTCAAAGACATCCTGTTCGGCAGCACCGGGCCGCGCGGCGGCAAACGCGACGGCGTAGTGCAGACGATGGCGAAAAGCGCCGCGCGACAGGTCACCAATCAGATCGTGCGCGGCATGCTGGGGAGTTTGTTAGGCGGCCGTCGCCGGTAGACGCGGAACCCACGGGCGGCCCAGCGCCGAACCCTGTACGCCGTTCTCCTGCAGGTAGCGGTCAATTTCCACCATCCCCGTCCAGCGGTTCTCACACCACAGCGGTGCCAGAAGCGTTGGACGGCGGGCGCTGGCCGAGATGCGGTGGTAGACAATCTCCGGTGGCGTGTGGCGAATCATCTCCCCCGCCGTCACCGTATAGTCCTCAAGCTCGATACCGCTTAACCGCCCGGCCTCCCAGGCTTTCGCCATAATGCTGCCCTTCACGATATGCAGCGGATGAAGCTTGATGCCGTCCACGCCGGTTTCAACGACTTTTTCCAGCGTTTCAAGGGCATGCTGTTGACCTTCGCCGGGCAGACCGACAATCAGATGTGAACAGACCTTCAGCCCGCGCTCGCGTGCCAGCCGCGTGGTGCGCTGGTAGCAGGCGAAATCATGGCCACGGTTGATACGGTGCAGCGTTTTGTCATGTGCGGTTTGCAAGCCCAGCTCCAGCCAGATCTCGTAGCCTTGTTCTTTGTACTCGCTGAGCAGGTCCAGCACCGCGTCCGGTACGCAGTCCGGGCGGGTTCCCGCGCACAGCCCAACGATGTTGGCCTGGCTGACGGCCTGCTGATACATCGATCGCAATACCTGCACCTCCGCCCACGTGCTGGTGTAAGCCTGAAAATAGGCCAGATACTGCTTCGCACGGTTCACCAGGCTGGCCTGATGAGCAAGCTGTTCAGCGATAGAGTTATGTTGCTGTGCTTCATCGGCAAACGACGCAACGTTACAGAAGGTGCAGCCCCCGCGCCCGATGGTGCCGTCGCGATTCGGGCAGCTAAACCCGCCGTGCAGCGTCAGCTTATGAACCTTTTGCCCGTAGCGCTGCAAAAGATCCCCACCAAACATATTGACTAATTTCTGTAACTGCATAATCTGATAGACCGTCCCGGAGAAAGGGGACAAGCCTGCCATTTTTAGCCTCTGTCGGCGATGACCTGGATCAATCGCCCTGGACGGCCTTTATCTATATGAATAAATACTCAGGATTACTGCAATTTCATTCACGCCGCATGTGATTACTTTTCCTTATGTTCTGATTGTTTTTTTCATTTATAGCGCCATCACTGAAAAACAGTGTGTTTATGCGGGTTTGCGGCCAATGCCAGATTATTGTTCTGCTATAAAACCGCTATTCAGCACGCTACATGGATAATACCGCTTTCATATAGTGAGTCAGATCACACTCCGCTGCGCTCTTTCAGGGCATTCATTCAATGTAAAACCAGTTAAATAACCTTAAAATACAAAAAGATAAACTCTCTTTAGCACATTTTTGTATAAATAAGATTGCCATTTGACCTGTGTACCAATTCCCGATAAGTTGGAAATCCGCTGGAAGCTTTCTGGATGAGCGGCCTGCTCATCATATTTATGCAGTAATTGAGATTCCCTCTGAAGCAAGTCCTCAAACTTGTTTACCTGCGCGAAAGGATGAAAAAGAGGGCGAATGCGAGGTCCGCGTATGAAACGCAAACCCCGTCGCCATGCTCTTTCTGTGCCTGTGCGCCACGGTAAAGTTCAGTGGGAAGCCCGACGAGCCTGGGGAGGTTCACTGATATGTTGTACGATAAATCCCTTGAGAAGGATAACTGTGGTTTCGGCCTGATCGCCCACATAGAAGGCGAACCTAGCCACAAGGTGGTGCGTACCGCTATTCACGCACTGGCCCGTATGCAGCACCGTGGCGCCATCCTTGCCGATGGTAAAACTGGCGACGGTTGCGGCCTGCTGCTGCAAAAACCGGATCGTTTCTTCCGCATCGTGGCGGAAGAGCGCGGCTGGCGTTTAGCCAAAAACTACGCTGTCGGCATGCTGTTCCTGAACCAGGATCCTGAAAAGGCTGCCGCCTCACGCCGCATCGTCGAAGAAGAACTTCAGCGTGAAACCCTGTCGATTGTCGGCTGGCGCGATGTGCCAACCAACGAAGGGGTGCTCGGTGAAATCGCCCTCTCCTCGCTGCCTCGTATTGAACAGATTTTCGTCAACGCGCCTGCGGGCTGGCGTCCGCGTGATATGGAACGCCGTCTGTTTATCGCCCGCCGCCGCATTGAAAAACGTCTCCAGGACGATAAAGAGTTCTACGTCTGTAGCCTCTCTAATCTGGTAAACATCTATAAAGGTCTGTGTATGCCGGCTGACCTGCCGCGCTTCTACCTGGACCTGGCGGACCTGCGTCTGGAATCGGCCATTTGCCTGTTCCACCAGCGCTTCTCCACCAACACCGTTCCACGCTGGCCGCTGGCGCAGCCGTTCCGCTACCTGGCGCATAACGGCGAGATCAACACCATCACCGGTAACCGCCAGTGGGCCCGCGCCCGTACCTACAAGTTCCAGACGCCACTGATCCCTGACCTGCACGATGCCGCGCCGTTCGTGAACGAAACCGGCTCGGACTCCAGCTCGATGGATAACATGCTGGAACTGCTGCTGGCGGGCGGGATGGATATCGTGCGCGCCATGCGTCTGCTCGTGCCGCCGGCCTGGCAGAACAACCCGGATATGGACCCTGAGCTGCGCGCGTTCTTCGACTTTAACTCCATGCACATGGAGCCGTGGGACGGCCCGGCGGGCATCGTCATGTCCGACGGTCGTTTCGCTGCCTGTAACCTGGACCGTAACGGCCTGCGTCCGGCGCGCTACGTCATCACCAAAGACAAGCTCATCACCTGCGCCTCTGAAGTCGGCATCTGGGATTACCAGCCTGACGAAGTGGTCGAGAAAGGCCGCGTCGGTCCGGGCGAGCTGATGGTGATCGACACCCGCAGTGGACGCATCCTGCACTCCGCCGAAACCGACAACGATCTGAAGAGCCGCCATCCGTACAAAGAGTGGATGGAGAAAAACGTGCGTCGTCTGGTGCCGTTTGAAGATCTGTCGGATGAAGAAGTGGGCAGCCGCGAGCTGGACGATGACACCCTCGCGAGCTACCAGAAGCAGTTTAACTACAGCGCGGAAGAGCTGGACTCCGTCATCCGCGTGCTCGGTGAGAACGGCCAGGAAGCGGTCGGCTCGATGGGTGACGATACCCCGTTTGCCGTGCTCTCCAGCCAGCCGCGCATCATTTACGACTACTTCCGCCAGCAGTTTGCGCAGGTCACTAACCCGCCAATCGATCCGCTGCGTGAAGCCCACGTGATGTCGCTGGCCACCAGCATCGGTCGCGAGATGAACGTCTTCTGCGAGGCCGAAGGCCAGGCGCACCGTCTGACCTTTAAATCGCCGATCCTGCTGTACTCCGATTTCAAACAGCTCACCACCATGAAAGAGGAGCACTATCGCGCCGACACGCTCGATATTACCTTCGACGTGAACGACGCGAGCCTCGAAGATACGGTGAATGCGCTGTGCGACAAAGCCGAACAGATGGTGCGTAACGGTACCGTGCTGCTGGTATTGTCCGACCGCAACATCGCGAAAAACCGTCTGCCGGTGCCTGCACCAATGGCGGTGGGCGCTATCCAGACGCGTCTGGTGGATAAGAGCCTGCGCTGCGACGCCAACATCATTGTTGAAACCGCCAGCGCGCGCGACCCGCACCACTTTGCCGTGCTGTTAGGCTTTGGCGCGACGGCGATCTACCCGTACCTGGCCTATGAAACGCTGGCCCGTCTGGTGGATACCCGCGCGATCGACAAAGATTACCGCGCGGTGATGCTGAACTACCGTAACGGCATCAACAAAGGTCTGTACAAGATCATGTCCAAAATGGGCATCTCGACCATTGCCTCCTACCGCTGCTCGAAGCTGTTTGAAGCGGTCGGCCTGCACGATGAGGTCGCCAACCTTTGCTTCCAGGGCGTGGTCAGCCGCATCGGCGGCGCCGGTTTTGCTGACTTCCAGCAGGATCTGGTGAACCTGTCCAAGCGCGCCTGGCTGGCACGTAAGCCGCTGGATCAGGGCGGTCTGCTGAAATACGTTCACGGCGGCGAGTATCATGCCTACAACCCTGACGTGGTGCGCACGCTGCAGCAGGCGGTTCAGAGCGGCGAATACCGTGATTATCAGCAGTACGCTGAGCTGGTGAACAACCGTCCGGCGGCGACGCTGCGCGACCTCATTGCCCTGAATCCGGGTGATGAAGCGGTCAGCATTGACGAAGTCGAACCGGCATCCGAACTGTTCAAACGCTTCGATACCGCGGCGATGTCCATCGGCGCGCTGAGCCCGGAAGCCCACGAGGCGCTGGCGGAAGCCATGAACAGCATCGGTGGCAACTCTAACTCCGGCGAAGGCGGTGAAGATCCTGCCCGTTACGGCACCAACAAGGTGTCCCGTATCAAGCAGGTGGCATCCGGCCGCTTTGGCGTGACGCCAGCGTACCTGGTCAACGCCGACGTGATTCAGATTAAAGTCGCTCAGGGTGCGAAACCGGGCGAAGGCGGTCAGCTGCCGGGTGATAAAGTTACCCCGTACATCGCCAAACTGCGCTACTCGGTACCGGGCGTGACGCTGATCTCCCCGCCGCCGCACCACGATATCTACTCTATCGAGGATCTGGCGCAGCTGATTTTCGACCTGAAGCAGGTCAACCCGAAAGCGATGATCTCCGTGAAGCTGGTTTCCGAACCGGGCGTCGGCACCATTGCCACCGGCGTGGCGAAGGCCTATGCGGACCTTATCACCATCGCCGGTTATGACGGCGGTACCGGCGCAAGCCCGCTCTCCTCCGTGAAATATGCGGGCTGCCCGTGGGAACTTGGCCTGGTGGAAACCCAGCAGGCGCTGGTCGCTAACGGTCTGCGTCACAAGATCCGTCTGCAGGTGGACGGTGGCCTGAAAACCGGCCTCGACATCATCAAGGCGGCGATTCTGGGTGCGGAAAGCTTTGGCTTCGGTACCGGCCCAATGGTTGCGCTCGGCTGTAAATACCTGCGTATTTGCCACCTGAACAACTGCGCAACCGGCGTTGCAACCCAGGACGAGAAGCTGCGTAAGAACCACTACCACGGCCTGCCGTTCAAAGTGACCAACTACTTTGAGTTCATCGCCCGTGAAACCCGCGAGCTGATGGCGCAGCTGGGCGTGAAGCGTCTGGTGGACCTGATTGGCCGTACCGACCTGCTGAAAGAGCTGGAAGGCTTCACCGCCAAGCAGCAGAAGCTGGAGCTGTCTAAGCTGCTGGAAACCGCGCAGCCGCATCCTGGCAAAGCGGTCTACTGCACCGAGAACAACCCGCCGTTCGACAACGGCGTGCTGAACGCGCAGCTGCTGCAGCAGGCGAAACCGTATGTGGACGAGAAGCAGAGCAAAACGTTCTGGTTTGATATCCGCAACACCGACCGTTCCGTGGGTGCCTCCCTCTCCGGCTACATTGCACAGACGCACGGTGACCAGGGGCTGGCAGCCGATCCGATTACCGCACACTTCAGCGGTACTGCGGGTCAGAGCTTCGGCGTGTGGAACGCAGGCGGCGTTGAGCTGTACCTGACCGGCGATGCCAACGACTACGTCGGTAAAGGCATGGCGGGCGGTCTTCTGGCGGTACGTCCTCCGGTCGGCTCAGCCTTCCGCAGCCATGAAGCCAGCATTATCGGTAACACCTGCCTGTACGGCGCAACCGGCGGTCGTCTGTTTGCCGCGGGCCGTGCGGGCGAGCGTTTTGCGGTGCGTAACTCCGGTGCTATCACCGTGGTGGAAGGCATTGGCGATAACGGTTGTGAATACATGACGGGCGGGATTGTTTGCGTTCTGGGTAAAACCGGCGTGAACTTCGGCGCAGGCATGACGGGCGGTTTTGCCTACGTCCTGGATGAAGACGGTGAGTTCCGTAAACGCGTGAACCCTGAACTGGTAGAAGTGCTGGACGTTGACACGCTGGCCATTCACGAAGAACACCTGCGCGGTTTGATTACCGAACACGTGCAGCATACCGGTTCTTCGCGCGGCGAAGAGATCCTGGCGAACTGGCCGGCGTTCTCTGCGAAATTCGCGCTGGTTAAGCCGAAGTCCAGCGATGTTAAAGCCCTGTTGGGTCACCGTAGTCGTAGCGCAGCAGAGCTGCGCGTGCAGGCGCAGTAAGGAATTCAGATGAGCCAGAACGTATACCAGTTTATCGACCTGCAGCGTGTTGATCCGCCAAAGAAACCGCTGAAGATCCGCAAAATTGAATTTGTTGAAATCTACGAGCCGTTTTCAGAAGGACAGGCCAAAGCACAGGCAGACCGCTGCCTGTCCTGCGGTAACCCTTACTGCGAATGGAAATGTCCGGTACACAACTACATCCCGAACTGGCTGAAGCTGGCCAACGAAGGACGTATTTTTGAAGCCGCCGAACTCTCTCACCAGACCAACACCCTGCCGGAAGTGTGCGGCCGCGTGTGTCCTCAGGATCGTCTGTGCGAAGGTTCCTGTACGCTGAACGACGAGTTTGGCGCGGTGACCATCGGCAACATCGAGCGCTATATCAACGATAAAGCGTTCGAGATGGGCTGGCGTCCGGACATGACCGGCGTGAAGCAAACCGACAAGCGCGTGGCGATCATCGGCGCGGGCCCGGCGGGCCTGGCCTGTGCGGACGTGCTGACCCGCAACGGCGTGAAGGCGGTGGTCTTTGACCGCCATCCGGAGATTGGTGGCCTGCTGACCTTTGGTATCCCGGCCTTTAAGCTGGAAAAAGAGGTCATGACCCGTCGCCGTGAAATCTTCACCGGCATGGGCATTGAGTTCAAACTGAACACAGAAGTGGGCCGCGACGTACAGCTCGACGATCTGCTGAAGGATTACGACGCCGTGTTCCTGGGCGTGGGTACTTATCAGTCCATGCGCGGTGGTCTGGAAAACGAAGACGCGCCGGGCGTTTATGACGCGCTGCCGTTCCTGATTGCCAACACCAGGCAGATTATGGGTTATGGTGAAACCGCCGATGAGCCGTTCGTCAGCATGGAAGGCAAACGCGTGGTGGTGCTGGGCGGCGGTGATACCGCGATGGACTGCGTGCGTACCTCCATTCGTCAGAATGCGGCGCACGTGATCTGCGCCTACCGTCGTGACGAAGAGAACATGCCGGGCTCTAAGCGCGAAGTGAAAAACGCGCGTGAAGAGGGCGTAGAATTCCAGTTCAACATCCAGCCTCTGGGTATTGAAGTGAATGCCAACGGTAAAGTGAGCGGCGTGAAGATGGCGCGCACTGAGATGGGCGCACCGGATGCAAAAGGCCGTCGTCGCGCCGAGATCGTGGCCGGTTCTGAACACGTGATCCCGGCCGACGCCGTGGTGATGGCGTTCGGTTTCCGCCCTCACAGCATGGAATGGCTGGCGAAGCACAGCGTTGAGCTGGACTCGCAGGGCCGTATTATTGCGCCAGAAGGCAGCGATAATGCCTTCCAGACCAGCAACCCGAAAATCTTCGCCGGTGGCGATATCGTTCGCGGTTCCGACCTGGTGGTGACGGCGATTGCCGAAGGGCGCAAAGCGGCTGACGGGATACTGAACTACCTGGAAGTGTAAGAAAAAAGGGAATAAACCTTCCGGTTTATTCCCTTTGTTACCTACAGCGTAATCAAAAAAATTTCAGATATTTCAGCATGAAGGTTGCCAGCCTATCAATGCTTGAGTCAGCTGCAAGAAAAAAACAGGCATTTCATTGGCGATAGAAATAATGAAGAGCTATTTTTTACTCCCCGAAATGCTACCTCGTCAGCAGAGTCCAGGTTAAGTCACTTTCCAGTACGGTTTGATCGGTGATGCGGCTAAACGCATTGTCATCCAGCACAGGTGATAGCGTGACCCGGAAATTCATCTGCTGGCCTGAAGGCACCTGATTATTATCAACCGCAATAACCGCTTCATTATTACGCACATAAAACGGCGAAGGCGTGCCGCTTTGCGGAGTAAAACCGAGCTGATCGACCGTTTTGCCGACGGTGTAATTTTTACCGTCGATGGTCATATCATCGATTTTAACCGCCATCCCGCCAGACTGGCCGAATGTGAAGCGCCCTTTATCGCCTGCCGTCCCCTGTAACAACACCGCCATTTGCTGCGGCTGCGGGCAGTAAACATTAACGTTGAGGGTACGGTCCGCCATTTTGTGCCAGTTCTGCTGGGTTTTATCGATATTATCTCGACGCATTTCATGGTAATCCACCACCGGCTGCGAAAGCGATATTTGGCAATCTTCCGCATTTGCAGTCGCCACGAAGAAAAGTATCCCCAGCGCTGTTAATCCTACTGTTTGTTGATAATTCATCGGCATACTCCGTTTACTTCTTCATAGAAGGCGTCTTCATCGCGTTTCTCAGGAAGAGCGAAATCGAGTTTGCACAAACGATTGTTGTTGGCGTCCATGGCGTACAGCGCCGGTAACTGATCCGCATCGTTGATAAAGACATGACCATCATCAACGACCGTCACAATGTAGTTGCCCTTCTCATCCACGATTGCCAGCCCTTTTCTCAGCGGCTGACCATCGGTTTGCTTCATACGCAGCATCACACGTCGGCTGTTCAGCACCTTGAAGTCAAGCTCGCTGACTGAAGCGTGACCTGCGGCGATATATCGGGTGCCGTTTGCCAGCGTCATATTCTGCGGCAGCTTGTTGGCATCCACTTCTATACGCGAATTGCGCCACTCGTTTAGCGAAGGTACAACCGCCTGTCCCCAGGCATCGGTCCAGACCGTACCCTGTGGCGTAGCGATTTCTACCCCGCTTTTCTTCTCGCTCAGTCTGGCAATCGCAAAGGTATCGCGAATCGCATACGGCGAGAACGTCACGCCATTTTTGTGCATAGCGATGCCGCCCGCCAGGGTGGCGTTATAGTTACGCTGGTGATCACCGTTGCTGCCACCACCCACGCTCAGCTGGGTGTAATGCAGGTTGGTGTTAAGGTTACCGTTGAAGCTATTATCGCTGGACGACTGGTCACGATCGGCGGCGATATAGTAGTGTGTGTTTTCGCCCAGCGAACCGCTGTTGGCCACACCGTAAGTGGTATTGTCGCCCTGTTTGCGCATGTAAGTGCTGACAGACTGCCCCGGACTCAGCGGAATGCTGACGTTGATGTACAGCATTTCATCATCCTGGTCGTCATCGACGTTGCCCACAGCGCTTTGCCAGTTGGCGGTAACGCTGGCATATTTAAATGTCTTACCCCACGACAGAAGCAGATAGCGGGAATCCTCAGAGTTCCCGCTGCTCTGGTTATAGTTGAAGCCTGCTGAGAAAACGCCTGCCAGACCGGATGAGAAACGTATGCTGCCGGAGTAGGCGTTATCGTACCCCTGATAGTCATCGTCCATCGCTTCTGCCATCTCACGGTAGCCGCCGCTGTAGTGCGTCGCGCTGGTGGAAAGCGATACATGGGAGGAAAGCGTAAGATCGCTTCCTAGCTCGGTTTTAAGTCCACTGTTGCTGTCACCAAACGACTCTTTGCTTGCCGCAACCGTCGTGGAAACAGACCAAAGATCGCTGATAAGAAAATCGGTACGACCGCCAGCTGCCTGGTAATCTTGAGCGGCAGTACCGGAGGCCAGAAGGTTCATCCACGGGAAAATGCGCCAGCCGTCGGAAACGTTCATCACCAGCGGATCGCTGTAGTCGCTATCGATACTGCGCACCTGACCGGCAGACACGGTAAGCCCCTGCGGGCGAGAAAGATTTCGCTGCTTCACAGCGGCAGCAGGAACAATAAAGTGATTCGTGGAGCCGTCCGACTCTACGACGGAAACGTCTAAATCGACGTTGTTACGCGCAACCGGCACGTCATCCAGCGTAAATGGTCCCGCGGGCACGAGCGTACTGAAGATCAGCTGATTGTTCTGGCGAATCTCCACGCGAGCCTGGGAGGAACGGGCAATGCCTGACACGCTGACGCCGCTGCCGTCTTTTGTCAGCCCGCTAGTCGGCATAAGCTGGATACCGGTAATGGGTATGCCGCTCAGCACATTAGACATGGCATTAATTTCACCGACCTGCATGGTTAACTTCTGCGGGACAAAAACATGCTCTGCGTAGGTGTAAATGCTTTCGGCATTTTTCTTGCCATTGTCATCCGTCAGGATGTAATTACTGCGAAGCGACCAGTCAAATGCGTTAAAACCCGCTTCCAGATTGGCCTGCGAATAGCGGGTTTTGTCGCTACCGCCATATTCGTTACGGGTGCTGAAAAGCGAATAGTTGAGCATCCCGGCGGCACCGCCGTGCTGGAAGTTTCGGATATCCGACGACAGGCTGTTTACCGCTTCAGGCGGCAGATACAACTCAACGGCTTCCTGGTTTGGCAACGCGTTGATTACCGCTTTCGGGTAGTCGTCGCGGATGTTGTGGCACGCCTCGCCTGCCTTCAGGGGGACTGGCATGAGGCCTGCGAAATCAAGCAGATCGTTATCAAAACACAGCACGCCGTCCTTATTGAAACGGACGGCGGCCATTCCGCGATCTTCACCATTCACTTTAACGTTCACGGAATGGGTTCCGGGCAGAAAACGCGGTGCTTCAGCGAAATAATGGTTCAAGTCGCTCGATAACCCCAGCGTTTTCATTACCCCCGTATCAAACGTCACTTCCCTTGCGAGTACGGAGGCGGAGTCAAACATCATCAGAGGCAAGGTGCCGCAGAGAACTGCGCGGACACAAAGTGCAATACGGCTTTTTTTATTCACCGTTTGATCCCTATATTATTTATTTAATTCTGAGGTAAAACTCGGCACTTCAATGCCATAACGGCTGGCCGGGAAAAACTTAACGTGGCTATCACCGCTGCTCGTTTTGTTCAACGCAGCCGTCATCGTCTCACCTGGCAGAAGGTAAGTTTTGGAAAGCGTGGCGTTTGCGCCTGAAGGTTGTAATACGACTTTTTGTGCCAGACGAACAACGTACTTACTTGGGTTGGTTACTTTTACAGAAGATCCGATCGTAGACCATTTGAGGTATTTCCACGCATCCGTCACGACCCCCAGCGTAGCCGGGCGTATTAGCACTGGAATATCCTGGCGAATATTAATGCCAATTTTAATTTTTTTATCGTCATTTTTTGGTGGAATACCGTCAAATGTGACGCGTTTTAAATGCTCAACATCCAGCGGCTGCTTGCTTTGCAAAATAAAACGAAGCTGCTGCGTTTGGCCCGGCTCAAGGCGAACCACAGGCTGCGTGACGATCAACTTAAGCCCCTGGTCGTCCGGCAGGTCTACAACGTTCGTATATAATAAGGATGGGTGTGAATCCGTATTTTTTACGTTAATGGTACCGCTGTGTGTGGCTTCATCAATAATTAGCAGGCTGGTTTCTGGCACCATACCTTCTGCATGCACCGCAAAATTGGCGGAAAATAAAGCGACAGTAAAAAGTGTTTTAAATATATTCGACCTTATGCATTGCATAATATTATCTCCTTGATAGCCCAACAGAACATTCCATGTTTATCGTGCTGTTAAAAAGAGAGTAAATGCAGAACATTCACTCTCTGGATTATTTTAAAATTACTTTTACTCAATAAAGTCTTACAGATAACGCAGGCTGATGGTCAACTGACCGTCAAGCTGAGTATCGTCCGTAATCGCCAGAGTTGTGGTGTCCTGAAGAGCCAGTGAAGTTGCCAGCGGGAAGGTCGCGGTCTGGAAGGCCAGCGGATCCAGAGAACCTGCAGACGCAACGGTGAAGTCACGAATATGGCTGCCCTGAGAAGAACCGTTGGTGGATTTGGTCCAGGTACCCGTCGCGTTCTGCTGATAGATTGGATCTACCGCAGCACCATCAGCCGTTACGCTGTCTACTTTAACTAGCAGAGCGTAAGAGCCAATGTTAACGCCACCCGCGGTTTTGCCCACACCGTAAGTTTGGCTAGCGCCTTTAATAATACCACCACCAAACATACCGTTTTCTACGGTCAGACCCGCGTTAGTATCAGCGCGATCGTCAACCATATTCCAGGACACTTTTGTTGCTGCGGTGCAGTTAATGGTCAGATCGATATTCTTCTGTCCCAACTGGTTGACAGCAGAAGCGTTCAGACTGCCCAAATTAATTGTACCGTAGTCAACAGTACCGCCGTTGCTTAATACTGGCGTACATGCTGCATTCGTCAGCGTACCTTTAACCTTCAGTACAGCTGAAGGGTCTGCAGCAAATGCTGAAGTCACACACAGAGAAAGCGCAGTAGCGAGTAAAACTTTTTTCACTTGTTAATCCTTAACATATGAGTAATTGCAATATTTAACCCAGTAATGATAAATACCTTTACCAGTTACTGATTGTCGTCATGCTTGTCAGCATGTGCACATAGTATTGTTTTTATAAATACATGCAATTTAGCAAAATTAACTATTCTATTAAGGATAACCACAAAATGATTTTTTCCTTATTTTATTAAGATATTACCCAATCAAAAAAGAGATCAACATCAAAAAAATAATATTACTCAGAATCCCTCTTTACTTTTCTCATCGTTTTGATATTAGTTCACACCTCATTTATTCATGGGATTTATAAATCTATTTAATTATTAATCAAGCAATGAAGAAACAAGAGATATAAACAATGCTTATTTAAAAATATTACAACGGTAGATTGATACAGAAATAAAAAAAGCCAGTGATATCACTGGCTTTTTACAAACGGCGCAAGCGGATTTATTTCACAACGCGTAGCGCTGGACGACCACCGCGCGGAGGCGGATCGTCATCAGGGTCATTGTCATCTTGATGATCGGGTTTGTCGCCATCGATAATTGACATCACCGTGTCGCTTTCACGCTCATCAGATGCATTGTCATCATTCAGGCTGGCAACGTCTTCATCATATGCCGCTTCCGGCTCGAACATGGTACCCGCACCGTTTTCACGCGCGTAGATAGCCAGCACAGCAGCCAGCGGTACGGAAACCTGGCGCGGTACGCCGCCGAAACGCGCGTTGAAGCGCACCTCATCGTTTGCCAGCTCCAGGTTACCCACCGCGCGCGGGGCGATGTTCAGTACAATCTGTCCGTCACGTGCGTATTCCATTGGAACCAGCACGCCCGGCAACGTCACATCCACAACCAGGTGCGGCGTGAGCTGGTTATCCAGCAGCCATTCATAGAAGGCGCGCAGCAGATACGGACGGCGTGGGGTAAGTTGTGACATTTCCACAGTCATTAGCCTCGGCCGAGACGCATTTCACGTTCCGGTTCAGTTAAAGATGCCAGGAAAGAGTCGCGCTCAAAGACGCGAGTCATGTAGCCCTTCAGCTCTTTCGCGCCAGGACCGCTGAACTCTACGCCCAGGATTGGCAGACGCCACAGCAGCGGTGCCAGGTAGCAATCCACCAGGCTGAATTCATCGCTCAGGAAGAACGGTTTCTGACCAAACACCGGGGCGATTGCCAGCAGCTCTTCACGCAGTTGCTTACGCGCAGCGTCGGCTTCCGCAGCGGATCCGCTGGTAATCACGTTCATCAGCGAATACCAGTCTTTCTCGATACGCTGCATGTACAGGCGGCTTTCACCACGCGCAACAGGGTAAACAGGCATCAGCGGCGGATGCGGGAAACGCTCATCCAGGTATTCCATAATGATACGGGATTCCCACAGGGTCAGCTCGCGATCCACCAGCGTCGGTACGCTTTGGCTCGGGTTGAGATCGATCAGATCCTGAGGCGGGTTATCCTTTTCCACATGCTCGATCTCAAAACTGACACCCTTCTCGGCCAGCACGATACGAACCTGATGGCTATAAATGTCAGTAGGACCAGAAAACAGCGTCATTACCGAACGTTTGTTGGCAGCGACAGCCATGAAAACCTCCAGGTATATTCAGAATTTTTACTGCTACCAGCCCAACAGGGGCCAGCCAGATGTTGTATCGCCCATCCCAGAGAAGACACATTGTTCAAGAATCGAACAAAAATCGAGTATTCACCGATATTTGGGCAGAAAATTGGATGATAGTTTACCAGATTTTGATGGCTTTGTGGTGAGGGGATTCTGGAAATGTGGAAAAAGAGAAGATATATGCATGGATATTGTGGATAACCTGCGCATTATCCATAAAAAAACCCGCCGAAGCGGGTTTTTCGCCAATCGTTCTGCGTAAGCAGAATGGATTAACGTTTGGAGAACTGTGGACGACGACGTGCTTTACGCAGACCCACTTTCTTACGTTCAACCTGACGCGCGTCACGAGTAACGAAGCCAGCTTTACGCAGTTCAGAACGCAGGGATTCGTCGTACTCCATCAGAGCGCGGGTGATACCGTGACGGATCGCACCTGCCTGACCGGAGATACCACCACCTTTAACGGTGATGTACAGATCCAGTTTTTCTACCATATCAACCAGTTCCAGCGGCTGGCGAACTACCATGCGGGCAGTTTCGCGACCGAAGTACTGTTCCAGAGAACGCTGGTTGATTACGATTTTACCACTGCCCGGTTTGATGAAAACGCGAGCTGCGGAACTTTTGCGGCGACCAGTGCCGTAGTATTGATTTTCAGCCATTGCCTATAATCCCGATTAGATGTCAAGAACTTGCGGTTGCTGTGCCGCGTGGTTGTGCTCGTTGCCTGCGTAAACTTTCAGTTTACGGAACATAGCACGACCCAGCGGGCCTTTTGGCAGCATGCCTTTAACCGCGATTTCAATCACACGCTCAGGACGGCGGGCAATCATCTCTTCAAAGGTCGCTTCTTTGATACCACCGATGTGGCCGGTGTGGTGGTAGTACATTTTGTCAGTACGCTTGTTGCCGGTAACAGCAACTTTGTCAGCGTTCAGAACGATGATGTAATCACCGGTATCAACGTGCGGAGTGTATTCCGCTTTGTGCTTACCGCGCAGGCGACGAGCCAGTTCAGTAGCCAGACGGCCCAGAGTTTTACCGGTCGCGTCAACAACATACCAGTCGCGCTGTACGGTTTCTGGTTTAGCTGTAAAAGTTTTCATTAAAAGCTTACCCAAATAATAAGTTACACGTTGGTGAACACCCAAACGTTTAGTCAGTTGAGGTTCACACGACAAAGTCCGGCAAACCTACCCCTTCGAATAGCACATGCCGACACATAGAAAGTTTCGGGAAAAAAACCTTCTCGTAACGTGGGGTCGCAAGATTATAGAGAAGTTGAGGTCAAAGATCGACCCTTAAATGTGATTCAAATTGGGTTTTTCGAGGCGGTGGAAAATGCCGGGTGGCGGCTGCGCCTTACCCGGCCTACAAGTCCCCCTTCACAGGGAGAGGGTGGCATTTATGGCATATGCTCCAGCTTCAGGTATTCCTCGCTCTGCATCTCCTGCAGGCGAGACAGGCAGCGCTGGAACTCAAACTTTAGCCGCTCCCCCTGGTAGATCTCATATAAAGGAACCTCGGCGCTAATCACCAGCTTAACGTGGCGCTCGTAAAACTCGTCCACCATCGCGATGAAGCGCCGCGCCTCGCTCTCCATCAGCCGCGTCATCACCGGCACATCCAGCACCATCACGGTGTGGAACAGACGTGAAAGCGCAATGTAGTCGTGCTGGCTGCGGGCATCAACGCACAGCGTCGTAAAGGAGACCGCCAGCGTTTGGTTTTCAACGCCGAGCGTTGGCAGCGGGCGATGGTTAATCTCGAGTTCCGGGGCGTGGTCGCGTTTTGCCCCCGCCAGCGCCAGCCAGAGTTTATCCATCTCGCGGGTGGTCTCTGCATTTAACGGCGAGAGCCACAGGTGCGCCTGGGTTAAGGTGCGCAGGCGATAATCGACACCGGCATCAACGTTCATAATGTCACAATGCTGCTTAATGGCGTCGATGGCAGGCAGGAAGCGTGCCCGCTGCAGGCCGTTGCGGTAAAGCTCATCCGGCGGAATATTCGACGTGGCCACCAGCGTGATCCCGCGGGCAAAAAGCGCTTTCATCAGGCCGCCTAACAGCATGGCATCGGTGATGTCAGACACAAAAAATTCATCGAAGCAGAGCACGTCCGTTTCCGCCTTGAACCTGTCGGCCACAATCTCCAGCGTATCGCTTTTACCCTGCAGCGCAGTCAGCTCTTCATGCACACGCAGCATAAAGCGGTGGAAGTGCAGACGCTGTTTACGCGCCCCCGGCAGGCTCTGGTAGAACATGTCCATCAGCCAGGTTTTTCCGCGACCGACCCCGCCCCACATATAAAGACCGCGCACCGGCGCGTGGGCCTGTGGCGCTTTTTTTCCGAGCAACCGTCCAAATGCCGCCTTTAGCCCACCATTCTGTTCGGTTTCAGCGGGTTTGGCCGTGAGTTCCTGATAAATCATCTCCAGACGACTTACCGCCTCACGCTGTACGTCATCCGGCTGATGAGTGCCCTCGTTTAGGGCCAGTTGATATCGCGATGCAGGGGACAGGTTTTGCATAATCTTATTGTTATTCCTTCAATTAACGCTCACCAGCAGACGTGACTGATGAAAAAAAGGCCGTTCTACACTACGCGATGATACGTCAGGATTCCACTTCTACGGAAATAGCGGTTATAGTGGCATTATCAGGCACAGGCAGGAGCCGAGCCAACACCCTACGGAACAACAAGACAACGGGAGAAGTTCATGACCTGGGAATATGCGCTAATCGGTTTAGTCGTCGGCATCGTCATCGGTGCTGTGGCCATGCGTTTCGGTAATCGCAAATTGCGTCAGCAGCAGTCACTGCAGTACGAACTGGAAAAGAACAAAGCCGAGCTGGAAGAGTATCGTGAAGAGCTGGTCAGCCATTTTGCCCGTAGCGCCGAGCTGCTGGACAACATGGCGACCGACTATCGTCTGCTGTATCAGCATATGGCAAAAAGCTCCAGCAGCCTGCTGCCAGAAATGACGGCGGAAACCAATCCGTTCCGCAACCGTCTGGCAGACTCTGAAGCCGGTAACGACCAGGCGCCTGTTCAGATGCCTCGCGACTATTCAGACGGCGCGTCCGGCCTGCTGCGCGGCGGTGTAAAACGCGATTAATCGCACAACCTGAATTTATTTTACGGGCGCAGCGATTGCGCCCGTCCTTTCTTCCTGACCCCAGCTATCATTTAGTTAAACACCTCATTGTTCAGCGGTTTAAAATTCAATAACATCAACGTGTTTTTGGGGCCGTTTTTCCTTTATTCCAGGTTACGAGAGTCAACATCGATGAAGAAAAAAAACCAGCTGTTGAGCGCTATCGCGTTAAGTGTCGGGTTATCTCTCTCGGCGTCCGTCCCTGTATTTGCCGCCCTTCCCTCCCAGGTGCCTGGCCAGGCGGCCATTCCAAGCCTTGCCCCCATGCTGGAAAAAGTGTTGCCTGCGGTGGTCAGCGTTCAGGTTGAGGGCACGGCGGTACAAAGCCAACGCGTCCCTGAAGAACTGAAAAAATATTTTGGCGATGAGTCTCCCGACCAGCAGGCCCAGCCTTTTGAAGGCCTGGGTTCCGGCGTCATTATTGATGCGGCAAAAGGCTACATTCTGACTAACAATCACGTCATCAGCCAGGCCGATAAAATCAGCGTCCAGCTAAACGATGGCCGCGAATTTGATGCCAAACTGATTGGCGGTGATGACCAGAGCGACATTGCGCTGTTGCAGGTACAAAACCCGAGTAACCTGACCCAGATTGCCATCGCAGACTCCGACAAACTGCGCGTCGGTGATTTTGCCGTCGCCGTGGGTAACCCCTTTGGCTTAGGGCAAACCGCCACTTCCGGGATCGTCTCCGCGCTGGGACGCAGCGGCCTCAATCTGGAAGGGCTGGAAAACTTTATCCAGACCGATGCCTCAATCAACCGCGGGAACTCCGGCGGGGCGTTACTTAACCTTAACGGTGAGCTGATTGGGATCAACACAGCCATTCTGGCCCCGGGTGGCGGCAGCATCGGGATCGGTTTTGCGATTCCCAGCAATATGGCCAAAACCCTGGCGCAGCAGCTCATTCAGTTCGGCGAAATCAAACGCGGGCTGCTGGGTATTAAAGGTATGGAGATGAGCGCCGATATCGCCAAAGCGTTCAACATCAACGTACAGCGCGGGGCGTTTGTCAGTGAAGTGCTGCCTAACTCCGGCTCGGCAAAAGCAGGTATCAAATCGGGCGATGTGATCGTCAGCCTCAACGACAAGCCGCTGAGCAGCTTTGCCGAGCTGCGCTCGCGGATAGCGACCACCGAACCCGGCGCCAAAGTGAAGCTGGGTCTGATCCGTGACGGTAAGCCGCTGGACGTTGAAGTGACGCTGGATAAGAGCACCTCCTCCTCTGCCAGTGCGGAGCTGATCGCCCCGGCGCTGCAGGGTGCGACGCTGAGCGATGGACAGCTGAAAGACGGTACGAAAGGCATTCGCATCGACACCGTTGAGAAGAGCAGCCCTGCCGCACAGGCCGGATTGCATCAGGAAGATGTGATCATTGGGGTAAACCGCAATCGCGTGCAGTCCATTGCCGAACTGCGCAAGGTGATGGAGAGTAAACCGGCGGTTATTGCCCTGCAGGTCATGCGCGGCAATGAGTCTATCTATATTCTGTTGCGCTAAGCATTTGCGACCCGGACATCACCGCTGCGTGTGATGTCCGGATAACTCATGTTATGCTGCAAATCGTTCCTTTTTTAACGACACGCGCATCATGCTTTTAAAGCTCTTACGTTCTATTGTCATCGGTTTGATTGTCGCTGGCCTGCTGCTGCTGGCGCTGCCGTCTTTACGTCAGTTCAATAAACTGTCGGCCCCTCAGTTCGATAGCACGGATGAAACGCCGGCCACCTATAACCAGGCCGTTCGCCGTGCCGCACCTGCCGTAGTTAACGTCTATAACCGTGGCCTGAATACCTCAGCCCATAACCAGCTGGAGATCCGCACTCTCGGCTCCGGGGTAATCATGGACGAGCGCGGCTACATTATTACCAACAAGCACGTGATAAACGATGCCGACCAGATCATCGTCGCCCTGCAGGATGGCCGCGTGTTTGAGGCATTACTCGTTGGCTCTGACAGCCTGACTGACCTCGCCGTCCTGAAGATTAACGCCACGGGCGGTTTGCCGGTCATCCCGATCAACCGTAAACGTACCCCGCATATTGGTGACGTCGTCCTGGCGATTGGTAACCCTTACAACCTGGGCCAGACCATCACCCAGGGGATTATCAGCGCGACCGGGCGTATTGGCCTCAACCCATCCGGACGGCAGAACTTCCTGCAAACCGATGCCTCCATCAACCACGGTAACTCCGGCGGTGCGCTGGTCAACTCGCTGGGCGAACTGATGGGCATCAACACCCTCTCGTTCGATAAGAGTAACGACGGCGAGACGCCGGAAGGGATCGGCTTTGCCATTCCGTTCCAGCTGGCGACCAAAATTATGGATAAGCTGATCCGCGACGGACGCGTGATCCGCGGCTATATCGGTATCGGTGGCCGTGAAATTGCGCCGATGCATACCCAGGGTGGCGGGATCGATCAGATCCAGGGCATCGTGGTGAACGAGGTGGCGCCAGGGGGTCCGGCGGCCAACGCGGGGATTCAGGTCAATGACGTCATTGTGTCGGTCAACGGCACGCCGGCGGTTTCTGCGCTGGAGACGATGGACCAGGTGGCAGAAATTCGCCCGGGCTCTATCATCCCTGTTGAAGTCATGCGCAACGATAAGAAACTGACGCTGCAGGTCACCATTCAGGAATACCCGGCAACGAACTGACAGGCATAAAAAAACGGAGCGATAAGCTCCGTTTTTTTGCCGGGAGACGGTTCGTATTACTTGTTAACGAACTCTTCACCCAGGGTGATATCTTTCTTCAGCGTATCCAGCATGCCTTCCATCGCGTGTTGTTCAAACGCGCTCAGCGTACCAATGGATTTACGCTCTTCGATACCATTTTTGCCCAGCAGCAGCGGCTGAGAGAAGAAGCGAGCGTGTTCGCCATCGCCTTCAACGTAAGCGCATTCAACAACGCCTTTCTCGCCCTGCAGGGCGCGAACCAGTGACAGACCGAAACGTGCAGCCGCCTGGCCCATAGACAGGGTTGCAGAACCGCCACCCGCCTTCGCTTCCACCACTTCGGTGCCCGCGTTCTGGATGCGTTTAGTCAGGTCAGCCACTTCCTGCTCGGTGAAGCTCACGCCTGGGATCTGCGACAGCAGAGGCAGGATGGTAACGCCAGAGTGACCGCCGATGACCGGCACTTCCACTTCTGTTGGCTGTTTGCCCTTCAGCTCAGCAACAAAGGTGTTGGAGCGAATGATATCCAGCGTGGTTACGCCGAACAGTTTGTTTTTGTCGTAAACACCTGCTTTCTTCAGCACTTCTGCCGCGATAGCAACGGTGGTGTTCACCGGGTTAGTGATGATACCGATGCACGCTTTCGGGCACACTTCAGCAATCTGCTGCACCAGGTTTTTCACGATGCCCGCGTTGACGTTGAACAGGTCTGAACGATCCATGCCTGGCTTACGCGCCACGCCTGCAGAAATCAGCACCACGTCGGCACCCTGCAGAGCAGGACGCGCATCTTCACCGGAGAAGCCTTTGATTTTTACAGCGGTAGGGATGTGGCTCAGGTCAACCGCCACACCAGGGGTTACCGGAGCAATATCGTACAGGGAGAGTTCTGAGCCTGAAGGCAGTTGGGTTTTCAGTAGTAGGGCAAGCGCCTGGCCGATACCACCAGCAGCGCCGAGGACTGCGACTTTCATCCTAAACTCCTTATTATGGTTAACTTAAGTATCTGTAAATCCGTTGCGGCGACCATAATTCAGCAAGTGTTTAATTACAATTTTCGTAGCTAAAGAATTTGAGGTCGCGCGACTTTATCTCTCTTCAGAAGGCTATCTGACGACAGACGGCAACGAATTAAGAGGTGGTTACAATACACCCTGCCCCGCCACCAAAACAACATCATTTTGATAACATTTAATTTACTTTTAAGCTTATTTGCGCGGCGTGACCCAGGCATGTTTTCTGATAACGAATTCTGATAAAATCACTCCCTTTCATAACATTATTTCAGCCTGGCGCTGAGTAGATAATTTGCATAAAAATTCATCCACATGCATAATAATGTTGTTTCTATCGTCATATTCCGGGTGACTTATGCGAAGCTCGTCTAAGCAAGAAGAATTAGTAAAGGCGTTTAAAGCGCTACTTAAAGAAGAGAAATTCAGTTCTCAGGGAGAAATTGTTCAGGCGCTGCAGGAACAGGGCTTCGACAACATCAATCAGTCGAAGGTCTCCCGCATGTTAACGAAATTTGGCGCGGTACGTACCCGTAACGCCAAGATGGAGATGGTCTATTGCCTGCCGGCTGAACTTGGCGTGCCGACCACCTCCAGCCCGCTCAAGAATCTGGTTCTGGATATCGACTACAACGATGCCGTTGTGGTGATCCACACAAGCCCAGGTGCCGCACAGCTGATTGCCCGCATGCTGGACTCATTGGGTAAAACGGAAGGTATCCTCGGGACTATCGCCGGTGATGACACCATCTTTACCACGCCAGCCAGCGGTTTCTCCGTTAAAGATCTCCACGAAGCGATTCTGGTTCTGTTCGAACAGGAACTCTAATCCCCTTTCCCCGTAGCGCCGCTGCGGGGATCGTTCTGCCTCCACACCGTTTCGCCCTCTTTTTCACTGCCTCTGCCTTTGACAAATAGTGCTTTTTACCACCCATTAACATTCACCTAGTGAATGCTAAATCAAAAAATCGCACAAAAAATCAAAAGCTGATATCCATATGATTTCATTAGACATAACCAACTAAAATGTGCAAAAAATACCCAATATTATGCAATTTGGTTATAAAAAAAAGACTGTTTAACACGTAATAACAATAGAAACCATTAGTCTGGTATTAATTTTTTCCGTTATTAGTGTATACTTGATTTTGTGATGAGGGTCACGAAACAAGACCCCACTAAAAAATTCGACGAGGTAAAAATCATGAAAATCAAATCAACTGTAGCGGCGCTGAGCGTCCTGTCTGTCCTGTCATTCGGTGCCTTCGCGGCTGACGCTATCAATGCTGACCAGGCGCAATCCCGCCAGGCCATCGGTACGGTTTCTGTCGGCGCGGTCGGCACATCGCCAATGGACATGCATGAGATGCTGAACAAAAAAGCGGAAGAAAAGGGTGCGTCATCCTATCGCATCATCGAAGCGCGCTCTGGTGCACACTGGCACGCCACCGCTGAGCTGTACAAATAAGTTTGAGCAATAACTGAACACGTAAATCTCCACTCAACGGCACCAGGCATAAAAATAGCGGTTCAACCCTTCTCGCCGTTGAGCAAAAACCCTATTCAGGAGTAAAGACTATGAAAACCAAATTGATCATCGCAACCCTCGGTCTGGCATCTGTTCTCTCTTTCGGCGCAAGCGCAGCCGTACAGCAGGTGAATGCCGACCAGGCACAAAATCTGCAGCCTATGGGCAGCATCTCCGTGACGTCTGTTACCGGCTCTCCGATGGATATCCGTCACGAACTGGCTGCCAAAGCTGAAAAAGCAGGTGCCAGCAGCTATCGCGTCACCGAACTGAATCAGGGTGACCACTGGCATGCAACTGCAGAACTGTATAAATAAACCCTCGTCGTATCTCATCATACGACTTGCCCCTGGCCTGATGGTCAGGGGCTTTTTTCATTCAGTGCCGCGCGTTAAAACGCAGCTGCCCTTCCAGCTCTTCTTCCGCTTCATCGAACAGTAATATCAGTGCGCCAAAGCGTCTGCGCAGCTTATCGGGCAAATGGATGAACTCAATTTCCAGCGGTAGCGGCAGCAGGCTACCGGTCACCACGTCCCACAGCGTATCCAGATTCGTCACGCTTTCCCGTTCAAGATCAAACACCCGGATAAATTCACGGTAGAAGTCTTCCTGACTGTCGATCTCGTCAAAATCAAAGGTATAGGTTTTCATTGCCAGCCACCCAGTCCAGGCGAGCGGCAGATGCCGCCCTGTCTATTATAATCCCCCAATGTGAAGGGTTTTCACTTCCAGATACTCTTCCAGGCCCAGCACGGAACCCTCACGACCCAGGCCTGACTCTTTTACGCCGCCAAAGGGCCCCAGCTCCGTGGAGACGGCACACTCGTTAATGCCGATCATCCCGCTCTCGATCGCCTGCGAAACGCGGAAAACACGTGAGAGATTCTGGGTATAGAAGTAAGCCGCCAGCCCGTAGGGCGTATTGTTGGCACGCTGGATAACTTCATCTTCCGAGGTGAAACGGAAACACGCCGCAACCGGGCCAAACGTCTCCTCCTCTGCCAGCTTCATGCCTTCATGGCAGTCGCCCAGCACGGTTGGCATCCAGAAATTCCCGCCAAGCGGATGGGGCTTACCCCCTGCCAGTACGGTTGCCCCCCGTGAGACGGCATCGTCGACATGCTCACGCACCTTGTCGACCGCAGCAGATTCAATCAGCGGCCCGACAACAACGCCCTCGTCAAGGCCATTCCCCACCTTGAGCGCCTTCACGGCATCGGCAAGTTTATTCACAAACTTGTCGTAGACGGTTTCCTGAATATAAAAACGGTTCACGCTGACGCAGACCTGCCCGGCATTGCGGAACTTGTTGGCAATCGCCCCCTTCACCGCCGCGTCGATATCTGCATCCTCAAAAACGATATACGGGGCATTTCCCCCCAGCTCCATCGAGACTTTTTTCATGGTTTCGGCAGCATTACGCACCAGCGTTTTGCCGACGGAGGTCGAGCCGGTAAAGGAGATTTTACGCACGTCTCGGCTTGCCATAATCGCATCGCTGATTTCATGGGTATTCCCGGCCACGGCGTTGAGCACGCCGTCGGGTACGCCGGCCTGTTTTGCCAGGGAAAGGAGCGCAAAGGCACTGAGCGGCGTGTTATTGGCCGGTTTGATCACTCCGGTGCACCCCGCAGCCAGGGCCGGGCCTAATTTGCGGGTGAGCATGGCCATTGGGAAGTTCCACGGCGTTATCGCCGCCACCACGCCTATGGGTTCGCGGGTCGCCAGAATGCGCGAGCCGGGTTTGATCGGCGGAATAATTTCACCGTTGGCGCGCTTGGCCTCTTCGGCAAACCACTGGATAAAGCTGGCAGCGTACTTCACCTCACCTTCCGCTTCTTTCAGCGGCTTGCCCTGCTCGGTGGTCATTAACTGCCCGAGCCAGCTTTTATTCTCAATAATCAGTTCGTACCAGCGATAAAGAATCGCCGAGCGCTCTTTCGCGGTTTTGGCACGCCAGGCCGGGAAGGCTTTGGTGGCCGCTGCGATAGCCTCTTCGGTTTGTGCTTTACCCGCTTTCGCGACTTTCGCGATGACTTCCCCGGTATCGGGGTTAAGCACATCGAAGGTCGTGTCCAGCGTTTTCCAGATCCCGTTGACCAGATAACCGGTCTGAAAAAGGATGTGATCCTGAAGCGCCTGGGTCGTCATGTGTCCTCCCTTCCTGAAATGTAAGAACGTGCTGGAATAAGTATAGCCACAAAAAAACCGACGCTTTTGGCGTCGGTTTTTTTACTTCAGTCAGCTATCCGTGAGGGCATTCTGGTAGCGATGCAGCATCAACACCAGCCGTCCTACCGGCTCGGTCACCTGAGGCGGCGCTTCCCAGGTTTTAAGCTTCTCCTGGTAGATATCAAGCTCTGCAAGCAGCTGCGTAAAGTAGCGACGTCGTTTGTCATCACTGCTGGCGGAAAGCACGTGGTCCGCGGTACGACGCAGCTGGCGGTGCCAGGCCGACAGATCGTCGTTGATCGGCACCGGCGCATTGCGCAGACGCTGGTGTGCAATGATCATGGTCAGCGCCAGGCGGAACTTCGCAATGTCGCCCGGGAACTTGTTCAGCAGTAAAAACAGCTGCTGGTAGAGCGCGGGCAGGTGGTTCTCTTTACGGCGCGCGGTGTTGGTTGTCATCGACGACACGGCGGCCGACACAAACTGGTTCAACAGCACGCGGCCCGTTCTTGCCTGCGAATTATCGCGGACCAGCAGAATCACCATCATCGCCAGGAAACAGCCCACCAGCTGACCTAACGCGCTGTCGAGGAACTGGCTGAAATGGAAGGTCATCGGGTTATCCAGCACGATGATGTTAATCGTACTCGCCAGCGCCCCCAGCGATCCGAGGCGGCGCTTTTGCACCTCAATGCCAATAAAGAACGCCATCACTGCCAGGCTAATACAGAGCAGCAGCATGCTCTGCTGCGTCGACGGGATGATGACCAGAAAATAGAGCGCACCGATCGGCAGGGCGGCAAGGGTGCCGTACAGGAAATCGATGGCGACCATACGCGGGTTAGGCAGACGCATCGCCAGTGCGGTCACGACGGCAATCATCACCATCGCGCCGCTGCCGGACGTCCAGCCCGTCCACAGCCAGAACAGCGTGCCGAGCATACAGGCAAGCGTCGTACGCCAGAAGTTGACCATCGCGTGATGGCGCTCGGCGGATTCCGGCTTGATCACCACTTCGCCCTGCAGTACCTCTTCTTCCGCCGCGCTGATTTTGGTATTCCCGATCACGCCGCGTTTCAGCAGCAGGTAGCGCGTCGCGGCGCCGACCCAGGTGTAGATCGTTACCGGCGTGTCACGTTCCCCTGTCCAGGCAATAACCCTGCGCATACGCTTAAGCTGCTTGTGCACGTCCTGCACCGTTTCCACTGGCTCAGCGAACAGTTCGCGGAACGTATCGGTGACCACTTCCGGGCGCGTGTTCTGAATCAGGTAGGTTTCACATGCCTGGGTAATCAGCGTTAACGAGACCGTATTAAGGGCTTTCAGACGACGGTTAGCGCGAGCCCAGCGTGACGACTCCATATTGAGATTGCTGCGCATCCCTTCCAGCGCCTGCGTGCGGCGAACCAGCCCGCTCCAGGCTTTATCCACCTCTTCGCTGTCGCCGTGCTTAATGCAGAGCTGCATCAGCTGGTACTGGGCGACAATCAGCGCATCAAGCTCACGGTCGACTTCCTGCTTGATGGAGCGCGGGGAGAACAGCAGGTCCGCGACAATTGCACTCACGATACCAATGACAATCTCACTGCATCGCTCCACCGCAAACTGCGGAGCCAGCAGCGGCTCGGACTGGATGGTGATGATAATAATCAGCGCGGTATAGCCCGCCAGACCCCAGGCATAGGAGTTCTCCACTTTCACCAGAGACGAGATCCAGGTGCAGAAGCCCGCCCAGATACAGCACACCATCAGCATCAGCAGCGGCGTGCGGATCATCAGGATAATAATGGTGAGCGCCGCGATACAGCCGATGAACGTCCCGATGATACGCAGCATTCCGCGATAGCGGATCGCGCCTGAATAGGGTTCCCCACCCGCGGCAAAGGCGGGACCCGCCGCGACAATCGCGGCCGTCAGCACTGCCCAGCGCGGGGTTTCAAGCTGGAAGTGGAAGCCAACAAACAGCGCCAGCACAATGGCACACGCCAGCTTCACGGCGAAACGAATGTGCTGGCTGGCGATGGAAAAGATGCCCATAGCGATTAACCAAACTCGCGCAGACGGTGGGCGATTTTACGGAAGAACGAGTCCTGGCTGGCATCCCGATCTTTCTCACCGGTAATCACCACCGTCGCCGTGGTACCCGCAGGCCACAGATTGCCCTGCTGTTCATCCAGGTGGATACGGACCGGCACGCGCTGGGCCAGACGCACCCACTCGAGGTTGGAATCCACCGTTGCCATCCCTTTTGCATCACGCGAACTGCTGGAGTTGGTGACCCCTGCGGCGACGCTGTCGACGGTACCTTTAAAGACGCGGTTGCTGCCCAGCGGCGTGATTTCTGCCCGATAGCCGGGACGTACGCCTTCCAGCTTGGTCTCTTCCATATAGGCGAGTACATAGAAAGAGTTCTGTTTCACCAGCGCCACGGCGGTTGAGCCACGGGTAATGAATTCCCCGGCATATACGTTAAGGTTGGTCACCCAGCCATCAGACGGCGCGCGGATCACGGTACGCTCCAGATCGAGCTTCGCCAGATCGCGCGTTGCTTCTGCTTTCGCCAGCTGGTGCAGCACGGTTTGCAGCACGTTGTTGGACTGGTCAATCTCTTCACGGGACATTGCCTGAACGCCAAGCTGATTACGGCGGCCCGCCTCACGGCGTTTCTCCGCAGCCAGCGCCTGGTAATAGGCCACGTCCGCTTCCGCCTCTTCCAGCGCTTTCTGGTATCGAGGCTGGTCGATGGTGAACAGAACCTGATCTTTTTTCACCAGCTGGTTATCGTGAACGTTAACCGCCGTGATAAGACCGGCCACGTCAGGGGCGATGGCCACCACATCGGCGCTGAAGCGTGCATCACGCGTCCACGGTGATTCGGTGTAATAGACCCAGGCGCGGAAAATGGCAATGAAGGCGAGGATAACCAGCGCCATGGTGATGGCAGTGCGGGAGATTTTTCTTGTTAGCGTTTTCACATCAACCTCAGACAAACATGCGCGATATCAGGTAAAACAGGCAGCAATACAGCGCGGTATTGAACAATGCAGGGTGCCAGACGAAATCGTAGATCCCGGTAGGGACCAGCACCTTGCGCACCAGCCAGAAGATCGCCAGTGATAAAAGAAGCTCGAAAAATATCGGTGGGAACGACAGACCGAACACCACGATAACGGGAAACAGACTCATGTTGACCTTGATAAGAGAGAGTGCAGGCTTCAGAATTTTTTAGCGCACGCCACCGCAGGAGAGCAAGAAACGCCGGGCGAGAATGGCGCAGCCGTTATGTAATTAATAATATATTAACGTAACTGTTATGCTGTTATCTATAATATGTGATCTAAATCACTTTTAAGCCAGAGTGAACAATGGAACGTTTAAAACGCATGTCAGTCTTCGCCAAAGTGGTTGAGCTGGGCTCCTTTACCGCCGCTGCACGCCAGCTTCAGATGAGCGTCTCCTCTATCAGCCAGACGGTGTCCAAACTGGAAGATGAGCTTCAGGTCAAGCTGCTCAACCGCAGTACTCGCAGCATTGGCCTGACGGAAGCGGGTAAAATTTACTATCAGGGCTGTCGTCGCATGCTTCTGGAAGTGCGGGATGTTCACGAACAGCTTTACGCCTTCAACAACACCCCCATCGGCACGCTGCGCATCGGGTGTTCTTCAACTATGGCACAAAATGTTCTCGCTGCCATGACGGCGGATATGCTGAAAGAGTACCCCGGGCTTACCGTCAATCTGGTGACGGGTATCCCGGCGCCGGATCTGATTGCCGACGGCCTGGACGTGGTGATCCGCGTCGGCGCGCTGCAGGATTCCAGCCTGTTCTCGCGTCGGCTGGGCAGCATGCCGATGGTCGTCTGCGCTTCGAAGAGCTATCTGGCCCAGTACGGTGTGCCGGAGAAACCCGCCGATCTCACCAACCACTCGTGGCTGGAGTACAGCGTGCGGCCCGACAATGAATTCGAGCTGATTGCCCCGGAAGGGATCTCCACCAAACTGCTGCCGGAGGGGCGGTTTGTCACTAACGATCCGATGACCATTTCGCGCTGGCTGGTGGCTGGCGCCGGGATCGCCTATGTACCGCTGATGTGGGTGATCAACGAAATTAACAGCGGCGTGCTGGAGATCCTCTTCCCGCGCTACCAATCCGATCCGCGTCCGGTGTACGCCCTGTATACCGAAAAAGACAAGCTCCCGCTGAAAGTCCAGGTGTGTATTAACTATCTGACCGAGTATTTTGTGGACGTGGCGGAGCTGTTTCAGGGGATGCGGGGAAGACGAAAGGAATAATTCATTTATTCCAGAACGTATAGGACCGATGAATATTCCCAGGATGAATCCCGTATTCATTCAGGAATATTCCTTCGCCACTATCAGGAATAGCTAATTGACACTACCGCCATCAGCCCATTACTTTATATGCAGTCTGCTCGTCAGGCTGTTATTAATTTGTTGCTGATATGAATAATAAAATGTATTTCGCAGGATGACGTTAAACAAGGAAAAGAAATGAATCTATTTGAACAAACACCGCCTTCACGCAGGCGCTATGGACTCGCCGCGTTCATCGGTTTAATTGCAGGGATCGTCTCCGCTTTTGTCAAATGGGGAGCCGAAGTGCCGCTTCCACCACGCAGCCCCGCCGACTTATTCACCGGCGCATGTGGACCTGAGCAATTAATAAGAGCCGCAGGGCAGATTGACTGCTCCCGCAATTTTTTAAACCCTCCCTATGTATTTTTACGTGACTGGCTTGGCGTTGTCGATCCTAACGCAGCAGTTTATACATTTGCCGGACATATATTTAACTGGGTCGGCGTAACGCATATTATTTTCTCCATCGTCTTCGCTGTTGGCTATTGTGTCGTGGCTGAAGTCTTCCCGAAAATTAAACTCTGGCAGGGTTTGCTGGCGGGTGCGTTAGCTCAGCTCTTTGTGCATATGATCTCCTTCCCGCTGATGGGGCTTACGCCGCCGCTGTTTGAGCTGCCGTGGTATGAACACGTTTCAGAGATCGTAGGCCATCTGGTCTGGTTCTGGTCGATCGAAATTATTCGTCGTGACTTGCGTAACCGCATCACTCACGAGCCGGATCCGGAGATACCGCTGGGTAACTTACGTTAAAAAAAAGGCGCTACATCTGTAGCGCCTTTTTTTATGTTTGCTCAGGTCAGGCTGTGCCGCCCACCGTCAGGTTGTCTACTTTCAGCGTTGGCTGGCCCACGCCCACCGGCAGGCTCTGGCCCTCTTTACCGCAGACGCCCACGCCATTATCCAGCTTCAGATCGTTACCGACCATGGAGATCTGCTGCATGGCTTCAATACCGGAGCCGATCAGCGTTGCACCTTTCACCGCTTTGGTCACTTTGCCCTTCTCGATCAGGTACGCTTCTGAGGTTGAGAAGACAAACTTACCGGAGGTGATATCCACCTGGCCGCCGCCAAAGTTAGGCGCAAAGATACCGTAATCAACGGATTCGATAATCTCCTGCGGCGTGGATTTGCCCGGCAGCATGTAGGTATTGGTCATGCGCGGCATCGGCAGGTGCGCGTAGGATTCACGACGGCCGTTACCCGTTGGCGCAACGCCCATCAGGCGCGCGTTGAGTTTGTCCTGCATGTAGCCTTTCAGCACGCCGTTTTCGATCAGCACGTTGTACTGGCCGGGCGTACCTTCATCGTCGATAGCGACCGAGCCGCGACGATCGCGCATGGTGCCATCATCCACCACGGTGCACAGTTCAGAGGAGACAAGTTGACCAATCTGACCGCTGAATACCGACGTTCCGCGACGGTTAAAGTCGCCTTCCAGACCATGGCCCACCGCCTCATGCAGCAGCACGCCCGGCCAGCCAGCACCCAGCACCACCGGGAATGAACCCGCCGGCGCCGCGACGGCATTCAGATTCACCAGCGCCATGCGCACGGCTTCTTTTGCCCACGCGTCAGCGCGCGCTTCACCGTCAACGTCGCCCAGGAACCAGTCATAGCCAAAACGACCGCCGCCGCCGCTTGAACCGCGCTCGCGTTTGCCGTCCTCATCGACCTGCACGCTGATAGAGAGACGCACCAGCGGACGGACATCTGCCGCCAGGGTACCGTCCGTTGCCGCCACCAGAATCAGTTCATACACACCGCTCAGGCTGGCTGAAACTTCCTGCACGCGTTTATCTGCCGCGCGCGCCACTTTGTCCACGCGGCGCAGGATATCCAGCTTCTCTTCACGGCTCATGCTCTGCAACGGATCGATGCTGGTATAGAGCGCAGAGTGCTGCACTTCTCCCAGGGTTTTCACGCGACCATCGCCGGTATCACGCACAATGGTGCGCGCGGCCTGCGCGCTCTGCTCAAGTGCGGCGAGGCTAATCTGATCGGCATACGCAAAACCGGTTTTCTCCCCGCTGACGGCGCGGACGCCGACGCCCTGGTCGATATTGTAAGAGCCATCTTTAATGATGCTGTCTTCTAAAACCCAGGATTCGTGATAGCTCGACTGGAAATAAAGGTCGCCGTAGTCGAGACGGCGTTCGGTCAGTTGACCAAGAATGGAGAACAGGTCCTGATGGTTCAGGCCGTTCGCTGCGAGCAAATGTTCACTTACCAGGTTCAGACTCATCGTATTGCTACTCGTTCGTTGCCGCCCGTGGCGGTATAAAGATCGTATTTATTGAGAGTGAGGCAATTACCTGCCCACGTCAAATCATTGCTGTGCATCTTTGCGCGGCTGGCGCAGCACCTCATTAATCTGCGGTTTATCGACCGGACCGGTAATGCGGTAGCGCAGAATGGAGACCTTGCTCCACAGCGGCCCCAGCACTTTGCTGGCGGCAAACACCGCCGCACCGACAATCGGGTTCACCACGAAGGCCGCCGCAACGCCCACGCTCGCGGAAATTTCCGGCGCCACCACGGCTTCCATATCCAGCTCGCGGCGCACGAGGTTGACCGAGCCTTTCATGGCGATATCCGCTTCCAGGCCATCCACCAGCGTATCGTCCGTATGCAGAACGCCGTCCTTGATCCACGCCGTACTGCGGATGGAATCGTAGTAGAACCCTTCGCTGAAGGTATCGCTGAAATCGAAGCGCAGCTTGCGCAGCAGCGCATCAAAACTCAGCAGGCGCAGGATCTGCCCGGCGCGCCCCGTGCTCACGTCGGCGATTTCACCTTTGCCGAAGTGGGTTTTCAGAATGCCGTTCAGCGAGGCCTCATCCGGCTTCCACGGGGCGTCGCGCCAGTGAAGATCGTAATCGACGTCAAATGACGAACCGCGCAGCGGCGTGCTGATGCCAAAGAAATTGGCTGCCGCATCCAGTTTGTTGCCTTTAATGTCGCCCTTGAGGGACGTTCGCTGCTCGCCCGGGTTATTCACCCATTCCCCGCCTGCCGTCATGCGGCCAAAGCCGGTGTCGATCAATCCACCGGTGAGCGTAAGCGTATTTCCCTGAATGGCAAAATCACCGTCGATACGGCCATATTTCTGTCCCCACAGCCAGCACTCCGCGCAGCGCAGCTGGAGATCGGGCCAGCCGCTAAAATCGACGCGGGAGGTTTGACTCAGCGGCGAGGTATCCGCCGGTTTATCTTTACTCGCGGCGGCCGGGTTGTAGTAGAGATAGCGGATCGCCGCCTGCCACGGCGCGTGATTGCGCATGGTCAGCGTGCCGTTGATCTCCCGGCCCTGGGCCTCCACTTTCGTACCGTTAGCAGCAGGCTGCGAGACAATACTCAGGTTGTTCCACTGCTGCCCACCCAGCATCAGCGACGGCGTGCGTACGGTAATGGTTTGCGGGAACTGGGCGGTTTCATCAACGTTTTGCCCAACGCCTTTCTGGAACAACGCCAGCCACTCTGCACCGTCCATCGGCGGCAGATTCAGCTCAACGCCCGTCTGCTCTGGCAGCGGCGGCGTGGAGCGGCTATCCGTCGTCCAGATGGCCCTGTCGAGAGTGAGCTTGCGGTTAAGCAGCCAGCGGCTGTTGAAGTGGTTCGTCCCGCCCGCGTTTCCGGTCAGCGCGAAGCTGTTCAGGTTGCCCTCGACGTTCAGCTTCACCGGCAGCGGCTGTCCGGCCTGTTTATCCAGCGGCGCAGGCAGCTGGCTTCGAAGATTCTTCAGATCCCCCGTGATGTCGACCTTGTACTGGGCACCCGCGTGATAAGGCAGGTCGATTGCCACTTTACCCTGCCAGGCGACCGCCCCCTCCACCGACGCCTCAATCGGCTTCGGCAGGACATCCATTCGCGCTGGCTGCCAGGTACCGTCCAGATTGACGGCCACCTGATACGCCTTTTCACCTTCTGTGGTCGTGAAGTCGATATTCACGGGCTGATTAAACCAGCTGGCGGTCAGCGGCTCGCTCTTCAGGTTACCGTTCTCAAAGCTGAACTGCCCGCTGAGATTTTTCAGGGTGCTCTCAAGGGGTTTAATGTACAGACTGTTGTTCTTCAGACGGACGTCGCCTTTCGCGGTGGTCATCTCACCGTCCAGCGGGATATCAAGATGTAAGCGAGCATTCACATCGCCATCAAGCTGCAGCTGCTGAAGCGTCGCCGCCAGCGACTCTTTCAGGGGGGTCTCCTCAAAGTACGGTCCCACCGCCTTGCCGGGACCGTTGATGTCGGCATCAATCAGCAGCTTCTCTTTTGAGTAGTCCGGAATGTTGGCCGTCAGGTTGCTGGCCGTTACGCCGCCCAGCGCCACGCTGTCGGACTTCATCCACAGGCCGTCATTGAGGAAGTTAAGTTCGATATCCAGGTTTTTCAGTGCGGGCCAGCCCGGCTGGAACGCGAAGGTGGCGTCATGCAGCGGCACCAGCACCTGGAACTGACCTTCATTATGTTTGTACGGGAACAGATGGGGGTTACCGCCGTAGACCAGCGTGGCGTTTTCCGCCTGACCACCCTGAATCGCCCCGCTCAGATAGTCGACCAGCGCTTTACCCATCAGGTTTTCCGGGAAATAGCGCCAGGCCTGCGAGCCATCATCGGTACTGATTCCGGCCAGAATACCCAGCCACGGCTCGTCCCCCTGCGGTTGCAGATAGCGGAAGTCACCCCGCGCGTGTACCGCTTTGGCTTTAACATCGATATGGCGACCATCGAGCTGGAAGCCCTTATCGTTACGGAGCCAGTTAAGCACTGCGTTGCCCTGTTCGATTTCCAGCGGTGCGCGGAAGACCGTCTCGTACGGCATTCTGGCGTCGTGCATATCAACCGTCAGCCTGCCGTTCTCCACGCTGCCTTCCAGCTTGCCGCTAAAGTGCTCAGCTCCCGGCAGCAGCTTCCACTGCTTCCAGGCAAGATCTTTCCATGTTGCCTGGAAACGGGTTTTTTCCGTCGCCTGAAGCGGGATATCCAGCGCCAGAGAATCGATCTTTCCGCTCGGCTGCGTAGCCAGCCAGATCTCGCCCAGGTCTGGAGAGAGCTTTGCCGCCATTGAGCGCAGCCCTTCAATGGCGGCCAAATCCAGGTTGCTGGCGCGGATGCGCAGCTCGTCGCTGCGTTTACTGGCCGTGCCGCCAACGTCCTGCTCCGGCATCCAGGCCAGCGTCAGCGCACCGCGCGGCCACGGCTTGCTGTCCATCGCGATCCGCGTATCGGGAATGGCAAACTGCCAGCCCTCTTTCTCCTGCGTCACGTGGGCGGTGAGGTTATCGACGGAAAGCTGATGCTGTTGTTTTTCGCCTTTCCAGCTCGCGCCCCCCTGCTTGAGCCAGATATCACCGCTGGCAAATTCGCCTTTCGTCAGGGTCAGCCAGCCTTCAAGGCTGAATCGGGCCGTTTCCAGCTGCATATTCTGCTGGAGCCAGTCGCCCAGCCACGGTTTGACGTCCACATCGTCGGCCTGCAGCCAGACTTTGCCGTTATTTAGCAGGCCGTCATCGTCACGCAGATCCATGCGCACCTGCATCACGCCGTGCTGACCGTTCAGGCTGGAGAGACTCACCTGCCCCTCAGCGCGGTGCCGGTTCCTGCCGTTGAGCCAGGTCAACTGGGGGATCGCCAGTTCCGCACGCTGGCCGGAAAGGGTAATAAAGCTCACTTCGCTGTCGCGCAGATCGAAATGATCGAACTGGCGCAGGAAAAGATCGCTAAAACGGTTGGCCTCAAGCCCCTGGCTGCTGTCGCCGCCCGAGATGGGCGTATTGGTCAGAAACTGAAGCTGATAAAAGGTGAGATCGCGAAACTGCCAGCGCAGATGCAGCAGGCTTTGCCAGACGTCCAGCGCCAGGGTCACGCGTTTGATTTTGAGGTGGCCGCCATCTTTCAGGCTGGCGTTGATATCCCGCACATCGAGCGTCGGGCCAAAATTCTGCCAGCTGGCGCTTACCTGGCTGACGTTCACCGGCACGCCGGTGGTGGATTCGATTTTTGCCAGCAGCTGCGGACGCCAGCTGTCCAGATGCGGTAAAACGAGGCGTAGCCCGCTCACGAGCAACGCGACAATCACGACCAGCGTTGCCCCTGTAAGCAATAAAATCCCCGGCAATCGCCTCACGCATCTCTCCTTGTCAGCTTTGGTCACGCAGCGTACTGCGCTTACATCATCACGACGTCAAACTGCTCCTGGTTATAGAGCGGTTCAATTTGTACTTTTACCTGTTTGCCGACAAAGATTTCCACTTCCGCCAGCGCGTGTGACTCTTCGCCTTTCAGCGCTTCAGCCACCGCAGGGGAAGCATAGACCAGAAAACGATCGGAGTCGTAGGCATGATGCACACGCACAATTTCACGCATGATCTCGTAGCAGACGGTCTCAACCGTCTTTACCGTTCCGCGTCCATGGCAGGTCGGGCATTCATTACACAGCACATGCTCCACGCTCTCGCGGGTACGCTTACGCGTCATTTCCACCAGCCCCAGCTGTGAGAAGCCGTTGATGCTGGTTTTCACGCGATCTTTACTCAGGGCCTGCTCAAGCGAGTGCAGCACGCGGCGGCGATGGTCTTCATTACTCATATCGATGAAGTCGATGATGATAATGCCGCCCAGATTGCGCAGACGAAGCTGGCGCGCAATCGCCTGCGTGGCTTCGATGTTGGTGTTGAAGATGGTGTCGTCCAGGTTGCGATGACCGACAAACGCGCCGGTGTTGATATCGACGGTGGTCATCGCTTCGGTCTGATCGATGATCAGATAGCCGCCGGACTTCAGCTCAACCTTACGCTCCAGGGCACGCTGGATCTCGTTTTCGACATCATAGAGATCGAAGATCGGCTGACGCCCGGTGTAGTGCTCCAGCAGGCCCGGCATTTCCGGGATATATTCAGCGGTAAACTCCAGCAGCGCTTCATACGTCAGGCGGGAATCCACGCGAATGCGATCGAGCTGCGCGTCGGCAAAGTCACGCAGCACGCGCTGCGCCAGCGCCAACTCACCATAGAGCTGATAGCGGGTCTGGTTGCGTTTTTTACGCTCCATCACTTTTGTCCAGACGCGCTTCAGGTAAGCCGCATCTGACGCCAGGTCTTCCTCGCTGATCCCTTCCGCGGCGGTGCGGATGATAAATCCGCCCTGTTCATCGCAGTAGGCGCTGACGACTTTCTTCAGGCGCTCGCGCTCGCTTTCGCTCTCAATACGCTGCGAAACGCCCACGTGCGACGCGCCGGGCATAAAGACCAGATAGCGGGAAGGTAAGGTGATATCGGTGGTCAGACGGGCGCCTTTGGTACCAAGAGGATCTTTCACCACCTGCACCATTAAGTCCTGCCCCTGACGCACCAGTTCAGAAATGTCGCGCACGGCAAACTGCTTTTGCTCTTCGCCCGCGACGCACTCGGTGTGCGGCATGATGTCGGAGGCATGTAAGAATGCCGCCTTATCCAGTCCAATATCTACAAAAGCCGCCTGCATACCCGGCAGTACACGACTGACACGACCTTTGTAGATATTGCCTACTATTCCGCGCCGCGCTTCACGCTCAATATGAATTTCCTGAAGAATGCCACCGTCAATATAGGCCACACGGGTTTCCGATGGCGTTACGTTTACCAACAATTCAGCCGTCATAATTATCCCTTCCCTCACGCAGTGAGTTAAAATTGCTCAGCAACTCATACGTTTCCACCAGCGGTAAGCCGACTACGGCGTGATAGCTGCCATGAATCTTCCTGACAAAACAGCCACCCAGCCCCTGAATACCGTATGCACCTGCTTTATCCATCGGTTCACCGCTGGCAATATAAGCGGCGATCTCGTCGTCGGTAAGTACTCTGAACGTGACATCCGTCACCACCAGGCAATCCAGCACGTGCTGGCGGTCCGCCAGCGCGACGGCCGTCATCACCTGATGCGTTTGCCCGGACATTTTGCGCAGCATGCGCGCCGCGTGTTCGGCGTCATGCGGTTTCTCCAGCACTTCACCGTTAAGGATAACGATGGTATCAGCTCCCAGCACGGGCAGATCGCGCGGCACGCAGGCCACGCCCGCCTGCGCTTTCTCGCGCGCCAGACGTGACACGTACTGTTGAGCACTTTCGCCCTCAGCACGTTTTTCTTCAATGCCGGTCACGATGCGTTCAAAAGAGACCCCAAGCTGCGTCAGGAGTTCCTGACGGCGCGGGGAGCCGGAAGCGAGATACAAAGACGTCATAGAAACCTTTTATTGCACAGCAAACTGCTGGCGAACCTTACGCATCAGCAGGAATAGCCACGGCCAGAGCACACCGTTTACTACACTACTCCAGAACACTTCCGGTCGGAAAGAGACGTTGATCACTAAAAACTCTGCCCAGAAAACAACGATATCCGCAGCAAGCGACAACAGCATCACGACCAGAGCCTGTTGCCAGAGCGCGAGGTTACGGAAGAGCTGGAATTTCAGTGCGACGAGGTACGCAATAATGCTCATGGACAAGGCGCGTACGCCCAGCGTAGAGCCACTAATGAGATCCAGTATGGCACCCATCACAAAACCCGTGCCGACATTTACGCGATGCGGCAGGGCAAGGATCCAGTAGAGCAAAATGAGCAAGACCCAGTTTGGCCGGAAAACGAGAATGTTATCCGGCCAGGGCATAATCTGCAGCAACAGTGCAATGAGGAACGAGAGCCAGATGACCCAGCGACCCTGGCTACGATAGCTTGCCACTACTGCCCTCCCGAAGAGAGTTTAGGCGGTGGCGGCGCATCCGGCAGCGGCTGCGTTAACCCCGTTGCCGGTGCCGGGACTGGCGCAGGCGGCCCCATAGAGTCCGCTGGCGGCAGAACCTGCGGCATCATCTGCATCAGGCGTTCATTTGCCACACGATGGACCTCTTCAGGCGTCATCGGGTTAGTACCGTTACGATCGGCGCCCCACAGCAGCAGCAGGTAGCGCAGACGCTGTAAACCGGCGGTTGGACGCGCCTGAATCACGGTATAGGCACGCTGCGTATCCAGCTTCACCGAAGAGACCACCGCAACCGGATAGCCTTCAGGGAAGCGGCCACCCAGACCGGAGGTCACCAGCACGTCGCCCACGCGGATATCCGTGTTGGCCGGCAGGTGTTCCAGCTGCAGATCGTCCGTACAGCCGTTCCCGGCCGCAATCACGCGGATGTCGTTGCGCAGCACCTGGATCGGCAGCGCATGCGTGGCGTCGCAAATCAGCAGCACGCGGCTGGTCAGTTTGGCGACGGCAACAACCTGGCCTACTACGCCTTTATCACTGATGACGGGCTGGCCTTCATACACCCCGTTGACGCTCCCTTTGTCGATCACAACCTGATCGCTGTAAGGGTCGTTCACGGTGGAGATCACCTGGGTAACCATCTTCTGCTCATCCTGACGCAGCGGCGAGCCGAGCAGCTCACGCAGACGCGCGTTTTCCTGCTTGTATTGCCCCAGCATCAGAAGTTCGCTGTTTTTCAGCAGCAGTTCCTGGCGTAATGCCCGGTTTTCAAGTTCGAGCTGGTCTCGTGAAGACAGCGTTTGAGAAACGGAGTCGAGCAGTTCACGGGGACCATTTGATATAAAGTAGAAAGGACTGACGGCGGTATCCATGTACGTTCGGATCTGGCTGAACGTACCGAGGCGGCTATCGGCAATAATGACCCCAAGCGCAACCAGAACCGCCAGAATGAGGCGAAACTGTAGCGATGGGCCACGGCTAAAAATTGGCTTCATAGGCTATGCGTATTCTCGCGTCAGAGAGAAAGGGTAGCAAATTGCTACCCTCTCAAACTCGACTACTCTTCGCTGAACAAATCGCCGCCGTGCATGTCGATCATTTCCAGCGCCTTGCCACCACCACGGGCGACGCAAGTCAGTGGATCTTCTGCAACTACGACAGGAATACCTGTCTCTTCCATTAACAGGCGGTCGAGGTTACGCAGCAGCGCACCACCACCGGTCAGAACCATACCGCGCTCGGAGATATCGGACGCCAGCTCTGGTGGGCACTGTTCCAGCGCGACCATTACCGCACTCACGATACCCGTCAGTGGCTCCTGCAGTGCTTCCAGAATTTCGTTGGAGTTCAGGGTGAAACCGCGTGGAACACCTTCAGCCAGGTTGCGGCCACGAACTTCGATCTCGCGCACTTCATCGCCCGGATATGCAGAGCCGATTTCGTGTTTGATACGCTCTGCGGTGGCTTCACCGATCAGAGAGCCGTAGTTACGGCGCACATAATTAATGATGGCTTCGTCGAAGCGGTCACCACCGATACGTACGGAAGAGGAGTACACCACGCCGTTCAGAGAGATAACGGCCACTTCAGTGGTACCACCACCGATATCCACCACCATGGAACCGGTCGCTTCAGACACAGGCAGACCTGCACCGATTGCCGCCGCCATTGGCTCTTCAATCAGGAACACTTCACGCGCACCTGCGCCCTGAGCAGATTCACGGATTGCGCGACGCTCGACCTGGGTTGCGCCAACCGGTACACACACCAGAACACGCGGGCTTGGACGCATGAAGCTGTTGCTGTGAACCTGCTTGATGAAGTGCTGAAGCATTTTTTCAGTCACGAAGAAGTCAGCGATAACGCCGTCTTTCATTGGGCGAATAGCGGCGATGTTGCCAGGGGTACGACCCAGCATCTGCTTCGCGTCATGACCCACAGCGGCTACGCTTTTCGGCGAGCCTGCACGATCCTGACGAATGGCCACAACGGAAGGCTCATTCAATACGATGCCTTGTCCTTTTACATAAATAAGGGTATTCGCAGTACCCAGGTCAATGGACAGGTCATTGGAAAACATGCCACGAAATTTTTTCAACATACTAAGGGATAATCCTGAAAGCTGGGGCGGAAAACAAAATCCGCTTACTTTACCAACCACACGCAGCAGCGACAAGGCGCAAAAATCATCTGCAACGGTGAAAATTTGTGCAGTACGTTTCCTGATGTTACAAAATCATCCCCTGACTCCCTCAGGGCTGAGTAAACAGCAGCACTCCTTACTGACCTTTGTAACCCGTTAAAGGTCGTTCACTGGCTTTTTGCTCGACATACTCAAAGCTACAGGCGCGATATTCTACGTGAAAACAGCGTAAACGGCAGGTCAAACCGAGTATCTTTGCAAATATTTTTTCACATTGGTGTCAAGCGGCTGAGAGGCAGCAAAAAAATCCCCCTGACCACCCATTACACCGCGCTCTGTTAACATTTGCCATTCGCCTCTGGCGCGTACGCCCGCGGCAAACACCTGTGTTCGCGTTCCTTTGCACGCCTCAACCAGGCTCTGTACCAGCAGCTGGTTTTCCGTGCGCTTTTCAATATTCCTTACCAGCCCCGGATGTAGCTTTAATAGCTCCACATCCAGCTCCTTGATCCAGTTGGTGCTGACCAGCGTCAAACCTGCCTGCGTCACCGCGACGCGCGCGCCGAGCGCGTTGATCAAACGAACCACCGGACGTAACCGGCTGATGTGTTGACCTACATCCGCCTCAGCAAGTTCAAAAATAATGCGTTTGCGTTGCGATTTTTCGCATTGCATTAATGTATCACGCAGCCAGCGCTGAAAACGCGGGCGTATTAATGACTCCACGGTGACCTGTAACGCCAGGCTCTCTTCAGGCCAGAATGATAAAAACGGAATCAAGCGGCTAATTTGCTGACGGTCATACTCTTCGGACAGCCCAAATTGCAGCACCATTGGCAGATATTCCGCAGAAATAACCTCTTCCGTACCGTCAAAAATACGACACATCAGTTCACGGTGATGAACGTTGCCGTTTTTCATGACCGCGGGTTTTTGATAAATACGCGGTCCGCCGCGACTTAGCATTTGCTCAATCAACGTACGCCAGCGCACGTTACCGCGCCCTTTTTCCGGCAGCGAATCATCATAGACCGCCCATCCGTTCGCGCCCTGCAGCACGGCGTTGCGGGTGGCCGCTTCCGCATGCTCCATCACCTGTTCTGTCGATTGTCCGCCACGCCAGGCGCAGATCCCCATGTGGACCATATCGTCCCTGTCGAGCATTTTGCTCTGCGGCAGCGCATCAACCGCCTTCAGCAGCTGGCTGGCGATGCTTTCCGACTCCTTCAGCGTCCGATGCGGCAGCAACACGGCAAAGTCGCTGCGGTGGTAGCGGGCCAGCAGCGCGCCCGGGTAGCGCATAATAAAGGTGGAGAGCAGGTTGATCAGCGTAAAGAGATTTTCTTCCGCGGCCCGCTGTCCCCAGGTGTCGCGCAGGAGATCGAAATCAGGCAGGCGAATCATCATCACCACCCCGTGCGTCCCCACTTTTTCCGAATCGTCGAGCAGCGTGGCGAGCTGATTATCAAAGAAAAGGCGGTTGTTGAGGCCGGTTTTATTATCCTGCGCGGCATAGGAGCGGATCAGCGTATCCATACGGCTGCGCTGGTCGCTGGCAAACTGGATTTCCGAAAGCAGCGTATCCAGCGCGCTGCTGGCGCGTGACGGCCATTCGTGGATTGAACCACGGACCTGCGGGCCGCGTTCACCGTTAAGGATCCGCACGGAGCGCATCTCCAGCAGCTCCTGGCCGGAGAGCTGGCGGCGCAGCCAGCGGACCGCGAGAAAGATCAGCAGGACGATAAATGCCACCGCGACGGTGAGCGGCGCGGTGGTCATCATGGAACGGAAATAGCTGGCCATCGGATCGAGATAGACCATGCGTATGGTCATCCCCGGATTTTTAAGGGAATGTACGGTCACTTCCCGATACTGGCTCACCACGCCCGCAGGCCGATAGCTTCCCGGGCGTTCGTGGCTTAACACACGATGCTTTCCCTGCTGAATGTCGATCTGAACAATATCAACAGGTACCATCAACTCATCGAGCTCCCTGGAGAGTGCCGGTAGCGGCGTCGTCAGCAGACGCGTATCAATTACCGACGCGACAGACTGTACCCGGTTAACCAGTTTGTCCTGAATGGCGTTGTAAAAGCTCAGAGAGCAGCCCAGAAGGGTGACAAAAATGGTAAGCCCCGTCAGCAAGGTGATAAAAGCTGAGAACTTCGTCGTTAATCGCATCCTTGAGATTACTCCGTGGGTTGATGGGGTAGCGAGTAAGCGCTAACTTGCATTTCAAATGCGGCATACTACCAAATCGGGTGTATCTGGCAATTTATTGCGTTAAATCGGCACTGCGTTTCCCTGAGCGAGTATAGTCTTCAGAAATTATTTTCCAATCAAATGAGTCGAGAGGACACCGTATGCAGGCTTTGATCTTAGAACAGCAGGACGGCAAAACGCTTGCCTCAGTGCAGGCGGTAGAAGAGAGTCGTCTGCCGGAAGGCGAAGTAACCGTCGACATCGACTGGTCCAGTTTAAATTATAAAGATGCGCTGGCGATTACCGGGAAGGGTAAAATCATCCGAAATTTCCCTATGGTGCCGGGTATTGATTTCGCTGGCCGGGTACATACCAGCGAGGATCCGCGCTTCCATCCGGGCCAGCAGGTCCTGCTCACCGGCTGGGGCGTAGGTGAAAATCACTGGGGCGGGCTGGCCACGCAGGCGCGCGTGAAGGGCGACTGGCTGGTGCCGATGCCGAAAGGCATGGATGGCCGCAAGGCGATGATCGTCGGCACGGCAGGCTTTACCGCGATGCTGTGCGTGATGGCGCTGGAAGACGCAGGCATCCGCCCTGAATCGGGGGAAGTTGTCGTCACCGGTGCCAGCGGGGGCGTGGGCAGCACGGCAGTGACGCTACTGCACAAGCTGGGCTATCAGGTTGCGGCGGTTTCCGGTCGGGAAAGTACCCACGATTACCTGCGCCAGCTCGGTGCAAACCGCATTCTCAGCCGTGACGAATTCGCCGAAACCCGTCCACTGGAAAAACAGGTCTGGGCGGGCGCGGTGGATACCGTCGGTGATAAAGTGCTGGCAAAAGTCCTGGCGCAGATGAACTACGGCGGCTGCGTGGCCGCCTGCGGGCTGGCGGGCGGATTTGCCCTGCCAACCACCGTGATGCCATTCATTCTGCGTAACGTCCGCCTGCAGGGCGTGGATTCCGTGATGACACCTGCGGCTCGTCGTACTGAGGCATGGGAACGTCTGGTGCGCGATTTACCGGAATCTTTCTACACCCAAAGCGCCACGGAGATTACGCTCAGCCAGGCACCGGACTATGCCAGTAAGATCATGGATAACCAGTTCCACGGTCGCGCGCTGGTGAAAATCGCCTAATCTTCAAATTTTCGTGACATATTCGCGCGAATCACTCTCCTCCGTCATGCTTAGGAAAACGCATGACGGAGGATGCCATGAAAAACCGAAAACTGACGGAAGCCGACGTAACGTCCGAGTCTGTCTTTATGTTACAGCGCCGCCAGATCCTGAAAATGCTTGGCATCAGCGCCACCGCGCTCTCGCTCTCGCCTTCGGCTCACGCTGACCTGCTCGACTGGTTTAAAGGCAACGATCGGCCGAAGGCCCCTTCCGGCGCCCCGCTCACCTTTACGAAACCCGCCCAATGGCAGAACAAACTGACGCTTACGCCAGAAGATAAAGTGACGGGCTATAACAACTTCTACGAATTTGGCCTCGACAAGGCCGATCCTGCGGCCAACGCCGGTAGTCTCAAAACCGATCCGTGGACGCTGAAAATCGACGGCGAAGTGGCAAAACCCCTGACGCTGGACCACCACGATCTGACCACCCGTTTCCCGCTCGAAGAGCGTATCTACCGCATGCGCTGCGTGGAAGCCTGGTCGATGGTGGTGCCCTGGATCGGCTTCCCGCTGCATAAATTGCTGGCGATGGTGGAGCCCACCAGCAACGCAAAATATGTCGCTTTCCAGACGCGGTATGCGCCGGACGAGATGCCGGGCCAGAAAGACCGGTTCATTGGCGGCGGGCTGGAGTATCCCTACGTTGAAGGGTTACGCCTTGACGAAGCCATGCACCCTCTTACGCTGCTGACCGTCGGCGTTTACGGCAAGGCGCTTCCGCCGCAGAACGGCGCGCCCATCCGTTTGACCGTGCCGTGGAAATACGGTTTCAAAGGAATTAAGTCTATCGTCAGCATTAAGCTCACCCGCGAGCGTCCGCCAACCACCTGGAATCTGGCGGCTCCGGACGAATACGGTTTCTTCGCCAACGTGAATCCGCACGTGGATCATCCGCGCTGGTCGCAGGCGACCGAGCGTTTTATCGGTTCCGGCGGCGCGCTGGACGTAAAGCGCCAGCCAACGCTGCTGTTTAACGGTTATGCGGATGAAGTGGCCTCGCTGTACCGTGGCCTCAATTTACGGGAGAACTTCTGAGTGCGTTTAACGGCAAAACAGATTACCTGGCTGAAAGTGCTGCTGCATTTAGCCGGATTACTCCCTTTTATCTGGCTGTTCTGGGCCGCCAGCCAGGGGCTTTTTAGCGCCGATCCGGCCAAGGATATCCAGCATTTTACCGGTCGGATGGCTCTGAAATTTTTACTGGCCACCTTGCTCGTCTCGCCGCTGGCGCGCTACGCTAAACAGCCACTATTGATACGCACCCGTCGGCTTTTGGGGCTATGGTGTTTTGCCTGGGCCACGCTGCATCTGACCAGCTATGCCCTGCTGGAACTGGGAATTAACAATCTGACACTGCTTGGCCGCGAACTGGTGACGCGCCCTTATCTGACGCTGGGTATTGTGAGCTGGGTGATTTTACTGGCGTTAGCGCTGACATCCACGCAATATGCGCAGCGAAAGCTGGGCCGTCGCTGGCAGTTGCTGCATAACTTCGTCTATCTTGTCGCGATCCTCGCACCCATTCATTATCTGTGGTCGGTGAAGATCCTCTCTCCGCAGCCGGTCCTTTACGCGCTGGCGGCCGTGGCGCTTTTAGCATGGCGTTACAAGAAGTTCCGCCAGTGGTTGCGATAGTTCGCGAAACTGTGCGTTTTCCCGCAGATTGCCTCTCAACCGCAAATCTTTTTTGGATTGCGGTTGATAATCTTCCCTGATAAGACCAGTATTTAGCTGCCAAATGCTACGAAATCGTTATAATGTGCGACCTTGGTTCGCCTGACAGTGGTTTTTGGCCTCTGAAAAGGTGACATTTGCGCTTCGACGGTATATTTTGTTTTTTACCCGAAAATCGCAGGAGATAGCGGCATAATGACTGATAAGTTCCAGATCTTAGTTTTGAACGGACCGAACCTGAACATGCTCGGCACCCGTGAGCCGGAGAAGTACGGCACGCTGACATTAAGCGAAATTGTTAACCGTTTGAGCACGGAAGCAGCTTCGCTGAATGTGGATTTGGATCATTTTCAGTCAAACGCGGAGTACGCAATCATCGACCGTATTCATCAGGCTAAAGACAATGTGGACTATATCCTGATCAATCCGGCCGCGTTTACGCACACCAGTGTTGCTATCCGCGACGCACTGCTTGCGGTGAGTATCCCGTTTATCGAGATCCACCTGAGTAACGTGCACGCCCGAGAGCCGTTCCGTCACCACTCGTATCTGTCGGATATCGCTGCTGGCGTTATCTGTGGACTGGGCGCAGACGGCTATTCATACGCTTTACAGACAGCGGTAAAACGCTTGTCACAATCACACTAAACAAGAGTACGGAACCCACTCATGGATATTCGTAAGATTAAAAAACTGATCGAGCTGGTTGAAGAATCAGGCATCTCCGAACTGGAAATTTCTGAAGGCGAAGAGTCTGTACGCATCAGCCGTGCAGCCCCAGCCGCTAGCTTCCCGGTAATGCAGCAAGCTTACGCTGCGCCAGTGCAGCAGCCTGCGCTCTCCGCAGCCGTTGCACCAGCAGCAGCTGAAGCCGCACCTGCCGCTGCAGCAGAAATCAGTGGTCACATCGTACGTTCCCCAATGGTTGGTACTTTCTACCGCACCCCGAGCCCGGACGCGAAGGCGTTCATCGAAGTGGGTCAGAAAGTCAACGTAGGCGATACCCTGTGCATCGTTGAAGCGATGAAAATGATGAACCAGATCGAAGCAGACAAATCAGGTACTGTGAAAGCGATTCTGGTCGAAAGTGGTCAGCCGGTTGAATTTGACGAGCCGCTGGTCGTCATCGAGTAACGAGGCGTACATGCTGGATAAAATTGTTATCGCCAACCGCGGCGAGATCGCACTGCGTATTCTTCGTGCCTGTAAAGAACTGGGCATCAAGACTGTCGCTGTGCACTCAAGCGCGGATCGCGATTTAAAACACGTATTGCTGGCGGATGAGACGGTCTGTATTGGCCCGGCTCCGTCCGTAAAAAGCTATCTGAACATCCCGGCTATCATCAGCGCCGCTGAAATCACCGGCGCGGTGGCAATTCATCCGGGTTACGGCTTCCTCTCTGAGAACGCCAACTTTGCTGAGCAGGTTGAACGCTCTGGCTTTATCTTCATCGGCCCGAAAGCCGACACCATCCGCCTGATGGGCGACAAAGTGTCGGCGATCACCGCGATGAAAAAAGCCGGTGTACCAACCGTACCAGGCTCTGACGGCCCTCTGACCGACGACATGGATGCTAACCGTGCTCATGCTAAACGCATTGGCTACCCGGTTATCATCAAGGCGTCCGGCGGCGGCGGCGGTCGCGGTATGCGCGTTGTGCGCAGCGATGCTGAACTGGCGCAGTCCATCTCCATGACCAAAGCAGAAGCGAAAGCCGCTTTCAGCAATGACATGGTGTACATGGAAAAATACCTGGAAAACCCACGCCACATCGAAATTCAGGTGCTGGCTGACGGTCAGGGTAACGCGATCTATCTGGCTGAACGTGACTGCTCCATGCAGCGTCGTCACCAGAAGGTGGTCGAAGAAGCGCCAGCGCCGGGCATTACTCCGGAACTGCGTCGCTACATCGGCGAGCGTTGCGCTAAAGCGTGTGTCGATATCGGCTATCGTGGAGCGGGTACCTTTGAGTTCCTGTTCGAAAACGGCGAGTTCTACTTCATTGAGATGAACACCCGTATTCAGGTTGAACATCCGGTTACCGAAATGATCACCGGGGTTGACCTGATTAAAGAGCAGCTGCGTATCGCAGCCGGTCAGCCGCTGTCCATCAAGCAGGAAGAAGTTGTGGTGAAAGGCCATGCGGTAGAATGCCGTATCAACGCCGAAGACCCGAACACCTTCCTGCCAAGCCCGGGTAAAATCACGCGTTTCCACGCGCCGGGTGGCTTTGGCGTGCGCTGGGAGTCTCATATCTACGCCGGTTACACCGTACCGCCGTACTATGACTCAATGATCGGCAAGCTCATCTGCTACGGCGAAAACCGTGACGTGGCGATTGCCCGCATGAAGAACGCCCTGCAGGAACTGATCATCGACGGAATCAAGACCAACGTTGATCTGCAGATGCGCATCATGAGCGACGAGCACTTCCAGAATGGTGGAACCAACATCCACTATCTGGAGAAAAAACTCGGTCTGAACGAGAAGTAAGAGACCTGTGTTGTGAAAAGGCCGGATTATCCGGCCTTTTTTATTTCTGGGGCCTGGAAAGCCTCATCATGTACAATCCCCGCTTTCTTCATCCACAAGGGACAAAAAATGGACAAACGTTTTGTTCAGGCCCATAAAGAAGCGCGCTGGGCGCTGTGGCTGACCCTTCTCTATCTTGCTGCATGGTTAGTAACCGCTTACTTACCAGACTCTGCTATTGGCATCACCGGCCTGCCGCACTGGTTCGAATTGGCCTGCCTGCTGGTTCCGCTGGTGTTTATCCTGCTGTGCTGGGCAATGGTGAAATTTATCTACCGGGATATTCCGCTGGAGGACGATGATGCAGCTTGAAGTCATTCTGCCGCTTGTCGCTTACCTGCTGGTCGTATTTGGATTGTCCATTTACGCCATGCGCAAAAGAACGACCGGTGCCTTTCTGAACGAGTATTTCCTCGGCAGCCGTTCGATGGGCGGCGTTGTGCTGGCAATGACGCTGACCGCGACCTATATCAGCGCCAGCTCGTTTATTGGCGGCCCCGGTGCGGCCTACAAATACGGGTTAGGCTGGGTTTTGCTGGCGATGATCCAGCTGCCTGCCGTCTGGCTCTCGTTGGGCATACTGGGTAAAAAATTTGCCATTCTGGCGCGCCGTTACAATGCCGTGACGCTCAACGATATGCTCTTTGCCCGTTACCAGAGCCGCTTGCTGGTGTGGCTGGCGAGCTTGAGCCTGCTGGTGGCGTTTATCGGTGCGATGACCGTACAGTTTATCGGCGGTGCGCGTCTGCTGGAAACGGCGGCCGGCATCCCTTACGAGACAGGCCTCATCATCTTCGGGGTAAGCATCGCGCTCTATACTGCGTTTGGCGGATTCCGCGCCAGCGTGCTGAACGATACGCTGCAGGGAATGGTGATGCTCATCGGTACGATCGTTCTGCTGGTGGGGATTGTCCATGCGGCGGGTGGACTCACTCACGCGGTGGAAGCCCTGGAAGCGATTGACCCGAAACTGGTCTCGCCGCAGGGCGCAGATGATATCCTCTCTCCGACCTTTATGACCTCATTCTGGGTGTTAGTCTGCTTCGGAGTAATTGGTCTGCCGCATACCGCCGTGCGCTGTATCTCCTATAAAGACAGCAAAGCCGTTCACAAGGGCATCATCATCGGGACGATTGTGGTCGCTGTCCTGATGTTTGGTATGCATCTGGCGGGGGCATTAGGGCGCGCGGTAATCCCCGATCTTACCGTGCCGGATCTGGTGATCCCGACGCTGATGGTCAAAGTGCTGCCCCCTTTTGCCGCCGGGATTTTCCTCGCTGCGCCAATGGCCGCCATTATGTCGACCATCAACGCTCAGTTACTGCAAAGTTCCGCTACGATCATTAAAGATCTCTATCTGAACCTGCGCCCTGAACAGGTTGAAAATGAACGTCGCCTGAAGCATATGTCAGCGGTGATTACGCTGGTGCTAGGCGCGTTGCTGCTGTTAGCCGCATGGCGCCCGCCGGAGATGATCATCTGGCTGAACCTGCTGGCATTTGGTGGGCTTGAGGCGGTATTCCTGTGGCCGCTGGTGTTAGGGCTCTACTGGGAACGCGCAAATGCTGCCGGTGCGCTGAGCGCGATGATTGTTGGCGGCGTGCTGTACGCCGTTCTCGCAACGTTTAAGATTCAGTACCTGGGCTTCCATCCGATTGTGCCTTCGTTACTGCTAAGTTTACTGGCGTTTGTGGTGGGGAACCGTTTCGGTCAGCCCGTCCCACAGCCCGCTATGATTTCTACTGATAAATAAAGAGTTTTGCCATGCCGTGGATCCAACTAAAACTGAATACAACCGGCGCGAACGCCGAAGAGCTGAGCGATGCGCTGATGGAGGCCGGCTCGGTCTCTATCACCTTCCAGGACACGCATGACACGCCGGTCTTTGAACCGCTGCCGGGCGAAACCCGCCTGTGGGGCGATACCGACGTGATTGGCCTGTTCGATGCTGAAACCGACATGAAAGAGGTCGTCGCGATTCTGGAAAACCACCCTCTGCTGGGCGCGGGCTTTGCGCACAAAATCGAACAGCTGGAAGACAAAGACTGGGAACGCGAATGGATGGATAACTTCCACCCGATGCAGTTCGGCAAGCGTCTGTGGATCTGCCCAAGCTGGCGCGAGGTTCCTGATGAAAACGCGGTTAACGTCATGCTCGATCCGGGTCTGGCGTTTGGTACCGGCACCCATCCAACGACCTCCCTGTGCCTGCAGTGGCTGGATGGTCTCGATCTGGATGGTAAGACGGTGATCGACTTCGGCTGTGGATCCGGGATCCTTGCGATTGCCGCCCTGAAACTGGGCGCGGCAAAAGCTATCGGGATCGATATCGATCCGCAGGCGATTCAGGCCAGTCGCGACAACGCCGAGCGCAACGGCGTTTCCGATCGACTGGAGCTGTATCTGCCGGATGCGCAGCCAGAAGCCATGAAAGCCGATGTGGTGGTTGCAAACATTCTGGCGGGCCCACTGCGCGAGCTGGCTCCGTTAATCAGCGTGCTGCCCGTTGAGGGCGGTCTACTGGGACTTTCGGGTATCCTGGCAAGCCAGGCAGACAGCGTGTGTGAAGCCTACGCCGATCTTTTCGCTCTCGACCCGGTGGTGGAGAAAGAAGAGTGGTGTCGTATTACCGGTCGTAAAAAATAAGCATTTGGCGTGGTCCTCTGACCACGCCTCTCTCCCACTGATAATCCTCTCTCCCTCTGCCATTCTTCGGTAAAATAACCACACAAATCATGTTAATTTGTATTAAAAAATTCACCGGAAGAATATGATGAAACACATTACAGGCAAGGCAGCGCTGTTTGCGCTGAGCATGGTTTCGGCTTCAGCATTCGCATCACACTGGGGCTATGAAGGGGAAGATTCACCGGAACACTGGGGTGAACTGGACGAGGCCTACAAGACCTGCCAGAGCGGGATGAACCAGTCTCCGATAAATATTGATTCGACCGCTAACGCCCATCTCTCCCCGCTGCAAACACACTACATTGATGGTCCTGTAACGCTGACCAATAATGGCCATACCATTCAGGCTAGCGAACAGGCTGACACCCGTGACACCATCACTCTGGACAAGCAAACCTGGACGCTCCAGCAGTTCCACTTCCATGCACCAAGCGAAAACACCGTGCACGGCAAGAAGTACGCGATGGAGATGCATCTGGTACATAAAAACAGCGCGGGTGAGCTGACCGTGGTAGCCGTCATGTTTGATAAAGGGGCTGCGAATCCGGAGCTGGATAAGCTGTGGAGCGTGATGCCGCAGCAGGCTGAACAGAACGTCTCCATTGAGAAGGATCTCAACCTGAACAAACTGCTGCCGAAGGTGAAAACCTACTGGCGCTTTAGCGGATCTCTGACCACGCCACCGTGTTCTGAAGGGGTCACCTGGATCGTGCTCAAACAGCCGTTAACCGTCTCAGCAGAACAGCTTGAGAAATTTACCCATACCATGCATCACGATAATAACCGCCCGGTACAGTCTCTGCATGGGCGCGTTGTGGTCGAATAACGCCCATTCTGAGGCTTAAGATCATGTTCTAAAATGCGACGTAGATCGCAAAGAAGAGGGAAAATCTGCTGCTAAAAACAGCAGATTATCCCGCTCAGGTAAGCCATTTATTCAGAAATGATGAGAAGTTACGGGAAATTGTAAGCGCTCATAAAATAGCCATTCCTACCTAACACAATGATTTAAATAGTGAATAATTCTTAACGGAAAGATTGAGCGGCGATTCCTTGATCTACAACAGTGGATTGTTCAAAGTTTGGCCTTTCATCTCGTGCAAAAAATGCGTAATATACGCCGCCTTGCAGTCACAGTATGGTCATTTCTTAACTCATGCGCATCGGACACCACCAGCTTAGAAATCGCCTGATCGCAGCCCCTATGGCAGGTATTACCGACCGGCCGTTCAGGACGCTGTGCTATGAGATGGGAGCCGGTTTAACCGTATCCGAGATGATGTCGTCTAACCCGCAGGTTTGGGAAAGCGATAAATCCCGCCTTCGGATGGTGCACATTGATGAACCCGGTATTCGCACAGTGCAAATTGCCGGAAGCGTGCCTGAAGAGATGGCAGATGCCGCGCGTATCAACGTGGAAAGTGGTGCCCAGATTATTGATATCAATATGGGGTGCCCGGCCAAAAAAGTGAATCGCAAGCTTGCAGGTTCAGCCCTTCTGCAATACCCCGACCAGGTGAAAGCTATCCTGACGGCGGTTGTCAGCGCAGTGGACGTTCCTGTTACGTTAAAGATTCGCACGGGTTGGTCGCCGGAACACCGTAACTGTGTAGAGATTGCCCAACTGGCCGAAGACTGTGGCATTCAGGCCCTGACCATTCATGGACGCACGCGCGCCTGTTTGTTCAACGGTGAAGCTGAATACGACAGCATTCGGGCAGTTAAGCAGAAAGTTTCCATTCCGATTATCGCGAATGGCGACATAACTGACCCGCTTAAAGCCAGAGCGGTGCTCGACTATACGGGAGCTGATGCTCTGATGATAGGACGTGCCGCTCAGGGAAGACCCTGGATCTTTCGGGAAATCCAGCATTATCTGGACACTGGAGAGCTGCTTGCTCCCCTGCCTCTGGCAGAGGTTAAGCGCTTGCTTTGTTCGCATGTTCGGGAACTGCATGACCACTACGGTCAGGCGAAAGGGTACCGAATTGCGCGTAAACACGTTTCCTGGTATCTCCAGGAGCACGCTCCAGATGACCAGTTTCGGCGCACATTCAACGCCATTGAGGATGCCAGCGAACAGCTGGAGGCGTTGGAGGCATACTTCGAAAATCTTGCGTAATGAAATAAAGAGCTGACAGAACTATGTTCGAACAACGCGTAAATTCTGACGTACTGACCGTTTCTACCGTTAACTCTCAGGATCAGGTAACTCAAAAGCCCCTGCGTGACTCGGTTAAACAGGCACTGAAGAACTATTTTGCTCAACTGAACGGTCAGGATGTTAATGACCTGTATGAGCTGGTACTGGCTGAAGTTGAACAGCCACTGTTGGACATGGTGATGCAATACACCCGCGGTAACCAAACCCGCGCTGCGCTGATGATGGGTATCAACCGTGGTACTCTGCGTAAGAAACTGAAAAAATACGGCATGAACTGATACTAGTCAGTTAAATGCTTGTTTAAAAAGGCGCTCTTCGGCATGGGGAAGCGCCTTTTTTATTCCCTGCTTCACTCCGTCAACGCTTTGTAAACCTTCACTTATCCCGCTTTAAAACCGCCGCTTTTGGTGTATATTTCCCCCACTTTACTGGCGCTCTTCTCGCGGAATGACACAATGATTCGTAAATACTGGTGGCTGGTTGTTTTTGCAATCTCCGTTTTGATTTTCGATGCACTTCTGATGCAGTGGATTGAACTGATGAGCACCGAAACCGATAAGTGTCGCAATATGAACTCCGTGAATCCCCTGAAACTCGTAAACTGTTCAGAGCTCGACTAGCCGCCTGATTGCGCAAACTCCCCGTGATTACCCACTAAAAACGGGGATTTAAATCCCTTTGAGCCATTACCCGACGGTGATAATGTCTCGCCCTTCTCAACCGCTCTAGCGTAACCCCACACTCGAGTAGAACCGTCCATGCTGGTCAGCCAATACAACCATATCCTTGTTGTCCTCTCCTTTGTTGTTGCCATCCTTGCGGCGTATACCGCACTGAATATGGCGGCACGTGTCGCCGGGAGTGAGGGTGTCGCTGCCCGCGTCTGGCTGGCTGGCGGCGGTATTGCAATGGGCATCGGCGTGTGGGCCATGCATTTTATCGGCATGCTGGCGATGGATCTCTCCATGAGCATGAGCTACAACGCCAGCCTGACGGTGTTATCCATGGTCATCGCCGTCGGGTCGTCACTGTTCGCGCTCTGGCTCGTGAGCTGCGATCGGTTACGCTTGCGCCGTCTGCTGCCCGGTGCGCTGGTGATGGGAAGCGGTATTGTTGCCATGCATTACACCGGCATGGCCGCGCTGGAAGTGATGCCCGGGATAATCTGGGACAAGGTCTGGGTGGCCATTTCGGTCGCCATTGCGCTTGCCGCTTCACTCACGGCATTATGGCTGACCTTCCGCCTGCGTCACGACGCCGCGCAGGTCGTGCTGATGCGCACGGGTGCCGCTATCACCATGGGCATAGCCATTGCCGGGATGCACTACGCCGGGATGAAAGCCGCACAGTTTCCGATGTCCACAATGGTTCACCATGAGGGTATTAACGGGAGCTGGCTGGCGGTGCTGGTGAGCGTTGTCGCGCTCTCTATTCTTGGGATTACCCTGTTGGTATCAATGCTGGACGCCCGCCTTCAGGCGCGTACCGCCCTTCTGGCCTCGTCCCTTGCAGAAGCTAACCGGGAACTCGCACAGCTGGCCCTGCACGATACCCTGACGCGGCTGCCCAACCGTATCCTGCTGGAAGACCGACTCGATCAGGCCATCAGCAAAGCCGATCGCGAGGGGACCCATTTTGCCCTGATGTTCATGGATCTCGACGGCTTTAAAGCCATCAATGACGCTTACGGCCATGATGTCGGTGACAAGCTGCTGATTGCCGTAACGGAGCGCCTGCTGCATCTCCTGAAGGGCCAGTTCACCCTGGCACGTATCGGCGGTGATGAGTTTGTTCTGCTGGCTGAGGGGGAAGGCCCGGACGATGCGGCCTCCCTGGCGAATTCGCTGGTGCGCGCGATCGATAGCCCGTTCAACCTCGAGCACTATGAACTGATGGTCACCCTCAGCATTGGGATCGCGCTGTATCCTCACGACGGCAAAACCGAACGTGAGCTCATGTTTAACGCCGATGCGGCGATGTACCATACCAAGCATATGGGCCGGAACGGTTACCACTTTTTCCAGCCCTCGATGAATACGCTGGCGCAGACCCACCTTCAGTTAATGAACGATCTGTGGATGGCGATCGATCGCAATGAGCTCCGCCTGCTGTATCAACCAAAATTTCACGCCCCCGCCGGCCCTCTCCTTGGATTTGAGGCGTTATTGCGCTGGCAGCATCCTAAGCAGGGGTTACTGACCCCGGACCTTTTCCTGCCGCTGGCGGAAAAAACGGGGCTGATTATCCCTATCGGCAACTGGGTAATTAATGAAGCCTGTCGCCAGCTGCGTGAATGGCATCTTCAGGGACATCAAAGCTGGTCAATGGCGGTAAACCTGTCGACGCTGCAGTTTGAACAGCCTTCGCTGGTCAACACGGTTCTCAACTGCCTGGCACTTCATCATGTGCCACCAGAAATGTTGATCCTGGAGGTAACGGAAACCACAGCAATGAGCAACCCGGATGAAAGTGTACGGGTGCTGACAGAGCTGACGGAAGCGGGCGTAAAGGCCTCCATTGATGATTTTGGCACCGGCTATTCAAGCCTGCTGTACCTCAAGCGCTTACCCGCCTGTGAATTGAAAATCGACAGGGCGTTCGTGAAAGAGCTCAGCGGAGAAAGCGAGGATGCCACCATTGTCTCCGCGATTGTGGCCCTCGCCAAAACACTCAATCTGAAAGTCGTGGCTGAAGGCGTAGAAACCGAAGCACAGCAGGCCTTTTTGACCGAGTTGGGCTGCAACACCCTTCAGGGTTATCTGTTAGGTAAACCCGTCAGCGCGCAAACCATAGAGGCGCTTTGTGCGCGAGGGGAGATGCTACCTGGCGCAGGGCTGTAAGCATCATCATGAGGCGATACGCGAATGACAGGGAGTGTCGCCAGAATGCTATCGACCAGGGCGGGCGCCTGCTGATAAAGATTGAAACTTTCGTTATTCATTAACCAGTTTTTAATTATTCCGCTAAAAAAGCCGTGGAATACGATCAAGGTCAGATCAACATTTACCTTTGGCGAAATGATGTTACGTGAAATACAGGCCTCCAGCGAGGCACGCAGCGTGTCATAATTGAAACCAATCCGTTTTCTGATGTCTCTCTCTGAAATCATGTCACTGCTAAATTCACATTTATGATACAGAATTTGTAAAAGTGCACATTGTCGAGGCTCACGCGCAATATACTGCAACGCAGTAATAAATTGCTCACGAAGTATTAACAATGGATCATCACCTTCGGAAAGGGAAAGCCTGTCGCGAATAATGTCGCGAAGCGGTAATTGCTGCTCCCAGATGGCATTAAATATTTCAGCTTTACTGGTGAAGTGCCAATAGATTGCACCGCGCGTCACATTTGCAGCATCCGCGATGTCCGTCAGCGTGGTGTTGGCTACGCCACGCGTCGCAAACTGCCCGATAGCCGCCTCAATCAACTGCTGCCGGGTTTGTTGAGCTTCTTCTTTCTTTTTCCGCGCCATAGACAACGACTCGCTACTCACAAAGTTTATACGTAACACAGGTCAGGAGAAAGAAAGTATTCACCAATTCCCGCTTTAGTTTTGCACAAAAAAAGTCAATCTTCTTAATTTATAGTTTAGCTAAATACATATTTAAGTTTAAATTCATGCCATGAATAAATGAGGCACATTAAGCGCTATTTAACTGATTAGCTTGCCGGAAGAAGACCGAGAAATAAACCGAGTCTGATTCTGATTTTTCTGCTCAGACCTTGCCATTCGCACTTATAAATTAAAAAACATTAAATACCCTCATTATTATACGCAGCTACATTTTATTTTTTTATCCCGCTGCCCCTGCTACCGATTCACGCTAAATATCGGTTACCGGGTATTTAAAGGAACAGTAATGACGAATCATTTCAGACGCTTACCCTTAGCCGGTTTCATTGTCTGCGCTGTGCTGCTCTCAGGATGCGATGGCCAGGAAAACCAACAACAACATCCGCAGGCTCCCCAGGTCACTGTGCATATTGTGAAAAGCGCACCGCTGGCTGTCACCACTGAACTCCCGGGCAGAACAGATGCGTTCCGCGTTGCAGAGGTTCGTCCGCAGGTTAGCGGTATTATCCTGCGTCGCAACTTCACGGAGGGCAGCGATGTAAAAGCTGGAGATTCGCTTTACCAGATTGATCCTGCAACCTATCAGGCGGCTTACGACAACGCCAAAGGCGAGCTGGCGAAGGCCCAGGCGGCGGCCAATATTGCTCACCTGACGGTGAAACGTTATCTCCCGCTGGTCGGTACACAGTATGTCAGCAAGCAGGAGTATGACCAGGCCGTGGCCACGGCCCAGCAGGCAGACGCCAGCGTCGTCGCCGCCAAAGCGGGCGTTGAAAGCGCGCGCATCAACCTTGCCTATACCAAAGTGACATCGCCCGTTGATGGTCGCATCGGCAAATCCAGCGTAACGGAAGGGGCGCTGGTCACCAACGGGCAGGCAGCGGCGCTGGCAACGGTTCAGCAGCTTGATCCGATGTATGTCGATGTCACCCAGTCCAGTAATGATTTTTTGCGCCTGAAGCAGACGAGCCTGCAAAAAGGCGATACCGCCAGCAGCGTTGAGCTACTGATGGAGAACGGGCAGCCCTATCCGCTGAAAGGCACATTGCAGTTCTCAGACGTCACGGTGGATCAAAGTACCGGCTCGATTACCCTGCGCGCCATTTTCCCGAATCCTCAACATCTGCTGTTACCGGGTATGTTCGTTCGCGCCCGGATTGATGAAGGTACGCAGCCGGATGCGATTCTGGTTCCCCAACAAGGCGTGACTCGTACGCCGCGAGGCGATGCCACCGTGATGGTGGTGAACGATAAAAACCAGGTTGAGTCTCGCACCGTCGTTGCGCCTCAGGCGATTGGCGACCGCTGGCTGGTGACGGAAGGGCTGAAAAACGGTGACCGCGTGATTGTCAGCGGGCTACAAAAGGTCAGATCGGGCGTAACCGTCGTCGCTACGCCTGATACCACCACCGCTCCAGCCAGTTAAGGGACGACGACATGGCTAATTTCTTTATTCAGAGACCGGTTTTCGCCTGGGTACTTGCCATCATTTTGATGATTGCTGGTGGGCTGGCCATTCTCAAACTTCCCGTCGCACAGTATCCGACCATTGCGCCTCCCGCCGTGGCGATATCCGCGACCTACCCGGGAGCAGATGCTCAAACGGTGCAGGATACCGTGACCCAGGTTATCGAACAGAACATGAACGGTATCGATAACCTGATGTATATGTCCTCCACCAGCGATTCAGCGGGTAACGTCACCATCACCCTGACCTTCGAGTCCGGAACCGATCCGGACATCGCCCAGGTGCAGGTGCAGAACAAGCTTCAGCTCGCCATGCCGCTGCTGCCGCAAGAGGTGCAGCAGCAAGGGATTGGCGTTGAGAAGTCCAGCAGTAGCTTCCTGCTGGTCGCCGGTTTTGTTTCAGACAACAAAAACCTCACGCAGAATGACATCTCCGACTATGTTGCCTCGAACGTCAAAGATGCCATCAGCCGAACGTATGGGGTCGGAGACGTGCAGCTGTTTGGTGCCCAGTATGCGATGCGTATCTGGCTCGACAGCAATGCGATGAACAAATACCAGCTGACGCCGCTGGATATTATCAACCAGTTGAAAACGCAGAACGACCAGATAGCGGCAGGCCAGTTGGGCGGGACGCCATCCATCCCAGGACAGCAGCTGAATGCCTCAATCATCGCGCAAACCCGCCTGAAATCACCGGAAGAGTTTGGCCGCGTGACGCTCAAGGTGAACCAGGACGGCTCGATGGTGCATCTGAAGGATGTGGCTCGCATTGAGCTGGGTGGCGAAAACTACAACATGGTGACAAAAATCAACGGGCAGGCGGCAACCGGCCTGGGGATTAAGCTGGCAACAGGGGCAAATGCGCTGGATACAGCGGCAGCCATCAAGAGCAAGCTGGCACAACTGCAGCCGTTCTTCCCGCAGGGGCTAAAAGTCGTCTACCCCTATGACACCACACCGTTTGTGAAAATCTCCATCCACGAAGTGGTGAAGACCCTGTTTGAAGCGATTATTCTCGTCTTCCTGGTTATGTACCTGTTCCTGCAAAACCTGCGGGCAACGCTCATCCCGACTATCGCGGTTCCGGTCGTTCTGCTGGGTACCTTCGCGGTTCTGGCGGCGTTCGGTTTCTCCATCAATACCCTGACAATGTTCGGCATGGTGCTGGCGATAGGTCTGCTGGTTGATGACGCTATCGTGGTCGTTGAGAACGTTGAACGCGTCATGGTCGAGGACAAGCTGCCGCCGAAAGAGGCTACGCAGAAATCGATGGGACAGATCCAGGGGGCACTGGTGGGGATCGCCATGGTGCTCTCGGCGGTCTTTATCCCGATGGCCTTCTTTGGCGGCTCGACGGGGGCGATCTATCGCCAGTTCTCGCTAACTATAGTTTCCGCTATGGCATTGTCAGTACTGGTTGCGCTAATCCTGACGCCAGCGCTCTGTGCAACGTTGCTTAAGCCTGTTTCAGCCGATCATCATGAGAAAAAAGGGGGTTTCTTCGGCTGGTTTAATGCGCTCTTTGATAAGAGCGTTGAGCACTACAGTAACAGCGTGAGCGGTATCTTGCGCAAGACCGGACGCTATCTGTTGGTGTACGTCATTATTGTCGGTGGAATGGCGGTGCTCTTCCTGCGCTTACCGACCTCCTTCCTCCCCGAAGAGGATCAGGGGGTGTTTATGACAATGGTTCAACTCCCCGCAGGTGCAACCCAGACGCGTACTCAGCAGGTTCTCGACCAGGTTCAGGACTACTACCTGAACAAAGAGAAAGCAAATGTTGAATCCGTCTTTACTGTAAACGGCTTTAGCTTTAGCGGCCAGGGTCAGAACTCCGGTATTGCCTTCATCAGCCTGAAGCCCTGGGAAGAGCGTCCTGGGGCGGAAAATGGCGTTGAAGCCATTGTGGGTCGCGCGACAAAAGCTTTCAGTCAGATTAAAGACGGCCTTGTATTCCCGTTTAACCTGCCCGCTATTATTGAGTTAGGTACCGCAACGGGCTTCGACTTTGAACTTATCGATCAGGCAAACCTGGGGCATACCCAGCTGACGCAGGCGCGTAACCAGCTGCTCGGCATGGTGAAAGAGCACCCTGATCTGCTGGTGCGCGTGCGTCCTAACGGTCTTGAAGATACGCCTCAGTTCAAACTGGATGTCGATCAGGAGAAAGCACAGGCGCTGGGCGTCAGTCTTTCTGACGTCAACCAGACGATTTCGACGGCCTTAGGGGGCACCTATGTGAATGACTTTATCGATCATGGCCGCGTGAAAAAAGTCTATGTACAGGCCGACGCGAAATTCCGTATGTTGCCAGGGGATATTAACAACCTTTATGTGCGCAGCGCGAACGGGGAAATGGTGCCGTTCTCAGCCTTTAGCAACGCTCACTGGGTTTATGGTTCACCTCGTCTGGAGCGCTACAACGGAATGCCTTCGATGGAGATCCTCGGCGAATCAGCCCCGGGTAAAAGTACCGGTGAGGCCATGGCTATGATGGAAAGCCTCGCGGCAAAATTGCCTTCCGGCATTGGTTATGACTGGACGGGAATGTCTTACCAGGAGCGACTTTCGGGTAACCAGGCGCCTGCACTGTACGCCATTTCACTGATCGTGGTGTTCCTGTGTCTGGCAGCGCTGTATGAAAGCTAGTCCATTCCGTTCTCCGTTATGCTGGTTGTGCCGTTGGGGGTCATCGGGGCCCTTCTCGCAGCCTCGCTGCGCGGGTTAAACAATGACGTCTATTTCCAGGTCGGCCTGCTGACCACAATTGGTCTGTCGGCGAAAAACGCCATCCTGATCGTCGAATTTGCTAAAGACCTGATGGAGAAAGAAGGTAAAGGCATCATTGAAGCTACGCTTGAAGCGTCAAGGATGCGCCTTCGACCGATCCTGATGACCTCCCTGGCCTTTATCCTTGGCGTCATGCCGCTGGTGATCAGTACCGGAGCCGGGAGCGGTGCGCAAAACGCCGTCGGTACGGGTGTGATGGGGGGAATGCTTTCCGCAACGCTTCTGGCGATTTTCTTCGTGCCCGTCTTCTTTGTGGTTGTTCGTCGACGCTTTACCCGCCATAAAGATTAACATTTCCCTAAAAAGGCACCTCTGGTGCCTTTTTTATTTTTAACATAAACAATGAATTAGGCATTAAGCAAAAGCCATGTTAAAAATACAGTGATTTGCATTAAGTAAAAACACTCTCTTACCCCTTCATAATGTCTCCATTAATTCGTCCGGAAATCGATTTTTCTCCATGATTTTTACAAACTACATAATTTGAGATTATTCCTCGTGTAACGCGGACTTACCCCGGTGGTAAAATAACCTCCAGTTCGTTAATTGCCCTCCTGGCTTTATAGCGGACGAGAAATAATACTGAGGTAACACCATGAAAAGATTCATTTCCGTTGCACTACTCGCTGCGCTGCTTGCTGGTTGCGCGCACGACTCTCCATGTGTACCGGTTTACGACGACCAGGGCCGACTGGTTCATACCAATACCTGTATGAAAGGCACCACCCAGGACAACTGGGAAACAGCAGGTGCGATCGCTGGCGGCGCTGCCGCAGTGGCGGGCTTGACGCTGGGTATTGTTGCCCTGACGAAGTAACATCAGTTAAGAAAGCGCGGCTCTGGCCGCGCTTTTGCTTTTAATCAGTGCACTATTTTCAAAGAAGTAAAAAAATAGCCCCGTATTTATTCGTGCCTTTCATTTCAGCCTGAAGCCAGTCACATCTTTTTCGTACACTTTTTTAAATTACCTGTTCTATTGTGATGATTTTCACACATTAATATTATTGAATATCCTGCCAATATTCACTCTGGAAACTATCTCTTCTTTTTTCTGGCGCGCCTCAAAACTTTTGCTCCAATTTGTGGCACAGGTTGTAATTTCGCACCGTTTCAGGGCGCTCGTTTTATTTAAGCCTGTCTACACTCAGCATTAAGCGTTCACTCATCTCTTATTTTGCCGAACGCAAAACTGGCATTACGTTTGCTTTATAAACGTTGGCCAAAGCCACAGACAGGTAAAGCGTTTAAAAAACGCCTCTATAACGATAAATTTCGCCACACAGGAAGCATTATGAAAAAGACGATGATAGCCAGCCTGGCCGCTGCAGGCATGATGTTTGCCGTAGCCGGTCAAGCCCATGCGGGAACGACACTGGATGCCGTTAAAAAGAAAGGTTTTGTTCAATGTGGTATCAGTGACGGTTTGCCTGGCTTCTCTTATGCCGATGCGAACGGCAAATTTACCGGTATTGATGTAGATGTCTGCCGTGGTGTTGCCGCCGCCGTCTTTGGCGATGACAGCAAGGTAAAATATACCCCGCTGACGGCAAAAGAACGCTTTACGGCACTGCAGTCCGGCGAGGTTGACATGCTCTCCCGTAATACCACCTGGACCTCCTCCCGCGACGCGGGTATGGGGATGTCATTTACGGGCGTGACCTATTATGACGGGATCGGCTTCCTGACCCACAATAAAGCAGGCCTGAAAAGCGCCAAAGAGCTGGATGGTGCGACCGTTTGTATTCAGGCGGGCACCGATACCGAGCTGAATGTCGCCGATTATTTCAAAGCAAATAACATGAAATACACGCCAGTGACATTCGACCGCTCGGATGAGTCGGCTAAAGCGCTGGAATCCGGCCGTTGCGACACGCTGGCCTCTGACCAGTCACAGCTGTACGCCTTACGCATTAAGCTGAGCAATCCGGCAGAGTGGATTGTCCTGCCTGAAGTGATCTCCAAAGAACCTCTCGGACCCGTCGTTCGTCGTGGCGATGAAGACTGGTTCTCCATTGTTCGCTGGACGCTGTTTGCCATGCTGAACGCAGAAGAGATGGGCATCAACTCGAAAAACGTGGATGAGAAAGCGGCTAACCCATCTAACCCGGATATGGCGCACCTGCTGGGTAAAGAAGGCGATTTCGGCAAGGATCTGAAGCTGGATAACAAGTGGGCCTACAACATCATCAAACAGGTGGGCAACTACTCTGAGATCTTTGAAAGCAACGTGGGATCGGAAAGCCCGCTGAAGATCAAACGCGGTCAGAACAATCTCTGGAACAACGGCGGTATTCAGTACGCGCCACCAGTACGTTAAGTCATAGCTGTAACGGGCACTGCTCATGCAGTGCCCACTCCAGAGTCATGGTTACTGAGGTTTCTTTATGTCCCATCGCCGCTCAGCCGTAAAAGGATCGCTATCCTTTTCTCATCCCGCGGTCCGCGCCTGGCTATTCCAGATTATTGCTATTGTTGCGGTTGTTCTCATCGCCGTGTATCTCATCCATAACACCATCACCAACCTGAACAATCGCGGCATTACCTCCGGTTTTGCGTTTTTGGATCGCAGCGCGGGCTTTGGCATTGTTCAGCATCTTATTGATTACCAGGAAGGTGACACGTACGGACGCGTATTCATGGTCGGTTTACTGAATACGCTGTTGGTATCGGCGCTTTGTATCGTCTTCGCGTCGATACTGGGCTTCTTTATTGGCCTGGCACGTCTTTCAGAAAACTGGCTCCTGCGGAAGCTGTCGACTGTTTATATCGAGACATTCCGCAATATCCCCCCGCTGCTGCAGATCTTCTTCTGGTATTTCGCCGTACTGCGTAACCTTCCTGGTCCCCGTCAGGCCGTCGACGCGTTTGAGCTGTTTTTCCTGAGTAACCGTGGGTTGTCCATTCCTTCTCCTCAGCCGGGCGAAGGACTGTATGCTTTCATCGGCGCGATTGTGATAGCGCTTGCTCTCTCTGCTGGGGTATTCCGCTTTAACCGCAAGCATCAGATCAAAACCGGTCAGCTTCGTAGGACCTGGCCCACGGCAGTCGTCCTGATCGTTAGCCTGCCGCTAGTGGCTCACTGGCTGTTTGGGGCCGCCCTGCACTGGGACATTCCCCATTTGCGTGGCTTTAACTTTCAGGGTGGAATGGTGTTGATTCCCGAGCTGGCCGCTCTGACATTGGCGCTGTCGATCTATACATCCGCCTTTATCGCAGAGATTATTCGTGCCGGGATCCAGGCCGTCCCGCACGGGCAACACGAAGCGGCACGCTCATTAGGATTACCGCATACGGTGACGCTTCGCCAGGTCATTATTCCGCAGGCGTTGCGGGTCATCATTCCGCCTCTGACCAGCCAGTATCTTAACATCGTCAAAAACTCGTCGCTGGCCGCCGCTATTGGTTACCCGGATATGGTTTCACTCTTCGCCGGAACCGTGCTTAACCAGACCGGACAAGCCATTGAAACCATCGCCATCACCATGTCTGTCTATCTCATCATCAGCCTGGTAATTTCACTGCTGATGAACCTCTATAACCGTCGTATAGCACTGGTCGAGCGCTAAGGATCTATGATGACAAAAGCGATACTGTCGCACGCCTCGCGCCCTGCCAACTCGACAGGTGGACGTTTCATTCTCTGGGCGCGAAAGAATCTGTTCTCCAGCTGGAGTAACAGCCTGCTGACGATTGTCTGCCTGTGGCTCATGTGGGAATTGATTCCTCCCCTGCTGAACTGGGCGTTTTTACAGGCCAACTGGGTCGGTTCAACCCGAGCTGATTGTACAAAAGCCGGCGCCTGCTGGGTGTTTATTCATGAACGTTTCGGTCAGTTCATGTATGGATTGTATCCCCACGAACAGCGCTGGCGGATTAATCTCGCGCTGGTTATCGGCCTGCTCTCTGTTGCGGTCATGTTCTGTAAAAAGTTACCTCATCGTGGACGCTATATTGCCGTCTGGGCAGTGGTTTATCCAATTATTGTCTGGGTGCTTTTGTATGGCGGTTTTCTGGGGCTGGAACGCGTTGAAACACGCCAGTGGGGTGGGCTGACGCTGACGTTGATTATCGCGTCAGTGGGGATAGCCGGTGCCCTGCCGTGGGGGATTTTACTTGCCCTCGGACGGCGTTCAAAAATGCCGATCGTTCGCGTGCTCTCCGTTATCTTCATTGAGTTCTGGCGCGGCGTACCGCTTATCACCGTTCTGTTTATGTCATCGGTCATGCTGCCGCTATTTATGGCAGAAGGAACAACGATCGACAAACTGATCCGTGCCCTGGTCGGGGTGATCCTCTTCCAGTCCGCCTATGTCGCTGAAGTGGTGCGCGGTGGTCTGCAGGCGTTGCCTAAAGGCCAGTACGAAGCGGCGGAATCACTGGCGCTCGGCTACTGGAAAACCCAGGGGCTGGTCATTCTTCCCCAGGCACTCAAGCTGGTCATTCCGGGCCTGGTCAACACGATCATTGCCCTCTTCAAGGATACCAGCCTGGTGATCATCATCGGATTGTTCGATCTCTTTAGCAGCGTGCAACAGGCTACCGTTGACCCTGTCTGGCTGGGCATGTCCACCGAAGGATATGTCTTTGCTGCCCTGATCTACTGGATCTTTTGTTTTAGCATGTCGCGCTACAGCCAGCATCTGGAAAAGCGCTTTAACACCGGGCGTACACCGCACTGAGGAAAATATGAGCCAAATAACTATGACACCCGCCGACGCGATGATTACGCTGGAAAACGTGAACAAATGGTACGGACAGTTTCATGTCCTGAAAGACATTAATCTTAAGGTCAAACAGGGCGAACGCATTGTCCTGTGCGGCCCGTCCGGCTCCGGGAAATCCACAACCATTCGCTGTATTAACCACCTTGAAGAGCATCAGCAAGGACGCATCGTGGTTGATGGTATCGAGCTGAATGAAGATATCCGCAATATCGAACGCGTGCGTCAGGAAGTGGGAATGGTATTTCAGCACTTTAATCTGTTTCCGCACCTGACCGTTCTGCAGAACTGTACGCTTGCGCCGATTTGGGTACGAAAGATGCCGAAAAAGGAAGCCGAGGCGTTGGCAATGCACTATCTGGAGCGTGTACGTATCGCAGAGCATGCCAATAAGTTTCCTGGTCAGATATCGGGTGGACAGCAGCAGCGTGTGGCTATCGCCCGTTCACTGTGTATGAAACCGAAAATTATGCTGTTTGATGAACCGACATCTGCCCTCGATCCGGAAATGGTGAAGGAGGTTCTGGATACCATGATTGGACTGGCACAATCCGGTATGACCATGCTGTGTGTCACGCATGAGATGGGGTTCGCGCGAACCGTGGCTGACCGGGTGATCTTTATGGATCGTGGGGAGATTGTTGAGCAGGCGCCGCCAGATGAGTTCTTTGCGCATCCGAAGTCAGAACGTACGCGAGCATTCCTGTCGCAGGTGATTCATTAATCACATCTTTTTGCCCGGTGGCGCTGCGCTTGCCGGGCCTACCGTTTTCACGAGAATCATAACGCAAAAAGGCCATCCTTTCGGATGGCCTTCTCACTTATTTGATGTCTGGCAGTTCCCTACTCTCACATGGGGAGACCCCACACTACCATCGGCGCTACGGCGTTTCACTTCTGAGTTCGGCATGGGGTCAGGTGGGACCACCGCGCTAAAGCCGCCAGACAAATTCTTTTACTTCTTGCCGAACTTTAACCTAAGTATAAAGTGGTGCTGATACCCAGAGTCGAACTGGGGACCTCACCCTTACCAAGGGTGCGCTCTACCAACTGAGCCATATCAGCACGCTAAATTTGATGCCTGGCAGTTCCCTACTCTCACATGGGGAGACCCCACACTACCATCGGCGCTACGGCGTTTCACTTCTGAGTTCGGCATGGGGTCAGGTGGGACCACCGCGCTAAAGCCGCCAGGCAAATTCTGTTTAATCTGTATCAGGCTGAAAATCTGTCTCTTCGCCAAAACATCTTCGGCGTTGTAAGGTTAAGCCTCACGGTTCATTAGTATCGGTTAGCTCAACGCATCGCTGCGCTTACACACCCGACCTATCAACGTCGTCGTCTTCAACGTTCCTTCAGGAGACTTAAAGTCTCAGGGAGAACTCATCTCGGGGCAAGTTTCGTGCTTAGATGCTTTCAGCACTTATCTTTTCCGCATTTAGCTACCGGGCAGTGCCATTGGCATGACAACCCGAACACCAGTGATGCGTCCACTCCGGTCCTCTCGTACTAGGAGCAGCCCCCCTCAATTCTCCAGCGCCCACGGCAGATAGGGACCGAACTGTCTCACGACGTTCTAAACCCAGCTCGCGTACCACTTTAAATGGCGAACAGCCATACCCTTGGGACCTACTTCAGCCCCAGGATGTGATGAGCCGACATCGAGGTGCCAAACACCGCCGTCGATATGAACTCTTGGGCGGTATCAGCCTGTTATCCCCGGAGTACCTTTTATCCGTTGAGCGATGGCCCTTCCATTCAGAACCACCGGATCACTATGACCTGCTTTCGCACCTGCTCGAGCCGTCACTCTCGCAGTCAAGCTAGCTTATGCCATTGCACTAACCTCCTGATGTCCGACCAGGATTAGCTAACCTTCGTGCTCCTCCGTTACTCTTTGGGAGGAGACCGCCCCAGTCAAACTACCCACCAGACACTGTCCGCAACCCGGATCACGGGTCTACGTTAGAACACCAGCCATTAAAGGGTGGTATTTCAAGGACGGCTCCATGCAGACTGGCGTCCACACTTCAAAGCCTCCCACCTATCCTACACATCAAGGACCAGTGTTCAGTGTCAAGCTATAGTAAAGGTTCACGGGGTCTTTCCGTCTTGCCGCGGGTACACTGCATCTTCACAGCGAGTTCAATTTCACTGAGTCTCGGGTGGAGACAGCCTGGCCATCATTACGCCATTCGTGCAGGTCGGAACTTACCCGACAAGGAATTTCGCTACCTTAGGACCGTTATAGTTACGGCCGCCGTTTACCGGGGCTTCGATCAAGAGCTTCGCGTTGCCGCTAACCCCATCAATTAACCTTCCGGCACCGGGCAGGCGTCACACCGTATACGTCCACTTTCGTGTTTGCACAGTGCTGTGTTTTTAATAAACAGTTGCAGCCAGCTGGTATCTTCGACTGATTTCAGCTCCACCCGCAGGGGCTTCACCTACATATCAGCGTGCCTTCTCCCGAAGTTACGGCACCATTTGCCTAGTTCCTTCACCCGAGTTCTCTCAAGCGCCTTGGTATTCTCTACCTGACCACCTGTGTCGGTTTGGGGTACGATTTGATGTTACCTGATGCTTAGAGGCTTTTCCTGGAAGCAGGCATTTGTTACTTCAGCACCGTAGTGCCTCGTCATCACACCTCAGCGTTAATAAACGACCGGATTTACCTAATCGTTCCGCCTACATGCTTAAACCGGGACAACCGTCGCCGGCTAACATAGCCTTCTCCGTCCCCCCTTCGCAGTAACACCAAGTACAGGAATATTAACCTGTTTCCCATCGACTACGCCTTTCGGCCTCGCCTTAGGGTCGACTCACCCTGCCCCGATTAACGTTGGACAGGAACCCTTGGTCTTCCGGCGAGCGGGCTTTTCACCCGCTTTATCGTTACTTATGTCAGCATTCGCACTTCTGATACCTCCAGCAACCCTCACAGGCCACCTTCAACGGCTTACAGAACGCTCCCCTACCCAACAACACATAGTGTCGCTGCCGCAGCTTCGGTGCATGGTTTAGCCCCGTTACATCTTCCGCGCAGGCCGACTCGACCAGTGAGCTATTACGCTTTCTTTAAATGATGGCTGCTTCTAAGCCAACATCCCTGGCTGTCTGTGCCTTCCCACATCGTTTCCCACTTAACCATGACTTTGGGACCTTAGCTGGCGGTCTGGGTTGTTTCCCTCTTCACGACGGACGTTAGCACCCGCCGTGTGTCTCCCGTGATAACATTCTTCGGTATTCGTAGTTTGCATCGGTTGGTAAGCCGGGATGGCCCCCCTAGCCGAAACAGTGCTCTACCCCGAAGATGAGTTCACGAGGCGCTACCTAAATAGCTTTCGGGGAGAACCAGCTATCTCCCGGTTTGATTGGCCTTTCACCCCCAGCCACAAGTCATCCGCTAATTTTTCAACATTAGTCGGTTCGGTCCTCCAGTTAGTGTTACCCAACCTTCAACCTGCCCATGGCTAGATCACCGGGTTTCGGGTCTATACCCTGCAACTTAACGCCCAGTTAAGACTCGGTTTCCCTTCGGCTCCC
>NZ_JSZC01000003.1:0-1676 GCF_000805795.1 Enterobacter sp. FB | reverse complement strand
AAAAATCCTGAAATAACGGGTTGACTCTGAAAAGCGTAATATACGCCACCTCGCAACGGTGAGCGAAAGCCGCGTTGCACTGCTCTTTAACAATTTATCAGACAATCTGTGTGGGCACTCAAAGTGACATGGATTCTAACGTCCTCGGACGAAAAATGAATCAAGTCTCTGAGTGAACATACGTAATTCATTACGAAGTTTAATTCACGAGCATCAAACTTAAATTGAAGAGTTTGATCATGGCTCAGATTGAACGCTGGCGGCAGGCCTAACACATGCAAGTCGAGCGGCAGCGGAAAGTAGCTTGCTACTTTGCCGGCGAGCGGCGGACGGGTGAGTAATGTCTGGGAAACTGCCTGATGGAGGGGGATAACTACTGGAAACGGTAGCTAATACCGCATAACGTCGCAAGACCAAAGAGGGGACCTTCGGGCCTCTTGCCATCAGATGTGCCCAGATGGGATTAGCTAGTAGGTGGGGTAACGGCTCACCTAGGCGACGATCCCTAGCTGGTCTGAGAGGATGACCAGCCACACTGGAACTGAGACACGGTCCAGACTCCTACGGGAGGCAGCAGTGGGGAATATTGCACAATGGGCGCAAGCCTGATGCAGCCATGCCGCGTGTATGAAGAAGGCCTTCGGGTTGTAAAGTACTTTCAGCGGGGAGGAAGGCGTTGAGGTTAATAACCTCAGCGATTGACGTTACCCGCAGAAGAAGCACCGGCTAACTCCGTGCCAGCAGCCGCGGTAATACGGAGGGTGCAAGCGTTAATCGGAATTACTGGGCGTAAAGCGCACGCAGGCGGTCTGTCAAGTCGGATGTGAAATCCCCAGGCTCAACCTGGGAACTGCATTCGAAACTGGCAGGCTAGAGTCTTGTAGAGGGGGGTAGAATTCCAGGTGTAGCGGTGAAATGCGTAGAGATCTGGAGGAATACCGGTGGCGAAGGCGGCCCCTGGACAAAGACTGACGCTCAGGTGCGAAAGCGTGGGGAGCAAACAGGATTAGATACCCTGGTAGTCCACGCCGTAAACGATGTCGACTTGGAGGTTGTGCCCTTGAGGCGTGGCTTCCGGAGCTAACGCGTTAAGTCGACCGCCTGGGGAGTACGGCCGCAAGGTTAAAACTCAAATGAATTGACGGGGGCCCGCACAAGCGGTGGAGCATGTGGTTTAATTCGATGCAACGCGAAGAACCTTACCTACTCTTGACATCCAGAGAACTTTCCAGAGATGGATTGGTGCCTTCGGGAACTCTGAGACAGGTGCTGCATGGCTGTCGTCAGCTCGTGTTGTGAAATGTTGGGTTAAGTCCCGCAACGAGCGCAACCCTTATCCTTTTGTTGCCAGCGGTCCGGCCGGGAACTCAAGGAGAACTGCCAGTGATAAACTGGAGGAAGGTGGGGATGACGTCAAGTCATCATGGCCCTTACGAGTAGGGCTACACACGTGCACAATGGCGCATACAAAGAGAAGCGACCTCGCGAGAGCAAGCGGACCTCATAAAGTGCGTCGTAGTCCGGATTGGAGTCTGCAACTCGACTCCATGAAGTCGGAATCGCTAGTAATCGTAGATCAGAATGCTACGGTGAATACGTTCCCGGGCCTTGTACACACCGCCCGTCACACCATGGGAGTGGTTGCAAAAGAAGTAGGTAGCTTAACCTTCGGGAGG
>NZ_JSZC01000004.1:0-323370 GCF_000805795.1 Enterobacter sp. FB | reverse complement strand
TAGCTGGTCTGAGAGGATGACCAGCCACACTGGAACTGAGACACGGTCCAGACTCCTACGGGAGGCAGCAGTGGGGAATATTGCACAATGGGCGCAAGCCTGATGCAGCCATGCCGCGTGTATGAAGAAGGCCTTCGGGTTGTAAAGTACTTTCAGCGGGGGGAAGGCGTTGAGGTTAATAACCTCAGCAATTGACGTTACCCGCAGAAGAAGCACCGGCTAACTCCGTGCCAGCAGCCGCGGTAATACGGAGGGTGCAAGCGTTAATCGGAATTACTGGGCGTAAAGCGCACGCAGGCGGTCTGTCAAGTCGGATGTGAAATCCCCGGGCTCAACCTGGGAACTGCATTCGAAACTGGCAGGCTAGAGTCTTGTAGAGGGGGGTAGAATTCCAGGTGTAGCGGTGAAATGCGTAGAGATCTGGAGGAATACCGGTGGCGAAGGCGGCCCCCTGGACAAAGACTGACGCTCAGGTGCGAAAGCGTGGGAGCAAACAGGATTAGATACCCTGGTAGTCCACGCCGTAAACGATGTCGACTTGGAGGTTGTGCCCTTGAGGCGTGGCTTCCGGAGCTAACGCGTTAAGTCGACCGCCTGGGGAGTACGGCCGCAAGGTTAAAACTCAAATGAATTGACGGGGGCCCGCACAAGCGGTGGAGCATGTGGTTTAATTCGATGCAACGCGAAGAACCTTACCTACTCTTGACATCCAGAGAACTTTCCAGAGATGGATTGGTGCCTTCGGGAACTCTGAGACAGGTGCTGCATGGCTGTCGTCAGCTCGTGTTGTGAAATGTTGGGTTAAGTCCCGCAACGAGCGCAACCCTTATCCTTTGTTGCCAGCGGTCCGGCCGGGAACTCAAAGGAGACTGCCAGTGATAAACTGGAGGAAGGTGGGGATGACGTCAAGTCATCATGGCCCTTACGAGTAGGGCTACACACGTGCTACAATGGCGCATACAAAGAGAAGCGACCTCGCGAGAGCAAGCGGACCTCATAAAGTGCGTCGTAGTCCGGATTGGAGTCTGCAACTCGACTCCATGAAGTCGGAATCGCTAGTAATCGTAGATCAGAATGCTACGGTGAATACGTTCCCGGGCCTTGTACACACCGCCCGTCACACCATGGGAGTGGGTTGCAAAAGAAGTAGGTAGCTTAACCTTCGGGAGGGCGCTTACCACTTTGTGATTCATGACTGGGGTGAAGTCGTAACAAGGTAACCGTAGGGGAACCTGCGGTTGGATCACCTCCTTACCTTAAAGAACCTGCCTTTGTAGTGCTCACACAGATTGTCTGATGAAAAGTAAATAGCAAGGCGTCTTGCGATTGAGACTTCAGTGTCCCCTTCGTCTAGAGGCCCAGGACACCGCCCTTTCACGGCGGTAACAGGGGTTCGAATCCCCTAGGGGACGCCACTTGCTGGTTCGTGAGTGAAAGTCACCTGCCGTCATATCTCAAAACTGACTTACGAGTCACGTTTGAGATATTTGCTCTTAAAAATCTGGATCAAGCTGAAAATTGAAACGACACATCTTTAATGGTGTGTTCGAGTCTCTCAAATTTTCGCATCAGAAGTGAAACATCTTCGGGTTGTGAGGTTAAGCGACTAAGCGTACACGGTGGATGCCCCTGGCAGTCAGAGGCGATGAAGGACGTGCTAATCTGCGAAAAGCGCCGGCGAGGTGATATGAACCTTTGACCCGGCGATGTCCGAATGGGGAAACCCAGTGCAATTCGTTGCACTATCGTTAACTGAATACATAGGTTAACGAGGCGAACCGGGGAACTGAAACATCTAAGTACCCCGAGGAAAAGAAATCAACGAGATTCCCCCAGTAGCGGCGAGCGAACGGGGGAGCAGCCCAGAGTCTGAATCAGCTTGTGTGTTAGTGAAGCGGTCTGGAAAGTCGCACGGTACAGGGTGACAGTCCCGTACACGAAAATGCACAGGTTGTGAACTCGAAGAGTAGGGCGGGACACGTGGTATCCTGTCTGAATATGGGGGGACCATCCTCCAAGGCTAAATACTCCTGACTGACCGATAGTGAACCAGTACCGTGAGGGAAAGGCGAAAGAACCCCGGCGAGGGGAGTGAAAAAGACCTGAAACCGTGTACGTACAAGCAGTGGGAGCACCTTCGTGGTGTGACTGCGTACCTTTTGTATAATGGGTCAGCGACTTATATTCTGTAGCAAGGTTAACCGTATAGGGGAGCCGAAGGGAAACCGAGTCTTAACTGGGCGTTAAGTTGCAGGGTATAGACCCGAAACCCGGTGATCTAGCCATGGGCAGGTTGAAGGTTGGGTAACACTAACTGGAGGACCGAACCGACTAATGTTGAAAAATTAGCGGATGACTTGTGGCTGGGGGTGAAAGGCCAATCAAACCGGGAGATAGCTGGTTCTCCCGAAAGCTATTTAGGTAGCGCCTCGTGAACTCATCTTCGGGGGTAGAGCACTGTTTCGGCTAGGGGGCCATCCCGGCTTACCAACCCGATGCAAACTACGAATACCGAAGAATGTTATCACGGGAGACACACGGCGGGTGCTAACGTCCGTCGTGAAGAGGGAAACAACCCAGACCGCCAGCTAAGGTCCCAAAGTCATGGTTAAGTGGGAAACGATGTGGGAAGGCACAGACAGCCAGGATGTTGGCTTAGAAGCAGCCATCATTTAAAGAAAGCGTAATAGCTCACTGGTCGAGTCGGCCTGCGCGGAAGATGTAACGGGGCTAAACCATGCACCGAAGCTGCGGCAGCGACACTATGTGTTGTTGGGTAGGGGAGCGTTCTGTAAGCCGTTGAAGGTGGCCTGTGAGGGTTGCTGGAGGTATCAGAAGTGCGAATGCTGACATAAGTAACGATAAAGCGGGTGAAAAGCCCGCTCGCCGGAAGACCAAGGGTTCCTGTCCAACGTTAATCGGGGCAGGGTGAGTCGACCCCTAAGGCGAGGCCGAAAGGCGTAGTCGATGGGAAACAGGTTAATATTCCTGTACTTGGTGTTACTGCGAAGGGGGGACGGAGAAGGCTATGTTAGCCGGGCGACGGTTGTCCCGGTTTAAGCATGTAGGCGGAGGTTCCAGGTAAATCCGGTACCTTTTAACGCTGAGGTGTGATGACGAGGCACTACGGTGCTGAAGTAACAAATGCCCTGCTTCCAGGAAAAGCCTCTAAGCATCAGGTAACATCAAATCGTACCCCAAACCGACACAGGTGGTCAGGTAGAGAATACCAAGGCGCTTGAGAGAACTCGGGTGAAGGAACTAGGCAAAATGGTGCCGTAACTTCGGGAGAAGGCACGCTGATATGTAGGTGAAGCCCCTGCGGGTGGAGCTGAAATCAGTCGAAGATACCAGCTGGCTGCAACTGTTTATTAAAAACACAGCACTGTGCAAACACGAAAGTGGACGTATACGGTGTGACGCCTGCCCGGTGCCGGAAGGTTAATTGATGGGGTTAGCGGCAACGCGAAGCTCTTGATCGAAGCCCCGGTAAACGGCGGCCGTAACTATAACGGTCCTAAGGTAGCGAAATTCCTTGTCGGGTAAGTTCCGACCTGCACGAATGGCGTAATGATGGCCAGGCTGTCTCCACCCGAGACTCAGTGAAATTGAACTCGCTGTGAAGATGCAGTGTACCCGCGGCAAGACGGAAAGACCCCGTGAACCTTTACTATAGCTTGACACTGAACACTGGTCCTTGATGTGTAGGATAGGTGGGAGGCTTTGAAGTGTGGACGCCAGTCTGCATGGAGCCGTCCTTGAAATACCACCCTTTAATGGCTGGTGTTCTAACGTAGACCCGTGATCCGGGTTGCGGACAGTGTCTGGTGGGTAGTTTGACTGGGGCGGTCTCCTCCCAAAGAGTAACGGAGGAGCACGAAGGTTAGCTAATCCTGGTCGGACATCAGGAGGTTAGTGCAATGGCATAAGCTAGCTTGACTGCGAGAGTGACGGCTCGAGCAGGTGCGAAAGCAGGTCATAGTGATCCGGTGGTTCTGAATGGAAGGGCCATCGCTCAACGGATAAAAGGTACTCCGGGGATAACAGGCTGATACCGCCCAAGAGTTCATATCGACGGCGGTGTTTGGCACCTCGATGTCGGCTCATCACATCCTGGGGCTGAAGTAGGTCCCAAGGGTATGGCTGTTCGCCATTTAAAGTGGTACGCGAGCTGGGTTTAGAACGTCGTGAGACAGTTCGGTCCCTATCTGCCGTGGGCGCTGGAGAATTGAGGGGGGCTGCTCCTAGTACGAGAGGACCGGAGTGGACGCATCACTGGTGTTCGGGTTGTCATGCCAATGGCACTGCCCGGTAGCTAAATGCGGAAAAGATAAGTGCTGAAAGCATCTAAGCACGAAACTTGCCCCGAGATGAGTTCTCCCTGAGACTTTAAGTCTCCTGAAGGAACGTTGAAGACGACGACGTTGATAGGTCGGGTGTGTAAGCGCAGCGATGCGTTGAGCTAACCGATACTAATGAACCGTGAGGCTTAACCTTACAACGCCGAAGATGTTTTGGCGAAGAGACGAACAATCAAAATTCAGCCTTGATACAGATTAAACAGAATTTGCCTGGCGGCTTTAGCGCGGTGGTCCCACCTGACCCCATGCCGAACTCAGAAGTGAAACGCCGTAGCGCCGATGGTAGTGTGGGGTCTCCCCATGTGAGAGTAGGGAACTGCCAGGCATCAAATAAGAAGAACCCCGTACCGAAAGGTGCGGGGTTTTTTGCTTTGTGCGCCAGAAATCATGCCGGATGACGGCTTCGCCTTATCCGGCCTACAAAACCTGTAGGCCCGGTAAGCGCAGCGCCACCGGGCATGGCAGACTGCACGATCCCACGGTAAAAAGAAGCAAGAATACTAAAGGAGGGATTTATAAACGCAGAAAAGCAAAAACCCAGCCATAGGCTGGGTTCTTTAAATAGTGGTGCCCGGACTCGGAATCGAACCAAGGACACGGGGATTTTCAATCCCCTGCTCTACCGACTGAGCTATCCGGGCAACGGAGCGCATTAAACCGCAATCGCGCCTTATCGTCAACATTATTTCGGGAAAAGCTGTTCAATTGCTTAACTTTGCGGCAATCTGATGGTTTACGCGTCGAATACGTCAAATTTAACAGGTTCGCTTACGTTAACGCCCCGCCCATACGGCACTGAGCAAAGCGCAGAATATCTTCCGCCAGTCGGTGCGCCGTATCCACATCGGCCTGACTACGGTTCACCAGCATGCGGCTCAGGCAGCCCTCCAGCACCAGCTCCATCTGTTTCGCCACCATTGCCGGGTCATCCACTTCAAGACGGGTAAGCAGCTCGTGAGTGAAGTCATGCGCAGCCCGTTTTTGCTGATCCGCCAACTGATGGACAGGATGGTCGGGATCGGGATAGAACGTACAGGCCGCAATAAACAGGCAGCCCGGATAGCGGTTGTTGCTGACACATTCCGTCAGGGCGGTATAGCGCGCCAGAAGCTTTTGTTCCGCAGTCAGTTCTTCATTCAGCATCAGCTGCCTGCGCCAGATATCAACCTGCTGGCTGAGATAGCGCAGAGCATCATAAACGAGCGCCTCTTTATCCGGCCAGAAGCGCTTAAGATCATCCAGGGGGTAATCGATACGGTCGGCTACCATCTCAAGCGTGGTGCTGGCGATCCCATAAATCTCAAGTAATTGCAGGGCTTGTCCCAGTACGTCTTCGCGTTGCACGGTTATCTCCTCCGCTATTCCCAACGGTATGTTCCGTTTAAAGTGTTGTTTACGGTTGGCGATTGCGCAAATGCGCGCTAAATGCTGCTGCATCCATAAACCCGGTTACACGCTGTTCTGGCTGCTCCTGAGCCTGCTGATTGAAGAACAGGATGGTTGGCAGCCCGAGCACGTTAAGCTGCTTCAGCAGAGCCTTATCCTGCGCATTATTGGCGGTTACGTTCGCCTGGAGCAGAACCGTCTCTTTCAGGGCGTTTTGTACCTGAGGATCGCTAAAGGTGTATTTTTCAAACTCTTTGCAGGCGACGCACCAGTCGGCATAGAGATCGAGCATCACCGGTTTGCCCTTCGCCTGCGCAAGCGCGCTGTTGAGCTCATCGACGTTCTTAATCTGCATAAAGTTCAAATGCGCCTGCGTCTGGCCGACCGGCGAGCCGAACGCCCAATCCTGCAGAGGACGCACGCTCACCAGCGCGGCGGCGAGCAGGAGAATTTGCACCAGGCGCATCCACGCTTTTTTGGCCCCCAGACTGACGATAAATGCCCAGGAGAAGAACGCTACGCCGAGCATCGCCCACAGGCGAGTGCCCCAGACGTCACCCGTAATGCGTTCCAGCAGAAACACCGGCAGCGCCAGAATCACAAAACCAAATGCGGTTTTCACCGTCTCCATCCACGGGCCGCTCTTCGGCAGCAGGCGGTTGCCAAAAACCGTGACCAGAATGAGCGGCAGGCCCATGCCCAGCGCATAAAGGTACAGCGTACCGCCGCCGAGCCACAGATTGCCGCTCTGGGCAATATAGAGCAGGATGGCGCTCAGCGGGGCAGTGGTGCAAGGGGAGCAAATCAGTCCGGCGATGGCCCCCATCATAAACACGCCGCCTGCCGAACCACCCTGCTGACGATTGCTCATCAGCGTTAAGCGGGTTTGCAGAGTTGACGGTAACTGCAGCGTGAACAGGCCAAACATCGACAGTGCCAGCAGGATAAATATCGCCGACAGGCCAATCAGCACGTACGGGTGCTGAAGTGCGGCCTGGAACTGCAACCCGGCAGCGGCGACCACAAGGCCGAGCGCCGTGTAGGTCAGCGCCATACCCTGCACGTAAATAAAGGCCAGCAGCAGCGCGCGTGCGGTGGAAAGGCGCTGTTTGCCGCCCAGTACGATGCCAGAGATGAGCGGATACATCGGCAGCACGCAGGGGGTAAAGGCAATGCCAATGCCAATCAGTAAGGCCCACAGCGCGGAGAACGGAAGGTCAGCGGTATCCTCATGCTTCTCGCCTGAAGGAAGAGGGGAAATCGTGGGCGACGCTTTCACCTCACTAAGCGGAACCACCTTTGTTTCCGGCGGATAGCAGAATCCGGCATCCGCGCATCCCTGGTAGGTCACCGTCAGGGTCGCGCCTTTATCCGCCTGGTTCACCGTAACGGGCACGCTCAGGCGCTGGCGATAGATTTCGCTTTTGCCGTAAAACTCATCTTCATGCCACTCGCCAGCGGGCATTTGTAATGCGCCCACGCTGGCCTGAGCAGGCGTAATGCTCACCTGCTTGCGATAGAGGTAATAGCCCTCTTTCACCTGCCAGTTGAGCGTAAGGTCGTGCTGGTTTTGCTGGAAATCGAAAACAAACGCCCGATCGGCAGGAATGAAGTTCGAACGGCCGGGCGCGTCAAACAGCCCGGCAAAAACCGATGTGCTGCAAAGCAGCAGGATCAGCGTAAGGAAGCGTTGAGCCATGAGAGATAGTCGTTATCGCCATGAACCACTGGCAAGACCAGCAGTTCCGGGGTTTGGTAGGGATGATGAGATTTGAGGCAGTCCAGGAGTGCCTGCTGATTCGCCAGATTGGTTTTAAGCAACATCTGGACTTCGTACTCTTGCTCCAGCTTACCTTCCCAATAGTAAAGAGAGGTAGCGCCGGGGAGGAGCGTGACGCAGGCTGCCAGTTTTTCGGCCAGCACTTTGGCGGCGAGATCCTGGGCAGAAGCTTCATCAGGGGCGGTGCACAGTACGACAACGGCATCAGGCGTGTTCACAAGTCGACCTCCTCATCACGAAAGTCTTCACTATATCACGCAAGACGATTGGTCATTAATGAAACGGGCCGCTGAGCGGCCCGATTTTAACTATTTTTACAACGGCTAACCGTTTACAGCACAATGCCGCCGATGATAAAGCCGAGGACCACGCAAAGCGTAATCGCCACCACGCCCGGGATGAGGAACGCGTGGTTAAACACGTACTTACCGATACGGGTTGAGCCGGTGTCGTCCATCTCCACCGCCGCCAGCAGGGTTGGGTAGGTTGGCAATACGAACAGGGCAGAAACCGCCGCAAAAGAGGCAATTGCCGTCAGCGGCGTCACACCCAGCATCAGCGCCGCAGGCATCAGCGCTTTGGTGGTCGCCGCCTGGGAGTAAAGCAGAGTAGCCGCGAAGAACAGCACGACAGCCAGCAGCCACGGATAGTTGTGCAGCAGGTCACCAGCGACGGTCTGGATATCACTGATGTGCGCTTTCACGAAGGTATCACCAAGCCACGCCACACCCAGTACGCACACGCAGGCGCTCATACCGGATTTGAAAGTGCTGGCGTTCAGCACTTCGCTGGTATCAATTTTACAGGTGATGCTAATCAGCGTCGCGATGGTCAGCATGAACACCACAATCGCTTCGTTACGCGGCAGGACCGGGTTCTGGATCAGCCCCACGGTATCGCTGATGGCGGTCGCATAGAACATGACGGCAACAATACCAATCAGGAACAGCAGCACGGAGCGTTTCGCATGTGGCTTCAGTTCGAAGACCTGGCTGCCGCGCAGGCTCACTTCACCTTTTGCCAGACGCTCCTGATAAACCGGATCGTCTTTCAGTTCAGCACCGAGGAAGTTACACAGCACGGCGGTAATCATCACCGCAATCAGCGTCACCGGAATGCAGATCGCCAGCAGCGTCAGGTAGCTCACGCCCATCGGCTCCAGGATACCGGCGAAGAAGACCACCGCCGCGGAAATCGGCGAGGCGGTAATCGCGATCTGGGACGCGACGACGGCAATAGAGAGCGGACGCGACGGACGGATGCCCTGTTCTTTCGCCACTTCGGTGATCACCGGCAGCGTGGAGAAAGCGGTGTGGCCAGTACCGGCGAGAATGGTCATAAACCAGGTCACCAGCGGAGCAAGGAAGGTTATGTATTTCGGGTGGCGGCGTAGCATGCGCTCCGCCAGGCTCACCAGGTAGTCCATACCGCCTGCCACCTGCATGGCGGCAATAGCGGCAATGACTGCCATGATGATTTCGATAACGTCGAACGGTATTGCGCCGGGTTTAATCTGAAAGATAAGGGTAAGAACGAGCACTCCAAGACCGCCGGCAAAACCGATGCCGATACCCCCGAGTCGTGCTCCCAAATAAATCGCCAACAAGACGATGACGAGTTCTGCTCCAAACATAAGGACCTGCCTTGCTTATTAACAAGTTGATATTGAATTGTTGTATTTTGGTAACGCCTAAAAAGAAAAAAGGCACGTCACAAGTGACGTGCCTTAAGAAGCCTAGCCTGAACGGTTACTGTTCGCTTTCATCGGTATATCGTTTCGCTTTATAGGCCGGGTGCATCAGGTTCTGGGCTGAGAAAATATCGTCCAGCTCGGCTTCGGTCAACAGCCCGCGCTCCAGCACCACTTCGCGCACGCTCTTACCGGTTTCGGCGCAAATCTTACCGACGATGTCGCCGTTATGGTGCCCGATGAACGGGTTGAGGTAGGTGACGATCCCGATGGAGTTATAGACATAACCCTCGCAGACTTCTTTATTCGCCGTGATGCCGTTGATGCATTTTTCCAGCAGGTTGTAGCAGGCGTTGGTCAGAATGTGGATAGATTCAAACATCGCCTGGCCAATGACTGGCTCCATCACGTTCAGCTGCAGCTGACCCGCTTCAGAGGCCATGGTCACGGTCGTATCGTTACCGATGACTTTGAAGCAAACCTGATTCACTACTTCTGGCACGACCGGGTTCACCTTGGCTGGCATGATGGACGAACCTGCCTGCAGTTCTGGCAGGTTGATTTCGTTCAGGCCAGCGCGCGGGCCGGAAGAGAGCAGGCGCAGGTCGTTACAAATTTTGGACAGTTTCACCGCCAGACGTTTCAGCGCGCTGTGTACCATGACGTAGGCGCCGCAGTCGGAGGTCGCTTCAATCAGGTCTTCTGCAGGCACAACCGGCAGGTTGGACACTTCAGCCAGCTTCTGTACCGCCAGCTGCTGATAGCCATCCGGGGTGTTCAGACGCGTACCGATGGCGGTAGCGCCCAGGTTCACTTCCAGCAGCAGCTCGGAGGTGCGCAGCAGATTTTTAGTCTCTTCGTTCAGCAGGACGTTAAACGCGTGGAATTCCTGGCCGAGGGTCATCGGCACCGCATCCTGCAGCTGGGTACGACCCATTTTCAGAATGTCCTGGAACTCAACCGCTTTACGCTGGAAGCCATCACCCAGCTGGTTGATCGCATCCACCAGTTTCACCACGGAGGCATACACCGCGATACGGAAGCCGGTAGGGTAGGCGTCGTTGGTGGACTGGCATTTGTTGACGTGGTCGTTCGGGTTCAGGTACTGGTATTCACCTTTCTGGTGACCCATCAGCTCCAGGCCAATGTTTGCCAGTACTTCGTTGGTATTCATGTTGACGGAGGTGCCCGCGCCGCCCTGATAGACGTCAACCGGGAACTGATCCATGCATTTGCCGTTGTTCAGCACTTCATCGCAGGCTGCGATAATCGCATTTGCCGCGCTTTTAGGAATGGTTTGCAGCTCTTTGTTGGCCAGGGCTGCGGCTTTCTTCACCATCACCATGCCACGAACAAACTCAGGGATGTCGCTGATTTTGCTGTTGCTGATGTAGAAGTTTTCAATCGCTCTCAGAGTGTGGACACCGTAGTAGGCATCCGCTGGAACTTCCCTGGTACCCAACAAGTCTTCTTCGATACGAATGTTGTTTAACATGTGAACCTTCTTTTCAAGCTGCCGATGGATTGTACTAAACACACAGTATTTATGTGGTTTTGAATATTTTCTGACCGACGATTATTCCCTCAATCAGCCAGATGCTCGAGATCATATGCTGATGATAGCGAATTGCCGTAAGCTGGATCACTTATTATCGAGCCGATTCCATGATAATTATTAATCTGTGAAATGGGTCACCGCTTTAATATTTCCAAAAAAAATATCCGTGCAAACTGATTGAATTTTCGCTAACCGTCACCATCTCATACAAACGCGCGTCGCGAACACATTCAGACAGGGGCCGATGGCCTCTGCCACACAGGAGATGCCAGTGCGCTGGATACCGTTTATTGCTTTCTTTCTCTATGTTTACATTGAGATTTCCATTTTCATCCAGGTTGCCCATGTGCTGGGCGTCCTGCTGACGCTGATTCTGGTGATTTTCACCTCCGTCATCGGCATGTCGCTGGTGCGTAATCAGGGTTTCAAAAATTTCCTGATAATGCAGCAAAAGATGGCCGCAGGCGAAAGCCCGGCGGAAGAGATGATCAAAAGCGTGTCGTTGATTATTGCGGGGCTGCTGCTGATTCTGCCCGGGTTCTTTACCGACTTCCTCGGCCTTCTGCTGCTTCTGCCGCCGGTGCAAAAGCACCTGACCATGAAGCTGCTGCCGCATCTGCGCTTTAGCCGTATGCCGGGCGGTGGGTTCAGCACCGGGCCAGGCGACACGTTTGAAGGGGAATATCAGCGTAAGGATGAACAGCACGACCGTCTGGATCACAAAGACGATCGGTGATTTTGTTGCCCGGTGGCGCTTCGCTTACCGGGCCTACTAAAGCGCCAGCCACAACACCGCCAGCATGACGATGGCGTACATACTTTTCCACCCCACCATTGCCAGCAACAGCAGGCACAGTAGCCCCCCGACAAGCGCCAGTGCTTTATAACGGCCTTTCAGCAAACGGCATCCCGCCAGCATGCACAGCAGGTAGATCATAATAAAAATGCCGTTAGCGTAGACGAGCAGCGTATCCAGATTGACCTTCAGGGCGTAAATGCACAGCGTACTCAGCACGCAGCAGCCCAGTACGGCATTCAGGGCATTCAGCGGCAGCTGGCGTTTAGACAGGCGCGCGAGGCGGTTATCAGGTTTATCCAGCGCCTGCGACCACACCAGACGGGCAAAGCTCTGGATATAAATGTTGAGGCTGGCAAAACAGGCCAGATAGCCGATAACGCAGGCGATCCACAGCGCCTTCACACCAAACAGTTCAACCACGATACCCGGCAGCGATGCCGCGGCGGCGAGATCGGCTCCGAAAGCCTTGAAGTGCAACACCAGCACGGTACACGCCCAGTACACCGTGCCTGCCAGCAGCAGGCCGATCATCAGTGCGCGGGGGAAATCACGTTCAGGCTGCTTAAATTCCGACGCCAGATGGGCAAAGGCTTCCAGACCGACAAAACACCAGAACATGACGGAGAGCGCGGCAAAAAGCTGTGAGTGGTCGACGTCTGTCACGGCCGGGAAGGGAATCTCTTTTACGGTGATATCTCCCGCCCACCAGATAGCGGCAACGAGCGCGACAATCAGCACCGCAACCAGTGTCTGCAGGTTGGCGCTGGAGCGGGCTCCGCGTGAACCCACCCACCAGACGATAGCCAGCGTACCCAGTTCAGCCAACAGTAACTGCTCGTCATGCCAGCCAAACAGTGCCTGGCCAAAGCCGGTTGCAATGTGCAGCGCCGCAGGAAGCCCAACCGGAATAACGGAGAGAAACAGCCAGCCGGTCACACGCTCCAGTCGCGGGCCAAATGCCAGCCCGACAAAATGCGCCACGCCGCCCGCGCTGGGGAAATGCCGCCCCAGGATGGCAAACACAATGGCAATCGGGAAAACCAATACAATCAGAACGGGCCACGCCCACAGACTGTTATTTCCGGCTACCAGTGCCGCCAGTGCAGGTACGGCGAACACGCCCGTTCCTAACAAGGAGGTCGAGAGCAGGCCGACGCCCTGCGCCAGCCCCAACTCCTGCTTGAGTCCACTCATTGACATCGTCCTGCCAATTCCAAAAGAGAGGCGATGGTAACACTTTCGCAAAATTTTTTTTCAACTCCCCCTTGAAGGGGTAAAAAGCTATCCCCATCTCTCAGGGCACTAGTCGGAAAACCGCATGCGGGCCGGCGTCATCCATAACTGATAATGACTTTCTCAAAGGAGAGCTATCAATGAGTATTCGTCCGTTACATGATCGTGTGATCGTCAAACGTAAAGAAGTTGAAACCAAGTCTGCTGGCGGCATCGTTCTGACCGGTTCTGCAGCAGCCAAATCAACGCGTGGCGAAATCATCGCTGTCGGTAAGGGCCGCATCCTGGAAAACGGAACTGTGCAGCCACTGGACGTTAAAGTTGGTGACATCGTAATTTTCAACGATGGCTACGGCGTGAAATCCGAGAAGATCGACAATGAAGAAGTGTTGATCATGTCCGAGAGCGACATTCTGGCAATTGTTGAAGCGTAATTTACGCACGAGAATTTGAGGAAATAAGAACATGGCAGCTAAAGACGTAAAATTCGGTAACGACGCTCGTGTAAAAATGCTCCGCGGCGTAAACGTACTGGCAGATGCAGTTAAAGTGACCCTGGGCCCGAAAGGCCGTAACGTAGTGCTGGATAAATCCTTCGGCGCGCCAACCATCACCAAAGACGGTGTTTCCGTAGCACGTGAAATCGAGCTGGAAGACAAGTTCGAAAACATGGGTGCGCAGATGGTGAAAGAAGTGGCCTCTAAAGCGAACGACGCTGCAGGCGACGGTACCACCACCGCGACCGTTCTGGCGCAGGCCATCATCACCGAAGGTCTGAAAGCCGTTGCGGCGGGCATGAACCCAATGGATCTGAAACGTGGTATCGACAAAGCTGTCGCCTCCGCTGTGGAAGAACTGAAAGCGCTGTCCGTACCGTGCTCTGACTCTAAAGCGATTGCTCAGGTTGGTACCATCTCCGCTAACTCCGACGAAACCGTAGGTAAACTGATCGCGGAAGCGATGGACAAAGTCGGTAAAGAAGGCGTAATCACCGTTGAAGACGGTACCGGTCTGGAAGACGAACTGGACGTGGTTGAAGGTATGCAGTTCGACCGCGGTTACCTGTCCCCATACTTCATCAACAAGCCAGAGACTGGCGCTGTTGAGCTGGAAAGCCCGTTCATCCTGCTGGCTGACAAAAAAATCTCCAACATCCGCGAAATGCTGCCAGTGCTGGAAGCCGTTGCGAAAGCAGGCAAACCGCTGGTTATCATCGCTGAAGATGTTGAAGGCGAAGCGCTGGCGACCCTGGTGGTTAACACCATGCGCGGCATCGTGAAAGTGGCTGCGGTTAAAGCACCTGGCTTCGGCGATCGTCGTAAAGCGATGCTGCAGGATATCGCTACCCTGACCGGCGGTACCGTCATCTCTGAAGAGATCGGTATGGAGCTGGAAAAAGCGACCCTGGAAGACCTGGGTCAGGCGAAACGCGTTGTGATCAACAAAGACACCACCACCATCATCGATGGCGTGGGTGAAGAAGCCGCTATTCAGGGCCGCGTAGGTCAGATCCGTAAGCAGATCGAAGAAGCGACTTCCGATTACGACCGTGAAAAACTGCAGGAGCGCGTAGCGAAACTGGCAGGCGGCGTTGCGGTAATCAAAGTCGGTGCTGCGACCGAAGTTGAAATGAAAGAGAAAAAAGCGCGCGTTGACGATGCCCTGCACGCGACCCGTGCTGCGGTAGAAGAAGGCGTGGTTGCGGGTGGTGGCGTTGCGCTGGTGCGCGTTGCCGCTAAACTGGCTGGCCTGACCGCTCAGAACGAAGACCAGAACGTGGGTATCAAAGTTGCGCTGCGCGCAATGGAAGCGCCTCTGCGTCAGATCGTGTCTAACGCCGGTGAAGAGCCATCTGTGGTAGCAAACAAGGTTAAAGCGGGCGAAGGTAACTACGGTTACAACGCGGCAACTGAAGAATACGGCAACATGATCGACTTCGGTATCCTGGACCCAACTAAAGTGACCCGTTCTGCTCTGCAGTACGCGGCCTCTGTTGCTGGTCTGATGATCACCACCGAGTGCATGGTGACCGACCTGCCTAAAGGCGATGCGCCTGACTTAGGTGCTGCTGGCATGGGCGGCATGGGTGGAATGGGCGGCATGATGTAATCATGTTGTTCTGAACCTCTCAGAACGAACCCCGGGCAGAAATGCCCGGGGTTTTTTATTGCGTGCTATTCGAAAGTCCCTTTGACGCACACGGCACCTTCACGCACCATCTGGCGGCCTTTGGCCCAGACCTCGCGAATCTTCAGATCGTCCGTCAGTACCAGGAAATCCGCGTCGCATCCGGGCGCGAGCCGTCCCTTATGCTCCAGCCCGAGAAACGCCGCCACGTTTCGCGTAAAGGGAAGAAGCGCCTCTTCCAGCGGCAGCTGATGCCGGCTGACCAGCTGCTGCAACGTTTCGAGCAGGGATTCGAACCCCGCCACGCCCATACCCACCAGATTGCCGCTCTCATCAAATTTCGGCTGGCTGCCGTTGCCGTCCGAACTGAGCGTAAGCCGGTTAAACGGCACCTGCGCCTCGCGGGCCATCACGATGGCGCTGGCGGCGTCAATCGGTTCACTGATGCTGGTCGTGATGTCGATAAAGCCGCCTTCGCGGGCATAGCTCAGCGCGGCAAGGAACAGCGCCTGGGCGCGGTTTACGTGCGTTGGCAGCAGTTTCACGCGGGGAACGTCGGCGTTATTCAGGATGCTAAATAGCGGCTCCAGCAGCTTTGGGCTGTTGCCGAGGTGAAACACGGAAATACCCGCTTTGGCACCCAACAGCCCGCCTACGCGTGACTGGGCAGCCATACTGGCGAGCTGGTCCTCGGCTGGCGCGGAAGAACGATGGTCAGAGATCGCGCATTTCACGCCAATGATTTTATCAATCAGCGCCACGTCTTTTTCGACACTGCCGGTGATGGTCGGCGAAGGCAGCCCGTACGCCCCCGTCAGCATCCATGCGCTGATCCCTTCATGTTCAAGGGCCCGCGTTTTTGCCAGCAGCGATTCAGGATGCCGGGTCACGCCGTCGGTGCCTAGCAGGCCAACAACCGAGGTGATGCCTGCGGCAACGAGTGCAGACAGGCGAACCTCTGGCGTGCGGGTGTGAGGGCCCGCCTCGCCGCCGCCACCGATCAAATGCACATGCTGGTCGATAAACCCCGGGCAAACCACCGCCCCAGCCAGATCGCTTTCCGGGCAGTCTGGCCTCGTTGTTCCGTGGTTCGCTTTTTCGATCGCCACGATTTTTCCCGCAGCGATCAGCAGATCGCAACGTCCCTTATCCTCCGGGGCGTAGAGATGTGCGTTGCGGAAAAGGTGGGGTTTCAGCACTGAAAAATCCATTTTTATCTCCTCAGAAGAGTAGCTGCATCACCCACATTGAGAGCAGGGCATTAATGACACAAAGAGTAATAATATGCGGATAATATTTCGGGTTTACGCCGGCGGTACCCAGGCAGCGGCCGGTGTTTTGCACCGGATTGCCCATCAGATAGATAGCGGGCAGCAGGATGGTGGCATCGTGGCCGTTGAGCGTGCCGGCGGCGACCAGGCTGGCGCAGACGCCCACGCCGCCGCCCATACTCATCACCGAGGCCAAAAGAACCGTTGCCGCCGCACCCGGAAGGCCCCACAGCGCCATAATTGGCTCGCATATCTTGCCGACAATATCCAGCAGGCCGGTGACCTTGAGCGCCTGAATGATGACAAACGCCATGACGACGTTCGGCAACAGGCTGGTGGTGGCGATGGTAAAGCCGCGGCGGGCGCCATCAATAAACATATCCATGATATTTTTACGCGGCTGGGCGATCATGTTCTTCCTCCTGAAGACGATTTTCCATGTGGGCGATCCACAGGCGCAGGACGTTCGCGCCAACGAATTTAAACACCAGAATAACGGCCAGCGGCGTAATCACCGGGATGGTGATAACGGTGAAGAGCGCGGCACCGGAAGAAAAATAGTTGGTAATGATGGCGCTACCGCTGGTCTGAAAGGTGGCGAAAATAGCGCGCTCCTGGTCCGTAATCGCGCCTTCATCGGTTAACTCTTTGGTCATCCCTGCCGCCGCATCGGTGTTTTGCAGGTTGGCTATCAGCGCCAGGGAGCAAACGCCCGGCACACCCAGCAGCGGACGTAAAATGGGAGTCATAAGCTGCTGTGCGGCACGCAGCCCGCCCAGACCTTCGGTGACGGCGATGATACCAAGCGATAAAATGACCGAGGGAGCCAGCTCAAGGGCAAAGAGGAAACCGTCTTTCGCCCCCGTTCCGCCCGTTCCGCGAAACGTCAGAGCGCCGTTGACCGGGCCAAAGCTGCCGTTTAAGACGGTAAAATCCAGCACGCGCCACCATTCGGTGCTTTTGGCGAAAAAGCCCGAGAAAAAAACGATGGTAAGTACAAACGCCACATAACCCACCCATGTCACTTTTTCCTCTCCTGAGGATGATGCACTCATAAAACCTCCTTTTTTAGTCGCGTACAAAAGTTGTACGTTGCATCACTAAAAACGATCGGGGGCTAAAACACGATATCCCAAAGGTTATTATCAGAATTCATTTAAGATGTCGGAGGAGTGCCTCGCGGAATCTGGCTCGCAGAAATGCGCGGGGGTTTTTCTTTTAGTCATCTTTTAGGTATAAGATTTACACACGGACAATTACTGTCCAGCTTATTGAAAACGAGGAATAACATGCGCGTAAAAGTCTGTGCAGGGATTGTAGGGGCAGCACTGCTGCTGGCGGGTTGTAGCTCCAGCAATGAGCTGTCGGCAGCGGGCCAGGGCGTTCGCTTTGTGGAAGATAAGCCTGGCAGTGAATGCCAGCTGTTAGGCACGGCAACCGGTGAACAAAGTAACTGGATGTCGGGTCAGCACGGTGAGGAAGGCGGTTCTATGCGCGGAGCGGCGAATGCCCTGCGTAATCAGGCTGCGGCAATGGGCGGCAACGTGATTTACGGCGTAAGTAGCCCAACGCAGAGTATGCTGTCCAGCTTCGTGCCGACCGCCAGCCAGATGACGGGCCAGGTCTATAAGTGCCCGAACTGATGTAATGTGCTAATGGCGCTGCGCCCGGCCCTGTAGGGCGGGTAAGCGTAGCGCCACCTGCCTTTTTAGTGCTGCCGCAGCTGCAAATCGAGCGGCGTCTTGCTCGGCTCTCCGCCAATCTCGCGTGCCAGCTTCGGCACCATATAGCCTGAAACCAGCGTTAACAGTTCGCGCATAATCTGCCGGGCTTCTTCATCCGTCACCATGAAATGCGCCGCGCCCTGAACGCGATCCAGCACGTGCAGGTAATACGGCATTACGCCCGCATCAAACAGGGCATTGCTCAGATCGGCCAGCACGCGGGCGCTGTCATTCACGCCGCGCAGCAGCACGCTCTGGTTCAGCAGCGTCACGCCCGCTTTACGCAGTCGCGCCATCGCCGCGCGAAACGCATCGTCAATTTCGTTCGCATGGTTAATATGATTCACCAGCAGCACCTGCAGGCGGGATTGCTCCAGGCGTGCCACAAGGCCGTCGGTGATACGTGCCGGAATGACAATCGGTAAGCGGCTGTGAATGCGCAGGCGCTTAATGTGCGGGATGGCTTCAAGCTGAGTCAGCAGCCAGTCCAGCTCATGATCTTTCGCCATCAACGGGTCACCGCCGGAAAAAATAATCTCATCCAGCTCCGGATGGGCGGCGATATAGTCCAGCGCGACCTGCCAGTTGCGTTTATTGCCCTGGTTTTCGGCATAGGGGAAGTGCCGACGGAAGCAATAACGACAATTTACCGCACAGCCGCCTTTTACCAGCAGCAGGGCGCGGTTGAGATACTTGTGCAGTAAACCCGGCACCACGCTGTTCTGCTCTTCCAGCGGATCGGTGCTGTATCCCGGCGCAGTAATGAATTCATCCTGCGAAGTAAGCGTTTGTTTTAATAGCGGATCGTCGGGGTTGCCTTTCTCCATCCGCGCCACAAACGCACGGGGAACGCGCAGGGCGAAAAGGCGCTTTGCCTCGCGGCCTGCAAGCAACTCTGGGTGCTGATCGAGGTCTAAAAGACGAAGCAATTCATCAGGACTGGTGATTACATCGGCAAGTTGCGATAACCAATCTTCTCTGGACGGGGTGTTTAGGGTTACAATATGCGCCATTTTGTGGCTTAGCTACCAGTTAACAAATTTAGAGGGCCTTATGGCAACGTACTATAGCAACGATTTTCGTGCTGGTCTTAAAATCATGATGGACGGCGAACCGTACGCGGTTGAAGCCAGCGAATTCGTTAAACCAGGTAAAGGCCAGGCATTCGCACGCGTTAAGCTGCGCCGTCTGCTGACCGGTACCCGTGTTGAGAAAACCTTCAAGTCTACTGACTCTGCTGAAGGCGCTGATGTTGTTGATATGAACCTGACCTATCTGTACAACGATGGCGAGTTCTGGCATTTCATGAACAACTCCACTTTCGAACAGCTGTCTGCTGATGAGAAAGCGGTAGGTGACAGCGCTAAATGGCTGCTGGATCAGGCTGAGTGCATCGTGACCCTGTGGAACGGCCAGCCTATCGCAGTGACCCCACCAAACTTCGTAGAACTGGAAATCGTTGAAACCGATCCAGGTCTGAAGGGTGATACCGCAGGTACCGGCGGTAAGCCAGCCAAACTGTCTACCGGCGCAGTGGTGAAAGTGCCACTGTTCGTACAGACTGGCGAAGTGATCAAAGTGGATACCCGCTCCGGCGAATACGTATCCCGCGTGAAGTAATTTACGTATGATTGAAGGCGCAGCGCCCGCTGCGCCCGATTTTTTTGCAGGCAGGGATGATGAAACGTACCGTTAAAATTCTGCTTCTGTTAGCGCTCTCCAGTGCATTGCTTTCTGGCTGTAACACCACGCGTGGAATGGGACAAGATATCCAGGATCTGGGTCATATCATTTCTCACGCCGCCAGCTAAGTTCGTCTAATTTTCCTAAAAATGCTTCCTCTTCCGTCAACCGGCGGGATTTTGTCTATCCTTAAGTTGCTATACACAAAACAACTTTGGCTATAAAAGGAAGATATTATGGTTAAGAAGACAATTGCAGCGATCTTTTCAGTCCTGGTACTTTCTTCAGTGTTAACGGCCTGTAATACCACGCGTGGCGTCGGTCAGGATATTTCTGAAGGTGGTAGCGCAATCTCTGGTGCGGCAACAAAAGCTCAGCAGTAACGAATAAACGGTACGGGACCAGCCGGGTTTCGTACCGTCAGCTTTCTGATTCCTGCAGGGATAAGAACGGAGAAAAACGCGTATCCATATGTAATTTCATGCGGATATTGCGTTTATAGGTATAAACCGTTTTTCCGTTGATGCTCAGGTGAGCGGCAATTTTTTGATTGCTCGCGCCGTCCATCCATAACGTCAGCACCTTCTCTTCCTGTCGGGTCAGCAAAGGGGCTGCCGCCGTTGGCCTGTCAGCGCTGGCGCGCGAAATTAACGCGTCGTTGATAACCGTTGCCACCTCTTCGAGACTGGCGTTTTTCAACAGCGACGACCAGACCGGAAACTTCCCAAGCCAGTCGGTCATCCCGCTGTCCTCTCCCGACTGCAGCAAAATAAACGGTAATCTTTCACTGGCGTTAAGCAGGGAAGAGAGCTGCTGAAAATGGTGAATATCCTGCCTGAAGCCGTACAGGTCAGCGATAACCAGCGTCGGTTTCCATTGCAGAATGTGTTCTCTGGCAAGAAACAGATTATTCAGCCCGGTCACTACGTAGTGTCCCGGGAACAAACCGGAATGATTGAGCCATGCTTCAAACCCCGCGCGGGTGAAGTGACAACGGTCAATCAAAAGAATTTTGAACATATTTTATTCGCAGTCGGCTAGTGGTTTGGCTTCCTGCCATCAGAAAGCACATCATCATAGAGAAGTCGGATGAGTGCTAAAAGCCGGAACTCCGCGCCATACTGCGGCTATTTCTTGCCTTAACGTGTTCAGCAAAAAAGGATTGAAAAAAAATAGCACGCTAACCACAATAGGTGGCGTAATCTCTGCCTTACGGGACGACCCGTAAGCGTTTCTTTCACCGGGGACGGCCCCAACTTGCATTAAGTTAAGGAGCCTGACATGTCCTGGATCATTCTTTTTATTGCTGGCCTGCTCGAAGTGGTATGGGCGATTGGTCTCAAGTACACCCACGGATTTACCCGCCTGACGCCCAGCGTCATTACCGTTACCGCCATGATAGTCAGTATTGTTCTGCTATCCTGGGCGATGCGCTCTTTGCCTGTGGGAACGGCTTATGCCGTCTGGACGGGTATTGGCGCAGTGGGGGCCGCCATTACCGGCATTTTGCTACTCGGCGAGTCAGCGAGTCTGGCGCGTATCGCCAGCCTCGCTCTGATTGTGGCCGGGATCGTTGGGCTTAAGCTCAGCACCCACTAATGGGGCTGTTTTACCCAGATAAGTTTTGATACATCAAACCCTTGCCGGGTCGCGACGTCCAGCATCTGCTGCTTCATTTCGGGTGAAATAGTTGGCGTGCGGGAGAGTATCCACAGGTAGTCGCGATCCGGCCCACAGACCAGCGCATGGCGATACGCTTTGTCGAGCGCTATCACGTTATAACCGCCATAAAACGGACCAAAGAAAGAGACCTTAAGCGCGGCCCGTCGCGGGTCGCCAGTGAAGTACGCTTTTCCCACCGACTGCTGCCACATCTCCCGATCGGGATTATAGCCCCGGTTGATCACCTGAATACCGCCATCATCCATCGGACTGTAATTCGCCGTGACCTTCTCTAAACCCTGCTCAAACCGATGGTCGAGGCGCGCGATTTCATACCATGTTCCAAGGAAGCGTTGTGCATCAAAAGGCGTGACGACGGTGACGCCAGGAGGCGGTGTAGGGGAACTGCAGGCAACCACTAAAAACGCGGCTGTCACCGCGGCGATAACAGGCAGAATGCGCATAGGAGTTTCCTTACTGTTTTTTGTTAAGTGTAGATGACAGCAGGAAAAATGCGGAAGATTGTGCGGCGAATTTCGCCGCACACCGTGGTTTTGAAGGCCGGGTAAGGCGAAGCCGCCACCCGGCAATGTTTTACTGCAGCGCGTCGAGGATACGGTATGCCGCCTCAACGCGTGCCGGGTTCGGATAGCTTTTATTCGCCAGCATCACAATGCCGAGCTGCTTTTCAGGAATAAATGCCACGTAGCTGCCAAACCCACCCGTCGAGCCTGTTTTATGGACCCAGGAGGCCTTAACCGGCGGCGCGGGTGGATTCACTTCTGCCACGGGCAATGGTGCCAGCGCCACCTTGTTATCACTGCCTCCGACGACGGTTTTGGCATCGACCGGCCAGTTGAGCATCTCCCAGCCCAACCCCTGATACATGGCCCCCACGCGCCAGTAGCGAGACTGCGCCAGAGCAATGCCTTGCTTGAGTGAGGAAGCCTGAAGAGAATCCGGCTTCATGTTGGCTATCAGCCAGCTCGCCATATCCTTCACGTTAGTTTTTACGCCATAGGCTTCCGCGTCCAGCATCCCTGGCGAAACGTGGACCGCTTTACCCTCACGGTATCCCCAGGCGTAATGCGCCTCTTCCGCTTTCGGGACGTTAATCCAGGTATGATACAGCTTGAGGGGTTTAAAGACCCGCGTCGTCATGGCCTGCTCATAGCTCATGCCGGAAGGTTTGACCGCCAGCGCACCAAAAAGACCGATGCTGGCGTTAGCGTAAAGACGCGTGGTACCCGGCTTCCACTGCGGCTGCCAGTTTTGATAAAAGCGCAGCAGAGAGGCGGTATCCGTGACCTCATCCGGCACCTGTAACGGCAGACCACCTGCGGTATAGGTTGCCAGATCCAGCATGCGAATGCCCTGCCACTGCTTGCCCGTGAGCTCAGGCCAGTATTTTGCTACCGGATCGCCCAGCGCTATTTCACCCCGGGCAATGGCATCGCCGCCCAGTACGCCGGTGAAGGTTTTACTTATAGAGCCCAGCTCAAACAGGGTTTGCGGGGTGACGGGTTTGTTCGCCGCAACATCGGCTTTACCGAAGGTAAAGTAGTGTGGCTGACCCTGATAAATTACCGCCACCGCCATACCCGGAATGGCCTGCGCGTTCATCAGCGGCGTAAAGGTACGTTCCACCACCTCAGCCAGCTGTTTTTCGGACATCGGTGCGGCGAATGCAGAGCTGGTGACGCTGAGCAGCAGGGCACAGCTTAGGGATTTTGTCATCATCGGTTATCTTCCGTAATAGCAGTTCAAGGGAGTGTCCGGGCCCGTCAGACCGCTGTAGTCTGTTGGATTTGACTGTGGCTGACAAACGGTTAAATTTAGCATTAGCTGTTAATTTTTCTAACGGATGGGGCCATGACCCGCAGCTATCTTCCGCTTAATTCGCTTCGCGCCTTCGAAGCGGCCGCAAGGCACCTCAGTTTTACGCATGCCGCTATCGAGCTGAATGTCACCCATTCCGCGATTAGCCAGCACGTAAAGGCGCTGGAGCAGCACCTTAATTGCCAGCTGTTCGTCCGCGTTTCGCGTGGGCTGATGCTGACCACGGAAGGCGAGAATTTGCTGCCGGTACTGAATGACTCGTTCGACCGAATTGCCGGAATGCTGGATCGCTTTGCCAGCCAGCGCGCCCAGGAGAAGCTGAAAATTGGCGTGGTGGGTACCTTTGCTACGGGGGTGTTATTCTCGCAGCTCGCTGACTTTCGTCGCTGCTATCCGCATATCGATCTTCAGCTGTCGACGCACAACAATCGCGTCGATCCGGCAGCCGAGGGGCTTGATTACGCCATTCGTTATGGCGGCGGGGCGTGGCACGGCACGGAAGCGACGTTTCTTTGCCCTGCATCGCTTGCGCCGCTTTGCACGCCTGACATTGCTGCCGCGTTGCACACCCCTGCCGATATCCTGAAGTTTACCCTGCTGCGTTCTTACCGGCGCGACGAGTGGACCGCCTGGATGCAGGCCGCGGGAGAAAACCCGCCTTCACCGACGCACCGGGTAATGGTATTTGATTCGTCCGTGACCATGCTGGAAGCCGCGCAGGCAGGTACGGGCATCGCGATTGCCCCTGTCGATATGTTCACCCATCTGCTGAACAGTGAGCGCATTGTGCAACCCTTTGCGACGCAGATTGACCTTGGCAGCTACTGGCTCACGAGGCTGCAGTCACGCGCAGAAACGCCCGCAATGCGCGAGTTTGCTCAATGGCTGGTGGGGAAGATGCAGAAATAAAAGGCCCGCCAGATGGCGGGCCAGAGGCGTCAGATAGTGATCACGGCAATCAGCGTGACCACGGTCAGGATGGTCGCCAGACCGTAGAATACCCATTTCCCGCTCGGTACATGGATTTTCAGGTCATGCATCGCATGGTGAATACGGTGCAGGCCACACCACAGCGGCAGGACGATCATCAGGAAGATGAACACGCGGCCGATAAAGCTGCTCGCGAACGCCAGTACGCGTTCGTAGCTCAGCGCATCGCCCGGGAACAGCCCCAGCGGCAGCATAATGCCCACCAGCAGAATGATGACGGGGGCAATGATGGCACTCCACATGCCGCCTGCGCCAAAGAGGCCCCAGAAGACCGGCTCGTCAGAACGTTTTGGATTTGGATTGATCACAGTAGTCTCCTTACCAGAACAGTGCGACAAACAGAATGACCACAGTGACCAGAATCGTCACCGCCCAGAGCCCCTTAATCACCGGCTCTGGCCCCATTTTCTCGCCTTTTACGATGATGTTCGCCGCTTTTGGTGCCAGTTCAAACCAGGTTTTGGTATGCAGCAGCGCGGCTGCAAGCACGATCAGGTTCAGAATGACAATGATCGGGTTTTGCAGGAAACCGACAAAGCTGGCCCAGGTTTCCGGGCCATGCTTGAGGGCAAAAACGCCGTACATCAGCTCAAGGCTGAACCAGACCGCCGGTACCGCTGTGCCTTCACGCAGCATGTAGAAGCGATAAAACGGCAGGTTTTTCCACCAGGTGGACGGCACAGGTCGCACATAGGCTTTGCGTTTAGTCGTCATCATGCACTCCTTAGCGTGGTTTCAGGGTAGCGATAAGAAAGTCTTTCGAGCTTTCCACTTTACCCTGCTGAATGGCGGCGGCCGGGTCGACGTGCTTCGGACAGACTTCGGAGCAATAACCCACAAAGGTACAGGTCCAGACGCCGTTCTGGCTGTTAAGCTGCGCCATACGTTCTTTTTTACCGTGGTCGCGGCTGTCTTCGTTATAGCGGTGCGCCAGCGTAATGGCGGCCGGGCCGATGAACTCGGGGTTCAGGCCAAACTGCGGACAGGCGGCGTAGCAAAGACCGCAGTTAATGCAGCCGGAGAACTGATGGTATTTCGCCATCTGAGCCGGGGTCTGGGTGTTTGGCCCCTGATCCGGCGTGCGCGGGTTGCCAATGATGTAGGGCTTAATGGCTTCCAGGCTTTCGATAAAGTGGGTCATATCGACTACCAGATCGCGCTCGATAGGGAAGTTGCCCAGGGCTTCGACCTTGATGCCTTTGGTGTAGTCACGCAGGAAGGTCTTACAGGCCAGCTTCGGCACCTTGTTGACCATCATGCCGCAGGAGCCGCAGATCGCCATGCGGCAGGACCAGCGGTAGCTCAGGTCTGGTGCCAGGTTGTCTTTGATATACCCGAGCGCGTCCAGCAGGGAGGTTTGCTCGTCGTAAGGAACTTCATAGAAAGCGCTGTGCGGTGCGGCATCCACTTCCGGGTTGTAGCGCACCACTTCAACTTTCAGTTTTTGCATCTCAGCCATTCGCCTTCTCCTTCTTCTCGGCGGCTTCTGCTTCTGCACCGTACACGCGTTTAGCCGGCGGCAGCGTGGTGATTTTCACGTCGCTGTAGTCCAGACGTGTGGTGCCATCCGCATCGCGCCAGGCGAGAGTGTGTTTCAGGAAGTTGACGTCGTCACGTTCGGTACAGCCTTCATCAAGACGCTGGTGCGCCCCACGCGACTCTTTACGCGCCAGCGCAGAGTGCGCCATACATTCCGCCACGTTCAGGCCGTGGCCCAGCTCGATGGTATAGAGCAGGTCGGTGTTGAAGACGCTGGAGGTGTCGGTGATGCGCACGCGCTTGAAGCGCTCCTGCAGTTCCGCCAGCTTATCGACGGTTTTTTGCATCAGCTCAGGGGTACGGTAGATTCCGCAACCTTCTTCCATCGACAGGCCCATCTCGTCGCGGATCTTAGACCAGTTCTCGTTACCTTCCTGGTTCACCAGATCTTTCAGGCGTTTTTCAACGTCTGCGACCTGCGCATCCAGCGCGGCACCGTTAGCTTCGCCAGCGGTTGCCGCGCGTTCCATCGCGCGCTCGCCCGCCATGCGGCCAAAGACCACCAGCTCGGCCAGCGAGTTTGAGCCGAGGCGGTTAGCACCGTGCAGGCCCACGGAGGAACATTCACCGACGGCGAACAGACCCTTGATACGGGTTTCGCACTGCTGGTCGGTTTCGATCCCGCCCATGGTGTAGTGCGCCGTTGGGCGTACCGGAATCGGTTCTTTCACCGGGTCGACGCCGACGTAGGCTTTCGCCAGCTCGCAGATAAACGGCAGACGTTCCAGCAGCTTTTTCTCGCCCAGATGGCGCAGGTCGAGGTGAACCACGTCGCCACGCGGTGTGGAGATGGTGTTGCCTTTGCGCCATTCGTGCCAGAAGGCCTGAGAGACTTTGTCGCGCGGGCCGAGTTCCATGTACTTGTTCTTCGGCTCGCCGAGCGGGGTTTCCGGGCCCATGCCGTAATCCTGCAGGTAGCGGTAGCCGTTTTTGTTGACCAGGATACCGCCTTCACCGCGGCAGCCTTCCGTCATCAGAATACCGGAGCCCGGCAGACCGGTTGGGTGATACTGCACGAACTCCATATCGCGCAGCGGCACGCCGTGGCTGAGCGCCATACCCATACCGTCGCCGGTGACGATGCCGCCGTTGGTGTTATAACGATAAACACGGCCCGCACCGCCCGTCGCCATCACCACCGCATTGGCGCGGATCTGGACGAGCGTGCCTTCCATCATGTTCATCGCCACCAGGCCGCGCGCGTGTCCATCATCCACCAGAATGTCGAGAACGAAATGCTCATCAAAGCGCTGGATTTGTGGGAACTGAAGGGAGGTCTGGAACAGGGTGTGCAGCATGTGGAAGCCGGTCTTATCGGCGGCGAACCAGGTACGTTCGATCTTCATGCCGCCGAAGCGACGAACGTTGACGCTGCCGTCCGGGCGACGACTCCACGGACATCCCCACTGTTCAAGCTGGGTCATCTCCGTTGGACAATGGTGCACAAAGTAGTCAACGACATCCTGTTCGCAAAGCCAGTCGCCCCCTGCAACCGTGTCGTGGAAATGGTATTCAAAGCTGTCATGATCCTGCGCAACGGCGGCGGATCCTCCTTCTGCGGCCACCGTGTGGCTGCGCATTGGATAGACTTTTGAAATCAATGCGATTTTAGCGTTGGGATTAGCTTGCGCTGCAGCAATCGCAGCACGTAATCCAGCCCCGCCAGCGCCTATTACGGCAAGATCGGCCTGAAAAGTTTGCACGACATTCCTCCAGATTTTTGTTATTTCGCAACGCGACAAACTAAAGGTAGTTCACCCGTCCAAAAGGACGATTGCGAAAGCGTTTCCACTGCTCCTTTATGGGTAAAACAGTATAACCGTGTAGATGTCAGGGAAATTTGACGTGTTCGATTTTTTTGCTGTTCTGTCCGGCGATTTATCATTGAGATTGATGAATTGCATCACGCAATTGTTCACCTAAATGAAATGCGCTTTTTTACTGCGCAAAATTTGTCTCTGTCCCTGCTAACGAGTAGACTTCGTGCCCTTGTCTGAAATCGGAGAACAACTCATGAGCGAAACGGCCACCTGGGAGCCGAGCGCATCCATCCCTAATCTGTTAAAACGCGCTGCAATTATGACGGAGATTCGCCGTTTCTTTGCCGACCGCGGCGTCCTGGAGGTGGAAACCCCGTGCATGAGTCAGGCAACGGTAACGGATATTCATCTGGTCCCGTTTGAAACCCGTTTTGTTGGCCCCGGCCACTCTCAGGGCATGAATTTGTATCTGATGACCAGCCCGGAATACCACATGAAACGCCTGCTGGCGGCGGGATGTGGTCCGGTCTATCAGCTGTGCCGTAGCTTCCGCAACGAAGAGATGGGTCGTCACCACAACCCGGAATTCACCATGCTGGAGTGGTACCGCCCGCATTATGATATGTACCGCCTGATGAATGAGGTGGACGATCTGCTTCAGCAGGTTCTGGATTGCTCAGAAGCGGAAACGCTCTCTTATCAGCAGGCCTTCCAGCGCCATCTGGAAATCGATCCGCTGTCGGCGGACAAAACCCTGCTGCGCGAAGTGGCGGCAAAACTGGATCTGAGCTACGTGGCAGATACCGAAGAGGACCGCGACACGCTGCTGCAGCTGCTGTTCACCTTCGGCGTGGAACCGCAGATTGGCAAAGACCGTCCGACGTTTGTCTATCACTTCCCGGCAAGCCAGGCGTCACTGGCGCAGATCAGTACCGAAGACCACCGTGTGGCAGAGCGTTTTGAGGTCTATTACAAAGGCATTGAGCTGGCGAACGGCTTCCACGAACTGACCGACGCGCGCGAGCAGGCGCAACGTTTCGAGCAGGATAACCGCAAGCGCGCCGCGCGCGGCCTGCCGCAGCAGCCTATTGATGTTAATCTGCTTGAAGCATTAAAAGCAGGTCTGCCGGATTGCTCCGGCGTGGCGCTGGGTGTTGACCGTCTGGTCATGCTGGCCCTGGGCGCAGAGCAGCTTGGCGATGTGATTGCTTTTACGGTCGATCGCGCTTAAAGAATTGCCGGGTGGCGCTGTCGCTTACCCGGCCTACTCGGTCATTTGGCCCTACCACATTAAAAACTGCCATGTTATTAATATACGGGTCTTTTTCTTAATTTGCCCCTTATAGCCACAATATTAGTCTGGTCATCTGCTACCATCCGCGCAGTTTAATTCCTTTTCGGATGGTTCTATGTCCCAGTCACTCAAAAAGATGACCCTCACCGGGCTCATCCTGATGATATTTACCTCAGTCTTTGGCTTTGCCAACAGCCCATCAGCGTTCTATCTGATGGGTTACAGCGCGACGCCGTTTTATATCGTTTCGGCTCTGTTCTTCTTTATCCCGTTTGCGCTGATGATGGCGGAGATGGGCTCGGCTTACCGGAAAGAAGAGGGCGGGATCTACTCATGGATGAACAACAGCGTCGGCCCGCGTTATGCCTTTATCGGCACGTTTATGTGGTTCTCCTCTTATGTCGTCTGGATGGTCAGCACGGCGGCCAAAGTCTGGGTGCCATTCTCCACGTTTCTTTTCGGTGCCGATAAAACGCAGGTCTGGTCGTTAGCCGGGCTGAGCTCCACGCAGGTCGTCGGGATTCTGGCGGTATGCTGGATGGTGGTGGTCACGCTGGTGGCGTCAAAAGGCATCAACAAAATTGCCCGTATCACTGCCGTTGGCGGTATTTCCGTGATGTGTCTGAACCTGGTGCTGCTGCTGGTGAGTATTGCCATTCTGTGCCTGAACGGTGGTCATTTTGCGCAGGAGGTGAACTTCGTTTCCTCGCCTAATCCAGGTTACCAGTCCGGGCTGGCCATGCTCTCCTTCGTGGTGTTTGCCATCTTCGCCTACGGCGGTATTGAAGCGGTGGGCGGGCTGGTCGACAAGACCGAGAACCCGGAAAAGAACTTTGCCAAAGGGATTATTTTTGCCGCTATCGTGATTTCCATCGGCTATTCACTGGCGATTTTCCTCTGGGGCGTCAGCACCAACTGGCAGCAGGTATTGAGTAACAACACCACCAACCTCGGGAACATTACCTACGTGCTGATGAAAAGCCTGGGGATGACGCTGGGTAACGCCATGCACCTGACGCCGGAAGCATCGGCCACCATGGGGATCTGGTTTGCGCGCATTACCGGCCTGTCGATGTTCCTTGCCTATACTGGCGCATTCTTCACGCTGATCTACTCGCCGCTGAAAGCGATCATCCAGGGTACGCCAAAAGCGCTGTGGCCGGGACGCATGACCCAGCTCAATACCGCAGGCATGCCTGCCAACGCTATGTGGATGCAGTGTCTGCTGGTGTGCATGTTTATTCTGCTGGTGTCATTTGGCGGTGATACCGCATCGGCGTTCTATAACAAGCTGACCCTGATGGCGAACGTGTCGATGACGCTGCCGTACCTGTTTCTGACCCTGGCATTCCCGTTCTTTAAGGCAAAGCAGGATCTTGAGCGTCCGTTTGTGATCTTCAAAACCCGCGCGGCAACGCTGTTGGCCACCACGGTGGTGCTGCTGGTGGTGGCGTTTGCCAATATTTTCACCATCATTCAGCCGGTGATTGAGGCGAACGACTGGAACAGCGCGCTGTGGATGGTGGGCGGCCCAATCTTCTTCTCGCTGCTGGCGATGGGGATTTATGAGAATTACCGTCGACGCGCGACGGCGTACATCGCAGAAGTGGCGTAGCGGGAATATTCCCCTCCCGAAAGGGAGGGGAGACGCGTTATAAGCTGCCCGCCGGGCGCGTACGCGCCGCTGACGTCAGCGTTCTTCCCGTTTTACGCCCGTCCAGGCTTTCCAGACGCATCTGGAACGGTGGGAACGGCATATCAATACCGTGCTCGCGGAAGCCCGCCAGAATCAGCTGGTGGATCTCATGGCGCAGCGGCATACGGTGGCCCATTTCGGCGGCGTAGATACGCAGCTCGAAAATCTGAATCCCCTGCTGTAAATCCACAAGGAAGACTTCCGGCGCCGGGTTGTCGATGACCAGCGAGCAGCGCTCCGCGGCAGTGTAGAGGATCTGGGTGACCTCTTCGCTGTTCGCGTCCGACGGTGCCGGTACCGTCAGCACCACACGGGTAACGGAGTCTGAGAGCGACCAGTTGATGAACTGCTCGGTAATAAACGCCTTGTTTGGCACGATGATCTCTTTCCGATCCCAGTCGCTGATCGTCGTCGCTCGGGTGTTGATCTTCGTGATGCTGCCGGTCAGATCGCGGATCGTGACGGTATCGCCAATGCGGATCGGTTTTTCGAACAGAATGATCAGGCCAGAGATGAAGTTGGCGAAGATCTCCTGTAAACCAAAACCTAATCCAACGCCGAGCGCTGCGACGAGCCACTGGAGCTTCGACCACTCAATGCCGATCATCGAGAAGCCAACCAGACCGCCAAACAGCATGATCAGATACTTGGTAATGGTCGTGATTGCATAGCCCGTACCCGGCGTTAAATCCAGATGCTGCAGCAGCGCCAGCTCCAGCAGCGCCGGGAAGTTGCGCACCAGCTGGGTGGTGATGATCAGCACCAGAATGGCAATCAGCACCGCCCCTAAGGTGATCGGCTCCAGGCTTTCAACGCCCTGCACCGTAGAGGTCACGTCCCACAGCGAGATGTTCTCCAGGAAGCCAAATGCCGAGTGGATCTCCGACCACAGGAAGATGACCGACAGGAGGGCAATCAGCATCAGGATGGAGCGAACCAGACGCAGGGACTGGGTACTGATGGCATCCAGATCCAGTTCGACCTCATCCGCCTCCGTCGTACCTTCCGTACTGTTAACGTGGTTTGGCTCCTCCTCACCCCGCGCGCGCTGGGCGAGGATCTCCGCCCGGCGATGCTTGGCACGGTCAAACGCCAGACGGCGGCGCTGAATCAGCATCCAGCGGCGGATAACGTGATACACCACCAGCAGCAGGAACCAGATGGCCACCGAGGTTTCGAGACGTGCCAACAGCGCCTGTGACGTCGCCAGGTAACCCACCGCGGCTGCCAGCATCGCAATCAACGGTGCGCTGAGCAGCAGGTTCCAGAGCAGCCGGTTGAACATATTGTCGCCGCTGCCGGTTTTATCCAGATAGAGCGGAATACCCGCGCGTTTCAGGCTGAGCGTGACGATGGCCAGCGCTCCGCATATCAGCATAAAGCAGAGGCGGCCCAGCGAGCCTGAAAACTCCCGGTCGTTGAGATTATCGAACATGATCAGCGCCATAATCAGCGGCACAATCAGCCCGATGCTCATCAGATAGTAACGCATGGCGCGCGCCACGCGATGACGCGGCCAGCCAAAGTGGGCGATGAACAGGCCATTGGGTCGCGCAAAGGTGGCGCAAATCATTACCACCCACAGCAGCGGTACCGTGGCGGTGACGCCATCGCCAATCGCTACCGCGAGCGGATAGGGCCAGGCTTCCCGCAGGCCATAGCCCAGCGTCATCCACAGCACCGGCAGCGGGGAGGCGACGAGAATCGACCAGAATACGGTGCGCAACGTCAGCCAGAAGTGATCCTGGGTAACCTTCCCCACCCGGGAACTGGAACGCTCGAGGAAGCGGGTGAAATGTCTGCGCGAGTAAATGCTGAAGCCCACCAGAATTAACGCCCCCAGCAGCGGGAAAATGGTCTCTTTGCTGGTGAGCATCATCACGCTGGCCTGTCCCAGCTGGCTGAAGGTATCCAGCGAAATCAGACGGCGGAGATCCTGGACAATCTCAATTGGCCACGAGAAGGTCATCGGACGCACGTCGGACGTCCAGAAGAGATAACGGTGCGTCGCCTCGTTCACCTCTTTCAACGCATCTTCCAGCTGGCTGTTGGACACTTTTAGCTTGGTCAGCTCAAGAATCAGCGTATCCCCGCCCTGGAGCAGAGAGTTCAGCAGTTCACGCTGGGTACGCAGCTGGGCTTCCAGAATGCGGCTTTGCTCGCTGGTCAGAGGCTGTCCGTCAGCCTGACGGATCTGGCGGATTTGCGGCTGCTTATTGAGAAGATCTTCAAAATGCAGTCGCTGAACACGTAGCTGGGCCATTTCGGTATCCAGCTGCTGCGGCTTTGGCATCTCCGGCAGGCGCGCGACCTGGGCGCGTAGCGCTTCGCCCAGCAGGTTTGACGATCCGAGCCACTGGGACTGTTCGCGCAGGGTGTTGAGCGCCTGGCGAACCTGAAGGGTTTGATTAGTGGCCTGACGCTGCTGCGAGGCCACCAGATCCATACGCTGCGCCTGTTGATTCAGCGCGGCCGAAAGCTCACGGTTGACCTTAAACTGCTCGACGATGCCAGCAGGCAGGTTATCGCTATTTTCTGCCAGCAGCTCTGTACTTTCCAGCGCGCGCTCCGCTTCACGCTGGCGCTGGCTATTGAGCTGGTTGCGCAAGGCCTGAAGATAGGCGTCCAGCTGCTCGCTCTGCTTCTGAGCGAGTTCTGAGCGCATCCGCGACAGCTCCTGGCGGTTATTGGCGGAAAGCTGCGCCAGCTCGAGCTCATCGACAAGGGCCTTCAGGCGAGCCGATTCTGCCTGCAGGCCCAGATTTTGGGCCTGCGCCTGTGGCGTGTTGCCGTTTTGTGTTCCCACGCGGCGCTCAACTTCATTAAGCTGGCGGCGGGCGTCGGTTTGCTGTTGCGGAAGCTGGCTGAGGGAGTCGGCAATTTCGCGCGCTCGCTCCTGCTCCTGCTGAGCAAGGCGGCTCTTTTCCAGAAGCTGGCTGCTGACCTGCAGGATCTCCTGGTTCAGCGCGTCGGAGGTCATGCCTGCCGGCACATCGCGCGGTTCGTCGCGCAAGTTATTGAGCTGCGCGCGCAGCGTCTGCGAGAGTTTGGGGAAGTTGTCGATAACCTGCTGATACTGCTGAGCGCGCTCAAGCGAGCCTTTCCGCTCCTCAAGCGCGTTCAGTGCGGACTGGAGCGACTCGACGGTCTCTGGCTGAGCGGGTTTGGCCGCTTTTGCCTGCTCCAGTTCCTGGGTTATCTGTTTGGCGTCGGGGGCTGTCGCTGCGTACGCCCCCATGCTGAGGCACCAGGCCATCAGTAGAACGATAATCGGGCGCACGTCAGCGATCCTTCTGTTGTTAGCCTTCGTCTTTTTTGTCGTCAACCAGCGGGCTGGCGTCGTGCTCGGCCTGGATCTCTTCCTGTGACAGCGGAGCAGGCTCTGCATCTGGCGTCACGAAGGTTTCGGTAGAGACCGCCAGCGGCTGGCCCAGCTTTGTCACCGACAGGCTTTCAAGCTCTTCAGCCAGCTTCACTTTGCCCGGCGCAAACAGGTTGATCACGGTGGAGCCCAGCTTAAAGCGGCCCATCTCCTGACCTTTGAGCAGGGCCACGGAACCTTCCGCTTCACCGGCAGGCCAGGTCCAGCGTTTGATCACGCCTTCGCGCGGCGGGGTGATGGTGCCTGCCCAGACGGTTTCGATGCTGCCGACGATGGTCGCACCGACCAGAATCTGGGCCATAGGGCCAAATTCAGTATCGAACAGGCAGATGACGCGCTCGTTACGGGCAAACAGGTTTGGCACGTTCTGCGCGGTCAGGTGGTTCACGGAGAACAGATCGCCCGGGACGTAAATCATTTCACGCAGGATGCCGTTACACGGCATGTGCACACGGTGGTAGTCGCGCGGTGACAGATAGGTGGTGGCAAAGGTACCGTTGCGGAACAGATCCGCCATCAGGTAGTTACCCGCCAGCAGCGCTTCCAGGCTGTAGTTATGGCCCTTCGCCTGCAGAATTTTGTCGTCTTCGATGTTACCCAACTGGCTGATCACGCCGTCTGCCGGCATCACCAGGACGTTAGGGTCGGTGTTCACCGGGCGCACGTCGTCACGCAGCGGGCGCACGAAGAATTCGTTGAAGGTGCGGTAGCTGGCGGTATCCGGCTTCTGCGCCTCTTTCATGTCGACCTTGTAATATTTTACGAAAAGGTCGATGACCAGTTTGGTCAGCCAGCCTGCGCGTTTGCTCGCGCCCCAGCCCGCCAGGCGAGTGAGCCACAGTTTTGGCAGAATGTATTGAAGCGAAAGTTTAAATGCGTTTAACAAGGTAGCCTCCAGGCCATTGTTTTGTCGTTCCTGATCCGGCGGTAAGCCACCGGAACCTGAAAAAAGGGGACGATTTTAGCGATGCTTAGCTTAGTTGTCAGTTATCAGAATCAGAAAAGTTTTTACGCGTTTTTACCTGATCCATGCTCTCAAGAATGCGGTGATAATTCTCGAAGCGGGTCTCCGCGATTTCGCCTTTCTCAACCGCTTCACGGATAGCGCAGCCTGGATCGTTATCGTGTTTACAGTCGCGGTACTTGCAAGCGCCTAAATAATCATGGAATTCGACAAATCCGTTAAAGATTTGTTCCGGCTCAAGGTGCCACAAACCGAACTCTCGCACGCCCGGGGAGTCGATCACGTCGCCGCCATGTGGGAAGTGATACAGGCGTGACGCGGTGGTGGTGTGCTGGCCCAGGCCCGAGACGTCAGACACATCGTTGGTGAGGATCTCTTGCTGAAGGCCAAGCAGGTTGTTCAGCAGGCTCGATTTACCCACGCCGGACTGGCCCGCAAAGATGCTGATGCGGTCGGTCAGTGCCTCTTCAAGCGGTTTCAGGCCATCTTTGGTGTAGCTGGAGACCATCAGGACGCGGTAGCCAATCTTGCGATAGATATCCATCTGCTCATTGACGAAGGCCATCCCGTCGTCGTCCAGCAGATCGATTTTGTTCAGCACGATGATCGGTTCAACCTGCAGCGTTTCGCAGGCGACGAGGTATCGGTCGATAATATTGAGCGACAGTTCGGGCAAAATCGCCGATACGATAACAATCTGGTTAATGTTGGCGGCAATCGGTTTGACCCCGTCGTAGAAATCGGGACGGGTTAACACGGACGTACGCTCATGGACCGCTTCAACAATACCTTTTACCGTTACGCCTTCCGCCGCCTCTTTACCCGGTCGCCAGACGACGCGGTCGCCGGTCACCAGAGAACGAATGGTCCGGCGGATGTTGCAGCGGTGAATGGCACCATCGGCGGATTCCACGTCAACGTGCATACCGAAACGGCTGATGACTACGCCTTCCGTTGGGTCGCCAAACAGGTTGTCGTCGTAATCGACCTTCTCCGCAGTGGTTTTAAGACGGCGCTGGTGATTGGCATTCACGCGGCGCTGCTGCCCTTTGGAGAGTTTATTTTTACTCAATCGCGCTGGCTCCTGGTCGCCCGTAGGGGGCAAAACCTCTATGATACACTCTAATTAATACTAGTTAACCTGCTACTGCCGGTTATGCGAGAAGGGTGGAAAATAACATGAGCGCGGATGAAAACAACCTGATTTGGATCGATCTCGAAATGACCGGGCTGGATCCCGAGCGCGATCGCATTATTGAAATTGCGACCCTGGTGACGGACGCCAACCTGAATATCCTGGCGGAAGGGCCTACGATTGCGGTGCATCAGTCTGATGACCAGCTGGCGTTGATGGACGAGTGGAACGTGCGTACCCACACCGGCAGTGGCCTGGTGGAGCGCGTGAAGGCGAGCACCATGGGTGACCGTGAGGCGGAGCTGGCGACGCTTGAGTTCCTGAAACAGTGGGTTCCGGCGGGCAAATCACCTATTTGTGGGAATAGCATCGGCCAGGATCGTCGTTTCCTGTTTAAGTATATGCCGGAGCTGGAGTCTTACTTCCACTACCGCTATCTGGATGTCAGCACGCTGAAAGAGCTGGCGCGTCGCTGGAAGCCTGAAATCCTCGACGGCTTTAAAAAGCAGGGGACGCACCAGGCGATGGACGATATCCGAGAGTCCGTGGCGGAGCTTTCTTACTACCGCGAAAACTTTATTAAGCTGTGATTTTGAGATCCGGCGCCTTGCGTGGCCGGGTTTTTGTCGTTAAATTGTGCAGCTTGCCGATTAAATAAGCATTTGAACTGAATTTCGAAAAAATCGCTTTAAGGGGGGTTGCAGCTAAAAGGATTTCTCGTATAATGCGCCTCCCGTAACGACAGAGAATTACACGTTACGACAGCAACAAAAGCAGTGCAGATTTGCGGGAATAGCTCAGTTGGTAGAGCACGACCTTGCCAAGGTCGGGGTCGCGAGTTCGAGTCTCGTTTCCCGCTCCAAAATTTGAAAGTGCTTTCACAGCACAGACTGCCCAAGCGGGAATAGCTCAGTTGGTAGAGCACGACCTTGCCAAGGTCGGGGTCGCGAGTTCGAGTCTCGTTTCCCGCTCCAAAATTTGAAAGTGCTTCCACAGCACGGACCACCCAAGCGGGAATAGCTCAGTTGGTAGAGCACGACCTTGCCAAGGTCGGGGTCGCGAGTTCGAGTCTCGTTTCCCGCTCCAAATTCTTCTTCATCTCTAAAATATCCACAGCGAAAAGAATCGCTGGGGACGTTTTCTGTTTTCTCTGAAATACTCTTGTGAACAGAGTTATCCACAGAAACTGCGCTTAACCGAAACAGGGTTAAAACTTAGCAGGGTGAATAATATCTTCATAAGCTACTGTATTTACTTCATGAAATTTGATTTCAAAATGTTATTGAGATCACTTGATCTCTTCTCCAGCCCAGATGGCGCTTGAGTTTGTAATTTTATTCACAGGCTGTGAATAGTTCAGGCATCCCGCGGAAGCCCTTTTTCAATCACCCTCACCAGACGCTGTTTCTTCGGTAGCTGCACCTCGACCACACAGGCATTACGTTTCTCAACTTGCTGCGCAATCGCCCATTCTATGTGTTCATCAAGAAGTGGGTGCTCACCTCTACGGCTTTCAAGCGCCCGAATATTCGCTTCATCCCACGGGGCATTCCCCAGCGCGACGGCCACATTTCGCAGCCAGCGCAGATGGCCGATACGGCGAATGGCCGAACCCTCCGTCACTTTCAGGAACCAGGCTTCGGTCCAGGCGAAGAGTTCAGCGAGCGGCGGGGCATGGAGCGCCTTGCGCGGGCTGAAATCCTCTTCGTCGGTGAGCTGTGAATAGCGGTTCCACGGGCAGATGAGCTGGCAATCGTCGCAGCCGTAGATGCGGTTGCCGATAAGCGGTCGGAACTCCTCTGGAATGGCGCCTTCCAGTTCGATCGTGAGGTAGGAGATACAGCGGCGCGCATCAACGGTGTAAGGCTCAACGATGGCGCCGGTGGGGCAGATGGTCATACAGGCCACGCAGCGGCCACAGCCTTCCTCTACCGGGCCGTCTACCGGCAGCGGTAAATCAATCAGCAGTTCACCGAGGAAGAAGAACGATCCGGCGTCGCGGCTAAGAATAAGTGAGTGCTTACCTGTCCAGCCAAGTCCGGCTTTTTCGGCGATCGGACGCTCAAGAATAGGCGCGGAATCGACAAAGGGTCTAAAATTCAGCGAAACACAGTGCTGCTGAATAGTTTCCCCGAGTTTTTTTAAACGGTTACGCAGAAGCTTATGGTAATCACGACCGAGGGCGTACCGGCTAACGTAACCCAGCGAGGGGTCTTTGAGCGTGCGCGCAAAGGCCGCGTTGGCGGGCAGGTAGTTCATGCGCACGCTGATGACGCGTAATGTGCCCGGCAAAAGCTCGTGTGGACGGGCGCGCATCATGCCATGACGTGCCATCCACTCCATTTCGCCGTGGTATTGTTTGTCCAGCCAGGCCTGCAGTTTGGGCTCGCTGGCGGAGAGGTCGGTATCGGTAATGCCTACCTTCTGGAAGCCAAGCTCAGCACCCCACTGTTTGATTTTTTGCGCTAATTCATTGAGATCGAGGGGCTGTGACATGACGGACCATACGGTGAAGAAAAACCCCGCAAGTATACCACATTCCATCTGGCATGCGGATGACCTCCGGCGCGCCGAAAAAGAGGCTGCAGACAGCCTCGGGATTACCCTGTATGAACTGATGCTCCGTGCGGGTGAGGCAGCGTTTGACGTTGCCCGTAGCGCCTGGCCGCAGGTCGCCCACTGGCTGATTCTGTGCGGGCACGGCAACAACGGCGGTGACGGCTACGTCGTCGCCCGTCTCGCGGTGGCTGCGGGTATCCGCGTGACCTTGCTGGCTCTCGAAAGTGATAAACCGCTGCCGGAAGAGGCCAGCGCGGCGCGGGAGACATGGCTGAACGCCGGCGGTGTGATTCATGCGCCTGATATCGTCTGGCCAGAGGATGTTGATCTGATTGTTGACGGGCTGCTGGGCACCGGGCTGCGCAGCGCGCCGCGCGAAAACGTTGCCGCACTCATTGAACACGCTAACAGACATTCCGCGCCGGTAGTCGCCCTGGATATTCCCTCTGGCCTGATTGCACAAACCGGCGCGACGCCGGGGGCGGTGATTCAGGCGGCACATACGGTAACCTTTATCGCCCTGAAGCCAGGATTACTGACCGGCAAAGCGCGGGATGTCGTTGGCGTGTTGCACCACAGTGCGCTGGGGCTGGAGAGCTGGCTGGCCGGGCAGGAAACGCACCTCGCGCGTTATGATGCGTCGCAGCTTGCAGCGTGGCTCCCGCCGCGACGACCAACGTCACATAAGGGCGATCACGGCAGGCTGGTGATTGTGGGCGGTGACCACGGTACGGCGGGTGCGATTCGCATGACTGGTGAAGCGGCTCTGCGCAGCGGCGCCGGATTAGTGCGAGTGCTCACTCGCATTGAGAATATTGCGCCGATCGTCACGGCCCGACCAGAGCTGATGGTCCATGAGCTTACGCTCCAGACGCTGGAGGAAAGCCTCGAATGGGCGGACGTGGTGGTGATCGGTCCCGGGCTTGGGCAGCAAGTGTGGGGTAAACAGGCCCTGCAAAAGGTCGAGAATTTTCGCAAACCGATGCTGTGGGATGCCGACGCGCTTAACCTTCTGGCAATAAACCCGGATAAGCGTCACAATCGCATTCTGACGCCACACCCCGGCGAAGCCGCGCGGCTGCTTAACTGCAGCGTGGCAGAAATTGAAAGCGATCGCTTACTTTCTGCTCAGCGTCTGGTAAAACGTTACGGAGGTGTTGCCGTTTTAAAAGGGGCGGGAACCGTTGTTGCCAGTGACGAGACGCAGGGCATTATTGATGCCGGAAATGCGGGCATGGCGAGCGGCGGCATGGGCGATGTGCTTTCCGGCATCATCGGCGCATTGCTTGGACAGAAACTTCCCCTTTATGATGCAGCCTGTGCGGGCTGCGTGGCCCACGGCGTTGCGGCAGATAAACTGGCTGCGCGTTACGGTACGCGCGGTATGCTGGCCACCGATCTCTTTTGCACGCTGCGGCGTGTAGTTAACCCGGATGTGATTGACGTAGAAAATGACTAATCGAGCGATTCCTTTACCTGATGAACAAGCCACTTTAGATCTCGGCAAGCGCGTGGCGCAGGCCTGTCAGGGGGCAACCGTCATTTATCTGTATGGTGATTTAGGGGCGGGTAAAACCACCTTCAGCCGGGGTTTTTTGCAGGCGTTAGGGCATAACGGGAATGTGAAAAGCCCAACCTACACGCTGGTAGAACCGTACACCCTTGAAAATCTCATGGTGTACCACTTCGATTTATACCGCCTTGCGGATCCTGAGGAGCTGGAATTTATGGGGATCCGTGATTATTTTGCCAACGACGCCATTTGCCTGGTGGAGTGGCCGCAACAAGGTGCGGGTGTGCTGCCTGACCCGGATGTCGAAATTCACTTAGATTACCAGGCTCAAGGGCGTGAGGCACGCATCAGTGCTGTTTCCTCATCAGGCAGTTCCTTACTGGCGCGTCTGGCCGGTTAAGCGTAGGGATGACGGGATGATAAATCGCGTTAAAGGTTGGTTGTTGGCTGCCACCGTGCTGCTGTGCGCGCAGGCCGGGGCGGCAAATCTTTCAGATATTCAGGTCTCGAACGGCGAAAGCCAGGCTCGAATCACGTTCAGCTTTATGGGCGATCCTGAGTATGCGTTTTCACAGCCAGACAGCCACAGCGTGGCGCTGGATATCAAACAGACAGGCGTGATCCAGGGATTACCGCTGCAGTTCAGCGGCAACAACCTGGTGAAAAGTATCCGTTCGGGTACGCCGCAGGATAGCCAGTCGTTACGCCTGGTGGTCGATCTGACCGAAAAGGGCAAAACGAAGGCGGTGAAGCAGCAAAACGGGGCGAACTATACGGTGGTCTTTACCATCAATGCCGATGTCCCGCCGCCGCCTCCACCGCCGCCTGTCGTTGCCAAACGCGTGGAAGAACCGGTGTATACGCCGCGTCCTGCTGAACCCGCGCGTAATCCGTTTAAATCGCAGAACGATCGCATCACTGCGGCAACCAGCAGCAATACGGTGACCCGTCCGGCGGTGAGTACGCGCCGTGCTGCGACCAGCGGTGACAAAGTGATTATCGCCATTGATGCAGGTCACGGTGGACAGGACCCGGGTGCGATTGGCCCGAGTGGGACGCAAGAGAAAAATGTCACCATCGCCATTGCCCGTAAGCTGCGTGCACTGCTCAACGACGATCCTACGTTCAAAGGCGTGTTGACCCGCGACGGGGATTACTTCATTTCGGTAATGGGGCGTTCGGACGTCGCGCGCAAGCAGAATGCGAATTTCCTGGTTTCCATCCACGCGGATGCTGCGCCTAACCGTAACGCGACCGGTGCCTCGGTATGGGTACTCTCGAACCGTCGCGCCAACAGCGAAATGGCCAACTGGCTGGAAGAGCATGAGAAGCAGTCTGAACTGCTAGGCGGCGCGGGCGATGTGCTGGCAAACAGCCAGTCAGACCCGTACCTGAGCCAGGCGGTGCTGGATTTACAATTCGGTCATTCTCAGCGCGTCGGGTATGATGTGGCCACTAACGTATTGAACCAGTTGCAAAGCATTGGTGTGCTGCATAAGCGTCGTCCTGAACATGCCAGCCTCGGCGTTCTGCGCTCGCCAGATATCCCGTCCATCCTTGTAGAGACGGGCTTTATCAGTAACAACGGTGAAGAGCGTCTGCTGGGAAGCGACAGCTATCAGCAGCAAATTGCCGAAGCGATTTATAACGGTCTGCGTAAATACTTTGATGCCCATCCGCTGCAGTCTGCGCCACAGAGCGGCGCTGCCCAGACGGCCAGCGCAGCGCTACCGGGTGAGATGACCGCGACCAACTAAGGAGAATTCATGCCGATTCAGGTTCTGCCGCCGCAGCTTGCGAACCAAATCGCCGCCGGTGAGGTGGTGGAACGCCCTGCATCGGTCGTGAAGGAGCTGGTGGAAAACAGCCTCGATGCGGGCGCGACCCGCATCGATATTGATATCGAGCGCGGTGGCGCGAAGCTTATCCGCATTCGCGACAACGGCTGCGGCATTAAAAAAGAGGAGCTGGCGCTGGCGCTGGCCCGTCACGCCACCAGTAAAATAGCTTCTCTGGATGACCTGGAAGCGATTATTAGCCTCGGCTTTCGCGGTGAAGCGCTGGCCAGTATCAGCTCGGTTTCGCGCTTAACGCTGACCTCCCGTACCGCCGAACAGCAGGAAGCCTGGCAGGCTTACGCCGAAGGGCGCGATATGGATGTGACGGTCAAACCCGCGGCGCACCCTGTCGGCACGACGCTTGAAGTATTAGATCTCTTCTACAACACCCCCGCCCGACGCAAGTTCATGCGTACCGAGAAGACCGAATTCGGACACATCGACGAGATCATCCGCCGCATCGCGCTGGCGCGTTTCGATGTCACCATCAACCTCAGCCACAACGGCAAGGTGATGCGTCAGTATCGCGCGGTGGCAGAAGGTGGACAGAAAGAGCGTCGGCTGGGCGCCATTTGCGGGACCCCGTTTCTGGAACAGGCGCTGGCCATTGAGTGGCAGCACGGCGATCTGGCGCTGCGCGGCTGGGTAGCCGATCCGAACGCGAGCAGCGCTGCGTTTGCGGAGATCCAGTATTGCTACGTCAACGGCCGCATGATGCGCGACCGTCTCATCAATCACGCCATTCGCCAGGCCTGCGAAGACAAGCTCGGGGCCGATCAGCAGCCTGCTTTCGTGCTTTATCTGGACATCGACCCGCATCAGGTGGATGTGAACGTCCATCCTGCCAAGCATGAAGTGCGGTTCCACCAGTCGCGACTGGTGCATGATTTTATCTATCAGGGCGTGCTGAGCGTGCTGCAGCAGCAGGGTGAAACGCCGTTGCCGCTGGAACACGCAGAACCTGCGCCACGCCCAATTCCTGAAAACCGTGTCGCTGCGGGCCGCAACCATTTTGCGGAGCCCGCCGTTGCGCGTGAACCGGAAGCGCCGCGCTTTTCCTCCGCAGGGGCCGCGCCGCGTCCAACGGGCGCCAACTACCCGAATGCCCAGCCTGGCTATCAAAAGCAGCAGGGCGCGTTGTACCGCAAACTGCTGGAGACGCCAGCCGTAGAGCGTAAAGAACCCATTCCGGCACCTCAGCCTTCTCTGGACGGCCATAGCCAGAGTTTTGGCCGAGTGCTGACGATTATCGCGCCGGATATGGCACTGCTGGAACGTGACGGCAAATTGATGCTTCTGGCACTGCCGGTTGCCGAACGCTGGCTTAAACAGGTGCAGCTCACGCCGGGCGAAAATGCCGCCTGTGCGCAGCCGCTGTTAATTCCGGTTCGCCTGAAAATATCCCCTGATGAAACAAGGATATTGCAGCGTGCCGAAGCACAGCTGGCGCAAATGGGTATTGAAATTGTGCTCGAACCACAACATGTGACAATTCGTGCAGTGCCTTTACCCTTACGCCAACAAAATTTACAAAACTTGATTCCTGAACTGATAGGCTACCTGGCGCAGCAAACATCGTTTGATGCCGCTAACACCGCGCAGTGGATCGCCCGCCATCTGGCCAGCGAACACGCGCCGTGGAGCATGGCACAGGCCATCAGCGTGCTGGCGGAGGTGGAACGCCTCTGTCCGCATCTGGTGAAAGCGCCGCCGGGTGGGTTATTACAACCTGTTGATTTAAAAACGGCGATGAACGCCCTGAAACATGATTGACGTAAGTAAGGCGAGCCTGCCTAAGGCAATTTTTTTAATGGGCCCAACGGCCTCCGGCAAAACGGCGCTCGCCATTGAGTTGCGTAAAGTTTTGCCGGTAGAGTTGATTAGCGTCGACTCCGCCCTCATCTACCGAGGGATGGACATCGGCACGGCGAAGCCTGACGCAGAAGAACTGCGCGCGGCACCGCACCGTTTGCTGGATATCCTCGACCCGGCTCAGGCTTACTCCGCAGCGGATTTTCGCCGGGATGCCTTAGCCGAGATGGCCGAGATAACGGCGGCGGGGCGTATACCGCTGTTGGTTGGCGGAACCATGCTCTACTTCAAGGCGCTGCTGGAGGGGTTATCACCTCTGCCATCCGCGGACCCGGAAGTAAGAGCGAAAATTGAGCAGCAGGCGGCAGAGCAGGGGTGGGACGTTTTGCATCAGCAACTGGCGGAGATTGACCCGGTTGCCGCAGCGCGGATCCATCCAAATGATCCGCAAAGGCTTTCCCGGGCACTGGAAGTTTTTTTCATTTCGGGTAAAACTTTAACGGAACTGACGCAAACGTCAGGAGACGCTCTGCCGTATCAGGTGCATCAGTTCGCCATCGCCCCGGCGAGCCGTGAACTGCTCCATCAGCGAATTGAGCAGCGTTTTCATCAGATGTTAGCTTCAGATTTTGAAGCAGAAGTGCGGGCGCTATTTGCCCGTGGAGATTTGCATACGGACATGCCTTCCATTCGTTGTGTGGGATACCGCCAGATGTGGTCGTACCTTGAAGGTGAGATTTCATACGATGAAATGGTTTATCGAGGTGTTTGCGCCACGAGACAGTTAGCGAAGCGCCAGATCACCTGGTTGCGCGGTTGGGAAGGGGTTCACTGGTTAGACAGTGAAAAACCACAACAGGCGTTAAGCGACGTGATTGAGGTTGTTGGTGATATCGCTCACTGAATGTGTACAATTGAGGCGTATCGTGCGCAATTTTTCAGAATCGCAAGGTTCTAAGTACAAAACAAGCATATAAGGAAAAGATAGAATGGCTAAGGGGCAATCTTTACAAGATCCGTTCCTGAACGCATTGCGTCGGGAACGTGTTCCAGTTTCTATTTATTTGGTGAATGGTATTAAGCTGCAAGGTCAGATTGAGTCTTTCGATCAGTTCGTGATTCTGTTGAAAAACACGGTCAGTCAGATGGTCTATAAGCACGCTATTTCTACTGTTGTTCCGTCCCGTCCGGTATCTCATCACAGCAATAACGCTGGCGGCGGCACAGGTAGTAACTACCATCATGGCAGCAACGCGCAGGGTTCTTCAACGCCAGCGCAGGACAGCGACGAGACCGAATAAGGTTTCGCACTGTTATCCACACGGGGAGCCAGGGATCCTGCGTTCCCCGCTGATCTTTTTAGAGAGGTTTACGCTTGTTTGACCGTTATGATGCCGGTGAGCAGGCGGTGCTGGTACACATCTATTTTTCGCAAGACAAAGATATGGAAGACCTCCAGGAGTTTGAATCTCTGGTCTCTTCCGCCGGTGTCGAAGCAATGCAGGTGATTACCGGTAGCCGTAAAGCGCCGCACCCAAAGTATTTTGTTGGTGAAGGTAAAGCAGTCGAAATTGCGGATGCCGTAAAAGCAACCGGCGCGTCAGTCGTGTTGTTTGATCATGCGCTGTCTCCAGCCCAGGAGCGCAACCTGGAAGCTCTCTGCGAATGCCGTGTTATCGATCGCACGGGATTGATTTTAGACATTTTTGCTCAGCGTGCACGTACCCACGAAGGGAAACTGCAGGTTGAGCTGGCGCAGCTGCGTCATCTGGCAACGCGTCTGGTGCGTGGCTGGACCCACCTTGAAAGACAAAAAGGCGGGATTGGTTTGCGCGGCCCGGGTGAAACCCAGCTCGAAACCGACCGTCGTTTGCTGCGTGGCCGAATTACCCAGATCCTCTCGCGTCTGGAAAGGGTCGAGAAACAGCGTGAGCAGGGGCGTCGGGCACGCACCAAAGCCGACATCCCGACGGTGTCGCTGGTGGGGTATACCAACGCCGGTAAATCCACCCTGTTTAACCAGATAACCGAGGCCCAGGTTTATGCCGCAGACCAGCTGTTTGCGACCCTGGACCCGACGCTGCGCCGTATTGACGTTGCAGACGTCGGTGAAACGGTGCTGGCGGATACCGTAGGGTTTATCCGTCACCTGCCGCATGACCTGGTGGCGGCGTTCAAGGCCACCTTGCAGGAGACGCGACAGGCGACCCTGCTGCTGCACGTGATTGATGCGGCAGACGTGCGCGTGCAGGAGAACATCGACGCGGTGAACGTGGTGCTCGAAGAGATCGACGCCCACGAAATCCCAACGCTGTTGGTGATGAACAAGATCGATATGCTGGACGATTTCGAACCGCGTATCGACAGAGATGAAGAGAACAAACCGATTCGGGTCTGGCTTTCTGCCCAGACCGGTCTTGGTGTGCCACTGCTTTTCCAGGCTTTGACAGAACGTCTTTCCGGTGAGGTAGCTCAGCACACGCTGCGACTGCCGCCACAGGAAGGCAGGCTGCGCAGCCGGTTTTATCAGCTTCAGGCGATAGAAAAAGAGTGGATGGAGGATGACGGCAGCGTGGGGATGCAGGTGCGTATGCCGATCGTTGACTGGCGTCGCCTCTGTAAACAAGAACCTGCGCTGGTCGACTATATCGTCTGATCAGAAAGGGGATGCCTGAATAATTCGCCCTTGCATAACAAATATGGAGCATATACATGGCGTGGAATCAGCCCGGTAATAACGGACAGGACCGCGACCCGTGGGGAAGCAGCAATAATCAAGGCGGCAACTCTGGGGGAAATGGCAACAAAGGTGGTCGCGAGCAGGGGCCGCCGGATCTGGATGATATCTTCCGCAAGCTGAGCAAGAAGCTTGGTGGTCTTGGCGGAGGTAAAGGTTCTGGCTCAGGTGGAAATTCCACCCAGGGGCCGCGCCCGCAAATGGGTGGCCGCGTAGTCGGTATTGTTGCCGCTGCAGTGGTAATCATCTGGGCTGCTACCGGGTTCTACACCATTAAAGAAGCGGAACGCGGTGTCGTTACGCGTTTTGGCAAGTTCAGCCATCTGGTTGAGCCGGGCCTGAACTGGAAACCGACCTTCATTGACGACGTGACCGCGGTCAACGTGGAATCGGTTCGTGAACTGGCGGCGTCTGGTGTGATGCTGACGTCTGATGAAAACGTGGTGCGCGTTGAGATGAACGTGCAGTACCGCGTGACCGATCCTGAGCGTTATCTGTTTAGCGTGACCAGCGCCGATGACAGCCTGCGCCAGGCGACCGACAGCGCCCTGCGCGGGGTGATCGGTAAATACACCATGGACCGTATCCTGACCGAAGGTCGTACCGTTATCCGTAGCGATACCCAGCGTGAGCTGGAAGAGACCATTCGTCCATACAATATGGGGATTACCCTGCTGGACGTCAACTTCCAGGCTGCACGTCCGCCGGAAGAGGTAAAAGCAGCCTTTGACGATGCGATTGCTGCACGTGAAAACGAACAGCAGTACATCCGTGAAGCAGAAGCCTACACCAACGAAGTTCAGCCACGTGCTAACGGTCAGGCGCAGCGTATTCTGGAAGAAGCGCGTGCGTATAAGACCCAGACCATCCTGGAAGCACAGGGTGAAGTGGCTCGTTTCGCGAAGATCCTGCCGGAATATAAAGCGGCGCCGGAAATTACCCGTGAGCGTCTCTATATTGAGACCATGGAAAAAGTGCTGAGCCACACCCGCAAAGTGTTGGTTAACGACAGTAAAGGCGGAAACCTGATGGTGCTGCCGCTGGATCAGATGCTGAAAGGCGGTTCTGCACCGGCAGCAAAAGACAACAGCGGTGCGAACAACCTGCTGCGTCTGCCACCTGCGTCACCCGGTAGCACAAGCGCAACAACCACGTCTTCTTCGAGCGATGGTGACATTATGGACCAACGCCGTGCTAACGCGCAGCGTAACGACTACCAGCGTCAGGGGGAATAAGGATGCGTAAGTCAGTTATTGCGATCATCGTCATCGTACTGGTCGTGCTTTATACCTCGATCTTTGTGGTGAAAGAGGGCGAGCGTGGGATCAAGTTCCAGTTCAGCAGCGTCGTGCGTGATGGCGACAAACGCCCGGTGATCTACGAGCCGGGTCTGCACTTCAAGGTGCCGTTCATTCAGTCAGTGAAAACGCTTGATGCGCGTATCCAGACCATGGATAACCAGGCCGACCGTTTCGTGACTAAAGAGAAGAAAGACCTGATCGTTGATTCCTATATCAAATGGCGCATCAGCGATTTCAGCCGTTACTTCCTGGCAACGGGCGGCGGTGACGTTTCTCAGGCAGAAGTGCTGCTGAAACGTAAGTTCTCTGACCGTCTGCGTTCTGAGATTGGTCGTCTGGATGTGAAAGACATCGTGACCGATTCCCGTGGCCGTCTGACCCTGGAAGTTCGCGATGCGCTGAACTCCGGCACAGCGGGCACGGAAGATGAAGTTTCAACGCCAGCAGCAGATGATGCGATTGCCAAAGCGGCTGAGCGCGTTCAGGCTGAAACCAACGGTAAAGTGCCGGTGATCAACCCGAACAGTATGGCTGCGCTGGGTATTGAAGTGGTAGACGTGCGTATCAAGCAGATCAACCTGCCGGTGGAAGTGTCCGAGGCGATTTACAACCGTATGCGCGCCGAGCGTGAAGCGGTCGCCCGTCGTCACCGTTCACAGGGCCAGGAAGAGGCGGAGAAGCTGCGTGCTGCTGCGGACTACGAAGTGGCCAAAACGCTGGCGGAATCTGAGCGTCAGGGCCGTATCCTGCGTGGTGAAGGTGATGCCGAGGCGGCGAAGCTGTTTGCCGATGCCTTCAGTCAGGATCCTGACTTCTATGCCTTTATCCGTAGCCTGCGTGCTTACGAGAATAGCTTCCAGAGCAACCAGGATGTGATGGTGCTCAGCCCGGACAGCGATTTCTTCCGTTATATGAAGACGCCGACTAACGCAACGCGATAAACTCAGGCTCGTTTGAGTATTCAAACCACCGCTCCCAACGGAGCGGTGGTTTTCTTTTATAAGGAACAAAAATGAATTCAACGATCTGGCTCGCGCTGGCCCTGGTCCTGGTGCTGGAAGGTCTGGGACCGATGCTCTATCCACGCGCCTGGCGTCGAATGATCGCCACCATGAGCCAACTGCCGGATAATATTTTACGTCGTTTTGGCGGCGGTCTTGTGGTTGCGGGCATCGTGATCTACTACATGTTGAGGAAAACGATTGGCTGATCAAAAAGTGGTCGGATTTGGGATATTCTGAGGTCAAAAAGTGCTGTATATCTGAAAAAGCGATGGTAGAATCCATTTTTAAGCAAACGGTGATTTTGAAAAAAATGGGTAACAACGTCGTCGTACTGGGCACCCAATGGGGTGACGAAGGTAAAGGGAAGATTGTTGATCTTCTGACTGAACGGGCTAAATATGTTGTGCGCTACCAGGGCGGTCACAACGCAGGCCATACTCTCGTAATCAACGGTGAAAAAACCGTCCTCCATCTTATTCCATCAGGCATTCTTCGCGAAAACGTCACCAGCATCATCGGTAACGGCGTTGTGCTGTCTCCAGCGGCGCTGATGAAAGAGATGAAAGGTCTGGAAGACCGTGGTATCCCTGTTCGTGAGCGTCTGCTGCTCTCCGAAGCCTGCCCGCTGATCCTGGATTATCACGTGGCGCTGGACGTTGCGCGTGAAAAAGCGCGTGGCGCGAAAGCGATCGGCACCACCGGTCGTGGTATCGGTCCGGCTTACGAAGATAAAGTGGCTCGTCGCGGTCTGCGCGTGGGTGACCTCTTCGACAAAGCAACCTTCGCTGAAAAACTGAAAGAAGTGATGGAATATCACAACTTCCAGCTGGTGAACTTCTACAAAGCTGACGCTGTTGACTACCAGAAAGTGCTGGATGACGTCATGGCGATTGCAGACATTCTGACCGGTATGGTTGTTGATGTGTCCGATCTGCTGGACCAGGCGCGCAAGCGTGGCGATTTCGTCATGTTCGAAGGTGCGCAGGGTACGCTGCTGGACATCGACCACGGTACCTATCCGTACGTAACCTCTTCCAACACCACCGCGGGTGGCGTGGCGACCGGCTCTGGCCTGGGTCCACGTTATGTGGATTACGTTCTGGGCATCATCAAAGCGTACTCCACTCGCGTGGGTGCAGGTCCATTCCCGACCGAACTGTTTGATGAAACCGGCGAGTTCCTGTGCAAGCAGGGTAACGAGTTTGGCGCGACCACCGGTCGTCGTCGTCGTACCGGCTGGTTGGATGCGGTTGCCGTGCGTCGTGCAGTGCAGATCAACTCCCTGTCTGGCTTCTGCCTGACCAAGCTGGACGTACTGGACGGCCTGAAAGAAGTGAAAATCTGCGTAGGCTACCGTATGCCTGATGGCCGCGAAGTGACCACCACGCCGCTGGCTGCTGACGACTGGGAAGGCATTGAGCCAATCTACGAAACCATGCCGGGCTGGTCTGAGACCACTTTCGGTGTGAAAGAGCGTAGCGGCCTGCCGCAGGCGGCGCTGGATTATATCAAGCGTATTGAAGAACTGACCGAAGTGCCGATCGATATTATTTCTACCGGCCCGGATCGTACTGAAACGATGATCCTGCGCGACCCGTTCGACGCATAATCTTCGTGACTGCTGGCCTGCGGGGAGACCCGTAGGCCGGATAAGCGTAGCGCCATCCGGCGACCGCTCCTGGATCTCCGCTTTTTCGCCCCGTCTGTCAAATAAATTAGCCGCTAACTATCTGGCTGGTTTATCATCATTAATGAATATCTCTGCGGTTTGTCCGCGATTTCCCTTTTTCCTGAGGTTGATGTGCAGTTAACAAGTTTCACCGATTACGGCTTACGCGCGCTGATCTACATGGCGTCGTTACCCGATGGGAAAATGACCAGTATCTCTGAAGTCACAGAGGTCTACGGCGTATCCCGTAATCATATGGTCAAAATAATCAATCAACTTAGTCGTGCCGGATACGTTGCTGCCGTCCGCGGGAAGAATGGTGGGATCCGTCTCGGTAAACCGGCACAGAGTATTCGTGTTGGCGATGTGGTACGTGAACTGGAGCCGCTGTCTCTGGTGAACTGCAGCAGCGAGTTCTGCCACATCACGCCCGCTTGCCGCCTGAAAAAGGCGCTTTCTAAGGCCGTGCAAAGTTTTCTCAAGGAGCTGGATAACTACACGCTGGCCGATTTGGTTGAAGAGAATCAACCGCTTTATAAATTATTGCTGGTGGAATGAAGAAAATTTCCACCGGAGCTGACAACGGAGGAACCGACATGTCACACGATCCTTTCCAGGAACGCGAAGCCGAAAAATACGCGAATCCTATCCCCAGCCGCGAGTTCATCATTGAACGCTTAACAAAACGCGAAAAACCCGCCAATCGTGAAGAACTTGCTGTTGAATTAAACATTGAAGGTGAAGAGCAAATTGAAGCCCTTCGCCGCCGCCTGCGCGCGATGGAGCGTGACGGGCAGCTGGTCTTTACCCGCCGCCAGTGCTACGCGCTGCCAGAACGCCTCGATCTGCTGAAAGGGACCGTCATTGGTCACCGCGATGGCTTCGGCTTCCTGCGGGTGGAAGGCCGTAAAGACGATCTGTATCTCTCATCTGAACAGATGAAAATGTGCATCCACGGCGACCAAATTCTGGCGCAGCCGCTGGGCGCTGACCGTAAAGGTCGCCGAGAAGCGCGCGTCGTGCGCGTCCTGGTGCCAAAAACCAGCCAGATTGTTGGTCGCTACTTTACCGACGCGGGCGTGGGCTTCGTGGTGCCGGACGACAGCCGTCTGAGCTTCGACATTCTGATCCCACCTGAAGAGGTGATGGGTGCCCGCATGGGCTTTGTGGTGGTGGTGGAACTTACCCAGCGCCCAACCCGTCGCACCAAAGCGGTAGGTAAAATCGTCGAAGTGCTGGGCGATAATATGGGCACCGGCATGGCCGTTGATATGGCGCTGCGCACCCACGAAATTCCATACATCTGGCCGAAAGCGGTTGAAGAGCAGATCGAAAGCCTGCGTGAAGAAGTGCCGGAAGAATCCAAAGTGGGCCGCGTGGATCTCCGCTCCCTGCCGCTGGTTACGATCGACGGTGAAGACGCCCGTGACTTCGATGACGCCGTCTACTGCGAGAAAAAACGCGGCGGCGGCTGGCGTCTGTGGGTAGCGATTGCAGACGTAAGCTACTACGTTCGTCCGCATACCCCGCTGGATAACGAAGCGCGCAGCCGTGGTACCTCGGTCTACTTCCCGTCGCAGGTTGTACCGATGCTGCCGGAAGTGCTGTCTAACGGCCTGTGTTCCCTGAACCCGCAGGTTGACCGCCTCTGTATGGTTTGCGAGATGACCATCTCCAACAAAGGGCGCTTAACTGGCTATAAATTCTACGAAGCGGTGATGAGCTCTCACGCGCGTCTGACCTACACCAAGGTCTGGCATATGCTGCAGGGTGACCAGGATCTGCGCGAACAGTACGCGCCGCTGGTCAAACACATCGAAGAGCTGCATAACCTCTACAAAACGCTGGATCAGGCGCGCGAAGAGCGCGGCGGGATCTCCTTTGAGAGCGAAGAGGCGAAATTTATCTTCAACGCCGAGCGCCGCATTGAGCGCATCGAGCAGACCCAGCGTAACGATGCGCACAAGCTGATTGAAGAGTGTATGATCCTGGCGAACATCTCGGCGGCACGCTTCGTTGAGAAAGCCAAAGAGCCTGCGCTGTTCCGTATTCACGATAAACCGTCGACGGAAGCCATCACCGCGTTCCGCTCCGTGCTGGCTGAACTGGGCCTGGAGCTGCCGGGCGGCAATAAGCCAGAGCCGCGCGATTACGCCGAGCTGCTGGAATCCATTAGCGATCGTCCTGATGCAGAAATGCTACAGACAATGCTGCTGCGCTCGATGAAGCAGGCGATTTACGATCCGGAAAACCGCGGTCACTTCGGCCTGGCGCTGCAGTCTTACGCCCACTTTACGTCGCCGATCCGTCGTTACCCTGACCTTTCGCTGCACCGTGCGATCAAGTATCTGCTGGCGCAGGAGCAGGGCCATAAAGGGAACACCACCGAAACCGGTGGCTACCACTATTCGATGGAAGAGATGCTGCAGCTGGGTCAGCACTGCTCCATGACCGAACGCCGTGCCGATGAAGCTACCCGCGACGTGGCGGACTGGCTGAAGTGTGACTTTATGCTGGACCAGGTCGGTAACGTCTTCAAAGGCGTGATTGCCAGCGTGACCGGCTTTGGCTTCTTCGTACGTCTGGACGAGCTGTTTATCGACGGTCTGGTGCACGTCTCCAGCCTGGATAACGACTACTACCGCTTCGACCAGGTCGGCCAGCGCCTGATTGGCGAATCTGGCGGCCAGACCTATCGTCTGGGCGACCGTGTGGAAGTGAAGGTTGAGGCCGTGAATATGGACGACCGTAAAATCGACTTCAGCCTGATCTCCAGCGAGCGCGCGCCGCGTAACGTCGGTAAAACCGAGCGCGAAAGAGCGAAAAAAGGCGGAAACGGCAAAACGAGCGGCAAGCGCCGTCAGGCCGGTAAGAAGGTGAACTTCGAGCCGGACAGCGCGTTCCGCGGCGAGAAGAAGCAGAAGCCGAAGGCGGCAAAGAAAGAAGCCCGTGCCGCGAAGAAACCTTCCGCGAAGACACAGAAAATAGCGGCCGCCACCAAAGCGAAGCGCGCGGCTAAGAAAAAGCAGGCGGAGTAAATTCTCCCCTCACCCTGACCCTCTCCCCAACCGGGAGAGGGGAAATACTTATTACGAGAACCATCAATGAGTGAAATGATTTACGGCATCCACGCGGTGCAGGCCCTTCTCGAGCGCGCACCGGAGCGTTTTCAGGAAGTGTTTATTCTGAAAGGGCGTGAAGACAAACGTCTGATGCCGCTGATCCACGCCCTGGAAGCGCAGGGCGTGGTGATCCAGCTGGCTAACCGCCAGTTCCTGGATGAGAAAAGTGAAGGCGCGGTTCACCAGGGGATCATTGCCCGCGTGAAGCCGGGCCGTCAGTATCAGGAAAACGATCTGCCGGATCTGATCGCTGAGCTCGAGAATCCGTTCTTCCTGATCCTCGATGGCGTTACCGATCCGCACAACCTCGGCGCGTGTCTGCGTAGTGCGGATGCGGCGGGCGTGCATGCGGTGATCGTGCCGAAAGATCGCTCCGCGCAGCTGAACGCGACGGCGAAGAAAGTGGCCTGCGGCGCGGCGGAAAACGTTCCGCTGATCCGCGTGACCAACCTGGCGCGCACCATGCGTCTGCTGCAGGAAGAGAACATCTGGATCGTCGGTACTGCCGGTGAAGCGGATCATACCCTGTATCAGAGCAAAATGACCGGCCGTCTGGCGCTGGTGATGGGAGCGGAAGGTGAAGGCATGCGTCGTCTGACGCGCGAGCACTGCGACGAGCTGATCAGCATCCCGATGGCGGGCAGCGTGTCCTCTCTGAACGTGTCTGTTGCGACGGGCATCTGCCTGTTTGAAGCGGTGCGTCAGCGCGGGTAGCCTGTTATGCCGGGTGGCGGCTTCGCCTTACCCGGCCTACAAAGGCACGGTACCGTAGGCCCGGTAAGCGTAGCGCCACCGGGCATTAACCTCATTCCTCCAGTGACCGCAGATGGTCATCCTTCCTCAGTGTCATCAGCGCGAAAATACTCACTACTGCCGTCGCCATCACGTAGTACGCCGGAATATCCAGATTGCCCGTCTGCTTAATCAGCCCGGTTATGATTAACCCTGCGCATCCCGAGAAAATCGCGTTCGATAACGAATAGGCCAGCCCCAGCCCCGTATAGCGCACGCGGGTCGGGAACATCTCAGAGAGCATCGCCGGGCCCGGCCCCGCCAGCATGCCCACCAGACCGCCCGCAATCAATACCACTATCGCTTTCACCGCCAGCGTGCTGGACTCCGCCTGCAGAAGTTTCAGCAGCGGCAGGGCGAGGATCAGCAGCAGCGCGGTGGCGATAATCATCACCGTGCGACGCCCGATCCGATCGCTCAGGATCCCCGACGGAATGATCGTCAGCGCAAACCCAACGTTCGAAATCACTGCGATCAACAGCGCCTGATTAAACCCGGTGTGCAGCGCCGACTGCAGATAGGTCGGCATAATGACCAGGTAGGTGTACCCCGCCGCAGACCAGACCATCACGCGGCCAATCCCCATCACGATGGCCCGGAGCGTGGCGGCAATGTCCGCCTGAGCGACGGCCGGTTTGTCCTGCTGCTGCACAAAGCTGGGTGTCTCCTCCATGCTGACGCGAAGCCACAGCGCAACAGCGCCCATGGGCAGCGCCAGGAAGAAAGGAATGCGCCAGCCCCAGTCGTGCAGGGCTTCAGGCGTGAGAAGGGCGGAGAGCAGCGCCACGATGCCGGCACCCGCTAACAGCCCCAGCGCCACGGTAAAGGACTGCCAGGCACCATAGAGCCCGCGCTTGCCTCGCGGGGCGAACTCCGTCATCAGCGAGACTGCACCGCCGTACTCGCCGCCCGCGAACAGCCCCTGCAGGATCCGAAGCAGCGTAACGATCAGCGGTGCGGCAATCCCGATGCTGGCGTAGACCGGCACAATGCCGATGGCGGCGGTGGACAGCGTCATCAGCACCAGCACAATGATTAGCGTCGGCTTACGGCCAATTCGGTCGCCGATGCGTCCAAACACCACCGCACCCAGAGGACGGAAGAAGAAGGCGATGGCAAATGAGGCGTAAGTGAGGATCAGGCTGGTAAGCCCCGCTTCCCCTTCAAGCTGAAAGAAGTTCTTCGCAATGATGGTCGCCAGAAAACCGTAGACCGCAAACTCATACCACTCGATAAAGTTACCAATGGAGCCGGCAATTAATGCTCGCTTGTGCGCATCCGGTTGCATAACTTTCCTCACTGAAAGGGGGAGAGAATAAATTATTCAACAAAAGCGAAGTCATGAAATAGTTTATTCTTATGTTCTGTGAGCTATTTCACGAATGATATCAGCGGGATCGTGAACGTGTGACTCCCCTCCCATGCAGCGTGTGCGCGGTCTGTCCATACTTATCGTCATTGCCACTGAAGGAGGGAGACAGTATGCACTGGCAGACTCATACCGTTTTCAATCAACCTGCACCACTCTCTAACAGCAACCTTTTTCTCTCGGACTGCGCGCTGCGTGACGCAGTCTCGCGTGAGGGTGCCGAGTGGGATATCGAACTGCTCGCCAGCATCGGGCAGCAGTTAGGTACCGCAGAGTCGCTGGAGCTGGGCAGGCTGGCGAACGTGAATCCGCCGGAGTTGCTTCGCTATGACGCCACCGGAGAGCGACTGGATGACGTTCGCTTTCACCCGGCATGGCACCTGCTTATGCAGGGGCTGTGTGCCAATCGGGTACATAACCTGGCATGGGAAGAGGAGGCGCGTAAAGGGGCTTTTGTCGCCCGGGCCGCACGCTTTGTGCTTCATGCTCAGGTTGAGGCAGGCACGCTTTGTCCCGTCACCATGACGTTTGCCGCGACACCGCTCCTGCAGCAGGCGCTCCCTAAACTATTTCACGACTGGCTGACGCCGCTGCTCAGCGATCGCTACGATCCTCATCTGGTGCCTGGCGCGCAAAAACGCGGCCTGCTGATCGGTATGGGGATGACGGAAAAACAGGGCGGCTCGGACGTGCTGAGCAACACCACCAAAGCGGAAAAATGCAGCGACGGCAGCTACCGGCTGGTGGGCCATAAATGGTTTTTCTCCGTCCCGCAAAGCGATGCGCATCTGGTGCTGGCACAGGCGAAGGGCGGGTTGTCCTGCTTTTTTGTGCCGCGCTTTTTACCTGACGGACAGCGCAACGCCGTCCGGCTGGAGCGCCTTAAGGACAAGCTCGGGAACCGCTCCAACGCCAGCAGCGAGGTAGAGTTTCTTGATGCCTCCGGCTGGCTGCTGGGGGAAGAGGGCGAAGGGGTACGGCAGATCCTCAAAATGGGCGGCCTGACGCGCTTTGACTGCGCGCTGGGCAGCCACGGACTGATGCGTCGTGCGCTGTCCGTGGCGCTGTACCACGCGCATCAGCGTCAGACCTTCGGCAAAAATCTTATCGATCAGCCGCTCATGCGTGAGGTGTTAAGTCGGATGGCGCTGGTGCTGGAGGGGCAAACGGCGCTGCTGTTTCGCCTGGCCCGGGCGTGGGATAAACGCGCGGATCCCCAGGAAGCGGCATGGGCGCGGCTGTTTACCCCGGCCGCGAAATTTAGCGTGTGCAAAGCGGGCATCCCGTTTGTGGCGGAAGCGATGGAGGTGCTGGGCGGAGTCGGGTACTGCGAGGAGAGCGAACTTTCCCGCCTGTATCGCGAGATGCCGGTGAACAGCATCTGGGAAGGGTCCGGCAACATCATGTGCCTTGACGTGCTGCGCGTGCTGGCGAAGCAGCCGGGTATTCACGATCTGCTTGCCGATGAGTTTGCACAGGTAAAAGGGCAGGACAGACACTTCGACCGCAGCTGGCGACAGCTTCAGCAAAAACTGCGTAAACCGCAGGAGGCGCAGGGGCGGGAAATTGCGCAGCAGCTTTTCCTGCTGGGTGCCGGAAGCGAAATGCTGCGGCACGCATCGCCCCCGGTGGCGCAGGCGTGGTGCCGCATGATGCTGGATACCCGTGGCGGTACGCTGATGAGCGAGCAGGTGCAAAATGACCTGCTGCTGCGTGCGACGGGCAGAGTCGGTTAGTCTTTTAGCTGGAACAGACTCACCAGTTGAGCCAGATGTGACCCTTTCTCGCGCAGCGTTTGAGCGGTTTGTTCGCTGCGTGAGATACGATCCGCATTAATATGCGACGCTTCGCCAATGTGGGTCATGGCGAGATTCACCTGGCCAATCCCTGCGGACTGCTCGCGTGAGGCATGGTTAATCTCGGTGACCAGCTGGCTGATGTTATCGATATGAATGATGATGTCATCCATCGCCAGGCGCGTCTGTTCAGACAGCGCATGGCCTTCGCTCACTTTCCTGAGCGTATCGCCAATCAGCTGTTCAATCTCCTTCACCGCGTTAGCGCTGCGTCCGGCCAGGGCGCGAACTTCCTGCGCAACCACCGCAAACCCTTTCCCATGCTCGCCCGCGCGGGCCGCTTCCACTGCCGCATTCAGCGCCAGGATATTGGTCTGGAAAGCGATGGACTCAATCACGCGCGTGATGTCTTCGATGCGTTTTGACGCCTCGCGAATGTCGTCCATGGTCGACACGGCGTGGGTGACCGTCTCACCGCCCTGATGGACCGCGAGGGAGGTTTCACCCACCAGCTGCTGCGTTTGCTCCATGTTGGCGGCATTTTGCTGTACGGTGGCGGCCAGCTGCTCCATGCTGGCGGAGGTCTCTTCCACGCTGCTGGCCTGCTTGTTGATCTGCTCAGAAATCTCGCCGGTATCGGAAGCCAGCGCGTTAGTGCCCAAATGGATCTCGCCTGCGGCCTCGCGAACCTGAAGAACAATTTTTTGCAGGCCACCGCCGATGCCGTTAATGGCGTCGATCAGCTGGCCGACCTCGTCCTGACGCGTCACGGGCAGGCTGGAACGGAGATCCCCTGCAGCATATTGCCGGGCAAGATGGATCACATTGCTCAGCGGTCGGGTCAGCACACGGCGAATAAGGACCACGAACAGACCAGCAAACAGGATAGATAAGACCACGCCGGCCAGCAGGAAGCGATCGCGCATGGCGTTAACGCTTGAGAGCAGCACCGATTTATCCACTTCGCCCACGATAGTCCAGTTCCAGCCTGGCAGCGGGGTATACGCCATTTTAAGCGTGCGGCCGTCGTCGCTTACGCGTTCCAGGGTGCCGGGCTTGTCACCCAGAAGCTGCTGCTGCGTCGCGTCGTCCCACTTCGGCAACTGCCCCTCTTCACCGGCATGGAACAGGTATTGCCCGCGCGTTTTGCCGTTGCTGCGATCCAGCACGAAGAAGTGACCGCTCTCGCCCAGGCGGCGGGTGAGGATTTTCTCGCGCATGACGTTCCAGGAGTGCGTAATGTCCACGCCAACAAAGACGATCGCAATGACCTGTCCTTCGGCGTTTTTAACCGGCTGATACTGGGTGATATAGCGTTTGCCAAACAGCAGCGCCAGTCCGCGGTAGACTTCCCCTCTGTTGACGGCGGCAAAGGCCGGGCTGGCGGTATCCAGCACGGTGCCCATCGCCCGCTCGCCATTCTCTTTGCGCAGGGAGGTGGCTACGCGAACAAAGTCATTACCGCTGCGTACAAACAGCGTCGAAATGGCTCCCGTACGGTTCAGGAACTCGTCAGACAGGGTGTTGTTTTGATGCAGTCCGGTGTCACCGCCTTTCAGAAGCGGGACGCTGAGTCCGTTAATCGTCTGAGCCTGGGAAGTATCAATATTCAGTGGCTGCGGTAAAAAAGTGGTAAACAGCCGGGTATAACTCTCAACCTCTTCACTCAGGCTGGTGTTAAACATCTGCACCATGTCGACCATGCCGGTGGACTGATTGTGCAGGTCTTCTACCGCAAGGGCTTCAAGCTGCTGGCTGGCTTTTTGACTGAGCAGAAAAGTGAAAAGCAGAAACAGCGTGGCGACACTGACGCCCGTAAGCAGCGACAGCTTCGCCCCCAGGCCTGCACGGCGAAAAACGTTGATCATAAATTGCTCATCATTGAATAGGTATGGTTCTTCAACGGCAGAGCGGAGATTACGTTTACTGAATTAATGTAACAAAATGTTATTTTGTTGTTATTGATTGGTTTTTAATAAGATAAAAAATTTGCAAAAGCGAAAAGCCACTAAAAATAAGTGGCTTTTATCAGGAGGGAGTTTACACGTAGAGAATGGCCTGTACCCGCCAGTGGTCGATATGGTTATCTTCCTGCATCTGGATGATGCGATACCAGGAAGCACCCTGCTCATCGGCCTTTAATGCCACGACGCGTTCAACGTCTTGCGGGCTCCCGAGATATTATTCACGGAGATCTGGCCAATTTCATTCAGGCCAGTTACACAGTCAGCACTGGCGAATTCTGCTGACTGCGCGGTGGTGCTCACCAGGCCTGCGGAGAGCAACAGAGAGGTCAAAGCAAGAGTTCGTTTCATCGTCAGCTCCATTTCACATATTTCCGGTATCCGCCGGGCAATCCTTCGCGAATAAACCCCCATTCCTTGTCGCTGGCATGGAGTTTATTGTGGACAGGAAAATGTCTATGGACGCAAAGCAGTGTAAATGTCGTTCAAAGGTAAACCATTATTTTCGGTACAAAATGGCCTGTGAATACCACTGCCCCGTTATGATGGTTTCGTCGATCATGATAATGACGTAATAATCTGCTTTGGCGGCGACGGCTTGTGCCTTTATTGCCTCTTCTGCGTCATCCGGCGAACCGCGAACCAGCGCGGAGACGGTGCCCATTCGTTGTAATCCTTCCGTCTGATTACGACGAATCTCCTGCGGATGATCGGCAACCGGGGGAGCGGGTTGCGGTGTTCCCTGCAGTGCGCTACAGCCGCTAAGCAGAAACACCAGCAATAAAGCAGCAAACCTGTGCATAACCATATCTCGTTTCCTGATAGCCATAGTGTAGTTGTCTGTGAATTTAGTTTTGGGGGAATGTTCCCGAAGTGTTAGCTGGGACGTAATTTTCGAATGAAAATAGCCTGAAACCGTAATCCAGTTCTCAACATTATGAATCATCCATTCGTGCAGGGTCGACAATGATTGAAATTGAAATACGCCATCTCGGCGACCATGAAATTTTACACGCTATGCCAGCGGGTAAACGTGATAAACCGCTGCCTGTTGTGGTTTTTTATCATGGATTTACCTCATCGAAGCTGGTTTACAGTTACTTTGCGGTCGCGCTGGCGCAGGCGGGTTTTCGCGTGGTGATGCCGGATGCGCCTGACCACGGCGCACGATTTATGGGTAATGAGCTGGCGCGCCTTGGGCAGTTCTGGCACATACTGCACGGGAGTCTGACCGAGTTTGCCGGGTTGCGCGATGCGCTTTATGAGGCAGGGCTGGTGGCCGAGAATCGTCTGGCCGTGGCCGGGGCGTCGATGGGCGGTATGACAGCCCTGGGGATCATGACGCACCATCCAGAAGTGAAGTCGATCGCCTGTCTGATGGGCTCGGGTTATTTTACCTCGCTGGCGAAGACCCTTTTTCCCCCTCAGGATTTAGCGGAAATCACCGCGAGGCTGGAAGAGTGGGAAGTAACCCGGGCATTGCCGCGCCTCGCAGATCGCCCGCTTTTGCTGTGGCACGGTGACGCGGATGATGTGGTGCCACCTGACGGTACCTTCCGCCTGCAGCAGGCGTTAAAGAAGGAAGGGCTGGACGGTAATCTGACCTGTTTGTGGGAATCAGGCGTTCGCCACCGCATTACGCCAGCGGCGCTGGACGCCACGGTAGCGTTTTTCCGCCAGCACCTTTAAACGCGCAGCACTTTTACTCCCTGATCTTCCAGCTTCTGGAGGATCTCGGGGTTAGCCCCTTTGCCGGTGATCACCAGGTCGATCTGTTCTGCGCGGCTGAACAGCATGCCTGCGCGTTCACCGACTTTACTGCTGTCGACCAGCACCACGAGTTTGCCTACCACGTTGAGCATGTTTTGTTCCGCCATCGCGGTCAGCATATCGGTTTTATACAAACCTTCAGCGGTCAGGCCTTTGCCGCTGGTAAACATCCAGTGTCCGGCGTAGAGACTGTTTTCGCTGTCCTGTGGGCTAAGCGTAATCGACTGACTTTTATTGTACTGACCACCCATGATCACCACGCTCTCATGCTCCTGATCGATGAGATAGTTGGCGAGCGGTAAGTAGTTCGTGATGATTTGCACCGGCTTGCCGCACATCTCGCGGCCCAGCAAAAACGCCGTAGAGCCGCAGTTGATAACGACACTCTCACCGGGATTCACCAGCTGCGACGCGGCTCTGGCGATCCGCACTTTTTCATCGTGATTCTGCGCCTGATGAATGTTCATCGGCGTCCAGCGGGGGCGCTGCTGGCTAATGGCTTCCGCACCGTTGCGAACTTTTTTCAGCTTGCCGCTCTCATCCAGCTTGTTAATGTCTCGCCGCGCGGTGGCGGGGGAAATCCCTAAACGTTCGATCACTTTCTCGACGGTGATAAACCCTGTTTGCGCCAGGAGTTCCAATAAAATTTGATGCCGTTGCGCTTCCGTCATGAGCTATTCCGATAAGAATTGATTTGAAAAGATGATATTTGAAATAGCGTGAAATTACTAAAATAAATATGAAATCGCCAGACACAAGTCTGGCGATGTGGCCTCGGAATCAGAGGAAGGACTTAAACGGCAGGTCAGGCTCAATGGTGAAGCAATCATCGAAACCACGCGGGTAGTGGTACTCAAGATTGTCTTTGTCCAGCGGCCAGGTGAACTTGCCGCCTACCTGCCAGATAAATGGCTTGAAGCCGTACTTCAGGCGGTCTTTTTTCATCTCCCACAACACGCGAATTTCCTGCGGATCGGCCTGGAAGTTTGACCAGATATCGTGGTGGAACGGAATAACGACTTTGGTGTTCAGCGCTTCCGCCATGCGCAGCATGTCGGCGCTGGTCATTTTATCCGTAATACCGCGCGGGTTCTCGCCGTAGGAGCCCAGAGCCACGTCAATCTGATGCTCGTTACCGTGCTTAGCGTAGTAGTTGGAGTAGTGGGAGTCACCGCTGTGATACAGGGAGCCGCCCGGCGTTTTGAACAGGTAGTTCACCGCGCGCTCGTCCATGCCGTCTGGCAGTACACCTGCCGCTTTTTGATCGGCCGGCAGCGTAATCAGAGCGGTACGGTCAAAGGCATCAAGAGCATGGATTTCAATGTCTTTGATTTTCACCACGTCGCCCGGTTTCATCACGATGCAGCGCTCTTTCGGCACACCCCAGCCAATCCAGAGATCCACGCAGGTCTGCGGCCCGATAAACGGCACATCGTCCGCGCAGTTTTGCATCACCGCTGCCGCCACGTTTACATCAATATGGTCGTTGTGATCGTGGGTAGAGAGTACGGCATCGATCTGACGAATGGCAAAAGGATCAAGCACAAACGGTGTAGTACGCAGGTTCGGCTGGAGTTTTTCAACGCCGGCCATACGCTGCATCTGGTGGCCTTTTTTCATCAGCGGGTTACCGTGGCTCTGTTTGCCGGTGCCGCACCAGAAATCGACGCAGATATTGGCGCCACCTTCTGATTTCAGCCAGATCCCGGTGCAGCCCAGCCACCACATTGCAAACGTGCCAGGAGCAACCTGTTCCTGCTCGATTTCTTCGTTCAGCCAGCTACCCCACTCCGGAAAGGTGCTCAGAATCCATGATTCACGGGTGATGGTTTTCACTTTACTCATCGTTTTGACTCCTGGTTTTAATCAAAAGTAATCACATTGTGATTCGTTATGATTAATGCTGTCACCATTTTACGCGCTTTGCAATAGCGAAAATGCGGAATTTTATCTGCTCAACGTCACAGACTCTCTGCTTGTTACTTGTTAGATTATCGCGTAATAAACATTAATCTCATGAATTATAAGGACTAATTTATTTCATTTGTGCGGTAGTGAAAATCATTACTAACTGAAGGGAAATAAATTGCGTGATGCGTCACAAATAATCAAATTCAATCTTGTGGTGATTATTTGTGATTAATAGAGTGATGGCACCAACCGCACAGGGATTGCCCCTCGTGTTCTCATTTCTGGAGAGAGTTATGGAGATCCTCTACAACGTCTTTACCGTTTTCTTTAATCAGGTAATGACCAACGCCCCGCTGTTGCTGGGTATCGTGACGTGCCTGGGATATATCCTGCTGCGTAAAAGCGTCAGCGTGATTATTAAAGGCACCATCAAAACCATTATCGGTTTCATGCTGTTGCAGGCGGGGTCGGGCATACTGACCAGCACGTTTAAGCCAGTCGTTGCCAAAATGTCGGAAGTGTATGGCATTAATGGGGCTATCTCTGATACCTACGCCTCAATGATGGCGACCATCGATCGTATGGGCGATGCCTATAGCTGGGTAGGTTACGCCGTTCTGCTCGCGCTGGCGCTGAACATTATCTATGTTCTGCTGCGCCGCATTACCGGTATTCGCACCATCATGCTAACTGGGCACATTATGTTCCAGCAGGCGGGGCTGATTGCGGTTTCTCTCTATATCTTCGGTTACCCAATGTGGACCACGATTATCTGCACCGCGGTGCTGGTCTCGCTCTACTGGGGTATCACCTCCAACATGATGTACAAGCCAACCCAGATAGTGACCGACGGTTGCGGTTTTTCCATCGGTCACCAGCAACAGTTTGCTGCCTGGATTGCTTATAAAGTTGCGCCGTACCTGGGTAAAAAAGAAGAGAGTGTTGAAGACCTTAAGCTGCCTGGCTGGCTGAATATCTTCCATGACAACATCGTGTCGACCGCGATTGTGATGACCCTCTTCTTCGGCGCCATTCTGCTCTCCTTCGGTATTGATGTGGTGCAGGCGATGGCGGGGAAAACCCACTGGACGGTTTACATCCTGCAGACCGGTTTCTCTTTCGCCGTGGCTATTTTCATCATTACTCAGGGCGTGCGTATGTTCGTCGCCGAACTGTCTGAAGCTTTCAACGGTATCTCTCAGCGCCTGATTCCTGGCGCGGTACTGGCCATCGACTGTGCCGCTATCTATAGCTTCGCGCCAAACGCGGTGGTCTGGGGATTTATGTGGGGCACCATCGGCCAGCTGATTGCGGTGGGTATCCTGGTCGGCTGCGGCTCCTCAATCCTGATTATTCCGGGCTTTATCCCGATGTTCTTCTCCAACGCCACCATCGGCGTATTCGCTAACCACTTCGGCGGCTGGCGCGCGGCGCTCAAGATCTGCCTGGTAATGGGCATGGTTGAAATCTTTGGCTGCGTGTGGGCGGTCAAGCTCACCGGTATGAGCGCCTGGATGGGCATGGCGGACTGGTCAATTCTGGCACCGCCGATGATGCAGGGTTTTGCCTCCATCGGACTGATCTTTATGGCCGTCATTATCCTGATTGCTCTGGCTTATATGTTCTTCGCGGGTCGCGCGCTGCGCGCTGAAGAAGATGCGGAAAAACAAACAGCAGAAGTTTCTGCTCATTAAGGAGTTTCGATTATGACCGTACGTATCCTGGCTGTCTGTGGCAATGGGCAAGGTAGCTCCATGATCATGAAGATGAAAGTGGACCAGTTTTTAACCCAGTCCAACATTGACCACACGGTAAACAGCTGTGCAGTGGGCGAATACAAAAGCGAGCTGAACGGCGCGGATATCATCATCGCCTCTACCCATATCGCCGGTGAAATTACCGTGACGGGCAATAAATATGTGGTGGGCGTCCGCAACATGCTGTCGCCAGCGGATTTCGGCCCCAAGCTGCTGGACGTGATCAAAGAACACTTCCCACAAGACGTGAAGTAAGGACACCCAATGAAACTACGTGATTCGCTGGCGGAGAATAACTCCATCCTTTTACAGGCAGAGGCCAGCACCTGGCAGGAAGCGGTCAAGCTGAGCGTGGACTTACTGGTTAAGGCTGACGTGGTCGAGCCGCGTTATTACCAGGCCATTCTTGATGGCGTGGCGCAGCACGGCCCTTACTTTGTCATTGCGCCAGGCCTGGCCATGCCGCATGGCCGTCCGGAAGAGGGCGTGAAGAAAACCGGCTTCGCGCTGGTGACGCTGAAAACGCCGCTGGTGTTTAACCATGAAGATAACGACCCGGTCGACATTCTGATCACCATGGCGGCCGTGGATGCCAACACCCATCAGGAAGTCGGCATCATGCAGATCGTTAATCTGTTTGATGACGAAGCGAATTTTGACCGTTTACGCGCCTGCCGTACCGCGCAGGACGTTCTGGATTTAATTGATAACGCCACTGCGGCGGCCGTTTAAGAGGAATTGAATATGTCATTACCGATGTTGCAGGTCGCGCTGGATAACCAGACATTGTCCCACGCTTACGAAACCACCCGTCTGATCGCCGAAGAAGTGGACATCATCGAAGTGGGCACCATTCTGTGCGTAGGCGAGGGCGTTCGCGCCGTTCGCGACCTGAAAGCGCTCTATCCACACAAAATCGTGCTGGCGGATGCCAAAATTGCTGACGCAGGAAAAATTCTCTCCCGCATGTGCTTTGAAGCTAACGCCGACTGGGTCACCGTGATCTGCTGTGCGGATATCAACACCGCGAAAGGTGCGCTGGACGTGGCAAAAGAGTTCAACGGCGATGTGCAGATCGAGCTGACCGGTTTCTGGACCTGGGAGCAGGCACAGGCGTGGCGCGAGGCAGGTATTCAGCAGGTGGTTTATCACCGCAGCCGTGATGCCCAGGCCGCAGGCGTGGCGTGGAGCGATGCGGATATCAATGCGATTAAGCGCCTGGCGGATATGGGCTTCAAAGTGACCGTTACCGGTGGTCTGGCGCTGGAAGATCTGCCGCTGTTCAAGGGCATCCCGATTCACGTCTTTATTGCGGGGCGTAGCATTCGTGATGCGGCCTCTCCGGTAGAAGCTGCGCGTCAGTTCAAACGCTCAATCGCTCAGCTTTGGGGCTAAGGAGCGGGTATGTTGTCAAAACAGGTCCCGCTTGGCATCTATGAAAAGGCACTCCCTGCGGGGGAGTGCTGGCTGGAGCGGTTGCAGCTGGCAAAACAGCTGGATTTCGATTTTGTCGAAATGTCAGTGGATGAGACGGATGCGCGCCTCTCTCGCCTCGACTGGAGCCGCGAACAGCGTCTGGCGCTGGTAAGCGCTATCGCGGAAACGGGCGTGCGCGTGCCTTCCATGTGCCTCAGCGCCCACCGTCGTTTTCCGCTTGGCAGCGAAGATGATGCCGTGCGTGCGCAGGGGCTGGCGATCATGCGTAAAGCCATTCGTTTTGCGCAGGATGTTGGCATTCGCGTGATTCAGCTCGCCGGGTATGACGTTTACTACCAGGAAGCTAATGATGAAACGCGCCGTCGTTTTCGTGACGGCCTGAAAGAGAGCGTCGAGATGGCCAGCCGCGCGCAGGTGACGCTGGCGATGGAGATCATGGATTATCCGTTGATGAACTCCATCAGTAAGGCGCTGGGCTACGCGCACTACCTGAACAACCCGTGGTTCCAGCTCTATCCTGATATTGGCAATCTGTCGGCATGGGATAACGACGTACAAATGGAGCTGCAGGCGGGTATCGGGCATATCGTGGCGGTTCACGTCAAAGATACCCGTCCTGGCGTATTCAAAAATGTTCCGTTCGGCACCGGGGTGGTGGATTTTGAACGGTGCTTCCAGACGCTCAGGCAGACCGGCTACTGCGGGCCGTACCTGATTGAGATGTGGAGTGAAACGTCGGACGACCCGGCCGCGGAAGTGGCAAAAGCCCGGGACTGGGTGCGCGAGCGCATGGCGCAGGCGGGGTTACTGGAGGCTGAATATGCTTAAGCTCAAACAGCAGGTCTTTGAGGCCAATATGGATCTCCCGCGTTACGGACTGGTTACGTTCACCTGGGGCAACGTCAGCGCTATCGATCGCGAGCAGGGGCGGGTGGTGATCAAACCGAGTGGCGTAGCGTATGACACCATGACCGTTGACGATATGGTGGTGGTGGATCTCGACGGACAGGTTGTGGAGGGAAAATGGCGTCCCTCTTCAGATACGGCCACGCATCTGGCGCTGTACCGACGCTATCCATCACTGGGCGGCGTCGTGCATACCCACTCGACCCATGCCACGGCCTGGGCGCAGGCGGGGCTGGCCATTCCGGCGCTGGGTACGACCCATGCAGACTACTTCTTTGGCGACATTCCCTGCACCCGCGCGTTAACGCAGGCTGAAGTGGAAGGGGAGTACGAACTCAATACCGGGAAGGTGATTATCGATACGCTGGGTGAAACTGAACCGTTGCATACGCCGGGTATTGTGGTCTATCAGCACGGTCCGTTCGCCTGGGGAAAAGATGCTCACGACGCGGTACATAATGCTGTCGTGATGGAGGAGGTGGCACGCATGGCGTGGATTGCCCGCGGCATCAACCCGCAGCTTCAGGGCATTGATGATTACCTGATGAACAAGCATTTCATGCGAAAGCACGGCCCGAATGCCTATTACGGGCAGAAGTGAATAAGTGCTCTGGAATACCGAAAACAGTTGTAACCGGTGGTATTTCAGAGCCATTCACAAAAAAAAGCCCCCGGGCAGGGGCAACGTAAACTATGGCTATGTTCTCGTTGTTGGCTTTCCTGGTGCTAGCGTTAAAGCGTTATCGGTAAATATCTGCACTGGCGTGCATATTGCCGTTGCTGCCGGGCTCACGCGTCAGAACGACGTGATAGTAGGTTGCGCCCTGCGCATCGGTTTCTTCATTAAGCGCCTGATCTGCTTCACTTTCAGTGGCGAAATTATGATTAATGTAGATTACGCCCAAGCTTTGCACATCATCCATGTTCCTGGCCTGCCGGCCGTCTATTTTGATGGCTGCCATCGCGTTTGCACTGAGCAAAAGCGCCGCCATAATGGCTAATGCGATTTTTTTCATGATTTGCGCTCCACGACTGCGTGCTGTGAGAGGGAGGGGCTCCTTCTTTAATTCAGGTGGTCTCTGATTAAAGTGTAATCACTCATCCGCCGGGGATGCGTGACCATTTCTGATGCAGTTGTTCAAAAAAACACCGCTTCCAGGTGCGATTAATTTTAAATCACCCACTTAGACCAGCTTTACGCTTTGTGCGAATTATTTGTGCAATCAGCTTGAGTTTCCGGGGGCGCGCAAGTATTATGACGCGTCAATTTTTCAGCCGACCTTTAACACGTTCCTTGCCTCCCCGGGCCTCGGCTGACCCAGACAGGAGGCTGAATAATCCGTAAGGAGCAATTCGATGCGTCATTACGAAATCGTTTTTATGGTCCATCCTGACCAGAGCGAACAGGTTCCGGGTATGATCGAGCGCTACACTGGTGCAATCACTGCAGCAGCGGGCACGATCCACCGTCTGGAAGACTGGGGCCGCCGTCAGCTGGCTTACCCGATCAACAAACTGCACAAAGCTCACTACGTTCTGATGAACGTTGAAGCGCCGCAGGAAGTGATCGATGAGCTGGAAACTAACTTCCGCTTCAACGATGCCGTTATCCGCAGCATGGTTATGCGTACTAAACACGCAGTTACCGAAGCATCTCCGATGGTTAAAGCGAAAGACGAGCGCCGTGAGCGTCGCGATGATTTCGCAAACGAAACCGCAGATGATTCTGATGCTGGGGATTCTGAAGAGTAATTTCTGATGACCAACCGTCTGGCGTTGTCCGGCATCGTATGCAGGGCTCCCCTTCGAAAGGTCAGTCCATCAGGAATTCCGCATTGCCAGTTCGTGCTTGAGCATCGTTCTGTGCAAGAGGAAGCCGGGTTTCACCGGCAGGCGTGGTGCCAAATGCCCGTTATTGTTAGCGGACACGAAAACCAGGCCATTACTCACAGTTTAACGGTCGGTAGTGCAGTAATCGTTCAGGGGTTCATTTCTTGCCACAAGGCAAAGAACGGTCTGAGCAAAATGGTTCTGCATGCCGAGCAGATTGATTTGATAGATTCTGGAGACTAGCCATATGGCACGTTATTTCCGTCGTCGCAAGTTCTGCCGTTTCACCGCGGAAGGCGTTCAAGAGATCGACTATAAAGATATCGCAACGCTGAAAAACTACATCACCGAAAGCGGTAAGATTGTCCCAAGCCGTATCACCGGTACTCGTGCAAAATATCAGCGTCAGCTGGCTCGCGCTATCAAACGCGCTCGCTACCTGTCCCTGCTGCCGTACACTGATCGTCATCAGTAATCGGGCACGGTCCATTAATACGACTTTAAGAGGATAAGGTAATGCAAGTTATTCTGCTTGATAAAGTAGCAAACCTGGGCAGCCTGGGTGATCAGGTAAACGTTAAAGCGGGCTACGCTCGTAACTTCCTGGTTCCACAGGGTAAAGCTGTTCCAGCTACCAAGAAAAACGTAGAGTTTTTCGAAGCACGTCGCGCTGAACTGGAAGCCAAACTGGCTGACGTTCTGGCGGCTGCTAACGCTCGCGCTGAAGCAATCAACGCACTGGGCACTGTTACCATCGCTTCCAAAGCTGGCGACGAAGGTAAACTGTTCGGTTCCATCGGTACCCGCGATATCGCTGATGCAGTTACTGCAGCAGGCGTTAAAGTGGCTAAGAGCGAAGTTCGTCTGCCGAACGGCGTTCTGCGTACCACTGGTGAGCACGAAGTTGACTTCCAGGTTCACAGCGAAGTGTTCGCTAAACTGGTTGTTAACGTTGTAGCTGAGTAATTTTTTACTCTGCTCACGTTGAAACGCCGGCCTTGCGCCGGCGTTTTGCTTTTTAAAGAAACCGGTTTTTAACGCGCCCGGATAAAACTGCCGTCAGGCTGGCGAGTAAACAGCACCTGCTGACCATTGCCGGTATCAATCGTTAATCCTGTCACCACACCGCTGGCATTCTGGCGAATCTGTACCATCTGACCGTTCTGCAGGTTACTAAGCGGCTTACCCGCCCCTTCCACTTGCGCCATGGCATAGACGTCGGTCGGCGGCAGGTTGTGGTCGCGGAACAGCTGTGCCAGGGTTTTGCCCGGCTCTACGCGATAGGAACGCCACTGCTGTTCAATACCGGTGGGTTGTTGTGCCGGTGGCGCAGACGGGGTGGCGGCCTGCTCCTGCGGCTGTTCATCCTGAATGGGCTCAGGCTCAACCGGCGCGACCTGACCCGGATCGTTCGACGGGGTGACGAGTTGCGTCTGCATGGGTTGTGCGTCAGGCTGCGGTCGCGTTTGCGACTGAATGTCCAGCTGAGCGTTGCGGGTGACGGGCGCGGTATCGACATCATCGCCACCGGAAGGAAGCAGGAAGCCCACGATCATCATCAACGCGCCAATGATGATCCCTCTGCGATGCAGAGGCGGCAGCGGATCCATGATGCGAAAATTGTCCGGCGCCTGCCAGATTTTCGCCAGGGTAGGTTTCAGTTCAAATCGCCCGGGCATGGCACTCCTCCTGCTCCGCGTCTTTTTTATCCTGTGCTCCGAAGTATAGTTTGCTAACTGCCTGAACGACGTAGCAAACCCGACATCCGTGACATCAGTTCGGGATTAATCCTGGTTCTCTCTATTGTTTCTGTTTCGTCGCGGTTTGTCACCTTAACTTCAGACAAAGTTTTACCCATAAGGGCATGGCTGATATGCTGCCCGCTACTTTAAATGTGATGGAAGGAAAACCCATGACCACCCCGACTTTTGACACTATCGAAGCGCAGGCAAGTTACGGTATCGGCTTGCAGGTAGGACAGCAACTGAGCGAATCCGGCCTGGAAGGTCTGTTACCAGAAGCGCTGGTGGCGGGTATCGCTGACGCGCTGGAAGGCAAACAGCCTGCCGTTCCGGTCGATGTCGTACACCGTGCGCTGCGTGAAATCCACGAACGTGCTGACGCCGTGCGTCGTGCGCGCTTTGAAGAGATGGCAGCCGAAGGTGTGAAATATCTCGAAGAGAACCGTGAGCGTGAAGGCGTGAACAGCACCGAGTCCGGTCTGCAGTTCCGCGTGATCAATCAGGGCGACGGCGCAATCCCGGCGCGTACCGACCACGTTCGCGTCCACTACACCGGTAAACTGATCGACGGTACCGTCTTCGACAGCTCCATCGCGCGCGGCGAACCGGCTGAGTTCCCGGTGAACGGCGTTATCGCGGGCTGGATCGAAGCGCTGACCCTGATGCCAGTCGGTTCCAAATGGGAACTGACTATCCCGCATAACCTGGCTTACGGCGAACGTGGCGCTGGCGCGTCCATCCCGCCATTCAGCACCCTGGTATTTGAAGTCGAGCTGCTGGAAATTCTGTAATCGACTTTTCTTATTTCCTCTCCCCGGTTGGGGAGGGGAAAGCAGTGTTAAAACCTATAGTTACGACGTAATCAATATTTTATCTTGCAAACGAAACTGTTGCGTGTATTTTTGTGAACTGTTTCGCGCTGTATGAGTGATATGACACTCACTTTCAACATATTGTTAACATAATATCTAAATCATAGTGTTCATCCCGCCGATTCTTACCTAATATCGATTAGCCCTTACACGGGGAACGTCATTTTTTGACGTATTTAAAGGCCAGAAGAGCCTTAACAACACAGACAGGCATAAACAGGAAAATATCACATGGTAGATCAGGTCAAAGTCGTCGCCGGCGAAGAGGCGTCGTCTGAACAGTCGCTACGGCGCAATCTCACAAATCGTCATATTCAGCTCATTGCCATTGGGGGTGCCATCGGTACCGGGCTGTTTATGGGGTCAGGCAAAACCATCAGTCTCGCCGGACCGTCAATCATATTCGTGTATATGATTATCGGTTTTATGCTGTTCTTCGTGATGCGTGCAATGGGTGAGCTGCTGCTCTCGAACCTCGAATACAAATCCTTCAGCGACTTCGCTTCAGACCTGCTCGGGCCATGGGCGGGCTATTTCACCGGCTGGACCTACTGGTTCTGCTGGGTCGTGACCGGTATGGCGGACGTCGTGGCGATAACCGCCTATGCGCAGTTCTGGTTCCCCGGGCTGTCGGACTGGGTGGCCTCGCTGGCGGTTATTGTTCTGCTGCTGAGCCTGAACCTTGCCACCGTTAAAATGTTCGGTGAGATGGAGTTCTGGTTCGCGATGATCAAAATCGTGGCCATTGTCGGGCTCATCGTGGTGGGCCTGGTGATGGTGCTCACCCACTTCCAGTCACCAACCGGCGTTCAGGCGTCGTTTACCCATCTGTGGAATGATGGAGGCTGGTTCCCGAAAGGCATTAGCGGCTTCTTTGCTGGCTTCCAGATTGCGGTGTTCGCGTTTGTAGGGATTGAGCTTGTCGGAACGACCGCTGCGGAAACCAAAGATCCGGAGAAATCTCTCCCGCGCGCCATCAACTCCATTCCGGTGCGTATCATCATGTTCTACGTCTTCGCGCTGATCATCATTATGTCCGTGACGCCGTGGAGCTCGGTGGTGCCAAGCAAGAGCCCGTTCGTTGAGCTGTTCGTGCTGGTGGGGCTGCCTGCGGCGGCGAGCCTGATTAACTTCGTGGTGCTGACCTCAGCGGCGTCTTCCGCGAACAGCGGCGTGTTCTCAACCAGCCGTATGCTGTTTGGTCTGGCGCAGGAAGGCGTGGCGCCGAGCGCGTTCGCCAAGCTGTCTAAGCGTGCGGTACCTGCGAAAGGGCTGACCTTCTCCTGCATGTGCCTGCTGGGCGGCGTGGTGATGCTCTACGTAAACCCAAGCGTGATTGGCGCGTTCACCATGATTACCACGGTCTCAGCGATCCTGTTTATGTTCGTCTGGACCATCATCCTCTGTTCCTATCTGGTGTACCGCAAACAGCGCCCACACCTGCATGAAAAATCGATCTACAAGATGCCGCTGGGCAAGCTGATGTGCTGGGTATGCATGGCGTTCTTCGTCTTCGTGCTGGTTCTGCTGACGCTGGAAGATGATACCCGTCAGGCGCTGATCGTCACGCCGCTGTGGTTTATCGCGCTGGGGCTGGGCTGGATGTTTATCGGTAAGAAACGGATGGCTGGCATGCGTTAAGCATGTTGCCGGGTGGCGCTGACGTTTACCCGGCCTACGTTCGAGGACCTTGCAGGCCCGGTAAGCGCTAGCGCCACCGGGCTTTTTTATTCCCCCGCTAATGCCCGCGGGAACAGAACGTTGTTCTCAAGGCTGATGTGTTCCATCAGGTCGTCAATCATCTCGTTAATGCCGTTGTACATCGCTTTCCACGTTGTGCACGCTTCTGGCGGCGGCGTGACGTTGTGGGTGGTGTGTTTGATCACTTCCAGCAGTTCGCCCGCGTCATCATGCTCTCTTTCCATCACGCTGATGGGCCCCATCGCCTGGCTTCCCATTCCCTGTTTAATCATCGGGAAGAGGATCTGCTCTTCTTTCATCATGTGGCTGGAAAGCTCTTCGTGCAGCAGGGTCAGGTATTTCGCCAGACCGCGCGGAACGGAAGGTTTGTCGGCATGCACGCGCTCGACTTTGGTCGCCTGCAGGATCAACTCCGGCAGCTGTTCACGGTGACGGTCATGGTAACGCACGATGATGTGGTCGATGATTTCCGCGAGCGGAGCGGTTCGCCAGTCTTTGTCGACGGGCTGTTCGGCCAGCTTCGTCAGCTCGGCTTCAATCACCTCAACGTTCAGCTCTTTGCGTAAGGCCGCCCGTGCCAGGGTTTGCTTACCGCCGCAGCAGTAGTCTATATCGTATTTGCGAAAAAGCGCAGAAGCGCGAGGAATGGAGAGCGCCAGCTCGCCCAGGGGTTGGTCGCGAAAGGCCATAGCAGTTACCTCATCATCAATAATATAAGATGCATATTAAATGCATCTTATAAACGACGCTATAACCCTTTAGAGGGACGGGTAAAAGTGAGATGCAGATCACAAAAAAATATCCGATTTAACTCTCTGAATGGGTTCAGGAAAGTGGTTTCGAAACTTTTTAAAGGTGGAGAAACAGTAAACAACCCGCTGCACCTGCCGATATATCCACGTCAGACAAACCTGCATATAACAAAGGCAACGCATGTTTAAACGTATAAAAGTCATTACCCTTCTGATTTCGGTGCTGCTTGTGCTCGGCATCATGCAAGTGATTTCCGCCGGTATCTTTATCAACGCCCTGAATAACGATAAAGACAACTTTACCGTGTCGCAGCTCTCCAGCAAGAACGTGGCGGAGTTTACCGATGCGTGGATCAGTCTGAACCAGGCGCGCGTCACCCTGAACCGCGGGATGCTGCGCCTGCAAAGCAGCATGGCCTCGCAAATTAACGGCGGTCAGCTGAATGAGCTGGTGACCACGGCGAAAAATCTGCTGACTGAAGCCCAGGTTCATTACGATAAATACTATGCCTTGCCGAATACGCCAGGCCTGGATGAGAACCTGACCAACCAACTCGAAGAGCAGTACCGCATTTACTCTGCAACGCTGACGCAAATGAATGTTCTGCTGAGCCAGGGCAATCTGGAAGATATGTTCAAGCAGAATGCCGAACAAAAACAGAATGCGATGCAGACGGTTTATCGTGAATGGCGTGAAGCGCAGGCCGCGCTCACGGATAAAGGCATTCAGGATAACGAAAGTGATTACAAACGCATCCTGTGGATCCTCTCTGCGGTCATGCTGCTGGTGATCGTGGTGATTATCTCCAGCTGGATTGCGATGCGCCGCGTGCTGCTGCTGCCGCTGGAAGAGGTGATCAACCATATTCGCGCCATTGCGGCAGGCGATCTCACCCAGCCGATTCAGGCCGACGGAAAAAATGAAATGGCCATCCTGGCGCGCAACGTGCAGGAGATGCAAACTTCGCTGGCGAACACCGTGGGCGTAGTGCGTGAAGGCGCAGATACCATTTACACCGGTGCAGGCGAAATCTCCGCAGGCAGTAACGATCTCTCTTCCCGTACCGAGCAGCAGGCCGCGTCTCTGGAAGAGACGGCAGCCAGCATGGAGCAGCTGACGGCAACCGTGAAGCAGAACGCCGATAACGCGCGTCAGGCTTCCCGTCTGGCGCTGGATGCCTCCTCAACGGCGAAGAAGGGCGGTCACGTGGTGGAAGGCGTCGTGCGGACAATGGATGAAATCGCCACCAGTTCCAGCAAAATCGCGCAAATTACCAACGTGATCGACGGTATTGCCTTCCAGACGAATATTCTGGCGCTGAACGCGGCGGTGGAAGCGGCCCGTGCAGGCGAGCAGGGCCGTGGCTTTGCGGTGGTTGCAGGGGAAGTGCGTACCCTTGCCCAGCGCAGCGCTCAGGCGGCGAAAGAGATCAAAGCGCTGATCGATGATTCCGGCGAACGCGTGAACGCGGGCTCTCAGCTGGTTAACGAAGCCGGGGAGACGATGGCTGAGATCGTCAATGCGGTTACCCGCGTCACCGACATTATGGGCGAAATTGCTTCGGCCTCTGACGAGCAGAGCCGCGGTATCGACCAGGTGGGCCAGGCGGTAGCCGAGATGGACCGCGTGACCCAGCAGAACGCCTCGCTGGTTGAGGAGTCTGCGGCCGCAGCGGCGGCGCTGGAAGATCAGGCTGCGCGTCTGAACGAAGCGGTGGCGGTGTTCAAAATCACCCGCAACCAGGCGGTCAAAGCGGCGCCGGTGAAAACCTATGTGCCAAAAGCGCAGCCTGTCGCGGCGGCGTCTGAAGCAAACTGGGAAACGTTTTAACATCATGCCGGGTGGCGCTGGCGCTTACCCGGCCTACGAAACGGCTCCTTGTAGGCCGGGTAAGGCGGAGCCGCCACCCGGCAAATATCACACCTCCGACGCCGGAACGACCCTCGGTTTTTCCGGCTTCGCTCTCACCGCCATCACTACCCCCACAACCAGCAGCACGATCCCGCAGGCCGTGAACAGCGGCGGCACGCTCTGGCGCATCAGGAAGGTATAAAGCAGTCCGGCCAGGGTTTCGAAGACAATCAGCGGCCCTAAGATCACCGTCGGCAGCTTCTGGCTGGCAATGTTCCAGCACAGCGCGCCCACCCATGAGCACAGCACCGCGATCGCCACCATCAGGCCGATAAACACCCACGGTCTTGGCCCGAAGGGCTGGGCGAAGTCCGGCTGCTGATGGCCCAGCCAGAGGCATGCGCCGAGATACCCCACGACGGATACGGGCAGCGTGACCAGCGCCTGCGCCGTCGCCCACATCATCGGGTGCTTGTCCGGGTTCTCACGCAGCCAGCGCGCGTTGCGCAGGGCATACCATGCCCAGCACGCCACGGAAATGAACGCCAGCAGAATGCCAGAACCGTACCGCCACAGGTCAACATCGCCCTGCCCATGGCGCAGCTCGGCAATATTAACGCATATCAGCCCCAGGGCGGTGCAGACCAGCGCCGGGGCCATTTTTGACCACGCCAGTTTACCATCGCGCTGGCTGTAGAGCAGGTTAGCAAAGACGGGGATGACGACCGGCAGCGTGCCGATAATCATGGTCGATACCGGCGCACCGGTACGCTGAATGGCACTCGCGAGGCAAACGTAATAGATAAGATTGCCCATCATGGTCAGCGCCAGTGCGGTCCCCCAGTCCTGACGGCTGAGCTGGCGCAAGCGCGCGCGTCCCAGCCACGCCAGGGGCAGGGCAATCAGCCCCAGCGCCAGATAACGTCCGGTCGACTGTAATATTGCCGGATACTCGGGCACGATCAGCGGGCCGACAAAAATCAGTCCCCACATCATCCCGGCCAGCAGGGCATACAACACTCCACTAATCATTTTTCCATCCACAGGTATTTACGCTGTAGTCAGTGTAGGAGGGGCGAATGCGCGCGTATTGTATGAGATTGCGCATTAGCGCCGTGTAACCTGCTTCTGGTAGCGCACGGGCGTAATGCCGTAGCGGTGGGTAAACGCGCGTGTCAGATGTGACTGATCGGTCAGCCCGGTTGCGGCGGCAACCTCTGCGGCGGGCATGCCGTGGGTGAGAAACGCTTTGGCGCGCCAGAGTCGAATGGCCATCAGCATCTGATGCGGCGTCACGTGAAAATGGGCTTTGAACTGGCGCTGGAAATGATACGGGCTGAGCGAGACGACGCTGGCCAGCTCGTCCAGCGTCATGGCGCGCATATAGTTGTCGTGCAGGTACTCGCGTACCCGTTCGAAGCGGTGCGCGCCTTCCTGAACCCTTTGCGCGTGGTGGGCAAACGGCTGGAAGGTCTCAATCAGATCCAGCAGTAAACCTTTTTGCGCAAGCGGATCGTCCGTGTGCCACAAGCCGTAAATAAGCCTGCCGATTTGCTGTGAGCGCAACGGATCATGACGGGTCACGTCGCTGAACCACCAGTGTCGGAGGCCGGTCACCTCTTCCAGCAGATCGGGTTCGATATAGACCATCCGGTAGCGCCAGCCGCCCTCGGTGGCGGATTCGCCGGTGTGGATCTCGTCCGGGTTCATGGTAACGACGGATTTCTCCGCCGCGAGATGCTGGCTGCCGCGATAGCGAAAGCGTTCGGCACCGGTTTCAATCGTGCCGATGCCGAAGGCTTCATGGGTGTGAGGCTCAAAGGCGTAGTCAGAAATATGCGCGTGATACAGCTCCAGGCCCGGCAGCTGCGCCAGATGGCGAAAGCGCGCGCTGTCTCTTTCATCATTAAACTGTTCCGGTACGCCTTGCACGGTGAGCCTCCTTGTGGGTCATCTTTTCATTATCAAAGATGACCCGAGGGGATGCCACAAAAAATAACCATCCCGTAACAATTACAGGATGGCTTTAATGCTCTCCGCCAGCGTAGTGGTTGGGCGCCCGATCAGTTTGCTCAGCGTATGGCTGTCGTCAAAGAGCCCGCCTTTGGAGGCCCCGATATCGGAGTCCGCCAGCATATCGGCCAGACCGGCAGGCAGGCCGGCGCTCTTCAGCGCGGCAGCAAAATCCGCTTCGCTGAGATTCTGGTAGGTGACCGGCTTTCCGCTCTGTTTGCTCAGTTCAGCCGCCAGTTCGCTCAGCGTCCAGCCGTGGTCGCCCGCCAGTTCATACACCTTGCCCGCATGGCCCTCTTCAGCAATCACTTTCGCTGCCGCCGCGGCATAGTCTGCGCGGGTGGCAGAGGCAATTTTGCCTTCGCCTGCCGCACCAATAAACACGCCGTGTTCCAGCGCAGGCGGCGCGCTCGCCAGATAGTTTTCGGTATACCAGCCGTTGCGCAGCAGGGCATAAGGAATGCCTGACGCCGCCAGCGCTTTTTCAGTGGCAACGTGTTCAACGTGCAGACCGAGCGGCGAGGTATCCGCATGCAGCAGGCTGGTATAGGCGATAAATTTCACCCCTGCCGCTTTGGCGGCGTTAATCACGTTCTGGTGCTGGATCGCGCGCTGGCCGACTTCGCTGGACGAGATCAGCAGCAGCTTATCCACGCCGTTCAGCGCGGCGGTGAATGCGGCTTCATCCGTGTAGTCCGCCTGACGCACCACAATTCCCTGCTGGCTTAAGGCTTCAGCTTTTGCCGGGTTACGTACGATAGCCACAATCTGGTTAGCCGGTACGCTTTTCAACAGCTGTTCGATAACGAGATGGCCAAGCTGGCCGGTGGCGCCGGTAATCGCGATCATGATGAATCTCCTTCGTGTTTGTCTGGTGTTGTGGCACACTAGCACCATAACTAACTTTTAGTAAGTACGTACAAAAAGGTAAGTATGAAAACAACGATACCGACGCTCAGCGAACAATTGCGCGATGGCAATCTCTTCGCGGAACAGTGCCCTTCACGAGAGGTGCTCAAACACGTTACCAGCCGCTGGGGGGTACTGATTCTGCTGGCGCTGCGCCAGGGAACGCATCGCTTTAGCGATCTGCGCCGTAAAATGGGCGGGGTGAGCGAAAAGATGCTGTCCCAGTCGCTTCAGGCGCTGGAGCAGGACGGGTTTGTCGATCGCGTATCGTACCCGGTTGTGCCGCCGCACGTAGAGTATAGCCTGACCCCGATGGGGATCGAGGTCAGCGAGAAAGTCGCCGCGCTGGCGGACTGGATTGAGGTGAATACGCCGAAGGTGATGGCGAATCGGGACGATCGCGCGGCGTAAAAGCCGGGTGGCGGCTTCGCCTTACCCGGCCTACCCATAATCTTCCATCCCGTAGGCCGGGTAAGCGAAGCGCCACCCGGCACAATCGCCGCTACTTACTTAAATCCAGGTGATAAATCGCGAACCCAATATCATCCGTCGCGACCTGTTTCATCGGATACTGCGCCTTCTCCTTAATAAACGCGGCTGCCTTCTCGGACGGTGACGTTTCGAAACGGATATCCAGCGGCGTATCGCTGTGGATCGGCGCCAGACGCCAGTTGTTATCCACCGCCGGATGAATTTCGCCGGCCTTTTTCGACTCCGCGCTGATCCACGCCGCCAGCACAGAGCGGTTCTCGTCCGGCGAGGCAAAGGCGATGTGGCCATCTCCCGTACCGGCAAACTTACCGCCGTAGGCACGGTAGTTATTGGTCACCACCAGGAAAGTGGCATTCGGGTCGATCGCCTTGCCGTTGAAGGTCAGGTTTTTAATGCGCTCCGCCTGCGGGTTGATCGCCTGACACTCGCCGTCATATTTCGCCGGCTGGGTGACGTCAATCTGGTAGTTCACGCCGTCGATCACGTCGAAGTTGTAGGTGCGGAAGCCGTCCCAGTTAATCAGCGACTGCGGCTTGCTGCTGTGTGGGTCAATCTGGTTAAACTGTCCGGCAGAACACTCCAGCCACTCTTTTACCTCTTTCCCGGTGGCTTTAACCACCACCAGCGTATTCGGGTAGAGATAGAGATCGGCGGCATTACGGAAGGTGAGCTGGCCCTTTTCGACCTCCACATAGCTTGCCGGGTCATTCTTACGCCCGCCCACTTTGAATGGCGCTGCGGCTGAGAGTACCGGCAGTTTCGCCAGATCCGGATCGCCCTGCACAAAGTGTTCGGCATAGGCTTTCTGCGCCATGTTGACCACCTGGACGGTCGGATCGTCCTGCACCAGCGCCAGGAAGCTGTACATGTTGTCGGCGGATTTGCCGATCGGCTTGCTGACGAATTCGCGCGTGGCGTCGTGATCGTGCTTCAGCACGTCGACCAGTTTTTTATCTTCCGCCGCCAGCGATTTTTTCGCCGCAGCGTCGTAAATTGGGCGCGCTTCGGCTTTTGACTGCGTGACCTTCCAGCGGCCGCCGTCGTTATTCAGCACCAGATCCACCACGCCAAGATGGTCGCCCCACATGCCCGGCATCACCGACGGCACGCCGTTGAGCGTCCCTTTCTCAATATCCGCCCCTTTAATGCTGGCAAAGTCTTTGCCCGGGAAGACCGCGTGGGCGTGACCGAACAGGATCGCATCGACGCCCGGGACCTCACTCAGGTAGTAAACGGAGTTTTCTGCCATGGCCTGGTACGGATCGGCGGAGAGGCCCGAGTGGGCGACAACGACCACCAGATCGGCGCCTTTTTCGCGCATTTCCGGCACGTATTTACGTGCGGTTTCGGTGATGTCGTTAACGGTTACCTTACCGTCGAGGTTGGCCTTATCCCACGTCATGATCTGCGGCGGGACAAAACCGATATAGCCGATTTTCAGCGTCTGTTTTTTCCCGTCCTGATCGACAACCTCAGTCTCTTTAATCAGGTAAGGCGTAAAAAGCGGCTTTTGGGTCTTAACGTCGATGATATTGGCGTTAACGTACGGGAATTTTGCGCCTGCCAGGGCATCATGCAGGTATGTCAGACCGTAGTTGAATTCATGGTTGCCGAGGTTACCGACGGTATAGTCCAGGGTGTTCATCGCTTTATAAACAGGATGGATCTCGCCTTTTTTCAGCCCCCTGGTCGCCATGTAGTCCCCGAGCGGACTGCCCTGAATGAGATCGCCGTTATCGACCAGCACGCTATTTTTCACTTCGCCACGCGCCGCATTGATCAAACTCGCCGTGCGTACCAGCCCGAATTTTTCCGTCGGGGTATCTTTGTAGTAATCGAAATCCATCATGTTGCTGTGCAGATCGGTCGTTTCCAGAATACGTAAATCGACCGTCGCTGCCTGCACGCTCGCCGCAATCAGCGTCGCCAGGAGCGTTGCGCTAAACTTAATCATCAGAAGAGTCCTTTTTTCGATCCAGGCCACAAAAGAGTATGTATCTATAACGTGTTGCTTACATAAATGTGAATCCTGACAGAAAAAAGCAACCTGAAACCGGAATTGCTTCACAGATAGCGGAATTGTTCACATTACGATATAACTAAAACAAAGAGTTAACCTCACTGCGTTAACAAAGAGGTGGAAAATGCTAGATAAAATTTGTCAGCTCGCACGGGATGCGGGGGATGCCATCATGCAGGTGTATGACGGTAGTAAACCCATGGAGGTTGTCAGCAAAGCGGACGACTCTCCGGTCACGGCGGCAGATATCGCGGCGCATAAGGTGATCCTGAAAGGGTTACAGGCCTTAACGCCGGACATCCCCGTCCTGTCAGAAGAAGCGCCGCAAAGCTGGGAAGAGCGCCAGCACTGGCAGCGCTACTGGCTGGTGGACCCCCTGGACGGGACAAAAGAGTTCATCAAGCGCAACGGTGAATTCACCGTCAATATCGCCCTGATTGAGAAGGGTAAAGCGGTGCTGGGCGTGGTCTACGCGCCGGTGATGAAGGTGATGTACAGTGCTGCAGAAGGGAAGGCGTGGAAGGAAGAGTGCGGCGTGCGCAAGCAGATCCAGGTGCGCGACGCGCGTCCGCCGCTGGTGGTGATTAGCCGCTCGCACAGCGACAGCGAGCTGCAGGAGTATCTGCAGCAGCTGGGTGAACACCAGACCACCTCGATTGGCTCATCGCTGAAATTCTGCCTGGTGGCGGAAGGACAGGCGCAGCTCTATCCCCGCTTTGGGCCGACGAACGTCTGGGATACCGCCGCCGGGCACGCCGTGGCTGCGGCCGCCGGGGCGCACGTTCATGACTGGCAGGGCAAGCCGCTGGACTACACCCCGCGCGAATCCTTCCTCAACCCCGGCTTCCGCGTCTCTCTTTATTGAGCCAGCAGCTTATGCAGCAGGTCGACAACCTGCTGCACTTCTTCCTGGGTTAGCGCCCCGTCTTTCACCCACTGTACGCGGCCGTTCTTATCCAGCACGACAATCGCAGAGCTCTCTTCCTCCAGCTGCCAGGCCTTACGGGTGACGCCGTTGCTGTCGACGATAAACTGCGACCATGGGTAGAGCTTTTTATTGCTCTCAAGGCTTGAACGCACAAACATCCCGGAGCCCGGAATGGCGTCATCGGTATTCACGATCGTGGTGGTCTGGTAACGATCGTGTGGGAATTTTGCCGCCTTGATCGCCTCCACCAGGTTGGCATTTTTCTCTTTTGCAGATGTACGACCGGCAATATGTTGTACAACTCTCACTTTGCCCGCGAGCTGCGCGCTATTCCAGGCTTTATAGCTAAACTTATCATTGTCGAGAATCAATTCTCCCCGGTCAGCAATGCCGACTGGCGGTACACGTTGTCCTTTTTCAATGTTGTGAGCACTCGCCCACAGGGGCAGCAGCAGGCAGGCTGCTGCAAGGATAGTACGTAGGGTCATGGCGTTTCCTTATTGTTTGCAGGTGATCCGACCACTTGGTCATGCACTTTTAATGATAAGTGCGATCAATGTGGTTTTCCCGCAATCCCAATGCCACTTTGCGGGTGAACGCACATATCCATGAAAAAACGACGGCTTATACTGCGCTCAGTCACGCTTTGCAAAGATTATTCTGAATAATTGTAATCAAACGGTAAATAAACTTATGCACACTGGGTAACACCGTAGTTCTGGTCTATAGTCATTGGGCATTAAAATTTGCGCTCAGGACAGTCGGGCCGATTGTGGCACCGCAAGAGCGTATGATTCGCAGGAGATACAAGAATGAAAATTTTCCAACGCTACAACCCGCTTCAGGTGGCGAAGTACGTGAAGATCCTGTTCCGTGGACGGTTGTATATCAAGGATGTTGGCGCTTTTGAGTTTGATAAGGGCAAAATCCTTGTCCCAAAAGTGAAGGACAAACAGCACCTGTCTGTGATGTCCGAAGTCAACCGTCAGGTTATGCGTCTGCAAACTGAGATGGCTTAACCAACGTGCTATGCAGTAGTTAAAAAAACGGCTCCCGATGGGAGCCGTTGATGTTTGTGGGGACAGGAACCTTACGCCGACACCTTCTCTTCCGCATCCGGCAGCTTCGGCACCAGTACGGTCGGTTTGTTGTCGATGCGCGTCACCAGCAGCTGGTCGATGCGGTAGTTATCAATATCCACCACTTCAAACTTGTAGCCGGAGAACTTCACCGAGTCGGTACGTTTCGGGATCTTACGCAGCATAAACATCATAAAGCCGCCGATGGTCTCGTAGTTTCCGGACTGCGGGAACTCGTCGATATCCAGCACGCGCATCACGTCTTCAATTGGCGTGCCGCCATCAATCAGCCATGAATTATCGTCACGCTGAACAATCTGCTCTTCCAGCCCCTGGCCTACCAGGTCGCCCATCAGCGTGGTCATGACGTCGTTGAGGGTGATAATACCCACCACCAGCGCGTATTCGTTCATGATCACCGCGAAGTCTTCCCCGGCGGTTTTGAAGCTTTCCAGCGCTTCGGAGAGCGTCAGGGTGTCCGGCACAATCAGGGTATTGCGGATTTGCACGCCGCTGTTCAGCGCCAGGCTCTGGTTCGCCAGCACGCGGTTCAGCAGGTCTTTGGAGTCGACGTAACCGATGATGTGGTCAATATCTTCATTACAGACCAGGAACTTGGAGTGCGGATGCTGCGCCACTTTGTTCTTCAGGCTCTGCTCATCTTCATGTAAATCGAACCAGATAATGCTTTCACGGCCCGTCATGGAAGAGGGCACGGTACGGGATTCCAGTTCGAATACGTTCTCAATCAGCTCGTGTTCCTGCTTGCGCAGCACCCCGGCCAGCGCGCCGGCTTCCACGACCGCATAAATGTCGTCAGAGGTGATGTCGTCTTTACGCACCATCGGCAGCTTAAAGATGCGGAAAATGACGTTTGCCAGGCCGTTGAAGAACCACACCAGCGGGCGGAACACAAACAGGCAGAAGCGCATCGGGTTGATGATACGCAAAGCCACGGCTTCTGGCGCAATCATACCGATGCGTTTCGGGGTCAGGTCGGCGAAGAGGATGAACAGCCCGGTCACCAGCGAGAAGGAGAGGATAAAGCTCAGCTGTTCGGCCAGTTCTGCGGACATGTACTGCGCAAAGAGGCTATAAAACGCCGGGGAAAACGCCGCATCGCCCACGATACCGCCCAGGATAGCCACCGCGTTCAGACCAATTTGCACCACGGTAAAGAACGTACCGGGGTTTTCCTGCATTTTGAGAATGCGAGAGGCGTTGATGTTGCCCTCGTCGGCGAGCAGCTTCAGTTTGATTTTACGGGACGCGGCCAGCGAGATCTCGGATATCGAGAAAAATGCACTGACGGCAATCAGACAAAGTATTACTAAAATACTGTTTAACATAGTTTATCCGGCTTCTCGCCAGATCCTCAGAAGGGGAGTTGATACCATTTGTGTGGAAACACATTGAACATCAGCTCGTAGCGTTGAGCCGATTATTTCAGCGGCTAGTATAGCGTAAAGAGATGTAAATCTGCCAGAGGTCACATTTTTACATAAAACAGACCGGACAGCGGGTGCTGCCCGGTACGGGCGACGATCTAACGGCTGATAATCAGGCCAGCTGTGGCGGCAGGCAGACGCCGATACCTCCGATTCCGCAGTAGCCGTACGGGTTTTTATGCAGATACTGCTGGTGATCGTCCTCGGCGTAGTAGAACGGTTTCGCGGTGGTGATTTCCGTGGTCACCTCGCGCGTATCGCCCGCTTCACGCATGGCCTGCTGGAAACGCTCAAGGCTGGCGCGCGCGGCGGCATCCTGCTCAGGGGTGAGCGGATAGATAGCCGAGCGGTACTGCGTGCCGTGGTCGTTGCCCTGACGCATGCCCTGCGCCGGGTCGTGGTTTTCCCAGAAGACCTGCAGGAGCTGTTCGTAGCTGATTACCGTCGGGTCGTACACTACGCGTACCGCTTCCGCATGGCCGGTTTCGCCGGAGCAGACTTCGCGGTAGGTTGGATTCGGCGTGTAACCGCCCGTGTAGCCGGCTGCCGTGCTGTAAACGCCAGGCAGCTGCCAGAAGAGGCGCTCAACGCCCCAGAAGCAGCCCATAGCGAACAGGGCGATTTCCATGCCATCAGGAACGTTAGTCATGGAATGGCCATTGACGGCGTGTAAAGTCGCCACAGGCATAGGGGTGTTGCGTCCCGGTAATGCATCAGCTTGTGAAACCAGATGCTTTTTGTCGAATAAACTCACGGTGGGGCCTCCCGGGGTGCGATGTTTCGGTTAAGGTTGTCACGGCGCGTTTAATTGAACACAATAAATGCGCTGAATGAGTCTAGATTTAATCATAAGAAATATTTGGGTGTTACACCCATTTTCAACCCGAGATTCGGGTTTTTGGCCAACAGGCCGTATTTTGCCGCGGAGCGGCACTTCATTTGCTTCCAGGGTGGAAACAGGGATATTCAGGAGAAAACGTGACAAAAATCCGCCAGTTATGTTTAGTCAGTCTGTTGCTGACAAGCGGGATTGCCAGCGCGGCGAATGTCCGTTTGCAGGTTGAGGGGTTATCCGGGGCGCTACAAAAAAACGTGCGTGCGCAGCTATCGACCATCCAGAGTGATGAGGTGACGCCGGACCGGCGTTTCCGCGCGCGCGTCGATGATGCCATCCGTGAAGGACTAAAAGCGCTAGGGTATTACGAACCCACCATTGATTTCGATCTCCGCCCGCCCCCAAAGAAGGGGCGCCAGGTGCTTATTGCCCGCGTTTCGCCGGGCGAGCCGGTGCTGATTGGCGGCACCAACGTCATCCTGCGCGGCGGGGCGCGTACCGACCGGGATTACCTGGACCTGCTCAGCACGCGGCCGAAAATCGGCACCGTGCTCAACCACGGTGACTACGACCACTTCAAAAAAGAGCTGACCAGCGTTTCCCTGCGTAAGGGCTACTTTGACAGCCAGTTCAATAAAAGCCAGCTGGGCATTGCGCTGGCGCGACGTCAGGCCTTCTGGGATATCGACTACGACAGCGGAGAACGCTACCGCTTTGGCGACGTGACGTTCGAAGGGTCGCAAATTCGTGAAGAGTACCTGCAAAACCTCGTGCCCTTTAAAAAAGGGGATTACTACCAGTCGAGCGACCTGGGAGAGCTGAACCGACGGCTCTCAGCCACCGGCTGGTTTAACTCCGTGGTTGTCGCCCCTGAATTTGATAAGTCTCGCAAAACCAAGGTGTTGCCGCTGCACGGCGTTGTTTCGCCGCGCACCGAGAACACCATAGAAACCGGTGTGGGCTATTCGACGGACGTTGGCCCGCGCGTGAAGGCCACCTGGAAAAAGCCGTGGATGAACTCCTACGGCCATAGCCTGACCACCAGCGCCAGCATTTCCGCCCCGGAACAGCAGCTCGATTTCAGCTATAAAATGCCGCTGCTGAAAAATCCGCTTGAGCAATATTACCTGGTTCAGGGGGGCTTTAAGCGCACCGACCTGAACGATACCGAGTCCGATTCCACCACGCTTGCCGTGTCGCGTTACTGGGATCTCTCCAGCGGCTGGCAGCGCGCCATCAACCTGCGCTGGAGCCTGGATCACTTTACCCAGGCCAACGTCACCAACACCACCATGCTGCTCTATCCTGGGGTGATGATCAGCCGCACCCGCTCGCGCGGCGGCCTGATGCCGACCTGGGGCGATTCCCAGCGTTACTCTATCGATTACTCCAACACCATGTGGGGTTCCGACGTGGATTTCTCGGTGATTCAGGCGCAGAACGTCTGGATCCGCACGCTGTATGACAAACACCGCTTTGTGGTGCGCGGCAACCTCGGCTGGATTGAAACCGGCGACTTCGACAAGGTCCCGCCGGACCTGCGCTTCTTCGCCGGGGGCGATCGCAGCATCCGTGGCTATAAATACAAATCCATCGCGCCTAAGGACGATGACGGCAAGCTGATCGGTGCCTCTAAGCTGGCTACCGGCTCGCTGGAGTACCAGTACAACGTCAGCGGAAAATGGTGGGGCGCCATGTTCGTCGACGGCGGCGAAGCGGTGAGCGATATCCGCCGCAGCGATTTTAAAACCGGCGCGGGCGTCGGCGTACGCTGGCAGTCACCCGTCGGGCCCATTAAGCTCGATTTCGCCGTGCCGGTGGGCGACAAAGAAGAACACGGATTACAGTTTTACATCGGTCTGGGGCCTGAATTATGAGTTTATGGAAGAAGATAAGCCTCGGGGTGCTGATTTTTATCGTGCTGCTGCTCGGTACGGTGGCGTTTCTGGTAGGAACGACGACCGGGCTGCATCTGCTGTTTAACGCCGCGAACCGCTGGGTGCCGGGGCTGGAGATTGGCCAGGTGACGGGCGGCTGGCGCGACCTGCGCCTGAAGAACATCCGCTATGAGCAGCCGGGCGTGGCGGTGAACGCCGGGGAGTTTCACCTGGCGGTGAAGCTGGGCTGTCTGCGTGACAGCAAGCTCTGCGTCAACGACTTGTCGCTAAAAGACGTCAACGTGGCGATAGATTCGAAGAAAATGCCGAAGTCTGCGCCGGTAGAGGAAGAGGACAGCGGTCCGCTGAATCTCTCCACGCCGTACCCTATCGCGCTTTATCGGGTGGCGCTTGATAACGTCAATGTCAAAATCGACGACACCACCGTGTCCGTGATGGATTTCAGCTCCGGCCTGCGCTGGCAGGAGAAAAACCTCACCCTGACGCCAACCTCCCTGCAGGGCTTGCTGATCGCGCTGCCGAAAGTGGCCGACGTGGCGCAGGAAGAGATCGTCGAGCCGAAGATCCAGAACCCGCAGCCGGAAGAGAAGCCGCTGGGCGAAACGCTGAAAGACCTCTTCTCGAAGCCTGTCCTGCCGGAAATGACCGATGTGCATCTGCCGCTGAACCTCAATATTGAAGAGTTCAAAGGCGAGCAGCTGCGCCTGACAGGCGATACCGACCTGACGGTCTATAACATGCTGCTGAAAGTCAGCAGCATTGACGGCAACATGAAGCTCGACGCGCTGGATATCGACACCAATCAGGGCTCGGTGAACGCGTCAGGTAACGCCCTGCTGCGCGACAACTGGCCGGTGGATATCACGCTGAATAGCGCCCTGAACATTGACCCGCTCAAAGGCGAGAAGGTGAAGGTCAAAGTAGGCGGGGCGCTGCGCGAGAAGCTGGACGTCGGGGTCAATCTCTCCGGCCCGGTAGACATGGTCCTGCGTGCGCAAACCCAGCTGGCGGAAGCCGGGCTGCCGCTCAATCTTGAGGTGGTCAGCAAGCAGCTTTACTGGCCATTCACCGGCGAAAAACAGTACCAGGCCGATGACCTGAAGCTGAAGCTGAGCGGCAAGATGACCGACTATACGCTCTCGTTCCGCACCGCAGTGAAGGGGCAGGGCGTGCCGCCCGCGAACATCACCCTGGATGCGAAGGGCAACGAACAGCAGGTTAACCTCGACAAGCTGACCGTCGCGGCGCTGGAAGGCAAAACCGAGCTGACCGCGCTGCTCGACTGGCAGCAGGCGATCAGCTGGCGCGGTGAGCTGAAGCTGACGGGCATTAACACCGCCAAAGAGGTGCCGGACTGGCCGTCGAAGCTGGATGGCCTGATCAAAACCCGCGGCAGCCTGTACGGCGGCACGTGGCAGATGGACGTGCCGGAGATCAAGCTCACCGGGAACGTGAAGCAGAACAAGGTAAACGTTGAAGGCTCGGTGAAAGGCAACAGCTACCTGCAGTGGGTTATCCCGGGTCTGCACGTGGCGCTGGGCCGCAACACGGCGGATATCAAAGGCGAGCTGGGGGTGAAAGATCTCAATCTGGACGCCACCATCGACGCGCCGAATCTGGATAACGCCCTGCCGGGCCTGGGCGGTACGGCGAAGGGGCTCCTGAAGGTGCGCGGCACGGTAGACGCGCCGCAGCTACTGGCTGACATTACCGCCAATAACCTGCGCTGGCAGGCGCTGAGCGTTGCCCGCGTTCGCGTGGAAGGGGATGTGAAATCCACTGACCAGATCGGCGGAAACCTGAACCTGCGCGTGGAGCGCATTTCTCAGCCGGACGTCAACATCAGCCTGGTCACCCTGGACGCGAAAGGGAACGAGAAGCAGCACGACCTGCAGCTGCGCGTGCAGGGCGAGCCGGTCTCCGGCCAGCTTCACCTGACCGGCAGCTTCGACCGCAAAGAGGAGCGCTGGAAAGGGACGCTGGATAACACCCGTTTCAACACGCCGGTCGGGCCGCTGGCGCTGTCGCGCGCCATCGCGCTGGACTACCGCAACGCCGAGCAGAAGATCAGCATTGGGCCGCACTGCTGGACCAACCCGAATGCGGAACTGTGCGTGCCGCAGACCATCGATGCGGGCGCGGAAGGACGCGCGCAGATCAACCTCAACCGCTTCGATCTGGCGATGCTGAAACCGTTTATGCCGGATACTACCCAGGCCAGCGGCGTCTTCAGCGGAAAAGCCGATGTCGCCTGGGACACCACCAAAGAGGGGCTGCCGCAGGGTAGCGTCACGCTGTCCGGGCGTAACGTGAAGGTGACGCAGGAGGTGAATGACGCGCCGCTGCCGGTGGCCTTCGACACCCTGAACCTGAGCGCAGACCTGCATAACAACCGTGCGGAGCTGGGCTGGCTGATTCGTCTCACCAACAACGGTCAGTTTGACGGCAAGGTTCAAATTACCGACCCACAGGGACGGCGAAATCTGGGCGGCAACGTCACTATCCGTAACTTCAACCTGGCGATGGTGAACCCGATTTTCGCGCGCGGGGAAAAAGCCGAGGGCATGGTGAACGCCAACCTGCGCCTGGCGGGCAACGCGCAAAGCCCTCAGCTGTTCGGCCAGCTGCGCCTCAGCGGCGTGGATATTGACGGCAACTTTATGCCGTTTGACATGCAGCCCAGCCAGATCGCGATGAACTTCAACGGCATGAGCTCGACGCTGAGCGGATCGGTACTGACGCAGCAGGGGCAAATCAACCTGAGCGGCGACGCGGACTGGAGCCAGCTCGACAACTGGCGCGCCCGTATTGCCGCGAAGGGCAGTAAGGTGCGCATCACCGTACCGCCGATGGTGCGACTGGACGTCTCGCCTGATGTGGTCTTTGAAGCCACGCCAAGCCTCTTCACGCTTGACGGTCGCGTTGACGTGCCGTGGGCGCGCATCGTGGTTCACGACGTGCCGGAAAGTGCGGTCGGCGTCTCAAGTGATGAAGTTATGCTCAATGAAAATCTGAAACCGGTCGAACAGAAGAGCGCGGGCATACCGATTAATAGTAACCTTATCGTGCACGTGGGGAATAACGTGCGGTTGGAGGCGTTTGGGCTGAAGGCGAGGCTTACGGGCGACCTGAAGGTGGCGCAGGATAAACAAGGGCTTGGCCTGAACGGGCAGATCAATATCCCTGAAGGGCGATTCCACGCCTATGGTCAGGATCTGATTGTCCGTAAAGGCGAGCTGCTGTTCTCCGGTCCACCGGATCAACCGCTGCTGAACATCGAAGCGATTCGTAACCCGGAAGCGACGGAAAACGACGTCATTGCCGGGGTACGCGTCACCGGTTCCGCCGACGAACCGAAGGCGGAGATCTTCTCTGACCCGGCGATGTCCCAGCAGGAAGCCCTCTCTTACCTGCTGCGTGGTCAAGGTCTCGACAGCGGTCAGAGCGACAGCGCGGCGATGACTTCGATGTTAGTGGGGCTGGGGGTTGCACAAAGTGGGCAGGTTGTGGGTAAAATCGGCGAGACGTTCGGCGTAAGCAATCTGGCGCTGGACACCCAGGGCGTGGGTGACTCCTCGCAGGTGGTGGTCAGCGGCTATGTACTGCCGGGTCTGCAGGTAAAATATGGTGTGGGGATCTTTGACTCACTGGCAACACTCACGTTACGCTATCGCCTGATGCCTAAGCTATATCTGGAAGCAGTGTCCGGCGTAGACCAGGCACTTGATCTGCTCTATCAGTTTGAGTTTTAGCAATGCGAATATTTGTCTACGGCAGTTTACGAACCAGGCAAGGCAACAGTCACTGGATGACCAATGCCCAGCTACTGGGGAATTACAATATCGAGAACTACCAGTTGTACAGCCTGGGCCACTATCCAGGCGCGGTTCCGGGCGAAGGAACAGTACACGGTGAAGTTTATCGTATTGATAACGCGACGCTTGCCGAACTTGATGCCTTGCGCACCAGGGGCGGTGAATACGCACGCCAGTTGATCCAGACGCCGTACGGAAGCGCGTGGATGTATGTCTACCAGCGTCCAGTCGACGGGTTAACGCGGATCGTAAGCGGTAACTGGTTAGACAGAGACCAGTACTGAAAAACGACAACGCCACCGTAAGGTGGCGTTGTTTTTTGTGTCTGGCAGTAAGAATTACTTCTTAGCAGCGCGCTCGAAAGAGGCGATGATTTCCGCTTTCGCTGCTTCTGCGTTGTCCCAGCCGTCAACTTTAACCCACTTGCCTTTTTCGAGGTCTTTGTAGTGCTCGAAGAAGTGAGTGATCTGCGCTTTCAGCAGCTCTGGCAGGTCGTTCACATCTTTGATGTGATCGTATTCTTTGCTCAGCTTGGTGTGCGGTACCGCAACCAGCTTCGCATCTTCACCGGATTCGTCGGTCATTTTCAGCACGCCAACGGGACGGCAGCGAATCACTGCGCCTGGCTGCAGTGGGTATGGCGTTGGGACCAGCACGTCAACCGGGTCACCGTCCAGAGACAGGGTGTGGTTGATGTAACCGTAGTTGCACGGATAGAACATCGCGGTAGACATGAAGCGGTCTACGAACAGGGCGCCGCTCTCTTTGTCCACTTCGTATTTGATCGGATCTGCGTTAGCCGGGATTTCGATAACTACGTAGATGTCTTCTGGCAGTTCTTTACCCGCTGGGACGTTGAGTAAGCTCATGTCGGTGTCCTTTAAAATGGATGGTAAACAAGTGGCAGGTATTATAGCCAACTCGCGCTGAATGTCTCCGCCTGTTTTCGCCTTCTCTCCACGTTCTTCCCACTTTTCAGACCGATTCCATGACAGAAAAATCCATAAACTCAGCCGCATTTTTCATGGAGAAATGAAAGCGATTACAAACTTGTGATTAACGTTTTATTCACTTTTCTGAAGTGTGATGTAACGCAATTCGTTACATATTTCATGGGCTATAGTCATTCCGCAGAACATCTTTTAACCAACAATAACTCACCCTACGAGGACGTTCATATGTGGAAGCGCTTACTCCTTGTCACAGCAGTTTCGGCAGCCATGTCGTCTATGGCGATGGCCGCTCCCTTAACCGTAGGTTTTTCGCAGGTCGGCTCTGAATCTGGCTGGCGAGCGGCAGAAACCAACGTGGCGAAAAGCGAAGCTCAGAAACGCGGCATTACCCTGAAAATCGCCGATGGTCAGCAAAAACAAGAGAATCAGATCAAAGCCGTGCGCTCCTTTATCGCCCAGGGCGTGGATGCCATCTTTATTGCACCCGTCGTGGCGACCGGCTGGGAACCCGTCCTGAAGGAAGCGAAAGACGCTGAAATCCCGGTCTTCCTGCTCGATCGTTCCATCGACGTCAAAGACAAATCTCTCTATATGACCACCGTGACGGCCAACAACGTGCTGGAAGGGCAGCTAATTGGCGACTGGCTGATAAAACAGGTCGATGGCAAGCCGTGTAACGTTGTTGAACTGCAGGGCACCGTCGGGGCGAGCGTGGCCATCGACCGTAAAAAAGGCTTTGCAGAAGCCATCGCGAAAGCGCCAAACATCAAGATTATCCGCTCTCAGTCCGGCGACTTTACCCGCAGTAAAGGTAAAGAGGTGATGGAGAGCTTCATTAAGGCTGAAAACAACGGCAAGAACATCTGCATGGTTTACGCCCACAACGATGACATGGCGATCGGTGCGATTCAGGCAATTAAAGAAGCGGGCCTGAAGCCGGGCAAAGATATCCTCACCGGCTCTATCGACGGCGTGCCTGATATCTACAAAGCGATGATCGACGGCGAAGCCAACGCCAGCGTGGAGCTGACGCCAAACATGGCCGGCCCGGCATTCGACGCGCTGGAGAAATTCAAGAAAGACGGCACGATGCCGGAGAAAGTGACGGTCACCAAATCCACGCTCTACCTGCCTGACACGGCGAAAGAAGAGTTAGAGAAGAAGAAAAATATGGGCTACTAAGCCTGTCTGAACATGCCGGGTGACGCTGCGCTTACCCGGCCTACGATACGCTCTTTTGTAGGCCGGATAAGCGTAGCGCCTTCCGGCTTGATGCAGGGGGAAACCATGACCACTGAACAACACCAGGAAATCCTCCGCACAGAGGGCTTGAGTAAATTCTTCCCCGGCGTAAAGGCGCTGGATAACGTTGATTTCAGCCTGCGGCGCGGGGAGATCATGGCGCTGCTGGGGGAAAACGGCGCGGGAAAATCGACGCTGATTAAATCTCTGACCGGCGTTTATCACGCCGACCGTGGCACCATCTGGCTGGAAGGTAACGCCATTTCGCCCAAAAACACCGCCCATGCCCAGCAGTTGGGGATCGGGACGGTATACCAGGAAGTGAACCTGCTGCCGAATATGTCGGTGGCGGATAACCTGTTTATTGGCCGTGAGCCACGACGCTTTGGCCTGCTGCGCCGTAAAGAGATGGAGGCGCGGGCGACAAAGCTGATGGAATCCTACGGCTTCTCTCTCGACGTCCGCGAGCCGCTGAACCGCTTTTCCGTGGCGATGCAGCAGATCGTCGCCATTTGCCGCGCGATCGATCTCTCGGCAAAGGTGCTGATCCTCGACGAACCCACCGCCAGCCTCGATACCCAGGAGGTGGAAATGCTCTTTACCCTGATGCGCCAGCTGCGCGATCAGGGCGTCAGCCTGATCTTCGTTACCCACTTCCTCGATCAGGTGTATGAGGTGAGCGATCGCATTACGGTGCTGCGCAACGGCAGCTTTGTCGGCTGCCGTGAAACCCGCGAGCTGCCGCAGATCGAGCTGGTCAAAATGATGCTGGGCCGCGAGCTGGAGACCAACGCCCTTCAGCGCGCGGGCCGCACGCTGCTGAGCGAGAAGCCGGTCGCCGCGTTCAGCGATTACGGCAAAAAAGGGGTCATCTCGCCGTTTAACCTTGAGGTGCGGCCGGGCGAAATTGTCGGGCTGGCGGGCCTGCTGGGCTCGGGGCGTACCGAGACCGCCGAGGTGATCTTCGGGATCAAGCCCGCCGACAGCGGCAGCGCGCTGATCAAGGGCAAACCGCAAACCCTGCGATCGCCGCATCAGGCCTCCTGCCTGGGGGTGGGTTTCTGCCCGGAAGACAGGAAAACGGACGGCATCATTGCCGCCGCCTCGGTGCGGGAAAATATCATTCTGGCGCTTCAGGCGCAGCGCGGCTGGCTGCGGCCGATCCCACGCAAAGAGCAGAACGCCATTGCTGAGCGCTTTATCCGCCAGCTCGGCATCCGCACCCCGAGCGCGGAACAGCCCATTGAGTTCCTCTCCGGTGGTAACCAGCAGAAAGTGCTGCTCTCCCGCTGGTTGCTGACCAAACCCCAGTTCCTGATCCTCGACGAACCGACCCGCGGCATTGACGTAGGGGCGCACGCCGAAATTATCCGGCTTATCGAAACCCTGTGCGCAGACGGTCTGGCCCTGCTGGTCATTTCGTCCGAGCTGGAAGAGCTGGTGGGCTATGCCGATCGCGTCATCATCATGCGCGATCGTAAACAGGTGGCAGAGATCCCGCTGGATAAGCTGTCCGTTCCGGCGATCATGAATGCCATCGCGGCATAAGGAGTGAATCGTGATGTCCCGTTCGCTTTCGCAAACCGGTGAGTCAAAGCGCCGCTTCAGCTGGCCGACCGGCACGCCGCAAATCGCGGCGCTGCTGGTGGTTTTACTGGTGGATAGCCTGGTCGCGCCGCATTTCTTCCAGATTATCGTGCAGGATGGCCGCCTGTTTGGCAGCCCGATAGACATTTTAAACCGCGCCGCGCCCGTGGCGCTGCTGGCCATCGGGATGACGCTGGTCATCGCCACCGGCGGGATTGATCTCTCCGTCGGCGCGGTGATGGCTATCGCCGGGGCTACGGCAGCCTCCATGACCGTGGCCGGGCATAGCCTGCCGGTGGTCCTGCTGGCGGCCTTAGGCACTGGCGTGCTGGCCGGATTATGGAACGGCATTCTGGTGGCGGTGCTGAAAATCCAGCCCTTTGTCGCCACGCTCATTTTAATGGTGGCCGGGCGCGGCGTCGCGCAGCTAATTACCTCCGGACAGATTGTCACCTTTAACTCGCCGAGCCTGGCGTGGCTCGGCAGCGGCAACCTTCTGTTCTTCCCGACGCCGGTGATGATTGCCCTGGTGACGCTCGTGGTGTTCTGGCTTTTCACCCGCAAAACGGCGCTGGGCATGTTCATTGAGGCCGTCGGGATCAACATCCGCGCCGCGCGCAACGCCGGGGTCAACACGCGGCTGATGGTGATGCTGACCTACGTGCTGAGCGGTATTTGCGCCGCCATCGCCGGCGTGATCGTCGCGGCGGATATTCGCGGAGCCGATGCCAACAACGCCGGGCTCTGGCTGGAGCTGGATGCGATCCTGGCGGTGGTCATCGGCGGCGGGTCGCTGATGGGCGGGCGCTTTAACCTGCTGCTCTCGGCGATCGGCGCGCTGATCATTCAGGGCATGAACACCGGGATCCTGCTTTCGGGATTCCAGCCGGAACTCAACCAGGTGGTGAAAGCGGTGGTCGTGCTCTGCGTGCTGATCGTCCAGTCGCCGCGCTTTGTCAGCATCATTAAGGGGATCCGTGGCCATGATAAAACGTAATTTGCCGTTAATGATCACGCTGGGCGTGTTTGTGCTGGGCTATCTCTACTGCCTGACCCAGTTCCCGGGGTTTGCCTCGACGCGCGTGATCTGCAATATCCTGACCGATAACGCCTTTTTAGGCATCATCGCCGTCGGCATGACCTTTGTGATCCTCTCCGGCGGGATCGACCTCTCCGTCGGCTCGGTGATCGCGTTTACGGGCGTGTTCCTCGCGAAAGCGATCGGCTTCTGGGGCATCTCACCGCTGCTGGCGTTCCCGCTGGTGCTGGCGATGGGCTGCGCGTTTGGCGCCTTTATGGGGCTGCTGATCGACGCGTTAAAAATTCCGGCATTTATCATTACCCTCGCGGGGATGTTCTTCCTGCGCGGGGTGAGCTACCTGGTGTCGGAAGAGTCGATTCCCATTAACCATCCGGTGTACGACACGCTCTCCAGCCTGGCGTGGAAAATCCCCGGCGGCGGCCGCCTGAGCGCGATGGGGCTGCTGATGCTGGGCGTGGTAGTGATTGGCATCTTCCTTGCCCACCGCACCCGGTTTGGCAATCAGGTATACGCCATCGGCGGCAACGCCACGTCGGCCAACCTGATGGGGATCTCGACCCGCAGCACCACCATCCGCATCTATATGCTCTCGACCGGCCTGGCGACGCTGGCGGGGATCGTCTTCTCGGTGTATACCCAGGCGGGCTATGCCCTTGCAGGCGTTGGCGTGGAGCTGGATGCGATTGCTTCTGTGGTCATCGGCGGCACGCTGCTCAGCGGCGGCGTGGGTACGGTGCTGGGGACGCTGTTCGGCGTGGCGATTCAGGGGCTGATCCAGACCTATATCAACTTTGACGGCACGCTCAGCTCCTGGTGGACGAAGATCGCCATCGGCATTCTGCTGTTTATTTTTATTGCCCTGCAGCGCGGCCTGACGGTGCTCTGGGAGAACCGTCAAAGCTCGCCTGTTACCCGCGTGAACACATCGGTAACAGAGCGATAACATGCTGAAAGTCTAAACATTTTCCGGTAGCGGCCGATACTCTTTTTTTATGCCCAGAAATATCTCGCTACCGGAAATAATATCATGCTGAAAACGCTATCGATTCGTACCGGCTTGCTCTCTTTACTGGCCGTTATGACCCTTCTGCTGCTGATTGTCAGCGGCATTGGCATTTATGCCCTCACACAGAGTTCTTCTTCGCTGCAGCGCATTAATCACCTTCAGGGTGAGCAGATGGTGCAGCTTAATTCAGGCTATACGCTGATCCTGCGCGCGCGCAATGAAGCGGGTCAGGCCGTCCGCATGATGGAAATCGGCATGCTGGACGATGCGGCCAACGCGGTAAAAAACATTAATCAGGAAGTCGCCCTGGCCCAGAAAACGCTGAAGGGCGTGATCGACGGCGGCGTGGCTGACGAGCAGGGGCAGCAGCTGCTCGATAAAGTGGCAGCCAGCCTGGCGGCGTATAACCAGCAGGGGATCAACCCGATGCTGAAAACCCTCAACGACCAGAGCGCGGACGGGTATTACGACCTGCTGGAGAAGACGCTGATCCCGCTGGCGTCAGCGTTTGATAACGACATGCAGGCGTTTCAGAAATGGAGCGAAGCGCGAGGTCAGGCGGAAGTGAGTGCCGTGCAGGCGAGCAAAACCCGCGTCCTGATCCTGATTATCGTCGCCGCGCTGCTGACGGCGGGCATTATCGTGCTGGCCTGGCTGGCGCTGCGCCATATGCTGCTCAAGCCGCTCTCGGCCTCCATTGCTCAGCTGGAGAACGTGGCGGCGGGCGATTTAACCCATACGCTGGCCGCGCCCGCGAGCCAGGAGTTTAACCGCCTTAACGCGGTCATTGAGGAGATGCGTCAGTCGCTGATGAACTCGGTTCTGCGGGTACGCGATGCCAGCGCGCAGATTGACACCGGCAGCCGCGAGCTGACGCTGGGGAACCGGGATCTCGCCGAGCGAACGGAATCCACCGCCACGTCGCTGGAGCAGACGGCGGCCAGCATGGAACAGATCACCGCCACGGTGAAGCTCAACGCCGATAACGCCGAGCAGGCGCACCAGCTGGCGAAGTCGGTGTCCGACACGGCCGATCACGGCAGCGAAATGGTCTGCTACGTGATTGAAAAAATGCGCGATATCTCCGGCAGCTCGGCGCGCATCGCCGACATCCTGAGCGTGATCGACGGCATTGCCTTCCAGACCAATATTCTGGCGCTTAACGCCTCCGTAGAGGCCGCGCGCGCGGGCGAGCAGGGGCGCGGGTTTGCCGTCGTCGCGGGCGAGGTGCGAAACCTGGCCAGCCGCAGCGCCGACGCGGCGAAGGAGATTCGTTCTCTTATCAGTGATTCGCAAACCCACGTTAACGAGGGCAGCGAGCTGGCCCAGCAGGCGGGCGAAACGATGGATGAGATCGCAACAGAAGTGCTGCGCATGACCAAACTGATGCGTGAGATTGCGACCGCGTCTCAGGAGCAGAGCCGCGGCATTGAGCAGGTGAATATTGCGGTAAACCAGATGGACGAAACCGCGCAGCAGAATGCGGCGCTGGTGCAGCAATCCTCCGCCGCGACCCGCTCCCTTGAGGAGCAGTCGCGTCAGCTGATGGAAGCCATGTCATCATTCAAAGTGACGACTCAGAACGCGGCATAATATTACCCAGCCCCGGTACGTTCTGTGCCGGGGTTTTATTCGTTGCGGAATTAAGCGCCCCAATATTATCGTGAATTTCGCCCATTAATATTTCCAGCGAGCTGGTTAAGGCTAGTGCTTTTTCAGTCGGCTCAAGATATAAGCCTTTGCGGAGAAATAACGGCTCATCAAAGAGTTGATTAAAACGCTTTAATGCCAGACTCACCGCAGGGCGTGACATCTCCAGACGCAAAGAGGCCTTTGCCATGCTGCCGCAGCGGACGATTTCAATAAATACAGGGATAAGATTTAAATCAATGCCGGTATTAGCACGGGAATAATTTTTCATTGCGTTTCTGCTCCACGAAATATCTGTCAAACTGTTATGGAAATAATGCAGGAGCAGTGGCGAATATTAAAGCGTGTTTTTTATAAACACTTATACGGTAAAATATATAAATGAACAGGGGAGCCGGATCGGCTCCCCTGAAGAGAGGGATTACGCGTCCGGGTACTCGCGGATAAAGCGTTCAACGTCTTCAACCATGTGGTTGTTGCCGACGAAGAACGAACGGCGCTGGTGAAGGCTTTCCGGCACGATCTCAAGAATACGCTCTTTACCGTCGCTCGCCTTACCGCCCGCCTGTTCGGCCAGGAACGCCATCGGGTTGCATTCGTACAGCAGACGCAGCTTCCCGTCCGGGTGGCTGGCGGTGCTTGGGTAGAGGTAGATGCCGCCTTTCAGCAGGTTGCGGTGGAAGTCAGCGACCAGAGAACCGATATAGCGGGACGTGTACGGGCGCTGCGTCGCTTTATCTTCTTCCTGGCAGAATTTGATGTACTTCTTCACGCCGTTCGGGAAGCGGATGTAGTTACCTTCGTTAATGGAGTAGGTATTGCCCTTCTCCGGGAAGCGCATGCGTTCCTGGCTCAGACAGAAAACGCCCAGGGAAGGATCGTACGTAAAGGCGTGTACGCCACAACCGGTGGTGTAGACCAGCATGGTGGAGGAGCCATAGACGACGTAACCGGCGGCAACCTGATTAATGCCCGGCTGCAGGAAATCTTCTTCGGTCACCGGCGTGCCAACAGGCGTGACGCGGCGGTAGATGGAGAAAATGGTACCGACAGAAACGTTAACATCGATGTTGGAGGAGCCGTCGAGCGGATCCATCAGAACAACGTATTTCGCGTGTTCACACCCTTCGAAAACAACAATTTCATCTTCTTCTTCGGAGGCGATACCCGCAACGATGTCGCGCGCGCGCAGTGCAGCTTTCAGTTTTTCATTTGCGAACAGATCGAGTTTCTGTTGAACCTCGCCCTGAACGTTCTCGGCACCGCTGGCACCCAGGATATCGACCAGACCGGCCTTGTTGATATCACGGTGGATGATCTTAGCGCCCAGCTTTATTGCCGACAGCAAAGCAGTGAGTTCACCGGTAGCATGAGAGAACTCGTGCTGCTTTTCGACAATAAATTCACCTAACGTTTTCATAACACTTTCCCTGCATCTTTGTGAGTAGAGCGATTGTATGTTCACTAAAACGACTAAAGCCCAACAATCTTAACAAATATTCAAATAGTAGCGCAGAGGTGAATCGCGCCAGCAACATACGGATTTACCTGAAATGCGTTTCACAGCCGCTAACATGTGAGTAAAATGTGCGCCACATTGAAGAAGGATAGTGACGTATGCGCATTCATATATTGGGGATTTGTGGCACTTTCATGGGCGGACTGGCAATGCTGGCGCGCTCGCTGGGCCATGAGGTGACAGGTTCGGACGCCAATGTGTATCCGCCAATGAGCACACTTCTGGAGAAACAGGGCATCGCTTTAATTCAGGGCTACGATGCCAGCCAGCTGGATCCCGAGCCGGACCTGGTGATTATTGGCAACGCCATGACCCGCGGCAATCCGTGCGTTGAGGCGGTACTGGAACGCAATATTCCGTTCATGTCCGGCCCGCAGTGGCTGCATGACTTCGTCCTGCGCGACCGCTGGGTGGTTGCCGTTGCCGGTACCCACGGCAAAACGACCACCGCGGGCATGGCGACCTGGATCCTCGAAGCCTGCGGCTACAAGCCGGGCTTCGTCATCGGCGGCGTACCGGGTAATTTCGACGTCTCTGCGCGCCTGGGGGACAGCCCGTTCTTTGTGATCGAAGCCGACGAGTATGACTGCGCGTTCTTCGACAAGCGCTCCAAGTTCGTGCACTACTGCCCGCGCACGCTGATCCTCAACAACCTTGAGTTTGACCACGCGGATATTTTTGACGACCTGAAGGCCATTCAGAAACAGTTCCACCACCTGGTGCGCATCGTGCCGGGCCAGGGCCGCATCATCCTGCCGGAAAACGACATCAACCTGAAGCAGACCCTGGCAATGGGCTGCTGGAGCGAGCAGGAGCTGGTGGGCGAGCAGGGCCACTGGCAGGCGAAGAAACTCAACGCCGATGCCTCCGAGTGGGAAGTGCTGCTCGACGGCGAAAAAGTGGGCGAAGTGAAGTGGGGCCTGGTGGGCGAACACAACATGCACAACGGCCTGATGGCGATTGCGGCAGCGCGTCACGTGGGCGTTCTGCCTGCGGATGCAGCCAATGCGCTGGGCTCGTTTATCAATGCCCGCCGCCGTCTGGAGCTGCGCGGTGAAGCCCACGGCGTCACGGTGTATGATGATTTCGCGCACCACCCAACGGCCATTCTGGCGACGCTTGCCGCCCTGCGTGGCAAAGTCGGCGGTACCGCGCGCATTCTGGCGGTGCTGGAACCGCGCTCGAACACCATGAAGATGGGCATCTGCAAAGACGATCTCGCGCCGTCGTTAGGACGTGCCGATGAGGTCTTCCTGCTGCAGCCGCAGCATATTCCGTGGCAGGTGGCGGAAGTGGCCGATGCCTGCATCCAGCCTGCGCACTGGAGCGCGGATGTGGATGCGCTCGCGGATATGGTGGTGAAAGCCGCTCAGCCCGGCGACCATATTCTGGTGATGAGCAACGGCGGTTTTGGTGGGATCCATCAGAAGCTGCTGGACGGGCTGGCGAAGAAAGCGGAAGCGGCCGCCGAAGCGTAAAAAAAAGCCCGGTGGCGCTAGCGCTTACCGGGCCTACGTTCTTTTCCCCCTCGCCCCTCCGGGGTGAGGGGAACGGATTACTCTTCGTTCTCAGACAGCTCGCGCAGATACTGGAAAATCAGGCGCGCAGACTTCGGCGGCTTATTCCCTTCTTTCTCTTTCTTCGCGTTGCGGATCAAGGAACGTAGCTGCTGGCGGTCGGCATCCGGCCACAGGTTCAGCACTTCCGGTACGGCGTCATCACCCTGTTCAATCAGACGATCGCGGATCTGCTCCAGCTTGTGGAACAGCGCAACCTGCTGGTTGTGGCGGTTTTTCAGCTTGTCCAGCGCCTGGCGGATCGGATCGACGTCGCGCTGACGCAGCATTTTCCCGATAAGCTGAAGCTGGCGACGACGGCCTTCTTTTTTGATTTTCTGTGCCAGTTCAATGGCATCTCGCAGATCCTGGTCGAGCGGGATCTTATCCAGCGCGTTTTTACCCAGTTCTACCATTTCCGCGCCAAGCTGTTTTAACTCTTCGGCGTCACGTTTAATTTCACTTTTACTGACCCAGATGATCTCATCATCTTCGTCTTCGATGTCATCACCGGGAACGTCGTCGAGCCAGTCTTCGGGCTGCTTAGTCATGTCAGGCTCCTTAAAAAAAGAGGCTAATGTTACCAGTTAAGACGCGCACTGAAAAACGGTTCTCTGTTAGACTTCAGTTAACTCTCTCTTACAGTATGGCATTTGCGATGAAAGTAACCTCACAAGTTGAAGCGCAGCGTAAGATTCTGGAAGAAGCCGTCTCCACCGCGCTGATGCTTGCTTCAGAAAAATCAGATGGCGCCGAAGTGGCGGTCAGCAAAACCACCGGCATTAGCGTGAGCACCCGCTATGGCGAAGTGGAGAATGTTGAATTCAACAGCGACGGCGCGCTGGGTATCACGGTATATCACCAGAATCGCAAAGGCAGTGCGTCATCCACCGATCTCAGTCCGGATGCCATCGCCCGTACGGTGCAGGCCGCGCTGGATATCGCCCGTTATACCTCACCGGATCCTTACGCCGGCGTGGCGGATAAAGATCTGCTGGCGTTTGACGCGCCGGATCTCGACCTGTTCCATCCGGCGGAAGTGACGCCGGACGAAGCGATTGAGCTGGCCGCGCGCGCCGAGCAGGCATCCCTGCAGGCCGACAAGCGCATCACCAATACCGAAGGCGGCAGCTTTAACAGCCACTACGGCATCAAAGTCTTCGGCAACAGCCACGGCATGCTGCAGGGCTACTGCTCTACCCGCCACTCGCTCTCCAGCTGCGTCATCGCCGAAGAGAACGGTGACATGGAGCGCGACTACGCCTACACCATTGGCCGCGCGCTGGGGGATTTGCAGTCTCCGGAGTGGGTAGGCAAAGAGTGCGCCGAACGCACGCTGTCTCGCCTGTCGCCGCGCAAGCTCTCCACCATGAAAGCGCCGGTGATTTTTGCCAACGAAGTGGCGACCGGCCTGTTTGGCCATCTGGTGGGCGCTATCGCGGGCGGCTCCGTTTACCGTAAATCGACCTTCCTGCTCGACTCGCTGGGCAAGCAGATCCTGCCGGAATGGCTCACCATCGAAGAGCATCCGCACCTGCTGAAAGGCCTGGCCTCCACGCCGTTCGACAGCGAAGGCGTGCGCACGGAGCGTCGTGACATCGTGAAAGACGGCATTCTGACCCAGTGGCTTCTGACCAACTACTCCGCGCGCAAGCTGGGGCTGAAAAGCACCGGGCACGCGGGCGGCATTCACAACTGGCGCATTGCCGGGCAGGGCCTCAACTTTGAGCAGATGCTGAAAGAGATGGGCACCGGTCTGGTGGTGACCGAGCTGATGGGTCAGGGCGTCAGCGGCATCACCGGCGATTACTCTCGCGGCGCGGCGGGCTTCTGGGTTGAAAACGGCGAAATCCAGTATCCGGTGAGCGAAATTACCATCGCTGGCAATCTGAAGGATATGTGGCGCAATATCGTTACGGTCGGTAACGATATTGAAACACGCAGCAATATACAGTGTGGCTCTGTATTACTCTCGGAAATGAAAATCGCCGGACAATAGAGATAGCGTTTTGTTAATAATAAAAAAGGAAGTGAGCAATGCGTAAACATCTGTTAGCGATCGTCGCGGCTTCAACGCTGGTTCTTGGCTCTTCTGCGTTTGCTGCCGATCTTGAAGACGACATGGGCATCCTCGGGCAAAACCTGAAGGTGGTGCAGAAAACCGACAATGCGGCGGAAATGAAAGACGCGCTGACCAAAATGCGTGAAGCGGCGCTGGACGCACAAAAAGCGACGCCTCCTAAACTGGAAAGCAAAGCGGCAGACAGTGCAGAGATGAAAGACTACCGCCACGGCTTTGACGTGCTGGTCGGCCAGATCGACGGCGCGCTGAAGCTCGCTAACGAAGGCAAAGTGAAGGAAGCCCAGGCGGCGGCCGAGCAGTTTGTGACGACCCGTAATACGTATCACAAGAAATACCGTTAACCGATCGCGCATCTGACAAATAATCAGCGGGGGCCAATGTCCCCCGTTTTTTTGCGCGGTAATAAGTAAACCCTATCGCCATCACATTTTTGCGTCACCACGCCTGAACGTTTTCGTTTCCCCGGCGCGCGTTTTGCCGCTGGAATACGTGATATTAATCACGCAAATGCCGTGATTAATCCAGATTCACCGTATTTATGTGGCACAGATCACTGCTGCGGCTCCCCTTTCCACTTCGAAGTGGAAAACAACTCGCTACAAACAATTCCCCCCCAACGTTAGTTTTATTCCAGAGCCATTAACGGGGTAAGACCAGTGATTAACGGAGCGGTAATGAACGACGTTGGGGAACAGGCGGAGCAAACAGAACAGCTCGCGAACACCATGCTGCAGCAGGTTTATGCCCTGCTGGCCCGGAACAACATCATCCCCAATGCGGTACAGGAGCAGATGCTTACTTCCCACGTGCGCGCCATGGCGCACCGGTCCGTGACCGGCGAGCCGCTGCCGGAGGTTGAAGCAGAGCTGTTTGACGAAATTTCACCGGATTCAATGCGGCTTGCCCGTGAAGTGGTGGCGCAGTTTGGCAACCTTCCTGATGAAGAAGCCTGGCTGCTCTCCGTTCACTTTGAAGTCGCGAAAGACAACCTTTAAGGAGCAACACATGGAACAGATTACAGTCGTGATTGGCGATCGCCTGGGTAAAGGTCAGAAGGTGGCGGCCGGTGTGGAAAAAGCAGGTGGACGCGCGGTTGTCGTACCGGGCATGGCGGCAGACATGAAGCTCGGCGACGTGATGAAAGCAGAAAACGCCACCTTCGGCATCTCCTTCTGCGGCAGCGGCGGCGCGGGTGCCATCACCGCCCAGACCAAATATGGCTACAAAGCCAAATACGGTATGCGTTCCGTGGATGAAGGCGTCACCGCCATCAACGAAGGCTGCAACGTGCTGGGCTTTGGCTTTATGGATAAAGAAGAGCTGGGCGAGCGTCTGGTACAGGCGTGGCAGAAAAAATACGGCGCATAAGCATGAAAGAACAGTTCACAACCACGGTGAGAGTGAAGGGGAAGGGCGACGCCAAAGCGCGCGCCTTTGCCGACGCGCTCAACCACGTTCAGGCCGCGGTGATGAAAGCCTCACCGCATATCTTACTGCGTATTGAGCCACAGGATGTGCAGGTTGTTCAGGCGCAAGAAGCGGTGCGAAAAGAAGCGTTTCTGTTCTTCTTTCTGCGCCGGGAAAGACGCACCTACAGCGTGGAGCTGGATGTGACCGTCAACGTGACAGCCATCAATCTCGACCAGGTGGATTTCGTCACGCAACGCTGATTATTCATAAAAGGGCAGACTGATGTTCTTAATTATATTAATAAAATCGCTCATCATCGGCGGCCTGGTAGGCGTCGGTGTCGGGGCCGGGGCTGCACGCATGTTTCATGCGCCTACCACTCAGGGTATGGGCGCGTTTCGTACGTTGGGGGAACTGAACTCCTGCGAAGGGGATCCGGCGTCCCACTTCTCCTTTGGGTTAGGTTTCTTCTTTAACGCCTGGGCCTCTTCCGTGGCCGCAGGTGCCTTCACACAGGACGTTGACCACCGCATCATCCCAAACTGGGGTGCTGCCGCGCTGATGATCAAAAACCGTAACGTCGGTGAAACGCTGCATGACCCGCGCAAAATGGCGATTGCCTGCGGCATCATCGGCATGATTGTCGTGACCTTCCTTAACCTGACCGCCTCCTCCGTGCCCGCAGCGCTTCAGGTCACCGCCGTGAAGGTGCTGGTGCCTGCCGCGAACCTGCTGGTCAACACCGTGATGCCGGTGATCTTCTGGCTGGCGGCCATCGACGCGGGTAAAAAATCGGGCTTCTGGGCCACCATCTTTGGCGGCGCGGCACAGCTGATCATGGGTAACGCCGTACCGGGTCTGGTACTGGGTATTCTGATCGGTAAAGGCGTGGAGGAGAGCGGCTGGAACCACGTCACCAAAGTGATGATGGCGGCGATCGTTCTGCTCTTCGTGCTGAGCGGCTTCTTCCGCGGCTTCGACATGAAGATGATCGAATCCTTCCATCTGACCGTGCCGAACTGGCTCGACATGATCCACAACTCGCTCAGCGGTAAATAACAGGAGCCTCTAAATGGAACAGAATAAAGGTTTTTGGTATGCCGACTGGTCGTTCCCGATCTTCGTTGGCCTGCTCTCCTCCGGCGTGTTTGCCGGGACGCACATGTACTACCTCTACGGCATCGGCGCGTTTAACGAAGTGGCCTTCGTGGCGATGCTGAAAGCGGGCATTGATACCGGCGTTTACGGCGCGGTGGCGGCATTTGGCGCGAGCTTCCTGTTCGCCCGAATTATCGAAGGGTCGCTGGTAGGTATTCTTGATATCGGCGGGGCGATCCAGACCGGCGTGGGCCTCGGCGTACCGGCGCTGCTGCTGGGCGCGGGGATCATGTTCCCGGTGACCAACTTCATTGCCTCGCTGATTACCGGCCTGGTGATTGGTCTGGCGATTGGCTACGTCATCATCCTGGCGCGTAAGTTCACCATCAACCAGAGCAACTCCACCTACGGCGCAGACGTGATGATGGGCGCGGGTAACGCCTCCGGCCGCTTCCTCGGGCCGTTGATTATCCTCAGCGCCATGACCGCCTCCATTCCAATCGGCGTCGGTTCCCTGGTAGGCGCGTTGCTGTTCTACATCTGGCAGAAGCCGATAACCGGTGGCGCCATCCTCGGCGCAATGATTTTGGGCTGGCTGTTCCCGGTCGCCCTTTAATACCCGCGGGCGCTTCGGTGCCCGCCTTATCAGGAGAACCCCATGTTTGATCTACTCCTGCGCCGTGCGCGCCTCGCCGACGATACCCTGACCGATATCGCCATTCAGGACGGGAAGATCGCCGCGACAGGCGACATTAACGCTCCCGCCCGCAAAACGGTTGAGCTTAACGGTGATGTGTTCGTCAGCGCGGGCTGGATTGACTCCCACGTCCACTGCTACCCGAACTCCCCGATTTACCACGACGAGCCGGACAGCGTGGGCATTGCCACCGGCGTCACCACCGTGGTGGACGCGGGCAGCACCGGGGCCGACGACGTGGACGATTTCTACGCCATCACCCGCAAAGCCTCCACCGAGGTGTTTGCCCTGCTGAACATCTCCCGCGTGGGGCTGATTGCCCAGAACGAGCTGGCCAATATGGCCAATATTGACGCCGACGCGGTGAAAGAGGCGGTGAAACGCCATCCTGATTTTATCGTCGGCCTGAAGGCGCGCATGAGCAGCAGCGTGGTCGGTGACAACGGCATCACGCCGCTGGCGCGCGCCAAAGCCATTCAGAAAGAGAACGGCGATCTGCCGCTGATGGTGCACATTGGCAACAACCCGCCGAACCTCGACGAAATTGCCGAGCTGCTGAGCTCCGGCGACATCATCACCCACTGCTACAACGGCAAGCCTAACCGCATTCTGACGCCCTCCGGCGAGCTGCGCGCCTCCATTACGTCTGCGCTGAAGCGCGGCGTGCGTCTGGATGTCGGCCACGGCACGGCGAGCTTCAGCTTTGAGGTGGCGAAACGCGCCATCGCGATGGGCATTCTGCCGCACACCATCAGCTCGGATATCTACTGCCGCAACCGCATCAACGGCCCGGTCGGCTCGCTGGCGAGCGTGATGTCGAAGTTTCTCGCCATCGGCATGTCATTGCCGCAGGTGATTGACTGCGTCACGGCGAACGCCGCCGACGGCCTGCGCCTGACGCGTAAAGGCCGCATTCAGCCGGGTCTTGATGCCGACCTGACGCTGTTCACCCTTAAACGTCAGCCGACGGTGCTGACGGATGTCGAAAACGACAGCCTGCAGGCTGAACACATATTGGTGCCGCTTGCCGCGATCCGCGCGGGCAAGGGCTACATGACTGAACAAGGGAGCACGGAACATGCCTTCGATTTATGAGAAGTACCGCTTAAAGCAGGTTATCAACACCTCTGGCCGCATGACGGCGCTGGGCGTCTCCACGCCGCGCCCGGAGGTGGTGCAGGCGGCGATGGACGGCATGAATCACTATTTCGAGATGAAGGATCTGGTCAATAAAACCGGGGAGTACATCGCGAAGCTGCTGGACGTGGAAGGGGCGACGGTGGTCTCCTGCGCGTCGGCGGGCATTGCCCAGTCCGTGGCCGCGGTGCTGGTGAAAGACAGCGACTGGCTGCTGGAAAACCTGCACGTGACCCCGATTGAGAACAACGAGATCGTCCTGCCGAAAGGCCACAACGTGAATTTTGGCGCGCCGGTGGGCACCATGGTGGCGCTGGGCGGCGGCAGGCTGGTGGAAGCGGGCTACGCCAACGAATGTTCCGCCGATCAGCTGGCGGCGGCGATTACCCCGCGCACGGCGGCGATCATGTACATCAAATCTCACCACTGCGTGCAGAAAAGCATGCTCAGCGTCGAGCAGGCGGCGGTTGTCGCACGTAAACACGACTTGCCGCTCATCGTCGATGCCGCGGCGGAAGAAGATCTGCACGCGTACTACCGCGCCGGCGCGGACCTGGTGATCTACAGCGGCGCGAAGGCGATCGAAGGCCCCACCAGCGGGCTGGTGATCGGCAAGACCCAGTACGTTGAGTGGGTGAAGCGCCAGACGGCGGGGATTGGCCGCGCCATGAAGGTGGGTAAAGAGGGCATTCTTGGCCTGACCTGCGCCATCGAACACTATCTGACGGCCACCAAAGAGAGCGGTGCCGAGATGGTGGCGAAAATGACGCCGTTTATCGAGGCGCTCAACACCCTGAACGGTGTGACCGCGCGCGTGGTCTGGGACAGCGCCGGACGCGACATCGCCCGCACCGAGATTAAGTTTGACGAAGCCACCACCGGCCTCGGCACGGGGGACCTGGTGGCGAAGCTCAAGCAGGGCGAGTACGCCATTTACTTCCGTGGCTACAAGGCCAACGAAGGGATTATCGAAGCGGACGTGCGCAGCGTAAACGCTGACCAGCTGAACATTGTGTACCGCCGCATTAGTGAAATATTAGGACAGGAGAAAAACGCATGAAACTGACTCCCAACTTTTACCGTGACCGCGTCTGTCTGAACGTGCTGGCTGGCTCAAAGGCCAACGCCAGCGCCATCTACGAGGCGGCGGAAGGCCACGTGCTGGTGGGCGTGCTCTCCAAAAATTACCCGGACGTGGCGAGCGCCGTTGCCGATATGCGCGAATACGCGAAGCTGATTGATAACGCGCTCTCCGTTGGCCTGGGCGCGGGCGATCCGAACCAGTCGGCGATGGTGAGCGAGATCTCCCGCCAGGTGCAGCCGCAGCACGTTAACCAGGTCTTTACCGGCGTGGCCACCAGCCGCGCGCTGCTGGGGCAAAATGACTCCGTGGTCAACGGTCTGGTCTCTCCGACCGGTACCGTCGGGATGGTGAAAATCTCCACCGGCCCGCTGAGCAGCGCGGCACCGGACGGCATTGTGCCGGTGGAAACGGCGATTGCTCTGCTGAAAGATTTCGGCGGCAGCTCTATCAAATACTTCCCGATGGGCGGCCTGAAGTGCCGTGACGAGTACAAAGCGGTGGCGGAAGCCTGCGCCCGTCACGACTTCTGGCTGGAGCCGACCGGAGGTATCGATCTGGAAAACTATGAGGAGATCCTGCAGATCGCCCTCGACGCGGGCGTGAGCAAAATCATCCCGCATATCTACAGCTCGATTATCGACAAAGCCAGCGGCGATACGCGTCCGGAAGATGTGCGTACCCTGCTGGCGATGACGAAGAAGCTGGTGAAGTAGAACTCACACCTATACAGGAGCCACCATGCACACCCGTACCTTGCTTGTCGCTTCACTCTCAATGTTCGCCACCGCCGCTGTCGCCCAGACGCAATACGCCTGGGTGGGTACCTATAATCCAAACGGTGAAGGGCTGTACCGTTTTACTGTTAACCCGCAAACCGGCGCGCTGAACGATAAAACGCGGGTAAGCAAACTGCCGAATGCGGCGCAGTTGACCCTATCACAGGACGGCAAAACGCTGTATCTGGCAAGCGAAGTGGAGCAGGGCGTGGTGCAGGCGCTGCGCGTCGGCGATAACGGTGAGCTGAGCGAGCTCAGTCAGGTGGCTTCCGGCGGTGCCGGGCCGGTGTATCTCTCCCTGACGCCGAACGGCCAGCATCTGCTGGTGGCGAACTATGTCAGCGGAACCGTCGCGGTGCTGCCCGTTAAAGCAGACGGCAGCCTGGGTGACGCCACGGACACACATCAGGATCAAGGCGAACCGGGCGCGGCGAAGCCGGAAGCCGCTGCGGAGGGCAGCTTCGCGATCAGCGATCATAACGGCCCCCATGCGCATATGATTGCCGCCGATCCGAGCGGGAAATACGTGTTTTCCACCGATCTTGGGCTGGATCGCATCTACCAATACCGCTTTGACGATCGGACAGGAAAGCTGACGCCGAACGATCCGCCGTTTATCAGCGCCTCCTCGAAAGGCGCCGGGCCGCGCCACTTTGTCTTTACGCCGAAGGGCGATGCCCTGTGGCTGATTAACGAAGAGGCGTCTACGCTCACCCGGTATACCGTGAATACCAACGGCACCCTGAAAGAGGGTAAAACGGTTTCTGCCCTGCCGGAAGGTTACAAAGGCACCAGCTTTGCTGCCGGGCTCGCATTAAGCGCCGACGGTAAGCAGCTGTATGTGGCTAACCGTTTGCATAACAGCATCGGGCACTTTACCGTAACGGCGGAGGGCACGCTGACGCATCAGGACGATGTGTGGACGCGCGGTGACTACCCGCGCACCCTGACGCTCGATAAGCAGGGGCGCTGGCTGTACGTCATGAACCAGCGCAGCGACAACATTACCCGCTTCCGCGTGGCGCAGGACGGGAAATTGAGCTTTGAGCCAGACTATACCCCGGTCGGCAGCCCATCCCAGATGGTCATTTCACCTTAAGCCGTAAGAGGACAACGACGTGCGATTTCCGAACCAACGTTTGGCGCAACTTTTCGACCTGTTGCAAAACGAGACGCTGCCGCAGGACGAGCTGGCGCAGCGGCTGTCGGTCTCCACGCGAACCGTCCGTGCGGACATCACTGCCCTGAACGCGCTGCTGGCCAGCCACGGCGCGCAGTTCATCCTGAGCCGGGGCAACGGCTACCAGCTCAAAATTGAGGATGCCGAGCGCTATCAGCAGCTTCAGGCATCCCACCCGCGCGCGCTGCGTATCCCGCGGACCGGGCCGGAGCGCGTGCATTATCTGGTGGTGCGTTTTCTGACCTCGGCGTTTTCTCTTAAGCTGGAGGATCTGGCGGACGAATGGTTCGTCAGCCGCGCCACGCTGCAAAGCGATATGGCGGAGGTGCGCGAGTGGTTTCATCGCTACAACCTGACGCTGGAAACCCGTCCACGCCACGGCATGAAGCTGTTTGGCAGCGAGATGTCGACCCGCGCCTGCCTGACCGATCTGCTCTGGGAGCTGGCGCAGCAGGACAGCCTGAACCCGCTGGTGACCGACGTGGCGCTGAATGCGGGCGTGGCGGAGCAGATGGTGCCGGTGCTGCACGACGCCTTGACCCGTCACCACATTCGCCTGACCGATGAAGGCGAGCTGTTCCTGCGCCTGTACTGCGCGGTGTCGGTACGTCGCATCAGCGAAGGTTACCCGCTGCCGGAATTCCATGCCGAAGACGTGGAAGAGAACGTGCGCGAGGCGGCGAAGGATATCGCGGTCACCCTCCAGCAGCTGGCGGGCAAGGCGCTTTCGCCGTCGGAGGAGAGCTGGCTGTGCGTGCACATTGCGGCGCGGCAGATTCAGGAGATCGCGCCCAGCGCCATTAACGCTGACGACGACGAGGCGCTGGTCAACTACATCCTGCGCTATATCAACACTCACTATAACTACAACCTGCTCAGCGACGCGCAGCTGCACGCGGACCTGCTCACGCACATCAAAACCATGATCACCCGCGTGCGGTATCAAATCATGATCCCCAATCCGCTGCTGGATAACATCAAGCAGCACTACCCGATGGCGTGGGACATGACGCTGGCGGCGGTGTCGAGCTGGGGCAAATACACGCCGTATGTGATCAGCGAAAACGAGATTGGCTTCCTGGTGCTGCATATTGGCGTCGGGCTTGAGCGCCACTACAACATCGGCTACCAGCGTCAGCCGCGCGTGCTGCTGGTATGCGACGCCGGTAATGCCATGGTCCGCATGATTGAGGCGGTACTGCAGCGTAAATACCCGCAGATTGAGGTGACGCGCACGCTCACCCTGCGCGAGTACGAGCTGGCAGAAACCATTAGCGAAGATTTTGTGATCGCGACCGCCCGCGTCAGCGAAAAGTCGAAACCGGTGGTGATGATCGCCCCGTTCCCGACCGACTACCAGTTAGAGCAGATTGGCAAACTGGTGCTGGTGGACCGCACCCGCCCGTGGATGCTGGATAAATACTTCGACGCGGCCCATTTCCGCATTATCGACAAGCCTATCGATCAGCAGACGCTCTTCCGCGAGCTGTGTGAACAGCTTGAAGCAGAGGGCTTTGTCGGTGCGGAGTTTCTGGATTCGGTTGTTGAACGTGAAGCTATTGTCAGCACCATGCTCGGCGACGGCATCGCGCTGCCGCACTCCCTCGGCCTGCTGGCGCAGAAAACGGTGGTCTACACCGTGCTCGCCCCGCACGGCGTGCAGTGGGGCGACGAAACTGCGCACGTTATCTTCCTGCTCGCCATCAGCAAAAGTGAGTACGAAGAGGCGATGGCGATTTACGATATTTTCGTCACTTTCCTGCGCGAGCGGGCGATGTCACGGCTCTGTAGCTGCGGGGATTTCGCCGGGTTTAAGGCGGTGGCAATGGAGAGTTTGAGTCGTTTTTGAGGTAAGGGCGGATGGATAATATCCGCCTTTGATCAACGCAAATGATGCACAACCTGGTTGCTGCTGCCGCGCCAGATGAGCGCCGGGTCTTTTAAATCCTGCACGAACTTGCCGTCGACCAGCACGTTAATCAGATCCACGACTTCCATTTGCTGCGCATTCAGTTCATCCAGCTTGTAGCCCGTCCAGACCCAGATATCTTTTCCCGGACACTCTGCGCGAATGCGCTTCACCAGCCTCAACATATCCGGCACGTTTTGCGGGTGCAGCGGATCGCCGCCGGAGAGCGAGATCCCCTGGCGTTTGATGCGCGTATCGTTCAGGTCGTTGATGATTTTATCTTCCATCTCCGCGGTGAACGGCATGCCGGAATTGAGTCGCCAGGTGCTTTTGTTGTAGCAGCCGGGGCATTCGTGGACGCAGCCTGAAACAAACAGGGTGCAGCGGGTGCCGGGGCCGTTGACGATGTCGACAGGGTAGTACTGGTGATAGTTCATTGCGAATAACCACGCCGGGTGGCGCTGCGCTTACCCGGCCTACAAAAGAGAGCGGTCCGTAGGCCCGGTAAGCGCAGCGCCACCGGGCATTAACGTGGCAGCGGATTAACCGATCTGCCCATTTCCCAGATGCTTCACGCGGCGCTTCACTTCTTCCTGTTTGCCGGCGTTAAACGGACGGGCGTCCGGGCTGCCGAGATAGCCGCATACGCGACGGGTCACGGAGACGCGAGCCGCATCGTGGTTGCCGCATTTCGGGCAGGTGAAGCCTTTACTGGTACATTCAAACTCACCGGTGAAGCCGCACTCGTAACACTCATCAATTGGCGTGTTGGTCCCGTAATACGGCACGTGCTGGTAGCTATAGTCCCACACGTCCTCCAGCGCCTTCAGGTTGTGCTGAATGTTCGGGTACTCGCCGTAGCAGATGAAGCCGCCGCTGGCGATCGGTGGATACGCTGCTTCGAAGTCGATCTTGTCGTACGGGTTCACCTTTTTCTCGACGTCGAGGTGGAAGCTGTTGGTGTAGTACCCTTTATCGGTCACGCCTTCCACAATCCCGAATTCGGCGGTGTCCAGACGGCAGAAGCGGTCGCACAGATTCTCGCTTGGGGTGCTGTACAGGCTGAAACCGTAGCCGGTTTCCTCTTTCCACTGGTCTACCGCGTCGCGCAGGCGCTGAACGATGGCGATGCCTTTCTCACGCAGGGCTTCGCTGTCGTACATGTGCGTGTCGCCAAACAGGGCGTTGATGGTCTCGTGGATGCCGATGTAGCCCAGCGAAATCGACGCGCGGCCGTTTTTGAAGATCTCGGATACGTCATCGTCCGCCTTCAGGCGCACGCCGCAGGCCCCTTCCATATAGAGGATCGGCGCCACGCGGGCTTTGACCCCTTCGAGGCGCGCAATGCGGGTCATCAGCGCCTTACGCGCCAGCTGCAGGCGCTCATCCAGCAGTTTCCAGAATTCAGCTTCATTACCTTTTGCCTCCAGCGCGATGCGCGGCAGGTTGAGGCTGATGACGCCCAGGTTATTGCGCCCGTCGTGGATCTGCTCGCCGTTTTCATCCTCGTACACGCCGAGGAAGCTGCGGCAGCCCATTGGCGTTTTAAACGAACCGGTGACTTTGACGACCTGATCGTAGTTCAGGATGTCCGGGTACATGCGCTTGCTCGCGCACTCCAGCGCCAGCTGTTTGATGTCGTAGTTCGGGTCGCCAAACTTGTGGTTCAGGCCGTCGCGAATCGCGAACACCAGTTTCGGGAACACGGCGGTTTTACGGTTTTTGCCGAGGCCGGAAATACGGTTGCGCAGGATCGACTGCTGGATCAGGCGTGATTCCCAGCTGGTGCCCAGCCCAAAGCCGAAGGTTACAAACGGCGTCTGGCCGTTGGCGGTGTGCAGCGTGTTCACCTCATATTCCAGCGACTGGAAGGCGTCGTAGCACTCTTTCTCGGTACGGGAATGCGCATAGCCGTCCGCGTCCGGAATCTGCCACTCTTCGGCGGTTTTACGGTGCTTGTTGAAGCTCGCCGTCACGAACGGGGCCAGCACTTCGTCAATGCGGTTAATGGTGGTGCCGCCGTAAATATGGCTGGCGACCTGAGCGATGATCTGCGCCGTGACCGCGGTAGCCGTGGAGATCGACTTAGGCGGTTCAATCTCCGCGTTACCCATTTTAAAGCCGTGGGTCAGCATGCCTTTCAGATCGATCAGCATGCAGTTGAACATCGGGAAGAACGGCGAATAGTCGAGATCGTGGTAGTGGATCTCGCCGCGCTCGTGCGCCGAGACCACGTCGCGCGGCAGCAGATGCTGACGGGCATAGTGTTTGGCGACGATACCGGCCAGCAGGTCGCGCTGGGTGGGGATCACTTTACTGTCTTTGTTGGCGTTTTCATTGAGCAGCGCAGAGTTGGTCTGCTCCACCAGGCCACGGATCTCCTGGTTCAGGCGGCCGCGCTTCTCGCGCTGCACGTCTCGATCGTGGCGGTACTCAATGTAGGCGCGCGCCAGCTGCTTGTAAGGTCCTGCCATGAGCTGGTTCTCAACCGCGGTCTGGATCTCGTTGATATCAACCTGGCTGCGTTCATTCATCTGGCTGCTAACGACTTCTGCGACGGTGGCGCAGTAATCTGCGTCATCGACTCCCGCTGCTTTAGCTGCACGCAGAATGGCTTCCTGGATGCGCTCTGATTTAAACGGCACTTTACAGCCATCACGTTTCATCACATGCGGTGTCATGATCACTCCATTTTAAAAACAGGTTATCCACAGAGGTGGAGAAGTATTCACCGGACGCATTTCCCGCCAGGCCAAAGACTTCCCGCGTTCCCAGCTCGTGTTATCCACAATTCCGGCCAGCGTAAGCGCCGTCTTGTTGTTGGAATAGTAGACGATAAATACAAGATGTTGGGTCGGCGTGCATTTTAAGTGCTACATATAGTGATTTGCATCAAACATGTTTGCGATTTATTTGATGCAGAACAAAGTAAAAAGACGAGAGTACAAACGACGGGCGCTTCAGCGATTGTAAAGGCGGGCGAGAAAAATCTGATTAATTATTCAACAAAAACAAGCGCTCAGCACGGTGTGTGCTAAGCGCTGTTCATTTAACTCCCCCCGCAGATCCAGCTCAGTCCCGCCTGCAAAAAGGCTGCGGTTGCGATACTGCCCAGCACCGCCGGGATGAGAAAGGAGCGTTCAGGAGCATCGTCCTGTTTTTGTGGTTCTTCAGCACTCAGCGCGGACATCGCCTCTTCCCGGGTGCGCGCCGCCAGCAGTCGCTCACGCACCCGATCTTCCGTCAATAAACAGGTCAGCGTCGTCAGCAGCTGCATATGGGTACTCCCTGCTTCCGCGGGCGGAATGGCGAGCAGGAAAACCATTCTCACCTCTTCATCACCGTCCAGCCCGGCCAGCGTATCGGGTCATCGAAGAGGGCCAGACAAAACGCCGCCTGCTGCACCGCCTCGGTTTTACCGTGCGGGACGGCGAGCGCTTCACCCAGCGCGGTAGGACCTTCACTTTCGCGTTGTAACACGCTCTGGATGAACGTTTCTTCATCACTGATGATTTTTTGCCTGGCGAGCGGTTCGGCGAGCCAGCGTATTAGCGCTTCAGGCGAACGGTGCGGCGGGTTGATAAAAACCAGATCGGGATGCGTCAATGCAAGCAGGTTCATATTAAGCCTCCATTAAAAAATCGCAGGTCGCGAAAGGGGGAATAGCCGTTACCGGCTGCACCGGCTCTTCCAGATAGTTGATCTGACGAAACCCCTCCAGGCTTGCCGGGACGGGAACGGGCTCCGTGCCGGCGTTAAACACGCGAACGACCGTACCCTGCGACTGCTGCGCATGGGGCAAGGCAGAGAGGATGAGCGGCTCCGGCAGGTACAATAATGAGAATTCTGCCGGAAGCCTGCGGTCGGGCAGACGCAACGAAAAGCGCTCAAGACGGTGATCGAGCGTGTGCAGCGTTTGCCGTTGATAGGTGAAGGGCTGTCCCGCTGTCTGATTTTCCAGCTGGCGAAGCGTGAGGTGATCGGCGCTATCGGCCAGCGCGACGGTGAAGGAGAAGCGCAACGGTTTCAGCAACTGGGCATCGGGGGTCTCGACCACCGTATTATTGATGCCGGATGCCCGGCCCGGTCGCCAGTCGAGATCGCTGCGTCCCAGCACGCCCGTTGATTTAAACAGCGTCAGGGCAACCGTAGCCGGTGCGTCGCCGATTATCTGAAACTCCTTCATGCCGCGGCTATTCACCACCAGCGCTTTGCCCGCTTCCGCAACTGCAATGATTCCCTCGCTGGTTTCGATATCCACGGGCATTTCGCGATAGTGTTCCTGCCACTCTTCAGCGTGAGACCCCGTTTCGCGCTCGATTATCGCGAAGGGCTGCGAGGCGATTGCGTGGCGGGTGTGAATATCGCTGTTAATCAGCAAACGTAGCCGGTGATCGCAGTGGCTGTTTTCCAGCGAGCTGTCCACATACAGGTTCGGATCGTGATCGCGTAATTCACACGCCAGACGAAGGGATAACGGCGTTCGGGCATTTTCTTGACGGTCTGCGAGATCCGGCGGAAGAAGCAGGGTGGCTTCCACAATCAGCTTTTCGACAAGCGGCGTTTTCAGGCAGTCGACGAGCGTGAACTGGTCGCACCGCGTCGGCGTGTCGCCCGCAAGCGGTGAGAAATCGTAGCTGTCGCCCGCATCCGCGCAGTCTTCGAGAGTAAAGAAAGAGGGAATGCATCTGCCGCTGCGTTTGTCGTGCAGGGTGAGCGTTCCGGCGTCCAGCGTTAATCGATAATGCGCATTCTCTATCTCGCTGCCCTTTGTCTGTTCCTGCTGCTGGAAAGGCGCCGGGTCATCCTTAACGTTAACGCTGAGATAGCCGACCGGCGGCAGAACCGGTGTCTTCACAGCAACGTGCCAGCGATAATAGGGAGGAAGGGGCGTTTCACATTCGCCTTCAGCGCTAAGGGAGATCGCCGTTCCGCCGGGCAGAATGTCTCTTTTCAGGACGTCGAAAGGGATGGGATGCCCCTGATACGTCAGGGCGATATTATCAGCACGGCTATACAGGGTGGTTATCACTACGCGCTGCGTTGGGGTGCCCAGCGGGTTGAAAATCAGCAGGCCATTTTCCTGAGCGCAGGCGGCGGCCAGGGTTTTTACCACCAGGTTCCACAGGCTGTGGCACAGCTGTTCGGTTTGCTCCAGCCGATGCAGTATGTCGCGGTTGGTGGTATCGCTATTACAGCCGCCGATAGAGTCGTGGGCATGGCTTCGCAACAGCTTCTTCCAGAGCGTATCGACCACCGAGAGGTTGACCGGAATCCCCTGATGGCGCGCCATGGCGATTGTCGGCTCCAGCCGCCGCAGGATGAACTGCTCGATTTCATCATTTTTCTTTTTGATGTCGTAGCGCACGGATCCGATCGTTTTATGGATGCGGGTGTAGCGCGGCGATTTCAGCTCCCCGTCCCACCGTTCAAACTGTTCATGCTGCGCGCGAAGAATGTCGACGTAGCGCTCCAGCGAACTAATAACGTATCGATCTCCATCGGGAGAGTGTGCGCTGGCGACCTGCAGAATTTTCGGCAGCGCCGGGTCGATGCAGACCTGATCGCCGCCGCAGGGCAGGAGCAGGTCGTTTATACCGGCCCGTGAACGCAGGAGATTGACCATCGGGAAGATTTTACCCTGCAGATGGCTCGCGTCTGAACGCATGTTTTTAGCTGCGCCATAACCGAATGCCATCGCGCAGGCGATAACGGTCGCCCCAGACGGCGCGCGCCAGAGGAACTGGCTGCTTTTCGCTTGTCTGTCGTGATCGATACCGCGCCAGAAGACGATATTGTCGATATTGCAGCCCTGCAAAATGGTGGGCATCTGAGCATTGTGGCCAAAGGTGTCCGGAAGGTACCCGACCTGCATAGCATGCCCCAGCGCGCGGGCGGCGAAAATGCCGTACTTGAGATTGCGAATAATGGATTCGCCATGCACGTTGTAGGTGTCCGTCTGGGTATACCATGGCCCCACAAAGATTCTTTTCTCTTTGACGAGGGTTTCCAGCCTGGCGCGATAATCGGGATTGATGGCGAGAAAGTCCTCCACTACCGCCATCTGTCCGTCAAGGTGATAGCAGCTGTAAGCGGGGTCCCGCTCCAGCGTGTCGATGACATCCGCAAAGTTATAGGATGCCAGCACCATGCTGTCCTGACGGGTGAAATACCACTCCTGATCCCAGTGCGTATGGGCAATGACGTGGATCTGATTCATGACGTTCCCCTTACCTGGCGTTCTTTGGGCTGACATAGAGCACGCCCAGGGCGCAAATCAGTGCGCCAATAAAGACGCTCGCCAGGTAGCCCACCACATTGGTTGCCAGCGGCCAGCCCCAGATGGCAGGCAGAGGCAGCGTCTGCTTCACGCCAAGTGCAATGGCGATTAGCGCGCCGGCAACGGCACCGGTCATGAACACTGGGATCAGACGTGGGTTTTTCAGGATGAACGGGATCGCGCCTTCGGAGATCCCAATCACGCCCAGCAGCAACGAGGTACTCCCGACGGTTTTCTCTTCCCGGCTGAAGACATCCGGTAGTCCAAAGCGGCCGTTGAGAAACGCCGCAAAGCCGACGCCAATAGAGGGGATCACGATGGAGAGTTCGCGGGCGGTGAGATCAAACGTTTCGCTCATGCCATTCAGGCCGAGCGCGACCGAGCCTGCCGCCTTGTTGACCGGACCGCCCAGGTCGAACGCGGTGCCCGCGGCGATCATCGCGGAATAGAATCCGCGCCCGGTGTCACCTGCCGAGGTAAAAAAGACCACCATCAGCTGGTTAAGCGAGCCAAAAATCGGGTTGATCAGGTATTCCATGACCATCACCAGCGTAATGCCGGTGATCAGCGGGACGATCAGCATGGTCTTAATGGTGGTGAGCTGCTGGCGGACGTGAATGGAATCATTCAGCCAGCGCACCAGATAGCCTACAAAGAAGCCGATGCCAATCGCGCCAAAGAAGCCGGACGGCATAAAGCCTTCGATATCGAAGAAGCGCTTGTAGACCTCGTCTGACATGATGCCGCCGATAAGCCCGGGGATCAGCGCCGGTTTACCCGCAACGGAAAATGCCAGATACATGGCGAAAACAGGATACATGAACTTAATGGTCATAAAGCCCACTTTATCCAGCACGCTGAACGGCGAGTGGTCGATGTTAATAAACTGGCCGGTGATTTTGGCCGTTGCCATCATCAGCCCGCCCATGACCACCACTGGCAGCATATAGCTGATGGCCGCCATGATATGGCCGATAAAAGTCTGGTAAGCCGAACGCGGAAGATCGTCTTCGTCTTCGACGGTAGTGGAGGTGACGTTTTTTTCCATGGCCAGCGCCTGACGTAGATAGCGATCGGTATGCTTAATCAGCTCTTGCGTGCGGGTCTGAAGGTGGGGAACGTTTTCAAAGCGCTCGGCATCCTGAATGGGAACGTCGGTTGCCAGTATAATGGCTGTGGCGGAGGCGATATCCTGTTTCGTTAAGCGGTTTTTAACGCCATCGCTGCCCTGCGTTTCGACCTTTACCTCGATATTGTGCTCTTTAGCCCATGTAGTAATTTTATTCGCCGCCATAAAGGTGTGCGCAATGCCTGTCGGGCAGGCCGTCACCGCGACAACTTTTTGTTTCGTCATTGTCATAATTCCCTGGATGTGAAAACAGGGAAAGTATAAAGAGAACCTAAACCGGTTTTTAATGTTTGCTAATACTAATTACGTATCGTGATACGCGTAAATGCAATGTGTGAAGCGTCTTCCAGAGACTATTTCCCCGTTGTGTTAGTATCATGCCGGGATTAAACAGGGCGTAATTTATGAATTCATTCCAGGGAAGTGAACGTTTGATATTTGAATACATTCAGCATCACGCATGTAATATTTCTAATATATCGGCAAAAGAGATTGCCCGTGATACCTTTACGACGACAACTTCCGTTAATCGTGTGTGTAAAAAAATGGGCTATAAAAGTTATACCGAGCTTCGGTATCGTTTTTTGCGCGATCATTTTACACCCGCACCCGTAGAGCCTGACGTAGGGCCGCAGGCGGACGATATTGTGGCGGAGGTGTCCAGGTTGCTTACCCATTCCAGCCATATCTATCTGTACGCACGGGGAGCCTCGCTCACCAGCCTCAATTACCTGTCGCGATTTTTATCGCTGGCGAGCCTGCCGCATCTTATTTTGAATGACATGCACCAGCTGACACGGGTATCGAAGGGGACGCTGGTGCTGATCAGTAAATCCGGGGAGACGCAGTCGCTGATTGAAATGGCGCGTAACGCGTTGCGCAAAGGGTTAAAGATTATTGCGATTACCCGCGAGGGATCGACACTGGCGGCGATCTCATCGCTATGCTGGCCGTTACCGATCGACATTAACGCGGTATCGCTGTATCAGCGGGAAGGGCAGCTTGAACTATTAAGCGCCGTGGACCGTATCGGCTGCAGGCTGCTGCAGCACGATACGGTGTAGTCAGACCGTCAGAGTTGCTTCACTATCCCCAGACGTACGGCATAATCATTTTCATGACTGCCATCGGCAGTGATGTAGGTTTTATCCAGTGAAACCAGCTCGACGTAAGGCGTCCAGCCATCGTCGAGCTTGTAGTTGAACGCAACGGTATGCTCCCAGTAGGTGTCATCCCCGGTTCCCTGATCGACATCATCCTGCCAGCGGAAGCGCGGGTTGTAGGACATACCGAATTTGCCAATGTTATACGCGAACCAAATGTCGAACTGGTGTGACTGGCGGCGGGTGTAGCCGCTGCCGTCTACTTCTTTGTCGCTGTGTGCGTCATTGACGGTGTTATAACGGTAACGGGCGGAGAGGTTCAGACCGTTATCGAACGCTTTCCAGCCCTGAATAAAAGGGCGGTAATGGGTATTGCTGGCGGTGAAAACCGTCACCATGCCAGGCGCAACGGCGAAGCCATTACCCAGATCGAAGCGCCAGCGCGTTTCAATCTCCTGTGCTGCTTCCGTTAACCCTTTGTCATCGGGATTATATCGGTCGGTATCACCAAAAAAGGTATCGTTGTGGTTTTGTGCGGCTTCAACGGAGAAGTAAAAACCGTTATTTGCCTGATGCATGACCTTAATACGTGAATCATTTACGTCTGAGCGCGTATTATGACCAAATCGAAGGTCGACGGATGTATTTCCGCACCATCCCTGCGTGCTTAATAATAATGCGCTAATACACGTTGCTTTAATAATTGTCTTTTTCATCATATCCTGCCGAGGTTATTTAATTGGCAGGGCTATTTTTATTTTTGGCACAGCGTGATGTAAAAGTTATCGTCGTACATTTAGCGTATCGCTAAACATAAAAAAGGAGATACAGCATGCTGTATCTCCTGGTATTTATTCCTGCACCCACCAGATGGCTTCAAACGGGCGCAATAGCCGCGCATTGGGGCGGGAGGGAACGTCATCATAGTTGCCGAGAGCGACCCGCCAGGCGCCCTGTACCGGGTCCGGCTGCCACTGCTGGCGTTCCCGGCTCAGGTTCGCCACCACCATCAGCGTCTGCCCCTGCCACTGGCGGCGATAGCACCACAGGGAAGGGTGTTCCGGCAGGAGATCCTCATAATCCCCCCACGTCAGCACCGGCAGGGTTTTGCGCAGGCGAATCAGCGACTGGTAGGTGTAGAACACCGAATCCGCATCGTCCAGCGCCGCGCGGGCGTTCACGGTTTCGTAGTTATCGCAGACGCCAATCCACGGCTCGCCCTCGGTAAAGCCCGCGTTGTGCGACGCGTCCCACTGCATTGGGGTTCGCCCGTTGTCGCGGGACTTGCTCGCCAGAATCGCCAGTAATTCATCCGGCTCGCGGCCGCTGGCGCGCAGTTCGGCGAACATGTTCAGACTTTCCACGTCGCGGTAATCGGTGATGCGGCTCAAGTGCGGGTTGGTCATGCCAAGCTCTTCACCCTGATAGATATACGGCGTGCCCTGCATCCCGTGCAGCACCATGCCGAGCATTTTCGCGGCGTGAATCCGGTATTCTCCTTCGTCACCGAAGCGCGACACGATGCGCGGCTGGTCGTGGTTACACCAGAACAGCGCATTCCAGGCTTTGTTGTGCATCCCCTGCTGCCAGTGGCGGAAGAGGGTTTTCAGCGCCACGAAGTCCGGCTTCGCCTTCGTCCACTTTTCGCCGCCGGGGTAATCCACCTTCAGATGATGGAAGTTAAAGGTCATCGACAGCTCGCGCCCGTCGAGAGACGCATACTGCTGGCAGTTCTCCAGCGAGGTCGAGGACATCTCGCCTACCGTCATCAGGTTGCGCGGGGTAAAGACGTCGCGGCTCATCTCCTGGAGATATTCATGAATGCGCGGCCCGTCGGTATAGAAGCGGCGACCGTCGCCGATGTTGTCGTCAGGGAAATCCTGATCTTTTGAAATCAGGTTAATGACGTCCAGACGCAGGCCGTCGACGCCGCGATCGGCCCAGAACTCGCACACCTTTTTCAGTTCGGCGCGCACGGCCGGATTCTCCCAGTTGAGGTCCGCCTGCTCCGGGGCGAAGAGGTGCAGATAATACTGCTCGCTCTCGGCGTGCCAGCGCCAGGCGTTACCGCCAAACTTGGAGCGCCAGTTGTTGGGAAGCTGCTCCGGCGTGCCGTCTCGCCAGATGTAGAACTGGCGGTACGGGCTCGCTTTGTTCAGCGACTCGCGGAACCAGGCGTGCTGGGTTGAGGTGTGGTTAAACACCATGTCCAGCACGATGCGAATGCCGCGCGCGTGCGCCTCAGCGACCAGCTCGTCGAAATCATCCAGCGTGCCGTAGGCCGGATCGATGGCGGTGTAGTTCGCCACGTCGTAGCCGTTGTCCACCTGCGGAGAGATATAAAACGGCGTCAGCCAGATGGCGTCAATGCCGAGGGTTTTCAGATAGTCCAGACGCTGCGTCACGCCGCGTAAATCGCCGGTGCCGCTGCCGGTGGTGTCCTGGAAGCTCTTTGGGTAAATCTGGTAGATGACGCCGTTCTGCCACCAGTGAGGAAGGGTATTCATAATGCGTTCCTGCAAATGCGAAGGGGCGCAACTGCGCCCCGAAAGATGAAGTTAAACAATCTGCAGCGAGCCCTGACGGAACTTACGCTGGTAAACCACGGTGGTCAGCGCCATTGGGACGATGATGGCGATGGCCATTGCCAGGGCAAACACCTGCCAGTAAGCGGGCTGGATGGAGAGGATGCCCGGCAGGCCGCCGACGCCAATCCCGTTCGCCATCACGCCGTTCAGTCCACACACCAGGCCTGCCAGACCGGAACCGATCATCGCGCAGAGCATCGGGAAGCGGTATTTCAGGTTGATACCGTACATTGCCGGTTCGGTGACGCCGAGGTAGGCGGAGATGGCCGCCGGAACGGAGATCTCGCGTTCGTTGTGCTTGCGGCTGACGAGAATGATGCCGGTCACCGCGGACGCCTGAGCAATGTTCGACAGGGCGATAATCGGCCAGACCGGCGTGCCGCCGAGGCTCTGGATCATCTGCATATCAATCGCCAGCGTGGTCTGGTGCACGCCGGTGATCACCAGCGGGGCGTACAGGAAGCCAAACAGCGCGGCGCCAATCGGGGCGAAGCTGCCGGTCATCAGGTGACGCACCGCGAAGGCCACGCCGTCGCCAATCATGCGGCCAAACGGACCGATAAAGGCATGCGCCAGGAAGACCGCCAGAATCAGCGAGCACACCGGCACCACCACCAGATAAAGGTAATCCGGCACGATGCGTTTCAGTCGGGTTTCAATAAAGCCCAGCGCCAGGCCCGCCAGCAGGGCCGGAATGACCTGCGCCTGATAGCCCACTTTGGCGATGCTAAACAGGCCGAAGTTCCACACCTCTGGCACCTGTTGACCAAGTAAGTAAGCGTTCATTAACTGCGGAGAGACCAGCGTGACGCCGAGTACAATACCGAGGATCGGCGTACCGCCCATCTTGCGCACCGCGGACCAGCAAATCCCGACCGGCAGATAGAAGAAGATCGCTTCGCCAATCAGCCACAGGAAGTCGTACACGGTTTTCAGCGCCGGGTACATCTGCGCCAGGGTCTTGCCGTCGCTCATCGGCACGTCGCCGATGACGTTACGGAAGCCTAAAATCAGGCCTCCGCTGATCAGCGCCGGCAGCAGCGGGAAGAAGATCTCCGCGAAGTGGGAAATCAGCTGCTCGTGCCACTTCATATTCTGGCGCGCAGCCTTCTTGGCCTGCTCTTTATCCGCCGCGCTGTGCCCGGTGGTCGCCAGCAGAGCCTGATAGTAATCGCCCACTTCGGTACCAATCACCACCTGGAACTGACCGGCGTTGGTGAAGCAGCCTTTTACCATGGAAAGCTCTTCAATCGCCTTCGGGTTCGCTTTGGCCGGATCGTTCAGCACGAAGCGCAGGCGGGTAATGCAATGGCTAACGGTTGCGATGTTTTCGCGGCCGCCGACCAGGACGATCAGCTGATCGATATCTGCTTGTTTGACTTTACTCATCATGAAACCTCATGACAGATGGTGAGGGGGTGTAATGACCTGAGCGCAAGCCTACTCCTTCAGCGTGACGGCGAAAATGGGAACGTTCCCGAAGTCGGGCGAAGATCACAATAAACCGATTGGTGGGGGTTATGAAAGGTGGGCAGGAATAACGATCTGACGCGGCTCTGCGCGCCCGTTGATCTGCTCGATCAGCTGCGCGGCGGCCTGTCTGCCGGACTCAGCGTAGCCCGGATCGACGGTGATGATCTCCGGGTGCAAAAACTTCATCAGCGGCGTGCTGCCGACGCTCGCCACCTGCAGACCGTCGATACGCTGCTCCTGCAGATATTTACTCGCGCCCAGCGCCAGCGTATCCGTGGCGCACACCAGCGCGGTGGTCTGCGGCGTCAGGACGCTGGCGACCTGCTCGTAGCCCTGCTTCATGCCCAGCCCCGGCAGGGAGGCCACGGCGGAGAGGTTGTGCTTTTTGCAAAACGCCAGATAGGCCTCATGGCGTCGCTTGCCGGTGGTAACGTCCGCGTGCGGTACGCCGAGGAAGCTGATGTGGCGATGGCCTTCGTCAAACAGGCGCTGCATCAGGGTGATAATCGCCCCCTCGTCGTCATAGCAGACGGAGGCAAAACCGTGGGCATCGCGCGCCAGCAGCACCAGCGACGGCTGCCAGGGTTTCAGCATCTCGTCTTTAATGCCGGTAAAGCCGAACAGCACCACGCCGTCAATGTTGCGCCGCTGGAGCATCCCCAGATGCTCTTCTACCAGCTGGGGCGAGAACTGGCTCTCCATCATGATCGGGTCATATCCCTGTTCGTAGAAGGCGGGCAGCATGGTCTGCACGGCGAGGTTTTCAGACAGAGAATCCAGACGCGAGACAATGATGGCGACCACTTTGTCACTTTGCCCGCGCATGGCGCGCGCGGAGCGGGAAGGGGAAAAGCCGTGCTGATTCATGACCGCCTCAACGCGCTCGCGGGTGCGTTCGCTGACGCCGCTTTCGTTGTTGAGCACGCGTGAGACGGTCGATTTCCCCACGCCGCTTAAACGCGCGATGTCTTTAATCGTAAGGCGGTTCTGCATGCTGTATTCCCTGTAACAACGACAATGTAATGAATTGAGCCTAATGCTATAGCGCGATTTCGCTATGGGCTAAATCTGGTTTACGTTCGGTTTATTTGCAGGGGGGTATAATACCGCCCGAATCATCAAAAAGGGTACGCTTAAATCCTTATACTGCGCGGCGACACCCTACTTTTTACTTACCGGAGGCTTCATGGATCCCGATCCCACACCTCTCCTGAACGGGAGAATGCGTTCTTTCCGGTAAGCCAGCCTGTTGCTGACTCACCGGTGATGTGAGGCAGCAGCGTCCCAAACGTTCCTGCTTGAAAAATTGAGTGCCTCTCAGGTACGGCTTTGCCACGCCTGAAGGAAATGCTGCGTCCGCCTTTGCGGATGCGGAGGAATGACGATGTTTAAAAATATCACCCGGCAGCTGCAGGCCCTGCTGAGCCGCCACCTGCCACACCGTCTTGTTCAGCGCGACCCGCTGCCAAACGCCAAAAACATGGCGGGGGCGGCGATCCCCGCGTCCCTGACCGAACGCTGCCTGAACGTGGCGGCGATGGATGAAAACGAAGTCTGGCGCGCCTTTGGCGGACACCCGGAAGGGCTGAACGCGGCAGAAGTGGAAAAAATCCGCGCCGTGCATGGCGATAACCTCATTCCGGCGCAAAAGCCCTCTCCGTGGTGGGTGCATCTGTGGCTCTGCTACCGCAACCCGTTCAACCTGCTGCTGACCGTGCTCGGCCTCATCTCCTACGCGACGGAAGATCTGTTTGCCGCAGGGGTGATTGCCCTGATGGTGGGCATCTCCACGCTGCTGAACTTTATTCAGGAGGCCCGCTCCACCAAAGCGGCGGACGCCCTGAAGGCGATGGTCAGCAACACCGCGACCGTCTCGCGCGTGATCAACGATCTCGGCGAAAACGCCTGGGTGGAATTGCCTATCGACCAGCTGGTGCCGGGCGATCTGGTGAAGCTGGCCGCGGGGGACATGATCCCGGCGGATTTACGCATCATCCAGGCGCGCGATCTGTTTGTGGCGCAGGCTTCCCTGACCGGCGAATCCCTCCCCGTTGAGAAGGTGGCGCGCAGCCGCGACCCGCAGCAGATGAACCCGCTCGAGTGCGACACCCTGTGCTTTATGGGGACCACGGTCGTCAGCGGCACCGCGCAGGCGATTGTCACCGCCACCGGGGGCAACACCTGGTTTGGTCAGCTTGCCGGGCGCGTCAGCGAGCAGGAGAGCGAGCCGAATGCCTTCCAGAAAGGGATTGGCCGCGTCAGCATGCTGCTGATCCGCTTTATGATGGTGATGACGCCAATCGTGCTGCTGATCAACGGCTACACCAAAGGCGACTGGTGGGAAGCGGCGCTGTTCGCGCTCTCCGTGGCGGTCGGCTTAACGCCGGAAATGCTGCCGATGATTGTGACCTCTACGCTGGCGCGCGGGGCGGTGAAGCTCTCTAAACAGAAGGTGATTGTCAAACACCTCGACGCCATCCAGAACTTTGGCGCGATGGACATTCTCTGCACCGATAAAACCGGCACCCTGACGCAGGATAAAATCGTGCTGGAGAACCACACCGACATTTCCGGCAAAACCAGCGAGCGCGTGCTGCACAGCGCGTGGCTGAACAGCCACTACCAGACCGGGCTGAAAAACCTGCTCGACGTCGCCGTGCTGGAAGGCGTGGACGAGGAGGCCGCCCGCACGCTCTCCGGCCGCTGGCAGAAGGTGGATGAGATCCCGTTCGACTTCGAGCGCCGCCGTATGTCGGTGGTGGTGAGCGAGCAGCCGAACGTGCATCAGCTGATCTGCAAAGGGGCGCTGCAGGAGATCCTCAACGTGTCGACGCAGGTGCGCTATAACGGCGACATCGTGCCGCTGGACGACACCATGCTGCGCCGCATCAAGCGCGTCACCGACAACCTCAACCGTCAGGGGCTGCGCGTGGTGGCGGTGGCGAGCAAGTTCCTGCCCGCGCGGGAGGGGGATTACCAGCGTATTGACGAATCCGATCTGATCCTCGAGGGCTACATCGCCTTCCTCGATCCGCCGAAAGAGACCACCGCCCCGGCGCTGAAGGCGCTGAAGGCGAGCGGTATTACCGTGAAAATCCTCACCGGCGACAGCGAGCTGGTGGCGGCCAAAGTGTGCCACGAGGTTGGGCTGGACGCGGGCGACGTGGTGGTGGGGAGCGATATTGAACGTCTCTCTGATGACGAACTGGCGAAGCTGGCCCAGCGCACGACGCTGTTTGCTCGCCTGACGCCGATGCACAAAGAGCGTATCGTCACCCTGCTTAAGCGAGAAGGGCACGTGGTGGGCTTCATGGGCGACGGCATCAACGATGCGCCCGCCCTGCGTGCGGCGGATATCGGTATCTCCGTAGACGGGGCGGTGGATATTGCCCGCGAAGCGGCGGATATCATTCTGCTGGAAAAGAGCCTGATGGTGCTGGAGGAGGGCGTGATCGAAGGGCGCCGTACCTTTGCCAATATGCTCAAGTACATCAAGATGACCGCCAGCTCCAACTTCGGTAACGTCTTCAGCGTGCTGGTGGCGAGCGCGTTTCTGCCGTTCCTGCCGATGCTGCCGCTGCACCTGCTGATCCAGAACCTGATGTATGACGTGTCTCAGGTGGCGATCCCGTTTGATAACGTGGACGACGAGCAGATCCAGAAGCCGCAGCACTGGAACCCGGCAGATCTTGGGCGCTTTATGCTGTTCTTTGGCCCGATCAGCTCCATCTTCGACATCCTGACCTTCTGCCTGATGTGGTTTGTGTTCCACGCCAACACCCCGGAACACCAGACGCTGTTCCAGTCCGGCTGGTTCGTGGTGGGGCTGCTGTCGCAGACGCTGATTGTGCATATGATCCGCACCCGCCGCATTCCGTTCATCCAGAGCCGCGCCGCATGGCCGCTGATTATGATGACGGGCATTGTGATGGCGCTCGGCATCGCGCTGCCGTTCTCACCGCTGGCAAGCTACCTGCAGCTGCAGGCGCTGCCGCTGAGCTACTTCCCGTGGCTGGTGGCGATCCTCGCCGGTTATATGGTGCTGACCCAGATGGTGAAAGGGTTCTATGCGCGTCGGTATGGGTGGCAGTAACGGCAAGCCCGGTGGCGCTGCGCTTACCGGGCCTACGATCCGAACGTAGGCCGGGTAAGGCGAAGCCGCCACCCGGCAATAGCTTTCCTCCCAAATTCAACAACCTGTGATCTCCGTCGGCGCATTCGCTTGACGACAAATTGAGCGCATGTTAACAGAATGTTTTGCCTTTATTTGGCCCGTCAGATAAGGAACATTCATGTTACGGTACAGCCTCTTAACCGCCGGGCTGATGCTCGGCGCCTCTGCCTTTGCCGCCCCGGCAGGGGATCTCCCCTTAATGCCCTGGCCTGCGAAGGTCGAACGCCCGACCACCCAGGGCGCACTGGTGCTTAGCAACAACGTTTCTGTAAGCGTCAGCGGGGACGATCTCGGTGATGCGGTGAACCGACTGCGCCAGCGCATCGCCCTGCAAACCGGCTGGACGCTGCAGCCTCAGGCTGAAAAGCCAGACAAACCAACTATCCGCATCGCCATCGCTAAAAAGGTGAAGCCGCAGCCGCTGCCGGACAGCGATGAAAGCTATAAGCTCACGGTGGACGCCAACGGCGTGAACATCTCTGCCAACACCCGCTTCGGTGCCTTGCGCGCCATGGAAACCCTGCTCCAGCTGGTGCAGAACGGGGCGGAAAACACCTCGATCCCGTGGGTGACCATTGAAGATTCACCGCGCTTCCCGTGGCGCGGGCTGCTGCTCGATTCGGCACGCCACTTTCTCCCGCTGCCGGATATTAAACGTCAGATCGACGGCATGGCCGCGGCGAAGCTCAACGTGCTGCACTGGCATTTGACCGACGACCAGGGCTGGCGCTTCAGCTCGAAGCGTTATCCAAAATTAACCCAGCTTGCCAGCTACGGGCTGTTCTACACGCCTGAGCAGATGCGCGAGGTGGTGCGTTACGCCGCCGAGCGCGGCATTCGCGTGGTGCCGGAGATCGACATGCCGGGCCACGCCTCGGCGATTGCCGTGGCCTACCCGGAGCTGATGAGCGCCCCGGGGCCGTACGCCATGGAACGCCACTGGGGCGTGCTGAAGCCGGTGCTGGATCCCACAAAAGACGCAACTTACGCTTTTACCGACGCGATGGTCAGCGAACTGGCGGCGATCTTCCCCGATCCGTATCTGCATATCGGCGGCGACGAGGTGGACGACAGCCAGTGGAAAGCGAATCCGGCCATCCAGCAGTTTATGCGCGACAACAGGCTGGCGGACAGCCACGCGCTGCAGGCGTACTTCAACCGCAGGCTGGAAACGATCCTCGAGAAGCATCACCGCCAGATGGTCGGCTGGGATGAGATCTACCATCCCGATCTGCCGAAAAGCATTCTGATCCAGTCCTGGCAGGGCCAGGACGCGCTGGGGCAGGTGGCGCAGAACGGCTACAAGGGCATTCTGTCGACCGGCTTTTATCTCGACCAGCCCCAGTCCACCGCCTATCACTACCGCAACGAGATCGTCCCGCAGGGGTTAAACGGCGTGGATGTGATAGCGGACACCGACAGCGCCCAGAGCTGGGCCTTCTCCATGCCGCGCCTGAAGGGCAAGCCGGTGGAGGGGAGCTTCACGCTGGTGAAAGGGGAGGCCGGCTGGCGCGGGTTTATTGATTTTGCCGGGAAATCCCGCCGCGCGGTGCAGGATATTGAATGGCGGGATGACAATCAGGTGACCTTCACCGTCGATACCTGGATGGGCGAAACGCGCCCGGTTGTCACCGTTGATAACGACAAACTCTCCGGTTATTTCCTCGTCGGGAATACGCGCTACCCGATTAGCGGCACGCGTCTGGACGACGTGCCGAAAGGCGTTCCGCCCGTCGTGCCGGACGTGGCGAACCAGTCCAACCTGCTCGGCGGCGAAGCGGCGCTGTGGGCGGAAAACGTGGTGGCGCCGGTGCTGGATATTCGCCTGTGGCCGCGTACGTTTGCGGTGGCGGAGCGGCTCTGGTCCGCGCAGGACGTCAACGACGTCGACAACATGTACACCCGCCTGCAGGCGATGGACAGCTGGTCGACGGTGTCGGTCGGGCTGCAGCAGCATACCCAGCAGCAGGTGCAGTTCACGCGCCTCACCGGTAATGCCGACACCCTGCCGCTGCAGGTCCTCGCGCAGGCGATTGAACCGGCTCAGTATTACACCCGCCAGCACCTGAAGTTCCAGGCCGGAAACTACCATCAGTTCGAGCCGCTCAACCGCTTTGCGGATGCGCTGAACGCCGAAAGCACCACTGTGCGCCAGATGCACAAGTGGGCGGACCGTCTGGTGAGCGATGCGGAAGACACGGAAAGCGCCGACGCCCTGCGCCACGTCTTTAACCGCTGGCAGAGCAACACCAGCGACGCGCTGGCCTTAAGCGAAAACAGCTATCAGCTGAAGGCGATGAAGCCGGTGATCCAGGAGGTGGATAAGCTGGCGTCGATTGGCCTGCGGCTCACCGACCTGGTGGCGCGTCAGGGCACGCTAGATGACAAAGAGATCGCCTCGATTCAGAGCGAGCTGGATAACGCGGCGAAGGTGCAGGACGAAGTGGTGATTGCGGCGGTGTACCCGCTGGAGACGCTGCTGCGCGCCACGCGGAATCAGTAGCAAGCAACAAAAAAGGCAGCCTGGGCTGCCTTTTTTCATCGCCAAAGCGAATTAGCGACGAACGGCAATCGCTTCGATTTCAATTTTCACGTCTTTTGGCAGACGCGCCACTTCCACGCAGGAGCGCGCCGGGAAGGTGGCGTTATGCTCGGTGAAGAACGCTTCGTAAGTGGCGTTAACGGTCGCGAAATCGTTCAGATCCTTCACGAACACGGTGGTTTTCACGATATCACCCACTTTCAGGCCGGCAGATTCCACGATAGCCTGCACGTTTTCCAGCGACTGACGCGCCTGCGCCGCGACATCTTCCGGCACCGCGCCGGTTTTTGGGTTTACGGGGATCTGACCTGAAGTGATGATCATGCTGCCCAGATCAACGCCCTGAACGTAAGGGCCGATAGCGGCTGGTGCATTTTCCGTCGCGAGTACTTTGCTCATGTTTTCTCCAGAATTACAGCGTTAAGAATGTTCCCGGCCATTATAACAGCCGGGATTTCATTACCAACCTCAATTAGTTGGCCAGCACCACATAATGAGAAAACTCTTTTTCGCAGTATTTACATTTGAGTGCGATGTCATTCGCGCGCTTTTTCACTGCGAAACTGGAGGAAACCGGCTCAGCATGACTGATGCAGTTGCTGTTCGGGCAGACCAGCACGCTTTCGATACGTTCTGGCAGACTCGGGCGGGATTTGCCGACCACTTCGTACTCGTCGATGCGGTTGACGGTGGCGTCCGGCGCGTACAGCGACAGCTGGTTAACCTGCTCGTCGGTCAGGAAGGTGTTCTCGATTTTGATCAGGTCTTTGCGGCCCATCTCGCCCGACGGCAGGTTCAGGCCGATGGTGATGCGCTGGTCAGTTTCGGTCAGTTTGAACAGCGTCAGCAGCTTAAAGCCCACCTGCGCAGGGATGTGGTCAATCACGGTGCCACGCTTGATGGCTTCAACCTGGAGTTTGTTATCGTGTGTCATGGTCGTCTCCCCTTACAGAGCTAATTCGCGATTCAGAACCAGTGCCAGTAACGCCTGGCGAGCGAAGATGCCGTTCCCGGCCTGCTGGAAGTACCAGGCGTGCGGCGTTTTATCCACGTCTGTGGTGATCTCATCGATGCGCGGCAGCGGATGCAGGACCTTCATATTGTCGCGCGCGCCTTCCAGGTCGCTGGCGCGCAGCACGAACTGCGCCTTCACGTTGGCGTATTCGGACGGATCCAGACGCTCTTTCTGCACGCGGGTCATGTACAGAATATCCACGTGGCTCATCACCTCTTCGATGCTGGCATGCAGGCTCCACGCAATGCCTTTCTCGTCCAGCATGTCGAGAATGTACTGCGGCATCGCCAGCGCCTCCGGGGCAATGAAGTAGAAGCGGTTGCCGTTAAATTTCGCCAGCGCCTGGGTCAGGGAGTGGACGGTGCGGCCATACTTCAGGTCGCCAACCATGGCGATATTCAGGTTCTCAAGCGTGCCCTGCGTCTCCTGAATGGTGAACAGATCCAGCAGCGTCTGTGTTGGGTGCTGGTTGGCACCGTCACCGGCGTTCAGCACCGGAATGCCGCCGGAGAACTCGGTCGCCAGGCGCGCCGCGCCCTCCTGCGGGTGACGCATCACAATCGCGTCGACGTAGGTGCTAATCACTGAAATGGTATCCGCCAGGGTCTCGCCTTTTTTACCCAGCGACGTGTTGCTGCTGTCAGAGAAGCCCACCACGCTCGCGCCCAGGCGGTGCATGGAGGTCTCAAAGGAGAGGCGGGTGCGGGTCGAGGCTTCAAAGAAGCAGCTCGCAATCACCTTGTGCTTCAGCAGCTCCGGTTGCGGATTGGCCTTCAGTTTTGCCGCGGTTTCCAGAACCAGTTCCAGCTCTTCGCGGCTGAGGTCGTTTATGGAAATGATGTGTTTTTGATAAAGCGGATTCATGTTTATCTCCTGACGCCGGGCAAAAAAAAGCCCCTCAAATGAGGGGCTCTGGGAATAGGTTTAGCAACGGGAAGAAAAACGGCAGGCCAGCGTCTGATTTCAGACGCGGTAAGACGTTATGTCGTACACGCTTGACCATGCTTCCTCCCGGCAAATTGTCGGGCATTATACGCAGCTCGCTTTTCGGATCAAGCGATTTAATGCATGCTTTACTCAATGCAAACGGTTCTTTGTGAATATTAATGCGTTCTGAGTAAATAATTAATTTGCTTATGCACCAGCGCGGTGCGCTTCACCACCCGGGGGGCGACCCAGACAATACTGCTGCCGGCCACCACGCCTAAAATTTCCGGAAGCTGGTGATAATCCAGAATACGCGCCACCGCGCGGCCATATCCGGCGACGGTATGGACAAGGATAAACTCGCTATTATGCTCAACGCTGACCACCATTTCCGAAACGGTACGCGCGGCGTCGGGGGCAGGGCGCAGCTGAGGATTCAACGAATAAATCTTTAGCCCTTTGGCATTTCGAATTTTTATGACTCCGAGCAACTTCAGCAATCGCGAAACGGTCGACTGGCTGATGCTGTCAAACCCTCTCTCCTGCAGGTCGCGGCGAATCTCTTCCTGCGAAAGGTAACTCTTTTCGGCGATCAAACGCTGGCACACCGTGAGCTGCAGCTGTTCTTTGGGAGAGTACTCTTCGTAATCCATCATGTTTCCCATATCAGTTCCCGAAATAACCGGTGACACCGCACCGATCCGTAGGCCGGATAAGCGCAGCGCCATCCGGCAAATTACAACAACGCCCCCAGACTTAACGCCACCATAATCACCACCGTCAGGATCGCCAGCAGCGGCGCCACCCATTTCAGGTAGCGCACGTAAGGTACCCGGGCGATAGCCAGCCCGCCCATGACCACCGCAGAGGTCGGCGTGACGAGGTTAACGATGCCGGAGGCCGACTGGTAAGCCGTAACCACCAGGTCGCGGTTGACGTTAGCGAAATCAGCAAGCGGCGCCATGATCGGCATCGTCAGAACGGCCAGGCCGGATGAAGAAGGCACAAGAAACGACAGCACGACTTCCAGCCAGTACATCACGTTGATAAACGCTACCGTGGACAACCCGCTGACCAGCCCTTCCGCGCTGTGCAAAATGGTGTGGGTAATCATGCCCTTATCCATGATGACTACGATACCGCGCGCGATGCCGATAATCAGCGCGACGCCCAGCAAATCTCGCGCGCCGTTGATAAACGTCGACGTCAGCTCCTCTTCGCTCATGCGGGCAATCAGGCCGACGATGATCGCGCTGGCGAGAAACACCGCTGAAATCTCCGCCATCCACCAGCCCAGCACCGCCACGCCGTAAATCATCACCGCGAAGGCCAGAGCGAAAATCACCAGGATGATTTTGCGCACCGGGGTGAATTCCAGGGACTGTTCGCCCTTGTTGCCGAGGAAATGGGCGAGGTTCTCCTCCTGCTTGTCTGCAACGATGGACTGCGAGGGATCCTTACGCACCTTGCGGGCGTAGCGCATCACCCACGCCACGCAGATGATCCAGCCGATGACCAGCAGCGCCACGCGCAGGGTGATGCCGTTGGTGAAGGGGATCCCGGCGGCGTTGGCGGCGATCACCGTGGCAAACGGGTTAATGGTGGAGCCGAGGGTGCCGATCCCCGCCCCGAGCAGCACGGTAGAGGCGGCGACAACCGGATCGAACCGCGCGGCCAGCATCACCGGCACCAGTAAGGTATAGAAGGGCAGTGACTCTTCGGCCATACCGTAAATCGTGCCGCCTGCGGCAAACAGCGCCATCAGGATCGGAATCATCCACTCCTCGCGTCCGCGCAGTCGGGTGGTCACACGCTCGATCCCGGCGTCAATCGCCCCGGTTTTGGTGACGATCCCGAGGAATCCCCCGATGATCAGAATAAACAGCGCCACGTCGATCGCCCCGGCCTGGCCGGATTCCGGATCGTACAGCCCGGCAATCGGCGCCATCAGCACCGAAACCAGCCCCTGCGGATGCGCCGCGACGTGCGCGTAGGTGCCTGCAACGGGGACGTCTTTGCCGAGCGCCTCGTTCATTGCCATATGGTACTGCCCGGCCGGGACAATCCACGTCAGCACGGCCACGACGGCAATCAGAAAAAAGAGAATGGTGTAAGCGGAGGGAAACTTGAACTTGCCCATGATGTTCTCCTGAAACCCGGCGCACCCCGCGGCGCGCCGGGCGGTGATTAGTCGCCGAGTGTCGCCACCATGACCGCTTTAATGGTGTGCATGCGGTTCTCTGCTTCGTCGAAGACGATGGAGTTCGGTGATTCGAAGACCTCTTCCGTCACCTCCAGCCCCTTCAGCCCGTACGCCATCTCGATCTCGCGGCCCACCTTCGTGTGCTCGTTGTGGAACGCGGGCAGGCAGTGCATGAACTTGACGTTCGGGTTGCCGGTGGCCTTCATGACCTGGGCGTTAATCTGATACGGCTTCATCAGGCTGACGCGCTCGGCCCAGGCTTCCTTCGGCTCGCCCATGGAGACCCACACGTCGGTGTAGAGGAAATCGGTCCCCTGCACGCCTTCTTCCACGTCGTCGGTGAGGGTGATGCGCGCGCCCGTCTCTTTCGCAATGGCGCGGCACTGCTCAACCAGGCCTGCCTCCGGCCAGAAGGATTTCGGCGCAACGAGGCGGATATCCATCCCCATCTTGGCCGCACCGACCATCAGGGAGTTGCCCATGTTGTTGCGCGCGTCGCCGAGATAGGCAAAGCTCAGCTCTGGCAGGGTTTTGCCCGGGGAGTGCTCCAGCATGGTCATCAGATCGGCGAGAATTTGGGTCGGGTGGAACTCGTCGGTCAGCCCGTTCCATACCGGCACGCCCGCGTACTCGCCCAGCTCTTCAACGATGGCCTGGCCGTAGCCGCGATATTCGATGCCGTCGTACATGCGGCCCAGCACGCGGGCGGTGTCTTTCATCGACTCTTTATGGCCAATCTGCGAGCCGCTTGGGCCGAGATAGGTGACCTGCGCGCCCTGGTCGAACGCGCCCACTTCGAAGGCGCAGCGGGTGCGGGTGGAGGTTTTTTCAAAGATCAGGGCGATGTTTTTCCCGACCAGGGTTTGCTTCTCGCGCCCGGCTTTTTTGGCGGCCTTGAGCTCGATGGCGAGGTCGATCAGGTACTGGATCTCCGCCGGGGTGTAGTCTAGCAGTTTGAGGAAGTTGCGGTTTTTCAGGTTGATGGTCATGGGTAAATCCTTTTTAAAATGAGTGTTCAGTTACGAATCAACGTGCCTTTCTCGCCCGCGAGGATCTCCGCGCCGTCGGCCAGCGCGCCGATCCCGGCTATCCCATTGCAGGCTTCAACGAACTCGCGGCAGGCGGCCACCTTCGGCCCCATCGATCCGGCGTCGAACTGCATGCCCCTGAGCAGCTCCGGCGTCACCTGCGCCAGCGGACGCTGGGTTGGTTTGCCCCAGTCGAGGTACACCGCGTCGGCATCGGTGAGGATCAGCAGGGCATCGGCTTCGATCTGGCGCGCCAGCAGGGCGGCGGAGAGGTCTTTATCGATTACCGCCTCGATCCCGCGATAGCCGTTGGCCTGTTCCACCACCGGCACCCCGCCGCCGCCGTTGCAGATCACCAGGTGGTCGCGCTGGATCAGCGCCGTGATGGCGTCGCTCTCAACGATGCGCTTCGGCTGCGGAGAGGGCACCACGCGGCGGACGTAGCTGCCGTCGGCTTTAAACACCCAGCCTTTCTCCGCGGCCAGCGTTTTTGCCTGGGCTTCGCTGTACACCGGGCCGATGTATTTGGTCGGGTTGCTGAAGGCCGGGTCGGCGGCGTCCACTTCTACCTGGGTGAGCAGAACGCTCACCTCCCGCTGCGGCAGGCTGTTTTTCAGCGCCTGCTGGAGCATGTAGCCGATCATTCCCTGGCTTTCGGCGCCAAGAACGTCCAGCGGGTAGGGCGTGACTTTGTCGTAGGCGCTGTTCTGCAGCGCCAGCAGCCCGACCTGCGGGCCGTTGCCGTGCACCAGCACCACGCGCCACTGCGCCGTTAAGCCGGCGATGGTGCGGGCAGCCTGCTCGATGTTCTGGCGCTGGATCTCCGCTTCCAGCGGCTCGCCGCGCTTGAGCAGCGCGTTGCCGCCCAGGGCCACAACCAGAGTGGGTTTTCGTTCCATGATGGCTCCTTTAAATTCCGTCGCGTTCCAGCGGGCAGCTCATGCAGCGCGCGCCGCCGCGGCCGCGTCCGAGTTCGTCGCCCGGGATGGGCAGTACGGTGATACCCGCTTTGTCGTATTTCTCGTTGGTCCAGACGTTGCGCTCGTAGCCGATCACCACGCCGGGGCGGATGGTCAGGACGTTGTTGGCGTCGTTCCACTGCTCGCGTTCGGCCTCAAAGGCGTCGCCGCCGGTGGTGATCAGACGTACCTGGTTAATGCCGAGCGCTTTCTCGATGGCGTGCAGCAGGTCGGTTTCCTGGGTGCGCAGCAGGCCGCCGCGTCCGTCCGGGGTGAGCGTCCAGCACTGGGCGTCTTTGCGCACCACTTCCGGGTAGACGGAGAAGGTATCCACATCGATGTGGGTCATGACGGTGTCGAGGTGCATGCAGGAGCGGTGTTTTGGCAGCTCAACGGCGATCACGCGCTCGGCCTGACGGTGTTTGAACAGGCTGTTGGCGAGAAACTCCACGCCCTGCGGCGTCGTGCGTTCGGACATGCCGATCAATACCGCGCCGCGGCCAATCACTAATACGTCACCGCCTTCTAAGGTGGCGTGGTCGTAATTAATATTCTCGTCGCCGAAATACTTAATAAAATCGCCGTCGGCGAACGCCGGGTGCCAGCGATATATTGCCCGCAGGTTATTGGTTTCACGCTGACGCGCCGGTTTGGCCATTGGGTTAATAGAGACGCCGTTATAGATCCAGCAGGAGGTATCGCGGGTAAATAAATGGTTCGGCAGCGGCTTCATAATAAAATCATTCGCCGTGTGGGTATCCACCACCATATTTTTAATGGCTGCCGGAATTTCACCGTAGGTTAATCCGCCGCTTAATCTGCGCGCCAGTTCCCGGTGCGGCATATCCGCCAGCCAGCCGCGCACGTCGCCAGCAAAGGTTGGGCCGAGGCGGTAGTCAGAGATTTGCGTCTCCAGCAGCCAGGCTTTCGCCTCAGCGATATCAAGGGTTTGTGTCAGCAGGTCGGTCAGCAGCAGGACTTCCACCCCCTGCTCACGCAGCGTGTTGGCGAAGATGTCATGCTCCTCACCCGCCCGCTCAACCGAGAGCACGTCATCGAAAAGCAGCTCCTGACAGTTTGATGGCGTTAAGCGTTTCAGACTTAAATTTGGGCGGTGCAGCATAACGCTACGCAATTGACCAATTTCAGAACCGACGTAATGCTTTTCCATAATTATTCCTTTAACTGTTTTTCAGAATAAAAAGGGCATGCGCCATGTGATGTATTTAATTGCATGGCGGCTAAGCTCAATTGATTTCGTGGTTCATACTAGGCAGTTAAATAATCCGTATTGTGATATTGCTCACGCGAAAATGGATATTAAGCGGTTTATTTTCATTAGCATGATTCGCATCAGATAATGATTAATTGGCTATTCTGGCGAGGTGAATAGCTAAGCACTATCCGTTGTCATTATTTGCAGTTGTTAGTGTTTTGTAGAATTTAATGCTTTGAAATATTTTGTTAAGCTGTTGATTTTAAATGTTTTTATTGGTTGTGTGGAATGACTATGCAATATTGCTAATTAACTATTTTTGGCTTAAGGAAAATCAATAAATATTTATTGAATTTAATAGCAAATTATCAAAGTGATAAAATGTGAAGCTGTAGCGAGTTTTGTTGTTAAGGCATGACGATCAGTAAGTTAGCGCAAGGCCGTGATAACGAAGAACTGAAGATATGCATAATGACTGCATAAATGCCTGCGAGGGCTTAACAGCAAATTAACACCATTCCCGATAAACATGCGTTCGCGCAAAACCCGTCTAAAAAGCGCTGGTATGGCAGTCGGGATTCTCGTATAAAAGATAAAAATGAAACGTTGTTTTATATTGAGGGTATTCTGATGATTATCGGCAACATCCACCATCTGCAGTCCTGGCTGCCTGAGGATCTGCGTCAGGCCATTGAGCACGTTAAATCTCACGTCACCGACGCGACGCCGCTCGGCAAGCACGACGTCAACGGCAACAGTCTGTTTTATCTGGTCTCTGAAGATACAACCCAGCCGTTCGCCGAGCGTCGCGCCGAGTACCACGCGCGCTATCTGGATATTCAGATCGTGATGAAGGGACAGGAAGGGATGACATTCAGCACCCTGCCGCCCGGCACGCCGGACACCGACTGGCTGGCGGACAAAGACATCGCGTTCCTGCCGGAAGGCGAGCAGGAGAAAACCGTCGTGTTGAGCGAAGGGGATTTTGTGGTGTTCTGGCCGGGTGAGGTGCACAAGCCGCTGTGCGCGGTGGGGGCACCTGCTAAGGTCAGGAAAGTGGTGGTGAAGATGCTTGTAGAGTAACCCCTCTCCCAAGGGGAGAGGGTGTAAAAGTTCCCTCTCCCTGTGGGAGAGGGTTAGGGTGAGGGCATCAGGCCGCCCCTTCCAATTTGTGATCCAGCTTAAATTTCCCGCACTCCTTCTTCCCTTCCCATTTACCTCTCCTTTTTCTGCGTCATAGTATGATCGTTAAATTAATGAACGCTGTTCTATAATGTAGAACAAAATGATTCAGCAAGGAGATCTCATGCCGCAGTCCGCGTTGTTTACGGGAATCATTCCCCCTGTCTCCACCATTTTTACTGCCGATGGCCAACTCGATAAGCAGGGCACCGCCGCGCTGATCGACGATCTCATCAAAGCAGGCGTTGACGGCCTGTTCTTCCTGGGCAGCGGCGGCGAGTTCTCCCAGCTCGGCGCCGAAGAGCGTAAAACCATTGCCCAATTTGCGATCGATCATGTCGATCGTCGCGTGCCGGTCCTGATCGGCACCGGCGGCACCAACGCGCGGGAAACCATTGCGCTCAGCCAGCACGCGCAGCAGGCGGGGGCGGACGGCATCGTGGTGATCAACCCTTACTACTGGAAAGTGTCGGAAGCGAACCTGATCCGCTATTTCGAGCAGGTGGCGGACAGCGTCACGCTGCCGGTGATGCTCTATAACTTCCCGGCGCTGACCGGGCAGGATCTGACCCCGGCGCTGGTGAAAACCCTGGCCGATTCGCGCAGCAACATCGTCGGCATTAAAGACACCATCGACTCCGTCGCCCATCTGCGCAGCATGAACCATACCGTCAAAGCCGCCCATCCGCACTTCACCGTGCTGTGCGGCTACGACGATCATCTGTTTAATACCCTGCTGCTCGGCGGCGACGGGGCGATCTCGGCCAGCGGCAACTTTGCCCCGCAGGTGTCGGTGAATCTTCTGAAAGCCTGGCGGGATAAAGACGTGGCGAAAGCGGCTGAGTATCATCAGACCTTACTGCAAATTCCTCAGATGTATCAGCTGGATACGCCGTTTGTGAACGTCATTAAAGAGGCGATCGTGCTCTGTGGCCGCCCGATTTCCACGCACGTGCTGCCGCCCGCCTCTGCGCTGGACGAGCCGCGTAAGGCGCAGCTGAAAACCCTGCTGCAACAGCTCAAGCTCTGCTGAGCCGGACGATAACCATGACCATCGAGAAGATTTTCACCCCGCAGGACGAGGCGTTTTATGCCGTCATCACCCACGCGGCGGGGCCGCAGGGCGCGCTGCCGCTGACCCCGCAGATGCTGATGGAATCCCCCAGCGGCAACCTGTTCGGCATGACGCAGAACGCCGGGATGGGCTGGGACGCCAACAAGCTGACCGGCAAAGAGGTGCTGATCATCGGCACCCAGGGCGGCATCCGCGCCGGGGACGGACGCCCGGTTGCGCTGGGCTACCACACCGGCCACTGGGAGATCGGCATGCAGATGCAGGCGGCGGCGAAAGAGATCACCCGCAACGGCGGGATCCCGTTTGCGGCCTTCGTCAGCGATCCGTGCGACGGGCGCTCTCAGGGCACGCACGGCATGTTCGACTCCCTGCCGTACCGTAACGACGCGGCGATCGTGTTTCGCCGCCTGATCCGTTCCCTCCCGACGCGCCGGGCGGTGATCGGCGTGGCAACCTGCGATAAAGGACTGCCCGCCACCATGATTGCCCTGGCCGCGATGCACGACCTGCCGACCATTCTGGTGCCGGGCGGGGCGACGCTGCCGCCAACCGTGGGGGAAGACGCGGGCAAAGTGCAGACCATCGGCGCGCGCTTTGCCAACCACGAACTCTCCCTGCAGGAGGCCGCCGAGCTGGGCTGTCGCGCCTGCGCCTCGCCGGGCGGCGGGTGTCAGTTCCTCGGCACGGCGGGCACCTCGCAGGTGGTCGCGGAAGCGCTGGGGCTGGCGCTGCCGCACTCCGCGCTGGCGCCGTCCGGGCAGGCGGTGTGGCTGGAGATCGCCCGCCAGTCGGCGCGGGCGGTGAGCGAGCTGGATAACCTTGGCATCACCACGCGCGATATCCTCACCGACAAAGCCATCGAAAACGCCATGGTGATCCACGCGGCGTTCGGCGGCTCGACGAATTTACTGCTGCACATTCCGGCCATCGCCCACGCGGCGGGCTGCACGATCCCGGACGTAGAGCACTGGACGCGCGTCAACCGCAGGGTGCCGCGCCTGGTCAGCGTGCTGCCCAACGGCCCGGACTATCACCCGACCGTGCGCGCGTTCCTCGCGGGCGGCGTGCCGGAGGTGATGCTTCACCTGCGCGATCTTGGCCTTCTGCATCTGGACGCCATGACCGTCACCGGCCAGACGGTGGGCGAAAACCTCGACTGGTGGCAGGCGTCCGAGCGCCGTGAGCGCTTCCGCCAGTGCCTGCGCGAGCAGGACGGCGTGGATCCGGATGACGTGATCCTGCCGCCTGAGAAGGCAAAAGCGAAAGGGCTGACCTCAACGGTTTGCTTCCCGACGGGCAACATCGCGCCGGAAGGCTCGGTGATCAAGGCCACGGCGATCGACCCGTCGGTCGTCGGTGAAGATGGCGTTTACCGCCACACCGGCCGGGCGCGGGTGTTTGTCTCGGAAGCGCAGGCTATCAAGGCCATCAAGCGGGAAGAGATTAAGCAGGGCGATATCATGGTGGTGATCGGCGGCGGGCCGTCCGGCACCGGCATGGAAGAGACCTACCAGCTCACCTCCGCGTTGAAGCATATCTCGTGGGGCAAGACGGTGTCGTTAATCACCGATGCGCGCTTCTCGGGCGTGTCGACGGGCGCCTGCTTCGGCCACGTGTCGCCGGAGGCGCTGGCGGGCGGGCCGATTGGTAAGCTGCGCGATAATGACATCATCGAGATAGCCGTCGACCGGCTGACGTTAACGGGCAGCGTGAACTTTATCGGCACCGCGGATAACCCGCTGACGCCGGAGGAGGGGGCACGCGAGCTGGCAATGCGGCAGACGCACCCGGACCTGCACGCCCACGACTTTTTGCCGGACGACACCCGCCTGTGGGCAGCATTACAGTCGGTCAGCGGCGGCACCTGGAAAGGCTGTATTTATGACACCGATAAAATTATCGAGGTAATTAACGCCGGTAAAAAAGCGCTCGGTATTTAATTATTTCATTAGATAAAACCGTCTGCGGGAAATATTCCGCGGGCGGTTTTTGCGTGTCTTTATTTTATCAATTTAAACAATAAGTTGTGATATATCGTTGGCGTCACAAAAGCAAAATAACGTAATTCAGAAATAAGATATGACCATTGCTGGTTAATTGAACAGCTCATTACACTCCATTAACACGATGTTGTAATTCAGCACACTACATAAGGGTGTAATTCTGATGACGCAATTAACCATGAAAGACAAAATTGGCTACGGGCTGGGTGACACCGCCTGCGGCTTCGTCTGGCAGGCCACGATGTTCCTGCTGGCCTATTTCTACACCGACGTCTTCGGCCTGTCGGCGGGCATTATGGGCACGCTGTTTTTGGTCTCCCGCGTGCTCGACGCCGTGACTGACCCGCTGATGGGGCTACTGGTCGACCGCACCCGCACGCGGCACGGCCAGTTCCGCCCGTTCCTGCTGTGGGGCGCCATCCCGTTTGGCATCGTCTGCGTGCTGACCTTCTACACGCCGGACTTCTCCGCGCAGGGCAAAATCATCTATGCCTGCGTGACCTACATTCTCCTGACCCTGGTCTATACCTTCGTTAACGTGCCCTACTGCGCCATGCCCGGCGTCATCACCGCCGACCCGAAAGAGCGTCACGCCCTGCAGTCGTGGCGTTTCTTCCTGGCGGCGGCGGGATCGCTCGCCATCAGCGGCATTGCCCTGCCGCTGGTGAGCATCATCGGTAAAGGGGACGAGCAGGTGGGCTATTTCGGCGCCATGTGCGTGCTGGGCCTGACCGGCGTGGTGCTGCTCTACGTCTGCTTCTTTACCACCAAAGAGCGCTACACCTTTGAGGTGCAGCCGGGCTCGTCGGTGGCGAAAGATCTCAAGCTGCTGCTCGGCAACGGCCAGTGGCGGATCATGTGCGCGTTCAAGATGATGGCGACCTGTTCCAACGTGGTGCGCGGCGGGGCGACGCTCTACTTCGTCAAATACGTGATGGATCACCCGGAGATGGCGACCCAGTTTTTACTCTACGGCAGCCTCGCCACCATGTTTGGCTCGCTCTGCTCCTCCCGACTGCTGGGCCGCTTCGATCGCGTCACCGCCTTCAAGTGGATCATCGTCGCCTACTCGCTGATCAGCCTGCTGATTTTCGTCACCCCGGCGGAGCACATCGCGCTGATTTTCGCCCTCAACATCCTGTTCCTGTTCGTCTTTAACACCACCACGCCGCTGCAGTGGCTGATGGCCTCTGACGTGGTGGATTACGAAGAAAGCCGCAGCGGGCGACGCCTCGACGGGCTGGTGTTCTCCACCTACCTGTTCAGCCTGAAGATTGGCCTGGCGATTGGCGGGGCGGTGGTGGGCTGGATCCTGGCGTACGTCAACTATTCCGCCAGCAGCAGCGTGCAGCCGGTCGAGGTGCTGACCACCATCAAAATCCTGTTCTGCGTGGTGCCGGTGGTGCTCTACGCGGGCATGTTCATCATGCTGTCGTTCTACAAGCTCACCGACGCTCGCGTGGAGGCCATCAGCCAGCAGCTGATCAAGCACCGCGCGGCGCAGGGCGAGGCCGTTCCCGACGCCGCGACAGCCGCATCCCATTAACCGGAGGCAATATGGAAATCACCAACCCAATACTCACCGGCTTCAACCCGGACCCGTCCCTGTGCCGCCAGGGCGAGGACTACTACATCGCCACCTCGACCTTCGAGTGGTTCCCGGGCGTGCGCATCTACCACTCCCGCGACCTAAAAAACTGGTCGCTGGTCAGCACGCCGCTGGACCGCGTGTCGATGCTGGACATGAAGGGCAACCCGGACTCCGGCGGCATCTGGGCGCCGTGCCTGAGCTACGCCGACGGCAAATTCTGGCTGCTCTACACCGACGTGAAGATTGTCGACTCGCCGTGGAAAAACGGCCGCAACTTCCTCGTCACCGCGCCGTCCATTGAGGGGCCATGGAGCGAGCCGATCCCGATGGGCAACGGCGGGTTTGATCCGTCCCTGTTCCACGACGACGATGGCCGCAAGTACTACCTCTACCGCCCGTGGGGGCCGCGCCACCACAGCAACCCGCACAACACCATCGTGATGCAGGCGTTTGATCCGCAGACCGGCACGCTCTCGCCCGAGCGCAAAACCCTGTTTACCGGCACGCCGCTCTGCTACACCGAAGGCGCGCACCTGTATCGCCACGCGGGATGGTACTACCTGATGGTGGCCGAAGGCGGCACCAGCTACGAGCACGCGGTTGTGGTGCTGCGTTCAAAAACTATCGACGGGCCGTACGAACTGCACCCGGACGTGACGATGATGACCAGCTGGCACCTGCCGGAGAACCCGCTGCAGAAGAGCGGGCACGGCTCGCTGCTGCAGACCCACACGGGGGAGTGGTACATGGCCTACCTCACCAGCCGCCCGCTGCGTCTGCCCGGCGTGCCGCTGCTGGCCTCCGGCGGGCGCGGCTACTGCCCGCTGGGACGCGAGACCGGCATCGCCCGCATTGAGTGGCGCGACGGCTGGCCGTACGTGGAAGGCGGCAAGCACGCGCAGCTGACCGTGCCCGGCCCGCAGGTGGCCGAGCAGCCTGGCGCCGCTCAGGGTAGCTGGCGAGAGGACTTCGACGGCAGCACGCTTGACCCGGAACTGCAGACCCTGCGCGTTCCGTTCGATGATACCCTCGGCTCGCTCACCGCGCGCCCGGGCTATTTACGGCTCTACGGCAACGACTCGCTCAACTCGACCTTTACCCAGTCGACCGTGGCGCGCCGCTGGCAGCACTTCGCCTTCCGCTCAGAAACGCGGATGCAGTTCTCGCCGGTCCACTTCCAGCAGAGCGCGGGGCTGACCTGCTACTACAACAGCAAAAACTGGAGCTACTGCTTTGTGGACTTCGAGGAGGGGCAGGGGAGAACCATCAAGGTTATTCAGCTCGACCACAACGTGCCGTCATGGCCGCTGCACGAGCAGCCGATTCTGGTGCCGGAGAGTGCGGAGAGCGTCTGGCTGCGCGTGGACGTGGATAAGCTGGTCTACCGCTACAGCTACTCGTTCGACGGCGAGACGTGGCACACCGTGCCGGTAACGTATGAGGCGTGGAAACTGTCGGATGACTACATCGGCGGGCGCGGCTTCTTCACCGGCGCGTTTGTGGGGCTGCACTGCGAGGACATCAGCGGCGACGGTTGCCACGCGGACTTCGACTACTTCACCTACGAGCCGGCCTAACGGCTCAGGCCGGGTAGCCCAGCGCGCGTGACAGCTGGAGCCCGGCCTGCTGAAGCTGCTCGCGGAAATCAGCCAGCCCGGCATCGTCCACGCGCGAGGTCAGTGTCGACAGGCTCAGGGCGGCAATCACGCGTGACTCGTGGTTCCACACCGGCACCGCCACGCAGCGCACGCCCTGCTCGTTCTCTTCGCTATCCAGGGCATAGCCCTGCTCGCGGGTCTGCGCCAGGGCGCTCATTAAGGCTTCGCGAGAGGAGAGAGTAGCGGGCGTAAAGGTGGTGTACTGATAACCCTCCAGCAGCGCGTTCAGCTCGGCCTCGCCCAGCCAGGCAATCAACACCTTGCCGATGGCGGTGGCGTGAACCGGCAGGCGGCGGCCAATGCGCGAATAGGCGATGGCGGCCAGCTTGCCTTCAATCTTCTCGATATAAACCCCTTCACGCCCGTCCAGGATCCCCAGATGGGTGGTCTGCCCGGTCCGCTGTGACAGTTCGGTCAGCCAGCCCTTCGCCTTCTGGCGAATATCGATGGAGCCCACGACAAAATGGCCGCGCTCGACCAGCTTCATGCCGAGGCGATACTTACCGTTCTCCGGGTTCTGATCGATATAGCCGTGAAGCTGCAGGGTTTTCAGCAGCGAGTGGAGGGTACTCTTGCTCAGCCCCATCAGTTTGCTGATGTCGGTGATCTTAAGCTCGGTGGCCTGTTCGTTGAACAGGTCGAGGATCTGCAACGCACGTTCAACAGACTGAATAATCGGCATAATGTTGGTATGTCCACGCTGGAATTAAGGCGAAAACGTACCTTTTTCGGGGTGAAAAATCAATGAAATGGAGCTGGCCTGATCCGCCCGGCGGCGCTACGCTTGCACGGGCCTACGGGTTGTGTAGGCCGGGTAAGCGCAGCGCCACCCGGCAAGAAGAGCGCGCAGTATCAATATCATTGCCGGTACGTCGTTTGGCTCAGTTCGGTATAGTCAGGTTTCTTGAAAATTCAACAGCAGAAACTGACTGTACCTTCCATAAGTTGTCTTCTTTAACCATGCAGTCTATGACTATGTGGTCCTGCTTTTTACCGAATGCAATGTATACGTTGACACAGACTGGATCGGTATCCCCGGCTATGGCTGTTACATTCTGCGGCCAGTCATCGCCGATGTATTGCGCTTTTAAAAATATATCGGCCTCGTAAAACTCTTCGTCTGCATAGCGAGGATCCTGCGCGTGACGGAGTTTTTTCATTGTTGATGCTGTGACATATTTATCTATTTCGTTTCCATCAGTAATGGGAAATACGTCTTTGTTGATTTGATTTACGTACCAGCTGTTAAATTTTACAGCACGCTCAATCGGGTCAGAATGGCCGGCCATAGCAGAGAAAGAAAACAGGCAGCAAAGAAGTAAGGTGCTTTTCATATCAGTAGTGCCTGTAAAAGGTGATTTTTGGCTGTATCTTCCGATATCTCTGGCCGGGATAAAGACTATTCTGTTTAAAATCTGAATACCAGGTACCCGAACCGTCATAGATGCATGCATGCCCGTTCTGATGCGCACCAGGCAATGCGTCAATGACTGCAACATCACTCTCAATGAGGGTGCCGTACACCTTGCTGAATCCTGCTTTCTCAAGAGAGCGCCAGAAGTTTTTTGCATCAGCGCCATTAATTTCTAATCCTCCGGCGCGGATAGCCGCGGCTACGGCGCGAGCGCAGTAACCCGTGCTGTAATGGTGCGCGTGGCTGCGAGCATAAGACACAGCCTCGTGCTTATTCCATGACATAAAATCATCCTTATTAATGAAATGAAGTAATAAGGAAATATTACGCCGATAATATACGGTGTTTTGTAATTGATAATGACCTGATATTAACCATTATCTACTCAGTAAATAATGGTTAATAAAAATATAAATATCTATTATGGATAATGCGTATCTGAGAAAGCATCACTAAAATGAATTTTTCTGCCCGACGATAACGCTGTTGTCGTTTTTAGGGTTTTCTCCCTCTCCCCGTGGGAGAGGGCACCAGACCGCAGAGGGGTCAATCACTCTCCAAGCGTCGCCACCATCACCGCCTTAATCGTATGCATCCGGTTTTCCGCCTGGTCAAACACAATGCTCGCCGCCGACTCAAACACCTCGTCCGTCACTTCCATCCCGCCGTGCAGGTCGAACTCTTTCGCCATCTGCTTGCCGAGCGTGGTCTGGTCGTCATGGAACGCCGGCAGACAGTGCAGGAACTTCACGTCCGGGTTGCCGGTCAGCGCCATCATCTGCGCGTTCACCTGATACCCGCGCAGCAGCGCAATCCGCTCCGCCCACTTCTCTTTGGCTTCGCCCATCGACACCCACACGTCGGTATAGATAAAGTCCGCGCCCTTCACGCCCGCCGCCACGTCTTCCGTCAGGGTGATTTTCCCGCCGTGCTTTTCCGCTAGCGCGCTGCACTCCGCCACCAGGCTCTCTTCCGGCCAGCAGGCCTTCGGGGCCACCAGACGCAGATCCAGCCCGGTCAGCGCCGCCGCTTCCAGCATCGAGTTGCCCATGTTGTTGCGCGCGTCGCCCGCGTAAACCAGCGTCATCTCGTTAAACGCCTTGCCCGGCAGGTGCTCCTGCATGGTCAGCAGGTCCGCCAGCAGCTGCGTTGGGTGGAACTCATTGGTCAGCCCGTTCCACACCGGTACGCCCGCATACTGCGCCAGCGTTTCGACGACTTCCTGGCCGTGGCCGCGATACTGAATGCCATCGTACATCCGCCCGAGCACGCGCGCGGTGTCCTTAATTGACTCTTTATGCCCAATCTGGCTGCCGCTCGGCCCTAAATACGTGACGCGCGCGCCCTGGTCAAATGCGGCAACTTCGAAAGAGCAACGGGTACGGGTCGAGTCTTTTTCGAAGATGAGCGCGATGTTTTTACCAGTAAGCTTCTGTACTTCCTTGCCATTTTTTTTATCGGCTTTGAGCTGTGCGGCAAGGGTCAGCAGAGAAGTGAACTGTGCAGGGGTAAAGTCGAGTAATTTCAGAAAGTGTTTCTTGTACAGATCAGACATTTTATCCTCACATGGCGAACGCCACTTATTGAATTAAAATTCACTTTATATGTGTAATTATTCATTTGCAACCCCGTTTCACAAATCTTTCCAACAAAGGTGGAGGCAAACCCGCCCGTGTGTGAAAATAGAAGTATCTGCCGCACTTTAAAGAGGATTGAGCCATGGCAAACCCGGAACACCTGGAAGAGCAACGCGAAGAGACGCGTCTGATTATTGAAGAGCTGCTGGAAGACGGTAGCGATCCGGACGCGCTGTACACCATCGAGCACCATTTCTCTGCGGATGATTTCGACGCGCTGGAAAAAATGGCGGTAGAAGCCTTCAAGCTGGGTTACGAAGTGACCGAGCCGGAAGAGCTGGAAGTGGAAGAGGGCGACACCGTCATCTGCTGCGACATCCTGAGCGAAGGCGCGCTGAAGGCGGAGCTAATTGATGCGCAGGTCGAACAGCTGATGAACCTGGCCGAGAAGTTTGACGTGGAATACGACGGCTGGGGAACCTACTTCGAAGATCCGAACGGTGAAGACGGCGAAGAAGGCGACGACGAAGATTATATCGACGAAGACGACGACGGCGTGCGTCACTAAGCGTTTCAGGCGGTGGCCCGCGTCACCGCTTTTTCAAGGCAGAACCATGGATTACCCGCAGATACTCGCCCCCGTACTCAACTTCCTCCAGTGCCCGACCCCGCAAGCATGGATTGATAAAGCCCGCGACCCGGCGAACCTGCCGCTGCTGCTCACCGACCACATGGTGTGCGAGCTCAAGGCCGCCCAGACCGCGCTGCTGCTGGTGCGTAAATACGTCGCCGATGAAAGCGGTGCCGACGCGCTGCTCGACTGGCTCAAACCTTACGAACAGTTCACCTTCCGCGACGGCCCGGAGCCGGACTTCATCGCCCTGCACAGGCAGATTGGCAAAAGCGTGATGCCCAAAACCGACGACCCGTGGGGCCAGGCGCTTATCGACAGCATGGTGCTGCTGATTAAAGAGGAGCTGCACCACTTCTGGCAGGTGCGCGAGGCGATGCTGGCCCGCGACATTCCGTACGTCAAAATCACCGCCAGCCGCTACGCCAAAGGGATGCTGAAGGACGTGCGCACCCACGAACCGCTGACGCTGATCGACAAGCTCATCTGCGGCGCCTACATCGAAGCCCGCTCCTGCGAACGCTTCGCCGCGCTGGCCCCGTTCCTCGACGACGACCTGCAGAAGTTCTATCTCTCGCTGCTGCGCTCGGAAGCGCGCCACTATCAGGACTACCTGACGCTGGCCCAGCAGGTGAGCGACGACGATATCTCACCGCGCATAAAGCTTTTTGGCGAAATTGAAGCCACACTTATCTCGACACCGGACAACGAGTTTCGCTTCCATAGCGGCGTGCCGGTGTAAACCGGCATAACTCAAGGATAAGGATGCGAGATGAATAAAACGTGGACCCGTATTGTGATTGTCGTCATTGCGGCTGCCGCCGTGGCGTTCTGGGTGTTTTTCGACAGGCAACGCGCCCCGGAACGGCAGATGGATAACGCCCTTAACGCGATGCCCGCCTGGCAGGTGATTAAGGAGCAGGAGCCTGTTCTGCATCAGCGCATCCTCGACCAGATGGCCGCCCTGCAAAAAGCGGGCGAGCCGGAGCAGCAGATTATCGACACCATCCAGCCGCAGATCCTGCATCTGCAGATGTCGCGCCTGCAAAACGCCCCGGACGCCAACGTGGTGAACTACATGACCATCAACATGGAGCAGACCGCCGCCATCCAGAAGGTGAGCGACGACGCCTGCTTCCGCTTCCTCTACCCGATGGTGAAGGGCGGCATCAACCCGATGCGCATGCTGGATAAAGACCTGATGACGCGGCGCATGCAGGCCGACGCCGACATGATGCGCGCGGCCTACGGCAAAAACCGCCACACCGTGACCCCGGCCGAACGCGAGGCGGCCGTCGAGGATGTGCGGCCGATTATGAAAGAACTTGCCGATAAGTACGGCGAGGACATCCAGCTGCTGCAGATGCCTGAGAAGGCGGCGGGCAAAGAGAAGCTCTCCTGCGATATGGTGCAGGAGATGTGGGCCAAGGTGCTGGCGCTGCCGGAGCAGAAGGCGGCGAGGGTAATTCGGCTGGCGGTATCTGAGCTGGAGTGAAGGGACGCTGGTTTTTTGGGCACTTAGCGCGGGTTTCGCGCGTCGTCGCTTGCATGGCGGCGCGCGACAGGTATAATCCACAACGTTTCCGCATCCCCTTCAGTGCCGAAGTGGCGAAATCGGTAGACGCAGTTGATTCAAAATCAACCGTAGAAATACGTGCCGGTTCGAGTCCGGCCTTCGGCACCATAAGTATGTTTGAGAACGTCCGTAACAGTAAGTATCTTATTACAATTAAAGCCTAAAGGCTTTTTTGGGTCTTTGTTCGTCCTAGGGCATCCGTTGCCATCCAATAATAATAGGGTGCAGAATGGAGGTCAGCTCGGTTCGATAAGGATTTGAGCCCCAATTTATGTCTATCACAGACGTAGCAGCTCGCACAGCAAAGCCCCGTGAAAAAGAATACAAATTCACAGACTCCCATGGTTGATTTCTCTTAGTTAAACCAACTGGTTCTAAACGTTGGTATTTGAAGTACCGCTTTGCAGGTAAATAAAGCCTGACCCGCCCCCAGGATTGGGTACAACCTTCAGTTAGTAATGTCGGTTGGTTTTTCTTCATATTTCCCGTTTCGCCAGCCCGCTGCAAATTCAGCCGGCGTCTGGTAATTTAGCGATGAATGTGATCGACACTCGTTATAATCCTGCCGCCAGTCATTAATGATTTTCTGGGTAGGAAAAATATCGCTGAGCCAGAGCTCATCTAGGCATTCATTCTTAAAGCGGCCGTCGAAACTCTCAATAAATCCGTTCTGAGTTGGCTGGCCTGGCTGGATTAAGCGCAACTCAACACCATGTTCAAAGGCCTATTGATCGAGCGCACGGCAGGTAAATTCCGAGTCCTGATCGGTTCTTATCATCGCAGGATAGTCACGAAAAAGCGCAATGCTGTCCAGAATGCGTGCCACCTGAAGCGCCTCCTTATCCAGCATGTTTCAGCGAGCAGCTTCTTGAGGCGGGCGCCCTCCTCTTCAAGTGATTTGAGCCGCTTCACTTCGGGGACTTCCATACCGCCGAACTTCTTGCGCTAGGTGTAAAAGGTGCCGTCTTAAATAGCATGCTTGCTGCAGATTTCCAAGGCCGTAACCCCAGCTTCTGCCTCGCTGAGAATACTGATGATCTGTTCGTCGGAATATTGCTTCTTCATGGGGACGTCCTCATGTGACTTATGAAGACATTGCTAACATTATGGTGTAAATCACTTTCGTTTTAAACTTGTAAGCATTGCCTGCTACTGTAACATAAGGAGCAAGCAGCGCTTAAAATGGAGTGATATTAACCTGCTTTTGAAGCAGAGAGTTTATTTGGTCTTGCATCTATAAGCACAAGGTTTTTACCTTCTTTCAATTTAAGCTCTTTAAGTATTTTATATACGGCGTTTAATTCAGTGTCGGTGAAGTAAAGAATTACCTTAATTGAATTGTGAGTCTCATTAGCTTTTTCGTAAATTTCAACTTGATTAGCTAAATTTCTCTTTAGTTGAGAGTTACTAGCTAATTTGAACTCAACGAGGGTTTTATCTTTATTTCCACGAGATATCTTATAGTCTACAGGACCTCTGCCGTTATTGACCTCACTGTTAACATCAGAAGGCGTCGCAAACCATGTTAATCTAAATAGCAGCTGTAAGTCTGCTTCTCGTTTTATTGGTGATCCTTTGAGGTAAAATATCTTATACCCGTCATTGTTTTCGATGACTTGTTTCAAATAATTGACCCGCTTGAAACTTTCATCGAGAGTATTGAATTTAGAATGGTAAAAATCAGATTCTGCATTGATTTTTTCCGCTAAACCTTGGACGAGTTCAATGAATATATCTTCGATTTCTGAAACTTTTAAGTCACTTTGTTTATGTGCTTCGTAACTATGGTCTTCTTTATACTTAATAAAATAATCAATAAACTCTGGATGTTTTTTTATTGCTAATCTTGCTGCATCTTCATAGTCTTTCTTTTTCGGTGTATCAGGAATCATCCTGGCAAAGTAATCGCCGAGTTGCTCCCTTAACTGATCATTCGGAATGGATGAGCAAATGAAGCTGAAATCTTCAATCATTTCGTTTTGGTTAATCCAAGCCTCATCTTTTGTAAGTATATCTCTAGGTGTTAGTAGAACATATTCACCATAGTAGGCTGGAAGCGTAAACTCTCTTGCTGCCCAGGTCTGTGTAATATAATTAAATTCAACTTTTTCGACCATAAACTTTGACAGAAAAGACTTATCAATGTTTTTTATTGAAAATTCCTGTGTGTATTCGAGAAGGTATTTCTTTATTAAGTTGGTTGTGAAATCACTGATGCTGTCTTTTCCAACTTTATCTTTTATGAGGCATAACTTCTCAAGATGGCTTCCTCGAGTTAGGGTTTCATTCCCAAAGTTTTTGAAAGTAGTGCTAAAGTTTTCAATAAGTGCCTTAGCAAACTCAGGGCCTAATCCTCTACCGCCGTTACCAACGAGACTAAAACCAAACCAGTTTTGTTTCACTTCTGGGAATAAAAACCAACTTTTTATAAGCCCAGGAGTTAATCTTCCCTCATCTGACATTCTTTTTAGAAACGATACATAATTGATTATTTCAGCATGAAGAGTTTTGTATTTATCATTTTGACTATTAAACAAAAGAAAAGGATCAATGAACAATGGTAGATCATTGATTAATGAAATATTAAAAGCACCATAATCGGTGATGCTGTTAGGACTGACGTTATAAAAATCGGAGAAATAAATCCTTAGCTTGGGTTTTGACATGCTCTAATCCTTTGTAAAGAATGACGTGTAGCTTTTCATCAGTTTAAGCACGGAATGCCTAGTAAGTCTATGATGAACATCATGAAACAAGAGGTTGATTTGTACATGCCATTATTTGCTCATTTCTATGAATAATTGATGGTTTATGGGGCTATGATAGTTTTAAAGTAAATGATATTAAGTATTATAATTTCATTTGTGTTAATTTTATGGGAAAAATGGTATTGCCGTGATGAATTTTATGTTTGGGGGCAATTTGGTGGTCTTTAATGATGATTAAAGATTTTATTCATTTTATTTCATTTTGATAATTTTTTTCATGTCAGGCCTCCACCGAAATAAGTGATTCTGGAAAGGATAAGCTGCCTGAGGCAGCTTTTTTTATAGTAGTTTGAACAAAAATACACTAAAAAAAAGATTATCTCAGTTCGCAAGTAATTCTTCAGATAAATGAGTTAATTTCTTACCAGTAACATAGTGATCAATCAGAAACATTGGTTCAATGTATATACATTTTATCGGTGGATATTTCTCATCTTGAATAAGCCCAGTTTTAGGATCTTGTAAATGAACGGACTCAACATTGTTTGAATCGCCAGGGAATAAAAAATAATTATTAATTTGAGCAGATGGAAATATATCCTTCAGAGCAAGAGCGTAGAAAAATTGTTTAATTATATCCGGCCAGCCAGGTAGCTGGGCTAACTCACGTGCCCCATAATATTTTGCATCAATAATTGCGAATATATCGTGTTCTTGAGCTTTTAATACCGTATCAGTACGACCTCCTTTTTGGCTTGCTATTTGATATTGGCTATTTATTTTATAGCAAGGTTTGGCTAATAAATTGTTAATATCAAATTTTGATATTAAGCAATTATCAATCATATTTTCCCACATAGAGTGAAATTTATTAATGCCTATAACTATATTGTTATTTGAAATGTTATTTTTAAGTGTTAAAAATTTTACTAGATCTTTGAGGAGATTCATGTCTCGATCGCTGTAAACATTATTTAGCTCTCGCTCAATACAATCAATTTGAGCTTCATCACTATTTTCTGGCAGATTAATATCTGCCAATTCATGCTGAATTCTAGAGTCATCACTAAAATATATCCATCCAATAACATCATCTAGTTCACGTATAATCCGTGCATGAATACGAGTTATTTCGCTATCAAGTGATATATTCTTCTTTTTCCCTATAGTGTCTAAGTATATCGGTGAATTACCGGAGGGAAAACTTTGAATTTTATTAATGGTTCGTTTCCAGCATATTTTACCTTGATTTCTTTTAATTTCATACTTGTGGCGAATATAAAGACCATTCTCAACAAAATCTTTAAGCAATGTAAATGCCAAACTAAGATACGAATCTCCGATAAGTCGATCTGAATATCCATCTCTCAATGAAAATCTCTCTCTATTTTGCGCATATTTGTATATGGCTTTAATAAGAGATGAGCCTAATTCTTTGAAATTTTGAACGTTAAAGTTATTACTATTTCTAGGAAGAAAGATGCTGGTCGTTTCTTTGTCAATGATCAGTCCACAAAAGTCCAATTTAGAATTTTCTTCAAGTATGAGACTACAGGAATTTAAATCGTGTTTTATATGTTCCGGTAACGAGGAAATCAAACACCTGTCTTGATAAAATTTAATTTCCATAGCTTCTAGTCATCCGCATTTGCAAGTGTTCCAACTGCCCGTAAGGATTCTTCTACTTCTGATTTGAATATTGGATATCCATTTGTGTACGCTGAGACCAGCTGACCAAAAGTGACCAAGGGCTCGCCCTCTACCTCGGATGCAAAAATATTCTGACGTCGACCATGTCTGAGCACATCATCCCAAAGATAAACGAATAGTTTGTAGCGTAATGCATCACAAGCGCTTTCATTATCTTTTATTTCATTTACAGACAAAAAGCGATGCCCAAGCAATCGGTCTTCAGGAACACCAATTTCCATTAACTTTTGATTGATAATTCTAGCAAAGTCGCGCCATTCAATTAAGCAACTAGCACCAGGGATTGGTATTGAGAGAACGCCGGGAGTAGCACTCGCATAATCAATAGGCATGTATTTCATAGCCCATCTGCGTTTGAACGCAGTATCAAGAGTATTTACACCCTGGTCACTGCTATTCATTGTTGCCAATATGGTTAGGTTCCTTGGAATTGCTAGTTTCTCGATCCTTTCAGGGACTATGTGATCATTAATATAATCAAGCATGTCTGGATCTATATTTATCTCATAATTGCTATCATGATCTAGCAATTGAAAGAGATCTCCGAATACTGAAGCTGCAGGAGCTCTATTTATTTCTTCAATAATCAGATATACTTGTTGTAAGGGATTTTTCCTTGCTTCAATATAAGCATTTGTAAATGGCCCTGGTCTGAATGTATAGCCTACAGTGCGAGGAGCCCCGTTAGCTTCCATCTTAGGTCGTAAACTGCCTACAAAATCACTATATTGAGTGTCGGCATGAAATACCGTACGAATTTTAGTAGCTCTTGCGGTCTCTTGTTCAATTGCCCAGCTTTTACCAGTGCCTGGTGCACCAACATAAATCGTATTAAGTTTTCCTTCCAAAACATTATCATTATTATCTGATTCTTCAGCAGGTAATATTGTGCAATCACTAATTACTTGCTCTAAAAATTGTATTGACTTATTTATATATTCATCAATAAAAGGTATTGTGCTGTCTAAATCTTGTGGAGTTAGCCCATTTGCGATGTGTACGATTCTTGATATCGCATTAAAAAATAACTTTGATTGTTCTTGTGCTACTACTTTTGCTCTGGGATAAGTAAACACTCTCTCGCCAAGAACCCGCACTAACTTTTCAAAATATTTCCACTCGGTACATTCAATTGGACTTATTATCTCAATTTGGTCGTAGAGTTCTTGAGCATCAGTAATATTATTGTTGAACAAAGGAGGGGTGATTAACGAACGATTGATGAAATTCAAGGCATGGTCGCTATTAATGATGTCTTGAAGGGAGTGCAGGATGCTTTGAAATGAAAGGTCATGCACCTTTTTTGAGGAGTTTTCGACTTCAAAAAAAGACCCAGTATTCAAGAAGTTAACTTTGAAATTGGATTGCTCATTCCAAGTGTTATTAAAATGTTGCAACTGTTGTATTCTAGTTAATGGAAAGATTGAGTTCACTGTGTCAGTTCCTGTTCCGTTTAGAGATTTCGGTTGACTGTTTAAACATACAGCGCTAGGATTGCCGGGATATAAACCGGATAAGGTAACACTGTATGAACATCGCTAGTAAAGCTCAATATATCAAAGAAATTAGAAAAAGATTAGGCTTGGGCCGTACAGAATTGGCTAATCTATTGGGTCTTGGTTCTACTGGCGAGCGGACGGTCAGGGGCTGGGAGGAGGAACAGCATGTTCCATCGCCAGCTAAGTGGCAGTCCATTTTGAAAGTCGAAAAGGAAATGCTCCTGTATCTGGAGAATGCACCTTTTCGTCAAAAGCCATTGCACGAGTCCGAGTTTACTTTTATTGATCTCTTCGCTGGAATTGGCGGTATACGACTTCCTTTTCAGGAAATCGGAGGACATTGTGTATTCACCTCTGAGTGGGATAAGTTTTCGCAAAAAACTTATTTGACCAATTTTGGGGAAATGCCTAATGGCGATATTACTAAAATTAGCGCAACAGATATTCCGGATCATGATATTTTACTTGGCGGTTTCCCTTGCCAGGCATTTTCGCAAGCTGGATTGAAAAAGGGTTTTAGTGATACCCGTGGTACAATGTTTTTTGAAATTCAAAGAATTTTAGCTGCTAAACGTCCGAAAGCATTCATGCTTGAAAATGTTAAACAGCTTCAAGGGCATGATAAAGGAAGAACCTTACAAACAATTCTTGATATTTTGAGAGGGAACAGCAGTCATTCTGTTCCAGAAGATGTTCCCATCAGTGTAGATGCACGCAAAGCCCTTTCTGAGAAGCTTAATTACTGGGTTGATTATAAAGTGTTGAGAGCGGGAGATTTCGGTGCGCCTCAGAATCGAGAACGTATTTTTATAGTCGGTTTCGATAGGGATTATTTTGAGGGTGTCGATTTCGATTATGCATTTAGCTGGCCTACTCCACCAATGACTCCAACAAAAGTTGGCGATATTCTCGAGGATCTTAGTCAACTCTCTAATAGCATCGATAAATATACGATCTCAGATAAATTATGGTCAGGCCATCAAAAAAGAAAGGCCGAGCATGAGAAAAAGGGCAATGGCTTTGGTTATTCTCTTTTTAATGAAGATAGCATCTATACAAACACTATAAGTGCAAGATACTATAAAGATGGCTCTGAGATCCTTATTGATCAATCACATATTGGTAAAAACCCTAGGAAATTAACCCCTCGAGAGTGTGCTCGACTACAAGGTTTTCCTGATAATTATATTGTTGATGCTGTCTCACAGGGTCAAATTTATAAACAATTTGGTAATTCTGTTTGCATGCATGTTATTCGTGCTCTTTCTAAGGAAATGATTAAGACCCTTTCTACAGCAGAAAAATTGCGTGAAAAAACGTTAAAAAAAATAGTATGAAGGTAATTGGGAATTAGAGAGCTGACATCAACTGGAGAGTCAAGTATTATCTTGATTCTCCATTCTTCCACTCTTATTCTTCATGTCTAGAACCTGTAATTTTAAATATAATCATATACTTTGATGAAGATTTTAATTTTTTCATTTCCTCAAAAAATCCATTTTGCTTCCTGTGTCAGATTATAAAATTATTTATGAGGCTGCTCGCTGTTAGATTCTGCTAGGTAGGCTGCTGAAATCTCGTAGGTTTCATTCAGGGTTCAGAATAGATTAAAGTTCTACATATCTGTTCGGCTCGTTCGGCTTAAGTGTTCTACAAAGAAATGCTGCTTCGGTTTATTGGATATATTCAAATCCAGCATCACGCCATCCTCCTCAGCAATTGAACTACAGTCAGTGAGACTAAGTACGGCTTTTATCCATCCACATCTTCATCGGGCTGCTGCTATCCTGTTCGATACTTAGAGTGGTCTACCTACCTATGATTGACATATCGTGATTGAAACAATTATGCTTTGTTGCTGAAAATAACAGTTGGTCTCACCATCTCACTTTTGAGAGTAATAATTGAAAAGGGCCAATTAACAGGCCTTGTCCAGAAACTATGCAAGTTATTACTGTGGTCTATCGTTAAGTTGGGGAAATTACAAGTTATGATGGTAACAAGGGAAAGCATGAAACAATGGATTATTTTATGTCTTCAGGAACGGGGTGGTAAAGCTTGGCCGCGAGAAGTATCAAAATACGTTTGGGATAACTATGAGGTGGAGCTGAGAAATTCAGGTGATATGTTATATACGTGGCAATATGAGATACGTTGGGCCGCTCAGCAATTGAGAAATGAGGGTGCTCTGAAACCAGTAAATAAGCGCAGAGATTTACCATGGGAATTAGTGTGAAACATATTAATTCAATTATAACGTACTGGCGAGACATAAATGAATTTTAGAGTTTCTTAAAGAAAACTGTAAAAAAAATTTATGGCATCTTAATTCTCGCTTTAGATCTAAATCTGTATTGTTTTAATATGGCTTTAATACTACCTATGACCTTATTTTATAAGGTGTTTAATTTGTAGGTTTAAGTGCAGGAAAAATACATATGCTTATTTTAAATTAAATTGACATTAATTTTTTGTATGGAATTTGAGCCCAACCTTAGCACTCACCCCCTGAACACCTCCCTACGATGCCACTCCACAAACCCCTCCCTTGGATAATTCCCTTTCACCATTGGCAGCGCAATTTGCTTCCCAGCAAAATCCCAAAACAGCCGCCCAACAATCCCGCCCCCATTCACCGCTTCAGACACCAGTACCCGCATACTCTCATCCAGCCCAATCGATCCCTTATCAAACGCCTTATGATGAATCGCACACAGAGCCAGCCCGTTCGGGATCTCACACGGTCCGCCAAACTGCTTCCACATTATGTGCGCGGCTTCGAGTCCAACTGTGGCGTTATCATGCCGCATATTGAATCCACAGATGGCACATTCATATTTATACGCACGCAGAACCTGCTGGCGGAACAGCGGGTCGCGAACCTTACGAATCTGCTGGATATCAAAACCCATCTCATCCGCAATATCTTCCTGTATGCTTTCTGGAAAATGCGCTTCAAGGATTTGCTGCGCCAGCGAGCCGATCAGGTTTTTGTTCTTACTCAGCAGCGCAAAGTGTTCTTCATCAAATCCGCCTGCGACGCTATGTTCTACAAGTTCTTTAACAGGCGGTTGTTTACTGCCAGTGGTCGAACAAAACTCAGTATTCTTCAGATCCCAAAAACCGTCTCCTTTGAGCCGCCAGAAGGGCATATTTGGATAATGTGCCTTCCTCTGCGGGCCAAAGCGTTCTAACAGGCTAAGCAACTGCTCGTGAACCTCGGTTCCATAATCAAACAGTCGTGCATGACCCTGCTGATAGTTTGCCAGCACGTACAGAAGCAATAGAGGCTTATGCGGCGCACGCTGTTCGCCTTTGCACCAGATGGTGATGTCGGCTATTGCCTGTTCGAGAGTTTTGCTGGAAGCCATCGCGTTACGGAAGAAGGTAAATAATTGCGATGATGCTCGCAAAACCCAGACCAATCAACCCGCAATCTACAAAAACATGACCTTACCGTACATAACATTATTTCCTGAATCCCCCTCGCAAATTTCAAATTTACCCCACACCATATATTCAGTCTAAAGCAGGTGAACGCGTTTAGGGTTCCAGGTATTGAGCAGTTGAAACGACTTCAAAAACCGTAGCGCGGATAGCGCTCTACCAGCTCAGTCAGTGCCTGAATCACCGGTCCATCACCCGGGTGCTGGTAAAAATAAATCCTCCTGCTCAGCGATAACGTCCTGCAGGTCTAGCGTAAACTCATGGCAAATTGTGCCGTCAGATAGCTGGCTTCAAAGATACAGGCTTCGCGGCAGACATCCTTAACGGCACGTCCGGCTTCGACGGACTTCAGAACGGCAATGTTCTGGTGGTCAGTGAATCGGGCTTTAAGCAAGGCGAGCTCCTCAGAGGGACATAATCAGTATCTCGGAAGATCTCTAAAAGTGAATGGTTCATTTTTGCCGGGATACTTACACTGCCAGCGGTTCGGTCTCGCCCCTGAGGGTACATGGTCATCTTGATAAACCTAGCTTCCTGACACACCTCTGATGTTACCGCTTAACGGCCTTACACGTTGTCTTACCACCAACGGGCTATTGTCTGAAAATCAGAGGTCTCTCGGAATAAAACCTTCTTATGTCCGATTGCGTAGGAGTACGATAAGCCAACAAATCATTATAGATAAAAGGGTTATCTATGGCTCTACATGGAAAGTTCGTAATTAATGATGCGTACTACTCCCCGTTATCGTTTCCTGGTATAGGCACGTTTTTAGCTTTCTCTGGTAATGGTGCTTACCGTAATCGTGGGGCATGTGGAATGATCCCCAAAGAGGGGCCAGTACCAGCGGGTAAATACTGGATTGTTGACCGCCCTCAGGGTGGACTCAAGTCACAGCTAAACACAGTGGGAAGAGACATTTATAATCACTTCGCCAATGGTGCAACGTTCAAACATTCTGAATGGTTCGCATTATGGCGTGATGATTGGGGGATCGACGATTACATATGGATTGAGAGCGTTCAGCGTGGCTATTTCCGTTTGCATCCAGGCGTACTATCAGAAGGTTGTATCACTCTCCCACATGATTCTGATTTTGCCATGTTGCGTAATGCTCTGTTGAGAAGCCAAAAAATAGATGTTCCTTGCATGAGGAAGCTACAGGCATACGGCACGATTGAGGTGATCTCCAATGGCAAAACATGCCCTTAGTTTATTCATCAAGATAGTGCTGTTCGCTGTTGTTATGCTGATCGTTGCTGAAATGGTTCCGTATGATGGATTAGTTAATTCTATTACGGAGCTTTTCGATTTCCAAAGCGCCGACAAGTTTACCCGCTTCATTTTAGGTGAACCTGATTCAGAAGTTTGGGAATCGTTAGACGGCTATTTTAGCATCTTAATCAATTCATTAATCAGCGTACCTGTCATGAGCGCTATTACCACGGCGTACCGTGGCGCGACTCACAAAGTTAGTCCAGCTGGTATCCCCAGAGAGTGGTTCAGTTCCACATTGCGACGGTTAGCTAAAATCTTCGGGTTTACCTTCCTGTTTTGGGCGTTGTTTCGCTTGCTGCCTTATAAGTCTTTATTCCCGGATCAAACGTTTTCAAATTTCACAATGGCGGCGATTGTGGGCTTTCAGTTGCTCTTAACGATTGTTTGCTACTGGTTCATCACGAAGAAAATCACAACTAAAAGGAGTTTGTAAAATGCCTATTCCGGCTTACATGTGGCTTAAGGACGATGGCGGCGCAGACATTAAAGGAGCCGTAGACGTTCAGGATCGTGAGGGGAGTATAGAGATTGTTGGCTTTAGTCATGGTCTGAACATTCCAGTAGACAGTGCCAACGGCAAGATTACTGGCAAGCGTTCACATTCTCCGATGATGATTGAAAAGGAGTTTGATAGCTCCAGCCCGTACCTATACAAAGCCGTTGCCACCGGTCAAACGTTGAAAAGTGCGGAGATTCGCTGGTATCGCATTAACCATGCAGGACAAGAAGAGTGCTACTTCGTCATGACCATTGAGGGTGTGAAAGTGACGGGCATTAACCCAGGGATGCCAAACGCTAAGATGGCAGGAAACTCGCAGATCAACCGCATGGAATCTGTTTCCCTGATGTATGACAAAATCACCTGGCGTTATGTTGATGGTAATGTCCAGTATACGGACGATTGGAACGTAAGAGCGTAATAAATCGCAAGGAGGCATTGAGTGCCTCCTCTTTATTAACGCTTATCCTCTCAAAGGAGCCTGTCCGTAATGCTGTGTAACTGCCATCGTATTAAAGGTGATCGCTCAGTCGGTCACCGAACTTGATAATAAAACGACGCATTGCCAGCCCGCAGATCGGCGAATGGTTGCTCTGAGGTCCATGCGGGCGCTCACCTTATATTCTGATAGTCATCACTGCGTAATTTCCCTGACCCAACCCTTTTCCTGAATCCCCCTCGCAAATTCTAAATTTACCCCACACCAAACCGCTGTATTTATATTCAGCCCTGTATAATGAGCACCAGGAATTACGCCGAACGGCAAAGGAAGTATCAAAGAATATTTAAAGAAGAATTCGCGATATGAAGGTGCTGCAACACCCTCATACCGCTAACCACCACCAACTTATAGGGAGTTGAAAATGGCTGCAACGAATTTTAAGCCAGAGTTTACTGTTTGCAAAACAGAATCAGACGCTTTCACCGGCATGATTGAAAACCGCGAGCTGGTACGCAAAAACAGCGCCCGCCGTTTACACGGCAACCAGCCCAACGCGGCGCCCGTCCATCCTCGTGCGGAAACGCCGCAAGACAGTGCCGCCTGCTGTGAACTCTATGCCCGCATAGATATGAAATACCTTCTTCTGGGCGGTGAATGGTTAGCCCGTGCGGGCTTTATCAACGGCATGCCCGTGAAAATCCGCGCCATGAAAGACTGCATTGTGATTACGCCACAGCATACAAGAGAATTATGGGGATGCCTGGAAGGTATGAGCGTGGTGAATATAAATAAGCAGAAAGTCGCACAATGGTTAAAAACGTTTCCGGGCGCGTTAAATGACACCGGTGATATTCCGGTGATTAAGCGCAACGCCTGATAAATATCCCGGCCTTGCGCCGGGATTATTATTTAAGCTGTGTTTTAAAACACCGGCACCCCCAGCCCCACCTTCACCTCCCTCAACGTCCCCTGCGTCACCCCCTGCGCCCGCTCCGTCCCGCGCTTCAGCATCGCCATCAACTCCCCCTTATCCCGCATATACATCGCCCTCCGCTCCCGCATCGGCGCAATCAGCTCCTGCAGGCACGCCTCCAGCTCGTTCTTGCACGCCCGGTCACCCAGCCCGCCCGCCTGATAGTGCGCCTTCATCGCCGCCACTTTGTCCTTGTCCGGGTGAAACGCGTCGAGGTAGGTAAACACCACGTTCCCCTCAATCTGCCCCGGGTCGCTCACCTTCAGGTGATTCGAGTCGGTGTACATGGCGCTTACCGCGCGATGGATGGTCTCTTCGCTGGCCGAAAGGTGCAGCGTGTTGCCCAGCGATTTCGACATCTTGGCGCTGCCGTCGATGCCGGGCAGGCGGCTGGTGTCGCTCAGCATCGCTTTACAGTGGCGCAGCACCGGGGCGGGCAGCAGGCTGTTCATCTTGTGCACAATCTCGTTGGTCTGCTCAATCATCGGCAGCTGGTCGTCGCCGACGGGCACGCACTCGGCCTTAAACGCGGTGATGTCCGCCGCCTGGCTGATGGGGTAGGCCATAAACCCGACCGGCAGCGAGCGGGCGAAGCCCTTCTGCGCAATCTCGTTCTTCACTGTCGGGTTACGCTCCACGCGGGCGACGGTGACGATGTTCATATACAGCATCGTCAGCTCGGCGAGGGCGGGCAGGGCGGACTGCAGGCAGATCGTGGTCAGGTTCGGGTCGATGCCGGCGGCGAGATAGTCGGCCAGCACTTCGGGAATGTTGTCGCGGATCTTCTGCGGGTTGCTGCCGTTGTCGGTCAGCCCCTGCAGGTCGGCAATCAGCACAAACTGGTTGTGCGTCTGCTGCAGCGCCACGCGCTGGCGCAGCGATCCGATGAAGTGGCCGAGGTGCAGCGGGCCGGTTGGGCGATCGCCGGTGAGGATGGTGGGTGCGTTCATAAAGACTCCTTAATGTGCAGTTGCCGAAAGGGGTCTTAGAAATGTGAAAGCCGCCTTTCGGCGGCTATCTGAAAATGGGGAAAACTACTCCGTGCCGCCTTTAAAAAGGCAGCCACCAGCGGTTTACGGTGAGCACGGCGTGGTTTATGTTCATCTCTTTACCGTACCACGTCCGGCGCGAAAAACAAAAGGGCACGTCATGCTGCAATCACTCAACCACCTGACCCTCGCGGTCAGCGACCTGCAAAAAAGCGTCACCTTCTGGCACGAGCTGCTGGGGCTTGCGCTGCACGCCCGCTGGAATACCGGGGCCTATCTCACCTGCGGCGATCTGTGGGTCTGCCTGTCGTACGACGAAGCGCGCCGGTACGTGCCGCCGCAGGAGAACGACTACACCCACTACGCGTTTACCGTGGCGGAAGAGGATTTTGAACCGTTCTCGCACAGGCTGGAGCAGGCGGGCGTCACCGTCTGGAAGCAGAACAAAAGCGCGGGGGCGTCGTTCTATTTTCTCGACCCGGACGGGCACAAGCTGGAGCTGCACGTGGGCAGCCTCGCCGCGCGGCTGGCGGCGTGTCGCGAGAAGCCCTATGCGGGCATGGTGTTTACCTCAGACGAGGCTTGAGGCGCGCACTTTCAGCCTGCCCGCCAGCGTCACGTGCGTGGCGGCATCTTCCTGATTGCACAGGTACTCCACCGCCAGCCGTCCCAGCTCGCTGTAGGGCAGCTGAATACTGGTCAGCGGCGGGGTGAGCTGCTCGGAGATCTTCTGGTCGTCGTAGCCCGCCAGCAGCATGTCCTGCGGGATGCGCACGCCGTTCACCGCCAGCGCCTGATAGCAGCCAATCGCCAGCCAGTCGCTGGCGCAGAAGATGGCGTCCGGGCGCTCGGGCAGTTCCAGCAGGGAGGTGGTGGCGGTAAAGGACTCGCTGAACTGCCAGTTGGTCTGGCGCACCAGACCGTCGTCGCACGCGAGTCCGGCCTGCTGTAGTGCCGCCCGGTAGCCCGCCAGACGCTGGCGCGAGGCCTCCATCCAGCTCTCGCCGGTGATGTGAGCGATGCGCGTCCCCCCGCAGGCGATGAGGTGTTTAGTCACCTGGAAAGCGTTGGCGTAGTCGTCCGGGATAAACGACGGCAGCAGCGGCGAGCCGGGGTCGCGCTGGTTAAGCAGCACCAGCGGGATGCGGGTGCAGTCCTGGAAGGCCGTCATGTCCACCAGCGTGGTGACCGGAGACGCGAGAATAATCCCGATGCAGTTGCGCTTCTCCAGCTGGCGGATGATGTTCAGCGCCAGCTCGATGTCGTCGCCGTAGTCGTAGACGGTGAGCAGGGTCTCGTTGCGCCACGCCGCTTCCCGCGCCTGGCTGATGGCGTCGATAAACGGGTCAAAGCTCTGCATGGAGCTCACCAGCAGGGCGATCTCTTCCTGGTTGCGCGGGGCGTGTACGGCGGGGAGGCGGTCGTAGCCGAGCTCGGTAGCGACGTTGATCACCCGCTGGCGGGTGTCGTCGCTGAGCTTGATGTTGCGGGACTGGTTAAGCACCAGCGATACCGTCGCCTGCGACACCCCTGCCGCCCGCGCAATATCGTTCATCGTCACTTTCGTTTTTCGCTTCATCCGTCCTCTCCCTTTCGCGAATTCGCATCATACCCTAACCGCACGCTTTAGCGCCGTCGATCACGTTTCTCAATCATCGAAGCGTGAACTTTGTGAGGGGCATCGCTTTTCTCAACGCCGTGATTTGCGCATTTATCCTGCAACTAATATTTATTAGCTAAACATTATCAGTGAGAGGACGCGTAATGAAAGAGCAGTGGAGCAGGGAGCAGGCACAGGCGTGGTATCAGCAAAAAGGCTGGCTGTGCGGGTTTAACTATCTGCCGTCGACGGCGGTGAACTGGACCGATATCTGGCAGGCAGAGACCTTCGATGCCGAAACCATCGAGCGCGAGCTGGGCTGGGCGGCGGAGGCGGGCTATAACACCCTGCGCATCAACCTGCCGTTTATCGTCTGGGAGCATGACCGCGACGGGCTGATGGCGCGCATCGACCGCTTTTTGACGATTGCCGACGGTCACGGCTTCAGCACCATGCTGACCCTGATGGACGACTGCGGCTTCTCCGGCGACGAACCGTACCTCGGCCCGCAAAAGCCGCCAGTGCCGGGCAAACACAACAGCCAGGCGGCGGCGAGCCCGGGGCGCGACAAGGTGTGCGATAGAGACTGCTGGCCACAGATAGAGCGCTATATCCGCGACGTTGTGCGCCAGTTCCGCGAGGATAAGCGCGTGCTGCTCTGGGATCTGTATAACGAGCCGGGCAACCGCGGCATTTTCGCGACCGGCACGCAGGAGGTGCAGTACGACGCGAAGCTGGAGACCTGCGCCCACGCGCTGATGAAGCTCGCATTCCAGTGGGTGCGTGAAGAAGACCCAACCCAGCCGCTCACCGTCTGCGCCTGGCGCCTGCCGCCGGAAGAGGAGGGCGAGACGTTCTTCCAGCATCCGCTGGACCAGACCGCGCTGGCGCTCTCGGACGTGGTGAGCTATCACGCCTACACCAATACCGGGCGCATGACGGCGATTATCCAGCAACTTCAGGCGCTGGGCCGCCCAATCTTCTGCACCGAATGGCTGGCGCGTCACGTGGGCGGCACCATCGAAGAGCAGCTCCCGCTGATGTACATGGCAAAGGTCGCGCCGTATCAGTGGGGGCTGGTGCGCGGTAAAACCCAGACCTGGCTGCCGTGGCCGGTGGTGATGAAGGAGTCCACGGACTACTGCCGCCTCTGGTTCCACGACGTGTTCGAGGAGAACGGTATCCCGTTTTCACGCGCTGAAATCGCGCTGATGAAGAAGCTGCGCAAAATCGCCCCGGATCCGCAGGGCTAATAATAACGACCCGGCGCGCTGTCGCCGGGCAACCAGGTACGCACTATGGCAACGACAATGAAAATACCGTCTCGCGAGTTGTGGTCTTATTTTGGCTATGGTTTAGGTCAGTGTTTTAGCTTTGGTTTAGTGGGTTCGTTTATTAACTATTTTTACACCGACGTGCTGGGGATCTCGGCGCTGGCGGCGAGCACCATCTTCCTGATTGCCCGTGCATGGGACGCAGTTCACGATCCGCTGTTTGCCAGCATAATGGACACCATTAACAGCCGGTTCGGCAAGTTTCGCCACTTTTTGCTGATTGCGCCGCTGCTGATCACCGGCGTCACGCTGCTGTCGTTCTATAAAATCGAAGCGGACATGACCACCAAAATCCTCTACGCCGGGGTGACGTACATCCTGTGGGGAACGCTGTACGCCATCTCCGATATCCCGTTCTGGTCGATGTCGTCGGTGATGACCAACGACTCCGGGCAGCGTACCCGCGCGGTGACGGCGGCGATGCTCGGGGTGAACGCCGGGATTGCCTGCGCCAACATCTTCTTCCCGAAGCTGGCGGCGTTCTTCGCCCAGTACAGCAACGATAAAGGCTACTTTATGGCGGCGCTGGTGATGATGCTGGTGGGCCTGCCGCTGATGCTTAACGGCTTTATGCAGATCAAAGAGCGCGTGCCGCCGAGCCCGGAAAAGGTGACCATCCGCGACACCTTCCACAACCTGCGCCAGAACAAGCCGCTGTTTATCGTCCTGCTGTCGTTCTTCTTCTGTGTGTTCCACAACGTGGCGGGCGGGCTGTATATCTACTTCTTTATCAACAACCTGGGCGACGGCAGCCTGCAGATGGCGATTGGCGTGATGGGGATCGTGGCGGCGGTGCTGTGCCTGGTCGCGCCGATGCTGACGCGCCGAATGCAGAAGCGGAAGCTGTTTATGATCCTCTGCGGGCTGGACGTGGCGGTGCGCGTGGTGATGTGGTTTGTCGGGTATCAGCAGGTGACGATGCTGTTCATTCTGCTTGGCCTGAGCACGCTGTTCGTGATGATGACCAACATCCTCACCTCGTCGATGATTGCCGACACCATTGAGTACGCGGAGTACCACACTCACAAGCGCTGCGCGGCGATCACCTTCTCCGGGCAGACCTTTACCGGCAAGATGTCGGTGGCAGTGGGCGGTGGGTTAATCGGCGTGTTTCTGACGATGATCGGCTACGTGCCGCAGGCGCAAATTCAGAGCCAAGGCGTGCTGTCGGGGCTGTTCTTCGGGATTTGTCTGCTGCCGGCGATTGGGTCGCTGATCCGCATGGGCTTTATGTCGCGCTTTACCTTTACCGAAGAGAAGCACGCGGAGATTTGTCGGCTGCTGGCGGAGCGGAACGCGTCTGCGAAAGCGCCGGGTGGCGGCTGCGCCTTACCCGGCCTACAGGACCAGCCCTTGTAGGCCTGATAAGCGAAGCGCCATCAGGCTTCGCATTTAAAGAGTTAAAGCGACTTCACAAACGCCAGCAGATCTTCGTTGAGCTGATCCTGGTGGGTCAGCGCGAAACCGTGCGGCGCGTTGTCGTACACCTTCAGCGTGGCGTTTTTGATCATCTCTGCCGCCAGCTTGCCGGTGCTTTCAAACGGCACGATCTGGTCGTTACTGCCGTGAATAACCAGCGTCGGCACGTCGATTTTCGCCATATCCGGGCGGAAGTCGGTTTCGCCGAACGCGGTCACGCAGTCGATGGTGCCCTTCAGGGACGCCAGCAGGGCGATGTTCAGCGTCTGGGTCAGGGCACCGGCGGAAACGGTCTGCCCGGCGTTGGTGCCGTAGAACGGGGTGGCGAAGTCGCTGATGAACTGGGCGCGATCTTTACGCAGTCCGTCGCGAATGCCGTCGAACACGCTCTGATCCACACCCTGTGGGAAGGTGTCTGATTTGCCGAAGATCGGCGTAACCGCGCCCAGCAGCGCCAGACCGGCCACGCGCGCGCTGCCGTAGTTGTTGATGTAGCGGGTCACGTCGCCGCCGCCCATGGAGAAGCCCACCAGCGTCACGTCCTGGAGATCCAGGGTGGTGATCAGGTCGTTGATGTCGGACGCAAAGGTGTCGTAGTCGTAGCCGTTCCACGGCTGATCCGAGCGGCCAAAGCCGCGGCGGTCAAAGGCGATGGCGCGGAAGCCGCGCTCGGCCAGGTAGTTCAGCTGGCTGTCCCACATGTCGCCGTCCAGCGGCCAGCCGTGGCTGAAGAGAACCGGTTTGCCCGCGCCGCCTTCTTTGTAGTAAATCTGCGTGCCGTCTTTTGCCTTAAACGTTGCCATAGTGTGTTCCTGTGCAGGTGATGGTTATGGTTATACCGGCGCGACCAGATAGCGAATAGCCGGTGATGTTGTGCCCTGATGAAAAGCCAGAACGCGGCTCTGCAGCAGGAGGTCATTCATGGTGTGGCGCTCCTGCTGGCGCAGATGCTCAATCCAGGAGCCCATCAGGAAGGTCTCGATAAACAGGCCGGGACGCTCGATATCCTCGTACACCGCCCAGCTCATCGCCCCGGCGCGGCGGCGTACCCGGCGCAGCTCGTGAACCGCCTGCAAAAACGCTTTCGCGTTGTGCGGGTCAATGATGTACTCGTGCGAGACCAGCACCGGGCCGCGCTCGTTCGGCAGGTCGATCTCCACGCCGTCCAGCGGCTGGCCGCTCAGGTCGAGGTTCAGGTCCGGATCTTTCTCCAGCTTCCAGCGGAACACCGTCGCGCTCGCCAGCACCATCCCCAGCGTGGCGACCACCAGCGAGGTCGGGGTGCCAAACTGCGACGCGATCTGTCCCCAGAGGGCGCTGCCGGCGGTCATCGAGCCGAAGAACACCGTCAGATAAACCGCCAGCGCGCGGGCTTTCACCCAGCGGGCGGCGCTGCGCTGGGCGCCGAGATTGAGGGTAGAGAGCACCGCAATCCACGCGAAGCCGGTGAAGAACTCAAACAGGTTGAGCAGCCAGACGTGGCGCACAAACGCCAGCGCCAGCATGGTGAGGGCAAAGACCAGGCTGGCGGCCACCATCAGCCGGTCGGCGTTCAGCCGCTGGCGCAGGCGCGGCAGCAGGATGGCCCCGGCAATGGCGCCCAGGCCAATGCACGCCAGCATCACGCCGTAGCCCGCCGGGCCTAAGCCCAGCTCGCGGCGCGCCACCAGCGGCAGCAGCGCCCAGCCCGCGCTGCCGAAAACGAAGAAGGCCACGGTGCGTACCAGTACGTTGCGCAGCACCGGGGCGGCGTGCACGTAGCGAATACCGGAGCGCACCGCGGAGAAGAAGTGCTCCGGCGGCAGACGCTGCACGGACGGCGCCGGACGCCAGCGCCACAGCACCCACGCCACGCCGACCACGGACAGCGCGTTCAGGGCAAACACCATCCACGGCCCGGCGAGCGAAAGCAGAAAACCGCCCAGCGCGGGGCCAATCGCCCGGCTGATGTTCACCCCGAGCGAGTTCAGTGCCACGGCGGCGCCCAGCTCCGTCTTGCTCACCAGATCGGGCACCACGGCCTGGAACGGCGGCGAGCTCATCGCCGCGCCCACGCTCAGCAGAAACGTCGCCACCAGCAGCACGGCGGGGGTGACGTGTCCGGTGAAGGAGAGCACCGTCAGCACGGCGGCGGTGATGAACACCCATAATTGAGAGAAGAGCAGGTATTTACGTCGGTCGACGATGTCCGCCATCACCCCGGACGGCAGGGCGAAGAGGAACATCGGCAGGCTGCTGGCCGCCTGTACCAGCGCGATATCCAGCGGATCGGCGCTCAGGGTCAGCATGCTCCAGTTGATGCCGACGTCGCTCATCCATGAGCCGACGTTAGAGACCACCGTGGCGATCCACAGCATGCGGAACACCGGCTGTCTCAGCGGCTGCCACGGCGAAACCGTCGGTGCGGGCGTCGTCTCGACGTGTGCGTCGCGAACGTCGTTAACCTGGGTCATGCGAACCTCTCCGCTGCCTTACGCTGCAGCCGCCACTGGCCCGGCCCGGTGAGGGCAAGGGTGGTGAAGATAATCAGCAGCAGCCAGCCAAACTGCCCTTCGGCAATCGACCAGTTCGGGTGGACCGCCAGCATCGCCACCAGCAGCACGGCGATAATCGGCAGGCACGCCAGGCGGGTGTAGACGCCCGCAATGATCAACAGTGGGCAAACCACCTCGGCAACAATCGCCGGGATCAGGCTGGCGTAAGGCCCGAAGCCGAACGGATCTTCAATGCGCGTCAGCTCTTCGCTGAAGTGCAGCACCTTCGGCAGGCCGTGCACGTAGAGCAGCAGCAGGCTGCCGGTCAGGCGCAGGAAGAACAGCCCCAGGTCGACCCGGGGCGGCATAGTGGTGTTTTTCATCAGAATGCAAAGCAGCTGCAGCCCAGCGCCCCCCAGAAAGCGTTATCGTCGGACACCGGCATCGCTGACGTGCGGGCGAAATCGTGCTGATGGCTGTGAACCCCGCACGGGCCGCTGCAGTGGTGAGCCACACTCATGCCCACGCGGGCGGCCTGCGGCGGCGCGCTGCGGTAGTGGCCCGGCACCTTCACCACCGGGGACCACTCGGGCAGGACCGGGATGGCCGGCGGCGCGAGCGGGCCAAAGCTGCCCGCGGCGTAGACGATATCGCCGTTGACCACCGTCAGGACGGACTCGATGCCCTTGATCTCCTCTTCCGGCACGCGGAAGTAGTCTTTGCTCAGCACGGCCAGATCGGCAAGTTGGCCGACCTTGATCTGCCCCTTCTGGTTCTGCTCGCTGGAGAACCACGCGCTGCCCTGGGTCCAGAGCATCAGGGCGGTATCGCGGTCCAGACGGGCGCTGTGATCGTACATCTGCATCCCGCCGACGGTACGACCGGAGACCAGCCAGTAGAGCGCGGTCCACGGGTTGTAGCTCGCCACGCGGGTGGCATCGGTGCCTAAGCCCACCGGTACGCCGGTCTCCAGCATTTTCGCCACTGGCGGCGTGTGGCGGGTGGCTTCGATGCCGTAGCGCTCGGCAAAATACTCGCCCTGGAAGGCCATGCGGTGCTGGACGGCAATGCCGCCGCCGAGCGCTTTGATGCGGTCGATGTTGGCCTGGGTGACGGTTTCCGCATGGTCGAAGAACCAGTGAAGGCCGTTGAACGGAATGTCGCGGTTCACCTTCTCGAAGACGTCCAGCATGCGGCTGATGGACTCGTTGTAGGTGGCGTGCAGGCGGAACGGCCAGCGGTGCTCCACCAGATGGCGCACCACGCGCTCCAGCTCGTCCTCCATGCCCGGCGCAAGGTCCGGGCGCGGCTCGAGGAAATCTTCAAAATCGGCGGCGGAGAAGACCAGCATCTCGCCCGCGCCGTTGTGGCGGAAGAAGTCGCTGCCCTGGCCCGGCGTGAGCATGTCGGTCCATTTTTCAAAATCTTCCAGCTCGTGGCCCGGGCGCTGGGTAAACAGGTTGTAGGCGATGCGGATGGTCATCTGCTTTTTCGCGTGCAGCTCGGCGATCACCTCGTAGTCTTCCGGGTAGTTCTGGAAGCCGCCGCCCGCGTCGATGGCGCTGGTCAGCCCCAGACGGTTAAGCTCGCGCATGAACTGACGCGTGGAGTTGACCTGCTGCTCCAGCGGCAGCTTCGGCCCTTTGGCCAGCGTGGCGTAGAGGATCATGGCGTTCGGACGGGCAATCAGCATCCCGGTCGGGTTGCCGTTGGCGTCGCGCTGGATCTCCCCGCCCGGCGGGTTTGGCGTGTCTTTGGTGTAGCCGACCACCTTCAGCGCGGCGCGGTTGAGCAGGGCGCGGTCGTACAGGTGCAGGATGAAGACCGGGGTATCCGGCGCGGCGTCGTTAATTTCGTCCAGGGTCGGCATGCGGCGCTCGGCAAACTGGAACTCGGTCCAGCCGCCGACTACGCGCACCCACTGCGGCGACGGGGTGCGCAGCGCCTGCTCTTTCAGCATTCGCAGGGCGTCGGCCAGGGAGGGCACGCCTTCCCAGCGCAGCTCGAGGTTGTAGTTCAGCCCGCCGCGAATCAGGTGCAGGTGCGAGTCGTTCAGGCCGGGGATGGCGGTGTGGCCTTTCAGATCGACCACTTTGGTGCCGTCGCCGTGGTGCTGCATCACCTCGGCGACGGTACCCACTTCCAGAAATTTTCCGTCGCGCACGGCAACGGCTTCCGCGACGGGATTCTCGCGATCGACGGTGTGAAACTGGCCGTTAACCAGAATGAGATCGGCTTTACCGAGGGTAACCATAACTGCTCCTGACTGAGAGGGGAATGGTCAGGATTATGGGAACCGGTTTCGGCAAAGATCCAGTTATACAATAGGATAGGTATACCAAAGTATAACTATACCTAAGGTTAACTATACGAAGAGATAATTACGCGCGGAGAGAGAAAACCGCAGGATGAAGGTGACTTTATCGTCGCGGCGCTCGCGGCGATTTCTACCCTTAACCACTGGAAAATGCTATGACCTCTTCAAAGCTCGAAGTGTTAACCCCTGCGAACTGTCAGATCATCTTTATCGATCACCAGCCACAGATGGCGTTTGGCGTGCAGTCGATTGACCGTCAGGTGCTGAAAAACAACACCGTGGCGCTGGCGAAAGCGGCTAAGGTGTTTAACATCCCGACCATCATCACCACCGTTGAGACCGAAAGCTTCTCCGGCAACACCTATCCGGAGCTGCTGGACGTGTTCCCGGGCCAGGACATTCTGGAGCGTACCTCCATGAACTCCTGGGACGACCAGAAGGTGCGCGACGCGCTGAAGGCCAACGGCAAGAAGAAGGTGGTGGTGGCCGGTCTGTGGACCGAAGTGTGCAACAACAGCTTTGCCCTGTGCGCGATGCTGGAAGGTGACTACGAAATTTATATGGTGGCGGACGCGTCCGGCGGCACCTCCAAAGAAGCCCACGACTACGCGATGCAGCGCATGATCCAGGCGGGCGTGATCCCGGTGACCTGGCAGCAGGTAATGCTGGAGTGGCAGCGCGACTGGGCGCGTAAAGAGACCTACACCGCGGTGATGGACATCGTGCGCGAGCACTCCGGCGCGTACGGCATGGGCGTGGATTACGCCTACACCATGGTGCACAAAGCGCCGTCTCGCCAGAAGAGCGAGCACCGCACCTTAGCGCCGGTTCCGGCTCGCTAAGTCCCGTCGGCGGGCTGGTACCTCATCCGGCTCGCCGCTGCCTCTTTCTCTGGAGTTCACGATGAGTACTGGGCTGATATCCCTTGCGGCAGGCGTGTTGATTGGCCTGATGTATGCCGTGCTGAAGGTGCGCTCCCCCGCGCCGCCCGCGCTGGCGCTGATTGGCCTGCTGGGGATGCTGGCGGGTGAACAGGCGACGCGCCATCTGTTATCCCGCGACGGCGCGCCTCCTCCTCAGGTGACCGTTCCGCAGGCGGCATCGCAGACGGGAGCGTCATCATGAAAGCATGGATAATTTCGCTGGTGTGCGGCGTGGGTGCTGGGGTAATTTACGCTCTGCTCGACGTCCATTCCCCGGCGCCGCCGGTTGTCGCCCTGCTTGGCCTGTTCGGCATGCTGGTGGGTGAACAGCTCATCCCGGTGGGACGGCGTTTACTGAGTCGCGAACCGCTTACCCTCGCCTGGTTTCGTCACGAATGCGTACCGAAAATCAGCGGCACGGCGCCCCCAGCGCCCGCGAAGGATACCCGCGACGTTAAATGACTGGTTAGAGGAATAACAGCATGACGCTGCCGTGGCGCATTGCCATCATTGATGACGAACGTTCCGTCCGCAGCGGGTTGAGTAATCTCCTGGAGTCGGAAGGCTATTCGACCGATACGTTTGATTCGGCAGAGGTATTTCTGAGCCATCCGCTCGCCCTGTCCGGCGCGGCGCTGGTGATCACCGATATCAAGCTGCGGGGCATGAGCGGCCTTGAGCTGTTTGACAAGCTGCGGCTGCTGGCCGTACCGCCGCCGCCCGTGCTCTTTATCTCCGGTCATGCTGATGAAAATATGCAGCGGTACGCTCTCGGTCTGGGCGCCGCTGCTTTTTTGCGTAAGCCCATTAACATCGATATTCTGCTGGATCATATCCAGCGGGAGCTGGCCCGCCGACAATAAGGATCGCGGATGAACGAAAACGAGCAGCCTGCATTCTGGCCCGCCCAGGGGAATCTTCACCAGGGGCGGGTTTTTGTCCTTAAAGAGGATGTGATTTTTACCGTGCTGGCGCAGGAGGGCGGAATCGCCTGGATGCACGCGCGACATCCTCATTCCGGCGGCTCGTTCATTATCGCCACCGCGGTGAGCGACGAAGAGGAAGAGCGGGCTACCCGGCTGCTCAAAAACGAGTTTGCGCTGCGCGATATGCTGCAGGACAGCTGGGCCATTCGCGCCGTCGCCTCCACCCAGTACCGGGGACGCTTCGCGCTGGTGTACGCCCCGTTTTCCTTTGAGCTGCTGGCGCGGCGCGCGGGCAGGGCGATCTCGGGGATCGCGCGCTTTATCGAACTGGCGATCCAGATCTGCGTCCCTCTGCGCCAGATGCATCTGCAAAACCTGATCCACGGCGATATCAAGCCCGGCAGCATTTTTGTTCAGCACGATGCCACCTGCCGTCTGGGCAGCTTTGGCCTCTCCTGCACGCTCTCCGATGCTTTCTCCCAGACCCGGCTTGCCGTTTCGGGCGGTACGCCTGCGTGGATGTCGCCGGAACACACCTCCCGCACCCAGCGTCCCGTGGATAACCGCAGCGATCTCTACAGCCTCGGCATGGTGCTGTATGAACTCCTGACCGGCCGCCTGCCGTTTGAGCTGGGAGAGGACGACCAGACCAACTGGGCGCATTACCACATCGCCTCGGCGCCGCTGGCCCCGGACGCGATACGCCCGGACGTGCCGGGGATGCTGTCGACCATCATCCTGAAGCTGCTGGAAAAGCACCCCGATAACCGCTACCAGACGGTCGACGGGCTGATTGCCGACCTCCGCCGCTGCCAGGCGACGCTGACCTGCGAGGGCGACATCGTCGCCTTTACCCCCGGCCAGCAGGACCGTACCCCGGCGATCCATCTGGCGGACTCCCTGTTCGCGACCCATCCGCAGGCGAACGACGTCATTGCCGCGTTTGAGCGGGTGGGGCAGAACCGCGTGCCGGAGCTGGTGACCATCGGCGGGCCGTCGGGGATCGGCAAATCCTCGATCATTGCGACGGCGCTTAAAACGCTGCAGCAGCGCACGGTGCTGCTGGCGGTGGGCAAAGTCGATCAGTTTTCACCGTCGCTGCCCTACGGCGTATTAAGCTCCGCGTTCCGCACCCTGACGCTGCACCTGCTGGGGCTGCCGGCAGACGAGGTGGCGAAGTGGAAAATCCGCCTCTCGCGCGCCCTGGAAGGCTATGAAGAACTGGCCGTCAGCCTGGTGCCCGAGCTGGGCCTGCTGCTTGAGAGCAAGCCGCGCTTCTCGGCGGATACGTTTTCCATTGATGCCCGGGCGCGCTTCAGCCATATGGTGCTGGCGCTGGTGAAAACCTTTGCCTCGCAGGGCTGCCCGCTGGTGCTGGTGCTCGACGATCTCCAGTGGAGCGATGCCGCCAGCCTGCAAACGCTCAACGCGCTGCTGTTGAACTGCGGCGCCATCCCGCTGCTGGTGGTTGTCGCTCACCGCGATATCGGCTCGTTGTCCGACCCCACGCTGCAACAGCAGCTGGCGAGCCTGCCGGAGGTGGCACAGCACGCGAGCGAGATTGTCCCGCAGGCACTCTCGGTTAAAGCCGTGGCGCGCTGGCTGGCAACGGTGTTTCGCACCCGCAGCGCGGCGACGACCGACCTTGCCACCCTGATCCACGAGAAAACGGGCGGCAACCCGCTTTTTGTGCATGAATTTTTCCGCCGCATCGTCGACGACGGGCTGGTGGTGCATAACAAATACCAGGACAAATGGCATTACGATTTGCAGGCGATCCGCGCCCGGCATTACACCGAAAACGTGGTCACCCTGGTGCTGGAGCAGCTCGAAGAACTGCCCGACGAGACGCGCCGCCTGCTGGGCAGCATCGCCTGTCTCGGCGGCACGGGCGAGATGGAGATGATGTGCCGCGTGGTCGGCATGTCGATGGCGGAAATGCGCTATGCGCTGCACCCGGCGGTGATGGCGCAGCTTATCGTGCTGACGGAGAAAGCGTACTCCTTCACCCACGACCGGGTGCAGGAGGCCGCCTTTGCGCTGCTGGATCGGCATGAGAAAAGCCATCTTCACCTGACCACCGCCAGCCTGCTGGCCGACGCCGCGCGCCAGGCGGCGGGGAATGAGCTGCTGTTCCGCGCCGTACATCACGTCACGGCCGCACTGGACAGCATCCAGCCCGCCCCGCAGCGCCAGCGGTTCCGCGAGCTGAGCCTGCTGGCCGCGCGACGCGCGAAGCGTTCGGGAGATTATCTTTCGGCGCTGAGCTATATCCAGACCGCCAGAGCGCTGGGCAACGCCGGGACGGTGTCGGACTTTATGCTCGATATCGAAGAGGCGGGCTGCGAGTTTGCGCTGGGGCACCTGGAGCGGACCCGCGAGCTGTGTGACGCCATCCTCGGCTGCCCCGGCGGGCTGACCGAAAAAGCGCTGGCGGCCAACCTGCTGGTGGAAGTCTACATTCGCCAGTCGGACAGCCGTCTGGCGCTGGAGGCGGCGCTCTGCTGGCTGGGGGTGTTTGGCATCCAGATTGGCCGCTATCCGGAAGATGCCGACTGCGACGAGGCCTGGGAACGCTTTTGCAACCGCGCAAATGACGCGCCGCAACATCTCTTTGCCCCGCTCTCGCGGATGGAGAACCCGGAAACGGAAGCGGTGATGAACCTGCTCTACAGCGCCAGCATTTGCGCCAGCTTCATCTGCCCGCGCCTGCACTTTTTACTGCTCTGCCGCATGATGCACCTGACCCTCGATCACGGCATCACCGGCGCCTCCACCACGGCGATGGCCTGGTTTGGCGTGCTGATGGGTCACCGCTACGCCGAGTATCGCCTCGGGTTTCAGTACGGCACGCTGGCCCGCGAGCTGGTGACCCGCCACGGCTACGATGCCTTTGAAGCCAAGACCCTGCTGCCGCTCGACCAGCTCAGCGTCTGGACCCAGCCTTTGTCGTTCACCATCGAGTGCGCGAAAGCCTGCTTCAGCGCGGCGGTCACCCACGGGGATATGACGATGGCCTGCTTTGCGGCCTGCCACCAGGTGATCAACTTCCTCTCGCGGGGCGATCACCTGGACGGGGTGCTGACCAGCATCGATCGCGGCCTGGCGTTCGTGCGTAAAACCCACTTCCAGGACGTGGAAAGCATTTTGATGGTGCAGCGCGGCTACGTTGAGTTCCTGCGCACGCCGGTCATCGGCACCTGGACCGCGTCGCAGGTCTTGCCCGAGGCGCTGCTTCCCGCGTCGCCGGAGCAGGCCCCGGAGCAGACCTCCACCATGCTGTTCTGGTACTGGCTCTATCGCGGCATGGCGCACTTTACCTGCGGCGAGTACGCCGACGCGCAGGCGGATCTGGAGATGGCGGGGTGGTACGCGTGGTCCGCGCCGGGGCACATCCATCTGCTGGATTACCATCTCTACAGCGCGCTGGCGCTTTCGCGTCAGCTGACGCCGGAGACCTTCTCGGCGAACCACCGCCGCAGCATTCACGCCCACTACGACAAAATCGCCCTCTGGGCGCGCATTAATCCCGGCACGTTCGCGGATAAAGAGGCGCTGATCTACGCCGAAATCGTGCGTCTGGACGGGATGAACAGCATCGCGCTTGAGCAGTACGAGAAGGCGGTCCGGCTCTCCCGCGAGGGCGGGTTTAATCCGATTAACGCCCTGGCCCACGAGCTGGCGGGCCGCTTTGCGCTGGCCTGCGGCTATCCAACCGCCTCGGACGCACACTTCCGCGGGGCCATCTCCGCCTGGGGCCGCGCGGGCGCGCAGGCCAAGGTGCGCCAGCTGGAGCAGGATTTCCCGCACCTGCTGGCCTCCGGGCAGGCGAGCGCCTATGACACGGTAGCGTTCGCCCAGAACGAGACCATCCGCGATCTGCAGAGCGTGATCAAAGCCTCCCGCGCGCTGTCGGAAGAGATCAACCTTGAGCGCTTAATCGAAAACCTGATGACGATCCTCCTCGAACGCGCCGGGGCGCAGCGCGGCCTGCTGCTTCGCGTGAGCGATAGCCTGATTCCGGAGATCGAGGCCAGCGCCTGGACCAGCACCGACGGCGTGCGGGTGCGGATCCTGAAAGACGTGCCGACGGCGACCGACCTGCCGCTGTCGGTGCTCGCGGCGGTGATCCGCACCGGGCAGGAGATCCGCACCGGCAGGCCGGAGGAGTTTCACCCCTTCAGCCAGGACCCCTATCTGGTGACCTCGGGGGCGGCGGTGATGTGCGTCCCGATGTTCAAACAGGCGCGGCTGGTGGGCGTGCTGTACCTGGAAAACCGCCTGATGCCGGAAGTGTTTACCGCCGAACACTCGCGCGTGGTCAGCCTGCTGGGCGCGCAGGCGGCGGTCTCCCTGGAGACCGCGCGGCTGTACGCCGAGCTGCTGGCGGAGAACATCCAGCGCCGCCGGGTGGAGAAAGAGCTGCGCGCCAGCCAGACCTCGCTGATGCTGGGTGAGCAGATCAGCCACACCGGCAGCTGGCGCTGGGAGTTGGAGCAGGATCTGATGTTTGTCTCGGACGAGTACGCCCGCATTCTCGGCCTGCCCGAGCAGCAAAAGACGATCTCCATGGCGGAGTTTTTGACCTTCGTCCATGAGGACGATTACGCCCGCATCAGCGCCATCGTTACCCAAAGCGTGCGCGACGGGCTCTCGATGCGCGCGGAGTTTCGCGTTAAGCGTCCCGACGGCTCAACGCGCTACATCCTCGGCATTGGCGATCCGGTGGGCGTGGGCAGCGAGGTGAACGAGTATTACGGCATCATCACCGATATCACCAGCCAGCGCGCCGCGGAGGATGCCATGCGGGTGGCGCAGGCGGATCTGGCGCGGGTGTCCCGGGCCACCACCGTCGGACAGCTGACCTCCTCCATCGCCCATGAGATCAACCAGCCGCTGATGTCGATCGTCTCGAACGCCGGAGCGAGCCTGCGCTGGCTCAACCGCGAGCCCGCCCGGCTGGATAAAGTGCGGGAAGGGCTGGAGGAGATCGCCGCCGAAGGCGCGCGGGCGGGGGAGATCATTCGCAGCATTCAGTCCCTGACGCGCAAGCAGGATCCCACCTTCTCGCGCATCGACATGCACTCCCTGATCCACCATATCATCACGCTTTCGCGCAGCGAGCTGGAGCAGCGACACATAAGCGTTGATTATCTGTTGAACGCCAGCGACAGCTTTATCACCGGCGATAGCGTGCAGATCCAGCAGGTGCTGTTGAATCTGGTGATGAATGCGGTTGAGGCGATGGCCGAGGTGAAGGAGCGCGCCAGCACCATCACCCTCAGCACCAGCAACGCGGACGGGAAGGTGATCGTTGAGATCGCCGACACCGGCAGCGGCATTGAGCCCGAGCGGCTGGAGCAGATTTTTGACTCGTTCTATTCCACCAAGCCGCAGGGAATGGGGATGGGGCTGACCATCAGCGCCAGCATTATCGAGCGCCACTGCGGAAAGCTAAGCGCGCGCCGCCGGGAGCCGCACGGCACGGTATTTGCGTTTGCGCTGCCGCAGGCCGCGCAGGAAGCGTAAACATTACTCCGCGGGCTGGCTTTTGGTCAGGCGCTCAACGGCCCTGACCAGCTCGGCCACGGAGCGCACCTGCATTTTCTCCATCACGCGGCGGCGGTGCACCTTCACCGTGATCTCGCTGACGCCCAGCTCGGCGGCAATTTGCTTGTTCAGCATGCCGCTTATCGCCAGCGTCAGCACCTCGTGCTCGCGCGGCGTGAGGGACATGTGGCGCTGCTTCAGGGCGTAGTGCTCTTTATTGCGCACGGCGTTGTTTTCCGCCAGGTGCAGTGCGGATTCGATGGCGTCGATCAGCGCGTTAGATTCGACGGGCTTGGTGAGGAATTCGTACGCGCCGCCTTTGATGGCGCGCACCGACATCGGGATGGTGCCGTGGCCGGTGAGGAAAATAATCGGGATTTCGCGCCCGCTTTCCTTGAGGGCGTCTGCTACCTCAAAACCCGAAATGGCGGGCATTTGCATATCGAGGATCACGCACGACGGCAGATCCTCAAAGCGGTATTGCAGAAACGCTTCTGCCGATGAAAAGCCGATGGCGTTCAGGCCTGCCGAGTCCAGCAGCCCGATCACGGACTGTCTGACGGCGTCATCGTCATCTACCACATACACAATGTGTTCCATTCACCGCCCCGGTGCTGATTGACATGTCGAGGATGCAAGCAGTCACTACGGCGACGTAAGAGACTGTTTATGCTGCCTTTCATCTTAACACATTAACTATCATTATCATTTAACAATATGATAACCGTATGAAGTATAGCGAGCCGAGGCGGGGGCGGTGAAGGAACGAAACGCTGTTTTTATGCACCGACAAGCTCAATGCGGTTGCCGTCCGGGTCCGCGATCACCGCCTCATAAAAGCCGTCTCCGGTCAGGCGCGGAGCGCTGAGCAGCGTGCCGTTGGCCTGGGCTCGCTCGGCCATGCTATCCACTTTTGCCTTGCTGCCGACGTTGATGGCGATATGCGCCCAGCCGATAAACTCCGGGTGCAGCGGGGCGTCGGGCAGCTCCGGCAGCGTCATGAGCTCGATGGTCGGACCGTCATCCAGCGTAATAAAGTGTGATTCAAACCCCGGACGATTTTTACTGACGTAGCGTTCGTTACTGCGGCCATTAAAAACCGTTTCCCAGAACTGAACCTGGGCATTCAGGCTGCGGGTCCAGAGTGCAACATGGGCAATATGCATAAGTTCCCTCGTGATGTGTCGGTGAGGACTTTCACCGGTAAAACAGGCTACACTCTGGTTTTGAGCGCGACAAGCTGAGGAAAAGACAATGCACTACACACTGAAAGAAAGCGACAAGGATAAAGCGGAAGGGTCAAACGGCGCGGGCGCTCTGCAGCAAAAACTGCTGGAGTCCCGTTCGATTGTGATCTCCGGTGAGATCAACCAGGAGCTGGCGCAGAAAGTGATCACCCAGATGATCCTGCTGCAAAGCGTCAGCAACGATCCGATCAAGCTGTACATCAACAGCCAGGGCGGCCATGTGGAAGCGGGCGACACCATCCACGACTTCATCAAATTCATTCGCCCGGAAGTGCACGTGATCGGCACCGGCTGGGTGGCGAGCGCCGGGATCACCATCTTCCTGGCCGCGAAAAAAGAGCACCGCTACTCGCTGCCAAATACCCGCTTTATGATCCACCAGCCGCTGGGCGGCGTGCGCGGTCAGGCGACGGATATTGAGATCGAAGCGCGCGAGATCATTCGCATGCTGGATCGCGTGAACAAGCTGATCGCTGACGCCACCGGCCAGCCGCTGGAAAAAGTGAAAAAAGACACCGACCGCAACTTCTGGATGTCCCCGGCGGAAGCGCTGGACTACGGCATCGTGGGCAAGCTGATCACCCATTATGACGAGCTGAAGCTGGACTAAGTTTTTACCGCCGTGTACGTGTCGGGTGGCGGCTACGCCTTACCCGACCTACACGCCCTCGTTTGACCCATGACAAGTTCCCCCTCTGCTTTCTTACCTATAATCGCGCCTGTTTCCCCTCTCACTGGTGCTACCCATGGCGTATCAACTGAACCTGAACTGGCCGGAATTTCTTGAGAAATACTGGCAAAAACAACCCGTTGTGCTGAAAAATGCCTTCCCGAATTTTGTCGATCCGATTACCCCGGACGAGCTGGCAGGGCTGGCGATGGAGCCGGAGGTCGATAGCCGTCTGGTGAGTCATTTCAACGGTAAATGGCAGGCCAGCAATGGCCCGTTTGAGCACTTCGACGATCTGGGCGAAACCGGCTGGTCGCTACTGGCGCAGGCGGTGAACCACTGGCATATGCCCGCCGCGGAGCTGGTGCGTCCGTTCCGCGTTCTGCCGGACTGGCGTCTGGACGATCTGATGATCTCCTTCTCCGTGCCCGGCGGCGGCGTGGGTCCGCATATCGATCAGTACGACGTGTTTATCATTCAGGGGATGGGCAGCCGCCGCTGGCGCGTGGGCGACAAGCTGCCGATGCGTCAGTTCTGCCCGCATCCGGCGCTGCTGCATGTGGATCCGTTCGAGCCGATTATTGACGAAGATCTGGCTCCGGGCGATATCCTCTACATCCCGCCTGGATTCCCGCACGACGGATTTACCCATGAAACGGCGCTCAACTACTCCGTCGGCTTCCGCGGGCCGAACGGTCGCGATCTGATCAGCAGCTTCGCCGACTACGCGCTGGAAAACGATCTGGGCGGCGAGCACTACAGCGATCCGGATCTGACCTGCCGCGAACACCCGGGCCGCGTGGAGCAGTACGAGCTGGATCGCATTCGTCAGATGATGATCGACATGATTAGCAAGCCGGATGATTTCACAAAATGGTTCGGCAGCTTTGTCTCCACGCCGCGCCACGAGCTTGATATCGCCGCCGCCGAGCCGCCGTACGCGCCGGATGAGGTGCTGGATGCGCTGCAGGGCGGCGAAACGCTGTCTCGCCTGAGCGGGCTGCGCGTGCTGAACGTTAACGGCAGCTTCTTCATCAACAGCGAACAGCTGGAGACGGTAGACGCGAAGGCGGCGGATGCGCTGTGCCGCTACACCGAACTCGGCCAGGCCGAGCTGGGCGATGCGCTGAATAACCCGGCGTTTGTAGAAGAGCTCACCGGGCTGATTAACCAGGGATACTGGTACTTCGACGAGTAATGACGTTTACCGTCAATACGGCCTTAGCTTTCGGGTTAAGGCCGTTTTTTTCTGCTTTCCGCTGACATGTTCTGTCATTACCTGCGGTTATTCTTGTACTACCTAAAAAGAGAAGGGTATTCATTGCAGTTTTTTCTGCAAATGCCGTTAACACCTATCAGGCACCCTTAATAATTACGCAATTAAAACTGAAAATAGCCTTCGGCTGGTAAGAGATAATGGGAAAATACAGAACAGATCAAGACCTGGAGCTACTTCGCTACTCAGACAACGAGATGCTGGAAGTATTGGTTAACTATCTCACCACGGATAAAGACGGGTCGACGCGTTACACTGAGTCCTTAACGGGTGAGAAAGCATTTCAGGATGCAGGTAAAAACTATAAGCAGGTTTGGCAACTCATCGGGGCGGAGCTACAACATTTCGGTGGCGATACCTTTGTTAACCTCTTCCGTGGTAACGGCGTGCTTTATAAAGAAATCCTGACGGACGTATGCAAGAAACTCTCCGTTAAAACCGATTTCTCTGCGGATACTGTCGATATTGAGCAGGCCCTTCTCGCAAAATTATTCACTGACTCCTGGGATAAAATGAATGAGGAAGAGCGCCGCAACATCCGTCGCGAACTCAAAATTGACGGGAATCTTGCTAGTGGTGCGGCACTGACGGCAATCATCACCGCAATCCGTATGGGCGGATTTATGTCCTACCAGGTGGCGATGATCGTAGCGAATGCCGTAGCGAAAGCGGTGCTGGGCAGGGGGTTGGCGCTGGCCGCCAATGCGGGACTGGTACGCGCGATTGGGATTTTTGCCGGTCCGATCGGCATGGCCATTACGGCGTTACTGACTATCCCGGCCATCAGCGGCCCGGCGTTTCGCGTTACGCTGCCTGCCGTGGTGCAAATTGCTGCCATGCGCCAGCAAATGCTAAACAAAGGTGGAGATTTCTTTTGATGAAGGAAACGTTGCTTACTATCGACTGGGTGAATGTGTACAAAGAGGTTCAAAGCGCGCTGGAAACCGGGCACGTCATTATTCGTGATGGGGTAGCGTACTGGCACGCCATGTCCGGTAAAAGCGGGATCGCTCAACACCTTCCGCTAAAAGAGGTGGTGCTGGAAACGGCCTCGATTGGCGACATCAAACAACTTATACAAATGGCACAGACCGTTCAGCTGGCTGCAGTCGGCGTCTCCACGGGGATCATCGTGGGGGCAATGGTGGTACAAACCATGTATTTGTCGAAAAAAATTGATCAACTGCAGCAGAGCATGGATCTGATCTCCGAAGATGTGCACGCGCAGAATGTTATTTTCTACATGGATAAACTGTCTCGCTACTTTGGCGTCGTGGAGTCTGCTCGCGTTATGTTGCTGGATCGCACGCTGGTGGATGAGACGCATGACGTTGCGGCACACCTCATTGTCCGAATGGGCAATGAACGCAACGAGGTTCTCTCGTTTATTGATAACTTGCTCTCCTTTGCCGATAAACTCAGCGACAGGCATTTAGAACAGGTTCTGGATTTCATTACTCTCATGCTCGATCTGGTGCCAAAAGCGATCTACATTGAGAGCCAACTTTGCGATCGCTACGGAAAATTCAGGCTGGCAGAGCACCTGATGCGCGAAAACTCACGCCGCTATGCTGCCACGCTGGAACATTATCGCCAGTGGTGTAATAGCAAAGTTAAGGAGAGCATCAGCGGTCGCGTTGAGCCACAGTCGCTTGCCTTTACCCGTAAGCAGGAAGATTTGCGTCTGTTATTTAAATCGGAAGATAACGCGCTACTGCTCCAGGAGCTGGTTTCCATCGCCCCCCTTCCTCTTAAAGCGTAATCATGATGATGCCTGGAACTTTTTCCAGGTATTCTTCTTATTTCTTGAAGCATATTTTTTTCTGACACATTTTGTCAGTCCCATCCTCTATTTTCTCTTCACTGACCAATATTGGTAGGTCTGCTCGAAACGGTAGGAAATATCATTGGAGTTTTCGACGCTCCTGCCGTTAACCAATATTGCACCAGCAACTTAATTCAAATTTCCTACAGCCCATAATGAGGTAATACATGTCTCTGGGACGAATTCGACCGCAATTTACGCAGGGCCTGGAGAAAGCAGCCGGTGAAGAAAATAAGGCGTTTGCATCAGCGGTTATTCCCCGTTTTACGCTAGAAAACGATGTGGCGCTGACGACGCAGGTCATTGCCCAGCTTGATGAAGCCAGAGCCAAAATTGACCACTTCCATAAAATTTACGTGGAATGGGAATTCGCAGCGGTCGACCCTATGGGGAACGGGATCGTGCTGAATTTTTTTGGCCCACCAGGAACCGGCAAAACCCTGACGGCAGAGGCGCTGGCAGGTTCGCTTAAGCGCAAGATTATGGTTGTCAGTATTGCCGATCTCGAAAGCAAATTTATGGGTGAAACCGCGAAAAATATCGCTGCTCTTTTCCGTCAGGCCACGGAGGAAGAGGCCGTGTTGTTCTTTGATGAAGCAGACACCCTTTTGGGTAAACGTCTCTCATCTGTTACTCAGGGCATTGATAATGAAGTAAACGCGATGCGTTCCACCTTATTGATTGAGCTGGAAAAGCATACCGGTATCGTCATCTTTGCTACCAACTTCGTCAAAAACTACGACAGCGCATTCCTCAGCCGTATCTCTCACCATGTTGGTTTTACGTTACCCGGCAGCCAGGAGCGTTTTCGCATCTGGGAAAAATTGCTCGTGCGCGCTATTCCGCTTGCCGATGCACGGGAAACGATGCTGGAAAGCGCCGTGTCTCTCTCCGAAGGGCTCTCTGGCCGAGATATCCGCAATGCCATGCGCCTGGCGCTACCTAAAGCCGTACTGGAATCAGAACAAAAACTTACGCTTAAGCATCTTGAAAGTGCACTTGCGCAAATTCGTGATGCTTACGACGCGATATCGAACGCGGCCTCTTTCGTTCCACCACACATTAACACAGCAAAAAAAATGCTCGGTTTGAGCTAAGGGTTGAATCATGGGTTTATGGAGTCGTATTTGCTCTGCAGTCTCGTACGTACGAGATGTCGCTTCATCCGTCGTCAGCAAAGCAAAAGAAATTGCCGGAAAAGCGATCGGTTTCATGGCAGAAAAAGCGGAAGGCTTTGTTGGTAAAGTCAGCCAGATGTGGCAACGCATTAAGCCGCATATCGGCACGGGACGTAAAATTCTTCAGATGCTAGGCGGTTTTATCACATTGCCATGGGTAAAGAGCGCGCTAGCAGGGCTGGATCGCGCGCTGGCATGGCTGGAAAAGCTTGATAAACAGCCGCTGGTAAAAAAGCTGCAGAAAGCCCTGGAGTGGGTCATTAACTGGTGTAAAAACGCCCACCAGAAACAAATGGAGGAGCAGGAGCTTGAAGAGGCTCGCCATCATGCTCAGGCTATGGCTGAAGCGGGAGGTGAGTTGAGTGGTGAGGAGAAAGAGGCTGTGTCGGCTTTCGCACTGGTGAACAGCTATCTTATCGCAAAAGCAGAAGTGGATATCGCCGTGAAGCGAGATACGCTGCAGGACTTCGAGTATTTCCTGCGCCTGCGTGCAGTGCAAAAGCTGCTCGCCTTCTATGAAACCCGTATGCAGGCCGTGAAGTCCATCAGTGATGTCGATGCGGATATGCACTTTATGGTTTATGCCGCGAACGCGCTGATCCAGCAGGAGGCAGAGTTTAGCGATGCCGATACTCTGCGTCTGGATAACCTCACTCAGAGACTATTCGGCAAGCCGATTATCCCGTTTGTCTTCGAAGAGATGATTATTGCATGGGAGAAAAGCCGTCAGCTTCTGGAAGAGGAGTGGGAGAAGAAAAACAGCGCGCTTTCGAAAGATCGTTTGCTGCATAACCGTCTGGTGCGCGCGCTAAAATACGAAGAACTTGAACCGGCTGAAGTGGGCGTGCTGAACGATCTTAAAATCACCCTGCCGCGTGATACGGCCGATCTGGAACAACTAGGCGACGATCTACTGGCGCGCCATAGCTACGTCAACGCGGCGGAAGGCTTTCTGCAGATGCTCGAAAAAGAAGAACAGCAGCTGATTGCGGAAGGCAAAGCGTATCTGCTCGATCAGGGGGCGATTGTGGGTGCACTGCTGATCGACTGCTCGCAAAACGATCGCGCCTGGTCTTCTCTTTCCCAGCAGGAACAGAGCTTAATTACCGATTTCGCCAACATCTTTGCTGCCGATTGCCAGAAACGTACTGAAGCGGGTCTGCTCGTCGAGGTGGTTGCATGAATCTGCTGACTGAAATTGGCCACTTTTTGATCCCAGGCTTTGATGCGCTGCAGATGGGCTTTTTCGGCGTAATGCTGCTGGCAGTAATCTACACCTGGCTCTCCGTCAGGCGCAATGCGCAGGAAGCGCGCTGGCAGCATGCCTGGGAGCAAAGTGGATTACAGGCTGCTCAGCCGGGGGTGAGTGCAGAAATGGGATCGGCCGCTGAGCTGAGCCAATCACTGGCGACCAAAGCTGAGAAAATAGCCGCCATTATGCCGGGTATGCTGTTGATCCTTGGTCTGTTGGGAACCTTTCTTGGGCTGGGGCTGGCGCTCGATAAAGCTTCCGGCATTTTGCATAACGCGGGAAACAGCATTGGTGCAATGGACTCCTCCATGCGCGACCTGATGGAGATGATGCAGGGCCTGGGCACGAAATTCAAAACCTCAACCTGGGGGATTATTGCCTTTATCGCCCTCAAAATCTGGGAGTCGAAAAATGGCTATGAAGAGCGCCGTCTCAACTGGTGTATGGCCAAACTGCAGCACTCCCTGACCGAAGAATATGCCCTGCAGGCGGAGGAAAATGCTTCCAGGCAGCAGCAGCGTGAAGCTGGACGTAACGCGGCTACCGAGCGTCTGGTGGAGGCGATGGCGCTGCAAACTGTCGCGTTGCGCGAGGAGTTCAGTCAGCAGGCAAAACGCAGTGAAGAGCAGGAAGCGCAGCGTCATCAATACCATCTGGCGGCGTTAAAAGAGATCGCAGATATTAATAATCAGTCGCGCAATCTGCTGGAAACTTACACCCGTAAAAGTGAAGAGAACCTGGTAGCACTGCAGCAGGCGGCGACTACTATGAGTGATGCTTCGCAGCAAGTCTCTGGCTCGGCGATGAGCCTGGAAAAAGTGGTTACCGCGCTGGGTGCCGAACTTAGTGAGGTCATGACCGGCATTAAGCAAGAGCTGTCGCAGGTAGTGAATGAGATGAATGCCGACTTCACTCGCAACGTGCAGCAGATGAGCGATAAGCTGGCGGAGTCTACTCATCAGCTCAGTACGACAATGGGCCAGATAGAAACCTCCCTTAACGGTGCTATCGCCAGCATGGATGCGTCTTTCCGCGGCAACATGACGCAGATGGCCAACCAGCTGGAATCCGCCACTTCGCAGATCAGCGAGTCGGTTAACAACATGTCTTCGCAGATCGATTCAACCATGACCACGGTGAAAGAGAGAACCGAAGCCGCGGCGAAAATTCAACGTCAGGCGATGGATGAATTCTCCGAAACCAGCCTGACGCTGAATGAACAAGTCACCTCTATGACAAACTATATTCAGCGCGTCACGAAGGAGATCGCTCTCGGTCTGGCCGCCGTTTCCGAAGGCAACCGTAAGATGGAGCACTACATCACGCGCTTTAACGAGGCCTTCGATCAGCTTGGTGCATTGCCGGAAACCGTTAAGCAGATCACCACTCAGGTGTCTGCATTGTGCACCCGCATCGATAAGTTGCTCCCGGCTCAACAGCTTGTCGCCGAACGTGTTGAGGTCTGATATTGCCGATGAAAGATAAACCGAATGAGTGGATTTCTATTTCCGATCTAATGGCAGGGGTCATGGCCGTGGTGATGCTGATGCTGGTGTTATCGGTACTGCAAAACAAAGTGGCTGACGTAAAACGCGAGCAGGAGAAAAACAGCGGCCAGGCAGCCGCTCAACAGAAACTGAATGCCATGATGCACAGCATGCAGCAGGAGATGGTGGATCAGGGAGATGCTGCGCTGGTGGGGTTTGATATAGCCAGCGGAAAAATTACGCTGCGGGATAAAATCTTCGCCCGCGGTAGTGCCTGTATCACCGATCAGGCAAGAGATGCACTTGCTCGTCTGGCACCACGGATTCAGGCGTTCGTGAGCGGTTCGACGAACACTCAGGTTTTTGTTGAGGGGCATACGGATAACATCAGCGTGAATAACCCTGTGGTCGATTACACCAGGTTCTGTACCGTGTATGACGATAACTACACGCTCTCGGCTGCCAGAGCCCGTGAAGCACGTAAATTGTTAATTGCGAACCTCAACGATCAGCAATCGCATCGTGTGATTGTGGCCGGTTTTGGCGACTCTCAGCCGCTAAAAGGGATTTCACCCAGCGATGAGCGTAATCGCCGCGTTGAGGTGCAGTTCCTGACGCACGCGCCGTCACGTCAGGAGCAGGGCAACGCTCTGTAACTCAGCGGCTGGTTGAGTAATGGCATCTAAACCAGCCCGCTATAGGGACTTACTGAACCGTTGGAGAGGACTGGGGTGAGGGCATCAGGCCGCACTAGCCCTCCTCCATCGCAATCACAATCGCTTCACCCATCTTCCTCAACGCCTCGCGATGTTTCTCCGTTGGCGGCAGCGCCACGTTGATCCGCAGGCAGTTGCGGTACTTCCCGGAGGCGGAAAACAGCGACCCGGCCGCGGCCTGGATTTTCAGCCGGCACAGCTGCTTGCTGACGCACACCATATCGACCGTCTCCGGCAGCTCAACCCACAGCAGGAAGCTGCCCTGCGGGCGCGTGACGCAAATCTCTGCCGGAAAATACTGCCGCACCCAGCAGGTGTAGGTTTCCATATTCTGCTGATAAATCTGGCGCATGCGGCGCACGTGGCGATGGTAATGGCCGTCGCGGATAAACGCCGCCACCGCCATCTGCGTGCCCGGCACGTTAAACCCGCCCGCGGCGTATTTCATGTGCATCACCCGGTCGTAGTAGCGTCCCGGCACAATCCAGCCGACGCGCAGGCCCGGCGCCACGGTTTTGGTAAACGAGCTGCAGAGGATCACGCGGCCGTCGATATCCATGGAATGAATGGTGCGCGGGCGCGGGTACTCCGCCGCCAGCTCGCCGTAAATATCATCCTCGACAATCACGATATCGTGCCGCTGGGCGAGGGCCAGCACCTGCTTTTTCCGCGCCTCCGGCATGATAAACCCGAGCGGGTTATTGCAGTTGGGCACCAGGATCACCGCCTTGATCGGCCACTGCTCCATTGCCAGCTCTAGCGCTTCGATGCTGATCCCGGTTTCAGAGTCGGTGGGAATTTCAATCGCCTTGATGTCAAACCCGCGCAGCATCTGCATGGTGCCGTGAAACGACGGCGATTCCACCGCCACGATATCCCCCGGTTTGCATACCGACAGCAGGGCGATCGACAGCGCGCCGTGGCAGCCGTTGGTGATCACAATGTCGCTTGCCGAGACGGTGGAGCCGCCGTCCAGCATCAGGCGGGCGATCTGCTCGCGCAGCTCCAGCCGCCCGTCGAGCACGTCATAGCTCAGCATCTCGCCGGGGTTATGCTGCGCGATGCGGCTCATCTCGCGCCACAGGGGCTTCAGGCTCGGCTGGTTAATGTCCGGCGAACCGCCGCCAAAGGAGATCATCTCTTTGTCGGCGCGGGCGTCCAGCAGCATCATCACCTCATCCCACTGGGTAACGTCCACCGGGCGCTGCACCGGGCGCGTCATCGCCGGGACGGGCGGCTGGGCTTTGCGTTTCGAGACAAAATAGCCGGAGCGCGGCTGGGGGGTGATCAGCTGAAGGTTTTCGAGGATCTGGTAGGCCTGCTGTATGGTGCTGATGCTCACGCCGTGCTCCTGGCTCAGCGCGCGCACCGACGGCAGACGTTCGCCGCTGCGATACAGCCCTTGCTCAATGCGTTCAGCCAGAAGGTTGGCCAGATGTTGGTAGCGTGTCATGCTGTATCCTTTGTTTTCACCATACAGATTATAAAACCAGTACAGATTGCTGCGAAAATTGCCATGCAGATACTGTTTTAGCGGATCTGTATGTTAAACAAAAGTTGTTTTTGCATCTGTATTGCACGGGTGGATTTCCGGGATGATAACCCCACTGACACAGTGAGGAGAGCATCATGGAATTCTACGAGAATCGTTCAAAACGTCCGTTTATTGTGTTTGTCTGGATCGCAAAAACGCTGCGTAGCTGGTATCGCATCAACCGCACCCGCCGCATCCTGAGCCAGATGAGCGACGAGCAACTCAAGGACGTTGGGTTATCGCGATATGATGTGTGAGCCTTATCATCGCCCGGTGGCGCTACGCTTACCGGGCCTACGGGATCGAGTAGGCCGGGTAAGGCGAAGCCGCCACCCGGCATATAACAAGCGGATTATTCGGCAGATTTTACGGACGTGTTTTCAGCGATACGGCGCAAATATTCGTTGTTCTTGAACGCAACCATAATCAGTTCGAACATCACGCGGCATCCGACCAGGCTGCATACCGTACCGATAAAGCCAGTGATGAGATGGTCGCTGAACATGGTATACACACCGCCTGCAAAAATAAGCAGCATGGCGATCCAGTAAAATAAGACCAGCACGCGTGGTGTTAATAAATAATCAAATCCCAAAATTGATTTCATTTTCTTTTCCTTAGAAATGTAAAAAGCCATCAGATTATATCGATATTTTAAATTGGTGCTAATTGGGCAGATATCTGAATTCAGAGTAATATCTCCAGCGTCTGCCGCTTCGGCCTTTCCAGCAGCTCCACCGCCTCCTGATACGTCCGCACGTTGTTATAGCCCATCACCAGCCCGTAGCGTTTGCCCGACCCGCGATACCACTCCGAGAGCGCATTGACCTGCAGCTGCTGTTCCTGCCAGCAGCGCGCGATTTCCCGGTCACGGCTTCCTTTGGTCAGGAACGCCACGATATGCATCCCGCCGTCGTTTTGCTCGGTGAAAAACAGATCGCCATATACCTCCTGCAGGGCGGCAACCATCCAGTCGCGGCGGGTCTGATACAGCGCGCGCATCTTTTTCAGGTGACGGAAAAAATGCCCTTCGTTGAGAAACGCGGTGAGGATCTTTTGCGTCAGCACCGGCTGGCCGCTGGTGGTGATGTCCGCGCAGTCGGTAAAGGCCCCGACGGTGCTGGCGGGCATCACCACGTAGCCCATGCGCAGCGACGGCATAATGGTTTTACTGAAGGAGCCCATAAAAATCACCCGGTCGTGCTGGTCGAGGCTTTTCAGCGACGGCAGCACCTTGCGGGTGTAGTGAAACTCTCCGTCGTAATCGTCTTCGATAATCCACGCCTCGTTCTGGCTGGCCCAGTCGAGCAGCTGCTGTTTACGCGGCAGCGAGAGCGTGACCGCCAGCGGACTCTGGTGCGACGGGGTGACGATGGCAAAACGGGCGTCGCGATGGTGGCGGAGCAGGTAGTCCGTGTCGATGCCGCCGCGATCGACCGGCACCGTGTGCAGGCGCGGCACGATCCGCTTCAGCAGCTGCTGGCCCATAAAATAACCCGGATCCTCAAACACCACCTTGTCGCTGCGGCTGGCGAGGGTATCGAGGATCAGCCTCAGGCTGCCGCTGTAGCCGCTGGTGATCAACACCTGTTCAGCGGTGCAGGACAAGCCGCGCGAGATGTTGAGGTAGCTGGCGATGGCCTGGCGCAGCGGATACCAGCCCAGCACCGGCGGGTTGAGCATCTCCTCCTGACGCATGGCCCGCGTCGCCTGGCCCGCCAGCAGCAGCCACTTTTTATACGGGAAGCTGTCGAGGGCGGGGATGCCGGGGCGCAGAAACCCCGCCCGCTCGCGCTGGCTGATGAGCGAGGCCGGAAGCGTACCGGTGGGCTGCTCCGCCGGGGCATGCTTGTCCGGCAGCAGGAGGTCCGGGTTAACCCGCGTGCCGCGCGCCCCCTGGCTCACCAGATACCCTTCACCCGTCAGAATGGCATACGCCGTTTCGACGGTTTTACGCGCCACCTTCAGCTCTTCCGCCAGCACGCGGATGGCAGGTACCCTGTCGCCCGGCTTCAGCACGCCGCGCATAATGTTGTCGCGATAGCGGGAATAAATCTCGTGATAGCCCGGCTTCATGTCCTACCTCGTTTCACGATTTTTGTGTCTTTTTACTATGTCATGAACGGCGTAGATTTGCCTCATCGCATGACACATGCCGCACAAAAAGAGGAAAGACCATGAGCACTCGCGTTAACCACCATAAAGCTACACCTGCCCTCGCCAACGCGCTGTCTGCCCTGAGCATGGAGGTGGCAAAAACCTCCATCGACCCGGCGCTGAAGCACCTGATCGACATTCGCGTGTCGCAGTTGAACGGCTGTACGTTCTGTCTGGATATGCACTCTAAAGAGGCCAAAATCGCCGGGGAGCGCGAGCTGCGCCTGTACCATCTGGCGGCCTGGCGCGAGTCCCCGCTGTTCAGCGCCCGCGAGAAAGCGGCGCTGGCCTTCACCGAAGCGCTTACCCAGATTGGCGTTCACGGCGTGAGCGATGCGCTCTACCGCAGCGTGGCGGAGCACTTCTCCGATGTGGAGATTTCAGAGCTGAACTTCGCCATCGTGGCGATCAACGCCTGGAACCGCCTGGGGATCACCTCCCGCATGGCGCCGGGCTCGCTGGACGCGGCGTACGGGCTGAATAAGGCTAACCTGGAATAATCCCGCGCTCGCGGATCATCGCCACCAGCGCCCGCAACCCCGGCGGGACGTGGCGATGGCCTGGGTAGTACAGGCGCAGCCCGGCAAACGGCTGCGCCCAGTCGTTTAAGACGCTCACCAGCTCCCCGCTTTTCAGCTCGTCCTGAATATAGAGTTCCGGTAAAAATCCCACCCCTAACCCCGCTTTTACGGCGCGGATCGAGGCAAAAAGATCGGACGTCGCAAAGCGCGGCGGCACGGCAAGCGCGTACGTTTCACCCCGACGGGCCAGCTCCCAGCGGTAGATCCCGCCGTGGGCCATACGCATGCCGATCCCCTGATGTGAAAGCAGATCGTCCGGCGTCTCGGGTATGCCGTGACGGGCGAAATAGTCCGGCGTGGCGGTGACGAGCTGGCGGATCTCACCGGTCAGCGGCACGGCGATCATGTCCTGCGGGACGGACTCTTCGAGACGGATCCCCGCGTCATAGCCCTCGGCGACGATGTCGATCATCCTCGCTTCGCTCACCGTTTCCACGCGCATTTTCGGGTAGCGGATCATGAAGTCGATCAGCAGCTGGTCCAGAAACAGCGTGCCGATATGGTTCGGCACGTTGAGGCGCAGCGTGCCGGCGGGTTCCCCGGTGTCGCTGTGGATCTCTTCCCCGGCGAGACGGATCTCCTGCAGCGCCGGGCCGATACGCGCCACGTAGCGCTGCCCGGCGTCGGTGAGCGCCACGCTGCGGGTGGTGCGGTTGAAAAGTCGCGTCTCAAGGCGGCTCTCCAGCCCGGCGATGGCGTTGCTGACCGCCGTGGCGGACATCCCCAGCTCCTGCGCCGCACCGCGAAAGCTGCCGCGCCGCACCACCGCCATCACCACTTCCAGCTCTGTCAGACCTGAACGATGCATAGATTATCCTGAAAATCGAAACAACCCTTGCAGCATAGCGTGGATTATCGCAACGGAGAAGCCGTGACAGACTGGTCTCACACAGCCTGAGGAGGTTTATATGCACACCATCGAACAGATCTTTATTAACGGCGAATTTGTTACCCCGCACGGCACCGAGTGGTTTGATTTGTACAACCCGGCGACGGCGCAGGTCATCGGTCAGGTTCGCCTGGCGGATGAGGTTGACGCTGAACGCGCTATCGCGGCGGCAAAAGCGGCGTTTCCGGCGTGGTCCCGGACCACAAAGCAGGAACGCATCGCCGCGCTCAAGCGCATGCACGCCGCCGTGGCCGCCCGTCACGACGATCTGCTGGCAGCGGTCATTGAAGAGTACGGCGCGCCCGCCTCGCGCTCGGCATGGATGGCAAGCTATCCGGCAGAGGTGATTGCTCAGGCCATCGAGGCGCTGGAGGCGTTTGAGTTTGTCAACTCCGCAGGTGCCGCAACGGTGCAGATGACGCCGCTCGGCGTGTCCGGGCTGATTACGCCGTGGAACAGCGATGCGGGGTTTATCTGCGGCAAACTGGCGGCCGCGCTGGCGGCGGGCTGCACGGCGGTCATCAAGCCGAGTGAAATGAGCGCCCTGCAAACGCAGATTGTCACCGAAGCGCTGCGCGACGCCGCGCTGCCGCCGGGCGTGTTTAACATCGTCACCGGACGCGGCGAGACGGTGGGCGAAACCCTCAGCCGCCATCCGGACGTCGCGAAAATCTCGTTCACCGGTTCCACGAATACCGGCAAGGCGATCCTGCGCAACGCGGCGGAAAGCTTTAAGCGCGTCACGCTGGAGTTGGGCGGTAAATCGCCGACGATCCTGCTGGATGATGTGGATCTCGTGCAGGCGATCCCGCTGGTGATTCAGGCCGGGTTTATGAACAGCGGGCAGGCGTGCGTGGCCGGAACGCGCATTCTGGTGCCTCACTCGCGCAAGGCGGAGATCGAAACCGCGCTGGCGCAGGCCGTGGCGGCGGTGAAATCCGGCGACCCGCGCAACAGTGCGACAGACGTCGGCCCGATGGTCAGCGAAAAGCAGTGGCTGAGGGTGCAGGGCTATATCCGCAAAGGAATCGAAGAAGGGGCGCGCCTGCTGGCGGGCGGCGAAGGGCGACCGGACGGCACGCGGGACGGCTGGTTCGTGCGTCCGACGCTGTTTGCCGACGTGAACAACCGGATGACCATTGCCCGCGACGAGATTTTCGGCCCGGTGCTGTGCGTAATCCCTTATCAGGACGAGGCGGAGGCGGAGGCGATCGCCATTGCCAACGATACCGAGTACGGCCTGAGCGCGATGGTGCTGGGCGGCGATGTGGACCGCGCGCGACGCGTGGCACAGCAGATTGTTTCCGGTCGCGTGCTGGTGAACACCCTGGCTCATGAACCGAAAGCGCCATTTGGTGGCTTCAAACACTCCGGCGTGGGGCGCGAGATGGGCGAGTGGGGAATTCGGGCGTTTATGGAGCCGAGGTCGATGGTGGGCTAAAACCCGCCCGGTGGCGCTGCGCTTACCGGGCCTACATGAGCCGTAGGCCGGATAAGCGCAGCGCCATCCGGCACAACGCTTCGCTCCTTGCCGAAGCATTGTGCTTTTCCCTCCTGCATTCTCTCCCCAACATCACAACGGAGAGAAAACCATGATCGCAGTCCTTTTCGAAGCCAAAGCCGCGCCTGCCCATCAGGCGCGCTATCTTCAGCTTGCCGCAGAGCTTAAGCCGCTGCTGGCGGACATCGACGGCTTTATTGATATCGAACGGTTCCAGAGCCTGACGACCGACGGCAAAATCCTCTCCCTTTCCTGGTGGCGGGATGAAGAGGCCGTCCGCCGCTGGAAGCAGAACGTCTTTCATCAGGCGGCGCAGGCCGAAGGGCGGGCGTCGATTTTTTCTTTCTACCGTATTCGGGTGGCGCAGCTGGTGCGGGAATACAGTTCCGAAAGCGGAGGGCACGCGGCGTGTCTATCCTGACACAGTACAGCGACCATGCGAATCACCTTATTCTGCTGACGGATGATGATAAGCTGGCCGCAGAGATCACCGAACCCTGGGCGGCCCATGCTTAAGACGAGTTTACCCTCCGATAACAGCGCGATGCTGGAAAAGGCGATTGCCGCGGTGGCGGCTGCCATGGCCGATCCGTCGCGCGTGAAGATGCTCTGTGCGCTAATGGACGGGCGGGCGTGGACGGCCACTGAACTGAGCGCGGCGGCAGACGTTGCGCCGTCGACCGCCAGCGGGCATCTTGCCCGGCTGGTTGAAGGGCAGCTGATTACCTGCCTGTCGCAAGGGCGGCATCGTTATTATCGTCTTGCCGGGCACGACGTGGCGGCGCTGGTGGAACAGATGATGGGGCTTTCGTGGGGCCGCATTACCCCGCCGGAAACCAGCGCGCCGAAAGCCATGCGTGAAGCCCGGACCTGCTACGACCACCTCGCAGGCGCCGTGGCGGTGCAGATCTATGATTTCATGCAGGCGGAAGGCTGGCTGGAGGCTGACGGTTCCGCATTGACCCTCTATGGCCGGGAGCAGTTCCTGGCGCTCGGCATTTCGTTAAGCGCGCATCCGCGCCGGAAGGCCTGCTGCGCCTGCCTGGACTGGAGCGAGCGACGGTTTCACCTGGGCGGAGAAGCCGGTGCGTTGCTGCTCGACCATCTGGAAAGTAAAGGCTGGATCCAGCGGGTGGCGGGGTATCGGGAGGTGGTGGTGACGGCGTCGGGAAAGGCTGCTGTTAAGAGGCTTTTTTGCCGCTAAAAATGCCCGGTGGCGCTGCGCTTACCGGGCCTACATGTACATCGCCTCCAGTAACACCTTTCGCAATTCCTGCGCTTTAACTTCTCGTTTCTTGATAGTTACCCTGATAACTATTATCTTGACCGCGTGTGACGAGAGGTTCCCCATGAGTGAAGAAGAACTGTTCTGCCGCAGGCCGATGGGCATGCGGATGGCGATGATCGTGCGCCAGTGGCGTGCCGTCATCGACGACGCCATTCTCGATACCGGGTTAACCCAGTCGAGCTGGACGGTGATGATGCAGCTTCATCAGCTCGGGGATAACGTCTCAATGAGTGAGCTTGCGGAGGTGCAGGGCATTGAACTGCCGCCGCTGATGCGCACCCTCACACAGCTGGAAAATCAGGGTTACCTGCTGCGCACCACATCGCCTTATGACAAGCGCATCCGGCTTCTGACGCTGACGCCTGAGGGAAAAGCCATATTAAAAAGGCTCACTCAGGTGATTGAGACGTATCAGGCGCGGGTATCGCAAAACATCGCGCCGGAACATCTCGACATTTTCAGCGCCACGTTGAATCAAATCGCCTGCAATTTGCGGACAATCCGCGAAGAAGATAACAAGACCGAAAAATAATGACCCCTGAACAAAAGTTTGCCCGCTGGGTAAGGGTGAGTATTGCCTCTTTCCTGCTGATGTTTGTCTACTTTATCGTCGCGGATATCTGGATCCCGCTGACGCCGGACTCCACCGTGATGCGCGTGGTGACGCCGGTGTCTCCGCGCGTCTCCGGCTACGTGGCGGCGGTACATGTCCATAACAACAGCCAGGTGAAGAAAGGCGATCTGCTGTTTGAACTCGACGACACGCCGTTTCGCAATAAGGTGGAAGCGGCGCAAATCGCGCTCGAGCAGGCTCGCCTGTCTAACGAACAGCTGGATGCGCAGATCGCTGCCGCGCAGGCCAGCCTGAAAACCGCCGTGCTGACCGCGCGTAACGACAAAGTGACCTTTGATCGCTACCAGAAGCTGAGCACCCTGCAGAACGTCTCGCAGGCGGATCTGGATAAGGTTCGCACCACCTGGCAGAGCAGCGAGCAGTCCGTCAGCACGATTCAGGCCAACATCCGCAACCTGCGCATCCAGCGTGGTGAGCGCGAAGAACACCGCAACGTGACGCTGCAAAAATACCGCAACGCGCTGGATGAAGCAGAGCTGAACCTCGGCTGGACGAAGGTCTACGCCCAGGCGGACGGCACGGTCAGTAACCTGCAGCTGAGCCCGGGCTTCTACGCTTCCTCCGGTTCGGCCGCGCTGGCGCTGGTAAACAACCAGACCGATATCGTGGCCGATTTCCGTGAGAAGAGTCTGCGCCATACCCATCAGGGCACCGATGCGGCCGTGGTGTTTGACGCCTTCCCGGGACACGTTTTCCGCGCCCACGTCACCAGCAGCGACGCGGGGATCCTGGCAGGTCAGGAGGCCGTTAATGGCCAGCTCTCCGAGCCGGAAACCTCTAACCGCTGGGTACGCGATGCCCAGCGCATGCGCATTCACGTCTCGCTGGACGAGCCGCTGCCGAAGCATCTGCCGACCGGCGCCCGCGCGACCGTGCAGCTCTACAACAGCGAAGGGCCGTTTGCGCGCTTCTTCTCCGGGATGCAGATCCATCTGGTGAGCCTGCTTCACTATGTCTATTAGCACCCTGGCGCGGGTCTTTACCCCGCACGGCAACATCGTCTATACGGCAAACGACTTTCGCCAGACCCTGCGCATCGTCTTTGCCGGGATGATTGCGCTGAGCATCTCGAGCTTCTACAACACCCGCTACGGCGTGTTTTTCGTGGTCTATCCGATCATGCTGCTGTCGCTGGTGCCGGTGTTTAACCGCCACGTGGCGAAGCAGTTTATCTTCAGCGCATCGCTTAACTGCGTCGAAATGGTAATTATCATCGGCTATCTGTCGCAATGGCCGGCGATCATGACGCTGGTGGTCTTCGCCCTCTACGTGATGCGTTTTCGCTTTATGAGTAAAGGGCCGCTGTTTTTGTTCGGGTCCATGGGCGTGGTGTGCCAGAGCGTGATGCTCAACTTTATGAGCTACCCCACCACCAACTGGCATACGCTTTTGTTCTCGAACATCGAAGCCAGCGTGATGGCGGTGTGCCTGAGCGCGCTGATGAACTATCTCCTGCCGGACGTGGAGCCCCGCAAGCCGCCGCCGCTGATCGAGAAAGACGACGCCCGCGTGCGCCACGAGTCGCTGCTCTCCGGCACCGTCGCGACGCTGATATTCGTCGTGTTTCAGATTAGCGACTTAAGCGATTCGCTTTCGGCGCTGATGGCAGGGATTCTGATCCTGTTCCCGATGCACTATCGCGGCGCGGTGATGAGCTCCATCTGGCGCGTGGTCGGCGTGGTGCTGGGCTGCCTCTATATTCTGGTGGTGCAGCTGATCCTCTACGATCACAGCAGCCATATGCTGTTGATGATGCCGCTGATCGGCCTTGGGCTGGCGTTTGGCGCGCGGCTGCACGTAATGGAGAAGGTCGGGGCGGGCGTGGGGTTCTCCAGCATCACCACCATCGGCATTATGTTCGGGCAGAACATGCACCCGGACACCGACCTGGTGTTCAGCGATCTCTATCGCATCACCTCCGTCACCTTTTCGCTGGTGGCGACGCTGACGATGGTCTTTCTGGTGCACCTGATCCTCAACCGCTTCGAGGCGACGCGCTACGTCATCGCGCCGCCCAAAGTAGATTAATGTCCCAGCACGGCAGGCAGCTGCGAGAGTAAAAACAGGATTAGGCCAATCGTCCCGCCCACCAGCGTACCGTTGACGCGGATGAACTGCAGATCTTTACCAATGTTCAGTTCAATCTGGCGGGACATGTCTTTGGCGTCCCAGCTTTTCACCGTGTCGCTGATGTGGCGCGTCAGGAACGCCGCAAAATCCGGCGCCACGCGATGCGCGGCCTGCTCAAGATGCTCGTTCAGCGATGCCCGCAGGCTGGCGTCGTTTGTCAGCGTTTCGCCAAACCACAGCCCGGCGTTGGCGATGCGTTGCTTCACGCGCGAGTCCTCGCTCTGCATATCCGCCTTCAGCCACTGGCGCAGGTCGGCCCACATCTCCCCCAGATAGCGGTTAAACGCCTCGTCGTTTTTCAGGTAGTGCTTAATGTTGTCGGCTTTTGCCGCCATCTCCGGATCGTTTTTCAGGTTGTCGATAAGCTTCAGCGTGGCGCGGTCAAACGCCTGGCGGATCTGGTGCGTGCGGTCGTGGCTGATATCGTCCAGCAGCGTGTTGACCGCGTTCGATACCATCTCCGCGCTTTGATCGCCCAGCCACTCGGTGGGTAGCACCATCGCCTTGCGGGGATGCTCGGTCTTCAGCCAGTGGACAATCTGGTCGGCAATAAAGTCCCGCGTGCTTTCCCGCTGAATCAGGGTAATCAGGCGGTTGATGATGGCGTCCAGCAGCACCTGGTGTCGGTTGTTTTTGGTCATGCTCTCCAGCATCACGGCGCTGGTTTCGGTGAAGTCGACCTTGTCGATGGCCTTATGCACCGCGCGTTTGAGCAGGCGCTGAATGCGCCCGTCGTCGGTGAGTTCGAGAAAACCGCTCATCACCTGCATCAGATGCAGCCCGACGCGCTGGGCGTTGTCGGGCTTGCTGAACCATGCGCCAATCATCTGTGCGGGCTCATAGCGGCGGATCAACGCCACCAGCGACTGGGTATCCAGAAACTTCTCCTGCACGAACTGGCCGAGATTGTCGCCGATCCGGTCTTTATTGCGCGGGATGATCGCCGTATGGCGGGAGATAAAGGGAATCGGCACCCGGCGGAAAAGCGCGACCACCGCAAACCAGTCCGCCAGCGCGCCAACCATTGCCGCCTCGGCAATGGCCTTGACGCCGCGCACCCAAAAGGTCTGCGGCAGGAACAGGGTGGTGATAAAGGCCGCGGCGGCAATCAGCAGCAGCGACAGCGCCAGCAGCTTGGCGCGTTTGAGTTCAGCTATTTTTTCCATGGGTTAAGGATAGAGGGAAGCGGGGGGAAAGTGCAAAGCAGGGAGCGTTATGTCATTCCCGCTTCTGGAACCTGTCTTCCGGAATTAAACACCTTTTTACATATTTGGTTAAATCCTAGCGTAATTTGTATATGCTTTTTTGTATATACAATCAGGGAAGGGTACACTATGCCAACGGAGTATGAGTGGGATAGCAATAAGGCGAAAAGTAACCTGCAAAAACATGGCATACGCTTTGAGGATGCGGTTATGGTTTTCGACGATCCTTATCATTTGTCTGTTCAGGATCGCTATGAAAACGGGGAATTTCGCTGGCAAACCATCGGCCTTGTGCAAGGCCTTCTTGTTATTTTGGTCGCACATACGGTACGTTTTGAAAGCGGAGGAGAAATCATCCGTATCATTAGCGCACGAAAGGCGGACCGCAAAGAGAGGAGCCGTTATGAGCATCGTTAAACATAAACGCGGTAGTGCGCCTGAGGTAAGCGCTCGTCGTGTGGCTGAGCTCAAAGCATTAGCTGAAAAACCAGATGCGGAGATTGATTACAGCGATATTCCTGCCACGGACGATGAACAGTGGTCAGGGGCGGTGCGAGGGAAGTTTTATCGACCACTCAAAACTCAGGCATCTGTACGCATTGACGCCGATGTGATGGAGTGGCTTAAACGGCCTGGGAAAGGTTATCAGACGCGGCTCAATGCCATTTTGCGTGAAGCAATGCTGCGCGATCAAAACAAAAAATAAATAGCGGGCAGCGTTTGGCTGCCCGCTATCTCAGCGTATATTTTCCAGCAGCCGCCACATCACCCACCCGCCAAACCCCATCAGCACCACCCCGCCGTGCGCTCTATCAGCCACAGCGCACGGCTGAGCTTCTGCTGGACCGCGGGCAAACCCATCAGCGTCACCAGCGCCAGATCCCACGCCAGCACCACCGTCACCATCCAGACGCCGCAGGTTGCCTGCTGAAGCAGCGTCACGTCCGGCCCCAGCAATGCCGTCATCAGCGCCAGATAGAACAGCGCGTTCTTCGGATTAAGCAGCGCCGAGCCGAGCCCCAGCAGGATCTGCTTGCGCAGCGAGGGGCAGCGCTGATGGGTTTCATGCAGCCTCATCGCCTGCGGTTGGCTGCGCACCAGATGCGAGCCGATCCACAGCAGATACAGCGCCCCGCAAAGCTCTATCAGCGTAAACAGCCATGCAAACTGGCGCAGCGCACTCCAGCCGATAATCACCAGTAAGATATACAGCCCGTTACCCGCGGCGATGCCGACGCACAATCCGGCGCTGCCGCGCAGTCGGTAGCGCGCCGCGTAGCCCACCAGCAGGAAGAAGTCCGGCCCCGGGCTTAACAGGGCGACAAAATGCGCCAGCGCCAGGGCGAGAAAAGCGGAAGGGAAGAACAGTTCCATAGCAACCTCGGTTAACAATCTGAGGTCAGGCTACGGTAATGCCAACGTTATTTATTGTCAGATATTGATCGGCCCGTCGCGTACTGGCGCGGCGTGGCGGCGGTATAGCTGACGAAGGTCTTATGAAAATGGCTCTGGTCGGCAAACCCGCTCTGGTAGCCAACGTCGGCGATGTCGTCCCCGGCACGTAGCCGCGCTTTGGCGAACTCCACGCGGGAGATGTTGAGGAAGCTGCCCGGCGTCAGGCCGGTATCCTGCCGGAAGGTGCGGATCAGCGTCTCCTTGCGCAGCGAGAATCGTTGGGCAAGTTCGTCAAGCGAAGGCGGTGCGGCCAGGTCGGCAAGAAACGCCTGCCGCACGTGCTGGCTGGTTGAGCGAAGCGCGTCTGCGTTTTCCACGCGGCGGGGCAGGGCTGAAAGCAGCGTGTCCACGGATACAGGCGACATCGCCTCAACAATATCCAGGTAGCGCTTAAACAGCGCAGGGTCGCGAATCACCTGTAACGCCTGAGGAATATCGGTGTCGATATAGAGCATATGGTAGCTGCGCGGTTGCCCGGCGACGGGGTTGCAGCTGTGCGGCGCAGAGGCCGGGATCACAATGAGGTCACCGGGGTTAAGGATGTATTCTTTGTCATGACAAATGCAGCAGGTCTGGCCTTCCATAATCGCGCCGATAGAGAGCTGAGGGTGACTGTGGCGTTTGTACGGCTGCGTGCTCTGCCACGTGCTGCGCAGCTCAAGGCCTGAGGCGCGGTAAAAAGTCTGCCGGATGTGTCGGGTATCGGTCATATGAACTCCTTCTGGACGTTTTTTATACCACGTCAGCGAAACGTCTTGCAGCGCTTCATTAAGAACCTTCCGGATATACCCAACTTTACGTCCACAGCCAGTCATGTTGACTACCCTTAATACCCTAAGCGGTAAAACAAGGAGATTCGACATGGCTTATCAGACAGTAAATCCTGCCACTAACCAGCTCATCAAAGAATACCCCTCGCATACCGACGCGGATATCGACGCGGCGCTGAAAGCGGCCGATGCGCTTTACCATTCGGACTGGGCGAAAGGCGACATCAGCCAGCGCCTGCCGGTGCTACATAAGCTTGCCGATCTGATCGACGAGCGCACCGAGGAGCTGGCGAAAATTGCCAGTCAGGAGATGGGTAAGCTCATCGAACAGAGCCGTGGCGAAGTGAAGCTGTGCGCGCAGATCGCCCGCTACTACGCCGACACCGCGAAGCAGTTCCTGGCCCCGGTGAAGTATCAATCCGAACTCGGGGAAGCGTGGGTGGAACATCACCCCATCGGCGTGCTGATGGCCGTTGAGCCGTGGAACTTCCCGTATTACCAGCTGATGCGCGTTCTGGCGCCAAACCTGGCGGCAGGCAACCCGGTGATCGCCAAGCATGCCAGCATCGTGCCGCACTGCGCCGAGACCTTTGCCCACCTGGTGCGCGAGGCGGGGGCGCCGGAAGGGGCGTGGACCAACCTGTTTATCTCGTCCGAGCAGGTGGCGAACATCATTGCCGACGATCGCGTGCAGGGTGCCGCATTAACCGGCTCCGAAAAAGCGGGTAGCGTGGTGGCCGCGCAGGCGGCGAAGCACATCAAGAAATCCACCCTTGAACTGGGCGGTAACGACGTGTTCGTGGTGCTGGACGATGCGGACCTGGACAAAGCCGTCAGGATTGGCGTGAATGCGCGGCTCAACAACGCCGGGCAGGTCTGTACCGCGGCGAAGCGCTTTATCCTGCATGAAAAGATTGCCGACACCTTCCTGAGCAAATTCACCGAGGCATTTAAGCAGGTGAAGATTGGCGATCCGCTCGACGAAAGCACCACGCTGGGGCCGCTGTCGTCGAAAGATGCTCTGGAAACGCTGACCAAACAGGTCAACGAGGCGGTGAAAAACGGCGCGACGCTGCACTATGGCGGCAAGCCGGTGCAGCGTGAGGGGAGCTTCTTCGAACCGACGATCCTGACGAACATCTCGCGCGACAACCCGGCGTACTTTGAAGAGTTCTTCGGCCCGGTGGCGCAGATGTACGTAGTAAAAAACGACGACGAGGCGGTCGCGCTGGCGAACGACTCCCACTACGGCCTGGGTGGGGCGGTATTCAGCCAGAATATCGAGCGCGCGAAAAAAATGGCGTCGCGGATTGAGACCGGGATGGTGTATATCAACTGGCTCACCGATACCGCGCCAGAGCTGCCGTTCGGCGGCGTGAAGCGCTCCGGTTACGGACGCGAGCTGTCGGATCTGGGGATCAAAGAGTTTGTGAACCAGAAGCTGGTGGTGGTGCGTCAGTAAGAGGCCATAAAAAAAACCTGCCAGCCGGCAGGTTTTTTATGGGGTTATTGCACTTCGATCTTGTCCCAGCCGCTTTTGAACATGCAGCTGTCAACCAGCGTATCCCGGCGATATTCATTCGCGTCTTCAACCGTGTAGCTCGTGGAAATATCCTTTTTCTTTTTCGATTTGTCCGTTTTTTCCGAGCTCGAACCGGTCACCACGTTATCCGGGGGAAGATCGATCAGCGCCTGCGCTTCGCATTCCGTGAGCTTTTTATTCATTTCCGCATCGCTGACGCCCGGTTTCACCCATTTGTACTGGACGCAGCCGGTGAGCATCAGCGTGAGGCTCAGAACGCAAAGCGCGGTCATGCGGTGTTTCATCAGAAGGTGACTCCACCGCCTACATATGCGCCGTCAATCAGCGTGTGGCCAGGGCGGCCGTCCTTGCCATCAACGCTCACGTGGCGGTAACCCACTTTCAGGGTCACAGGCGTAATTGGCGTCCAGCTTACGCCGCCGTTGGCTTCCACGTAGTTTTTCACGCTGTTGTTCAGCCCTTCTGGCGCCACGTAGCCTTCACCGTACACGTGGATGCTGTCGGTCAGGGCAACGTTCACACCGCCGCCGATCGGGAACGCCACGCCGTTATCGCCTTTCTTCGGGCCGATGTAAATGGCTTTGGCACCCGCATTCAGCATTACCGGGCCCACTTCCAGGTTGTAGCCTGCGCCCACGCCGCCGGTCTGGGTACCGTCATCGGTGTTTTTAAGCCAGTTGCTTTCGGCATACAGGCCGGATGAGGATTTCCCCATCTCGAGGTTGAGGTTGGTAAAGTTTTTACCCTGCTCAATGCTGCCGCCCATTGCCAGAGCGGAACCCGAGAGGGCGGTCAGAGCAGAAAGAAGAAGGATATTCAGTTTTTTCATGTTTTATGCCTCGTCATTAAATTCATCTGGGGGCACCTTAACAAGCGATGTTTATGACTGCAAATGTGATGAAGGTCGCTGTTTTATGCTGATATTGTTAACTTTTTTATTTGAAATGTTGCATTGATGTTTGATTGTCGAGGTGTCAACGCGTGATGTTTGGACGTTTAGGCACCGTTTAATTTTTTGACTAAACATAAACTGAACGAGGAAGGGATAGTGATTAGAGGTGAATTAATTGGGTTTCTAATAATTTCCAGAAGTATTTCAGATGTCACATAATACAACACAACCTTACATTTCAGGGCAATGAATATACGTTCACCCGCGCACGCCGGTTGCCTTTCTATGTCATTTTTCTGACACGTTTATTCTTTACGTTGTTGGCTTCACTCACTGGACACTAACAATATGAAAAGAAAAATTATTCCTGTGCTTATCGGTTGTGCGCTCTCTTTCTCTGGCCTGGCTGCGCAGCCTACCGCTGAGCGCTATATCGTCAGCTTCCCTGACGGCTCCCATGTGAAATACAGCGGCGCGTTTGCCGATGCGTTCCCGAACGGGCTTCCGGTGGGGATTGGCTCTGGCCTGCTGTTTACGGGCAAGCAGGGCGATGCCCTGACGTTTGCGACCGTGACCGATCGCGGTCCCAACGCCGATGCGCCAAAAATGGGTAAAAACGAAGCCAAAATCTTTGTTACGCCGGATTTCGCGCCGCTCCTGATGACCATCCGCGTCCAGAACGGCAAAGCGGAGGCGGTTGATGCCCGCCCGCTGCATGACGATAAAGGCGAGATTAACGGTCTCCCGCTGCAAAGCGGCGTGATTGGCTCCACCAATGAAGTGGCGTTCAGCGACACCCTCAAGGTCCTGAAAGGTGATAACCGCGGACTGGATACGGAAGGCATCACGCCGGACGGCAAAGGCGGCTACTGGCTGTGCGACGAGTACGGCCCGTTCCTGATTAACGTCGACAGCAAAGGGAAAATCCTCGCGATCCACGGGCCGCAGGCCGCGGAAGGGGAAAAATCTATCGCGGGCGGTCTGCCAAACATCATCAAATGGCGCCAGCCCAACCGGGGCTTTGAAGGCCTGACCCGGATGCCGGACGGGCGGATTATCGCCGCGGTGCAAAGCACGCTGGACATCGACGGGAAGAGCAAAAAGCAGGCGCTGTTCACCCGTCTGGTGAGCTTCGACCCGGCGACCGGCAAAACCGCGATGTACGGTTACCCTATCGACAGCGCGGCCTACGACAAAAACAGCGATGCCAAAATCGGCGACATCGTAGCGCTCGATAATCAGCACATCCTGCTGATTGAGCAGGGAAGCGATAAAAACGACGGGATGCGCAACCTGATTTACAAGGTGGATCTCAGCAAGGCGAGCGACCTGACCGCCTTTGACAAGCCGGGCGAATATCCGGAGTTTGATGATGAGAAAACCCTGGCGCAGCGCGGCATTACCCTTGCGGCAAAAACGCAGGTGGTCGATCTTCGCGCGCTGGGCTGGCAGCAGGAGAAGGCTGAAGGACTGGCGCTGATCGACAGCAAAACGCTTGCGGTGGCGAACGATAACGATTTTGGCGTGAAGGTCGCGATGCAAAACCCGGTCGAGGGCAAGAAGCTTAAGGATTACCGGGTGAACGCGGAAGGCAAGCTGACGCTGGATGATAAACCGGTGGAAACCACGCTCAGCGTGAAGCCGCTGAAGAAGCCGGAGTCCGACAGCGAGCTGTGGATTGTGACGCTGCCGGAGGTGATGAAATAAGTTTACCGCTCACCCCTCTCCCCACAGGGGAGAGGGGGATTGTTCGGAGCGCATAGTTAAGCGGGGAGGCTATCTCTTCAGCCCGGCAAACGCTGCCCGAATCTCCTCCTCCGGCAGCTGGATACCAATAAACACCATCACGCTGTGCGGCGCTTCATCGCCCCACGGTCGGTCCCAGTCGGCGCTGTACAGGCGCTGTACGCCCTGGAACAGCAGGCGGTTCGGCTCGCCGTCAATCCACAGCATGCCTTTGTAGCGCAGCAGCCTGTCGGCAAACGACAGCAGCAGGTTCTCCATCACGCGGGAGACCTCGCTGATGTCCACCGGGTAATCCAGCTCCACCACAATCGACGCCACGTCGTTTTGCTTGTCGGACATAAAGTGGAAGCGCGGTTTTGTGGTGACGTTCTCTTCCAGCATAAAGCCGCTGGTGTTGAACAGCTGAGACAGGTCGATATCGCCGTGCGTCACCGTGTAAATCGGCGCGCGGGAGTTGATGCGCGTCAGGCGCTCGCGAAGTTTTTCGCTTTCGCCCGCCACGTCGGTTTTGGTCAGCAGGATGCGGTCGGCGTAGCCCACCTGAGACTGGGCGATGGTGAACTGGTTCATCTGATCGTCGGCGTGGACCGCATCAACCAGGGCAATCACGCCGTCCAGCAGGTAGCGCTGGCAAAGGATCTCGTGGGAGAAAAAGGTCTGAATAATCGGGCCGGGGTCGGCCATGCCGGTGCACTCAATCACCAGACGGTCAAAGTCGATGTCGCCGCGATCGCGGCTGTCGAGCAGGTCCAGCAGGGCGTCTTCTAATTCATTAGAGCGGGTGCAGCAGATACAGCCGTTGGTCAGGGTTTTGATCTGCGTGGCGCGATCGCCAATCAGCTGGTCGTCTACGGAGACTTCGCCAAATTCGTTTTCGATGACGGCGATTTTGAAGCCGTGCTGCTCGTTCAGGATGTGGCGCAGCAGGGTGGTTTTACCGGCGCCGAGGAAACCGGTCAGCAGGGTAACGGCAATCGGGGTCATGGTCTCTCCTTTAGCAGCAGCGGACGCCGCCTTCTCCACTTCCGCCGTAGCGCGCTTCCTGACGCTCGCGGAAGAATTCGGTGTAGGTCATGTACGGCTTATCCGGATGGTTGGTCTTCATGTGCTCAACGTAGTTGTCATAGTCCGGAATGCCAATCAGCATTTTCGCCGCCTGACCGAGGTATTTTTTTGCTTCGCCTAAGTTACCAAACATAACGTGTCCTGATAAGAAAAAGCCCGGTGGCGCGCAGCGATCCGGGCCTACAGTACCGTTGTAGGGCGGGTCAGCGCAGCGCCGCCCGCCATTGTTTTAGTGGTGTGAAGAGGTCTTCACGCCGCCTTCCGGTACCGGCACGTACGGGGTTTCTTTATCCGTGCGGCCATCGATGTTGCGCACTTTCATCCAGGTTTTGATGCCGTAGAAGATGATGCTGTACACCACCACCAGGAACAGAATGCTCAGACCCGCGTTGGTGTAGTTGTTCACCACGATATGGTTCATGTTGGCAATCTGCTGCGCGGTTAAATCCGCGCCGCCTGCAGCAATCTTCTCTTTGTACTGGTTAGCCATGAAGAAGAAGCCTTCCAGCTGCGGGTTGGTGCTGAACAGCTTCAGACCCAGCGCCCAGGTGGTGCAGAGCAGCAGCCACAGCGCAGGCACCACGGTAACCCAGATGTATTTGGTACGTTTCATCTTCACGAGGACCACGGTACCCAGCACCAGGGCCACGGCCGCCAGCATCTGGTTAGAGATACCGAACAGCGGCCACAGGCTCTTCACGCCGCCGAGTGGGTCAACCACGCCCTGATACAGCAGGTAACCCCACAGGCCTACGCAGCCCGCGGTCCCGAGTACGCCCGCCACCAGAGAGTCGGTTTTCTTCAGGAACGGCACGAAGTTACCCAGCAGATCCTGCAGCATGAAGCGGCCCGCACGGGTACCGGCATCCAGCGCGGTGAGGATGAACAGCGCTTCGAACAGAATACCGAAGTGGTACCAGAAGCCCATGTCCGCCCACGGCAGCACTTTGTGGAACACGTGTGCGATACCTACCGCCAGCGTCGGTGCACCACCTGCGCGGTTCAGCACGGACGGTTCGCCGATGTCTTTCGCGGTCTGCATGATCTGCTCAGGCGAGATCACAAAGCCCCAGGAGCTGACGGTCGCCGCCGCGTGTGCGCTGGCCTCTTTCAGCTGCGCCATGATCAGTGCGGTATTTTCGCCGCCCATCTCATGCAGGTTAGGCATGGTGATGCCCAGACCCGCTGGTGGCGTGTTCATCGCGAAGTACAGGCCAGGCTCGATAATCGACGCCGCAACCAGCGCCATGATCGCCACGAAGGACTCCATGAGCATTGCGCCGTAACCGATGAAGCGCGCGTCGGTTTCATTGGCCATCAGCTTCGGCGTGGTGCCGGAGGAGATCAGCGCGTGGAAGCCAGACACGGCACCGCAGGCGATAGTGATAAACAGGAACGGGAACAGGGCGCCTTTCCACAGCGGACCGGTACCGTCAATGTACTGGGTTACCGCCGGCATTTTCAGCTCAGGGTTGATGATCACAATCCCGATGGCCAGCCCGACGATCACGCCGATTTTCAGGAAGGTCGCCAGGTAGTCGCGCGGAGCCAGAATCAGCCACACCGGCAGCAGGGCAGAAACGAATGCGTAACCGATCAGCGCGAAGGTGATGGTGGTGTCTTTAAAGGTCAGCGCCGGGCCCCAGTACGGGTCGTGCGCAATCACGCCGCCGAAGTAGATGGAGGCGACCAGCAGCACGATACCGATCACCGAGACCTCGCCCACGCGGCCAGGGCGCAGGAAGCGCATGTAGATGCCCATGAACAGCGCAATCGGTACGGTAGAGCAGACGGTGAAGACGCCCCACGGACTTTCGGCCAGCGCTTTCACCACGATCAGCGCCAGCACCGCGAGGATGATGATCATGATCAGGAAGCAGCCAAAGAGGGCGATGGTGCCCGGCACGCGGCCCATCTCTTCTTTGATCATCTCACCCAGCGACGAACCGTTACGGCGCGAGGAGATAAACAGCACCATAAAGTCCTGCACTGCACCCGCCAGCACCACGCCCGCCAGCAGCCAGAGCGTACCCGGCAGGTAGCCCATCTGCGCGGCCAGTACCGGGCCGACCAGCGGGCCAGCGCCTGCGATGGCGGCAAAGTGGTGACCAAACAGCACGTAGCGGTTGGTAGGCACGTAGTTCAGGCCGTCATTGTTAATGACCGCCGGGGTGGCACGCGTCGGGTCGAGCTTCATGACCTTCTGCGCGATGTATAAGCTGTAGTAGCGATAAGCCACAAGGTAGACGGAAACCGACGCGACCACGATCCACAGGGCGCTGACGTGTTCGCCCCGGCGTAATGCGACAACCGCCAGACAGAAAGCACCGAGGATCCCGAGTAAGGCCCAGGGCACGTGCTTCAGTAGTTTTTTAGTATCCATAGTAAGACCTGGTTTTTTATGTAAAGAAAAAAGGGTCAGGGTTCGTTGTGAGGAGGTATTGATTAATGCTGGAGCGATCGTGCCAGATCCCCGCGCGCGTAAAGGACGGTAAATGAATGAGTGGTTGAAAGTGCCGGGTGAGCGGTCAAAGGCGGCGACGAGCGGTTTCGGTGCGCCGCCAGAGGGCGAAATTATGTGATTGAGATCACTTGATTATTCGGGTTGCGCTCCACGGCCAGATAGCTCTCCAGCGTCCTGATGAGTTTCTCCTTCAGCCAGCTCGGTTCCAGGATCTGAATATGGGGGAGCCAGTAGAACAGCAGCGGCAGGATCTGGTTCTCGTGGGCCGCCTGGCAGCGCAGCGTGACGCCGTCCTGCTGCTCCTCCAGCAGCTCCTGTTCCGGCAGAAGATCCCGGCGCAGGAAGTAATGTGAAATATTATCTTTGATGAATATTTTCACCGCGAAAGTATCTTCGGACACCCAGGGGTCGAGGCTTTTCTCCAGCAGCTCAAGAACATTTTCTTCGGGAGTGAAGGTCGTTTTCTGAATATCAAACCAGCTAATCTGGCTCAATGAGAAGGATTTCAGCCGGCTATTTTCGGTGGCTTGTAAATACCATATATTTTTTTTGTTAATGAGTTTATAGGGATTAATCAGGCGGGTTTTGCCCTTATAAACGATCTGGCAAACATTATGGTTTTTAATCGATTTCTCGACTTTCGTTAAATGACGGCGAATATCGCGTTCTACCGTATGTTCCGCTTCATTGCCAAGAATAAGAATATGGTTTTCGTCTACGCGCGTTTCAAGCTTTTGCCAGAATTCCATATTTCTTTCAGGGAAAAAGCTGTCGGCATTCAGAAAGTTAGCCAGAGTGTGATGTAATCCTTGCCCACCCGGCGATTGTGCGGAATGAATCAGCCGATATAGACCGTTACCGGTATGTTCAACAATGGGCGAGAGGGCATTTAAATCCCGGTAGACAGTGCGTTCGGTAATTTTAAATTTCTCCATTAGCGCACCGCGGTTTACCACACCGTTTAAATGTAGCTCAAGGAGAATATCGACCAGACGTTCAGCCGAGCGGCTCCGCGTCGTTTTAGCCATAAGGTCATCCTGTATATATAGGTATGCGCTGAATGATGCGGGTGCACTGACAGGCGGCGTCAGTATTCAGGCACAGAAAATTTCTCTTATGGGTATATAACGGCGTGATTTAGCGGAAACCTTAGGAGTTTTTGCAGAAAGCGGCGCTGGCCGGAAAAAAGGCCAGCGCGAGGGGGGATCACACGGCGACTTCCGTCTCCAGCATGACCGGGTGGAAGCGGCGCCTGAAGTAGATCAGGCCGTGGCCCGCGTCACTCAGAATGATGTTTTTAATTTCAACCAGATAAACCAGATGCGTGCCGATGGTTTGCACCTGGCTTATTTCGCCTTCAAGGCTGGCCAGCGCGCCCTTCAGCACCGGCTGCGCCAGCGGGCCTTTCTGCCAGCAGGAGAGGGCAAAACGATCCTCCATCGTCATACCGGTCATCCCGGCGAAATGGCGCGCCATGATCTCCTGCTCGTGGTTCAGCACGTTAACGCACAGCCTGCCGTTGCCCTGGAATACCGGGTTCATGGCGCTGTTGGCGTTAATGCACACCATGACCGACGGCGGGGTGTCCGTGACCGAGCAGACGGCGGTGGCGGTGATGCCGCAGCGGCCCGCCTCGCCCTCGGTGGTGACCACGTTAACCGCCGCCGACAGGCTACTCATTGCGTCGCGAAAACGCAGGCGTTGTTCATCTGAATGCATTGCAACCTCCCGCTGCGCTATTTCAGCAGCTTGTCCAGCATGTTGATATCGCTGTTGTTGTGCAGGTGTGGCACCGTCCAGCCGTGTTGGTCGTATTCGGACATGCAGCGGTCGACCATCGCCATCATCTTGTCCATATTGCCGGAGCTCTGCGCCTGGCGCAGACACTGCAGGCGAATTTCATCCTGACTGCCGGAGTAGTTAATTTCGTACAGCTCGTGACGGCCGCCAAACTCGCTGCCGATGGCGTCCCACATCAGCTTCAAAATCTTGATGCGTTCGACGTGGTCCATGCCGTTGGAGCCGCGCACGTATTTCGCCAGATACTGGTCGATCTGCGGGTTGTTCAGGTCCCGCGCGCTGGACGGCAGGTAGATCAGCCCGGAGGTGACGTTACGCTCGATGATGTTCTTGATCTTGGCGTAGGCCATCGGGGCCATCACGCGGTAGGTCTGCAGCGCGGCGTGATCCGGCAGATACGCACCGTTGACCCACGGGGTGGCTTCGGAACACATGGAGTCGCTCAGCGCCCAGAACATATTGCGCCAGGCCACCACTTCGCCGAGATCCGCCTGCACGCCGCGGAACTCCAGGGTGCCGGTGCACTCCAGGGATTTCTTCAGCAGGGCGGTGATGAAGTCGAGCTTCACCGCCAGGCGCACGCAGGCCTGCAGCGGGTACATGCGGGCGAAACCGCCTTCCATCGTCCAGCGGCGGCAGCGGTCGAAATCGCGGTAGATCAGCACGTTTTCCCACGGGATCAGCACGTGATCCATTACCAGAATGGCGTCGTTCTCGTCAAAGCGGCTGGAGAGCGGATAGTCGTACGGGGATCCGGTTGCGCCTGCCACCATCTCGTAGGAGGCGCGGGAGATCAGCTTCACGCCCTCCGCGTCCATCGGCGCGACGAACATCAGCGCGAAGTCCGGGTTTTCGCCCATCACCTGCGCGGAACCGAAGCCGATCATGTTGTAGTGGGTCAGGGCGGAGTTGGTTGCCACCACTTTCGCGCCGCTGACGATAATCCCGGCGTCGGTCTCTTTCTCCAGCTTGATGTAGACGTCTTTCACCTCGTCCGCCGGCTTGTGGCGGTCGATCGGCGGGTTGACGATGGCGTGGTTGAAGTACAGGCCGGTTTCCTGAATGCGGGTGTACCAGTTCCGGGCGTTCTGCTCGAACTGGCCGTAGAAGGCCGGGTTGGCGCCCAGCGCGCAGCCGAACGCGGCTTTGTAGTCCGGCGTGCGGCCCATCCAGCCGTAGCTCAGGCGCGACCACTCGGCGATGGCGTCGCGCTGCTGGCGCAGGTCGTCGGCGCTTTTCGCCACGCGGAAGAACTTATGGGTATAGCCGCCGCTGCCGGTGTCGGTGCCCCAGCACAGCGTGTCCTGCATGTCCGGCTTGTGCAGCGCGTCGTACATCTGCGCGATGGAGGCCGCCGCATTGCGAAACGCCGGATGGGTGGTGACGTCTTTGACGCGCTCGCCGTAGATGTAAATCTCACGCCCGTCCTGCAGGCTTTTTAAATACTCTTCACCGGTTAACGGGCGTTTGGCATCAGCGCGGAACTCTTCAGGCTTCATAGGGACCTCGTATCGGAATTGTGTTGTTAAATTTATGTTTTGTTTTTGTTGTTTAATTGAAGCCTGAGAGGGGCGTAACGTGAAGGGACGATTGGGACAACGACGGGTACTTTTCGGGTGGGTTGTGGTTTTGTGATCTGTGCGGCTTTTCGGCGGGTGGCGCTGCGCTTACCCGCCCTACGAACCGTGATGCGTTCAGGAAACCGGTACTTTCTGGGCCCGATACGCGCTCGGCGAGCACCCCACTAAGCGATTAAAAAAGCGGGCGAAATAGGCCGGATCTTTGAACCCCAGCTGCCAGGCAATCTCGCTGACCGTGCTGTCGGAGAAGAGCAGCAGGCGTCGGGCCTCGCGCAGCTGGCGGTCGAAGATCAGCCGTTTTGGCGGGCGGTTGGCGAAGCGGCGACAGATATCGGTCAGGCGGGATTCGGTCAGGTGCAGCTCGCTGGCGTATTCCGGCACCGTCCAGTGCTGGTGGTAGTGGGTGTCGATCAGCTGGGTAAACCGCTGGAACAGCTTCAGCTCGCCGCGCATGCCGCCTGACGCGTGGTCGTCGAGCTTCGCGTTGCGCAGCAGCAGGGTAAACACCGCCTGGGCCAGCAGGGCCAGCGTATGCTCGCGCCCGGGCAGCTGCTCCGTGGATTCCCGGGCAATCAGCTGCCAGTAGTGCTTCAGCGCCGCCAGCTCGTCCGGCCTGTCGGCAAGCGAAAGGCAGATCCCCGGCAGGCCAAACGCCTCCCGCGTGCCGGGGTAGAGCACCTCCAGCAGCGGCCAGATCAGATCCTCGCGCACCGTCAGCACGTGTCCGTCGCTGTCGGATTCGGTGATAAACGCGTGCGGCACCGATGGCGGCGTCAGGACGAACAGCGGGGCCTGCACCGAATAGCGGTGATCGTCGAGCTGGAGCTCAATTTGCCCGGTATCGAGAAAGTGCATCTGAAAGTACTGGTCGTGACGATGCGCCTGCATGTCGCGGCCAAAAAAGGCCGCCATGCGGGCGAACGACTGGTAGTGCACATCGTCGGTGCCCAGACTTTCGTCGTACTCCTTGCTGATATCAATGTTGGCGATAGGGTTCTGGCACACGATCGTTCCTCTGTTGATCCCGCTGCGTCATCGGAATGCGCGTCAGCACCAGCGCGCCGACCACCAGCAGCCCGGCCACAAACCACAGCCCCGAGCTGAAGCTGCCGGTCGCGTCGCGCAGGATCCCAATCAGCAGCGGGCTGACGGCGGAGCCGACGTTGCCGATGGCGTTGATCACCGCCAGCGCCACCGCGCGGGACTGCAGGCTAATCACCCGATCCGGCGTGGTCCAGAATATCGCCATGGCGGTAAACGATCCGGTTGAGGCCATGATGATGCCAAGCAGCTGGATCAGGCTGTGATCGGTCGCGGAGGCCAGCATCCATCCCGCCGCGGCGAACAGGTACGGCAGGATGGTGTGCTTTTTTCGCTCTTTCAGCCTGTCGGAGCGGCGGCTCCACCAGATCATCCCGAGGATGGTGCAAAACTGCGGGATCGCCGCCAGCAGGCCAATCACGATATTGCTGCTGCCGGTGTTGAAGCTTTGCAGGATCTGCGGCGTCCAGATGTTGATCGCGCTCAGCGTATTGGTCAGGCAGAAGTAGGCCAGCGTGTAGAGCAGCACCGCCGGGGTCAGCACCTCGCGCAGCGTCGAGCGCGGCGTGACGGATTGAGCAATGGCAACCTCGTGCTCGCGGGCGATCATCGTTTTGAGCGCCTGCTTTTCGTCCTCATCCAGCCACGTGGCCTGATCCGGCGTGTCGTTGAGGTAAAACCAGGTCACCACGCCGAGCACCACCGACGGCAGCCCCTCCAGCAGGAACAGCCACTGCCAGCCCTTGAGGTTCCACAGTCCGTCCATCGCCAGAATGTACCCGGAGAGGATCGAGCCGAGCATCATGGTCACCGGCATGGCGATCATAAACAGCGCGTTGGCGCGGGCGCGGTGATAGGCCGGGAACCACCAGGTGAGATAGACCAGAATCCCCGGCAGGAAGCCGGCTTCGGCAATGCCCACCAGCATGCGAAGGACGTAAAGGGTTTCGGGGCTGGTGGCGAACATGGTGCAGGTGGAGGCAATACCCCACACCACCATGATCCCGGCGATCCAGCGGCGCGCGCCGATCTTCGCCAGCATGATGTTGCTCGGGATCCCGCACAGCACGTAGGTGACGTAAAACAGCGTCGCGGCCAGGCCAAACATGGTTGAGGTGAGGCCCAGATCTTTGCCCATCGTCAGCCCGGCGAAGCCGATGTTAATGCGATCGAGGAACGAGAAAACAAACAGGATAAAGAGAAAGACGATCAGGCGTCGGAACAGCTTGTGAATGGCGCGATGTTCAACAGCTTTATTATCATGGGTTTGCAGGGTAGAGGTCGTCATGGTGCGCTCCAGATCTTACGTTTAGTAGACGGATTTATTGTTATTAACTGACGTAACCGGTTTTTCGATAAAGCGTGCCGCCAGCGCTTCCGCGCCGCGGGCGAGCAGGGTCGTGTCGACCCCGACGGCGACAAACCGCGCGCCGAGTTCGAGATAGCGTTTTGCCAGCTGCTCGTTGGCCATCAGGATGCCGGGCGCTTTGCCGGCGCTCAGGATCTGCGCGATCGCCTGTTCAATGGCCGCCTGCACTTCCGGGTGCTGAGGATTACCGGCAAAGCCCATGTCGGCGCTCAGATCCGCCGGGCCGATAAACACCCCGTCGACGCCGTCCACATCCAGGATCTGCGGCAGGTTTTTTAGCGCCTCGCGGGTTTCGATTTGCACCAGCACGCACATGGCGTCGTTGGCCTGGTGCAGGTAGTCCGGGATGCGGTTCCAGCGTGAGGCCCGCGCCAGGGCGCTGCCCACGCCGCGAATACCCGCAGGCGGATAGCGCGTGGAACGGACCGCCAGACGGGCTTCTTCGGCGTTTTGTACCATCGGTACCAGCAGGGTTTGCGCGCCCACATCCAGCAGCTGTTTGATCTGCACCGGATCGTTCCACGCCGGGCGGACCACTGGCTGGCTGGGATAAGGGGCGATGGCCTGCAGCTGGGTTAAGACGGTCTGCACGGTATTCGGCGCATGTTCGGCGTCGATCAGCAGCCAGTCGAAACCAGCCCCCGCCAGCAGTTCGGCGCTGTAGCTGCTGGTCAGCCCCAGCCATAGGCCAATTTGCGGGCGGCCCGCCTGCAGCGCCGCTTTGAATGCGTTTTGCATGGTTATCTCCTAGACAAAGCGGCAGCTGATGGAGCCCATGTTGCCGTAGTCGACGTGGAAGGTGTCGCCTCTGCTGGCGGGCACCGGGCGGGTAAACGAGCCGCCGAGAACGATCTGGCCAGGCTCAAGCTGCACGTCGTACGGCGCAAGCTTGTTGGCCAGCCACGCCACGCCGTTGGCCGGGTGGTTAAGGACGCCTGCGGCCACGCCGGTCTCTTCGATCACGCCGTTGCGGTAGAGCAGGGCGGAGATCCAGCGCAGGTCCAGCTCGTCGGGCTTAATCGGACGACCGCCGAGGATCACGCCCGCGTTGGCGGCGTTATCGGAGATGGTGTCGAACACCTTGCGCGGGCGCTGGGTGTCCGGGTCGACGTTGTGGCAGCGGGCGTCGATCAGCTCCAGCGCGGGGATCACGTAGTCCGTGGCGTTGTAGACGTCGAAGATCGTGCAGTTCGGGCCGCGCAGCGGTTTTGCCAGCACGAACGCCAGCTCCACTTCAATGCGCGGGACGATAAAGCGGTCGACCGGGATGTCGCTGCCGTCGTGGAAGAACATGTCGTCCAGCAGCGCGCCGTAGTCCGGCTCGCTAATCTGCGAGCTGGCCTGCATCGCTTTGGACGTCAGGCCGATCTTGTGGCCCTTGAGCACGCGGCCTTCGGCGATCTTCAGGCTGACCCATTCGCGCTGGACGGCGTAGGCGTCGTCGATGGTGATCGTCGGGTAGTCGAGGGAGATCTGGCGGATCTGCTCCCGGGACTGCTCCGCCTGATGCAGACGATGGGCGATCAGGGTATGGGTGTGTTTATCGAGCATGGCGTATCCTTTATGCGGCTGTTGCCGGGTGGCGCTGCGCTTACCCGGCCTACGTTCGAGCCGTTGTAGGTCCGGTAAGCGAAGCGCCACCGGGCGGAAAAGATGTCTACTTAAACAACGCGTGCACGTTGTTTTGTTTGTAATTAAGCGTCGGGTGCAGCTCGTCCAGCTCAAACGACAGCGCCAGATAGCGGCTCGCCATCAGCGCCGCGAAGTGCGTTTTAATCAGCGCAAACAGCATTTCACCGACCTCTTCCCGGCTCTCCAGACTGCGCCCCGCGCCAATCTTCAGCGTCATATGGACAAAGGCGTAATCGTGCTTGCCGTCGGCCATCTGCCAGGTGTCCAGCCAGTGGGCGCGGCTGCGGATACCGCCGATAGGGAAGATGCCCGTGGCGGCGAGCGCCTCGTTCACTTTGGCGAACAGTCCCGGCAGGTCGGCCTGCTCGCGGATGTTGTCGGTACATTCAGCAATAAAGTGCGGCATGGTGGCTCCTTAGGCGGGCAGCGGGAAAACGGCGTTGACCTGGCCGGTGCCGGAGCTGGCGAACAGCTCGGTGAGAAACTCCACCTTGCCGTCGTATTTGTCCCAGCCGAGCATCCCCAGCAGCATCACCGTGTCGTGCATGTTGCCCTCGCCGTAGCAGTAGTCGGCGTACTCCGGCAGCATGCTGCAGAATTCTTTGAACTGACCCTCGCGCCACAGCTTCACCACGCGCTCGTCCATCTGGCGGTCGAACTCCCGGGTGTAGCTGTTCATCCCTTCTTCCGCGCGCTGGTCGTCGATAAAGCGGTGCGACAGCGAGCCGCTGGCGAGTACCGCCACGGTGCCGTCGTATTTCTCAATGGCGCTGACGATGGCCTCGCCCAGCCTGCGGCTGTCGGCGAAATCGTGAACCGTGCAGAACGCCGAGATGGAGACCACTTTGAAGTGCTTATCCGCGTTCATGTAGCGCATTGGCACCAGCGTGCCGTACTCAAGCTTGAGGCTCGGAATGTTGTGCGCTTTGGCGCGCACGCCACGCTTCACCGCTTCGTCGGCGATCAGCTGGCCGAGTTCCGGGTTGCCGTCGTAGTCGTAGGTCATGTCGCGGATAAAGTGCGGCAGCTCGTTGCTGGTGTAGACGCCCGAAAAATGGTCCGCACAGTTAATGTGGTACGCGCTGTTCACCAGCCAGTGGGTGTCGAACACGATGATGGTGTCCACGCCCAGCTCGCGGCAGCGCTTGCTGATTTCTTTATGTCCGTCGATGGCCGACTGTCGGCAGCCGTGGTTTTTGCCCGGCAGCTCGGAGAGGTACATCGACGGCACGTGGGTGATTTTTGCCGCTAACGCCAGTTTACCCATGATCAGATCCCCCATTTTGGAATCGGGTGGTCGCCCATGGAGATGCAGACGTTCTTCATCTCCGCGAATACCTCGAAGCTGTACTCGCCCCCCTCGCGGCCGGTGCCGGAGGCCTTCACGCCGCCAAACGGCTGGCGCAGGTCGCGCACGTTCTGGGTGTTGACGAACACCATGCCCGCTTCGATATTGCGCGCCAGGCGCAGTACCTTGCTGACGTCCTGGGTCCAGATATACGACGCCAGGCCGTACTCCACGTCGTTGGCCAGGCGCAGCCCTTCTGCTTCGTCCTTGAACGGCAGCAGGCAGGCCACCGGCCCGAAGATCTCCTCCTGCGCCACGCGCATGCGGTTATCAACATCCGCCAGCACGGTCGGGCGCAGGAAGTTGCCGCCTTTCAGGTGTGCAGGCAGATCGACCGGTTTGTCCGGGCCGCCCGCCAGCAGGGTTGCGCCTTCCTCGATGCCGAGGCGGATATAGCCGGAGACTTTCTCCCAGTGCTGCTGGCTAATCAGCGCGCCAATCTGGGTATTTGGATCGGTCGGGTCGCCCACGCGCAGGCGGTTGGCGCGCTCGGCAAAGCGCTTGACGAATTCCGGGTAGATGCTCTGCTGGATGAAGATGCGCGAGCCCGCGGTGCAGCGCTCGCCGTTGATGGAGAAGATGGTGAACAGGGCGGCGTCCAGCGCGCGCTCGATATCCGCGTCTTCAAAAATCAGCACCGGGGATTTACCGCCCAGCTCCATGGAGTACTTCTTCAGCCCGGCGTTTTTCATGATGTTGCGCCCGGTGGAGGTGCCGCCGGTGAAAGAGACGGCGCGCACGTCGTGATGCCGCACCAGCGCATCGCCTGCCGTCGCGCCGTAGCCCTGAACGACGTTCAGCACGCCCGCCGGAATACCCGCTTCGAGGGCCAGTTCGCCCAGACGGTCGGCGGTCAGCGGGGAGAGCTCGGACATCTTCAGCACCGCGGTATTTCCTAAGGCCAGACAGGGCGCGACCTTCCAGGTGGCGGTCATAAACGGCACGTTCCACGGCGACACCAGCGCGCAGACGCCCACCGGCTGCACCAGGGTGTAGTTGAGCATCTTGTCGTCAACTGGGTAGGTCTTGCCGTTCATTTGCTGGCACACCTCGGCGAAAAATTCGAAGTTGTGCGAGGCGCGCGGGATCAGCACGTTTTTGGTCTGGTGGATCGGCAGCCCGGTATCGGCGGTTTCCATGGCGGCGATCTCCGGCACGTTCTGGTCGATCAGATCGCCCAGACGACGCATCAGGCGCGCGCGCTCCTTCATCGGCAGGTTGGCCCACTTCGGGAACGCCTCTTTGGCGGCGGCAACGGCCTGATGGATTTCGGCTTCACCGCCGGAGGCCACTTCAGCCAGGACCTCGCCGGAGGCCGGGTTAGTGGTGTGGAAGTAGTCGCTGCCCGCGACGTTTTTACCGTTGATCCAATGGTTTATCTTTTTCATTTTGCCGTCTCCTCACTCACAATTCGGTTCACCAGGCGTCCCACGCCTTCCACTTCCACCACCACCTCATCGCCCGGCACCACGTCGGAGAGCCCCTTCGGCGTGCCGGTGGCAATCATGTCGCCCGGCTGCAGGGTCATAAAGTCGCTCAGGTAGGCGATCAGGTACGGGATGCTGAAGATCAGATCCGCCGTGGTGCCTTCCTGACGCAGCTCGCCGTTGACGAAGGTGCGCAGGGCGAGGTTGTGCGGGTCCGGAATGGCCTCTTTTGGCACGATGTTGGGGGAAATGGGGGTCAGCCCGTCGCGGCTTTTCACCCGCAGGTTCGGGCGGTAGTAGTTTTCGAGATAGTCACGAATGGCGTAGTCGTTGCAGACCGTATAGCCCGCAACATAGTCCATCGCCTCGGCTTCGCTCACCTTGCGGGCCGTTTTGCCGATGACCACCACCAGCTCCGCTTCATAATGCATGTACTCGACGTTGTTCGGGCGCACCGAGGTCAGGTTGTCTCCGTTGAAGGTGTTCGGCGCTTTGATAAAGACCAGCGGCTCGGTGGGCGGCTTGAAGTCCAGCTCGCTGGCGTGATCGGCATAGTTCAGGCCGAGGGCAAACAGCGTGGCGTGCGGCGGCGTGCTGTGCGCAATAGCGACGTCGCGCTCGTCCATCACCGGGTTTTCCAGCGGTGGAAATCCTTCCGCCAGAATACGCACCCGATCGCCCGGGCGGATCTCAACGCGGCTGTGCGGGGTACCGAGCAGGATCGCATCACCGGGATTAAGGGTGGCGAACTCGCTCAGGGCGCTCAGCAGTTCGGCAGCGTTACGCTGCAGATCGGCGGTGTTCCAGTGGTCCGCTTCGCGGCCGTTGATCTCGGTGATGATGGTCAGGCTATCCACGTTATCAACGGCGACCGGTTCGCCAAGCGGGCAGAATCCGTCCCGGCATTTGGCCTTGATGGCCGGGCGGTAGAAGCTCTCTTCCGGCAGGCTCACCTCGTTGGCCAGCGCATATCCGGCGATGTACGCCGCGGCGTCCTCCACGCGTACCTTGCTGGCGGTTTTACCGACCACCAGCGCTACCGTGGCGCCGCTCAGCACCGTTTCCCCCTGCGGGAACGGAATGGGCTCGCCCGCGCGAATCACGGTGTTATGCGGTTTGATAAACCACACCGCCGTTTTCGGCGGCGTGTTGTAGGGGGCTTTTTCAAACGCCTCTCGCCAGGCTTCGCGCTGGCTCTGATGGTTGAGGGCGACGGCAAAGACGGTACCTTTCATTCACATACTCCTCAGGCCGGAGGTCCGGTTTGGATTTCATTAATATATTAATGATCTGGTTTTATGCTTTTGCTGATTATTTCGCAATCAGAAGTGAAAGATTTGTGATACGAATAACAATAAATTTACATGTTGGTGTTTATTGATATTAAAATCAGAGAGTTAATAAACTTAATGGGTTTCTGTTAGACTTTTTGACGGAAAACGTGTTGTTTATAAAAGCATCTTTTATGAATTGTTTACGTGTTAATGATGTGAAGGGGAGAGGCTATGCATGATTCATTAACCATCGCGCTGCTGCAGGCGCGGGAAGCGGCGATGTCCTACTTCCGACCGATTGTGAAGCGCCATAACCTGACCGAGCAGCAGTGGCGCATTGTGCGCGTGCTGGCTGAACATCCGTCGATGGATTTTCACGATCTGGCGTTTCGCACCTGTATTTTGCGCCCGAGCCTGACCGGCATTCTGACGCGAATGGAGCGCGACGGCCTGGTGCTGCGCTTAAAGCCGCTGAACGACCAGCGCAAGCTGTACGTCTCGCTGACCAAAGAGGGCAATGCGCTGTATGAGCACGCCCAGGCGCAGGTGGAGGAGGCGTATCAGCAGATTGAGGCGGAATTTACGCCGGAGAAGATGAAACAGCTGACGGCGCTGCTGGAAGAGTTTATTGAACTCGGAAACCGACATAACGCAGCGCGGGAAGAAGAGTAAAAACCACAAATTTCAGGATGAATTTCGTAAAGTTTTCCCTTTCCAGGCCGAAAATTCTGTATCTGTCTGAGGAAAGAGAAAACATGTTAAACCGTATCAAGATTGTCACCAGCTTAATGCTGGTTTTAGCGATATTTGGCCTTTTACAACTCACATCCGGTGGTCTTTTCTTTAATGCTCTGAAGAATGACAAAGAGAATTTCACCGTCCTGCAAACCATTCGCCAGCAACAGTCCACGCTGAACGGCAGCTGGGTAGCGTTGCTGCAAACCCGTAATACCCTGAACCGCGCGGGTATCCGCTACATGATGGATCAGAGCAATATCGGCAGCGGCGCGACCGTGAACGATTTGATGCAAATCGCGTCTGCGTCTCTGAAACAGGCGGAAAAAAACTGGGCTGCCTACGAAGCCCTGCCGCGCGATCCGCGTCAAAGCGATGCGGATGCCATGGAGATCAAGCGTAACTATGATATTTACCACGGCGCGCTGGCGGAGCTGATCCAGCTGCTGGGCGCGGGCAAAATCAACGCCTTCTTCGACCAGCCGACCCAGAGTTACCAGGACGGTTTTGAGAAGCAGTACGTGAGCTACCTGCAGCAGAACGACAAGCTGTACCAGATGGCGGTCGAAGACAGCAACAGCTCCTACAGCCAGGCTATCTGGGTGCTGATCAGCGTCCTGATTGCCGTGCTGGTGGTGATCGTGGCCGTCTGGCTGAACATCAAGCAGACGCTGATCTCCCCGCTGAATCGTCTGATCGACAACATTCGCCATATCGCCAGCGGCGACCTGGTGAAGCGCATTGAGGTTCAGGGCACCAACGAGATGGGTGAACTGGCCGACTCGCTGCGTCATATGCAGGGCGAACTGGTGCGTACCGTTGGCGACGTGCGTAACGGCGCGAATGCGATCTACAGCGGCGCGAGTGAAATCGCGATGGGCAACAACGACCTCTCCTCCCGTACTGAACAGCAGGCCGCTTCCCTGGAAGAGACCGCTGCCAGCATGGAGCAGCTGACGGCGACTGTTAAGCAGAACGCCGAGAACGCCCGTCAGGCGAGCCATCTTGCGCTGAGCGCCTCTGAAACCGCGCAGAAAGGCGGCAAAGTGGTGGACAACGTGGTGCAGACCATGCGCGATATCGCGGGCAGTTCGCAGAAAATCGCCGACATTATCAGCGTGATCGACGGTATTGCTTTCCAGACCAACATCCTGGCACTGAACGCGGCGGTAGAAGCGGCGCGTGCGGGCGAGCAGGGCCGTGGTTTTGCGGTGGTGGCAGGTGAAGTGCGTAACCTGGCCCAGCGCAGCGCCCAGGCGGCACGCGAGATCAAGAGCCTGATCGAAGACTCCGTGGGTCGCGTGGAAGTGGGTTCAACGCTGGTCGAAAGCGCCGGTGAAACCATGGGTGAGATCGTGAATGCGGTCACCCGCGTCACGGACATCATGGGTGAAATCGCCTCTGCGTCTGACGAGCAGAGCCGCGGTATCGACCAGGTCGGCCTGGCGGTGGCAGAGATGGATCGCGTGACCCAGCAGAACGCCTCGCTGGTGGAAGAGTCTGCCGCAGCGGCAGCCGCACTGGAAGAGCAGGCAAGCCGTCTGACCCAGGCCGTGGCGGTGTTCCGCATTCAGCAGGAGCAGATGAAAGCGCGTGAGTTCGCTTCTGCGAAAACCGTTGCAGCACCGGCGATGGCGCGTAAAACGGTTACCGCTGATGCAGGTGATAACTGGGAAACGTTCTAACGCCGTATGTTGTGCCGGGTGGCGGCTGCGCCTTACCCGGCCTACGGTTTGTGGCTTTTGCCGGGTGGCGGCTGCGCCTTACCCGGCCTACGGTTTGTGGTTTTGTAGGCCCGGTAAGCGCAGCGCCACCGGGCGATATTACAGAGGCAGGCGCATGGCGCAGCGCGTTTCATACGCGAAACCGTGCGCCGTCTCTTCTTCCCTTTTCTGACGCAGTTCAGGCGTCAGCGTCGTCATTTTTTCAAACCCCAGCCGCGCATAGAATGGCGCATTCCACGGTACGTCCCTGAACGTCGTCAGCGTCAGCGCTGTCATCCCCCTGTTACGGGCATGGTCTGCCACGCGGGCGATGAGCTGCCTGCCGATCCCTTTTCCCTGCCAGTCCAGATCAACCGAGAGTTCGACAATAAACAGTGAAGACGGATGGGCTTCGGCAAGGATAAACCCGACGGGCTGGTCGTTTGCCAGCGCCAGCCAGCTTAACCCGCGTTCGACATAGCCGAGGTGTTGCTCAGCGGAAATGACCTCGCCGTCGGCAAGCCAGGCGAGTGCCGGGAAGTCTCGGAAGCGCCCGGCCGCCGCGCGTTCAATGGCGGGCAGGGCGGCAATGTCGTTGAGGGTGGTGGGGCGAATGCGAAGAGTCATGGCGGCAAGTATAGCCTGACCCGTCGACATTATTCCGAGCAGATCAGCACTGGCGAATAGAAATTGCTGATCACCAGCGCGTCTTCCGGCGTGCGCTCGATCGTCAGAAGCCTTTTATTGCCCAGCGTCAGGCCGGCAACGTATTTTTCAAAGACCCCGGGCGGCATGGCGTCATGGCTAAAACGCTCCACTTTTTGAATAGCGATCTCATACAGTTCGCCCTCCACGTGACGCCATTTAAACATCTCCTGGCGGGAAACCTCCCAGCTGCGTGGGGCATTTACCACGCTGCCGTTAACCGTGATGTACCCGGTTTTGTCGGGATGAAAACGCATAATGATCTCACCGTCAAAGGTGAAATCGTGGTTGTCGCGCCGGTCGGAAAAGGTCAGGTTTCCGTCGCAGGCCACCGACAGCGGGGGCGTGTGAAAGTACCACGCCAGCACGGTGCCCAGCAGCAGCAGGTTGAGGATCAGGGTTAGCCAAACTTTTTTGTGTCTCATCATCACCACTCGTAATAGTAAAGCGTACGACAGGCGCTGGCTTTACCCTGCGTGAGGGAACATTGGGAGAGCACCAGCCGCCCTTCGTGGCCGTAGAAAAGCGTTCTCTGAATGTGCATGTAGAAAATTGAATTTTTCAGGCACGGAAGATGGCCGTCCTTCTGAAGCGTTTGCGCCAGCGTTATTGCCTTCCCGTGAAATACGTCCGCCAGCGGCGTAAAGGTGTAGACCGGGCAGGTGCCGATATGCGTCAGCAGATGGATCTCCCTTTGTGAATTTTCTGGCTTGATCAGCGCGATCCAGAGGCATAGCGCAACGACGACCAGCGTGAGCGCGCCGCAGAACAGACATTCAGGGCGAACGCGCCATGCAGGTTTCGCCGTTTCGGCGGTCGGCGGGGCCTCCTCCAGCGGAGTGACCGTGACGTCCGCGCTGAGCATAAAACCCGTTTTCGGTACGGTAACGATAAGCAGCGCGTCGGGAAGCAGGGCCGCCAGCATCTTGCGCAGAATGCTGATGTACTGGTTTAAGGAGTTGTTAGACCCCTGAAGCCCTCGCCGATCCCAGACTTCCTGGAGAAAGGTTTCCCGTTCAACCACGTTCCCATGATGCTGAACCAGCAGCTTCATGATGGTATTGGCCGTACAGGTGAGGAGCTGCGCATCCTCATCCGGCGCATTGATAAGAGAAACAGAACCGTCCTCGTCGTTATAGACGATGGCGTCAGCAAGCAGGTATTTCATAAGTTGTTGTAATAAAAACAGAGATAAAAAATAAAAAGAGAAGGTCTACGCCTTCCGGGCTGCATTGCTGGCTATTTTAACGCCACTGTTACCGATAACATTGATCCAGACAGGATTTTGGGTGGTTTAATAAGTCAGCGTGATAATCACGTCATCAATAAATTCCCCGGTACCGGTTAGCGGCTGTGCCGGGACCTCGCCGTAAACGGTGTAGTTCTGGGTGCCGCCAGCGGGATTGGTGACCTGCAGCGCATCGCCGCTGCTTTGATCTCCCCAGCGTTGCGTGGCCGCCTCATCCTGCCAGAGCCCGTAGCGCAGGCACTGGCCCTCGTTGTTGCAGAGCTGCCGCTGATTACCGCTGGCATGGTTGCCTTTGCCCATGGCAAGGGTGAATGCGGTTCCTGCCGGGCAGCGCGTGGTCAGGGTGGCGGTGGAACGCGTCGGACGCAGGGTCGCGGTGCTGGTCAGGGTGCCGAAGTTAAGGGGCGTCACGCGCTCGATGTAGCATCCCTGGCTGATTTCGGCCTGCGCGCTGGTGCCGCCCTGCACCTGCTCCCCCTCTGCGGAACCGTCCGAGCAGTTTTGCAGGGCATCCTGACGCAGGGCGCTGTGCCAGGCGATGCGCAGATTCATGTTGTAGTTGTAATAGTGGTAGGCCGGAAGCTGGCTTTGCCCGGCCGGAATGGTAGCGATAAGCGGAAAGGTACCGCTGACGTTGGCATTGCTTTGCGCGGCCAGAGTCTGCTGAATCAGGTTCCCGCTGCTGGCAGGCCCCAGCTCCTGAGAGCGTGCTGCGCCGTTCAGCAGGCGGAAGAGGAGGGTGTACTGTTTTCCCTCCTGGTCCCCCGGCGAGATCATCTCAAAGGGCGGGACGTCTACGCTGCTCAGGCAGACGTTGAGATATTCCGTCCTGCCCTCGTTGTCGGCCTGGCAGCTAAACTTGACCTCGGTGTTGACGGAGGTGGTATTGCCCGCCACGACGTTGCCAAAGTTAATGGCGGGCATGGAGGTTATCCAGCAGGCTGCTGCCATCGCCTTTACGGACAGGACGAGCAGCAATAATAACGGCGCTCTTAATGACACAGTTGTTCTCCCATATTCTGTATAGATGACGCGGTACGGGGCGCCGGAAGCGCGACCCGGCACTCTCCCTCACCGGTCTTCACCACCAGCTCACCCGGCAGGGGCGGATCTTCAAGCCAGATAAAGCCATCGCGGCCCACGATGGTGGCACCCTGCGGCGTTGACACGACGCTGCCCAGCGGGAGCGGCCTGCGGCGGCTGTCGACCAGCCGGGCCTGAACCGTGACGGCGTGATGGACGTTAAAATCGACTTTGACCGCGCTGCTGTTGCCCGGCCTGGCATGCATGTCGGTGACGGGGGCGATCACATCGGCAGGCAGATCGAGCGGGTTAATGCTGACTTTGCTGTTGTGGTAGCGCGGCAGGTCGGTCAGCAGGAGATAACCGTCCTCATCCGTTTCACCGGCCGGGCGGTTTTCCAGCATCACCGGTACGTGCCCAATGCCGTGCGTGGAGACCAGCGCCATGCCCTGCTGGATGTAGCGCAGCGCGTGCAGGCTGCCGTCCAGCAGCGTCAGGCTCCCTTCGGCTGAGGCGTACTGGTTGCGCTGGCTGGCACCTTGCTGCAGCCCAACGTGCCATTCGCCCGCGCGGCCCAGATAGCCTGCGTCTGCATATCTTTCACGTCGTTCGCCAAAGCCCTGGCCCAGCTCCCATGACCAGCCGCCGGCCTCATCGTCCGGCTGGTGGCGGTAATCCATGCGTGGTTTATCCCGGCTGGCCTGAACGGAGAGCGTGTCCTCGCGACCCAATGGGACGGAAAGCAGTAGCTGAACCTGACTCGACGCATCCGTAAACGAGCGGGTATAGCTCAGCGTGGTGGAGATGTGTGCCGGCAGCGACACCGACCAGGAGGCATTGAGGTAGCGCTGCGTGCTGCCCTGAATGTTCTGCTGTACCCAGCCCGCGCCCACGGTGCCGAAGTGGGGGACGGACTGGCTTACCCAAACGCTGTCGCTGCGTCTGACGGGGGCGGCACCGCTCATGCGGGCGTTGTCGGCGAAATCCGCCTCGGTGCGGACGGTGCTGGCAGAAATGCCCGTTCCTCTGCCGTTCCACTGCCAGCCGAGGCCCCACTGAACGCCCTGACCGTAAGGGCTGTCGCTCACGGCAACGTGCTGGCTGACCACCCCTACGGCGGGAGAGACCAGCCAGTCTGCGCCCGTGCCCACGTTGTGCAGCCTGCGCTGCTGCTCCGTATGCAGTGCCAGCGTCAGGTGATTATTCACCCCATAGCGCCAGCCCGCGTCCAGCAGCGGCGAGGCGGCATAGTCGTCGGAGTGCAGGGCGTAGTTTTCCCGCATCCAGCCGATGTCCAGCGAACCGCTGCTGAGCCCTTCCGCCAGCATGCCCGGCGCGCCGTAGAGATCGAGCTGTACGGTGCGACGCTGGCCGTTGATATCGGTAATCACCACCTCCGCCTGCCCGCTTCCGGTGAAGGAGGGCAGGGTATCCAGCAGAAAGTCACCCGGCGTGACGCGCTGGCTGCTCTGCTTAAGGCCGTCGATATACAAATCGACCGTGGAAGGCAGTACGGCCGTGTCGCTGTAGCGGCTGCGCGGTTCAGTATTGAGTTGCGGATTGAGCTCAAAATTACGTGCCCAGTGCAGCCCGCCAAAGCGCACCTGTCGGCTCCAGCGGGCGCCGGTGGTGATGCTGTCGCCCAGCGCCAGCGTGGTCAGCGAGTCGGTGTTGTCCCACTGCCAGCGGGTTTCGAGACGCGTGTGGGTCGGTCGACCGGCGCTGTTTTCCTCCCCGGCATGGCTTGAGAAACTGCTGCTGAACGTTCCGGGTAATCCTCCGGATGCGGTCAGCATGGTCTGGGCGTTGAGCTGGCGCTTCCCCTGCGCATCGCTGGCGTAGAGCGCGTATCCGAGCGTATAGGCGCTGACGGGTTGCGCATCAGGGTAGCGATACATCGGCGCGGGCTTTGAGGCGGTGAGATGCTGCTGGCCCTCGAGTGCGTCAGCCTCTGCGGTAATCGACACCTGCTGGGACAGCACGTCGAGATTAACCTTCAGGCCCGGCAGGGACGTCAGCTCAACCCATTCGGCGCGATCGTCCGGGGCGTGAAGCCCCAGCTTTTTCATGTCGCTGCGGCTTATCCATAACGCATTATCCACCACCCGGCAGGCCCAGAGCTCGCCTCGCGGGGCGTGGTTCACGGTAATGGCCAGCCATTGTACGGTGTCTGCGGGTTCAGTCCGGGCTGACAGCATGAGCGGTAGCCAAAACAGGAGCGCGAGAAGCGAGCGGGCGCAGGGGTATCTGGCTGGCATGGTGGTCATCATTGAGATAGACGCGCAGCGTGCTGAGCGCGTGACGTGAAGCGTGTTTAAGCGGCAAAAGGGCGGTTTGTCCCGGGAGCACATAGCCCGCCAGGCCTTTAATCGACCCGACAACCTGCCCATCGACCGTCAGGGCCTCAAGGTGGCTGAGACGGATGTGGCGGTTTCCGGCATTAAAGCAGCGAAGGGTGGCCGGTATTTCAGACTGCTCACAGCTCAGGGCATCGTGGCTGACGGGCGCGCTCTGGTTCCCGGCAATAAACACCGGAATCGAGTAGCGCAGCAGGAAGTGCACCGCGGTGGGATTTGCGGCACGGGACGTGGCGTCCGGCAGTTCGTCGATAACCAGCCGGTAACTTTGCTCCTGTGCACGGATGCCGGGCTGCATGACGATAATACGCACCAGCTGCTGCTGGCCCGGCGCCAGAGATGTCATCGCTGGGCTGCTGACCACCTCCCCGGTGGCCACCAGAACATCTTTACCGTTTTTTTGCGTCCATTCGTACACCCGAATCTGCGCATGGATGGCCGCTTTCCCACTGTTAGTGAGATAGATAGCCGCTGCCCGCTGGTCGCTCTGCAGATCGAGCGTTACCGGGGCCACCTGAAGCGTGGCGGCCAGCGCGTAGCGTGACAGCAGCGCCAGCATCATGAGCCACAGAATGAAGCAGGAAAGATAGCGACGCACGATCAGTACTCCAGTTTTAACGTGATATCGTCGCTGTAGGTACCTGCCTGGGCGGTTGTCAGCGCCCCGGCGTCAATCACGCCATACAGCGTTTCTTCCTGTTCCGCGCCGTTGCCGGTATCGTCCAGGCCATTCGTGCCGGTGATTTGCGTCTGTTTGCCTTCGTCAGCAAAGAGTTTCCACGCAATCTTCTGCGCGCCCGTGTCGCCGTTTTCCGGCTTCAGCCAGAAGGTTCCATTTTCGCCGTCGTTGCTGGTGGCGGTCAGAGTGAACGGCGTGCCGTTGGTGCAGACGATATCGACCTGCGTTTTGGCCTGGATTTCGCTCGACTCATCGGAGCCGTGACGCGAGAAGTTGAGGTCGTTGGCTTTGAGGGTGCACGACTTCACGACCTCAAGTGATACGTGCATCGTCGCGCTTGCGGTGCTGTCTGCGGCGATCGCAGCAGCAGGAAGCAGGAGAACGGAACAACATACAACGGTGGGAATAATTTTCATGATCTTATTTCCTGACGTGAGTAACAGTGCAATTACAAAGCGAATGACTGAGCGTCCAGCAGGCAGCGTTTTTGATGGAATGCCGCCAGGTTGTGGCAGCAACAAGTGGGGCAAGGCCATAAACAGGCATTGCCGCGCAGAACGATGACCATATCGCCAGCATTCGGAATGAGAGGGGTCATTTTCTGCCCCACAGATAGCCCTGGCCGTAATCGGCCGCGCTGGCGCGGGCCAGTGCGAAATCACCTGCGGTTTCAATGCCTTCGATCAGCACCTTGCTGGCGACGCGCTTGCACTGGCGGGTGAGATGCAGAAACTTCGCCTGCTCGGTCCGTCCGTTCCAGAAGGTATGTTTGTCAATTTTGATGCCGCAGAAGCGGATCTGGCTGGTCAGAAGTTCGGGAAGAAGGTCTTCGCAAACATCGTCTGCCCACACTTCTATCCCCCACTGATGGAGCGTTGCGATGCATTTCCGCAGCGCCCGGCTTTGCGTATCGTCGAGTTGTACCATCGAATGGAGATCGGTGACCTCGATAGCAAGTCTCTCCGGGCAGGGTGTTTCTTCTTTGAGCCTGTCGAGGAAGTCCGTGTCCAGCAGTAAATCCGATGTCGCATTGAGGTAATACTTGTCGCCATCCTTGCAAAACATGGCGTGACGAAGCTGCGCAAAGAAGTGCGCTTTACGCTGCGTCGCGGTCATCGAGCCAAAGTAATCTTCAAGATTGACGTGGGGCTTTGCCGTGGACAATACCTCCCAGGCAATCACATTTTCACTGCGCAGTGCCCGGATGGATTCGAACTTATAGCCGGTTAGCATGATAAAAGTGCGTAACGCTCCGTGGTGATTTCAGGAGCTGCACATTTTATATATTTGGTTTTTGACAGGATATTTATAGATAAAAATGGCTTATATAAAGTGTTTTTATCTATTTTATAAGATTTATAAAGGATTATTTATTTTCATAAGCGCCCGGCAGAACGCCGGGCGCGACGCGCATTAACCCGCTTTGCTGATGATTTTGATTTCGACCATGCCAATTCCGATCTCGCGCGGCGAATGCCCAAGGATATTTCCCTCATTCGTGGACTGCGGGTCCGGCGGTACAATCACCAGGGTATTGCTGCGCGAAGGATTCTCAAAATGCAGCGTTTGTGTGCTCACGTCGTTTCCAAGCGTTAACGTCTGCTCCCGATCGCCCACGCGCACGGGTACGGGCTTGTTAGCATTAGGCCCATAGGCCCTGGCGGTGATCACCAGATCAAATTGTTCCGGCAGGGGATGGGTGTACTCAATTTTCACCTCATTGCCCAGCTGCGCGTTGGACCAGCGTCCCCAGGACTCCGGCCGCGAGATGCCGCTAAACTGTTTCACTTCCTCCGGCGCGCCGGCCACGTTAAAGATAAAGCTGTCCGCTTTGTAGCGAATATCGTTGTCGACGATTTTCAGCATGTCGACGTTACGCTGATAGCGCGCGGTATCTATCACCGTATCTTTAAAGGCGGTTTTGCCCTTCCACTGCGCCTTATCCACGTGCTGCACGGTTTGCTCTCCGCCAAGCTGGCCCTGCGAGACGCACCAGTCGGTCGAGAGCGCCAGCGGCTGCGACCAGAGCTGGCCCATTTTGTAGCACTGGTCGACCCAGACGAAGTTATCGCGTGGCGCAAAATCGGCCAGCTGGTAGCGCAGCGGCGCGGAATACTCGCTTTCCGGCAGCGGCTCAACGCGTCCTTCCGATACGCGCAGCAGCAGCGGCAGACGGAAGTTGCTGCCCGAGAAGGCAATGGTGTTTTTATCCCGATCGACGGTGAAGTCTTTCATCTCTTTCGGGAAATTCCACAGGCGGATGATGTCTGGCTTCCAGGCGAGAATTTTTTCCTTCATGTTGAGGAACACTTCCGACAGGGATTGCCCCGACAGCGTGCTGCGGCCCAGGCCAATAAAGTTGTCGCCGCCCAGAATGTCCAGCACGGTGGCGCCGTTATCCATGGAGTTGCGTTTGGTGGCGATCTCCTCCTGCTGCGGCTTGTCGCCGCGCAGGACGAAGAACAGGTTGCTGCGATCCTGCTTGTTGAGCTGATCCCACGCGCTGTTTTTCATCGCCAGATGGTCAGATGAGACGACGATGACGGTATTTTTAAACCAGGGCGAGGCTTTGATTTTCTCGACCAGTGCGGCGATGTGCTCCTGACTGCAGGTGACGGCGCTGAACGATTTGTTGTTTTTGCCATCAATCTCATAGCTTTTGCGCTTGCAGGTGCGCGAGACAAACCCGTCCGGATGGTGGGTGTCCACCGTCAGCGCAAAGAGAGAGAAACGCTTGCCCGCGCGGGACAGCTCCTCGAATTTCTTCCAGGTTTCGTCGAGTACCGTATCGTCATAGAAGCCCCAGTCGTTGCGGTAGCTTGGATCGGCAACCGTCGTTTTTAACTCTTCTGAGCCGTACAGGTGGTCAAAACCGTGGGATTTCAGGAACACATCTTTTCCGGCGAAGCGCAGGTTTGCTCCCTGCATAAAATAGTTTTCGTAGCCGGAGTTTTTCAGGATATCGCCGAGGCAAATATTCTGCGGGAAGAAGGTCGACATGGAGGCTGAGGCGTTACCTTCAAAAGGCGCGAACAGCGGGATACCACACTGGGAGGCAACCATCCCGGCAATCGTGTAATCCGTACCGGGCAGCTGCATAGTGTGGCTGAAATCGAGACCTTCATTTTTCAGCGCACCCAGATCTGGCGTCAGGTCCGGGAAGGCATCGTTATCAAAGTACGTGCGCTCCAGACTTTCACCGTAGATATAGACCAGATTGAGCGTCGGGTTAGCGATCGTTTTCGACGGCTCTTTGTAGTAAGCCGCGAAATCCGGATCGCCGTCGCGCGACTGGGATTTCACCAGTTCGGTGATCTGATGGAACGCCGGGCTGGCGTCGACGGAGGCCAGCGCCAGGAATAACGCCAGCAGGCTGTAGCCATGATGGTGTGGATGATGGCGACGGCGACGCAGCACCCAGGCCAGCGCGCCAAAAATCATCACCAGCGCGACGATAAGGCCGAGCCCCGGAAGTATGTACTTACCCACACCTGCGCCCGTCAGGCTGTTCGTCAGGGTGTAGAGCACCGCATCGTTAATACCGTCACCGGTAAAGTAATCGCTGGCGTATAAGGTAATGTTTAAAATAATAAAAATGCCGAGCACCACCAGCGTGGCGATAAACCACCAGGTGTGACGGCCGGCTTTCCAGGCGTAAACGCCGACAGAAGCCAGAAAAAGGATAAGAGACAAGAATTCTGACAACAGCATATCCTCATGACGCCAGGTGCTTCGCTGGCTAACTGTTTATTTTTTGGGTGATACAATGTAATTGCGATGTCGTTAAGCTGCAATTTTAGTGTCACGAAAGTGTGCTGTTGTTAGGATTTGGTTTAGAAAATCGTTTTTATGAAGATGTGCACATCCTGACAAACGGACGCTGAGACGGTGGCAGGCAGGAAAAACGCTCATTTAGCGCCGCGCTGCAAGACTATCGCACTAAACGCGGCGTGTTGTGGCAGAAAATGGGGTGGATCAGGAGATGAAATTAACGCCTTGTTTCAGCACCAGATCGCAGGCTTTGGTTTTCACCTGTTTGGCCAGAGAAGAGTTGCCGAGGGTGCTCAGGTTAAGCTGCTGACCGTTCTGCGCGTTAAGCAGGCCCTGAATGCCGTCCATGTAGTTGGTGTCCGCTTTTTGCTCCTGAGTATCCAGACCCAGTTTACCCAGCACCTGGTTTTTTACATTTTGCGCGTCGGTCACGGAGGCCAGCTTTTGCTTCGCGCAATATTCCAGAATCCCCGCCGCGTTGTTCATCGTCCCCGCGCTCAGGCTCTGGGAACTGTTGCCCAGCAGGCTGGTGAGGGAAGAGGCGGAGAGTCCGCCCTGCGTGCTGCTGCTCTCTTTGGTCAGCTCATTTGCTGCGCTTGACAGGGACTCCTGCCAGGACGCCGCCTGCGCTGCGCCGGTTACCAGCAGCGCGCCTAAAAAGGTGCTGATTAGAATCTGTTTTTTCATCATGGCTCTCTCAAAAAGGTCCGTTTTGGGCCGAAGGGGTTCCAGTATATACCTGCGACCTGTCGGCGATTCCTGGAACTGTCTTAATACTCTTTGCCGGTAACGCGGCTGCGGTAACTGTCCCAGTCGAAGATGACATACAGGCTGTTACCCAGCTTCATGCGGTCCATGACGCGTTCCCCCAGCAGGCGGGTCATCTCGTCGATGTTGTGGTTTGTCAGCATGCCGGTGGGGCGTTTGGACGAGGAGCGGCGATCGACAATCTGGTTGATGATCACTTTTTCATAGCGGGATTCCGTCTGAACGCCAATCTCATCGATGACCAGCAGGTCGACGTTACTCAGATCGTTAAGCAGCTGTTCTTCGCTGGTTTCACGGTTGCTGAAGGTGTCTTTCATCGCGGACATGATATCGGCCACGGTGATGATGAGGACCGATTTACCGCGCAGAAGCAGCTCGTTGCAGATGGCGGCAGCAAGGTGGTTTTTGCCGGTGCCCGGCTTGCCGCTAAAGATGAAGCTGGCGATATTGCCGTCGAATTCATCCACGTACTGACGCGCGGCAGCGAGCGCGTTCATCTGCCCGGTGGTCTCAATTTTATAGTTATCGAACGAGCAGTTCTGGTGCAGGGGACGAATACCGGAACGGTTAAAGGTGCGCTGCATTTTCATCGCCCGATTTTCGCGGGCGAGCGCGGCGGCGCGGATCTTGCCTTGCTCTTTTTGCCACGCCAGCAGCTCTTCACCGGTGGTGAAAGCAGGCTTCACGTTGGCAGGCATCATTTTTTGCAGACGTTTCATCAGGTCGCCGACGTTCTTCATTTCGCACCTCGGAATCCGCTGGGGATCTGTTTATCCGGTTCTGAAAAGGCATTGATATCACGTTTTGGCTGGCCGTTGTTCCCGGCGCGGGTAATCTGGAGATGACGCGCGAGCTTTTGCTGCCACTGAATATGGGTGAACACTTTACCCTCCGCCTGCCACCAGGCGGTAAACGCGGCAAGCTCTTCCGCTGTGGCGGGTTGGGTTAACGCAATGCCCCACAGCGCGGCCTGCCGCTGAAAATCTGCATCCGGCTGCCAGCCCGCATAGAGGGCAAATTTACCCATCGGAACGGTCACGGGAACGTTAACCGGTTCATCAAAGAACTGGGTATCCAGCGTGACATCGCTTGCCGGGCGTGCCAATTGCGCTTCGATCTCCAGAAGCTGTGCCAGACGTTCCGGTGTGATTGCGTAAAACGCTGGCGCGTTGTCGGCAAAAACCGCAACCGTGCCGCCTTCGGCGTGGGTCAACACACCGCGTGGGTCGCGCATAAAGGCATCAATACCAGCAATGCTGGTGGTCAGAATTCTGGAGGACATAACGCTTACTCTACTGATTACTACGGGCGTGATATGGGCTTATGGTAGCACAGAGAGGGGAAAGGAAAGGAGGGGATTTCCCCGGTGGCGCTGCGCTTACCGGGGCTACAGTCGTAGGCCGAATAAGCGCAGCGCCATCAGGCAGTTATCACGCAATGATGTTCAGCGTGACGTCGATGTTGCCGCGGGTCGCGTTAGAATACGGGCAAACAATGTGTGCCGCATCGACCAGCTTTTTAGCTTCCGCAGGATCCATACCTTCAACGTGGATGTTCAGTTTTGCTTCGATACCAAAACCGGTAGGCAGCGGGCCAATACCCACTTCGCCTTCAATAAAGGCATCTTTTGGCAGGGTAAATTTGTCGCGTGCCGCCACGAACTTCATCGCGCCCAGGAAGCAGGCAGAGTAGCCCGCGGCAAACAGCTGCTCAGGGTTGGTCACGTCTCCCCCCATGCCGCCCATCTCTTTTGGCACACCCAGTTTGACGTCCAATACGCCATCGGAGGAGGTGGCACGACCGTCACGGCCACCGGTGGCTTTTGCTTTGGCGGTATAAACAACTTTTTCTAAAGACATGGCAGGTTCCTCATTTTGTTTTAATGCGTGCTATTAAATAGCGTGCGATATATATAGGTAAATAATGACGCGTAAAGTATAGCGTTACGCGCGGTGTAGCTGTTGTCGCAAAAGTTCGAGCTGCTGTTTGAGTGCCAGCAAGGTGTCTGTATCACACTGCGCTGCGCAACCCACCGCATGGGGGATACCCAATGCCTGCTGCTGGAGTTCATGTCCCGCTTCACTCAGGGTGACGGCGACCTGACGTTCGTCTTTGCGCGAACGGTGGCGGTTGATGAGCCCGGCGCTTTCCAGACGTTTCAACAGCGGCGTCAGGGTCGCAGAGTCAAGGAACAGCCGTTCACCGATGTCCGACACCGTCATATCATCCTGCTCCCACAGCACCAGCATCACCAGATATTGCGGGTAGGTCAGGTTCAGCGGTGCCAGCAGCTGCCGGTACAGCTTGTTAAGCGCCAGGTTTGCCGAATAGAGGGCAAAGCAGAGCTGGTTATCCAGCTTGAGCGCAGCGGTTGCATCGTTCGTTTTCGCGTTCATGAGATGAATATAGATAGTGTACGATTTAATTGCAAGCAATTTTATGGGCAGGTGTAACGGAGCGCCACCTGAACGGCCATTTTACGGTAGTGCTGGCGCTGCGCCTGCTCGTCTGCGCCTTCTTCAAACAGCAGCGTAAAGGTGTAGCTGTTGGCAACGTAGTGAAAGCTGAAGCTGCTTATCAGACGATGAAGATCGCGGGCGTCAACCGTCTCACTGAAGAGCTGTTTTTCTTTCCCCCGGCGCAGGATCTCCTCCAGCAGGTCGAGCGCGCTGCGGTTGATCTGGCGGAGATAGCTCGACTGCTGCATAAAGCGGCCGCGCTGCATGTTTTCCATGCAGATAATCCGGATGTAGTCAGGGTGGTCGGCATGATAGTCAAAGGTGGCTTCAACCAGATTGACCAGCGCTTCGACCGGGGGCATTCCCGTCAGGCTTAGCGCTTTTTCGCTGGCGCGAATCTGGGTGTAAACATGTTCAAGTACGAGGAGATAGAGGTTCTCTTTATTCTTGAAATGGTAAACCACCATGCGTTTGGTGGTGCCCGCTTTCTCTGCGATCTGCTCCATCCTTGCACCGTTCAATCCATACTCGGCAAAAAGCGCGATGGCGCTCTGAAAGATTTTCTCTTTCAGGCTGGATTCTTCACTGTGCTCGGGGTGTTCGCTGCCAGGGTTAGCCACATCCTTTCCTTATTTTCACCAAACGGACCAGACGGATTATCTCCACGGCAGCGAAATAACACAAATATCAAACGCGTGGGCGTTTACGGTACAGCCACAGGCCGGGGATCGACAGCCCGATGGAGAGCGCGCCGACGATGGACGAGGCCTTAAGAAAGTTGCTGAGAAGAAGGATCATCTGAGGCTCGGTATAGCCGAAATGGCTGATTTTCACCGCGGAAATCATCGCGGTATAGGCCGATATCCCCGGAAACATGGGGATCACGGCCGCAACGGTGAATACTTTGGGATGCGCCAGGTACCAGCGCGACCACTGTATGCCGATACTGCCGACCAGCATGGAGGCCATAAATGTTGACCATTCGATGTTAAAACCCGCCGTCATCATCACCATTCGCGAGCCATGGCCAATCGCGCCCAGCAGCGCACACCACGGCAGCGCGCGTTGCGGTACGTTAAATACCATCGCGAAGCCGACGGCTGGAATGGCGGCCAGAAGCATGTCCTGCGCCAGCGCCAGCAGAAAATCGATCACGCCCATCCGCGTAACCCCCAAAGTGTCATGGCCATGACCACGCCGATGCAGGTCGCCAGCGTCAGCAGGCTTGCGATAGCCCAGCGAGCCAGGCCGGTATTGATGTGCCCTTTAAACATGTCGGCGACAGCGTTGATCAACGGAAAGCCCGGGACCAGCAGAAGCACGCTGGCGGCCATGGCAACGGTCGGCGTGTTGGCAAACTGCGGCAGGCGCAGCAGCAGACCGGAAACCGTGGTGGCGACAAATGCGGTAATGCAGAAGTTAATTTGCGGATGCAGCTGCCGATGCGTCAGCAGCTGGCGAACATACATGGCGATACTGCTGGCGAAAAAGGTGATGATTGCACCGTCCCAGCCGCCTTTGTTGAGCTTACAAAAGCAGGCGCACGAGAGCCCTACCATCACCACGACGAGCCAGCGCGGATAACGTAATGGCTTGATCTGGTTGAACCGTTTTTCAATGTCACTGAGATCGAGAAGCTTATGTTCTGCAAGGATGACAATGTGCTGCACTTCGGTCACGACGTGCATGTTGATGCCGCGGTCATGGTTTTTGCGCGTGGAGGTCAGGCACTGACCGTCCTTGATTGTGGTCAGCACAATGGCGTTGGATGAGATTGCGCTTTCGACGCTGTCCATCCCTAGCGCCAGCCCCAGCCGGGTGGAAAGCTCCTCAACCAGCGCGCTTTCCGCGCCGTGCTGGAGCAGAAAAAGACCGCACTGAATACATAGCCGCGTGATAGCACGCTGCGTTGACCGCTCTGCCTGCATGTATTGTCCTGAAAAAAGATGGATAGCAATCTGTTAACCCATAGTGGGTACTTTTAGCACAGAGTGCAGTCCCTCTTGCTGTGGGCCAGATCAAGGTTTGTGCAAACAGTTGCAGTCCGTGTCGTGGAAGGGGGAAGGGATTAATTTATCAATACCATGAATTATAAATACCAAAATATAAAATATTTGTATTTAGTTATTCTAATTTTATATTGTCGTTATTTTAATGTCTCCACAATTAATTTTTGTTTCGCTTTGTGAGATATTACTGCTGTTTAGGCATTTCTTAAACTAAGCATACATCTCATCTTCTGCTTGTATTAACCAGTCTTACACTCAGGGACGAAAATACTCATACGTTGATGCGTTTTAACGTTACTCATCAAATGAAAAATGGACACGGAGGGTCTATGTTGTCATTGCATGGTAAGCATGGCGTTGTCATTAGCCGGATGCCCGTGATGCAAAACGGGTTAGGGGGCCTGATGGCACGTCATTTCCCCGAATTTGAATTGAGCTATTGCCGCTCATTGCAGGAATTAACGCTGCTCCAGTTGCGCCGCGCGGACGTCATTATTGCCGATATTTCAGGCGAATACAGAAACCCTCGGGGTGCGCTTGAAGAGTATTACGGTTTATTGAATCAATACCGGGATATTCACTGGATCTTTTTAGTCTCGCGGCCGCTTTACCCTATTGCGGTTGAGTTACTTATGCGCCCGGAAAGCACGTTGCTTTCTGACATGGAGCCTATTGAAGGCGTGGTTAACGCTATTCGGGCCGGTAGCGAGCGGGCAGAGCGGATTAGCCAGACGTTATTAACTCCGGAACCTCAGAGTACGGAGAATGAAAATGAACACGTTATCGCGCTCACGCACTCCGAACGTAAAGTCCTGCGTCTGTTAGGGAAAGGATGGGGGATTAACCAAATCGCCACATTGCTCAAGAAGAGCAATAAAACCATCAGTGCGCAGAAAAACAGTGCGATGCGACGGCTGTCATTACGAAGTAATGCGGATATGTATGCCTGGATCAACAGTACACAGGGAATGAGAGAGCTGAGTTTGCTATCAGCCTATGGAGAGTTCGAGGAATGGAAAAAACCGATTCAACAAGACATATCGCCATCATCGAAAATTGCGCGATGAGTGCCGTCGGGCTACAGCATCTTTTTGCGATGCCCGGCCTGAGCCATTATCAGCTACACCTGTTTAGTGAATTTGACAGTTTTAAGAATGCACTTCATCACGTTAATTTTTTCTCGCTGATCTACTCCCTTTCCGATGCGCGAGAGGAGCGCCGTAACTGCCTGGCGCACCTGCGGGATCTGGCGTTTACGCACGGTCATATCCAGCGCATCATTTTGGTTTCTGACGAGATGGAAGCACGGCTAATTAGCCATCTTTCGCCATCGCGCCTGCACGGAGTAGTCAGTAAATCGGTGACGCTTGAGCATCTGCAGAAGGAACTCGTGGAGTTGCTGAGCGAAACGCTGCGCATCAATGACAATATGCTGAATCACTGGTACCGGAGTCAGAACAGGATGCTAAGCCCCACAGAACGGGCAATATTGCGTTATATGTCCTGCGGGTATTCCATCCCTGAAATCGCGGCACAGCTTGAACGGAATATTAAGACCATTCGGGCACATAAGTTTAATGCGATGGTGAAACTGGGCGTGAATTCAGACGTAGGGTTGCTCGATGCGGCGGATATTATTACGCATCTTCCTGCAAGAGAGCCGCAATGTTTGGCTCTCCTCACGCCCACATTTTTATAACCCGTCTTTTACGCGCCAGATATACTCTGGCGCGTCAATCAGATACAGACATCCACCCATTTTGCGGAAGTCAGTTCTGCCATTCTGTCAGGTGAAATGCGCACAGCGCTGTGAATTGCGCCTGCGGCGGGCAGCACTTCGGCGTACTGCTTCAAAGAGATATCACAATATACCGCGAGCGGGTTTTCCAGCCCGAACGGGCATACACCGCCAACGGGATGACCGGTAATGGTCACCACTTCATCACTGCTGAGCATGCGCGCTTTCGCACCGAACGTGTCTTTGAGCTTTTTGTTATCCAGACGCGCGTCGCCTTTCGCCACCACCAGGATCACCTCATTTTTAACCTTGAGTGACAGGGTCTTGGCGATTTGTCCCGGCTCGACACGATGGGCGGCAGCAGCCAACGCAACGGTAGCAGTACTTTGACTAAGCTCAATAACGTCTATATCCGGCGCGTTGTCGGCAAAAAACTGCTGTACAGACTGCAAACTCATTGTTTCCTCCTGACAAATATCCTGCGTAATCTGTCATAAGAATTTATGCTCTGTAAATATCTCTTAAGTAACAAATACCCCAAACGGCTGATTTCTGGATCCTCTTCACAATCACAGAAACCGGTTACAGTAACCGGTTGCAGAGCGCGGAGCGTAGATTAATACTGAGTACGTAACGTCCCCTGTATCCAATAATAAGAGCCAAATATGAAACCATTTCGTCTGAGCAGTACCGCTGGTTGGCAAGCCAGCAAGGTTGTGAAGCTGATGTATGGAACAACGTGCGGCGCGTATGTGCCCGTAACAAACGTCTGACAGGAGATCTGCCATGTCTGCCAACCATGCTGCGTTTAATCTGATATTCCGTTTCGTCGAAAATTACGTCAGCCCGATAGCCGGGCGGATCTCTTCCCAGCGTCACGTTATGGCGATTCGTGACGGGTTCATCTCCGCGATGCCGTTTATGATTGTGGGTTCTTTTTTGTTAGTCTTTGCTTACCCACCTTTTTCGCCTGATACCACCTGGGGTTTCGCCCGCGCCTGGCTGGATATGGCGAAGCAGTTTGAAGGCCAAATCCTGACGCCGTTTGATATGACGATGGGCATCATGTCCATTTATATCTGTGCCGCCATTGCCTATAACCTTGGCAAACACTACGTCAAATCTCATCAGCTGGACCCCTTTATGTGCGCCATGCTGTCGCTGATGGCGTTTCTGCTGGTCGCGGCACCAAAAACCAAAGGCACGCTCCCTGTCGACAGTCTGGGGGGAACGGGCATTTTTACCGCGATTCTGGTGGCGATCTACTGCGTTGAGATGATGCGTGTCCTCAAAGCGCATAACATCGGCATTCGTCTGCCGGACCAGGTCCCGCCGATGATCAAAAACTCTTTTGATCTGCTGATCCCGGTGCTGGTGGTGGTGGTGACCCTTTATCCTCTGAGCCTGGTGATTCAGTCTCAGTTTGGTATGCTGATCCCGCAGGCCATTATGTCGGTCTTTAAACCTCTGGTTTCCGCGGCAGATTCCCTGCCTGCGATCCTGCTGGCCGTGTTGATTGGTCATCTGCTCTGGTTCGCCGGGATCCACGGTGCCGCCATCGTCTCCGGGATGCTGCAGATGTTCTGGCTGACGAACCTTGGCGCAAACCAGACCGCGCTGGCCGCCGGTCAGCCTTTGCCGCATATTTTTATGGAAGCGTTCTGGACGTTCTTTATCGTGATTGGCGGGTCGGGCGCCACGATGGGATTGGTGATTTGCTATCTGCGTAGCCGTTCAGCGCATTTACGCTCTATCGGGCGTTTGAGCGTGGTACCCAGCTTCTTTAACATCAACGAGCCGGTCATTTTCGGTACGCCAATCGTGATGAACCCGGTGTTCTTTATCCCGTTCCTGCTGGCACCGATGGTTAACGCCGTGCTGGCGTGGGCGGCGATGACCTTTGATTTGATTGGACGCGTCATCTCCGTGGTTCCCTGGACGGCACCGGCGCCGATAGGCGCAGCGTGGGCCCTGGGCTGGGATTTCCGCGCGGCGATTCTGGTTGTGGTTCTGGCCTGCGTATCGGCGATCATCTACTTCCCGTTCTTCAAAGTGTATGAGAAGCAGCTGCTGGAGCAGGAAGCGGAAGAAGCTCAGCGTAGCGCGGAAGAGGACAATCAGCAGGTGGCCTAGGTAAAAGCAAAACGGCAACTCAGGTTGCCGTTTTTGTTTTTGTCGGCCCGGTAAGCGAAGCGCCACCGGGCAATTCACTGCTCTACTTGAGCGTGCAATCCCCACACTGCTTAACGTCCGGCAGGCGATAGCGCTGGCAGCAGGTGCGGCGAACCAGAAGCCCATCACGGAGCACGACGGTACGGAATAGCGGGTTGTCACGGCCATCGGAAAGCTGCTTTGCAAAGAAACAGGACTGACGCAGGGCCTCAACGTTCTCATCACCGAGAAGCGGCTTCATTTCCGTTAAATACCAGTGGATTAAATAGCCCGTATTGCTCCAGATAAGCTTCCCGTTAATCTCTCCCGTCGCTTCCAGCGCTTCCACCACCGGGATCAGGGCCTGCGTGATGAGCCGCTCCATACGTTCCTGAGCAGTGAGGCGTTCAGCGCTGTGGTCTTCGTGGAGATCAATCCAGAAGCAGGCAGCACGTCCGGTTTCGTGAAACTCGACGTGGAAATTATCCGGCGAGAGTTCAAGCATGCTCCTCTGTGTTAACAGCGCCAGCATGAGCGGAGGCACCATCAGCCCGATATACCACTGCGCCCAGAGGGAGAGCAGGGGTTTATTTTCCCGCGTAAGGGTAGGCTGATTGCGATAAATATGGTCGGAATAGGTGGCCAGCAGTGATTGCAGCTTAGACGGTTTGCGCCACTCTGAGAGCGTCATCGCGTGGGACGGGGGCGCTTCATCAAGCCGGATGAAGTCCAGCAGGTGGGCACGCGTTTCCGCAATCTTTTCCCGTATCGCATCTGCAAGCGAAGCATTCCCGCTGGTGAGCGGCGCTCGCCAGAGGAGAGGTTCGACGATGTGTGCGGTATGCGTGGCCATAGTATAGATAGAAATCTAAATGATAATGATTGCCAATCCTAACTATTGCTCATACCAATGGCAAGACTTTTGTCCTGGTGACATCGTCGGTAGGTTTATGCCGTCTGAATCTCTTCGCTTAGCAGAATGTTATTGCGTCCCATATGCTTTGCTTCATAGAGGGCTTTGTCCGCTTTTTCCAGCGCGCCTTCCACGTCTTCATCCTCGAAAATGGCGATGCCAATGCTGATAGTGACGTTTGTCGCGACGCTTTCGTTAAACAGATGCGGGATTTTCAAATCATATACTTTCTGACGGATCCGCTCGGCCGTCTGGCGAGCGTGTTCGAGTGAAATGTTGGTCAGCAGCACCATAAACTCTTCCCCACCAAAACGCGCCACAATATCGCGAGAACGCACGGCGTCGCGGATTGCCGCAGAGACGCGCTTCAGCGCCTGGTCGCCCATCATATGGCCGTAATGGTCGTTATAGGCTTTGAAGTGGTCGATATCCATCAGCAGGACAAAGTGTTCGCCATTTTCTACCGTGGGCAGATTCTCCAGACGGCTTTGCAGACCGCGACGATTATAGAGCCCGGTAAGCGGGTCCATCATGCTGAGGTCGGTAAGGGTTTCTCGTTCTTCCAGAAGGCGAGAGAGCAGCTCCTGAGCGAAACGGTCGTTGCGTCTTTGCAAAATGTTATGAATAGCAATTGCCACCACAGGAAGTGCGAAAGAATAGGTCATTCGCAGCCATATATCGTGATCGCTTAACCACAGGCAGACAATAAAGGTGGGCAATGAATGCAGCGTAAACGCTTTGATATTACTGGCGAACGCCAGCGTGCCGATAAAAAGTACCGTTAAAAGAGCAATTAGCAAATACGTCGCATGGTCCTGAGTAATTAAGGCGAATTTGGAGACAATTTGCCAGGCCCATAAAATACCGAAGATCGCTGAAACGACAGGAATATTTATCTTCCGCGCGCGCTTTCTCCAGTGCCAGACGAACAGGCCAGTACTGATGGCGAAAATAGCAATCAGAGGGGCAGAAAACAGGCGTACAGAATTGAGCGGATTTGTTACCGAGAACACTGCCGAAGTTGCGTTCAGAAATAAAAATAAACGTAACGATAATTGATATTTTCTGTGAACCAAAGACCGCCAGGATTGTGATGTCATAGTCGCGTGTTTTTATTAAAATTTAATTAAAACAGATAAATAGGTGTTATTTCGCAATAAAATATGCAAAAAACTCAAAGAGTAATTATCAGAAAATCTTTAGACGTTGTTAACAGGTGCGCAATTTATCACCTTAGACAATTCCTGTCATTACGGGAAAGGTAAAGGTCGATGGATTTTGATTCATTCAGCTGGCAAATGATAATTTTTGTTATATGATATTGGTTATCATTATCGTTGATAGAGGGAAAAGCATGTTGAACAGAGCGCTGGGCAGTGGTTGGGGGGTACTGCTACCGGGAGCCATTCTCGGCGGTTTGACGTTTGCCGATCTCTCTCTCGATACCTGGAAAGTCATCATCGCGTCAGGACTGTTAGCCACGTCAGGCATGATCTGGCATAAGCAACTACGTCACTTTGTTTTACTGCCATCCTGTGTCGCGCTGGTCAGTGGAATTCTGGTGATACTGATGAGTTTGAAATAACAGGGAAAAAGAAGAAATTCAGAGGGGTTGTAAGATAATTGGTGCGAGGGGGGGGACTCGAACCCCCACATCCTAAGGACACTAACACCTGAAGCTAGCGCGTCTACCAATTCCGCCACCTTCGCACAGTCATCTTACTCTTTATTGCTATGTTGATATCGCCTCGTTGGTGCGAGGGGGGGGACTCGAACCCCCACATCCGTAAGGACACTAACACCTGAAGCTAGCGCGTCTACCAATTCCGCCACCTTCGCCCAGTGCGAGCAATATCATCGTGATTTATGGTGCGAGGGGGGGACTCGAACCCCCACATCCGTAAGGACACTAACACCTGAAGCTAGCGCGTCTACCAATTCCGCCACCTTCGCATACCATCGATACTGTAAAAGTATCGTAACCACGGAGGCGCATTCTAGATGTTTTCAGCTTTACGTCAACAGAAAAGTGCGCGTGATGCCTTGATTGATGGAAAAATGGCCGATGGACGCGCCCTGTATAGCCGGATGGCGCTTTCGCGTATCCGGCCTGGAGGGGAGGCGATTACTTTTTGGCCTGACGCGTCATCACGGTGCGGTAGACCTTAAAGCGACCCGTTTGGGCGATAACTTCGTGGAAGCCAAAGGTTTCATCCAGCACTTTCGGGTACGCCAGGAAGGCGTTCGCGACGATACGCAGCTCACCGCCGCTGTTGAGGTGACGGACTGCACCACGGATCAGCGTTTGTGCTGCTTCCAGGCTGGTCTCCATACCGTCGTGGAACGGCGGGTTAGAGATGATCATGTCGAAGCGACCGGTGATGTCGGAGAAGACGTTGCTCGCAATCACCTCGCCTTCAATGCCGTTTGCGGCAAGCGTTGCGCGGCTGGCTTCAACCGCCGGGGCGCTCACGTCACACAGGGTTAAGCGCACCTTTGGCGAATGGCTGGCGAGCACGGTAGAGAGCACGCCCGCGCCGCAGCCCACGTCCAGCACTTTGCCTTTGGTGTGCGGCGTCAGGGTGGAAAGCAGCAGCTTGCTGCCCGTATCCAGCGCATCGCGGCTGAACACGCCCGGCAGGGTTTTGATGGTCAGGCCGTCAAGCTGGTACTCGTCCCAGTATGCCTGCGCATCAAACGTTGTCTGTTTTTCCAGACGGCCATGGTACAGACCACAGCGGCGAGCGCTGTCGACTTTGTTCAGCGGCGCGTAGCCTTCCAGCAGCTGTTCCGCGCTACGCACGCCGCTGCGGTTTTCACCGACCACGAAAATATCGCAGCCGACCGGCAGCAGGGAGAGCAGGTTCATCAGCTGGAACTGGGCTTCCGGTTTATTCTTCGGCCAGTAGTAGATCAGCGTATCGCAGTCGGCGATATCGCTCTGCTCTGCCACCAGGCTAAAGCGCGCGCGCTCGCCCATCTGGCGGCTCAGCACCTGCCAGTGGTGGTAGTATTGGGTGTGGGCACGGCTTTCAGCACAGTCGAAACGCGCGGGCAGGTCATCCTGCATATCTCCGGCAAACAGAATACGGCTTTCTTCGAAATCATCACTGTGACGCAGCAAGACTTCACTTGCCGGGGTAAATGCAGACATGAATTGTTCCTCAATAAACTCAGGCGGGGATTATAGTAGGTAGATGGCGCAGTTTCGACACATTTGCTATATTTGCGCGCCTGAGAGACAGGAGTTTTCCCTATGACATCCCGACGAGACTGGCAGTTGCAGCAGCTGGGCATTACCCAGTGGGCTTTGCGTCGCCCGACGGCGTTGCAGGGCGAAATCGCTATCTCCATCCCGGCGCACGTTCGCCTGGTGATGGTGGCGGAAGCACTGCCTGCCCTGAATGACCCCCTGATCGGTGATGTTCTTCGCAGCCTGAAGCTGACGGCCGACCAGGTTTTACCGCTGACGCCAGAGCGTGTCGCGATGCTGCCTCCTGATAGCCGCTGTAACAGCTGGCGTATCGGAGAGGCAAATGAGATCTCTCTTCAGGGGAGCCAGATCTGCACGCCAGCGCTGGACGAACTGAAAGCCAACCCAAAAGCGCGCAGCGCGCTATGGCAACAAATCTGCGAATATGAACACGATTTCTTCCCTCACGACGCCTGACCTGTCCACCGCGTTCGCGATTGAAACACGCGCCCACGCGTTTCCGTGGAGCGAAAAAACCTTCGCCAGCAATCAGGGCGAACGGTATCTGAACTACCGCCTGGACGTTGACGGCACCATGGCCGCTTTCGCGATCACGCAGGTTGTTCTTGATGAGGCGACGCTGTTTAATATCGCGGTTGATCCCGCGTTTCAGCGCCGCGGGCTGGGAAGAGAACTGCTTGTGCACCTCATCCGTGAGCTCGAAACCCGTGACGTTTTCACCCTGTGGCTGGAGGTGCGCGCGTCGAATGTCGCCGCCATCGCGCTCTATGAAAGCTTAGGCTTTAACGAGGCGACAATCCGCCGTAACTACTACCCCACCGCAGAGGGACGTGAAGACGCCATCATAATGGCTCTGCCGATTGGATAATAAAAAATAAGGTTGTAACGATGAAATGGGACTGGATTTTCTTTGATGCCGACGAAACGCTGTTTACGTTCGACTCGTTCGGCGGCCTGCAGCGGATGTTTCTCGACTATAGCGTAACCTTCACCGCTGAAGATTTTCAGGACTATCAGGCGGTCAACAAACCGCTGTGGGTGGATTACCAGAACGGTGCCATCACCGCGTTACAGCTTCAGCACCAGCGCTTTGACGTCTGGGCGGAACGCTTAAAGGTCAGTCCGGGAACGCTGAACGAGGCTTTTCTCAACGCCATGGCCGATATTTGTGCGCCCCTGCCGGGCGCGGTTTCCCTGCTGAATGCGTTGAAAGGTAAGGTGAAACTGGGGATCATCACCAACGGTTTTACCGCCCTGCAGCAGATCCGCCTTGAGCGCACCGGCCTGCGCGATCATTTTGACGCGCTGGTGATCTCGGAAGAGGTTGGCGTGCCGAAGCCTGATCCGCGAATTTTCGACTACGCGCTGGCGCAGGCTGGCAATCCCGACCGCGATCGTGTCCTGATGGTGGGGGATACCGCAGAGTCAGATATTCTGGGCGGCATGAAGGCTGGTCTGTCGACCGTCTGGCTCAATGCACATGGCCGCGTGAAGCCTGAAGGCATCGAGCCGACCTGGACCGTGACGTCGTTGAACGAACTGGAGCAACTCCTGTGTAAACAATGATTGCCTGCCCCCCGTTGATGGGTAAAATAGCCGCAATTTTGTATTCCATGATGCGTGGCGTGCTGCCGCGCTTATAAAAGAAGATTTAATTATGACGTTGTCTCCTTATCTGCAAGAGGTGGCCAAGCGCCGCACTTTTGCCATTATCTCGCACCCGGATGCCGGTAAAACGACCATCACTGAGAAGGTGTTGCTGTTCGGACAGGCGATTCAGACTGCGGGTACCGTTAAAGGCCGTGGCTCCAGCCAGCATGCAAAATCCGACTGGATGGAGATGGAAAAGCAGCGTGGTATTTCGATTACCACCTCCGTGATGCAGTTCCCGTATCATGACTGCCTGGTGAACCTGCTGGACACCCCGGGCCACGAAGACTTCTCCGAAGATACCTACCGTACCCTGACGGCGGTGGACTGCTGTCTGATGGTGATCGACGCCGCGAAAGGTGTAGAAGATCGTACCCGTAAGCTGATGGAAGTCACCCGTCTGCGCGATACGCCGATCCTCACCTTTATGAACAAACTCGACCGTGACATCCGCGATCCGATGGAGCTGATGGATGAAGTGGAAAACGAGCTGAAGATCGCCTGTGCGCCTATCACCTGGCCGATTGGCTGCGGTAAGCTGTTCAAGGGCGTTTATCACCTCTATAAAGACGAAACCTACCTGTATCAGACCGGTAAAGGCCACACCATTCAGGAAGTGCGCATCGTGAAAGGTCTGGACAACCCGGATCTGGACGCGGCGGTCGGCGAAGAGCTGGCCGCGCAGCTGCGCGACGAGCTGGAGCTGGTCAAGGGCGCGTCTCACGAATTCGACAAAGAGCTGTTCCTGAGCGGCGAAATTACCCCGGTCTTCTTCGGTACCGCACTGGGTAACTTCGGCGTTGACCACATGCTCGACGGTCTGGTGGAGTGGGCGCCGCAGCCGATGCCGCGCAAAACCGACACCCGTGAAGTGGAAGCGAAAGAAGAGAAGTTCACCGGATTCGTGTTTAAGATTCAGGCCAACATGGACCCGAAACACCGTGACCGCGTGGCCTTTATGCGCGTGGTGTCCGGTAAATATGAAAAGGGCATGAAGCTGCGCCAGGTGCGTATCGGTAAAGACGTTGTCATCTCCGACGCGCTGACCTTTATGGCGGGTGACCGTTCGCACGTTGAAGAGGCCTATCCGGGCGACATCATCGGGCTGCACAACCACGGCACCATCCAGATCGGTGATACCTTCACCCAGGGTGAAATGATGAAGTTCACCGGTATTCCGAACTTCGCGCCGGAGCTGTTCCGTCGCATTCGTCTGCGCGATCCGCTTAAGCAGAAACAGCTGCTGAAAGGCCTGGTTCAGCTCTCCGAAGAGGGCGCCGTGCAGGTGTTCCGCCCGATTGCGAACAACGATCTGATCGTTGGCGCGGTCGGCGTGCTGCAGTTTGACGTGGTCGTTGCGCGCCTGAAGAGCGAATACAACGTAGAAGCGATTTACGAATCGGTGAACGTCGCGACCGCGCGCTGGGTTGAGTGTTCTGACGTGAAGAAATTCGAAGAATTTAAGCGTAAGAATGAAGTTCAGCTGGCGCTGGATGGCGGCGATAACCTGACCTATATCGCGCCAACGATGGTCAACCTGAACCTGACGCAGGAACGTTATCCGGACGTTCAGTTCCGTAAAACCCGCGAGCACTAATCCCCTCTCAGAGCACGGCATTCGCCGTGCTCTTCTTTATTTCCTGTCTTATTAATCCCTTGCGGAATGTTCTTAATTCAACGCAATTTCACACTATTCGCCCATTTTTTACCCAATTCTGAAAGCGGCTCTGTGAGAGTGATCTATATTTAACTCAGTGTTTAACACCGGGCGTGGATAAATTAACTGTTCAATGCATGACTTTAGGTTATCCATTTTGCTCGTGTGTTTATTCGCAATATATATCACTACTAAGGAAGTATGTAGCCCGAATAACGGGTCAACACAGGAATAGATCGATGAATATGACAAGACTGAAGATTTCTAAAACTCTGCTGGCTGTAACACTGGGTAGCGTTCTGGTGAGCGGCTCCGCCCTGGCGGAAAGCAGCACCATGGATAAAGCACAATCCACGGCCGATAGCGCAGGGCAAAAAATCGATAGCTCTATGAATAAAGTCGGCAATTTCATGGATGACAGCTCTATCACAGCAAAAGTGAAGGCCGCACTGGTGGATGATGAAGCCATCAAGAGCACCGATATTTCCGTTAAGACCGATAAGAAAGTGGTCACGCTGAGCGGCTTTGTTGAAAGCCAGGCTCAGGCTGAACAGGCGGTGAAAGTGGCGAAAGGCGTCGAAGGCGTCGCCTCCGTCAGCGATAAGCTGCACGTCCGTGACGGCAAAAACGCGTCGGTGAAAGGTTATGCCGGTGATGCAGCCACCACCAGCGAAATCAAAGCTAAACTTTTAGCAGATGACATCGTGCCGTCCCGTAAGGTGAAAGTGGAAACCACCGATGGCGTGGTTCAGCTTTCCGGTACGGTAGATTCGCAGGCGCAAAGTGAACGTGCCGAGTCCATCGCGAAAGCGATTGATGGTGTGAAAAGCGTTAAAAACGATCTGAAAACGAAGTAAATCTCGACCATTCGCCCGTCTGGCTAAACCCTGCGGGCGAAATAAGAACGACTCTGGAAAAACGCCGGTGAGTGACCTGAGCGCTCACGTTTAGCGGCCGACATTAACTATGGTAAAGGAGAAGCTTATGTTTCGTTGGGGCATTATATTTCTGGTTATCGCGTTAATTGCCGCCGCATTGGGCTTTGGTGGACTGGCAGGTACAGCGGCATGGGCAGCTAAAATTGTCTTCGTTGTGGGTATTATTCTGTTCCTGGTCAGCCTGTTTACAGGGCGTCGACGTCCATAGCAAACGCAATATTCCGTCAACAAAATAAAGCCAGTCACTGTGACTGGCTTTTTCTTATTTGCGTAACAGGTCGGGTGCGTTACTGTGGTGTTATAAAATAATCAAAACAGGAAAGCAGAGGTGGGGCAACGAATTCCCGTTACGCTCGGCAATATTGCGCCGCTGACGTTAAAACCGTTTCGCGCGGGTCAACTCGCGCTGGTCTGCGAGGGTGGCGGACAGCGCGGCATTTTCACCGCTGGCGTGCTGGACGAATTTATGCGCGCGCAGTTCAACCCCTTTGACCTTTACTTCGGCACCTCTGCCGGGGCGCAGAACCTCTCTGCCTATGTCTGTAACCAGCCCGGCTACGCGCGAAAGGTCATCATGCGCTACACCACGGCGAAAGAATTTTTTAACCCGGTGCGGTTTGTGCGCGGCGGCAACCTGATCGATCTCGACTGGCTGCTGGAGTCAACCTCCAGCCAGATGCCGCTGGCCATGGATACTGCCGCCCGTCTGTTTGATAGCGGTAAAGAATTCTGGATGTGTGCCAGCCGGGGCGATGACTATTCGCCGGGCTATTTTTCGCCTCAGAAAGAGAACTGGCTGGACATCATCCGCGCCTCCAGCGCGATCCCCGGTTTTTATCGTACCGGCGCCCTGCTGGACGGCATTAGCTATCTGGACGGGGGGATCAGTGACGCGGTGCCGGTGCAGGAAGCCGCCCGTCGCGGGGCGAAAACCATTGTGGTGATCCGTACCGTACCGTCGCAAATGTATTACACCCCGCAGTGGTTTAAGCGGATGGAGCGCTGGCTGGGCGACAGCAGCCTGCAGCCGCTGGTGAACATCGCGAAGCAGCATGAAACCACCTACGGCGCGATGCAGCGCTTCATTGAGAAACCGCCGGGCAAGCTGCGTATTTTTGAAATTTATCCGCCTAAGCCGCTGCTGAGCATGGCGCTGGGCAGCCGCGTTCCTGCGCTGCGCATGGATTACAAAACGGGGCGGCTGTGCGGGCGCTACTTCCTGGCGACGGTGGGGAAAATGCTGGCGGAGCAGCCGCCGCTTCATCGCCATAAACGCATTATTACGCCGCCTGCGATTGTCGCCAACGACGCCCTGACGGTGCCCCTGGTGGACATTCCGCAGGCGAATGACGCTTTACTGGATAACGAGGATCTGGCGTGATGCACCGCTTTGTCGATACCCATTGCCACTTTGATTTCCCGCCGTTTACGGGAGATGAAGAGCAAAGCATTGCGAAAGCGGCCGAGGCAGGCGTTCAGGCCATTATTGTGCCTTCAGTGGAAGCGGCTTACTTTTCCCGGGTGCTGGATCTTGCTGCACAGCACCCCGCGCTCTATGCGGCGCTCGGCCTGCATCCGATCGTGATTGAGCGGCATCGGGATGAGGACATTGAGCGACTTGATGAGATAGTGCAGACCGCAGGCGACAAGCTTGTCGCCATCGGTGAGATCGGCCTCGATCTTTATCGCGAGCATCCGCATTTTGAGCGCCAGCAGACGATCCTCGACGCGCAGCTCAGGCTGGCGAAGCGTCACGATCTGCCGGTGATCCTTCATTCAAGACGCACACACGATAAGCTGGCAATGCACCTGAAGCGTATCGATTTGCCGCGTAAGGGCGTCGTGCATGGTTTCTCAGGCAGCCTGCAGCAGGCGCAGCGTTTTATCGAGCTGGGCTACAAAATCGGCGTTGGGGGCACCATCACCTATCCGCGCGCCAGCAAAACCCGGGACGTGATGGCACAGCTGCCGCTGTCGGCGCTTCTGCTGGAAACCGACGCGCCGGACATGCCGCTGAACGGTTTTCAGGGCCAGCCGAATCGTCCGGAACAGGCGGCGCGCGTGTTTGCCACCCTGTGCGAACTGCGAAAAGAGACTGAAGAGGCCATAGCCGGTGCGCTGCTGGAAAATACGCGTTCGGTATTTGGCATCACGCTATAGATAAAGCGCCGGACGGATCACCGTTATCTTCTGTTTTTCCAGCGCCCGCGCCAGCGGTTCAACGTCTTCCGGCGTGGCGCTGCGCCATGACGCCGCCTCGCCGTACACGCCATGCGCATGAAACGCGTTGAGGCGCACCGGCACGTTTCCAAGCCCGTGGATAAACGCCGTCAGCGGCTTCAGATGTTCCAGATAATCACACTGTTCCGGAATCACCAGCAGGCGGAGCTCCGTTAAACGATTACGATCTGCCAGCCAGCGGATACTCTGCTTGATCTGCGGGTTTTCGCGCCCGGTCAGGAAGCGGTGGTGTTCGTTCCCCCATGCTTTCAGGTCCAGCATCGCGCCATCCAGTACCGGCAGCAGCTTTTGCCAGCCGGTTTCGCTTAACAAACCGTTGCTGTCGACCAGGCAGGTCAGATGATTCAGGTCGGGATCGGCTTTGATCGCTGAGAATAGCGTCACTAAAAACGGTAATTGCGTTGTGGCCTCACCGCCGCTCACGGTGATCCCCTCGATAAACGGCGCGGATTTGCGGATCTGTGAAAGGATCTCCTCCACGCTCAGGCGGTGCGCCATAGGCGTTGCCTGCTGCTGGCACAGGTGCAGGCAGGTGTCGCACTGCTGGCAGTCACTCTCCTGCCACCAGACGCGTCCCGCCTGTATGGTCAGCGCGTCGTGCGGGCAGTGGGGCACGCAGTCCCCGCAGTCGTTGCAGCGGCCGATCGTCCACGGGTTGTGGCAGGTTTTACAGCGCAGGTTGCAGCCCTGCAGGAACAGGGCCAGGCGGCTGCCGGCCCGTCCACGCAGGAAAAAGGGATGACCTGACTAACTAAAGCGCATCTGCTGTTCATGGCTTATCACGCGCGGCTGACGTTCCAGAATACGGGTATTGCGCGCGGCTTCTTCACCCAGCCAGGTGGTATTGGTGCGCGATCCGGCTTCCCGGTACTTCTCCAGATCCGACAACCGCACCATATAACCGGTGACGCGCACCAGATCGTTACCCGCGACGTTGGCGGTAAACTCGCGCATCCCCGCCCTGAACGCGCCGAGACAGAGCTGGACCACCGCCTGCGGGTTACGTTTTACCGTCTCATCCAGCGTCAAATATCGCTGATCCCGGAAGCGTAGTGCTTGTGGTGCGGCGCCACCGCCAGCAGGTGGCTGATGGGATCCGGCTCGTCGCCGTAGGGCAGGCGTGCGCCCGGCGTGGTGCCCGAGTCAGAGCTGATCCCCGACTGCGCATGCAGCATCGCGCGCTGCTTCCAGCCGTGTTTCACCGGCGTGTTTTCGACAAACGCCGCAAGCTGTTCGCTGATGCGATAGCCCAGCGCGTTGGCCTGCTCGTCTTTGCCGTAACGCCCAGTCATCCCGGCTTTTTCACAGAGCACGTTTACCGCTTCTGCCAGGCCGTACATGCCAAACATCGGCACAAACCGATCGGCATCAATCAGCCCCTCTTTCACCAGGAAGCTATTCTCAAAGAAGCCGGATTGTTGATACAGGAAATCGCAGCGGGCATCGATGATGGCCATTTGCTGCTGGCAGTAATGCGGGAGGGCGCGGCTGAAGTAGTCTTCCATTGACGTACTGTGTTCGGCGATGGCCTTGAGGTTGAGGCGCACCAGGGTGCTGCCACCGCCTGCCAGAGGCAGGGAGTTGTAACAGCTCACTACGCCGTAATGGCCTTTTGTGAAAATTTTATCATTCACCGGGCCATTAGAAATATGCGGTTTACTGCATTCACATATGTTTTTCGCCACCTCAAGCAGCAAATCGTCCGGGGTGATCGCTGGATCATAAATAAAGGTCAGGTTCGGCGCGACCTGCTTCAGCTCTGCATCGGCACGCAGAATGGCGCGCGTGACGGGGGTATCTTCCGGCCCGATATTGGCATGCATAAAGGCATCGGGCAACGTACGGTCGAGATAGCGCCAGAAACGTTTTATTCGGCTATTGATTTCTTCTTGTGTTAGAATTCTAACATAAGGTTGCAGCAACGCATCAAGCTGACCGAGATAGACCGGCATCGATGTGACGGACGGAACATGGTGGTAGAGGATGGTTAACAGTGAGAGGGCGTCGTCGAGATCTTTTGCCCCTTCCAGCTCCAGCCATTCTGAACCATTAGCCAGAAATTTTGCGTAATCCGGCAGAACGTAACGGGGTTTGTAAGGCGCATGGCCTTCGAACATGTCGCAGATGAACCCCTCGTCCAGCGCGGCGCGCGCAGCTTCAGGAAGTGCCGGATACGGCAGGTTGTTTTCCGCTTCCAGCGCCAGAAAATGACGTTTTTGTTCCGGGGATAACACCGGGCTTGTCACAATCTGCTGGCAACGTTGTTGCAGGGCGTCGGGGCTGGAGTGGGACATGTTCGCTTCCTTGAGTGTTCTGCGGATGATGAACGGATTGTAGAAAGCCTGCCTGTCGGCACTTTTGATCCGACAGGGGGTATCGCTGCTTTAGTCCGCAATATGCGCGATAAAGTTTGAAGAAGATCTCATTACAGTAATGCAAATTTGCACGCAGTTTTCATTAACTGTGATGAATGTCGAAGTGTGGATGCGGGTGGATGTTAGAATACTCACAGACCCGCAAGGTAAAATTTATACGGCACTGCCGTTGGAGAATGTTATGACCGATTTAACTGCAAGCAGCCTGCGCGCGTTGAAACTGATGGACCTGACTACCCTGAACGATGACGACACCAATGAGAAAGTCATCGCTCTGTGCCATCAGGCGAAAACGCCGGTGGGCAACACCGCAGCCGTCTGTATCTACCCGCGCTTTATCCCGATTGCCCGTAAGACGCTGAACGAGCAGGGCACCCCGGACGTGCGCATTGCAACCGTCACTAACTTCCCGCATGGCAACGATGATATCGAGATTGCGCTGGCAGAAACCCGCGCGGCGATTGCCTACGGCGCAGACGAAGTGGACGTGGTGTTCCCGTACCGCGCGCTGATCGCCGGCAACGAGCAGGTCGGTTTTGACCTGGTGAAGGCCTGTAAAGACGCGTGTGCGGCGGCAAACGTGCTGCTGAAAGTGATCATCGAAACCGGCGAGCTGAAAGAAGAGGCGCTGATTCGTAAAGCCTCTGAAATCTCCATCAAAGCCGGTGCGGATTTCATTAAAACCTCTACCGGTAAAGTACCGGTAAATGCGACCCCGGAAAGCGCGCGCATCATGATGGAAGTGATCCGCGACATGGGCGTGTCCAAAACCGTGGGCTTCAAACCTGCGGGCGGCGTGCGTACCGCGGAAGACGCGCAGCAGTTCCTGGCGATTGCCGACGAGCTGTTCGGCGCCGACTGGGCCGATTCCCGTCACTACCGCTTCGGCGCCTCCAGCCTGCTGGCCAGCCTGCTGAAAGCGCTGGGTCACGGCGACGGTAAGAGCGCAAGCAGCTACTAAGTTTGAATTGCCGGGTGGCGCTACGCTTACCCGGCCTACCCGGATCGTGGTCGGGTAAACCGTACCCGCCACCATTCACCCGATTCCTCATGGGGGTTACCGTGTTTCTCGCACAAGAAATTATTCGTAAAAAACGTGATGGTCATGCATTAAGCGACGAAGAGATCCGCTTCTTCATCAACGGCATTCGTGATAACACCGTCTCAGAAGGGCAGATTGCGGCTCTGGCGATGACCATTTTCTTCCACGATATGTCGATGCCTGAGCGCGTGTCGCTGACCATGGCGATGCGAGATTCAGGAACCGTTCTGGACTGGAAAAGCCTCAACCTTAACGGCCCGATTGTGGATAAACACTCCACCGGCGGCGTGGGCGACGTGACCTCCCTGATGCTTGGCCCCATGGTGGCAGCCTGTGGCGGTTATATCCCGATGATCTCCGGGCGCGGCCTGGGCCACACCGGCGGTACGCTCGACAAACTGGAAGCCATTCCGGGCTTCGATATCTTCCCGGATGACAACCGCTTCCGCGACATTATTAAAGACGTTGGTGTGGCGATTATCGGCCAGACCAGCTCTCTTGCTCCGGCAGACAAGCGTTTCTACGCGACCCGCGACATCACCGCGACCGTTGACTCCATCCCGCTGATCACCGCCTCTATCCTGGCGAAGAAGCTGGCAGAAGGGCTGGACGCGCTGGTGATGGACGTGAAGGTAGGCAGCGGCGCGTTTATGCCAACCTATGAACTCTCTGAGGCGCTGGCCGAAGCGATCGTTGGCGTCTCCAACGGCGCGGGCGTGCGCACTACCGCACTGCTCACCGACATGAACCAGGTGCTGGCTTCCAGCGCCGGTAACGCCGTCGAAGTGCGTGAAGCCGTCCAGTTCCTGACGGGCGAATACCGCAACCCGCGTCTGTTCGACGTCACCATGGCGCTGTGCGTGGAGATGTTAATCTCCGGCAAGCTTGCCAAAGACGACGCCGACGCCCGCGCGAAGCTACAGGCGGTACTGGACAACGGCAAAGCGGCGGAGATCTTTGGCCGCATGGTTGCGGCGCAGAAAGGCCCAACCGACTTCGTCGAAAACTATGCGAAGTACCTGCCGACCGCGACGCTCAGCAAAGCGGTGTATGCCGACAGCGAAGGGTTTGTCTCGGCAATGGATACCCGCGCGCTGGGTATGGCGGTCGTGTCTATGGGCGGCGGCCGTCGTCAGGCGTCAGATACCATTGATTACAGCGTCGGCTTCACCGATATGGCCCGTCTGGGCGACAGCGTTGACGGCCAACGTCCGCTGGCGGTGATCCACGCCAAAGATGAAGCCAGCTGGCAGGAAGCGGCGAAAGCGGTGAAGGCGGCCATTACGCTTGACAATAAAGCGCCGGAAACCACACCGACTGTCTATCGCCGTATCACCGAATAGCGGTATACTGATCTGATCGATAATTTTTGAAGCACTACGTACGGAGAACAATTATGAAACGTGCATTTATTATGGTGCTGGACTCATTCGGCATCGGCGCAACCGAAGATGCGGAACGTTTTGGTGACGTGGGTTCCGATACCATGGGTCACATCGCGGAAGCCTGTGCGAAAGGCGAAGCGGATAACGGTCGTAAAGGCCCTCTGACTCTACCCAACCTGACCCGCCTTGGGCTGGTGAAAGCACATGAAGGTTCTACCGGTAAAATCGCAGCCGGTATGGACGGCAATGCGGAAGTGGTGGGCGCCTATGCCTGGGCGCACGAGCTCTCCTCCGGTAAAGACACCCCGTCTGGCCACTGGGAAATCGCCGGTGTGCCGGTGCTGTTCGACTGGGGTTACTTCTCCGATCACGAGAACAGCTTCCCGCAGGAACTGCTCGATAAGCTGGTGAAGCGTGCCAACCTGCCGGGCTACCTCGGCAACTGCCACTCCTCCGGTACCGTGATTCTGGACCAGCTCGGCGAAGAGCACATGAAAACCGGCAAGCCGATTTTCTACACCTCTGCTGACTCCGTGTTCCAGATTGCCTGCCACGAAGAGACCTTTGGCCTGGATAAACTCTACGAGCTGTGCGAAATCGCCCGTGAAGAGCTGACCGAAGGCGGCTACAACATTGGCCGCGTGATCGCGCGTCCGTTTATTGGTGACAAAGCGGGTAACTTCCAGCGTACCGGTAACCGTCACGATCTGGCCGTTGAGCCGCCGGCGCCAACCGTGCTGCAGAAGCTGGTCGATGAGAAAGACGGCCACGTGGTGTCCGTGGGCAAAATCGCGGATATCTACGCTAACTGCGGCATCACCAAAAAGGTCAAAGCGACCGGACTCGATGCGCTGTTCGATGCCACCATCAAAGAGATGAAAGAAGCGGGCGACAAGACCATTGTCTTCACCAACTTCGTCGACTTCGACTCCTCCTGGGGGCACCGTCGCGACGTAGCGGGTTACGCTGCGGGTCTTGAGCTGTTCGACCGCCGCCTGCCGGAGCTGATGGAGCTGGTGGGTGAAGATGACATTCTGATCCTGACCGCGGACCACGGCTGCGATCCAACCTGGACCGGTACCGACCACACCCGTGAGCACATTCCGGTGCTGGTGTACGGCCCGAAAGTGAAGCCGGGTTCGCTGGGTCACCGTGAAACCTTCGCGGACATTGGCCAGACCCTGGCGAAATACTTTGGTACGTCTGACATGGAATATGGCAAGGCCATGTTCTGATGTCATTGCCCGGTGGCGCTTCGCTTACCGGGCCTACGGTTTTGTAGGCCGGGTAAGGCGTAGCCGCCACCCGGCAAAAACAACAAGTTAAAAGGAACTGAAGATGGCAACTCCTCACATTAATGCAGAAATGGGTGATTTCGCTGACGTCGTATTGATGCCGGGCGACCCGCTGCGCGCGAAGCACATTGCAGAAACCTTCCTGGAAGACGTGCGTGAAGTGAACAACGTTCGCGGCATGCTGGGCTTCACGGGTACTTATAAAGGCCGCAAAATCTCCGTTATGGGCCACGGCATGGGTATCCCATCCTGCTCCATCTACACCAAAGAGCTGATCACCGATTTCGGTGTGAAGAAAATCATCCGCGTAGGCTCCTGCGGTGCGGTGCGTATGGACGTTAAGCTGCGTGACGTGGTGATCGGCATGGGCGCGTGTACCGACTCTAAAGTCAACCGCATCCGTTTTAAGGATCATGACTTTGCAGCCATCGCTGACTTTGACATGGTGCGTAACGCGGTTGACGCGGCAAAAGCGCTGGGCGTTGACGCGCGCGTGGGCAACCTGTTCTCTGCCGATCTGTTCTACTCGCCAGAAGGCGACATGTTCGACGTGATGGAAAAATACGGCATCCTGGGCGTGGAAATGGAAGCGGCCGGTATCTACGGCGTAGCGGCTGAATTCGGTGCGAAAGCGCTGACCATCTGCACCGTATCTGACCATATCCGTACCCACGAGCAGACTACCGCTGCCGAGCGTCAGACCACCTTCAACGACATGATCAAAATCGCGCTGGAATCCGTTCTGCTGGGCGATAAAGAGTAAGAGCTATTGTGCCGGGTGGCGGCCTCGCCTGACCCGGCCTACGGTTTTGTAAGCCCGCTAAGCGCAGCGCAAGCGGGCTTTTTTACTAGCGCACGGCCTGTGCAACCCATGCTGACAAATCCCTTAACTCTTTTTCCTGCTCCGGAAAATCGCCGATCAGCGCATCACACTCCTGCTGCAACATATCCGCCCGATACAAACAGCCCTGCAGACGAGCGGCTAACGCCTCTAACGGTGCCGGATTGAGACTATCCGTAAAGACCTGCGTGCGGGTGATATGGCCTTTCTCCACGTCGAAGTGCAGCTCCACGCCGCCCCAGGTAAACCGTTCGTCCAGCAGATGGGAAAAGGCAGGGGCCTGACCGAAGTTCCACTCCCAGCTGCTCTGGCGCGCAAAGGTTTCCGCGAAGTTGGGCAGGTCCGGGGTTTTGTCAGGGGAGATCGCTTCAGCTTCTACCCACTCGCCGTAATGTTCGAAGAAGGCTTCACGAATCGCATCGCAAATCTGCTCGTGAGTAATCCCGGGCAGCAGTTCCACCAGATTCGCCACGCGCCCGCGCACGGAGGTGATGCCCTTAGCCTGTAGCTTTTTCTTATCTGGATTAAGGTAGTTAGCCAGACGGCTGAGATCGGCGTTCAGCAGCAGGGTGCCGTGGTGGAATCCGCGATCCATCGTTTCGCGATAGGCAGAGCCGGATACTTTGCGGTCGCCGTCGGGCGTTTTGACCACCAGATCGTTACGTCCGGAGGCTTCCGCCGTCACGCCGAGCGAATTGAGCGCGTTGAGGACGATGGACGTTGAGATGGTTTTGTCGTATTCCGGTTTGCCCGCCATAAAGGTAAAGCAGGTATTGCCCAGATCGTGGAATACCGCGCCGCCGCCGCTGCTGCGGCGCGCCAGACGGACGTTGTCCTCTTCCATACGGCGGGTGTTGCACTCTTTCCACGGGTTTTGCGCACGACCAATAACTACCGTATCGGCATTGCGCCAGAGAAACAGTACGCGCTGGGTGGCAGGCATCTGGCGGAAGATGCACTCCTCCACCGCCAGGTTAAACCAGGGATCGTAAGAGTCAGAGATAAGCAGGCGTAACGTCGACATGGCAGAGTTCCTTTTCCGAATCATCCGCCTACTTTATCACTATTCTTTCTTCTCGCTCTCTTCGTCTTCGGGGACTGACCGGCTGGCGGTCAGCAGGAACGGGGATTGCTGCCAGCGCGTGCGCTTGCCCCGAAGCAGGGTGCGTGCCAGCACAACGCCGATGGCGAGTGAAAGCAGCAGCATCAGGCGCAGAATGTTGGTGGTATTATCGACCTGTTTGGCTTCAGTGGGCAGGGTGTGGGTATCAAGGGTGAGGCGCAGATAACCCAGCGGGCCATTCTTCCCCTGAATAGGTTCAACAAGCTGTTGGTTGAAGTAGCCGCCGGCTTTTTTGCCGTCCAGCGCCAGCCTGTCTCGCACGTCGACGTGCTCACCCGCGCGGGCAATCAGGTTGCCTTGCTCATCATAGACACCGGCATCAAGAATGCGACTGTTCTCCGTGAGCAGGCGTAAAACCTGGCCTATCCGCTTCTCGTCAGGCGTTTCGTTACGCATGGACGGCGCGACGTTGAGCGTGACCTGGCGTGCCAGCGTGCGGGCCAGCTCTTCAAACTGCGGGTTGCGTTGCCGTTGATGGTTCTGGCTAAACCACGATGCCCCTTGCATCAGCACCACTAAGAGTGCGAGACAGGAAAGGACAATCACGGCGCGATGGAGCCGGAATTTCAGTTTTGCGCGAGCCATATTCCACCTGCTGAAAATTTACGGCTTAATGTTGCCAGAAGTGATGGTTACAGGGTAGCCTCATGCGTTATTTTCCCTCTGCAACCTTCCGGCGCGAACGAAATTACAGGAGCTTTAATGCCGAACATTACCTGGTGTGACCTGCCAACGGATGTCTCTTTATGGCCAGGATTGCCGCTCTCTTTAAGTGGCGATGAGGTGATGCCTCTGGATTACCACGCCGGTCGTAGCGGCTGGCTGCTGTACGGACGCGGTCTGGATAAGCAACGCCTGACCCAGTATCAAACCAAACTGGGGGCCGCGATGGTCATCGTCGCCGCCTGGTGCGTGGAAGACTACCAGGTCATTCGCCTGGCGGGATCTCTGACCCAGCGCGCCACGCGCCTGGCGCATGACGCCGGGCTGGATGTCGCACCATTGGGTAAAATTCCGCACCTGAAAACGCCTGGCCTGCTGGTCATGGACATGGACTCTACCGCCATTCAGATCGAGTGTATCGACGAAATTGCGAAGCTGGCGGGCAGCGGCGAGCTGGTGGCGGAAGTCACCGAGCGTGCGATGCGCGGCGAGCTGGATTTCACCGCCAGCCTGCGACAGCGCGTGGCGACCCTGAAAGGGGCCGATGCCAACATTCTGCGTCAGGTGCGCGATGAACTGCCCCTGATGCCAGGGCTGACGCAGCTGGTGCTGAAGCTGCAGTCCCTCGGCTGGAAGGTGGCGATCGCCTCCGGCGGCTTCACCTTCTTCGCGGATTATCTGCGGGAAAAACTGCATCTGACCACCGTGGTGGCTAACGAGCTGGAGATCATGGACGGCAAGCTGACCGGTCAGGTGATCGGCGATATTGTGGATGCTCAGTACAAAGCCAATACGCTGACGCGCCTCGCGGAAAAATATGAAATTCCGGTTGTCCAGACCGTCGCCATCGGTGACGGCGCGAACGACCTGCCGATGATCAAAGCGGCCGGTCTGGGCATTGCCTACCATGCCAAGCCAAAAGTGAATGAAAAGACGGAAGTGACTATCCGTCACGCTGACCTGATGGGGGTGTTCTGCATTCTCTCCGGCAGCCTTAATCAGAAATAACGGTCTGCTTTGTAGGCCGGGTAAGCGTAAGCACCACCCGGCTCGCAGGCCGCAGAGAAATAACGAGGTAAACCGTGGCGAAAGCTCCAAAACGCGCATTTGTCTGTAATGAATGTGGTGCGGATTATCCGCGCTGGCAGGGGCAATGCAGCGCCTGCCATGCCTGGAACACCATCACCGAAGTGCGTGGTGTGGCGGCTTCGCCGAGCGTGGCGCGCAATGAACGCCTGAGTGGCTATGCGGGCAATGCAGGCGTGTCGAAGGTACAAAAGCTTTCAGACATCAGCCTGGAGGCGCTGCCGCGCTTCTCCACCGGCTTCAAGGAATTTGACCGCGTGCTCGGCGGCGGCGTGGTGCCGGGCAGCGCGATCCTGATCGGCGGTAACCCGGGCGCGGGTAAATCGACTCTGCTGCTGCAAACGCTTTGCAAGCTCGCCGAACAGATGAAAACCCTGTACGTCACGGGCGAAGAATCACTCCAGCAGGTGGCGATGCGCGCGCACCGCCTGGGCCTGCCGACCGGCAACCTGAATATGCTGTCGGAAACCAGCATCGAGCAGATCTGCATGATCGCCGAAGAAGAGCAGCCGAAGCTGATGGTGATCGACTCCATCCAGGTGATGCACATGGCGGACATCCAGTCCTCGCCGGGCAGCGTCGCGCAGGTGCGTGAAACCGCGGCCTACCTGACGCGCTTTGCCAAAACGCGCGGCGTGGCGATTGTGATGGTGGGTCACGTGACCAAAGACGGCTCGCTGGCGGGACCGAAGGTGCTCGAACACTGTATCGACTGCTCGGTAATGCTCGACGGCGACGCAGACTCTCGCTTCCGTACCCTGCGCAGCCATAAAAACCGCTTTGGGGCGGTTAACGAACTGGGCGTGTTTGCCATGACCGAACAGGGGCTGCGCGAGGTCAGCAACCCGTCGGCCATCTTCCTGAGCCGGGGAGATGAGATCACCTCCGGCAGTTCGGTGATGGTGCTGTGGGAAGGGACGCGCCCGCTGCTCGTCGAAATTCAGGCGTTGGTCGATCACTCGATGATGGGCAACCCGCGGCGCGTAGCGGTTGGTCTGGAACAGAACCGTCTGGCGATCCTGCTGGCGGTGCTGCACCGTCACGGCGGGCTGCAGATGGCGGATCAGGACGTCTTCGTGAACGTGGTCGGCGGCGTCAAAGTCACCGAGACCAGCGCTGACCTGGCGCTGCTGCTGGCGATGGTCTCCAGCCTGCGCGACAGACCGCTGCCGCAGGATCTGGTCGTCTTTGGCGAAGTGGGCCTCGCCGGGGAAATCCGTCCGGTGCCGAGCGGCCAGGAGCGTATCTCCGAGGCGGCAAAACACGGTTTCCGTCGGGCTATCGTTCCCGCTGCCAACGTGCCGAAAAAAATCCCGGAAGGGATGCAGGTCTTTGGCGTGAAGAAACTCGCAGATGCGTTAAATGTCTTTGACGACTTATAATTACGTATTCGATTTTGCAGGAGGCACCGTAATTTATGTCATCATTTGACTACATCAAGACCGCTATCCGCCAGAAGGGCTGCACGCTGCAGCAGGTGGCTGACGCCAGCGGCATGACCAAAGGCTACCTGAGCCAACTGCTGAACGCCAAAATCAAAAGCCCCAGCGCGCAGAAGCTTGAAGCGCTGCACCGCTTTCTGGGGCTGGAATTCCCGCGTATGCAAAAGAACATTGGCGTGGTGTTCGGCAAGTTTTACCCGCTGCATACCGGGCATATCTATCTGATCCAGCGCGCCTGTAGCCAGGTGGACGAGCTGCACATCATCATGGGGTACGACGAAACCCGCGATCGTCAGCTGTTTGAAGACAGCGCCATGTCGCAGCAGCCGACCGTGCCGGACCGTCTGCGCTGGCTGCTTCAGACCTTCAAGTACCAGAAAAACATTCGCATTCATGCATTTAACGAAGAGGGTATGGAGCCGTACCCGCACGGCTGGGACGTGTGGAGCAACGGCATCAAAGCGTTTATGGAAGAGAAGGGCATTGCGCCTAACTGGATCTACACCTCTGAAGAGTCCGACGCGCCGCAGTTCCGCGAGCATCTGGGCATCGAGACGGTGCTGATCGATCCGAAACGCACCTTCATGAACATCAGCGGAGCGCAGATCCGCGAAAACCCGTTCCGCTACTGGGATTACATTCCGACCGAGGTGAAGCCGTTCTTTGTGCGCACGGTAGCTATTCTGGGCGGCGAGTCGAGCGGTAAATCAACGCTGGTCAACAAGCTCGCTAACATCTTCAACACCACCAGCGCGTGGGAGTACGGCCGTGACTATGTCTTCTCGCACCTGGGCGGCGACGAGATGGCGCTGCAGTATTCCGACTACGACAAAATCGCGCTCGGTCACGCTCAGTACATTGATTTCGCGGTGAAATACGCCAACAAGGTGGCGTTCATCGATACCGATTTTGTCACCACCCAGGCGTTCTGCAAAAAATACGAAGGGCGCGAGCACCCGTTCGTGCAGGCGCTGATTGACGAATATCGCTTTGACCTGGTGATCCTGCTGGAAAACAACACCCCGTGGGTGGCCGACGGCATGCGCAGCCTCGGCAGCTCGGTGGACAGGCGGGAATTCCAGTCCATGCTGGTGGAGATGCTCAACGAAAACAACGTTGAGTTTGTGCACGTTGAAGAGTCAGACTACGACTCCCGTTTCCTGCGCTGCGTCGAACTGGTGAAGGAGATGATGGGGGAGCAGGGGTAAGCGTTAACCGCCCTCTCCCTTTGGAGAGGGCCGGAGTGAGGGAATCAGTCCACTCAGAACTCAACCACCACTTTCCCACGCATATGCCCGTCCAGCACCTTGCGGTGCGCCTCGGTAATGCTTTCCACGCTCAGCCCGTGCAGCGTTTCACTCAGTGAGCTTTCCACCACGCCGTTATCCACCAGCTTCGCCACCTCATTGAGGATCTCACCCTGACGCGCCATATCAGCGGTCTGGTACATGCTGCGGGTGTACATGAATTCCCAGTGCAGCGCGGCGGATTTGGACTTCAGCTTGTCCTGGTTCAGCGGGTGTTCATTCTCCACGATAGAACAGATATGCCCCTGCGGTGCAATCAGGTCGCTGACCGCATCCCAGTGCCCGTCGGTGTCGTTGAGGATGAAAATGTAATCCACAAAGGTCAGCCCGTGCTTCGCCAGTTCGCCTTTCAGATCGCGGTAGTTCACCACCACATCTGCACCGCGATCGCGGCACCACCGGGCGGAATCTTCACGGGACGCGGTTGCGATCACCTTTACCTTGCTGTTGTGCTTCGCAAACGGGATCGCCAGCGATCCCACCCCGCCCGCACCGCCGATGATCAGCAGGGTTTTGTCCGCACCGGCGTCCTGAATGTTCAGCCGTTCAAACAGGCCTTCCCACGCGGTGAGCGCGGTCAACGGCAGCGCGGCGGCAGCCGCCCAGCCGAGGCTTGACGGTTTGTGCCCGACAATGCGCGCATCGATCAGCTGATGCGTAGCGTTGCTGCCCGGACGGGTGATGTCGCCTGCGTACCACACTTCATCTCCCGGTTTGAATCCGGTGACGCCAGCCCCAACGGCTTTGACGATCCCGCTGGCATCCCAACCCAGCACGCGCGGCTCCTTCAGCCCGCTTTTAGCAATACCCGCGTGGACTTTGGTATCGACCGGGTTAACGGAGACGGCTTTCACCTCCACCAGCAGATCGTGCTCGCCGGGCTGCGGCATCGGTGGAGTGATTTCAATGAAAGTAGAGGGATTTTCAGGGTTAACGGCGATGGCTTTAACTGACATGGTGTTCTCCTCAATGGCATGCGTTTTGTTGAGGCTAGTCTATTAAGTGGCCATCTGCGTGATAAGATGGACAATTAAGAACTCAGCGTTCGTACAGGATGAACAATCATGTTTAAACAGCTGCAGGATATGGCGCTATTCGCGCTGGTGGCCGAGATGGGCAGCTTTACCGCGGCAGCCCAGAAGGCGGAGCTGCCAAAATCCAGCGTGAGCCAGCGGATTAGCCAGCTGGAGCAGCAGGTGGGCATTCGCCTGCTTAACCGCACCACGCGCAGGCTGAACCTGACGTTTGCGGGCGAGCACTATCTGGTGCACTGCCGTGAAATGCTGGCGGCCAGCGAGCGGGCGGAGTACGCCATCCAGCGCCTGCGCGAAAACCCCAGCGGGCGGCTGCGCATCACCTGCCCGGCGGGGATTGGCGCGACGCTGCTGGCGCATATGAATGCCGAGTTCCAGCTTCGCTATCCCGAGGTTTCGCTGGACGTGTCGATCTCTGATGACGTGGTGGATCTGGTTGAGGCCGGCTTTGACGTGGCGCTGCGTACCGGCAAGCCGCAGGACTCCTCCCTGATTGGCCGCATGATCGGGCACTGCCCGCGCTACATGCTGGCCTCGCCGGACTATCTGGTGCGCCGTGGGCCGCTAACGCATCCCCGTCAGCTGGTGGAGCACCGCTGCATTACGCACAGAGCCTGGTCGGAGTGGCTTCTGCGAAGCGAGAGCGAGGATTACCGCTACCTGCCGGATAACGCGCACATGACCGATAACCTGGTATACGCCCGCGAATGTGCGATTGCCGGTGCGGGGATTACGCTCCTTCCGGCTTTTTTGCTGGAAGATAAGGTCGAGAAAGGGGCGCTGGTGCAGGTACTGCCGGAGTGGAACGTTGAAGGAAACGACCTGTGGCTGGCCTATCCGAGCCGTAAGCTCAACTCACCCGCGCTGATGAGCTATATCGACTTTGCAATGCAGTTTGATGAGGTGAAGCGGTATTACGTGGGTAAATAAAAAAGCCGGGTGGCGGCTTCGCCTTACCCGGCCTACAAACAGCGCAGAACCGTAGGCCGGGTAAGCGTGAGCGCCACCCGGCTTTTGGGCACTTACTTAGAAATACGCTTGTACTTAATACGCTTCGGCTCCAGCGCGTCGGCGCCCAGCGTGCGTTTCTTGTACTCTTCGTATTCGGTGAAGTTACCTTCGAAGAACTCCACTTTACCTTCATCCTGGTAGTCCAGAATGTGGGTCGCGATACGGTCAAGGAACCAGCGGTCGTGCGAGATAACCATTGCACATCCCGGGAACTCCAGCAGGGCGTTTTCCAGCGCGCGCAGGGTTTCGATATCCAGGTCGTTTGTTGGTTCATCGAGCAGCAGAACGTTACCGCCCACCTGCAGCAGCTTCGCCAGGTGCAGACGACCGCGCTCACCGCCGGACAGCTCGCCCACGCGTTTGCCCTGGTCGGTGCCTTTGAAGTTAAAGCGGCCAACGTAGGCGCGGCTTGGCATCTCGGTGTTGCCGATACGCATGATATCCAGACCGCCGGAGACTTCTTCCCACACGGTTTTGCTGTTATCCATCGCGTCGCGGAACTGGTCAACGGAGGCCAGCTTCACGGTCTCACCCAGGGTGATAGAGCCGCTGTCTGGCTGTTCCTGACCGGACATCATGCGGAACAGGGTCGATTTACCCGCGCCGTTCGGACCGATGATGCCCACGATAGCGCCTTTTGGTACGGAGAAGGTCAGATCGTCGATCAGCACGCGGTCGCCGTAGGACTTACGCAGGTTGGTCACTTCAACCACTTTATCCCCCAGACGCGCTCCAGGTGGAATAAACAGTTCGTTGGTTTCGTTACGTTTCTGGTATTCGGTGTTGTTCAGCTCTTCAAAGCGTGCCAGACGGGCTTTGCCCTTAGACTGACGGCCTTTCGTGCCCTGACGCACCCACTCCAGCTCTTTCTCGATAGACTTACGGCGCGCCGCTTCCTGAGACGCTTCCTGAGCCAGACGCTGATCTTTCTGCTCCAGCCAGGAGGAGTAGTTGCCTTCCCACGGAATACCTTCACCGCGGTCCAGCTCCAGGATCCAGCCGGCGACGTTGTCGAGGAAGTAACGGTCGTGGGTGATCGCCACAACGGTGCCTTCGAAGTCGTGCAGGAAGCGCTCCAGCCACGCCACGGATTCCGCATCCAGGTGGTTAGTCGGTTCGTCGAGCAGCAGCATGTCTGGTTTTTCCAGCAGCAGGCGGCACAGCGCCACGCGGCGGCGTTCACCCCCGGAGAGGTTCGCGATTTTTGCATCCCAGTCCGGCAGACGCAGGGCATCCGCCGCGCGCTCCAGCTGCACGTTCAGGTTGTGACCGTCGTGCGCCTGGATGATCTCTTCATACTTGCCCTGCTGTGCGGCCAGCTTGTCGAAGTCCGCATCCGGCTCGGCGTATTTGGCATACACTTCATCCAGACCTTTCAGGGCGTTAACCACTTCGGATACCGCTTCTTCAACAGATTCGCGAACGGTGTGTTCCGGGTTCAGCTGAGGTTCCTGCGGCAGGTAGCCAATCTTGATGCCAGGCTGCGGACGGGCTTCACCTTCGATGTCTGTATCAATGCCGGCCATGATGCGCAGCAGGGTGGACTTACCGGCACCGTTGAGACCCAGAACACCGATTTTTGCGCCCGGGAAGAAGCTCAGCGAGATATTTTTAAGAATATGACGTTTCGGCGGGACAACTTTGCCGACACGATGCATGGTATAAACGAATTGAGCCACGTTGGACTTCGCCTCTTTTATCGTAATGAGAAGGAATTTCAGCCTCGAAGTGTAGCCTTTTTCCCGCCCTAATCCCAGCCAGGAACGTCGGGAGTGTTAAAACGCGCAAGAAAGGTAAAAAAGTGTCCATGACGTGGCGCGTTGCAGGATGCCTGGTTAGCATAAGTTAATGAGACTTTGACGTGGCAAGACGCTGCAATTGACGAAAAAACAATGAGGAAGAGCTTGTGGAAAAAGCCAAACAGGTGGTCTGGCGTCTGCTGGCTGCCAGCGTATGCGTAATGGCGGTAAGCCAGGCGGTGCATGCCGATTCACTGGATGAACAACGTAGTCGCTACGCTCAGATTAAACAGGCGTGGGACAACAAGCAGATGGATACCGTTCAGGCGCTGATGCCGACGCTAAAGGATTATCCGCTGTATCCGTATCTGGAGTATCGTCAAATTACGGACGATCTCATGAACCAGCCCACCGTTACCGTGAATAACTTCATTCAGGCGAACCCGACCCTGCCGCCAGCCCGGAATCTTCAGTCTCGTTTTGTGAACGAACTGGCGCGACGTGAAGACTGGCGCGGGCTGCTGGCGTTTAGCCCTGAAAAGCCGAATACCACCGAAGCGCAGTGTAACTACTACTACGCAAAATGGGCGACCGGCCAGCAGGAAGAGGCCTGGGCTGGGGCGAAAGAGCTCTGGCTGACCGGGAAAAACCAGCCGAACGCCTGTGATTCCCTGTTCGGCGCGTGGCGTGCTTCCGGCAAGCAGGATCCGCTGTCCTACCTCGAGCGTATCCGCCTGGCGATGAAAGCCGGTAATACGCGTCTGGTGACTGCGCTGGCGGGGCAGATGCCGTCCGATTACCAGACGATCTCCACGGCAGTTATCTCGCTGGCAAACGATCCCAACAGCGTCCTGACCTTTGCCCGCAGTACGGGCGCGACCGATTTTACCCGCCAGATGGCGGCGGTGGCTTTTGCCAGCGTGGCGCGTGACGATGTAGAAAACGCGCGGCTGATGATCCCGCAGCTGGTGCAGGCGCAGCAGCTTAATGAGGAGCAAACGCAGGAGCTGCGCGATATCGTGGCGTGGCGACTGATGGGCACCGATGTGACCGACGAGCAGGCGCGCTGGCGAGACGATGCCATTATGCGTTCGAACTCCACGTCGCTGGTGGAACGTCGCGTGCGCATGGCGCTGGGTACGGGCGACCGTCGTGGGCTCAATACCTGGCTCGCCCGGTTGCCTATGGAGGCCAAAGAGAAAGATGAATGGCGCTACTGGCAGGCCGATCTGCTGCTGGAGCGCGGTCGTGATGATGAGGCCAAAGAAATTCTTCATACGCTGATGCAGCAGCGCGGGTTCTACCCGATGGCGGCGGCGCAGCGCCTGGGCGAGGAGTACACCTTCCGCATCGATAAAGCGCCCGCTAACGCGAATCCGGCGCTGACCCAGGGGCCAGAAATGGCGCGCGTTCGCGAGCTGATGTACTGGAATATGGACAACACCGCGCGCAGCGAGTGGGCGAATCTGGTGACCAGCCGCACCACCGATGAAAAAGCTCAGCTTGCCCGCTATGCGTTTGATAACCACTGGTGGGATCTGAGCGTGCAGGCGACGATCGCCGGTAAGCTCTGGGATCATCTCGAAGAGCGTTTCCCGCTGGCTTACAAGGATCTGTTCGATCGCTACACCAGCGGCAAAGATATCCCGCAAAGTTACGCGATGGCGATTGCCCGTCAGGAAAGCGCCTGGAACCCGAAAGTCCGTTCCCCGGTGGGCGCCAGCGGCCTGATGCAGATCATGCCGGGAACGGCGACGCACACGGTGAAGATGTTTAACATCCCTGGATACAGTAGCCCGTCACAGCTTCTCGATCCGGATACCAACATCAACATCGGTACCAGCTACCTGCAGTATGTGTATCAGCAGTTCGGCAACAACCGCATCTTCTCGTCGGCGGCATATAACGCGGGACCGGGTCGCGTGCGCACCTGGCTCGGCAACAGCGCCGGACGCATCGACGCCGTGGCGTTTGTCGAGAGCATCCCGTTCTCGGAAACGCGCGGCTACGTGAAGAACGTACTGGCTTATGACGCCTACTATCGCTACTTCATGGGGCAGAAAGATACCCTGATGAGCGATGCCGAGTGGCAGAGACGTTACTGATCGGCGTGGGTTGTGTTAAGCTGTACTCGCTAAAGAGTACAAGAGGCAGCATAACATGACCCAGCATTCCCCATATTCCTCGGCGATGGCCGAACAGCGTAACCAGGAGTGGCTTCGTTTTGTGGAGCTGCTTCGCCAGTCTTACGAGCAGGATTTGCATTTACCCCTTATGCAGCTAATGCTCACGCCAGACGAGCGTGAGGCGCTGGGCACGCGCGTGCGCATCATTGAAGAGCTGCTGCGCGGCGAGATGAGCCAGCGCGAGCTGAAAAATGAGCTCGGCGCGGGCATTGCGACGATTACCCGCGGATCGAACAGCCTGAAGTCGGCGCCCGTTGAGCTGCGCCAGTGGCTGGAAGCGGTGTTGTTGAAAAACGCCTAACGATAGATCGCGTTATGGAACGGGCTTAACGCCAGGATCACCGCCTGGTGGTAAACGCCTGAACGGGTCAGCGCGCCTGCGGTAAAGACGCCAATCGCCCCTTCTTTACGGCCAATCTCATCAATGCCGGTGTACTCCGACATCACCGGCCCGAGCGCTTCACCCGCACGCACTTTTTCCAGAATGATCTCCGGCAGGGGCAGGGTGGCCGAACGCGCTTCGCCGCGCTGTTCACGGCTTTCGATCACCACCCAGCTAAAGGTTGCGCCTTCGTCGATACCGGCTTCAATCGCCACCCAAAAGTCCGCATCCGGGGCCGCAGCTCTGGCATTTGCCACGCGATTTCGTGCGCCAGCGCGCGTTTCCTCGCTGCCAAACGGCTGTTCAGGAACGCCACTCTCGACGCCGATGGCCTCAATATGGCAGGATCCTGCGCCGAAGATCTCGTCAAATGCCCTTAGAATTGCCTGAATTTTGGCAGGATTAGTGGTAGCAGAGACAACATGGTGCATAATTAAGCTCGATTCAAAAAAAACTCATCGCAGTATAACGGAAAAAAAGCATGTTACAGGTATACCTTGTTCGCCACGGTGAAACGCAGTGGAACGCCGAGCGACGTATTCAAGGCCAGTCAGACAGTCCTCTCACTGAGAAGGGGGTGCAGCAAGCGTGGCAGGTGGCGGAACGCGCCAGAACGCTGGGCATTACCCACGTGATTACCAGCGATTTAGGTCGCACACAGCAGACGGCGCGCATCATCGCGGACGCCTGCGGCTGTGACGTCATGCTTGAGCCGCGCCTGCGCGAGCTGGATATGGGCGTGCTGGAAAAACGCCATATCGATACGCTGACGGAAACGGAAGAGGGCTGGCGTCGCACGCTGGTGAACGGTACCGAAGATGGCCGTATTCCTGAGGGCGAATCCATGCAGGAGCTCAGCGTACGTATGCATGCCGCCCTGGCGGAATGCCTGAAGCTCCCGGCAGGAAGCCGTCCGCTGCTGGTGAGTCATGGGATTGCGTTGGGATGCCTGGTGAGCACCATTCTGGGACTACCGGCTTACGCTGAGCGCCGTTTGCGTCTGCGCAACTGCTCTATTTCCCGAATTGATTATCAGGAGAGCGCGTGGCTGGCGTCAGGTTGGGTGGTGGAGATGGCAGGGGACATTTCGCATCTCGATGCCCCTGCGCTTGACGAACTGCAGCGTTAACGACGTATCGGAATCAAGAATTCCATACGCAGATTGATGGGGCCTTCTTCCGGTTTGGCATCCTGCGCCGGGTAGTAGCGCTCAATGTCCTGACCTTTACGGCGATTCAGATTCAGCATCGGCATGCAGGTTCCGTAAACGGTCAGGATGAACTCCTGAACGCCCGTTCCCAGCCCTTCATAGGCGAACATCACGTATTCACCGCCTTCCAGCACGACAGGTTTTGAACCCTGAATGTAGCCATTGGCCATCTCTGGCGTCAGCGCGGTGGTGTAGAACACCTCCTGCTCGTCGTCCTTTTCCTGGCTTGGGTGCGTTTCGTTGAGACCATACAGAATAGGCGGAATCGCCGGTGCGTGGCTCAGGAAGTCGCGCCAGAACTGGACGCGCATCTGATGACGGAACTCGGAAATCTGCTCCAGCGAACAGGAGTAGCTCTGCGTCGTGCCGATCAGATGGGTTTCCGGCAGGGTAATAATTTCATACTTCGGCATCGCGAACTCGCCCAGACGCAGCGGCGGACGCATGCCAAACGAGCTCCAGTCAGGCGAGCGACGATACAGCGCTGGCGTCAACGAGAACTGTTTTTTAAAGGCGCGGGTGAAGGTCTGCTGCGAATCGAAACGATATTGCAGGGCAATATCCAGAATCGGGCGCGCGGTCAGGCGCAGAGCCACAGCAGATTTCGATAAACGACGTGCGCGAATATAGGCCCCGATAGCATGACCGGTGACATCCTTGAACATCCTTTGCAGATGCCACTTGGAATAGCCTGCTTTAGCCGCCACATTATCCAGTGACAAAGGCTGGTCGAGATGACCTTCCAGCCAGGTGAGCAGGTCGCGAATAATTCCAGCCTGATCCATATACTATCCTCATCCTTAAAACAGCAGGTGCCTGATAACAGGTTAGCGGATAATAGCATTTTTTGATGTTTTAGCATTCAGTGTTTTTTTTGCGCATTCATGCTTTTTGTAGGGCATTATGGGCAAATATATTCTAATCCTGTGATCTTGCTACATTTTTGTCTAAAGTGTTGAATAATCGCTCAGTGTAATTTTAAAGAATGGTAACAATATGAAATACAAGACTTTGCTCTTCACCGCGCTGATGTTGATGGCCGGGCGCGTGGCACAGGCGGAACAGATAGGTTCTGTCGACACCGTGTTCAAAATGTTTGGCCCGGACCACAAAATCGTGGTGGAGGCGTTTGACGATCCGGACGTGAAAAACGTCACCTGCTATGTCAGCCGTGCGAAAACGGGCGGTATCAAGGGCGGTCTGGGGCTGGCTGAAGACACCTCCGATGCGGCGATCTCCTGTCAGCAGGTGGGCCCGGTTGAATTGAGCGATAAAATTAAAAACGGCAAAGCGCAGGGCGACGTGGTATTCCAGAAACGAACCTCGCTGGTGTTCAAAAAGCTGCAGGTTGTGCGTTTCTATGATGCCAAACGCAATACGCTGGCTTACCTGGCCTATTCCGACAAAGTGGTGGAAGGTTCACCGAAAAACGCGATCAGCGCGGTGCCGATTATGCCGTGGCGGGAATAAAAAAAACGGCGCAAATGCGCCGTTTTTTAATGCGTTAACTGCGGGATTACTCCTGCAGGTCACCGCAGAAACGGTACCCTTCGCCGTGGATCGTGGCGATGATTTCCGGCGTATCTGGTGTAGATTCGAAGTGCTTACGAATACGACGGATGGTGACGTCTACGGTACGGTCGTGCGGCTTCAGCTCACGGCCGGTCATTTTCTTCAGCAGCTCTGCACGGGACTGGATCTTGCCCGGGTTTTCGCAGAAGTGCAGCATCGCGCGGAATTCACTGCGCGGCAGTTTATACTGCTCGCCGTTCGGGCTAATCAGCGAACGGCTATTGATATCAAGTTCCCAGCCGTTGAATTTGTAGCTATCGACGCTACGACGCTCTTCGCTGACCGTGCCCAGGTTCATGGTGCGGGACAGCAGGTTGCGTGCACGAATGGTTAACTCGCGAGGGTTGAACGGCTTGGTGATGTAATCATCCGCACCGATTTCCAGGCCAAGAATTTTATCAACTTCGTTGTCACGGCCCGTCAGGAACATTAACGCGACGTTCGCCTGCTCGCGCAGTTCGCGCGCCAGAAGAAGACCGTTTTTGCCCGGCAGGTTAATATCCATGATCACCAGGTTGATATCATTTTCAGAAAGGATCTGATGCATCTCTGCGCCATCGGTCGCTTCAAAGACATCGTAGCCTTCTGCTTCGAAAATGCTCTTTAACGTGTTGCGTGTTACCAACTCGTCTTCAACGATAAGAATGTGCGGGGTCTGCATGTTTGCTACCTAAATTGCCAACTAAATCGAAACAGGAAGTACAAAAGTCCCTGACCTGCCTGATGCATGTCGCAAATTAACATGATCGGCTTAACGTGACTAAAGTACGTAATTGCGTTCTTGATGCACTTTCCATCAACGTCAACAACATCATTAGCTTGGTCTTGGGTACTTTCCCTTTGGACCCGACAGTGTCAAAAACGGCTGTCATCCTAACCATTTTAACAGCAACATAACAGGCTAAGTGACACCAGACACCCAATAAAACTACGCTTCGTTGACATATATCAAGTTCAATTGTAGCACATTAACAGTTTGATGAAATCATCGTAGCCGAATGCTAGCCTTTGTCACAATTTAACAATAAACCAACTAGTTGCGGACATTGATTTATAAACGAAGCGAATCCAATCAGAATAGAGTATTCATGTTACTATTATCATTATAAAACATAGGGATAATAGTGTTCTGTTAACATTCTAACTGATTGTTCAGACACAGAATAGTTTAGCGTTTTTAATTTGTTATGAAACGCTATTTCGGTGATTTGTGTTGCAATTTTGTAAATTCGCGCTGCGTAATATGTTGAAGTGCATCACATTTTTACCGGCTAACTGATTAAAAAGAGAGCATAAATGCATCTGTCGATTGTACTGGTTGCACCAGCCAGAGCAGAAAATATAGGCGCAGCGGCGCGTGCGATGAAGACCATGGGTTTTACCGATTTACGTATTGTGGACAGCACGGCCCATCTGGAGCCAGCCGCCCGGTGGGTGGCGCACGGTTCGGGAGATATTCTCGATAATATAACCACTTACGCTACGCTTGCCGACGCGCTGCATGACATTTCGTTTACCGTTGCAACCACCGCGCGCAGCCGGGCGAAGTTCCACTATTACGCCACGCCTGCTGAACTGGTACCCATGCTCGAAGAGAAAAGCCAGTGGCTGGAGAAAGCCGCGCTGGTATTTGGACGTGAAGATTCCGGATTAACCAACGAAGAGCTGGAATTGGCGGACGTTCTTACCGGTGCGCCGATGGTGGCCGATTATCCTTCCCTGAATTTGGGCCAGGCGGTCATGGTCTATTGCTATCAATTAGCCTCCCTAATGCAAATCCCTCAACCTCAGCCAGAAGCGGCAAATGAAAATCAGCTGGCCGCGCTGCGAACTCGCGTGCAGGGGCTGTTATCGAGCCTTGGCGTCGCGGACGATCAGAAAATGGCCGACTGGCTGCAGCAGCGTCTTGGTCGTCTTGAGCAACGGGACACCGCCATGTTGCACCGTTTGCTGCACGATATTGAAAAAAAATTGGCCGAGTAAAATACTGCCATAAGTTTTTATTATGGCGAATAAGTCTGTCTGAGCGGGTTGCGTTTGGGGTAATCGGATGAAAATAAAGCGGCGCGCAGCGAGACCTGAGAGTCTCCCAAAATGTGATCAAATTAAAAATCCATTGACTTAAGGGGCCCGATCCTTTAACCCTAAAAGAATACAGCACAGACAGATAATAATGACAGAGTACACAACATCCATGAAACGCATCAGCATCACCACCATTACCACAACCATCATCATTACCACAGGTAACGATGCGGGCTGACGCGTACAGGAAAAACAGAAAAAAGCCCGCACCTGAACAGTGCGGGCTTTTTTTTCGGCTAAAGGAAACGAGGTAGAACCATGCGAGTGTTGAAGTTCGGCGGTACATCAGTGGCAAATGCAGAACGTTTTCTGCGTGTTGCCGATATCCTGGAAAGCAACGCCAGGCAGGGGCAGGTTGCGACCGTGCTCTCTGCCCCGGCAAAAATCACGAACCATCTGGTGGCGATGATTGAAAAAACCATCGGTGGCCAGGATGCACTTCCGAACATCAGCGACGCAGAGCGTATCTTCGCTGACTTACTGCAAGGCCTGGCAGAAGCGCTGCCTGGCTTCCCGCATGCGCAGCTGAAGTCTATTGTTGAACAAGAATTCGCGCAAATTAAACATGTCCTGCACGGCATCAGCCTTCTCGGCCAATGCCCGGACAGCATCAATGCAGCGCTGATTTGTCGCGGTGAAAAACTCTCTATCGCCATCATGGCCGGCGTGCTGGAAGCGCGCGGCCATAGCGTGACCGTGATCGATCCCGTTGAAAAACTGCTGGCGGTGGGTCACTACCTCGAATCCACCGTTGATATTGCCGAATCAACCCGCCGTATCGCCGCCAGCAAAATTCCCGCTGACCACATGATCCTGATGGCAGGCTTCACCGCCGGTAACGAGAAGGGCGAGCTGGTGGTGCTGGGCCGTAACGGTTCCGACTACTCCGCCGCCGTGCTGGCCGCCTGTTTACGCGCGGACTGTTGTGAGATCTGGACCGATGTTGACGGCGTCTATACCTGCGATCCGCGCCAGGTACCGGACGCCAGGCTGCTGAAGTCGATGTCGTACCAGGAAGCGATGGAGCTTTCCTACTTCGGCGCCAAAGTACTTCACCCGCGTACCATCTCCCCGATTGCCCAGTTCCAGATCCCTTGCCTGATTAAAAACACCGGTAACCCGCAGGCGCCGGGTACGCTGATTGGCGCGAGTACCGATGAGGACGGACTGCCGGTGAAAGGCATCTCCAACCTGAACAACATGGCGATGTTCAGCGTCTCGGGTCCGGGGATGAAAGGGATGGTCGGCATGGCGGCACGCGTGTTTGCGGCCATGTCCCGCAACGGTATTTCGGTGGTGCTGATCACCCAGTCTTCTTCAGAGTACAGCATCAGCTTCTGCGTGCCGCAGGCTGACTGCCTTCGCGCCCGCCGCGCGCTGGAGGAAGAGTTCTATCTGGAGCTGAAAGAAGAATTGCTGGAGCCGCTCGCGATTCAGGAGCGTCTGGCGATCATCTCCGTGGTGGGCGACGGTATGCGCACCCTGCGCGGTATCTCCGCCAAATTCTTTGCCGCGCTGGCGCGCGCCAATATCAATATCGTGGCGATTGCCCAGGGCTCGTCAGAGCGTTCAATTTCTGTTGTTGTGGATAACGACGATGCCACCACCGGCGTTCGTGTGGTTCACCAGATGCTGTTCAACACCGATCAGGTCATCGAGCTGTTCCTGATTGGCGTGGGCGGCGTCGGCGGCGCGCTGCTGGAGCAGGTGAAGCGTCAGCAGGAATGGCTTAAGAAGAAACACATCGACCTGCGCGTCTGCGGGATCGCGAATTCCAGAGCGCTGCTGACCAACGTCCACGGCCTGAACCTGGAAAACTGGCAGGCCGAGATGAATGAGGCAAAAGAGCCGTTCAACCTGGGTCGGCTGATCCGTCTGGTAAAAGAGTATCATCTGCTTAACCCGGTGATCGTTGACTGTACCTCGAACCAGGCGGTGGCCGACCAGTACGCGGACTTCCTGCGCGAAGGTTTCCACGTGGTGACGCCGAACAAAAAGGCCAACACCTCGTCGATGGATTACTATCACCAGCTGCGTCTGGCAGCGAGCAAGTCGCGCCGCAAGTTCCTCTACGACACCAACGTGGGGGCAGGCCTGCCGGTTATCGAGAACCTGCAGAACCTGCTTAACGCGGGCGATGAGCTGCAGCGTTTCTCCGGCATTCTCTCCGGCTCGCTGTCGTTTATCTTCGGCAAGCTGGATGAGGGAATGAGCCTCTCGGAGGCCACCCGCGCCGCGCGCGAGCTGGGCTATACCGAGCCGGATCCGCGTGACGACCTTTCCGGTATGGACGTGGCGCGCAAGCTGCTGATCCTCGCGCGCGAAACGGGCCGTGAGCTTGAGCTTTCCGATATTGTGATTGAGCCGGTCCTGCCGGCAGAATTTGACAGCAGCGGTGACGTCAGCGCCTTTATGGCCAGGCTGCCGCAGCTTGACGACGCGTTTGCCGCCCGCGTGGCGAAAGCCCGTGATGAAGGTAAGGTATTGCGCTATGTTGGCAACATTGAAGAAGATGGCGTGTGCCGGGTGAAGATTGCCGAAGTGGATGGCAACGACCCGCTGTACAAAGTCAAAAACGGCGAAAACGCCCTCGCGTTTTACAGCCACTATTATCAGCCACTGCCGCTGGTGCTTCGCGGCTATGGCGCAGGGAACGATGTTACGGCGGCGGGTGTCTTTGCCGATCTGCTGCGTACCCTGTCATGGAAGTTAGGAGTTTAACATGGTCAAAGTTTATGCCCCGGCTTCCAGCGCGAATATGAGCGTCGGATTTGACGTGCTGGGTGCGGCGGTAACGCCGTTGGACGGTTCGCTGCTGGGCGATACGGTGACGGTGGAAGCGGCAGACAGCTTCAGCCTGAATAACGTGGGTCGCTTCGCCAGCAAACTGCCGTCTGAGCCACGCGAGAATATCGTCTATCAGTGCTGGGAGCGTTTCTGTCAGGAGATCGGTAAAAACGTGCCGGTCGCCATGACGCTGGAAAAAAGTATGCCGATTGGCTCCGGGCTGGGTTCCAGCGCCTGCTCGGTGGTCGCCGCGCTGGTGGCGATGAACGAGCACTGCGGCAAGCCGCTGAACAACAACCGCCTGCTTGCCTTAATGGGCGAGCTGGAAGGGCGTATCTCCGGCAGCATTCATTATGACAACGTCGCGCCATGCTTCCTCGGCGGCATGCAGCTGATGATCGAAGAAAATGGCATCATCAGCCAGCAGGTGCCAGGGTTTGATGAGTGGCTGTGGGTGCTGGCCTATCCGGGTATCAAGGTATCAACCGCGGAAGCGCGTGCGATCCTGCCCGCGCAGTATCGCCGTCAGGACTGTATCGCCCACGGGCGTCATCTGGCGGGCTTTATCCACGCCTGCTACACCCGTCAGCCGCAGCTGGCGGCCAAACTGATGAAGGACGTCATTGCCGAGCCGTACCGCACGAAGCTGCTGCCCGGCTTTAACGAGGCGCGACAGGCGTCCATGGATATCGGCGCGCAGGCGTGCGGCATCTCCGGCTCCGGCCCGACGCTGTTCGCCCTGTGCGACAAGCCTGACACTGCGCAGCGCGTGGCGGACTGGCTCTCTAAACACTACCTGCAAAATCAGGAAGGCTTTGTTCATATTTGCCGTCTGGACACGGCTGGCGCACGAGTACTGGGATAATTAATGAAACTCTACAACCTTAAAGATCATAACGAGCAGGTCAGCTTCGCGCAGGCGGTGACTCAGGGACTGGGCAAAAATCAGGGGCTGTTTTTCCCTCATGACCTGCCGGAATTCCAGCTGACCGAGATTGATGACCTGCTGAAGCAGGATTTTGTCACCCGCAGCACCAAAATTCTGTCCGCGTTTATCGGGGATGAAATTCCGCAGGAGCTGCTGGAAGAGCGCGTACGCGCGGCATTCGCCTTCCCGGCGCCGGTTCAGCAGGTTGAGCCCGATGTTGGCTGCCTGGAGCTGTTCCACGGTCCGACGCTGGCGTTCAAAGACTTCGGCGGCCGCTTTATGGCGCAGATGCTGACCCACATCAGTGGCGACAAGCCGGTGACCATCCTGACCGCGACCTCCGGGGATACCGGCGCGGCGGTCGCCCACGCGTTCTACGGCCTGAAAAACGTCCGCGTGGTGATCCTCTATCCGAAAGGCAAAATCAGCCCGCTGCAGGAGAAACTGTTCTGCACCCTCGGCGGCAACATTGAAACCGTGGCAATTGACGGCGATTTCGATGCCTGTCAGGCGCTGGTCAAGCAGGCCTTCGACGACGAAGAGCTGAAGGTGGCGCTGGGTCTGAACTCCGCCAACTCCATCAACATCAGCCGTCTGCTGGCGCAGATCTGCTACTACTTCGAAGCGGTGGCGCAGCTGCCGCAGGACGCGCGCAACCAGCTGGTGATCTCCGTGCCGAGCGGTAACTTCGGCGATCTGACGGCAGGCCTGCTGGCGAAATCCCTGGGGCTGCCGGTGAAACGCTTTATCGCCGCCACCAACGCCAATGACACCGTGCCGCGCTTCCTGAAAGACGGGAAGTGGGCGCCGAACGCCACGCAGGCGACCCTCTCCAATGCGATGGATGTGTCTCAGCCGAACAACTGGCCGCGCGTGGAAGAGCTGTTCCGCCGTAAGATCTGGCGCCTGGGTGACCTGGGCTATGCTGCGGTGACGGATGAGACCACCAAATCCACCATGCGCGAGCTGAAGGCGGTGGGATATACCTCTGAACCGCACGCGGCAATTGCTTACCGCGCGCTGCGCGACCAGCTTAACCCGGGTGAATACGGCCTGTTCCTGGGGACCGCACATCCGGCGAAGTTCAAAGAGAGCGTGGAAGCGATCCTGGGCGAAACGCTGCCGCTGCCGAAAGAACTGGCCGAGCGTGCCGATCTGCCGCTGCTGTCCCATGAGCTGCCGGCGGACTTTGCGGCGCTGCGTAAGCTGATGATGACCCGCGCGTGATTTTTGTCGGGTGCGGCTACGCCTTACCCGACCTACAACTGATGATGATGCGTGCGTGATTGTGTTGCCCGGTGGCGGCTTCGCCTTACCGGGCCTACCAAGATGAACAAATCGTAGGCCGGGTAAGCGAAGCGCCACCCGGCTTTTTTGTGAAGAAATTAAGGAGAAAAATAGCAGGGAAAAAGCAGAAATTCCCAATAAATGCGGTCACTTAGCGTTTAGGATTGCAGAGAATAACATCCCCCGTTCCCCTCGCGTAATCTCCTTACAACGGCCCACGTTGGGCAACGATAATAAGGAGTCACCGATGTCAAAACTGAAACCTGCGCTGATTGCGCTTTCACTGATGCTGGTCGCTCCCATGGCGGTTCAGGCATCTGAAATTACCCTCGTACCTGCGGTCAAACTGCAGATTGGCGACCGGGATAATAATGGGCACTACTGGGACGGTGGCCGCTGGCGCGACCATGACTGGTGGAAGGCGCATTATGACTGGCGCGATAACCGCTGGCGTCCCCAGGATGAGCATCGCGAGCGTGACCATCATCATGACGATCGTCGCCATGACGATCATCGTCCGGGCCCGGACTGGAAACACCACTAATGCAAAACCCCGCCAGCCGGCGGGGTTTGTTTTTACTGCTCGTGGCGCTTAAATACCAGCTCGCCTTTCCCCGACGCTTCTTCGTCAAAGAAATAGCCTTCGCTGTTGAAGGCGGTTAGCTGCTCCGGCTTCGTCAGGCGGTTCTGAATGATGTAGCGGCTCATCAGACCGCGCGCTTTCTTGGCGTAGAAGCTGATCACTTTGAACTTGCCGTTTTTCTTGTCGAGGAATACCGGCTTGATGACGTCGGCATCCAGTTTTTTCGGCTTTACCGACTTGTAGTATTCATCGGACGCCAGGTTAATCACTACGTTATCGCCCTGCGCGCGCAGCGCCGCATTCAGCTTATCGGTAATGATATCGCCCCAGAAATGGTACAGATCTTTGCCTTTGGCATTCTCCAGGCGAATCCCCATCTCCAGACGATAAGGCTGCATCAGATCCAGCGGGCGCAGTACGCCGTACAGGCCCGACAGCATGCGCAGATGCTGCTGGGCAAAATCGAAATCGGCTTCGCTAAAATCTTCCGCCTGCAGGCCGGTGTACACATCGCCTTTAAACGCCAGAATCGCCTGGCGAGCGTTAGCCGGGGTGAAATCCGGGTGCCACTCGTGAAAGCGGGTCGCGTTCAAATCGGCCAGCTTGTCGCTGATGCTCATCAGCGAGGCGATTTGCGGCGCTGAGAGCTTACGCGCTTCGCGGATCAGCTGTTGCGAGTAGTCCAGCAGTTCAGGCTGGGTATAGCGCTCGGTGGCGAGCGGGCTCTGGTAGTCGAGCGTTTTTGCAGGTGAAATCAGAATCAGCATATCCAGTCCTTGCAGGAAATTTAGAGCGACTTTAGCAAAAAATCGCCCTGAATTGATCGATAGCTGTTATTGCCGCGGCAAATCATCCCACGTGCCGGGGGCAAGCTGCGCCTTGATATCGGGATAGCGGGCGGGATCAAATACCGGCGGAACGCCGAGTTTGCGCTGACGCAGATAGTCTCTGGCAATCAGGGTCACCACGGGCGAGAGCAGCAGGATCGCCGTGAGGTTAGTGATTGCCATCAGCGCCATAATGATATCGGCCAGCTGCCAGACCAGCGGCATACTGAGCAGGGAGCCTACTACCACCATCAGGATAACCCCAAGACGCAGGGTTCCGATCGCGGCGCGGGAGTCGAGTTTCAGGAAAATAAGGTTATTTTCGGCGTAGAGGTAATTCACCACAATCGAGCTGAAGGCAAACAAGATCAGGATGAGAGAGACAAATCCGGCTCCCCAGCCGCCGGTCAGGGTCACCAGCGCCTGCTGGAGAAGCTGTATCCCGACGGTTCCCGACGCGTGGGGTACGGGGCCTGCCAGCAGCAAAATCATGGCGCTGGCGGAACAGATAATAATGGTATCGGTAAAGACGCCAATCATCTGCACAATGCCTTGTGCGGCCGGGTGTGGCGGCCAGGAAGAGGCGGCGGCTGCCGCATTGGGGGTTGACCCCATACCGGCTTCATTGGAGAACATGCCCCGCTGAAAACCCGCCATCAGCGCCTGGCTGAAGGTGTAGCCCAGCGCGCCGGATGCCACTTCGCGCCAGCCAAAGGCGCTTTTGACGATGGTGGCAAGCACGCCCGGCACCTGGTCGAGATGCAGTGCGGCGACGAACAGGCTCGCGGCAACCCAGAGCAGCGCCATAATGGGCACCAGCCACTGCATCAGGCGAGCGATACCCTTGAGACCGAATGAAATGGTAAGCAGAACGATCGAAGCTAAAGCGAGACCCGCGAGCCACTCGGGGCAGGAGAAGGCATAGCGCATGGCATGGGCGACCGAGTTCGCCTGGACGGTATTAAAAATAAGACCGTACGCGAGCAGTAAAAAAAGCGAGAACAGGACGCCCATCCAGCGCATCCCCAGGCCACGCGCCATGTACCAGGCTGGACCACCGCGAAACTGGCCGCGCTTATCTTTCTCTTTGTAGAGTTGCGCAAGCGAACTTTCGGCAAAGGAGGTGGCCATACCGAGAAGTGCCGTCATCCACATCCAGAAGACCGCGCCTGGCCCACCGGCGCTGATGGCCAGTGCTACCCCCGCCAGATTCCCGCTGCCCAGGCGTGCCGCAAGGCTGGTACAGAGCGCCTGAAACGACGTTAATCCGCCCGGCTGGGGCGTGACGCTGTTTTTCAGACTTCTGCCAAACTTGCGAATATAGCGAAACTGGATAAACCCACTGCGTAGCGTAAACCAAATACCTGCTCCCAGAAGCAGGTAAATCATTATCGAACCCCAGAGGACTTCGTTAATAAAGAAAAAGAAATCAGGCATTAACGTCCCTCTTGTTGATGCCAACGTGAATATGTAAGCGCTACCACTGATTGGGCATGCTGTTGCTTAGCAGCCTGTTAATATTCTGAGTTTATCATACTCTGCCTAAGCGCACTGTCTGCGGTTGCGCTACCCCTCCGTCGTGTTATCATCAGGGCAGACCGGTTACATCCCCCTAACAAGTAAACCTGTCATTTTTCCGCTGCAGGCATGCTGTCGGTAGCGTGAATTATCCAGGGCACGTTAAAAGAGAAACACTATCATGACGGATAAATTGACCTCCCTTCGTCAGTTCACCACTGTCGTAGCTGACACCGGAGATATCGCGGCAATGAAGCTGTACCAGCCGCAGGATGCCACAACTAACCCTTCTCTGATCCTTAACGCCGCACAGATCCCTGAGTATCGCAAACTGATTGACGAGGCTGTGACCTGGGCTAAAGCGCAGAGCAACGACCGCGCGCAGCAGGTTGTGGACGCTACTGATAAACTGGCCGTGAACATCGGTCTGGAGATCCTGAAACTGGTTCCGGGCCGTATCTCTACCGAAGTGGACGCGCGTCTCTCCTACGACACCGAAGCGTCTATCGCGAAAGCAAAACGTCTGATCAAACTGTACAACGATGCGGGTATCAGCAACGATCGTATCCTGATCAAACTGGCTTCTACCTGGCAGGGTATCCGCGCGGCGGAGCAGCTGGAAAAAGAAGGCATCAACTGTAACCTGACCCTGCTGTTCTCCTTCGCACAGGCGCGTGCATGTGCAGAAGCAGGCGTATACCTGATTTCTCCGTTCGTGGGCCGTATTCTGGACTGGTACAAAGCCAACACCGATAAGAAAGAGTACGCACCGGCTGAAGATCCAGGCGTGATTTCTGTGACTGAAATCTACGAATACTACAAACAGCATGGCTATGAGACCGTGGTTATGGGCGCAAGCTTCCGTAACGTCGGTGAAATCATCGAGCTGGCTGGCTGTGACCGCCTGACCATCGCGCCAGCGCTGCTGAAAGAGCTGGCTGAAAGCGAAGGTACTCTGGAGCGTAAACTCTCCTACACCGGTGAAGTGAAAGCACGCCCAGAGCGCATCACTGAATCCGAGTTCCTGTGGCAGCACAACCAGGATCCAATGGCGGTAGACAAGCTGGCGGACGGTATCCGTAAGTTTGCTGTTGACCAGGAAAAACTGGAAAAAATGATCGGCGACCTGCTGTAATCATTCCGCGTGACCGGGCTCCCGGTCACGCGACTGCTTTCGTACCCTGTCTGAATTTCCTCTCTGCGTGTATCATTCCCTTTAATCAGTACTCTTTGAATGGAATGGATATGAATACCTTACGCATCGGCTTAGTGTCGATTTCTGACCGCGCCTCCAGCGGTGTTTACCAGGATAAAGGCATCCCCGCTCTGGAAGCGTGGCTGGCCAGTGCACTGACTACCCCGTTTGAGATCCAGACTCGCCTGATTCCCGACGAACAGCCGATTATCGAGCAGACCCTGTGTGAGCTGGTGGATGAGATGAGCTGCCACCTTGTTCTGACGACGGGCGGAACCGGCCCCGCGCGCCGCGACGTGACGCCGGACGCAACGCTGGCGATCGCCGATCGTGAAATGCCGGGCTTCGGCGAACAGATGCGCCAGATCAGTCTACACTTTGTCCCGACGGCCATTCTTTCCCGCCAGGTGGGAGTGATCCGCAAGCAGGCGTTGATTCTGAACCTGCCGGGGCAGCCGAAGTCGATCAAAGAGACGCTGGAAGGGCTGAAGGCGGAAGATGGCAGCGTCCTCGTTCACGGCATCTTTGCAAGTGTACCGTATTGTATACAGCTGCTTGACGGCCCCTATGTGGAAACCGATGAGAAAGTAGTAGCAGTTTTTCGCCCGAAAAACGCACGTCGCGAAACAATCTCCTGAAATTAACCAATATGTGGCATTAGCTGAAGCGGCGATAGCGTGGTAAAGCTTTTACGGTATAGTAATTTTTTCTTTACGATTGCTGTAAAAATAAATCCACAATACACGCAAATGGTTCGCTATGTCACATAACACCCGACCTCTGAATCGACAGGACTACAAAACTCTCACGCTCGCGGCCTTAGGCGGCGCGCTGGAGTTTTACGACTTCATCATCTTTGTTTTCTTCGCCGCCGTGGTGGGAGAGCTCTTCTTCCCGGCGGATATCCCGGAATGGCTGCGTCAGGTGCAAACCTTCGGCATTTTTGCCGCCGGATATCTGGCGCGTCCGCTGGGCGGCATTATCATGGCACACTTTGGCGATCTGGTCGGGCGCAAGAAGATGTTTACCCTTAGCATTCTGCTGATGGCCGTACCGACGCTGGCCATTGGTCTGCTGCCCACCTATGCCTCGATGGGCATTCTTGCTCCGTTGCTGCTGTTGCTGATGCGCGTCCTTCAGGGCGCGGCGATTGGCGGTGAAGTGCCGGGCGCATGGGTGTTTGTCGCGGAGCATGTTCCGGCGCGCCGCATTGGTATCGCCTGCGGAACCTTAACCGCGGGGTTAACGGTAGGGATTTTGCTCGGTTCCGTCGTCGCAACAATTGTAAACACCAGCATGACGCAGCAGGCCGTGCACGACTGGGGCTGGCGTATTCCGTTCCTGCTGGGCGGGGCGTTTGGTCTGGTCGCGATGTACCTGCGCCGCTGGCTGCAGGAGACGCCGATTTTCCTCGAGATGCAGCAGCGCAAAGCGCTGGCGCAGGAGCTGCCGGTGAAGGCGGTCGTGGTACGTCATAAAAAAGCGGTGGTGGTGTCGATGCTGCTCACCTGGCTGCTCTCGGCCGGGATTGTGGTGGTGATATTGATGTCTCCGGTGTGGCTGCAAAAGCAGTACGGTTTCGCCCCAGCCGTGACGCTACAGGCGAACAGTATCGCGACAATCATGCTCTGCTTTGGCTGTCTGGCCGCCGGGCTGGCGGCAGATCGTTTCGGGGCCAGCGTTACCTTTATTGTCGGCAGCCTGTTACTGGCCGCTTCAAGCTGGGCGTTTTACCATCTGGCTGGCAGCCATCCTGAACAGCTGTTCCTGTTGTACGGCGTGGTAGGGCTGTGCGTGGGCGTTGTCGGCGCGGTACCTTACGTCATGGTGCGCGCGTTCCCGCCGGAGGTACGCTTCACTGGGATCTCATTTTCCTACAACGTGTCGTATGCCATTTTTGGCGGGCTGACGCCGATTGCGGTGACGGTGCTAATGGGCGTGTCGCCGATGGCGCCAGCCTGGTATGTACTCGCGCTCTCGCTGATGGGGCTGGTATTAGGATTTTGGCTTCGTCAGGCGGGGGGATGTCGTGCCCGCGAGGCGGGCACGACAGAGGGATCAGTGTTTTTCACCAATCGGTAGCACGGTGCGGTCAAACTGCTCCTTCAGCACTTCACCCATTGCGAGGTAGATAGCGCTTGCGCCGCAAACCAGACCAATCCAGCCTGCAACATGAACGATGCCTTCGTTATCCACCAGGTGACCAATCGCCAGCAGGGCGAACAGTACGGTCAGGCTCAGGAAAACGAACTGCAGCATGCGGTTGCCTTTCAGGGTACCGAAGAACATGAACAGGGTGAAGACGCCCCACAGGCCCAGGTAGACGCCCAGGAAGTGGGCGTTTGCCGCGTCCGCCATGCCCATTTTAGGCAGCAGCAGAATGGCAACCAGGGTCAGCCAGAAAGAACCGTAAGAGGTGAAGGCGGTTAAGCCGAAGGTGTTGCCTTTCTTATATTCCAGCAGGCCCGCAAAGATTTGCGCGATACCGCCATAAAAAATGCCCATCGCCAGGATGATGCCATCCATCGGGAACATCCCGATATTGTGCAGGTTCAGCAGAATAGTGGTCATGCCAAAACCCATCAGGCCCAGCGGAGCCGGATTAGCCAACTTAGTGTTGCCCATAAGTCCTCAAAAAAATCATCATTAATATGGTGAAATGGTTAAACCCGCGTCAGTTCTCCCTGACGGGGCGCGGCATCATAATGGGCGCAATCGATGGCGTCTATGATCTCATCAGGGTGAAATTAAAATTTTTTTTATGCTTGCCCCTTGATGGATGCCGTCGCGACCCCATCTTGTAGTCAACCGCAGTGTGTGGACCTGAAAAAAATCAAATCTGGGCAGTTGAAAAAGCACGTTCTGCCCTTATTACAGGTACACAACCACATGTTGACTGAATTTTTAGTGGAGACGTTTAGATGGGTAAAATTATTGGTATCGACCTGGGTACTACCAACTCTTGTGTAGCGATTATGGATGGCACTACTGCACGCGTGCTGGAGAACGCCGAGGGCGATCGCACCACGCCTTCTATCATTGCTTATACCCAGGACGGTGAAACTCTGGTTGGTCAGCCGGCTAAACGTCAGGCAGTGACAAACCCGCAAAACACTCTGTTTGCGATTAAACGCCTGATCGGTCGCCGCTTCCAGGACGAAGAAGTTCAGCGTGACGTTTCCATCATGCCTTACAAAATCATCGCGGCAGATAACGGCGATGCATGGCTTGATGTGAAAGGCACCAAAACGGCACCACCGCAGATTTCTGCTGAAGTGCTGAAAAAAATGAAGAAAACCGCTGAAGATTACCTGGGTGAGCCGGTAACTGAAGCTGTTATCACCGTTCCTGCCTACTTCAACGATGCTCAGCGTCAGGCAACCAAAGATGCTGGCCGTATCGCAGGTCTGGAAGTAAAACGTATCATCAACGAACCAACCGCGGCTGCTCTGGCTTACGGTCTGGATAAAGAAGTCGGCAACCGTACTATCGCGGTTTACGACCTGGGTGGTGGTACCTTCGATATCTCTATTATCGAAATCGACGAAGTTGACGGCGAAAAAACCTTCGAAGTTCTGGCAACCAACGGTGATACCCACCTGGGTGGTGAAGACTTCGATACCCGTCTGATCAACTACCTCGTTGACGAGTTCAAGAAAGATCAGGGCATTGACCTGCGTAATGACCCGCTGGCTATGCAGCGCCTGAAAGAAGCCGCTGAGAAAGCGAAGATCGAACTGTCTTCCGCTCAGCAGACCGACGTGAACCTGCCGTACATCACTGCAGACGCGACCGGTCCTAAACACATGAACATCAAAGTGACCCGTGCGAAACTGGAAAGCCTAGTAGAAGACCTGGTGAACCGTTCTATCGAGCCGCTGAAAGTTGCTCTGCAGGACGCTGGCCTGTCCGTGTCTGATATCAACGACGTTATCCTCGTTGGTGGCCAGACCCGTATGCCAATGGTGCAGAAGAAAGTGGCTGAGTTCTTTGGTAAAGAGCCACGTAAAGACGTTAACCCGGACGAAGCAGTGGCTATCGGTGCTGCGGTTCAGGGTGGCGTACTGACCGGTGAAGTGAAAGACGTACTGCTGCTGGACGTTACCCCGCTGTCTCTGGGTATCGAAACCATGGGCGGTGTGATGACTGCGCTCATCAACAAAAACACCACCATCCCAACCAAGCACAGCCAGGTGTTCTCTACCGCTGAAGACAACCAGTCTGCGGTAACCATCCATGTGCTGCAGGGTGAGCGTAAGCGTGCGGCAGATAACAAATCTCTGGGTCAGTTCAACCTGGACGGTATTAACCCGGCACCGCGCGGCATGCCACAGATCGAAGTCACCTTCGACATCGATGCTGACGGTATCCTGCACGTGTCTGCGAAAGACAAAAACAGCGGTAAAGAGCAGAAGATCACCATCAAGGCATCTTCTGGTCTGAACGAAGCGGAAATCGAAAAAATGGTTCGCGATGCCGAAGCTAACGCGGAATCCGACCGTAAGTTCGAAGAGCTGGTTCAGACCCGCAACCAGGGTGACCATCTGCTGCACAGCACCCGTAAGCAGGTTGAAGAAGCAGGCGATAAACTGCCAGCGGAAGACAAGACTGCTATCGAAGCTGCACTGAGTGCGCTGGAATCCTCACTGAAAGGTGAAGATAAAGCGGACATCGAAGCGAAGATGCAGGAACTGGCACAGGCTTCTCAGAAGCTGATGGAAATCGCTCAGCAGCAGCACGCTCAACAGCAGGCGGGCGCTGACGCTTCGGCGAACAATGCGAAAGACGACGACGTTGTCGACGCTGAGTTCGAAGAAGTTAAAGATAAAAAATAATCGCCCTGATGCAGGGTAATTAATCGGCACGGGCGTAGGAGAACTCTCCACGCCCGTGCTCGCATGTTAAGGGGCTTAAAAAAACCAATGGCAAAGCAAGACTATTACGAGATTTTAGGCGTTCCGAAAACTGCGGAAGAGCGTGAAATCAAAAAGGCGTATAAGCGCCTGGCCATGAAATTCCACCCGGACCGTAATCAGGGTGACAAAGAGGCTGAAGCCAAATTTAAAGAGATCAAAGAAGCCTACGAAGTCCTGACCGATGCACAAAAACGTGCAGCCTATGACCAGTACGGTCACGCAGCCTTTGAACAGGGCGGCATGGGCGGCGGTGGATTCGGTGGCGGCGGCTTTGGCGGCGGTGCCGACTTCAGCGATATCTTTGGCGATGTCTTCGGCGACATCTTCGGCGGTGGGCGTGGTCGTCAGCGCGCGGCGCGCGGCGCGGACCTGCGCTACAACATGGATCTGACGCTGGAAGAGGCCGTTCGCGGTGTTACCAAAGAGATCCGTATTCCGACTCTGGAAGAGTGTGACGTCTGCCACGGCAGCGGCGCGAAAGCGGGTACCCAGCCTCAGACCTGTCCAACCTGTCACGGCTCCGGCCAGGTCCAGATGCGTCAGGGCTTCTTCGCGGTACAGCAGGCCTGTCCGCACTGTCACGGTCGCGGTACGCTGATTAAAGATCCGTGCACCAAATGCCACGGCCACGGTCGCGTTGAGAAAACCAAGACCCTGTCCGTTAAAATCCCGGCTGGCGTGGATACGGGCGACCGCATCCGTCTGGCGGGTGAGGGTGAAGCTGGCGAACACGGCGCACCGGCAGGCGATCTGTACGTTCAGGTGCAGGTGAAACAGCACGCTATCTTCGAGCGCGAAGGGAACAACCTGTACTGTGAAGTGCCGATCAACTTCGCGATGGCGGCTCTCGGCGGCGAAATCGAAGTGCCGACGCTGGATGGTCGCGTCAATCTGAAGATCCCGGGCGAGACCCAGACCGGTAAGCTGTTCCGCATGCGCGGGAAAGGCGTTAAATCCGTTCGCGGTGGTGCGCAGGGCGACCTGCTGTGCCGCGTCGTCGTGGAAACGCCGGTTGGCCTGAACGATAAGCAGAAACAGCTGCTGAAAGAGTTGCAGGAGAGCTTTGGTGGTCCGACGGGAGAGAAAAACAGCCCGCGCTCCAAAAGCTTCTTCGATGGCGTCAAAAAATTCTTCGATGATTTGACCCGCTAATCCGTTAGCTGGTTTTCATCTTCAAAAAGCCCGGAAGCGATTCCGGGCTTTTTTTATTTACGGTTATTGCTCGGTAAAAGTGAATCTATACTCAATATTAATCTGTTTTTGCCGAGCTATTTGGCTTGGTATTATGGTTTTATCGAGGTATTGTTGTAAAAGAGAGAACTTAAATGAAATTACTACACCGTTTCTTTAGCAGTGAGGCGTCCGGTGGCGTGCTCCTGATTATTGCCGCAGCGGCCGCGATGGTGCTGGCTAATCTTGGCATCACACGGGATCTCTATCATGCATTTCTGGAAACGCCCGTTGAGCTGAAGGTCGGGGCGCTGGAAATTAACAAGAACATGCTGCTGTGGATCAACGATGCGCTGATGGCGGTGTTCTTCCTGCTGGTGGGGCTTGAAGTTAAGCGCGAGCTGGTGCTGGGCTCGCTTGCCAGCCGCCAGCGCGCGGCGTTCCCGGTCATTGCCGCGCTCGGTGGGATGGTGGTGCCGGCGCTGCTCTTCCTGGCGTTCACCTGGCAGGATCCGGTTGCACGTCACGGCTGGGCGATCCCGGCCGCGACGGATATCGCCTTTGCGCTCGGGGTGCTGGCCTTGCTGGGAAGCCGCGTGCCGGTTGCGCTGAAAATCTTCCTGATGGCGCTGGCGATCATCGATGACCTTGGCGCCATTGTGATTATCGCGCTGTTCTACACCAGCGATCTGTCGATCCTGTCTCTGAGCGTGGCCGCAGGCGCGATTGCGGTGCTGGCGCTGCTGAATATCTTTAATGTGCGCCGCATTGGTATCTACATCCTCGTGGGGATGGTGCTGTGGACGGCGGTGCTGAAATCCGGCGTGCACGCCACGCTGGCTGGGGTGATCGTCGGCTTCTTCGTACCGCTTAAGCCGCAGGACGGCAAGTCGCCGGCCAAACAGCTGGAGCATGTACTGCACCCGTGGGTCGCCTTTATGATCCTGCCCCTGTTTGCGTTTGCCAACGCCGGGGTTTCGCTGGGCGGCGTGACGCTGGACGGGCTGACGTCCGTGCTGCCGCTGGGCATTATTGCCGGTCTGTTTATCGGTAAGCCGCTGGGTATTAGCCTCTTTTGCTGGCTGGCGACGAAACTGAAGCTGGCGTCATTGCCGCACGGCACCACGTTTAAGCAGATTATGGCCGTCGGCGTGCTGTGTGGAATAGGGTTTACGATGTCGATCTTTATCTCGACGCTGGCGTTTGGCGCGCATGCGCCTGAGCTGATCGTCTGGGCGAAACTCGGCATTCTCATCGGGTCATTACTGGCCGCCGTAATTGGTTATACCTTGTTGAAGGTGAAATTGTCCGGACAGGCCGTCCAGGCATAACGGAACACCGGGAGGAGGCGATCCTTCTCCCGAAACACACTCAAGGAGCGAAGACGCGATGTCTCATTTGAATTACAACCATCTTTACTACTTCTGGCACGTCTATAGACAGGGCTCGGTGGTCGGGGCTGCAGAGGCGCTCTACCTGACGCCGCAAACCATCACCGGGCAAATCAAGGCGCTGGAAGAACGTTTGCAGGGCAAGCTGTTCAAGCGTAAGGGGCGCGGGATTGAACCCAGCGAGCTGGGTGAGTTGGTTTTCCGCTACGCGGACAAAATGTTTACCCTTAGCCAGGAGATGCTGGATATCGTCAACTACCGCAAAGAGTCGAACCTGCTCTTTGATGTTGGCGTGGCGGATGCGCTGTCCAAACGGCTGGTGAGCGGCGTGCTGGATGCGGCGGTGGTTGAAGATGAACAAATTCATCTTCGCTGCTTTGAATCCACCCACGAGATGCTGCTGGAACAGCTGAGCCAGCACAAGCTGGATATGATTATCTCGGATTGTCCGATCGACTCGACGCAGCAGGAAGGGCTGTTCTCGGTGAAAATTGGGGAATGCGGCGTGAGCTTCTGGTGCATTAATCCGCCGCCGGAGAAACCCTTCCCGGCCTGCCTGGAAGAGCGTCGACTGCTGGTGCCGGGAAGACGTTCCATGCTGGGGCGCAAGCTCCTGAACTGGCTTAACTCGCAGGGGTTAAACGTGGAAATCCTCGGCGAATTTGACGATGCGGCGCTGATGAAAGCCTTTGGTGAAGCCCACAACGCCATCTTCGTTGCGCCGACGCTCTACGCGCACGATCTCTATTCGGACGACAAGATTACGGAGATAGGCAGAGTGGATAACGTGATGGAGGAGTATCACGCCATCTTTGCTGAAAGGATGATTCAGCATCCGGCGGTACAGCGAATCTGTAACCGTGACTACTCGGCGCTGTTTACGCCACCGGCAATCTGAAGATATAAAAAAACCCGCGTTAAGCGGGTTCTTTTAAAACAAGCAACAACAAGCGGCGATTAAGCCAGTTTGTTGATCTGCGCGGTCAGGTTTGCTTTATGACGCGCTGCTTTGTTTTTGTGGATCAGACCTTTAGCAGCCTGACGATCCACGATTGGTTGCATTTCGTTAAATGCGTTCTGCGCAGCAGCTTTGTCGCCAGCTTCGATAGCTGCGTATACTTTCTTGATGAAAGTACGCATCATAGAGCGACGGCTTGCATTGTGCTTACGAGCCTTTTCAGACTGAATAGCACGTTTCTTAGCTGATTTGATATTAGCCAAGGTCCAACTCCCAAATATGATCTATGTGGACAATTCAAAGGCCGAGGAATATGCCCTCTATACCTTCTTTTGTCAATGGATTTGTGCAAATAAGCGCCGTTAATGTGGCGACGCTACGTTACGTAGTGATGGCGCAGGATTCTACCAGCTTGTTGTCCGTGAATACAGCTTTTCGGCATAAAAATCGCAGTTCGCGAGCAGATTTTTTCGCTGCGAAAGGTCAGCCTGATGAAATCATTACGGCTTTCTGTTTTGCACGAACAATCGCCGGTTAACCTTAACCGCTGTACAAGGTATACTTTGGCGATTTTCACTGTTTTGAGCCAGACATGAAGCTGATACGCGGCATACATAATCTCAGCAGAGCCCCGCACGGGTGCGTGCTGACCATTGGTAATTTCGACGGCGTGCATCGTGGTCATCAGGCGCTGTTGCAGGGATTGCGTAAAGAAGGGGAGGCCCGCGGCCTGCCCGTTGTAGTGATGATTTTCGAACCGCAGCCGCTGGAGCTGTTTGCGGGCGATAAATCTCCCGCCCGTCTTACACGCCTGCGCGAGAAGTTGCGCTATCTGGCTGAGTCCGGCGTGGACTATGTATTGTGCGTACGTTTCGATCGCCGCTTTGCCGCGCTGACAGCACAAAATTTCGTCAGCGACCTGCTGGTGAAGCGTCTTGGCGTGCAGTTTCTTGCCGTGGGCGATGATTTCCGCTTTGGCGCTGGTCGTCAGGGTGATTTCTTGCTATTACAGAAGGCTGGTCTGGAGTACGGTTTTGACGTCACCAGCGCGATGACCTTCTGTGAAGGCGGCGTGCGCGTCAGCAGCACGGCAGTGCGGCAGGCGCTGGCCAACGATGAACTGGATACGGCAGAAAACCTGCTGGGACATCCGTTCACCATCTCTGGTCGCGTGGTCCATGGCGATGCGCTGGGCCGCACGATAGGTTTCCCGACGGCGAATATACCGCTGCGTCGTCAGGTTTCCCCGGTTAAAGGGGTCTATGCGGTGGAAGTGGCAGGACTGGGCGAAAAGCCGTTTTACGGCGTCGCCAACATTGGCACGCGTCCGACCGTCGCCGGTGTGCGTCAACAGTTAGAAGTGCACCTGCTGGACGTTGTAATGGACCTGTATGGTCGCCATATAGATGTAATACTGCGTAAAAAAATACGCAACGAGCAGCGATTTGGTTCGCTGGATGAACTCAAAGCGCAAATTGCGCGAGATGAATTAACAGCCCGCGAGTTTTTTGGGCTTTGAACCCGGCTTAACTGCCTACGTGATAAATACGGAACCGAGAATCTGATGAGTGACTATAAATCAACCCTGAATTTGCCGGAAACAGGGTTCCCGATGCGCGGCGATCTCGCCAAGCGTGAACCGGGAATGCTGGCGCGTTGGACCGATGATGACCTGTACGGCATCATTCGTGCAGCCAAAAAAGGCAAAAAAACCTTCATTCTGCATGATGGCCCTCCCTATGCGAATGGCAGCATTCATATTGGTCACTCTGTAAACAAGATTCTGAAAGACATTATCGTGAAGTCCAAAGGACTCGCGGGATATGACTCGCCTTACGTTCCGGGCTGGGACTGCCACGGCCTGCCAATCGAGCTGAAAGTTGAGCAGGAATTTGGCAAGCCTGGTGAGAAATTCACCGCCGCCGAGTTCCGTGCGAAGTGCCGCGAATACGCAGCCACCCAGGTTGACGGTCAGCGCGCTGACTTCATCCGTCTGGGCGTACTGGGCGACTGGTCGCATCCGTACCTGACCATGGACTTCAAAACCGAAGCCAACATCATCCGTGCGCTGGGCAAAATCATCGGTAACGGCCACCTTCACAAAGGCGCGAAGCCGGTGCACTGGTGCGTGGACTGCCGTTCTGCGCTGGCAGAAGCGGAAGTGGAGTATTACGACAAAACCTCTCCGTCTATCGACGTGGCGTTCCACGCCGTCGATCAGGATGCGGTGAAAGCCAAATTTGGTGTATCGTCCGTTAACGGCCCGATCTCGCTGGTGATCTGGACCACCACCCCGTGGACCCTGCCAGCCAACCGCGCGATCTCCCTGTCCGGTGAGTTCGAATACGCGCTGGTGCAGATTGACGGCCAGGCGGTTATCCTGGCGAAAGATCTGGTTGAAAGCGTGCTGAAGCGCGCGAACATCGCCGATTACACCGTGCTGGGCACAGTTAAAGGCGACGCGCTGGAGCTGATGCGCTTCAAACACCCGTTCCTGGACTTCGACGTTCCGGCGATCCTGGGCGACCACGTCACGCTGGAGGCGGGTACCGGTGCGGTACATACCGCCGGTGGCCACGGTCCTGACGACTACAACATCAGCCTGAAGTACGGTCTGGAAATCGCTAACCCGGTGGGGCCGGACGGCTCCTACCTGCCTGGCACCTACCCGGCGCTGGACGGCATCAACGTCTTCAAAGCGAACGACATTATTGTCGACATGCTGCGCACCAGCGGCGCGCTGCTGCACGTTGAAAAAATGCAGCATAGCTATCCGTGCTGCTGGCGTCACAAGACGCCAATCATCTTCCGTGCGACCCCGCAGTGGTTCGTCAGCATGGATCAGAAGGGCCTGCGCGAGCAGTCTCTGAAAGAGATCAAAGGCGTGCAGTGGATCCCGGACTGGGGCCAGGCGCGTATCGAATCCATGGTGGCTAACCGTCCTGACTGGTGTATCTCCCGTCAGCGTACCTGGGGCGTGCCGATGTCGCTGTTCGTGCATAAAGAGACGCAGGAGCTGCACCCGAACACCCTCGAACTGATGGAAGAAGTGGCGAAGCGCGTCGAAGTTGACGGCATTCAGGCGTGGTGGGATCTCGACGCCCGTGACATCCTGGGCGCTGATGCGGACAGCTACGAGAAAGTGCCGGATACCCTGGACGTATGGTTCGATTCCGGGTCTACCCACTCCTCCGTGGTTGACGTGCGTCCGGAGTTTGCCGGTCACGCTGCCGATATGTATCTGGAAGGGTCTGACCAACACCGCGGCTGGTTCATGTCATCTCTGATGATCTCTACCGCCATGAAGGGTAAAGCGCCTTACCGTCAGGTACTGACTCACGGCTTCACCGTGGATGGTCAGGGCCGTAAGATGTCTAAATCTATCGGTAATACCGTTTCTCCGCAGGATGTGATGAACAAGCTGGGCGCAGACATTCTGCGTCTGTGGGTGGCGTCGACCGACTACACCGGCGAAATGGCGGTGTCTGACGAGATCCTGAAACGCGCTGCCGACAGCTATCGTCGTATCCGTAACACCGCGCGCTTCCTGCTGGCGAACCTGAACGGGTTTGATCCGGCAAAAGACATGGTGAAACCGGAAGAGATGGTGGTGCTGGACCGCTGGGCGGTAGGCTGCGCGAAAGCGGCGCAGGAAGATATCCTGAAGGCCTATGAGTCTTATGACTTCCACGAAGTGGTGCAGCGCCTGATGCGCTTCTGCTCCATCGAGATGGGCTCGTTCTACCTCGACATCATCAAAGACCGCCAGTACACCGCGAAAGCGGACAGCGTGGCGCGTCGTAGCTGCCAGACCGCGCTGTTCCATATCGCAGAAGCGCTGGTACGCTGGATGGCGCCGATCATGTCCTTCACCGCGGATGAAATCTGGGGTTACCTGCCGGGCGATCGTGAGAAGTATGTCTTCACGGGCGAGTGGTACGAAGGTCTGTTCGATCTCTCCAGCACCGAAGCGATGAACGATGCCTTCTGGGACGAGCTGCTGAAAGTGCGTGGCGAAGTGAACAAGGTTATCGAGCAGGCGCGTGCTGATAAGAAAGTCGGTGGCTCTCTGGAAGCGGCGGTGACCCTGTACGCGGAGCCAGAGCTGGCGGCGAAGCTGACGGCGCTGGGCGATGAATTACGATTTGTCCTGTTGACCTCCGGTGCGAAAGTTGCGGATTATGCTGACGCGTCTGCTGATGCTCAGCAGAGCGAACTGCTCAAAGGACTGAAAGTCGCGCTGAGCAAAGCCGACGGTGAGAAATGCCCGCGTTGCTGGCATTATACCACCGATGTCGGTCAGGTGGCGGAACACGCAGACATCTGCGGACGCTGTGTAAGCAACGTCGCCGGTGACGGCGAAAAACGTAAGTTTGCCTGATGAGTAAAACTCTCTGTTCAACAGGACTGCGCTGGCTGTGGCTGGTTGTGGTGGTGCTGATTATCGATCTGGGCAGCAAGTTCCTGATCCTCCAGAACTTTGCTCTGGGGGAGACGGTGCCGCTGTTCCCGTCGCTTAACCTGCACTACGCGCGCAACTACGGTGCGGCGTTCAGTTTCCTTGCCGACAGCGGTGGCTGGCAGCGCTGGTTCTTTGCGGGTATCGCTCTCGGTATCTGCGTGATCCTGGCGGTGCTGATGTACCGCTCGAAGGCAACGCAAAAGCTGAATAACATCGCCTACGCGCTGATCATTGGCGGCGCGCTGGGCAACCTGTTTGATCGCCTGTGGCACGGCTTTGTGGTCGATATGATCGACTTCTACGTCGGCGACTGGCACTTCGCGACCTTTAACCTCGCTGATAGCGCCATTTGCATCGGTGCGGCGTTAATCGTGCTGGAAGGCTTCTTGCCGAAACCGGCCGCGAAAGAGCAGGCGTAAGCATCAATGCCGGGTGGCGCTACGCTTACCCGGCCTACAGAATTTGTGGTTTCCCGTAGGCCCGGTAAGCGTAGCGCCACCGGGCAACAGGTGCCCAAAACAAGCGAGCAATTTGCATGTCTAAATCCGTACAGAGCAACAGCGCGGTTCTCGTTCACTTTACGCTGAAGCTGGATGACGGCTCCACGGCCGAATCCACCCGCAACAACGGCAAACCGGCCCTGTTTCGTCTTGGCGATACCTCCCTGTCTGAAGGTCTTGAGCAGCAGCTTCTCGGTCTGAAAGAGGGTGAGAAAAAAGCCTTTTCGCTGGAGCCGGATGCCGCGTTTGGCGTGCCAAGCCCGGATCTGATCCAGTACTTCTCCCGTCGTGAGTTTATGGACGCGGGTGAACCGGAGATCGGGGCAATTATGCTCTTTACCGCTATGGACGGCAGCGAAATGCCTGGCGTGATCCGCGAAATCAACGGCGACTCGATTACCGTTGACTTCAACCATCCGCTTGCCGGGCGCACTGTCCATTTTGATATTGAAGTGCTGGAGATCGATCCGGTACTGGAGGCCTGAAATGCAGATCCTGTTGGCTAACCCGCGCGGCTTTTGCGCCGGTGTAGACCGCGCTATCAGCATTGTTGAAAACGCGCTGGAAATTTACGGCGCGCCGATTTACGTGCGTCACGAAGTGGTGCATAACCGCTACGTGGTCGACAGCCTGCGCGAGCGCGGCGCCATCTTTATTGAGCAAATCAGCGAAGTGCCGGACGGTGCGATCCTGATCTTCTCCGCGCACGGCGTCTCTCAGGCGGTACGGAACGAAGCGAAAAGCCGCGATTTGACCGTGTTCGATGCCACCTGCCCATTAGTCACGAAAGTGCATATGGAAGTGGCGCGCGCCAGCCGCCGTGGTGAAGAGTCGATCCTGATTGGCCATGCTGGCCACCCGGAAGTCGAGGGCACCATGGGCCAGTACAGCAACCCTGAAGGGGGAATGTATCTGGTGGAGTCGCCTGAAGATGTCCTGACGCTGAACGTGAAAAACGAAGCGCGCCTGTCGTTTATGACCCAGACGACGCTCTCCGTCGACGATACCTCAGACGTGATTGACGCCCTGCGTCAGCGCTTCCCGAAAATCGTCGGGCCGCGCAAGGATGACATTTGCTACGCCACCACCAATCGTCAGGAAGCGGTGCGCGCGCTGGCTGAACAGGCGGACGTGGTGCTGGTGGTCGGCTCTAAGAACTCCTCCAACTCTAACCGTCTGGCTGAACTGGCACAGCGAATGGGGAAGGCGGCGTTCCTGATCGACGATGCCACGGATATTCAGGAAGCGTGGGTTAAAGACGCGGCCTGCGTTGGCGTGACGGCCGGGGCGTCCGCGCCGGATATTCTGGTACAAAACGTCATTTCCCGCCTGCAGGAGCTGGGCGGCGGCGAAGCGGTGCCGCTGGAAGGACGTGAAGAGAACATTGTTTTCGAAGTACCGAAAGAACTGAGAATCGACGCCCGCGAAGTCGAATAGTCCCTTTTCTGATGAAAGGCCAGCACCTCCTGTGCTGGCCTTTTTTTTACCCGTTACTTTATCGTGACGACAAAATCATGTCTTTTACTGATATTTAAGTCGGTTTCACGTTAAATTCTAATTATTGGTGTTTTCAGTTGGCAGTGCTCAGAAAGGCTGGTTAATCTGAAAACGGTTTACATCATTTTAACGTAAGAGAATAACTATGCATGATGCACAGATCCGTGTCGCCATTGCGGGCGCGGGTGGACGTATGGGCCGTCAGCTGATTCAGGCGGCACTTCAGATGGATGGCGTGGCACTTGGCGCGGCGCTGGAGCGTGACGGTTCATCGCTTCTGGGGACCGATGCTGGTGAGCTGGCGGGCGCGGGAAAGACCGGCGTCACCGTACAAAGCAGCCTGGAGGCGGTTAAAGAGGACTTCGATATCTTCATCGATTTTACCCGCCCGGAAGGGACGCTCACGCATCTGGCATTTTGCCGCCAGCATGGCAAGGGGATGGTGATCGGCACCACCGGTTTTGACGATGCGGGCAAGCAGGCTATCCAGGATGCATCCAAAGAGATTGCGATTGTCTTCGCCGCAAACTTTAGCGTGGGGGTTAACGTCATGCTGAAGCTGCTGGAGAAGGCCGCGAAGGTGATGGGCAACTACACCGATATTGAGATTGTTGAAGCTCACCACCGCTATAAGGTTGATGCGCCATCCGGCACGGCGCTGGCGATGGGCGAAGCGATTGCTCATGCACTTGATAAAGATTTAAAAGACTGTGCGGTCTATGCCCGCGAAGGCCACACCGGGGAGCGCGTGCCAGGCACCATTGGTTTCGCAACCGTCCGGGCGGGTGACATCGTCGGCGAACATACCGCGATATTCGCCGATATTGGCGAGCGCGTCGAAATTACGCATAAAGCGTCCAGTCGAATGACGTTTGCCAATGGTGCCGTTCGATCCGCTTTGTGGCTGAAAGAGAAGAAAAATGGTCTTTTTGATATGAGAGATGTGCTGGTTCTCAACAATTTGTAAGCATTATTACCCATCGTGATGTGGTTATTGCAGTCGTAATTACTTGATTGCATAGGGCAATAATTTATTGCCCTTTTATTTTATCTGTTTCGTGATTATTTTGTTCATTTAGCCTTGAAAGTATAGCTGTTCCTCTTGATTCTCGTTACTGAAATGTAAATTTTGACCATTTGGTCCACTTTTTGATGCTGCGTCGTCTCATTTTTCATTAAACCCGGCGCGCAAGCGTTTTCCGCAGTGATTTACCTGATCTTTTTGTCGATTAAGCTTCACTCGCCTCGCCAGATACGCAAAAGACTAAACAAAATATCGGTTTTAAGTTGACTTTTACCCACCAAATCTCCAGAATGCCGCCGTTTGCCAAAAATCCGCTGGCAACACATTTGCATTGATTCATGGCATGGTTATGAATTAATATGCAAATAAAGTGAGTGAATATTCTCTGGAGGGTGTTTTGATTAAGTCAGCGCTATTGGTTCTGGAAGACGGAACCCAGTTTATCGGTCGGGCCATAGGGGCAACGGGTTCGGCAGTTGGGGAAGTCGTTTTCAATACTTCAATGACCGGTTATCAAGAAATCCTCACTGATCCTTCCTATTCTCGCCAAATCGTTACTCTTACTTATCCTCATATCGGCAATGTCGGCACCAATGCGGCTGACGAAGAATCCTCTCAGGTACATGCGCAAGGCCTTGTCATTCGTGACCTGCCGCTGATTGCCAGCAACTTCCGCAACACTGAAGATCTCTCTTCTTACCTGAAGCGCCATAACATCGTGGCGATTGCCGATATCGATACCCGTAAGTTAACGCGTCTGCTGCGCGAGAAGGGTGCACAGAACGGCTGCATCATCGCAGGTGATAACCTCGATGCGACGCTGGCGCTGGAAAAAGCGAAAGCTTTCCCGGGCCTGAACGGCATGGACCTGGCGAAAGAAGTGACTACCGCTGAAGCCTACAGCTGGACTCAGGGTAGCTGGACGCTGGAAGGCGACCTGCCGGAAGCGAAAAAAGAGAGCGAGCTGCCGTTCCACGTGGTGGCCTACGATTTTGGCGCCAAGCGCAACATCCTGCGCATGCTGGTTGACCGCGGCTGCCGCCTGACGGTGGTGCCTGCACAAACGTCTGCCGAAGACGTGTTGAAGATGAATCCGGACGGTATTTTCCTGTCCAACGGCCCTGGCGACCCGGCGCCGTGCGATTACGCCATCGCCGCCATTAAGTCCTTCCTGGAAACCGATATCCCGGTATTCGGCATCTGCCTCGGCCATCAGCTGCTGGCGCTGGCGAGCGGTGCGAACACCGTCAAGATGAAGTTCGGCCACCACGGTGGTAACCACCCGGTGAAAGATATCGATAACAACACGGTGATGATCACCGCGCAGAACCACGGCTTTGCCGTCGATGAAGCCTCAATGCCGGCTAACCTGCGCGTGACCCATAAGTCGCTGTTCGATGGCACCCTGCAGGGGATTCATCGCACCGATAAGCCAGCGTTCAGCTTCCAGGGCCACCCGGAAGCGAGCCCGGGCCCACACGACGCCGCGCCGCTGTTCGATCACTTCATCGAACTTATCGAGCAATACCGTAAGACCGCTAAATAATCAGGAGCCGAGAAGACAATGCCAAAACGTACAGACATAAAAAGCATCCTGATCCTTGGCGCTGGCCCGATCGTCATCGGCCAGGCCTGCGAATTCGACTACTCCGGCGCGCAGGCGTGTAAAGCCCTGCGTGAAGAGGGTTACCGCGTTATCCTGGTGAACTCTAACCCGGCGACCATCATGACCGACCCGGAAATGGCTGATGCAACCTACATTGAGCCGATTCACTGGGAAGTGGTGCGTAAAATCATCGAAAAAGAGCGTCCGGACGCGGTGCTGCCAACCATGGGCGGCCAGACGGCGCTGAACTGCGCGCTGGAGCTGGAGCGTCAGGGCGTGCTGGCCGAGTTCGGCGTGACCATGATTGGCGCGACCGCCGACGCGATTGATAAAGCCGAAGACCGTCGCCGCTTCGACGTGGCGATGAAGAAAATCGGCCTCGACACCGCGCGCTCCGGTATCGCACACAACATGGAAGAAGCGCTGGCCGTTGCGGCTGAAGTGGGCTATCCGTGCATCATCCGTCCATCGTTCACCATGGGCGGCACCGGCGGCGGTATTGCCTACAACCGCGAAGAGTTCGAAGAGATTTGCGAACGCGGTCTGGATCTTTCCCCAACCAAAGAGCTGCTGATTGATGAATCGCTGATTGGCTGGAAAGAGTACGAGATGGAAGTGGTGCGTGATAAAAACGACAACTGCATCATCGTCTGCTCCATCGAAAACTTCGATGCGATGGGTATCCACACCGGCGACTCCATCACCGTTGCGCCAGCCCAGACGCTGACCGACAAAGAGTACCAAATAATGCGTAACGCCTCGATGGCGGTACTGCGTGAAATCGGCGTGGAAACCGGCGGTTCTAACGTGCAGTTCTCCGTGAACCCGAAAACCGGCCGTCTGATTGTTATCGAAATGAACCCGCGCGTGTCCCGTTCCTCCGCGCTGGCCTCTAAAGCGACCGGCTTCCCGATTGCGAAAGTGGCGGCGAAACTGGCGGTGGGTTATACCCTCGACGAGCTGATGAACGACATCACCGGTGGCCGCACCCCTGCGTCCTTCGAGCCGTCCATCGACTACGTTGTGACTAAAATTCCACGCTTCAACTTCGAGAAATTTGCCGGCGCCAACGACCGCCTGACCACCCAGATGAAATCCGTCGGTGAAGTGATGGCGATTGGCCGCACGCAGCAGGAATCCCTGCAGAAAGCGCTGCGCGGCCTCGAAGTGGGCGCGACCGGCTTTGACCCGAAAGTGAGCCTGGACGACCCTGAAGCGCTGACCAAAATCCGCCGCGAGCTGAAAGACGCGGGTGCGGAGCGCATCTGGTACATCGCCGACGCCTTCCGTGCCGGCCTGTCCGTCGACGGCGTGTTCAACCTGACCAACATCGACCGCTGGTTCCTGGTACAGATTGAAGAGCTGGTGCGTCTGGAAGAGAAAGTGGCTGAGCTGGGCATCAACGGCCTGGACGCAGACTTCCTGCGCATGCTGAAGCGTAAAGGCTTCGCCGACGCGCGTCTGGCTAAGCTGGCGGGCGTGCGCGAAGCGGAAATCCGCAAGCTGCGCGACCAGTATGACCTGCACCCGGTGTACAAGCGCGTCGACACCTGTGCGGCAGAGTTTTCTACCGACACCGCGTACATGTACTCCACCTATGAAGACGAGTGCGAAGCGAATCCGTCAGTTGACCGCGACAAGATTATGGTGCTGGGCGGCGGTCCAAACCGTATCGGCCAGGGCATCGAGTTCGACTACTGCTGCGTACACGCCTCGCTGGCGCTGCGTGAAGACGGTTACGAGACCATCATGGTCAACTGTAACCCGGAAACCGTCTCCACCGACTACGACACCTCTGACCGCCTCTACTTCGAGCCGGTGACGCTGGAAGACGTGCTGGAAATCGTGCGCATCGAGAAGCCAAAAGGCGTTATCGTGCAGTACGGTGGCCAGACTCCGCTGAAGCTGGCGCGCGCGCTGGAAGCGGCAGGCGTACCGGTTATCGGTACCAGCCCGGATGCGATTGACCGCGCGGAAGACCGCGAGCGTTTCCAGCAGGCGGTTGACCGTCTGAAGCTGAAACAGCCGGCGAACGCCACGGTGACGGCCATCGAACAGGCCGTAGAGAAGGCGAAAGAGATTGGCTACCCGCTGGTGGTGCGTCCTTCCTACGTCCTGGGCGGCCGCGCGATGGAAATCGTCTACGACGAAGCCGACCTGCGTCGCTACTTCCAGACGGCGGTGAGCGTCTCCAACGATGCACCAGTGCTGCTCGACCGCTTCCTCGACGATGCGGTAGAAGTGGACGTTGACGCCATCTGCGACGGCGAAATGGTGCTGATTGGCGGCATCATGGAGCATATCGAGCAGGCGGGCGTGCACTCCGGCGACTCCGCCTGTTCTCTGCCAGCGTACACCCTGAGCCAGGAGATTCAGGACGTGATGCGCCAGCAGGTGCAGAAGCTGGCCTTCGAGCTGCAGGTTCGCGGCCTGATGAACGTCCAGTTCGCGGTGAAAGATAACGAAGTCTACCTGATTGAAGTCAACCCGCGTGCGGCACGTACCGTACCGTTCGTCTCTAAAGCCACCGGTATTCCGCTGGCGAAAGTGGCGGCGCGCGTGATGGCAGGCCAGACGCTGGCACAGCAGGGCGTGACCAAAGAGATCATTCCACCGTACTACTCGGTGAAAGAAGTGGTGCTGCCGTTCAACAAATTCCCGGGCGTTGACCCGCTGTTAGGGCCAGAAATGCGCTCAACCGGGGAAGTGATGGGCGTGGGTCGCACCTTCGCAGAAGCGTTTGCCAAGGCGCAGCTGGGCAGCAGCTCTACCATGAGAAAATCGGGCCGTGCGCTGCTCTCCGTTCGCGAAGGCGATAAAGAGCGCGTGGTTGACCTGGCAGCCAAGCTGCTGAAGCAGGGCTTTGAGCTGGACGCGACCCACGGTACGGCAATTGTGCTGGGCGAAGCGGGTATCAACCCGCGTCTGGTGAACAAGGTGCATGAAGGTCGTCCGCACATTCAGGATCGTATCAAGAATGGCGAATACACCTACATCATCAACACCACCGCAGGCCGCCAGGCGATTGAAGACTCCAAGCTGATTCGCCGCAGCGCGCTGCAGTACAAAGTGCACTACGACACCACCCTGAACGGCGGTTTCGCAACGGCCATGGCGCTGAATGCGGATGCTACCGAGAAGGTGATTTCGGTTCAGGAAATGCACGCGCAGATTAGCAAGTAAGTAAAAATGCCCGGTGCCGTTCGGTTGCCGGGCATTCACCCCATCTTCAGAACCTTCTGGTTTTTTATCTTCTTTCAGTCAGTTAGCCTAAAATTGTTAGGTCGATAACGAAATTCAACTGAGAGCAGGGGAAAACACCATGCAAAATAAATTACTGATCGCCACCCTTCTTGCCGCCACTGCAACGTTTACCGTCGCGGGCTGTTCCTCTAACCAGGCAGTGAAAACCACCGATGGCAAAACCATTGTCACCGACGGAAAACCGCAGGTCGATGACGATACCGGTCTGGTGTCGTATAAAAATGCGGAAACGGGTCAGACCGAGCAGATCAACCGCGATCAGGTGAAATCAATGGGCGAGCTGGATAACTAATAAAAAAAGCCGTGGCGTTTGCCACGGCTTTTAGTCTTTCAGGAACGATTACCAGCGGTGGTTCAGCAGGATATGACCGCCATAAGCAGCATAGCTGTTCTCACCCCACTCGCCGCTGGCGCGCAGGGAGAGCGTCGTGGTTTCGTTCAGGTTGCCGGTGACGCCCAGCTCTAACTGACCACGATCTTCCGGCGTATCGTTGCTGACGGTCTCGCCGTTAAACGCCAGATCGTTCTGACCTGCGCCTTTCAGCCAGTTCACGGCAACGTACGGCTGCCAGGCTTTCACGTCTTTCTGTTCGAAGTAGCTTGATTTGACGCCCAGACGACCAAACAGACCGTCGTTGTCCAGCGTGGTAATCCGCACGCCGTCGCGATCGGTATGGTTTTCCTGATCCAGATAGCTGTAGATAACCTGCGCCTGAGGTTCGATTTTCCAGGTGCGCTCATTTTCTGAATCAATCACCCATGCATGGCCCACTTCGACGGATGCCGCGAAGCCTTCACTGTCGTAATCTTCATCATTACGGTTGCTGGTCACTTTATTGTTGTACCGGCTATAGGCGGCCCAGGTATCAACGTAGCTGCCCAGACGCAGCTTCTGATCTTCCTGCCAGGTTGCATACAGGCCGACGTTAAAGCCATCCACTTTGCCCTGCGCATCACGTACGTTGTGTTTTGCATCAGAGTGGGTCTTCGCCTGACCTGCCCCGAACATGCCACCCGCACGCAGGATGCCGTTGTCCATGGGCTTACTCATGAAGTCGCTGCCTACCTGAAGGACAGTGATGGTGGTGTCATAGCTGACTTTGTCACCGCCCGCATTGTTTTCATGGTAGCGGCCTTTGACGTACATCCAGGTGTTGAGATCTTCCTCGTTACGGAAGGTGATCTGATCGCGATCGTCACGCTTGTGCAGGAACATGCTCTGCGCGGCAAGGTAGTTACCTAAGTAAGCGCCGACCTCAGGAGCCATGACTTCGGGACCGCTATTGCTGCCGTTGTCGGTGTTACCACCGTTGTCGGTATTATCAGACGGTTCATCGGAAGGCGTGGCCTTTGACTCCAGGTACCAGTTGCCGTTGCTGTGCTGATAGAGATTATATTCCCACGCACCGGCAACCACCGGTTTGGCAAGGGTCAACTGGGCTTCGGAGCTGCCGCCAATGCTGACAATTTCCATGCCGTTAACGGTTTGCGCGCCCAGGCCGCCAATGTTGTTCACGCTGACGTCGGACTGGCCAAAGCTGCTGCCGGTAATGGTGAGATGATCGGTTGGCGAGTTGTCTTCACCCAGGGTACTGTTCATCACGATCTGACTGCCCGCAGAGCCGGTATAGTCGCCGTTAATAGTGAAATTATTGCCAACGCTGTGATTGGCGGCGCTGAGTAACAGTGTGCCACCATTGGTGACGTTGCCGTTGACCGTATCGATACCTGAAACGCTCAGCGTATCGTTACCCTGAATCGCATTCCATGCTGCCAGCGTACCACCCGTGAGGATGTTGATATTGTCGTTTACTTCGCCAGCAGTGGCAAACTGAGCGCCATTTTCGACAGTAATCGTCGCGTTGCTACTCTTTGTACCAAGCGTTGAACCAACAGCGACCAGAGTGGTGCCGCTATGCAGAACGGTATCACCCGTGTAGGTGTTTTTGCCGGTTAGCGTCAGGGTGTTGGAATCCACTTTTTCAACATTGCCGCTACCGGTAATGCCGGTGACGAACGCCGTATTACTGCCCTGATTAAAAATAAGTGTGCCGTTGTTGGTCAGTCCACCACTCAGCGTCGCGGTTTTCGTACCATCACCCAGCTGGAGAGAAGCATCTTTGGCAACGAGAGTCGTACCTGCATTAGACACATTCCCCGACAGGATTAAATCACCGCTGTTAACCAGCAGCGAATTGCCAGAACCGATAATGTCGATATTCCCTGAGAGCGCCCAGCTTTCGCCGTCCATTTCTAAAGAAGCAAAGCCATCGCCTTCCGATAAGCCAACAAAATTGCTGTCTTCTGTGCCGGTTCCTGCCAGGGTTATCGTATTTCCTTTAGAGATGCTCGAAATGACGTCGCCTTTCAGTGACGAGCCAGTGTCAAGCACCAACGTATTATTTTTGCTGCTGGCAAACGTAATAGCCGTACCGCCACCACCGATCGAACCGTTGTTAATGATATCAACTTTCGCCGTATCCGTTACGTTGATGCCGTTTTGCGCACCCTGAACGGTTCCAGTATTGGTGATTTTTGAATTGCCTTCGCTCACGGTAATACCGTTGTCACTTGTACCGCTTATTGTACCGCTGTTATTTATACCGGCACCTGTTTGGGCGTTGATACCTGTCTTGCCTTTTATCACACCCGATGACTTGTTGTTAATATTTATTGCAGAAGAGGACTCACTGACAAAGATTCCATTTTCAGAACCGGAAATATTCCCCTCATTATTTAAATCTCCCAGCATTGACTCGATGTTAATGGCGTTGCCAGTTGTAGATGTAATATTTGCGTTGAGATCGTTATTAATAATGACATGTTGCGCACGAGTATTAATCTCCAGACCATTTTCCATTCCAGAAATATTACCCTGGTTGGTGACCGTTTTTACGTTAAATCCTGTAACGGAGACGGCAGCTTCATTCCCGGAAGAGGTTATCGTAACGTCTTTATTAATGACGTATTCAGCGTCGGTGGAGAAGTTTTGTGGAATTGAGGTTGATTGGTCAATCGTGCTGGCAAAAGCGACGGCGGGGGTGAATAACAATAGGGCAGGAAAGAGACTTCCCAGAGTTTTAGTCGTTTTATTGAGTCTGAAATGTTTGTTGCTCATTTACACATCCATTTGAATTAGAAAGGCGCGATACGACGTATTAAAATCACGTCAGTATGCGGAGAAAAAGAATGAGCTCGCTACAAAGAGCGTAAAATTATTATTTTTTCAATGTTTTATGTATAGATCGATTTATTAAATAATTATTTTAGATTTTCTTAAAATATCTCATTCCTATATGGATTGAAGTGAGATATTCACATCCTGGATTTTTTGGAGAGGAAAAATCGTCCAACGAATGATGATTACCAATAGCTGCGCTTTCCTTTTCATGGCTGCTGCGCCCCTTTCACCGGGCGGGTTAACTGTCTACACTCACTGCTACAAGAAGAGAAGAAGACAGGCCATTTGATGATACTCATAATTTACGCGCACCCCTATCCGCAGCACTCGCATGCGAATAAGCGGATGCTTGAGCAGGTAAGGACGCTTGAAAACGTCGAGATACGTTCCCTCTATCAACTCTATCCCGATTTCAACATCGATATTGCCGCCGAACAGGAGGCGCTCTCCCGTGCCGATCTGATCGTCTGGCAGCATCCCATGCAGTGGTACAGCACGCCCCCGCTCCTGAAATTGTGGATTGATAAAGTCTTCTCCCACGGCTGGGCGTATGGCCACAATGGCCATGCCCTAAAAGGGAAAAGCCTGATGTGGGCGGTCACCACGGGTGGAGGGGAAAGCCACTTTGATATTGGTTCCTTCCCGGGGTTTGAGGTTCTGGCACAGCCGCTGCAGGCGACCGCACTTTATTGCGGGCTGAACTGGCTCCCGCCTTTTGCGATGCACTGCACCTTTGTCTGCGACGATGAAACGCTGCAGGCGCAGGCGCGCCATTATAAACAACGCTTACTTGAGTGGCAGGAGGCGCACCATGGATAGCCATACGCTGATACAGGCGCTGATATACCTCGGCGCGGCGGCGCTGATTGTGCCCGTGGCGGTTCGCCTGGGACTGGGCTCTGTTCTCGGCTATCTGATTGCGGGCTGCGTCATTGGGCCGTGGGGCTTTCGACTGGTGACGGATGCAGAGGCAATCCTCCATTTCGCTGAAATCGGCGTTGTGCTGATGCTCTTTGTGATTGGTCTGGAACTCGATCCGCAGCGCCTGTGGAAGCTTCGCGCCTCGGTGTTTGGCGGCGGGGCGCTGCAGATGGTGGCCTGCGGCCTGCTGCTGGGTGGGTTCTGCATCCTGCTGGGCATGGACTGGAAAGTGGCAGAGCTTATCGGCATGACGCTGGCGCTCTCCTCGACCGCCATTGCCATGCAGGCCATGAACGAGCGCAATCTGACGGTCTCCCAGATGGGACGCAGCGCGTTCTCGGTGCTGCTGTTCCAGGACATTGCCGCTATCCCGCTGGTGGCGATGATCCCACTGCTGGCGGCCAGCGGTTCCGCCACGACGCTGGGGGCGTTTGCGCTGTCGGCATTAAAAGTGGTGGGGGCGCTGGCGCTGGTGGTACTGCTTGGTCGCTACGTCACCCGTCCACTGCTGCGGTTCGTTGCCCGCTCGGGCCTTCGCGAAGTGTTCAGCGCCGTGGCGCTCTTCCTGGTGTTTGGCTTTGGTTTGCTGCTGGAGGAAGCCGGGCTGTCGATGGCGATGGGGGCCTTCCTGGCGGGCGTTCTGCTGGCGAGTTCCGAATACCGTCACGCGCTGGAAAGCGATATCGAGCCGTTTAAAGGCTTGCTGCTGGGGCTGTTTTTCATCGGCGTGGGGATGTCCGTCGACTTCGGCACGCTGGTGACGCACCCGCTGCGGATCGTCATCCTGCTGGTTGGCTTCCTGATCATTAAAATGGCGATGCTGTGGCTGATTGCGCGTCCGCTCAAGGTGCCGAATAAGCAGCGCAGCTGGTTTGCGGTTCTGCTGGGGCAGGGGAGTGAATTTGCGTTTGTGGTCTTTGGCGCAGCACAGATGGCAAATGTCCTCGACCCAGAATGGGCGAAAGCGCTGACGCTCGCGGTCGCGCTGTCGATGGCCGCGACGCCTATTCTGCTGGTGGTGCTGACGCGTCTGGAAAAATCGGGTAGCGAGCAGGAGCGCGAAGCCGATGAAATTGACGAAGAGCAGCCGCGCGTCATTATTGCCGGATTTGGCCGCTACGGGCAGATCGTTGGCCGTCTGCTGCTGTCCAGCGGAGTGAAAATGGTTATCCTCGATCACGACCCCGACCATGTCGATACCCTGCGAAAATTTGATATGAAGGTGTTTTACGGCGACGCGACCCGCGTCGATCTGCTGGAATCTGCCGGGGCGGCAAAAGCGGAGGTGTTGATTAACGCCATTGACGATCCGGAGACCAGCCTGCAGATGGTGGAAATGGCGAAAGAACATTTCCCGAATCTGACCATCATTTCACGCGCCCGCGATGTTGATCACTATATCCGGCTGCGGCAGGCGGGGGTAGAAGCACCGGAGCGTGAAACCTTTGAAGGCGCGCTGAAGTCTGGCCGCATGGCGCTGGAAAATCTGGGGCTCGGCGCGTACGAAGCGCGCGAGCGTGCGGACCTGTTCCGCCGCTTTAACACCGAGATGGTCGAAGAGATGGCGGCGATGGCCGGGAGTACGGCCACCGAGCGTGCGGCGGTGTTTAAACGCACCAGCGCGATGCTGACGGAAATCATTAACGAGGACCGTAATCACCTGTCGCTGATCCAGCGTCACGGCTGGCAGGGAACGGAAGAGGGCAAGCATACCGGGGATCCGGCTGACGAGCCGGAGAGTAAACCTTCCGCGTGAAGTGGAGTTGCCAGCAATAATAAAAAATTTCTTTATCTTTACCCTGCCGCCAGTCGACGAAAGATTAAGCTTTCCGTATAGTGGCGGCAATTTTTTGCATCCGGGAAATTTTCAATGATCAGTCTGATTGCAGCGCTGGCGGTGGACCGCGTTATCGGTATGGAAAATGCCATGCCGTGGAACCTGCCTGCCGATCTCGCATGGTTTAAACGTACTACGTTAAACAAGCCGGTAGTGATGGGCCGCCTGACCTGGGAGTCGATTGGTCGTCCATTGCCGGGCCGTAAAAATATCGTTATCAGCAGCCAGCCGGGCACTGACGATCGCGTCGAATGGGTAAAATCAGTCGACGAGGCGATTGCTGCATGCGGCAATGCCGAAGAGATCATGGTGATTGGCGGCGGGCGCGTGTACGAGCAGTTCCTGCCAAAAGCGCAGAAGCTGTATCTGACCCACATTGATGCGGAAGTGGAAGGGGATACCCATTTCCCTGACTACGATCCGGACGAGTGGGAATCGGTATTCAGTGAATTCCACGACGCGGATGCACAGAATTCTCACAGCTACTGCTTCGAGATTCTGGAACGTCGTTAAGTGATTTTTTCCCTCTCCCGGCCGGGAGAGGGAAGTGCATATCAGGAGGCAACCGCCTCGTCTCCCCCTAAATCCAGCTGTCGGTTGGACGGCTGAACAAAGTAAGTTTTATCTTCCCAGCGTAAGCAGGTTAACTCTCCGCCCCAGCAGCATCCGGTATCCAGGCCGTAGATCCCTTCCGGCGTTCCTTTTCCTTCCAGTGCAGCCCAGTGACCAAATACCACGTTGTACTCACTTGTCACCGGCCCCGGAATGGCAAACCACGGTTTTAGCGGAGCGGGCGCGCTCTCCGGCGTCTCTTTGGAATACATGTCCAGCTGTCCGTTCGGGAAGCAGAAACGCATGCGGGTGAAGGCGTTGGTAATAAAGCGCAGACGCGCCAGACCGCTGAGATCCTCGCTCCAGTGGTTCGGCATATCGCCGTACATGGCATCGAGGAAGAAAGGATAGGAGTCGCTCGCCAGCACCGCCTCAACGTCGCGCGCACAGGTTTTCGCCGTCTCAAGATCCCATTGTGGCGTGATCCCGGCATGCGCCATGACCAGCTTTTTCTCTTCGTCGACCTGCAGCAGCGGCTGACGGCGCAGCCAGTTAATCAGATCGTCGGCATCTGGCGCATCCAGCAGCGGGGTGAGGCGATCTTTAGGTTTGTTGCGGCTGATCCCGGCGAACACCGCCAGCAGATGCAGATCGTGATTGCCCAGCACCATGCGCACGCTGTCGCCTAGCGATTTGACGAAACGTAATACTTCAAGGGAGCCGGGGCCACGCGCGACTAAATCGCCCGTCAGCCAGAGTGTGTCCTGTCCTGGCGTAAAGTCGACCTGTTTTAATAATGCGATCAGTTCATCGTAGCAACCGTGAACGTCGCCAATCAGATATGTAGACATTAGATTAATGAATGAGTGTGGTTACGGCGAGACGGAACACAGGAATGGCAACGCGGAAATCATTGCCATCGACGTCGACCATTTCATAATGGCCTTGCATGGTACCCATCGGCGTTTCAATCACCGCGCCGCTGGTGTACTGATACTCTTCGCCAGGGGCGATATGAGGCTGTTCACCGACCACACCTTCCCCCTGGACTTCGATTTCGCGGCCATTGCCGTTGGTGATAAGCCAGTAGCGCCCGCGCAGCTGCACGGGCGTCCGCCCCAGATTGCGAATGGTCACGGTGTAAGCAAAGACAAAACGTTCTTCATCCGGTGAGGACTGTGATTCAACATAAACGCTTTGTACATGGACACATACGCGGGGCGAATCAATCATGGCTTAACTCTCCTTCGGCGGCGCATTTTCGCTGATGTAATTAGCCAGCTTGCAGTACTGCTCTACGGAGATGTTCTCCGCACGCATTGCCGGGTCGATCCCAAGCTCAGCTAACACCTCAACGGTGAAGGAATTGCTGAGGCTGTTACGGATCGTTTTACGACGCTGGTTAAAAGCTTCAGTGGTGATGCGGCTCAGTACACGCAGATCTTTTACCGGGTACGGTTTCGTTTTGTGCGGCACAAGGCGCACAACCGCTGAATCCACTTTCGGTGGTGGTGTGAACGCTGACGGCGGTACTTCGAGTACCGGGATCACGTTGCAGTAATATTGCGCCATCACGCTTAAACGACCATACGCTTTACTGTTCGGGCCTGCAACCAGGCGGTTAACCACCTCTTTTTGCAACATGAAGTGCATGTCGGCAATGGCATCAGTATAGCTAAAGAGGTGGAACATGAGCGGCGTGGAGATGTTATACGGCAGGTTGCCGAATACGCGCAGCGGCTGACCCATTTTTTCTGACAGTTCGCCGAAGTTCATGGTCATGGCGTCCTGCTGATAGATGGTCAGCTTCGGCCCGAGGAACGGGTGCGTTTGCAGGCGTGCGGCCAGATCGCGGTCCAGTTCGATGACGGTCAGTTCGTCGAGGCGTTCGCCTACCGGCTCGGTCAGCGCGGCAAGACCCGGGCCGATTTCGACCATCGCCTGGCCTTTTTGCGGATTAATAGCCGAGACAATGCTTTCGATCACGAACTGATCGTTTAGGAAGTTTTGCCCGAAACGTTTACGGGCTAAGTGGCCCTGATGGACTCGATTAGTCATTGAGTATTAACAATCATTTTGATGGCGAGATTAAGCGCCGTAATAAAACTGCCGACATCCGCCTTCCCCTGGCCTGCCAGATCCAGCGCAGTACCGTGGTCAACGGACGTTCGAATAAAGGGTAAACCGAGGGTGATATTCACGCCGCGGCCAAAGCCCTGGTATTTTAGCACGGGCAGGCCCTGATCGTGGTACATCGCGAGCACGGCGTCGGCATTATCCAGGTATTTCGGCTGGAAAAGGGTATCCGCAGGCAGCGGACCACTGAGATTCATCCCCTTCGCCCGCATTTCGTTGAGTACCGGAATGATGGTGTCGATCTCTTCGGTACCCATGTGCCCGCCTTCGCCGGCGTGCGGATTCAGGCCGCAGACCAGCACATGCGGCTGCGGGATCCCAAATTTTGTCTGCAGATCGTGATGCAAAATCCCGATGATCTCGCGCAGGAGTTCAGGCGTGATCGCATCCGGAATCGCTTTGATCGGCAGATGGGTGGTCACCAGAGCAACGCGCATTTCTTCCGTCGCCAGCATCATCACCACTTTCGGACTGTGCGAGCGCTCTTCAAAGAACTCCGTATGCCCGGTAAACGGTATGCCCGCTTCGTTGATGACGCCTTTGTGGACGGGGCCGGTAATCAGGGCGGCAAATTCACCCTTCAGGCAACCGTCGCAGGCGCGCGCAAGGGTTTCAACGACATAATGGCCGTTTTCCGTGCTGAGCTGGCCGGGAATGACCGGCGTACGAAGGGGAACAGAAAGAAGGGTGAGGGTACCGGCTTGCTGCGGTGCAGGCTGTTGACCTTCAACGTAAGGGATGAGCGTTAAAGGCAGACCGAGCATCGCTGCCCGGTCTTGTAACAGTGTTGCATCGGCGCAGACAACCAGTTCTACTGGCCAGCTGCGCTGGGCAAGCTGGACAACGAGGTCAGGTCCAATCCCGGCGGGTTCGCCGGGCGTGATAACAACACGATGCTGTTTCATTAGTTGCTCAGCACTTTCACGTAAGCACTGGCGCGTTGTTCCTGCATCCAGGTGGCTGCTTCTTCAGAGAACTTACGGTTAAACAGCATGCGGTAGGCTCTGTCTTTCTGTGCTGCATCCGTTTTATCAACGTTACGAGTGTCCATCAGCTCGATCAGATGCCAGCCAAACGAAGAGTGGACCGGCGCGCTGATCTGGCCTTTGTTCAGCTTCATCAACGCGTCACGGAAGGCAGGATCGTAAATATCCGCCGCTGCCCAGCCCAGATCGCCACCCTGGTTAGCAGAGCCAGGATCCTGAGAGAACTCTTTTGCTGCCTTCGCAAACGAGGTTTTACCGCTCTTAATATCTGCCGCAATCTGTTCCAGCTTCGCACGCGCCTGATCGTCAGTCATGATTGGTGACGGCTTCAGCAGAATGTGGCGAGCGTGAACTTCGGTAACGGAGATATTTTGGCTCTGGCCGCGCAGATCGTTCACTTTCAGAATGTGGAAGCCCACGCCTGAACGGATTGGACCGACGATATCGCCTTTCTTAGCCGTGCTCAGTGCCTGAGCAAAGAGGGATGGCAGCTCCTGAATACGTCCCCAGCCCATCTGGCCGCCTTTCAGCGCCTGTTGGTCTGCGGAGTAGGTGATGGCCAGCTTGCCAAAGTCACCGCCGTTACGCGCCTGTTCGACAATTGAACGTGCCTGGCTTTCTGCTTCCGCAGCCTGATCGGACGTAGGGTTCTCTGGCAGTGGGATAAGAATGTGGCTCAGGTTCAGCTCTGTGCTTGCATCGTTCTGGTTACCCACCTGTTTTGCCAGCGCGTCCACTTCCTGAGGCAGGATAGTAACGCGGCGACGCACTTCGTTGTTACGCACTTCCGAAATCAGCATCTCTTTACGGATCTGGTTACGGTAGGTAGCGTAGCTGATGCCGTCATAGGCCAGACGGCTGCGCATCTGGTCTAAAGACATATTGTTCTGCTTCGCGATGTTAGCGATCGCCTGATCGAGCTGCTCGTCAGTGACCTTCACACCCATTTTCTGCCCCATTTGCAGAACGATCTGATCCATGATCAGGCGTTCCAGGATCTGGTGGCGCAGCGTGGCGTCATCCGGAAGCTGCTGACCCGCTTCGCCCGAATTGAGCTTCACCGATTTCATCAGACCGTCAACGTCACTTTCAAGCACGACGCCGTTGTTAACCACAGCAGCGACTTTATCAACAACCTGGGGGGCCGCGAAGCTGGTATTCGCAACCATAGCGACACCGAGCAGCAGCGTTTTCCAGTTCTTCATACTTTTTCCATTTCAATTAACCGCAAAGCGGATTACGTTGCAAATCAAGCACATTACAAGGAACTGCGGTAAGGCAGAATGTTCGAGCGCAGCATTTTCTGCGTACCCAGACCGTAGTTGGAACTCAGGCCGCGTAACTCGAAGTTAAAGCCAATCACGTTATCGTATTTGCTCTGATTGTTTTCCCAGCCGTTAAGCTTACGTTCGTAACCGACACGCAGCGCGTAGCAGCAGGAGTTATATTGCAGACCTACCATCTGGTCAGCAGCTTTATTGGCGTTAGTGTCAAAGTAGTAAGCGCCTACGATTGACCAACGGTCGGCGATAGGCCAACTCGCTGCCGCACCGACCTGAGAAATACCATCCGAATATTGCGGTGATTTCCAGTAGTTGATGCTGTTCTGGTCATTGCTTTTCGGTAGCGTTGCCTGAATGTATTCCGGGCTAGCGTAGCGATAGCTTACCTGAATCATGCGATCTTCATCACGACGATACTCTATGGCGGCACTACTGTTAGCAACGTTGTCGAGACGCGTGTCATACTGCACACCGCCACGCAGGCCCCAACGGTCAGTCATACGCCAGTAGGTATCTCCCGCCCAAACTATTGCTCCCGTTTTGTTGTCTTTCTCCCACTGAATATTGTCATCGCCCGTGCGAGACTCTGTGAAGTAGTAGATTTGACCCACAGAAACGTTAAAACGTTCAACGGCTGCATCATCATAAACACGTGTTGTGACGCCGGTCGTTAACTGATTCGCTGAGGCGATACGGTCCAGACCTCCGTAGGTACGGTCACGGAACAGACCACTATAGTCAGACTGCAGTAAAGAGGAGTCGTAGTTCTGAATGTTGCTCTGGTCGCGATATGGCACGTACAAATACTGCATACGCGGTTCAAGCGTCTGGGTATAACCATCCGCCAGCAGGGCCATATCACGCTCGAAAATCAGCTTGCCGTCCATTTTAAACTGAGGGAGCGTTCGGTTGACCGACTCTTCGAGATGCGCACTGTTAGTGGAGTTGTAATTATCAAGATTTTTTGCTGATAGTGAGTCGCCATCAGCTTGGCTTCGGTATTCAGGCTTGCCCAGTCGTTTGACCACGGCAGATTGATCGTCGGCTCAAGGTGAACACGCGTGGCTTCAGGCATATCCGAATTCGTGTTAACGAAATGCACTGCCTGAGCGTAAATCCGGGTGTCGAATGGACCTACGTCATTCTGGTACCAGTTGACGTCCAGCTGTG